>CAYNRU010000001.1:0-94791 GCA_964399635.1 uncultured Bordetella sp.
CGCCCCCGCGCCGACGAGGGCGTGTCAACGCCCGGCGGGCGTCCCGCGTTTCCGGCCGAGCGCGATTTCGCACCCGGAAGGACACGCTCTTGAACGCTCCGCTTCCCTACCGCTCGGCCAGCCCGCTCGAGGAGTCGATCACGCTCGGGCAGGCGAAGAAGCTCATCCAGTGCATGGCGCACGAGGCGAGCTTCCTCCTGCTCGCGCCGCCCGGCGTCGGCAAGTCCGAGATGGTGTACCAGGCCGCGCGCGAAGCCGGCCTCGCGTGCCGCTCGCTCCTCGGCACCCAGATCGCGCCGGAGGACGTGAGCGGCGTGCCGCGCATCGTCGGCGAGCGCTCGGTGTTCTGCCCGCCGCGCGCGCTGCTGCCCGAGAGCGCAGAGCCCTTCTGCCTGTTCCTCGACGAGCTGCCCGCCTGCGCGCCCGACGTGCAGAAGGCGTTCTACTCGCTGCTGCTCGAGCGGCGCATCGGGGAGTTCGTGCTGCCGCGCGGCACCTGGGTGGTGGCCGCGGGCAACCGCGCGCAGGACCGCGCGCTGGTCCGCTCGATGAGCTCGGCGCTGATCAACCGGGTGACGGTCCTCAACGTGCGCGCCGACGTCGGCGAGTGGCTGCAGTGGGCCGCCGAGCACGGCATCCGGCCGGAGATCCGCCGCTTCGTCGACTACATGCCGCAGGCGCTGCTGCGCGCCATGCCGGACGAGCCCGGGCCGTTCTCCACGCCGCGCGCCTGGACGGCGCTGTCGCGGGCGCTCGACCTCGCGGCCTCGCACGGCGTGCTCACCGCGACGGCGCGGCGCGCACTCGCGTTCGGCAGGCTGTCGCCCGAGGATGCCGCGGTGTTCTGCGCGCTCGCCGAGGAGTCGATCGCGCCGATGCACGCGCTGGTCGACTACCTGCGCGAGCCGGCGAGCCTGCCCGACGGCGTGTCGGCCAGGTGCTTCGTGCTCGATTGCATCCGCCAGCACCTCGCCGACGACCGGCTCGCGCCGGTGGATCCGGCGAGCGTCGACCGCTTCCTGCGCGCGCTGCCCGACGAGCAGCAGCTGACCGTCGTGGCCGACCTCGTCGAGCGCTGGGGCGAGCGTGGCGGCGATGCCGCGATGCTGGCGCTGCTCGCGCGGGTCGCGGGGCTGGATGCGGCGCCCGCCGGGGCGGCCGCGCCATGAGCGCGATGCCCCCGCCCGCGGCGCACGCTGGTGCGAGCGCAGATGCCTCGCGCCAGCTCGGGCGCGTGCGCCGCGCGCTGCGCATGGCGACCGTGCCCTTTCCGTGCCTGGCCGGGCTGGCCGCCGCGGCGCGCGTGGACATCGACCGCCGCGTACCGACGATGGGCGTGTTCGCCTCGGGCAGGATGGTAGCCAACCCCGAGTTCGCCGCGCGGCTCGACGACGCCGAGCTGGTGTTCGTGGTCGCCCACGAGATGCTCCACCTCGCGCTGCGCACCCACCAGCGCGCGCTCGGCAGCGACCGGCTGCAGTTCAATTTTGCGCACGACTACATCATCAACGACATCCTGCGCGCCGAGCTCGGCGTGCCGCGGATCCCGGCTGGCGGCCTCGACATGCCGGGCGCGCGCCACCGCTCGGCCGAGGAGATCGTGCTGGAGATGCAGCGCGAGGCGCAGGCAAGGCCGGCCGGCGGGGCGGGGCGTCGCCGGGCCTGGCAGGGCACCGACGGGCCGGGCGGGCCGGAGTCGGGCGGGCCGGCTGCGGGGCGTCCGGGCGACGCCGACGGCGACGGCGACGTGCTCGCCGATGCGCTGGAGCGCGACTGGTTCGGCGAGGACGGCGCGCAGCAGCGCGAGCGCCAGCGCCGGGCCCGCGAGGCGCTGGAGCGCGGTGTCGCGCTCGCCCGCGCGCTAGGCTCGCTCAAGGGCGCGCTCGGCATGCGGATGGGGCTCGAGCCCGGCTCGCGCAGCGAGGACGTCGACGCGCGGCGTGGCGCGTGGCGCACGCCCGCCGACCTCGCCGTGCAGCGCTGGATCGAGTCGGTCGCGATGGGGCCGCGGACCTTCGAGCGCGCGTCGCGCCGCGCCTGGGGCGTGGCGGACGCCGTGCTCGCCGGCCGCCGCCGCGAGAGCGCCACGCTGAACGTGGTGCTCGACACCAGCGGCTCGATGACCGACGCGCTGCCGGCCGCCCTGGGCGCGATCGGCGACTTCTGCGAGGCGCTCGGCGTCGACTCGGTGCGGCTGGTGCAGTGCGACGCGGGCGTGACCGCCGACGACCTGCTCGCGCCCGCCGACCTCGCCCGCCGGCGCATCGACGGCTATGGCGGCAGCGACCTGTCGCCCGCGCTGCGCCACCTCGCCGCGGACCCCTTCGTGCGGGCGGTGGTGGTGATCACCGACGGCGACGTCGTCTGTCCCGACGAGCCGATGCCCTTCGAGCTGCTGTGGCTGCTGCCGCCGTCGCAGTCGCCCTCCGCTTTCCGGCCCCGCCAGGGCCGCGTGCTCCACCTCACCGCCCGCGAGGCCCGACCGTGAAAGTGATCCATGAGCTGGTGGCGTACTTCGACCGGCGCGGCCTGCTCGCGCAGGCCCACCTGACCCGCCTGCTCGACCAGGGCCTGCTGGCGCACGAGGCGCCACGCACCATGGTCGAGCACTGCGGCGCGCCCGGGCAGAGCTACTACTTCCGCGTCACCGGCGAGATCGAGGGCGCGGTGTGGGGCACCGACCTGTACACCGGCGACTCGGCGGTCGCCTGCGCCGCGGTGCACGCCGGTTTCGTGAAACCGGGTGACACGGTCGTGGTGCGCGTGGTGGTCGCCGAGCCGCCGCCGCGCTTCGAGGGCTCGGCGCGCAACGGCGTTAGCAGCAGCGACTTCGAGCGCTACGGCACGGCGTTCCGCTTCGAGCGGGTCGGGCCCATCGCGTGAGCGCGCCCGCCGTCCGGCCGTCGCATGGCACCATCCGGATCTCTCCTGCCGCCTCCGTCCCCGGGCCACCGCCATGCGCGACTTCATCGGATACGCCGACCAGCCCCCCCGGGCCGACTGGCCGGGCGGCGCGCGGATCGCGCTGCAGTTCGCCCTCAACTACGAGGAGGGCGCCGAGGCCACCGTGCTGGACGGCGACGGCCGCCACGAGCTGGGCCTGGCCGAGGCGCCCGGGGGCCGCGTGCCCGCCGGCCAGCGCGACCTCGCCTTCGAGTCGATGTACGAGTACGGCAGCCGCGTCGGGGTCTGGCGCCTGCTCAAGCTCTTCGCCGACCGCGCGCTGCCGCTCACCGTGTTCGGCGCCGCCGTGGCGCTCGAGCGCAACCCGCGGGTCGCCGAGGCGATGGCGCGCGCGGGCCACGACTTCTGCTGCCACGGGGACCGCTGGATCGAGCCCTTCCGGCTGACGCAGGCGCAGGAGCGCGACGCCATCGCACGCGCGGTCGCGACCATCGAGCGCCTCACCGGCGAGCGGCCGGTGGGCTGGTACAGCCGCTACGGCGCGGGCGAGAACACGCGGCGCCTGCTGGTGGAGCACGGCGGCTTCCTGTACGACAGCGACTGCTACGACGACGAGCTGCCCTACTGGGTGCAGGTCGCGGGTCGCGACCATCTCGTGGTGCCCTACACGATGGACGCCAACGACGGCAAGTTCGCAGCCGCCGGGGGCTTCCCCAACGGCGAGGCCTTCTTCTCGTACCTGCGGGACTGCTTCGACCAGCTCCACGAGGAGGGCGCCACCGTGCCGCGGATCATGTCGGTGGGCCTGCACGCGCGGCTCTCGGGCCGGCCGGCGCGGGCGCGCGCGCTCGCCCGCTTCCTGGACCACGCGCTCGCGCACGACGGCGTGTGGATCTGCCGCCGCTCGGACATCGCGCGCCACTGGCGGGTCCGCCATCCCGCGCCCGCGCGGGGCGGGGCGGCCGCGGGCGGCGCCTAGCCTTCCTGCGCGGGCGCCCCGGCGTCCGGCACCAGGCCCAGCTCGCGGGCGATGCCGACGGTGCGCTCGGCCTGCGCGATGAAGGGGCCGTCGATCAGCCGGCCGTCGACCACGAAGGCGCCGACCCCGCGGGCGAGCGACTCGCGCGCGGCGCGGACCACGCGCAGCGCGTGCGCGATGTCGGCGTCCGACGGGCGGAACACCGCGTTGGCGAGCCCGACCTGCGACGGATGGATGCAGCTCTTGCCGGCAAAGCCGAGGTCGCAGGCCGACTGCGCGTCGCGCCGGTAGCCCTCGGGGTCGTCGATCCTCACGAAGGCGCCGTCCCAGGCATCGATGCCGGCCTCGCCGGCCGCCATCCTCACCGCGACCCTCACGGCCTGCGTCGCGGCCGGCTCGCCGGAGACGATACCAAGCGGCGCGAACAGGTCGCCAAACCCGATCTGCAGCCCCATCACGCGCGGGTGGGCGCAGGCGATCTCGGCCGCGCGCCGCAAGCCTCGCGGCGACTCGATGTTGGCGAGCACCCGCACCGGGCGCCCGATGCCGCGCGCGCGCTCGAGGCGCTCGACCGCGGCCACCGCGTCGCGGACCGACTGGGGGTCCTCCACCGACGGCAGGTTCACGATGTCGAGGCCCGGGTGCAGGATCGCGTCGAGGTCGGCGTCCAAGTGCCCGCTCGAGGCCGGGTTGACGCGCACGACGATCACCTTGCCGCAGGCCGGCACGCCGCGCCCGAACCACGCGGCGAGCGTCACGCGGGCCTGCTGCTTGCGCGAGGCCTCGACCGCGTCCTGCAGGTCGAAGGACACCGCGTCGGCGGCGCCCGACAGGGCCTTGTCGAACAGCTCGGGGCGCGAGGCGGGGACGAAGAGCTTACTGCGCATCGGTCGGCCCGCCGTCGGTGTCGGCCCCGCTCAGCCGGCGGATCACGTCCGCCACCGGCATCACGTCGGCGAACTGGCGGTCCATGTCGAACAGCGAGATCGCATGCGAGATCGGTATCCGATCGAACACCGCCTCCTGGGGCACGATGGTACGGAAGTTGTGCGCCGACGCGTCGAACACGGTCGCGCGGATGCAGTTGCTGGTCGCGCCGCCGGTGACGATCACCGTGTCGATGCCGCGGTCGATCAGGTAGCCGAGCAGCGGCGTGCCGTGAAAGCCGCTGGGCTTCTTCTTCACGAACACGATGTCTCCGGGCGCGGGGGCGAGCTGCTCGACGAGCTGCGCGCCGACTGTGCCCGCGAGGCACCAGGTGTCGAGCTCGAGCAGGTCGCGCTTGCGTCCGTAGACGCCGATGTCGGAGCCGTCGGGCGCGAGCTCGAAGCGTGTGAAGAAACAGGGCACGCGGGCAGCCTGCGCCGCGCCGACCACCTGCGCGATCGCCGCGACCGCGCGCCGACCGACGTCGCCGCAGCTCGAGGGCCACAGGTGGTCGCGGCCCGCCTCGCCGACCATGTACTTCTGCGCGTCGATGACGATCACCGCCGCACGCGCGCCAAAGCCCATCCGCCGGCCGAACTTCGCCGAGCTGATCACCGCGCGGTCGCGGTCGGTCAGGTAGGCGTCCCAGGGCGTCGCCGCCGTCGTCGCTGTCATGCCGGGCTCCGTCATTTCAGTGCGCCGCTGGCGCGCAGCGCCGCGATCTCGTCCGCGCCGAAGCCGTGCTCGGCGAGTACCGCGTCCGAATGCTCGCCGAACGCAGGCGCCGCGGCACGGGCCGCCGGCGCCTCGCCGGCCACGAGCGCGTAGCCGCCCGCCAGGCCGCGGTAGGCCCCCGCGGTCGGGTGTTCGTAGCGGCCGATCATCGCCTCGGCGAGCACCTGCGGATGCTCGAACATGTCCTCGACCTCGCGTGACGCGGCGCAGGGCACGCGCTCGCCGAAGTGCCGCTCCCATTCGAGCGCGGTCCGCGCGCGCAGCGCGCCGCGGATCAGCGGCACCACCTCGGCGGCGTGCTCGGCGCGCTTGCGCACGCTGTCGTAGCGCGGATCCTGCGCGAGCGCGGGCAGCCCCACCAGCTCGCAGAGCGCGCTCCAGAAGTGCGGCGTGTTGGCCGACAGGTACAGCGCGCCCGCCCGGGTCGGGTGCAGGCCGGTGACGCCGCCCGAGCGCATGTCGCGGTAGACGTCGCGCGCCTCGCCGTCCGCCCACACCAGCCGGCTCGACTGCATCGCGAGCGCGCTGCGCAGCAGCGACACGTCCAGGTAGCGGCCGACGCCGGTGCGCTCGCGCTGGTAGAGCGCGGAGGCGACCGCGCCCGCCAGCATCGAGGCCGTGTAGTAGTCGACGACCGAGCCGTAGACGATCTGCGGCTCGGCGGCGCTGCCCTGCATCGCGCAGATGCCGCTCATCGTCTGCAGGACCTGGTCGTAGCCCGCCGTGTTGCGCATCGGGCCGCTGCGCCCGTAGCCCGACACCGCGCAGTAGATCAGCCGCGGATGCGAGGCCCGCAGCGTCTCGTAGTCGATGCCCAGCCGCGGCGGCACCTTGGGTCGAAAGTTGTGCACCAGCACGTCGGTGTCGTCGATGAGGCGGGCGAGCACGCGACGCCCGTCGGGCGACTTCAGGTCGAGGGAGATGCCCTGCTTGCCGCGGTTGACCCCGAGGAAGGCGCGGCTCTCGGCGGGCAGCGTCGACGGATAGCGCCGCAGGTTGTCGCCCTCGGGCGGCTCGACCTTGATGACGCGCGCGCCCTGGTCGGCGAGCAGGGTGCAGCCGTAGGGCGCGGCGATGTAGGTACCGAGCTCGAGCACGCGCACGCCCGACAGCGGGCCGCCCGGCGCAGCCTGTGCCGGCGGCGGTTCGGTGGGTGTCATGTCCTGGTTCTCCCGGTTCCTGGGTTCAGCGCAATGGACAGTGCGTGACGCCTGCCCCTATGATCGGACGGCACGGGCCGAGCCCGGCCCGCCTCGGCGGCGCCGGCCGGCACCGCGCCCCGACGCCCGACCGCGCGCCGGGGTCCGAGACGACGGGGAGACACGGATGAGCGGCAGCGCCGGACCGGCAGGGACGTCCAACGATTTCATTCCGGTGAGGCCCGACTGGGTCGGCTCCGTGCGCGAGGAGGTGCTCGAGCCCGAGCTCCCGATCGTCGACCCCCACCACCACCTGTGGGACCGCGCCGCCGACCGCTACATGCTGCCCGAGCTGCTCGCCGACTGCGGCGACGGCCACAGGCTCGTCTCGACCGTGTTCGTCGAATGCCGCGTGATGTACCGGCAGGACGGGCCGCAGGCGTTGAAGTCGCTCGGCGAGACCGAGTTCGTCAACGGCGTCGCCGCGATGAGCGCGTCGGGCGCCTACGGCCCGGTGCGCGCCTGCGAGGGCATCGTCGGCAACGTCGACCTGCGCCTGGGCGACGACGCGCGCAGGTCGCTCGAGGCGCACGTCGCCGCGGCGGGCGGGCGCTTCAAGGGCGTGCGAAACGGCTCGGCCTGGCATCCGGACGGCATCAAGGCCACCAGCGCCAACCCGCCGCCCGGCCTGCTGCTCGATCCCGCGTTCCGGCGCGGCTTCGCGCAGCTGGCGCCGCTCGGGCTGAGCTTCGACGGCTGGCTGCTGCACACCCAGCTCGAGGAGTTCCTCGATCTCGCCCACGCCTTCCCCGACACGGTGATGGTGCTCGACCACGTCGGCGGGCCGCTGGGCATCGGCCGCTACGCGGGCCACCGCGCCGAGGTGTTCATCGAGTGGGAGGAGGGCGTGCGCCGGCTGGCTGCCTGCGAGAACGTGCACGTGAAGCTCGGCGGCCTGGCGATGCACACCGCCGGCTTCGACTTCCACACCCATCCCGCGCCGCCGTCGTCGGCCGAGCTCGCGCTCGCGTGGCGCCCGTACTTCGAGACCTGCATCGACGCGTTCGGCGCGACCCGCTGCATGTTCGAGAGCAACTTCCCGGTCGATAAGGGCAGCTGCAGCTACCGCAGCCTCTGGAACGCGTTCAAGCGCATTGCGGCCGGCTACAGCGCCGACGAGAAGACAGCGTTGTTCTCCGGCACCGCGCGCAAGGTGTACCGGCTGCCCTGAGGGGCGCGGGGCGGGCCCGCCGCGACGCACCCGCCCCGTCAGAACATCTGCCTCGGCAGCCACAGCGCGATCTGCGGGAAGATCGTCAGCATCAGCACCCCGAAGATCATCAGCAGCACGTAGGGCAGCGAGCCCCAGCCCACGTTGCCCAGCGTGGTCTTGGCGAGCCCCTGGATCACGAACAGGTTCATGCCGACCGGCGGCGTGATCAGCCCGATCTCGAGCAGGATCACCAGCACGATGCCGAACCACAGCGGGTCGTAGCCGGCCGCCATCATCACCGGGAACACCACCGGCAGCGTGAGCAGCATCAGCGACAGCGCGTCCACCAGGCACCCCAGCACCAGGTACATCACGCAGACCAGCAGCAGCACCACCTGGGGCGACGCGTTGATCGCCTGGATGGAGGCGACGATCGCCCGCGGGATGCCCGCGCTCACCAGCGCGAACGACATGATCTGCGCGCCGATGATGATCAGCAGGATCATCGCGTTGGTGCGCAAGGTGTCGAGCAGGCTGCGCTTGATCACGTCCATCGTGAGCCCGCCGTACAGCCCGGCGATCACCACCGCGCCCACCGCGCCGATGCCCGCCGCCTCGGTGGGCGTCATGATCCCGGCGTAGATGCCGCCGAAGATCAGCGCGGCCAGCAGCACCAGCGGCAGCACGTCCCACAGCCCCGCCATCTTGACGGCGAAGGGCACCGGCGCGTCGGGCGGCGCGAACTCATGCGGGCGCAGCCGCGCGTGGATCGCGAGGTAGGCCATGAACAGCACCGCCATCAGCAGCCCGGGGATCACGGCCGCGACGAACAGCCGCCCCACCGACTCGCTGACCGTGGAGCCGTAGATGATCAGCGGGATCGAGGGCGGGATGAGGATGCCCAGCGTGCCGCCCGCGGCGAGCGTGCCGGTCATGGGGCGCACGCCGTAGCCGCGCCGCTGCATCTCGGGGATCGCGATCGCGCCGATCGAGGCGGCCGTGGCCACGCTCGAGCCGCACAGCGCCGCGAAGATGGAGCACGCGAGGATGTTGGTCTGGGCGAGGCCGCCCGGCACGCGGTTCATCCACAGCGCGAGGCTGCGGTAGAAGCGCGTGCTGATGCCGCTGTGCAGGATCACCGTCCCCATGAAGAGGAACAGCGGCACCGAGGTCAGCACGAAGTTGTCGACGGTGTTCCAGACCACCGACTCCAGCCCGCCGAGCAGCGCCGGCTTGACCATCATGATGCCGATGATGCCGGCGGCCGACAGGCTGATCGCGATCCAGACCCCCGCGAACAGCAGGACCAGCATCACCCCGAAGTAGATGGTCGCGACGACTTCCCAGCTCATCGGGCACCCCGGGCGAGCCGCGCGGCGTCCGCGAGCGTCATGACGACCATCTGCGCGAGCAGGATCGCGAACCCGATCGGCATGAACGCGTGGACCGGCCACAGCGGCAGACCGGAGCCGGCGATCGAGAAGGTGCCGCCCGCGAAGCTGTCCCAGGCCATCACGCCGGTGCGCCACATCAGCAGCGCGGTCACCGCCGAGCCGATGACGCCGCCCAGCACCTGCAGCAGCGCCTGCACGCGCGCCGGGAGCCGCTCCGACAGCAGCGTGACCTGGATGTGATCGCCGTGGAGCAGCGCGTAGCCGAGCGCCGAGAAGGTGCAGATCACCAGCAGCCAACCGGAGAGCTCGTCGGCGATCACCATCGGCGACGCGAGCACGCGCCGCGACAGCACCTGCACCGTGATCAGCAGGATCATCGCCGCGAGCGCGATCGCGCCCACGGCGGCGCCCGCGCGGCTGAGCGCAGCCGCGAGTCGACCCAGGCCCATGCGCCTACTGGACCTTGAGCGCGGTCAGCACCTTCTCGAGGGTGGCGCTGCCCTCGGCGCCGACCTTCTCCTTCACGTAGCTGCGGTAGACCGGCACCAGCCCCTTGCGGGTCTCGACGGCCACGCTGGCCGGAACCTGCACCAGGCTCTTGATCTGGCCCTTGTCCTGCATGCGCTTGATTGCGCCGTTGTCGGCATCCTCGACGACCATGGTCTGCCAGCGGTCCGACCACCACTCGCCCACCGCCTTCACCTGCGTCTGCAGCTCGGGCGTCAGCTTGTCCCAGGCGGGCTTGTTGACCGTGATGGTGAAGGTCGCGACCGGCCCGTCGATCTTCAGGAAGTGCGGTGCGACCTCGTAGAGCTTGGAGGTCTCGATCGCGACGGCCGCGGTCAGCACGCCATCGACGACGCCGCGCTGGGTCGCCGGGTAGACCTCGGCCCACACCACGAAGGACGGCGAGGCGCCCCACAGCTTCACGTACTCCGCCTCCAGCCCGCCCGCGGTGCGCAGCTTCACGCCCTTGAGGTCCTCGATGCTCTTGATCGGGGCGCGCGTGACGATGTTGCGCGGCGGGTAGGCGCCGTTGGCGATCGGCACGACGCCCTGCTTGGCCAGCGCGGCCGTGATGTCGGGCTCCACGATGCCCCGCACCGTCTTGCGCTCGGCGGCGTTGAGCGCGATGAAGGGCAGGTCGCCGAGCAGCAGCGCCGGCGCGTCGCCGAAGGCCATGCTGCTGACCACCTCGGACATCTCGACCATGCCCTTGCCGGTCACGCGCAGGTGCTCGGGCGCCTTGTAGGGGAGCTCGCCCGCCGGGAAGAAGCTGACCTCGACCTGGCCGTTGGTGCGCTTGCCGATCTCGGCGGCCAGCTCCTTGAACCGGTCGATGAACGCATCCTGGCCGGCCGGGATGATCGACACGAACTTCCACTGGTGCTTGGGCTGCGCGGCGGCCGGTGCGGACAGCACGAGCGCGGCGGCAAAGGCCGCCAGCAGGCGGACGGGTGAACGGATCATGGTCTCTCCTCCTTGTGAGCCTTGCGGCGTGCGTCCGCCCGTGGTGCCGGGCGGCCTTGCGGATTGTCGGTCGATTAGAGCCCGGACGGTCCGTCATGTCCAGCGACGCTTTCACCGTGGCGTGTTCGTTCGTCGATAAACGATCCGCGCGGTTGAGCCGTGTCCGCGATGTCTGCCACACTCGGATGCTTGAGGGCGTCGGGCACGCCCGCCGCCCCCAACGAGACCAGGACATCCCATGACCCGCGACGCCGACCTCCTGATCCGCGGTGCCACCGTGTTCGACGGCCTGGGCTCGCCGGGCCGCATCGCCGACGTGGCGGTCAGCGAGGGCCGCATCCTCGAGGTCGGCAGCTGGGCCGGCGGCGCACGCACGACCGTCGACGCCACGGGCCTGGCGCTGATGCCCGGCATCGTCGACGTCCACACGCACTTCGACGCGCAGGTCACCTGGGATCCGACCCTGTCGCCCTCGCCCTCGCTCGGCGTCACCACCGCGCTGATCGGCAACTGCGGCTTCGGCGTGGCGCCCTGCCCGGCGCCGCTGCGCGCGACCATGATGAAGAACCTCTCGGTCGTCGAGGGCATGGACCTCAACGCGCTGCTGACCGGCACCGACTGGGGCTTCGAGACCTTTCCCGAGTACATGGCCTACCTGCGCCGCAAGCACCCCTACCTCAACGTCGGCGTGTTCGCGGGCCACTCCACCATCCGGACCGCGGTGATGGGCGAGGAGGCCTCGACGCGCGACGTGCCCACCGAGGCCGAGATGGCGCGCATGAAGGACCTCGTGCGCGAGGCGATGCAGGCGGGCGCGGTCGGGTTCGCGTCGTCCTTCTCGCCGAACCACTTCGGCTACGCCGGCGCGCCGATGCCCTCCACGATCGCCTCGCTCGACGAGCTGCGCGACCTGATCGCGGCGATGGCCGAGGACGGCCGCGGCGTCTTCATGATGGCGACCGGCACGCGCGCCACGCCCGACCACATGGAGTCGTTCGCCGAGCAGACCGGCCGGCCGATGTTCATCTCCACCGTCCAGACCATGTACACCCGTGCCGCGCCCGAGCGCGGCATGTCCTACTACGACCGCTGCGCGCAGGCGCTGGCGCGCGGGCACGAGGTCTACATCGAGACCGCCTGCCATCCGCTGTCCTTCGACTTCACGCTGCGCGACCCCTACCTGCTGTACTCGCACGACGCCTTCGACCGGATCAAGAGCGCCGCCCCGGAGGCGCTCCAGGCCATCTACGCCGACCCCGCGTTCAGGCAGCGCTTCCGCGAGAACCTGGCCGACCCCAAGCAGGGCATCCTGTTCTTCGGCGACTGGACGGCGATGGAGCTGCGCGGCCGGCCGGTGTCCGAGCTCGCCCGCGAGGCCGGGCGCGACCCGTTCGACTACTTCCTCGACTGCGCCGCGACCGAGGGGCTGGACACCCACTTCATCGCCAAGCTCTTCCAGAACGACGACCGCGGCGTCGCGCCGCTGCTGCGACACCCCGCGGGCGTGATCACCCTGTCGGACGCCGGCGCGCACCTGGTGTACCTGTGCGACGCGGGCTTCGGGCTGCACTTCCTGGCGCACTGGGTCCGCGAGACCGGCACCTTCTCGCTGTCGGAGGCGGTTCGCCGCCTGACCAGCGACCCGGCCACCAAGTTCCGCATTCCCGGGCGGGGCCGCATCGAGCCGGGCGCCTGGGCCGACTTGATGCTGTTCGACGCCGCCCGCGTGGGCGTCTCCGAGCCGCGCCGGGTCGACGACCTGCCGGGCGGGGGCAGCCGCATCGTGCGCAGCGCCATCGGCGTGGCCGGCGTCTGGGTCAACGGCGTGCAGGTGTTCGACGGCAAGGACTACGTCGCGCTGGCGCAGGGGCCCGGCGCGGTGCTCGACCGCTTCGACGCGTGAGCGGCGGCCCCATCGCAGCAAGAGGTATGGCGACATGATCCTGCAGACACCGCGCGGCCCGCTGCACTGGCAGGTCGACGAGCCCATGCTGCCGTGGGTCCGCGAGCCCGAGACCATCGTGTTCTGCCACGGCGTCGCGATCGACTGCGGCATCTGGGCGACCTGGCTGCCGGTGCTGGCGCCGCACTACCGCATCGTGCGCTTCGACACCCGCGGCTTCGGCCGCTCGCACGCGCCCGGACGCGCGATCGACTGGACGCTCGATCGCTTTGCCGACGACATCCTCGAGGTGGCGCTCGCCGCGGGCGCCGCACGCTTCCACCTGGTCGGCGAGTCGATGGGCGGCACCGTGTGCCTCGCACTCGCCACGCGGGCCGACGCGCCGCTGCTGAGCCTGACCTGCGTGTCCACCTCGCATCGGGGCGCCAGCATCCAGCGCGTGGGCACCTGGCGCGAGCGCGCCACCCGCGAGGGCATGGCGGCCTGGTCGGCCCAGATGATGGACGACCGTTTCGTGGACGGTGTGCTGCCCGAGCCCGCGCGCCGGTGGTTCGCCGACGTGCAGCAGCGCACGGCGGTCGAGCACCTGCTCGATGCGGCCGACATGCTCGTGCGCACCGACCTGGCCGGCGCGCTGCCCGGCATCGCCGTGCCCACGCTGCTGCTCGCGCCCGACTCCAGCCCCTTCCTCGCGCTGGAGATCCCGAGCGACATCCACCGGCTCGTCCCGGGCTCGGAGGTCGCTGTGTTCCCCGGGGTGCGGCACGGCCTCGCGTTCTCGCACGGCGCGCAGTGCGCGCGGCTGCTGCTCGACTTCCTCGAGCGGCGCCTGGGCCGGCGGCACGGCTGAACCGCGGCGGCGCGCGCCGACGCCGCTTGCGGGCCGGCGCGTTCCTCGCCACCATCGCTTCCTTGCGGGCGCAGGCGCGCTCGCGCGCACCGACCCGAGGAAGACGAGCATGACGATCCGATACCTGAAGCGCGGCCAGGACGCCGCGTCCGCGAGCCAGGCCGACACCGAGGTGCGCGCCACCGTCGAGGCGATCATCGCCGAGGTCGAGCAGCACGGGGACGAGGCGGTGCGCGAGCTCTCGCGCCGCTTCGACGGCTGGGACCCGGACGACTTCAGGCTGTCGCAGGCGCAGATCGAGCAGGCCGTCGCGCGGCTCTCGGCGCGCGAGCTCGAGGACATCCGGTTCGCGCAGACGCAGATCCGCAACTTCGCGCGGATCCAGCGCGCCTCCATGCAGGACGTCGAGGTCGAGACCCTGCCCGGCGTGGTGCTCGGCCACCGCCACATCCCGGTCGCCGCCGTGGGCTGCTACGTGCCCGGCGGCAAGTACCCGATGATCGCGTCGGCGCACATGAGCGTGCTGACCGCCAAGGTCGCGGGCGTCGGGCGCATCGTCGCGACCGCGCCGCCGTTCCAGGGCGAGCCGCACCCGGCGATCGTCGCTGCGATGCACTTCGCCGGCGCCGACGAGATCCTCGCGCTCGGCGGCGTGCAGGCGGTCGCGGCGATGGCGATCGGTACCGCGTCCATCGCGCCGGTGGACATGCTGGTGGGGCCGGGCAACATGTTCGTCGCCGAGGCCAAGCGCCAGCTGTTCGGGCGGGTGGGCATCGACCTCTTCGCGGGGCCCACCGAGACCCTGGTCATCGCCGACGACTCGGCCGACGCCGAGATGTGCGCGATCGACCTGCTCGGCCAGGCCGAGCACGGCCCGACCTCCCCCGCGATCCTGCTGACCGACAGCGAGGCGCTGGCGCGCGCGACCCTGCTGGAGGTCGAGCGCCAGCTGGCCATCCTGCCTACCGCACCGATCGCGCGCGTATCGTGGGCCGAGCACGGCGAGGTCATCGTCTGCGACACCCGCGAGGAACTGCTCGCCAAGGCCGACGCGCTGGCCTTCGAGCATGTGCAGGTGCTGACCCGCGACCCCGACTGGTTCCTCGCCAACATGACCAACTACGGCGCGCTGTTCCTCGGGCCGCGCACCAACGTCAGCTTCGGCGACAAGGTGATCGGCACCAACCATACGCTGCCCACCCGGCGCAACGCGCGCTACACCGGCGGCCTGTGGGTCGGCAAGTTCCTGAAGACCTGCACCTTCCAGCGCGTGACCACCGACGCGGCGTCAGCGCAGGTGGGCGAGTACTGCTCGCGGTTGTGCCACATGGAGAACTTCGCCGGGCACGGTGAGCAGGCCAACCTGCGCGTGCGGCGCTACGGCGACCGTGCGGACGTACCCTGGTACCGGCCGGTGCCGGCGCTCGACTGAAGCCGCGCGCCGCGCCTCTATTCCAGCCCGAAACCCATCCGGCGCAGCGTCGCCCGCAGCGTATGCCGCCCGGTCAGTCCGGCGGCGTCGCGCACGCGCGCGGCGGTCTGGCGGGACCATGCGGTGACGGTCATGCGCTGCGACGCCTGGAATGCCTGCATCGCGGGTTCGTAGCGCTCGATGGCGGCCTGCTCGGCGCCCGCGTCATAGCGCTCGCGATGCAGCACCGCAGCCTGGGGCAGCCTGGGCTTCACCTCGGCGGGGCGGGCCGGGTCGGGCCAGCCGACGCACAGCCCGAAGACCGCGAAGGCGTCGGGCGGCAGCCCCAGTTCCGCGGCGACCCGCTCCGGATGATTGCGCATCGCACCGATGTAGCAGGTGCCCAGGCCCAGCGACTCCGCCGCCACCAGCGCGTTCTGCGCGGCGAGCGCGGCGTCGACCGAGGCCACCAGGAACATCTCCAGGTAGCGGTTGGCGTCGGCGCGGCCGCCGGCGCGCTCGCCGATGCGGTCGAGCCGCGACAGGTCGGCGACGAAGACCAGCAGCAGCGGGCAGTCGCGGACCTGGGCCTGTTCGTTCGCCAGCGTGGCGAGCCGCGCGCGCCGCGCGGGGTCGGTCACCGAGATCACGCTCCAGGCCTGCAGGTTGGACGACGTGGGCGCGGACTGCGCGGCCGCAACCAGTGCCTGCAGCGTGCCCTCGGGCAGCGGCTCCTCGGTGAACGCCCGGACCGTCCGGTGCTGCAGCAGCACCTCGAGCGTCGCGCCGCCCGGCAGCGTCCCGTCGGGGCCGGCATCGCCGTAGCGGGCGCGGAGCAGGTCGGCGGGCAGGATCGGTGCGGCAGTCGGGGCGTTCATGGGCGGGGCGGGAGGTGGCGCAGGCAACGCGAGTATAAGTGGGCGACCCACGCGGTCGTTCCCGTCCGCGGTCAGGCAGCGGTGACGCTGGGGATCGTCGCGTTCCGCACGATGCCACGCAGGACAGGACCCCCGCTCGACCGAGGGCATACTGGCGCCATGTCGCATGGCCCGCAGGCCGCATGCGCCACGTCCACCCCGACCGGAGCACCGATGAGAATCGCCTTCCTCGGCATCGGCCTGATGGGCCTGCCGATGGCCCGCCGCCTGTGCGAGGCCGGCCACGAGGTCCACGCGTGGAACCGCACGCGCGACAAGGCCGAGGGCCTCGCCGCCTTCGGCGCCACCGTTCACGACGAGGCAGGCGCTGCGGTTGCCCGGGCCGACCTGATCGTCAGCATGCTCGAGAACGGCCCGGTCACGCAGGCGGTGCTGTTCGAGCCCGGCAGCGGCGCCGCACGGGCCATGGCGCCCGGCACGCTGGTGGTGGACATGGCGTCCATCCGGCCGGCCGAGGCGCGCGACCATGCAGCGCGGCTGGCCGCGCTGGGTGTCGCCCACCTCGACGCGCCGGTGTCGGGCGGCACCGGCGGCGCGCAGGCCGGCACGCTCGCGATCATGGCGGGAGGCGACGCGGCGGACTTCGAGCGCGCCCAGCCGGTGTTCGCGGCGCTCGGCCGCGCCACGCACGTCGGCCCGCATGGTGCGGGCCAGCTCGCCAAGCTCGCCAACCAGATGATCGTCGGTGTCACCATCGGCGTCGTGGCCGAGGCGCTGCTGCTGTGCGAGAAGGGTGGCGCCGACATGGCGCGCGTCAAGGAGGCGATCACCGGCGGCTTCGCCGACAGCCGCATCCTGCAGGTCCACGGCCAGCGGATGGTGGAGCGCGACTTCGCGCCGCGCGCCCGCATGTCGGTGCAGCTCAAGGACCTGCGCAATGCGCTCGCGACCGCGGCCGAGATCGGATTCGACGCCCCCATCACCGCGCTGTTCGAGTCGCTCTACGCGGACGGCATCGCCCACGGTCTCACCGACCTCGACCATGCCGGCCTGTTCGTCGAGCTGGCCGCGCGCAACGGCATGAAGTAGCCCCACCCACCGATGACCGCCATGACACCGACCCCCGACCTGCTGATCCGCAACGCCCTCGTGTTCGACGGCAGCGGCGCGCCCCCCGTCCTGCGCGACGTCGCCGTCTCGGGCGGCACGATCACCGCGGTCGGCGCGGGGCTGCCCGTGCGCGCTGCGCGCGTGATCGACGCCGCCGGCCTGGCGCTGATGCCAGGCATCATCGACAGCCACACCCACTTCGACGCACAGGTCACCTGGGACCCGTACGTGCGCCCCTCGCCCGCGCTGGGCGTGACCACGGCGGTGATCGGCAACTGCGGCTTCACCATCGCGCCCTGCAAGCCGCAGGATCGCGAGACCACGATGCGCAACCTGACCCAGGTCGAGGGCATGTCGCTCGACGTGCTGCGCCAGGGGATCGACTGGGGCTTCGAGACCTTCCCCGAATACCTCGACCTGCTGCGCCGCAAAGGCAGCGCGGTCAACCTCGCGGCCTACGTGGGCCACTCGTCGGTGCGCACCTGGGTGATGGGCGCGCAGGCGTCCGAGCGCGCGGCCAGCGACGACGAGATCGCGCAGATGGCGGCCATCGTGCGCGAGGCGATGGCGGTCGGCGCGGTCGGGTTCGCGAGCAGCACCAGCCCCGCGCACAACGGCGAGGGCGGCCTGCCGATGCCCTCGCGCCTGGCGAGCGACGCCGAGCAGATGGCGCTGATCCGCGCGATGGGCGAGTCGGGCCGCGGCGTCTACATGGTCACCAAGGGCGGCCAGATGCCGGTGGCCCTGCTCGAGGATATGGCCGCGCAGTCGGGGCGCCCGGTGATGGTCGCGGCGCTGCTGCACAACGGCACCAACCCGCAGGCCGTGTTCCGCGACCTCGACGCGATCGCGCAGGCCAACGTCCGCGGGCGCCGTCTCACCGGCCAGGTATCGTGCTGCCCGCTGACCATGGACTTCACGCTCGCCTCGCCCTACCCGGTCGAGGGCCTCCAGAGCTGGAAGCCCGCGCTCGGCCTGACCGGCGAGGCGCTCGCGGCCGTGCTGCACGACCCGGCGTTCCGCGCCCGCGTGCGCGACGAGATCGCCGCGCCCGCGACCTTCCGGCTGTTCAACGGCGAGTGGGACAAGGTGCAGATCGTCGAGGTGGCCGACCCTGCGCACGCCGGCTACGAGCAGCTGAGCGTCGCGCAGGTGGCCGCCGCCGAGGGCCGCGATCCGCTGGACGTCATGCTCGACCTCGCGCTCGCCGAGGGCCTGCGCACCGTGTTCACCGCGCTGCTGCTCAACAGCGACGAGGCGGCGGTCGGACGCATGCTGAACCACCCGCACAGCATCGTGTCGCTGAGCGACGCCGGCGCGCACCTGACCTTCTTCAACGACGCCGGCTTCGGCCTGCACCTGATGGGGCACTGGGCGCGCGAGCTCGGCGTCATGGGCATGACCGACGCGGTGCGCTGCCTCACGTCGCAGCCGGCGGCGGTGTTCGGCATGACCGACCGCGGCCTGATCCGCGAGGGCCTGGCCGCCGACCTGCTGCTGTTCGACCCGGCGACCGTCGGGCGCGGACCCAAGCAGCGGGTGTTCGACCTGCCGGGCGGCGCGCCGCGCCTGAACACCGATGCGGTGGGCGTGCATGGCGTGTGGGTCAACGGGCGGCAGGTGGCGGGCCCCGACGGGCTGCTGGCGGACGCGCCGCTCGCCGGCAAGCTGCTGACCGAGTTCGCCCCGTAGCGCACGCGCCGGTCGCCCGCCGTCCGCGGCGCGCTCCGGCCCCCCATCGCCGGCCGGCCGCGCCCCGCCCCGTCAGGCCCGCGGCGTGTCGTCGTTGCGCCAGCAGGCGCGCCACCAGGGCCAGCTGGCGGCCAGCACCAGGATCCCGCTGCCCGCGCAGATCACGGCGGCGGGCGTCGCGCCCAGCCGCTCGGCGAGCCAGCCCAGCGCGAGAAAGCCGATCGGCCCGGTGCCGATGCACATCGTGAGCACGCCCATCGCCTGCATGCGCCGGTCGACGGGCGCGGCGATGAACACGATCGTCGCCTGCATCACAGAAAACGCCGACTGACCGACGCCCAGCGCCAGCAGTGCTGCGGCGGCGGGGATCCAGTGCGGGCTGAGCGCGAAGAGCGGCAGCATCGCGAGGAAGAGCACCACGCCACCGACGTAGATCCGCCCGTAGATCGCCGGGCGCGCCAGCGTGACCAGCGCCACCGCCCCGATCAGCGTGCCCACGCCCTCCATGCTGGCGAGCAGCCCGATGCCGTCGGGCGCCAGGCCCAGCCGGTCCTTGCCGATCACCGGCACCATGCTCAGCACCGGCCAGCCGAACAGGTTGAACAGCACCGTGATCCACAGCGTGCCCGCCAGGCGCGGGCTCGCGCGGGCCGCGAGGAAGCCCTCGGCGAGCAGGGTGCGCAGCCCGGAGGGGGACGCCTCCTGCGGCAGGGGCCGATCGCGCACGCGCAGCACCGCCACCAGCGCCACCAGGTACAGCACGGCCACCAGCAGGAACACGGCGGTCATGCCCGACTGGGCGAGCAGCAGGCCGCCCAGGCCGGGCCCGACGAGGCGGCTCGCGTTGCTCGCGCCGACGTCGAGCGCCATCGCATGCCCCATGCGCTGCGGGCCCGCGACATCCCCGATCAGCCCGCGCCGAAACGGATTGTCGCCGGCCCACGCGATGCCGTTGAGCACGCTCGCGACGGCGATGTGCCAGACCTGCAGCAGCCCCAGGGCGGCCAGGGCCAGCAGCGCGAGCGACAGCACCGACAGCCCGCATTGCACGAGGGCCAGCGCATTGCGGCGCGGCACGCGCGCAGCCAGCGCGCCGAGCGGCACGCCCAGCACCGCCAGCGGCAGCAGCCGCAGCATCGTCATGCTCGCCACCATGAAGGCCGAGCCGGTCAGCTGGTAGGTGAAGATCCCGAACACCAGGATCTCCATCCAGCGCACGAAGAACCCCACCAGGCCGATCGTCCAGAGCCGGACGAAGTCGCCGTCGCGAAACAGCGATGCCTGGGTCGTCACCGGATGGCCGGCCGCGGGGGCGCCGACGCGACGGTCGCGCGGGCGGGGCGGGTGGAGGCGGCGTTCGGGGACATCGGGACCTGGCGGCCTGCATGCACGGAGCCCGCCAGTCTAAGGCGGTGTCGACGAGGCACGATCGGACCGCCGGCGGCCGACGGTCCGTTTTCGGCGCTCCGGCCAGGGCCGCCACCCGGACCGGCGTCGGCACGGCCCATGTCCCGATGCCCGCGGCAGACGTATCGCGAGGCGGCGGCTCGCGGGGGCGCGCGCGTCAATCGACCTTGATGTTCGCCTCTCGGATGAGCTGCGCCCATTTGGCGGACTCCTGCTGTACGAAGCCGCGGAACGCATCGCCCGACATCGGCGCCGCTTCCGCGCCGAGCGCGACGAGCCGCTCGCGCACCTCCGCCGACTCGAGCGCCCTCGGGGTGTCCGAGGTCAGGCGCCGCACGACCGCCTCGGGCGTGCCCGCTGGCACGAAGAGCCCGTACCAGGTGCCCGACGCGTAGCCCGGCAAGCCGGACTCGGCCACGGTGGGCAGCTCGGGCGCATCGTCGCGGGCGAGTACCTGACGGCCAAGTACGACGCGTCCTACGCGTACCGCCAGAAGAAGTGACAGGGCGCCCGACGGGCGCGCAAGGCTGGGCCCGCGGTCAGGCCCCTGCCCGCGCCACGCGTCGGAGCCCGCCCAGGCCCAGCAGTCCGATGCCCAACAGCGCGAGGACGCCGGGCACGGGCACGTTGCCCTGCGCGATGCGGCTGTAGGACATGTCGCGCGCGCCGATGAAATCGTTCTCGAAGCGGATGGCGACGATGTCGTTCGACGCCCTGGAGAATCCGTAGAACCCTTCCGGAGCGAGAAGGTTGCTCCCGTCGCTCGAGAACACCCATGCCTCGAGCGCGACGTCGCCGCTACCGACCGCCGACATCGTTGCGGTCAGAAGAGGAAGCTTGGACCACGAGACCTGGGCCAGGAACCCGGAGATGGGGGAGGCGAAGGCCAGGGTCATCGAGCCCGTCCCCTCGTTCAAGCCGATCATGGGAGACGGGCCCGACCAGAATCCGTTGGCGCCAAAGCCGTAAATGCCGGTCAACCCGAAGGAACTGTGGGCGACCGAACTGCTGTACGTGATTCCCGGTTCGATGACGAAAGGGCCAACTCCGTCAGCATTCGCAGCGGGGAGGTTGATGGGCGTGCCGCCCGGCAGCGACGTGACGAGGGCGGCATGGCCCGACAGGCTCACGCAGCAGACAGACAAGGCGAGCGCTCGCGCGGTGTTCAGCAGGGTCATGGACGAACATCCGGGGGTAAAGGGTCATTGACTCGTATGCAAGACACATGCCAATCCATGCGATTCAAGGACTTATGTCACGCGCCATGCGTCTGCGTAAGGTGCGCCGACAGTTTTTGCATACACGGCCGACACCATTCGGCTCGAGTGGCGAGCGCAGGGCTGGGGGCCCAGTAACTGCGTGCGTGATCGCGGCGGCCAGTCCGGCGTGACGCCCGCCGACATCCGCTACGCCACCATCTACGACAACTTCACGGATGCCTGCACGAGCGTGCAGCGCGACCCGTCACGCACGGCGGTGGCGTACGTCGAGCTCGGCATGGGGCCGCTGGTGCTCACCAATATCGTCGGCGAGGGAAGCGCCAGCGCCCGGGCCGTCACGAGGGCTCGGGGGCTGTCCGAAGCAGACCGGGCTCACGGCCGCGCCCGGGCGGTCAGCCGAACACGAACCCCTCGTAGCCCTTGGCCGTGACCGTCTCCACGATCTTCCGGTAGGCGGGGACGCCCGCGACATACGGCATGAAGACGCGCGGCTTGCCGGGGATGTTCGCGCCCATGTACCAGGAGTTCGCCGTGGGATACAGCGTCCGGGCGGCCACCTCGTTGACGTGGGCGACCCACTGGTCCTCGCTCGCCTGCTCGGCCTCGACGCGGGTCAGGCCCTTGGCCCGCATCTCGTCGATGCACCGGGTCACCCAGTCGACGTGGAGCTCGATGGACAGCACCATGTTGCTGAGCACGGACGGACTGCCCGGGCCCGCCAGCACGAACAGGTTCGGAAAGCCCGAGACGGCCAAGCCGAGGTAGGTGAGCGGCCCGTCGGCCCATTTGTCGCGCAGCGACCGGCCGCCCCGGCCCACGATGTCGATGGACTTGAGCGCGCCGGTCATCGCATCGAAGCCGGTGGCGAACACGATCACGTCGAGCGGGAACTCGCGGGTGCCGGTGCGCAGGCCGGTCGGCGTCACCTCGACGATCGGGTCGGACCTGACGTCGACCAGGGACACGTTCGGCCGGTTGAAGGTGTCGTAGTAGTTCGTGTCCACGCACAGCCGCTTCGTGCCGAAGGGCAGGTCGTCCCGGGGGCAGAGCAGCTCGGCGGTCGCGGGGTCGCGCACGATGTCGCGGATCTTGCCGCGAACGTACTGCGCGGCGAGTTCGTTGGACTGCTTGTTGACGAGCAGGTCGTTGAATGCCCGCAGCATCCGGAACCCGCCGCCGGCGCCGCGCCAGCGCCATTCGAACTGCTCGCGCCGCTCCGCGTCGTCCACCTCGAGCGCCGACTTGTCGTTGGAGATCAGGTAGTGGCCGGTCACGGCTTCACGCGCGCGGGCACGGCGCGCGTCGTAGTTCTGCTTGACCTCCGCCAGCACCTCGGGCGTCAGCGGCTCGTTCTGCGCCGGCACGCTGAAATTGGCGGTGCGCTGAAAGACGGTGAGCTGCGCGGCCGACTCGGCGATGACCGGGATCATCTGGACGCCGCTTGAACCGGTGCCGATGACGCCGACGCGCTTGCCGCTGAAATCGACGCCTTGCCTGGGCCAGTCGGAGCTGTGGTGCCAGCTCCCCTCGAAGCGCTCGAGACCCGGAAACTTCGGCGCCTGCGGAATCGACAGGCAGCCGGTCGCCATGATGCAGTAGCGGGCCGAGAAGCATTCCCCGGCCTCGGTCGTGACCAGCCAGCGGTCGTCGGCCTCGTCGAACCGCGCGGCGGTCACGCGTGTTTGCAGCTGGATGTCGCGGCGCAGGTCGAAGCGATCCGCGACATGCTCGATGTAGGCGAGGATCTCGCCCTGCGGCGCATAGCGCTCGGTCCAGACCCACTCCTGCTCCAGCTCCTTGCTGAACGAATAGGAGTAGTCCAGGCTTTCGATGTCGCAGCGTGCGCCCGGGTAGCGGTTCCAGAACCAGGTGCCGCCGATGCCGTCCCCGGCTTCGAGCACGCGCGCGGTGAACCCGGCCCGGCGCAGGCTGTGGAGCTGGTACAGGCCGGCGAAGCCGGCGCCGACGACGATCGCGTCGAAAGCTGCGGGCGAACTGCTGCCGTTCATGCGGGGTGCCTCTCGGGGAAGATGGGATGGGGCAATCGCAGGAGGGCCTGCGGCACAGCGATCGGCGTGGCGCTCACGCCCTGCGCCCAACGCCGATCAGCGACTCGAGGAAGTGACTGTCCTCGTCGAGTCGCGCGCTCGGCCCGTCGAACAGGATCCGTCCGCGATCCATCACGATCGAGCGCGCCGAGAACTGCAGCGCGCGGTCGACCTTCTGCTCGACGAGCAGGATGCTCATGTCGTCGTCGTCGCGCAGCAGGGACATGGCGTCGAACAGCTGGTCGACCACGACGGGTGCGAGCCCCTCGGATGGCTCGTCCATCATCAGCAGCCGGGGGTTCGTCATCAGCGCCCGGGCGACCGACAGCATCTGCTGCTCGCCGCCCGACAGCTGGTTCCCCATGTTGACCAGGCGGGCCCGCAGCGACGGGAACAGCTCGAGGACCTGCTCGAGCCCCCACTTTCCGGGTCGGGCGCACACGGTGAGGTTCTCCAGCACGGTCAGCGACGGGAAGATCTCGCGCTCCTGCGGCACATAGCCCAGGCCCAGACGCACCCGCCTGTTGGCGGGCATCGCGGTCACCTGCTGGCCGTCGAGCACGATCTGACCGGACTTCACGGTGGTGTGACCGCTCAGTGTCTCGAGCAGCGTGGATTTGCCCACACCGTTGCGCCCGATGATCGAGACGCACTCGCCCTGCGCGATCGTCAGCGACACGTCGTCGAGGATCGTCGTGTCGCCATAGCCGGCGGTCAGACCGGCGACGGTCAGGGTGGCGGTCATCGCTCCCTGCCCTCGAGGCTGCGTCCGAGATATACGGCCTGGACCTCGTCGCTCGCGGCGATCTCGTCGGGCGTGCCGGACATCAGCATCGCACCCTGGACGAGCACGAAGATCTTCGTCGCGAACCGAAAGACGATGTCCATGTCGTGCTCGATGATGAGGATCGAGAGGTCCTTGGGCAGGCCCATGAACACGTCGAGCAGCCACTCCACCTCCACCGAGGGCACGCCCGCGGCGGGTTCGTCGAGCAGCAGGATCCTGGGCTTGAGGCTGAGCGCGATGGCGATCTCCACCAGGCGCTGCTTGCCATAGGGCAGGTGCCGCACGACGGTGTTCGCCTCGTCGGTGAGCCGCAGCATCTCGAGCGCGTCGATCACGTCCTCGAACACGCCGCGATGCCGCGCCGCCGGCCGCCACAGGTCGCCCGCGACGCCGGCCTGCTCGCTCGCCGCGAGATAGACGTTCTCGAGGACGGTCATGTCGCGGAACAGGTTGTTGATCTGGAAGGTTCTCGCCAGGCCCTTCTTCACCCGTCCGGCCTGCGACAGCCCGGTGACGTCCTCGCCGCCGATGATGACCGAACCGCGCGAGGGCTTGGTCACTCCGGTCATGAGGTTGACCAGCGTCGTCTTGCCGGCGCCGTTGGGGCCGATCAGCGCGGAGCGCGCGCCGCGCTCGAGCGCGAGCGAAACGTCGCGGGAGACCTCGAGGCTGCCGAAGGACTTGCACAGTCCCTTGACCTCGAGCGCGGGCGACTCGCTCATCGGGCCCGCCTGCGCAGTGGCGACCCGAGCTTCTCGATCAGGCCGAACAGGCCCGCGGGCGCGAACAGCACGGTCAGGATCAGCACGGCCCCGACCGCGAACATCCAGTGGAACGGATTGATGGCCGAGGCGAAGTGGTGGAGCATCACGTAGATGGCGGCGCCGACGAGCGCGCCGTACAGCCGCCCGGTGCCGCCCAGGACCAGCATGATGAGCACGCCGGCGGTCGTGGAGATGCTGAACACGTCCAGCCCCACGAACCGGTTCGATTGCGCGAGCAGCCCGCCGGCCGCGCCGGCGAAGGCCCCGGCGATCGTGTAGATGACGAGCAGCCGCCAGGGCACCGGCGACCCGATCGCGGACATCCGCCGGTCGTTCTCCCGGATCCCCTGCAACGCATAGCCGTAGGACGAGTGTGCGATGCGACGCGCGATCAGGAAGAGGACGAACAGGGTGACCAGCACGTACCAGTAGCGGGTGCGCCCCCAGATATCGAACTTGTAGAGCCCGAACAGTGGATCGATGACGACCCCGCGCAGCCCGTCCTCGCCCCCGGTCAGGGAGGTGGCCTTGTTGGCGACCTCGTACAGCATCACGACGACCGCGAGGGTCAGCATGATCAGCGTGTTGCCGCGCAGATGCAGGAAGAGTCGTCCGGTCACGAACGCGATCGCGGCGCCGGCGAGCATCGCCATGAACAGCCCGGTGACCGGCTCGCGCGTGAAGTGGACCGCGACCAGGCCCGCCGTGTACGCGCCGAACCCGTACATGGTGGCGTGGCCGAGCGTGGCGATACCGGCGTAGCCGATCACCAGGTCGAGCGAGAGCGTGAACAGAACGGCGATCAGCACCGCGATGCCGAGCGACAGGTAGGTGTCGAACGCGAAGTACGCGACGACGGCGAGGATCCAGGGAAGGGCCTCGGCGGCGCGGAAGCGGTGACCGTGGAGGAGTCGCGTCCGAGGATCGGCGGCGAGCTCCTGCAGGATGCGTGCGCGGTGCGACATCGGGTCGGGCTGCACTGGGACTCCTCTTGCGCTAGGTCTTGCTGAACAGGCCGTTCGGCCGCCACAGCAGGATTGCGATCATCGTCAGGTAGATCACGAAAGCGCCGTAGGCCGGCACGAAATACCGCCCTGCGGTGTCGATGACGCCGAGTATCAGCGACACGACGGCGACCGCCTTGATGTTCCCGAAGCCCGCGACCGACACCACGATCAGGAAGGTCAGCAGGTGCTTGAACGCATAGACGGGTTCGAGTGGCAGGATCTCGGCGCCGAGCGCGCCACCCAGGCCGGCCATGCCGCTGCCGAGCGCGAAGGTGATCGTGAACAGGCGCATGACGTCGATGCCCATCGATTCGGCCATGTGCCGGTTGTCCACCGCGGCGCGGATCTGGGCGCCGAACCGGGTCCGGTCGAGCAGCAGCCACAGTCCGATCATCAGCGCCAGCCCGACCGCGATCAGGAAGACCCGGTAGCTCGGCACCTCGCGGAATCCCAGGTCGACCGGTCCGGTCAGGTAGGGCGGCAGCTTGACCGGCAGCGCCTGCGCGCCGAACGCGAGGTTGAAGCTCGCGATGGACACCAGGATCACGCCCACCGTCATCAGCACCTGCTTGAGTTCGCTGGCCTTGTAGAGATGCACGTAGAGCAGGCGCTCCAGCACGATCGAGACGAGGAAGGTGCCCGCGAACGCGATCAGCAGGCCCACCGGAAAGGGCACGCCGAGCTCGTTGACCGCCTTGATGCCGATGTAGCCGCCGAACGCCGCGAACGAGCCGTGCGCGAGGTTGACCACGCGCATCAGGCCCATGGTGATCGCCAGGCCGATGGAGATCACGAACAGCACCATGCCGTAGGCGATCCCGTCGACGATCAGGAAACTGACGCTGTTGAGGAACAAGTCCAACGGAACCCCTCGTTACGACGGCGCTGTCGGCCGGATCGCTACACGATGAAACGCCTCTGCGGTGCGCGCGGCACGCGCTCCGCAGGCACGCCGGGTCGGCGGACGGCGCACGGTCCGCCGCCCGCCGCCCGGCGCGCTCCCGTCACTTGTTCAGGACCTTCCAGGGATCCTTCACTGCCGGATAGCTGTCGATGTAGACGTTCGAGAGCTTGCCGCCCGCGTTCTCGACCCGACGGATGTACATGGTCTGGACGATGTCGCGGGTCTCGGCGTCGATCTCGATCGGGCCGCGGGGGCTGGCGAGCTTCAGGCCCTTGGCCGCCTGCACCGCCGCATCCGGGTCCCACTTCTTGCCCGCCTGCGCCTCGATCATCTTGTACATGACCTGCATGCCGTCATAGCCCGTCACTGCGCCGAAGTTCGGTGCGCCCGCGTCGCCGAACTTCTTCTTCAGGCCGGCCAGGAACTTCTGGTTGACCGGGTTCGGGTCGCCGGGCGCGTAGAAGAACGAGGTGATGATCCCTTCGGCAGCCGGGCCGAGGGCGGGCAGGTCGAGGTCGTCGGTTTCGGCGGTGCCGAAGAGCTGCACCCCCTGGCGCAGCAGGCCGCGCTCGACGTACGACTTGATGAATCCGATGGAGCCCGGCCCGACCGGCAGGAACATGAAGGCCGAGTCGGCCTTGGCGTTCGCGATCCGCTGGACGAACGGCGCGTAGTCGTTGGTGTTCAGCGGCATGCGGTCCTCGCCGACGATCTGCCCGCCGCCGTCGACGAAGGTCTTCTTGAAGGCCTCCTGCGAGTCATGACCTGGCGCGAAGTCCGACACCGCGATGTACGCGCGCTTCTTGCCCGTCTTGAGCGCGTACTGGGCAGCGATGACCGCCGACTGCCAGCTCGTGTAGCCCACGCGCACGAAGTAGGGCGACTGGCGCGTCAGGGACGGCGTGGCCGCGATGAACACCGTGGTCGGGATCTTGGCCTCGGTGATGATCTGCGACACCGCGGCCGCGTTCGGGGTGAAGTAATAGCCCCCGAGCAGGCTGACCCGCTCGCGGACGAT
The DNA here is from genome assembly GCA_964399635.1 of uncultured Bordetella sp. GTDB lineage: Bacteria > Pseudomonadota > Gammaproteobacteria > Burkholderiales > Burkholderiaceae_E > UBA4615. Next base: position 27,761 of record CAYNRU010000001.1, read on the forward strand.
CAACTCCTCTGTCAGTTGGCGGGACAGCGCCGGATTGGCCCCCGCGGTGTCGCGATAGATGATCTCGACCTCGCGGCCGCCGACCTTGTTGCCCCGCTCGGCGAGGAAGAGCTCGACGCCGTTGCGGAACTGGATGCCCGACGTCGCGTACGGACCCGTGAAGTCGGCGACGATGCCGATCTTGATCTTCTCCTGTGCCTGCGCTCCGCCGCCGAACACACCGACGACCAACGCGGCCAGGGCCACCCTCGATACGAATTTCATTTGCGCTCCCGATTGAGGATCATTCGATGCGATGAGCGATTCCAGGGGCGGCTCCAGCCGAGCCGCTCGCGAAACCGGCGAAAAGAACTGCTTGAAACTCCATTGCCACACACATGCTCCGGCACCGCGCCAGGCCGTTCAGCCGAGCGCGTGCCCCCCATCGACTGCCAGCGACGCCCCGGTCACCCAGCACGCCGCCGCGGAAGTCAGGTAGAGGACGGCCCCCGCGACATCCTCCGGCTCGCCCGCGCGACCCAGCGGGTACTGGGCGCCCCGGGTGCGCAGAAGTGCCTCGTACTGCTCGGGATCCATGCCGCTACGCGTCCAGATTTCGGAGCGCACCAGCGACGGCCGGATCGAGTTGACGCGGATCTTCCTCGGACCGAGCTCCACCGCGAGCGCGCGGACCATCGCCTCGAGCGCGCCCTTTGACGCCGAGTAGGCGCTCATGCCGGGCATCGGCCGATCGACCTGGGTCGAGCTGACCACCACGATCGAGGCGCCGGCGCGCATCGCCGGCACCGCAGCCGATATCGCGTTGAAGCATCCGAACACGTTGACCTGGAACAGGGCCTCCAGCGCCTGCGGCGATACATCTTCGATCGGCTTGCGCAGCACCGACCCGGCCGTGCACACCAGCGCGTCGATGCCGCCGCGGGTCAGGCGCACCTGCTCCATCAGCGCGCGCAGCGCCTGCGGGTCGGTCACGTCGCAGGGCACGACCTCGACGTCGGCGCCCGCGGGCGCGCCCAGGTCGACCGCCGTCCTGCCGCACGCGACCACCGAGTACCCCGCGCCCGCGAGCGCCAGGGCGATCACGCGGCCGATGCCGCGGGTCCCGCCGGTCACGATGGCCGTCCTCGACTCGCTCATTCGGGTTGCTCCTGCCGCAGCCAGCTCGCACCCAGCACCGAGACGTCGTCCGAGTGGCCGGGCTGCGCCGTCGGACCGAACGCCGCCAGCACCGCCTCGAAGCGCTTCTCGAGGACGGCCCGGTACTCGGGATGCGTGAACACGAAGAACGTGTTGCGACGGACCGCCTCGACCACGCGCACGCCGACGCACGCAGGATCCATCGCCGACTTGAACTTTTCGGCGGCGACCGCGCGCTCGGCGGCGAAGGCCTGCGGGTCGGCCGAGGCGTCGGCGTACTTCATGGCGTTCACGGCGATCTGCGTCGACACGAAGCCCGGGCACAGCACCGACACGCCGATGCCCTTCGGGGTCAGCTCGTGCCTGAGCACCTCCGACATGCCCAGGACCGCGAACTTGGACGTGACGTAGGCGCCGAGGTCCGGCGCCGACACGAAACCCAGGATCGACGCGGTGTTGACGATGTGACCGCCTTCGGCGGGGTCGTACAGGCCGTCGAGGAACGCGTGGACGCCGTTGAACACGCCGGTGACGTTGACGCCCATGATCCGGTCCCAGGCCACGGGCGACAGCTCGGCGAGCGGGAAGCGGCTGTAGGAGATGCCCGCGTTGTTGCAGATCACGTGCACGCGGCGATGGGTCTCGCGGATCCGGTCCGTGGCCTCGCGCCATGATGCGCGGTCCGCGACGTCCAGCCGCAGCGCCGTCGAGCCGGTCGCGAGCAGCGCGGGTTCGCGCGCGCAGGCCTGCGCCGCGTCGAGGTCGATGTCGGCGACGATCACCGTCGTGCCGGCGGCCGCGAACGCGCGGGCCATGCCCTGGCCGATGCCGGACCCGGCGCCGGTGATGAGGGCCACCTTGCCTGCGAGTGCCTTCAAGCCTGCCTCCGGGCCTGAGTCGATGTCACGGTGCCCATCCTTCAGACCGCCGTGGCGCCGCCGTCCACGACCAGCTCCGAGCCGGTCATGTAGGCGGAGTCGTCGGACGCGAGGAAGGCGACGACCGAGGCGATGTCCTCCGGCCGACCGATCCTGCCGATCGGGTAAGTGTCGATCCAGGCCTGGCGCGCCTCGCCCTCGCTCGCGCTGGCGCCCTGGCGCACCTTGGCTGCGAACAGCTCGCGCGCCATCGACGTGTCGGTGAGCCCTGGGTGCACCGAGTTCACGCGGATCGCGAACCCGCGTCGCCCGAAGTCGACCGCGAGCGATTTGGTCAGCAGCCGCAGCGCGCCCTTCGAGGCCGCGTAGCCGGGCATCAGCGGTGCGCCGACCAGGCCGGCGATCGAGGACATGTTGACGATCGACCCGCCGTGGGGCGTCGTCCGGGCGCTGCGTCGCATCAGGTCGAGCGCGGCCTTGATCCCGAGGAACGCGCCGTCGAGGTTGACGGCATTCTGGTGCCGCCACTCGGCCAGGCTGGTCTGCTCGATCGGCTTGGTGACGATCGTGCCCGCGTTGTTCACCAGGACGTCCAGGCGGCTGTGGATCGTCTCGACCTGCTGGATCGCCGAGGCCCAGGATGCCTCGCTGGTCACGTCGAGCTGCAGGCCGGTGACGGCCGCCGGATCCGGCCCCTCGATCCTCGAGCCGATGTCCAGGACGGATGCGTTGATGTCGGCGACGACGACCCGCGCCCCTTCGCCTGCGAGGCGGCGGGCGATCTCCAGGCCGATGCCCTGGGCGCCTCCGGTGACGAGGACCACTCTGTCGGCGAGGCGGTTCATGGGCGCCTGGCGCACTCAGACCACCCGGCCCAGGCCGGTGTCCTGGTCGTAGCGGAACCAGCCCCCCAGGAAGGTCTGGTTCTTCTCGTAGGGCCAGACCTTCCGTTCGGGGATGGGCGAGTCGATGTCGATGAGCTTGCCGGCCTTCATCACCGCCTTGCGATGCGCGGGCTTCTGCAGCACCGTGATGTCGGCGAGCGGGTCGCCCTCGACGAGCAGCACGTCGGCCGCGCGCCCGGCGGCCAGCACGCCGATGCTGTCCTGCGCGTTCGGCAGCAGGCGGGCCGCCGACGAGGTGGCCGACTTGATCGCCTCCATCGGCGTGAGTCCGAGGTGCTCGACGAAGATCTGCATCTCCCGGGCGTGCCACTCGCCGAACGGCACCAGCGACCAGCCCGACTCCGAGCCCGCCACCAGCCTCACGCCAGCCTTGTGCGCGCGCGCGAGGTTCTCACCGGCGGCGTCGTATTCCCGCCGGAACGCATCGACCGCCGAGGCACCCGCGCCCGGCTGCGCCGAGGCGATGATGTTCGCGAGCAACGTCAGGGTCGGGACGATCGTGATGTCGTGCTTCAGGCACAGCTCGATGCCCTCGTCGTCGATGAACGACGCGTGCATGATCCAGTCGAAGCGCGCCCTGGCCGCGAGCAGTGCCGACTCCCTGGACCGGGCGTGGATGGTGCATCGGCGCTGCAGGCGATGGGTCTCGTCGGCGATCAGGCGCAGCTCCTCGCCGGTAAAGGCCGCCCCCTCGATGGGGGCGTTCGAGATCGCGGAGTCGCTCGACCCGGACACCTTGATGCAGTCCACGCCCTCCCGGACCTGCAGACGGATGGTGTCGATGATCTGGTCACGGCTGGAGACGAGCACGCCCGCCTGGCCCGGCGGCCACTGCATCCAGGTCGGGAAGGACGCCTCGAGGCCCTGGTGGGTCGTCAGCTGCTTGCCGCATACCGCCAGTCGGGGCCCCTCGAACAGGCCGGCCTCGATCGCGTCGCGCACCGAGGTCGCGATGTTGAAGGTGGTCGCGGCGTCGAACGCGCTGGTCACGCCGGCGCGAAGCACCTTCCGGGCGAACCACATCGCCTTGATGCTCCGGTACTCGACCGGGGTGTACAGCGCGTTCTCCTCCTCGGAGCGCGCCTCCCCGAACGAGATGTGGATGTGCCCGTCGATCAGGCCCGGCATCACCGTGTGACCGGGGCCGCCCAGCCGGGTCGCCGCCGGGTCGGCGAGGCTGTCTGGCAGGGCGTGCCGCGGCCCGGCCCAGACGATGGTCGAGCCTCGGGTCACCACGACCGCGTCCGGCACCGGACCGGCGCTCGAGCCATCGATCAGCTGACCGTGAAAATGCGTGAGGGTTTGCGCGTCGTTCATGGGGTCGGCCTGCCTGGCCATCCTTCTAGATCGGGGTCGACAACAGGTTCGGGATCGAAAAGGTATCGACCCGCACGGTCTTGATCCTGAATCGCAGGCGCCCGCCGTCTCCGACCACGACCGTGTCGTCGTAGCAGCCGACGCTGAACAGGCTGCTCTGCCCCGCCATCGTCGTCTGGTAGACCGAGAAGCTCGTCGACGTCCTGGCCTGGCCGGGCGACGCGTCGAGGGTCTGGACCGGACTCAGCACGTGCCGGCTGTAGTGCGGGTTGAAGATGTTCGCGTTGCGCAGCGAGACGATCCGGTCGCGAAGCATGTCGAGGTTGCCGCAGCGCAACAGCGGCATCGGCAGCCCGAGCGAGACGTTCTCCCGCGACACGATGCTGTAGACGCAGTCCTCGACGAAGAGCGCCGGCAGGTCCTCCAGTCGGTCCTCGTCGATCGCCTGCGCGTAGGCCAGCTGGAGCTGCTGGACGCGGAACCACAGCTCGAGGTCCGTCACGATGCGTCCACCGGGCGGTCGAACCCCATGACCTCGTGGTAGTAGGACCAGAAGCCGCGGATGGGCACCTCGGTCACCAGCGTGTCCGAGTCCAGGATCCGGCCCTTGCCGCCGATCTCGACGATGGCGAACGCGTCGGGCTGGGTGGAGATGGCGCGGTGCACGATCTCGACCGCCTCGCCGTCCTCCATCGACACGTAGCCGCCGGGACCGACGAGGTTGCCCTGCAGCAGCCGGTGCTCGAGCATCTCCGGCGAGTCGTCGGCGTAGCCGAAGTAGGTCCAGTAGAGCTCGAACTCGCCCGCGCCGCGCGGTCGGATCTGCCGGGTGCACAGCGAGTTCATGATCTGCTGGAACACGACGTTCGGGAACAGCGACATCACCACGAGCGAGACGTCGTCCGGATACTCGGGCCGGTACTTCAGCACCGCGGTGTCGCGCAGCTGGAAGTCGGCCTGGTACACCTTCTGGGTCGATGCGTAGCCGCTTTCCTTGGCGGCCACGTCGTCCTTGCCGATCATGCTGTACGAGATGTTGTGGCGGCCCTTCGGATCCAGGCGCGCCCCGCCCTTCAGGCTGTTGCGGCTCAGCCCGAAGGTGGCGTGGAACATGTGCAGCAGGCCGCCGTGGTTGGGGTCGCGCGCGTTGTCGCAGTACAGCTTCCAGTTGCCGGCGATCCGTTGCCGCTGGTAGCCCAGCAGCCTGATCGGCTTGTGGAAGAGACGGTCCAGCTCGCCGAGCACGGCACTGCCGAGGAAGGTCTCCAGCGGTTCGGCCTCGTCGGAGAAGGTCCCGAAGATCACGCCCCTGTAGACCGCGACCCGCATGCGCTGCAGGCGGATCGCGCTGCGGTCGAAATCGGGCGGCAGGCCGCCCTTGCCGTTGATCCCCCGGCTGAACGGGATCGACAGCAGGCGTCCGTCGAGGTCGTAGCGCCACTGGTGATAGACGCAGGTGTGCGAGGGCGAGTTGCCGCGCTCGGTCCGGCACAGCAGCGTGCCACGGTGGGCGCAGCGGTTGAGCAGCGCCGAGATCTCGCCGGCCGCGTTGCGAGTCACGATCACCGGGAGGTCGCCGACTTCGACCACCTTGAAATCGTTGGGCGCGGGGAGTTCGACCTCGAGCGCCAGGTAGCTCCAGACGGGCCCGCGGAAGATCCGCTCGCGCTCGAGCGCGTAGACGTCGGGGTCGACGTAGGCCTTGAAGGGTATCCGCGAGAAGTCCGCCCTGGGCCACGCTAGATCGATCTTCGTGTCCATGGGGCGGCCTCGTCAGATCGGGATCGCGAGCAGGGTGCGGATGCCATGCGTGTCGGCCACGACGGTCATGCGGGCGAGCTTCAGCCGCCCGTGCTCCCTGCGCATCGATGCCTGGTACCGGCCGACGCTGAAGATCCGGGTCACGCCCTCCTGGTCGGTCTGGAAGGCCACGTAGTCGGCCTCGGACAGGATGTCGGGCCCGGCGTCGGGCAGCAGGGTGATGCTGGAGAGGATGTGGCGGCTGTAGTGGACGTTGAAGAAGTTGGCTTCCTTCAGCGACACGATGCGATCGGCGAGCATCCGCCGATTGGTACAGTCGATCAGCGCGAGCGGCAGGCCCTGCTCGACGTTCTCGCGCGGCACGACCCGGTACTCGCATTCGTCGGCGAACAGCTCGAACCAGGCCTGCAGCGCGTTGTCGTCGAGGTGGCGCGCGTACTGCGCATAGAGCGCCTGTACCGCGGTGAGGTCGTCCAGGCTCCCGCTCATGGTGTCTCGCCCGCGACCGTGTCGTTGGGCCGCACGCCCATCACCGACGCGTACTGGGTCCAGAACCCCCGCATCGGAATTTCGCTCACCAGGATGCTGCTGGTCTCGATGGGCTCCACGCCGCCCATCTCGACGACCGAGTGCCGGTCCTTTCCGCTCGCGAGCATCTTGTGGACGAGTTCGATCGCTTCGCCGTCCTCCATCGAGATGAGTCCGCCCGGGCCGGCCAGGTTGGATTGCGCCAGCCGGTGGGCCGTCATGTCGGCGTCGTCGTCGGCGTACCCGTAGAAGGTCCAGAAGAGCTCGAACTCGCCGACGCCCTTGGGGCGGATCTGCCTGACGGCGAGGGAATTCCCGATCTGGTGGAACACGGCGTTGGGGAAGACCGCCATGATCGACAGGCCGACGCCGTCGCCGAACTCGTCCCGGTAAGCCAGGATCTCCGGCGCCTGCAGGCGGAACCCCTCCTGGTAGGTGCCCACGTCCTTGTGGGCGGTCGCGGCGTCCTCCTTGTCGGTGCCGCGCACGCTGAACGAGATGTTGTGGCCCTTGCCGGCGCTGATCCGGGTGCCGCCCTCGTGGGTGTTGCGGTAGATCCCGAAGGTCACCTGGAAGAGGTGAAGCAGCCCGCCGTGGTACGGATCCCGGGTGTTGTCCGCGTACAGCTTCCAGTTGCCCTGCACGCGCTGGCGCTCGTAGCCGAGGATGCGCAGCGGACGGGACATCAGGCGGTCGAGGTGCGTGCAGATCGGCGTGTCGAGGTAGTCCCGCAACGGCCCCGCCGCGTGGTCGAAGCTCCCGAAGACGACCCCCTTGTAGCACTCGACCCTGAGCGTGCGCAGGCCGTGGTCGGCTTTCCGGAAGGTGTTCGGCACGCCGCCGCGTCCGGCCACGCCCCGCATGAACGGCACGCCGATCAGCTGCCCCGAATGGTCGTACGACCACTGGTGGTAGATGCAGACATGGTCGGTGGCGTTGCCGTGGTGCTTGCGGCAGACCGCGGCGCCGCGATGCGCGCACCGGTTGACGAAGGCGTGCACGACGCCGGTCTTGTCGCGGTTGACGACGACCTCGGTGTCGCCGACGAAGACGACCCGGTAGTCGCCCGGCTCGGGGATCTCCGCCTCGAGCGCGAGATAGGCCCACACCGGGCCGCGGAAGAGTTTCTCCTGCTCCTGCTCGTAGACGTCCGGATCGGAGTAGATCCCGTAGGGAATCCGGGTGAAGTCGGCGCGTGGCCAGGCGTACTGGTTGACGGGTTCGTCCATGGGTCTCATCTCTCCGGATGCCGTACGGGGCGGCGACGGTCGGTCGGCACGACGCGCGCTCCCATGTCAGGTCGGCCCGAAGGCGCGCGCGGCGAAGTCGGCGAGCAGCGGGTTGAACGCGTCGGCCCGCTCCCAGTACGGCGCATGGCCGGCGCCCTCGATCAGCGTCGGGGCGGGCAGGCCCAGGAGGCGGTGTGCGTCGTGCGCGATCTTCACCGGCACCGCCTCGTCGAGCGCACCCCACACGATGGAGACGGGCAGGCGCATCGACAGCGCCTTCAGGCGGTCCCCGATCACGTCGCTCTGCGGCTGGTTCACCAGGCATTCGCCGAGTCGCTCGAACGACACCTTCGCGCCGGCGGAATTGTTGATCATGAACTCCTCGCGCTCGAAGCCGGGGGTGATCCCGTCGTGGATCTTCATCACGAACGCGAGCTTGCGCCGGATCGCCTCGAGCGAGGTCTCGGCCACCGAGGCCCGGATCGCGGCGGCCACGGCGGGGTCGAGCGGAAACAGGCCGAGGGTGCCGATCAGCATCAGGCCGCGGACGTCGATGCCGCCGTTCAGGGCGACCTGGCCCAGCACGTGGCCTCCCAGCGACGTGCCGACCAGGACGGTCTCGCCCAGGCCCAGCTCCTTCGCCACCGCGGTGACGTAGTCGGCCATCGCGTGCACGTCGGCCGGCAGCCCCGGGCCCTTGTCGGCGAGGCCGTGGCCGGGCAGGTCGATCGCGACGCAGCGCCATCCCCGGTCGGCCATCGGGCCGAGGTTGCGACGCCAGCGGTCCGCCCGCGCGCCGAGGCCGTGCACGAACAGCAGGCTGCGCTCGCCCGCTCCGGCTTCGAGGACCCGCGTGCGGATACCCTGGGCGACCAGCGGGTAGTTGACGATCTCGAACGACATGTGGCGGTGCTCCTGTTCGTGCGGGCGGCGGCGGGTGCGTCGGGGACGTGCGCCGCCCTGCGGGTCAGCCCGGGATGCCCACGACCGCCTCGATCTCGACCTTCATGCCGGGGATCGCCAGTCGGCTGACCTCGAACAGCGTGCTGGCGGGTCGGGCCGAGCCGAAGTACTTCTGACGGACCGGATTGATCTTGTGACGGTCCTCGATGTCCGTCAGGAGCACGGTGACCTTCAGGATGTCCTTGAAGCCCGCGCCGGCGGCCTCGAGGATCTGCGCCATCGCCTGGAAGATCGCCTCGGTCTGCGCTGCGGGGTCGTCGCCGCCGATCACCTTCAGCTTCTCGTCCAGGGGCGCGATGCCCGAGATGAACAGCAGGTTGCCGAAGCGCACCGCGTCGCAGTAATGGCTGATCGGCGGGTTCAGGCCGGGAATCGAGAACTCCTGTCGTTGCGTCATCGTGTGCTCCTCGTGTCTGTGTTGTTGGTATTGGGGTTTGGCTCGGGGGAGCCGACCTGCCGCGCCTCGAGGAAGGCGAGCACGCCGGTCGCCACGCACTCGATGTGCTCGCGTACCGCCCGGGCGGCACGGTCCGGGTCGCGGCTCGCGATCGCGGTGAGCAGGCTCTGGTGCTCGTAGCCGGGCATCTCGGTGTGGTGGTAGATGTCGATGTACAGGCGCAGGTAGGGGTGGATCGCCTCGCGCATGCGCCGGATCTCGGCCGACAGCCGGGGCATCCGCGCGAACTGGTAGATCCGGTCGTGGAAGGCCTCGTGCCGGACGATCCACTGCTTGGGGTCGCCGCGGACGCGCTCCATGCGCCTGAGCAGCAGCTCGAACTCGTCGAGTGCGTCCTCGTGCAGGCGCTGGGCGGCCTCGGATGCGGCGAGCATCTCGAGCGAGATGCGGATCTTGAACAACTCGCGGACGTCGTCGACCGTCAGGGTCGTCACGACCACGCCCCGGTTGGGGGAGATCGTCACCAGGCCTTCGACGTCCAGCCTGTGGAAGGCCTCGCGCACCGGCGTGCGGCTGACCCCCAGCAGGGCGCCGATCTCGACCGGGTTGAACCGCATGCCGCCCGCGAACTCGCCCGAGAGGATCTTGGTCTTCAGGTGCTCATAGACCTCGTCCTGGGCGGTGAGGTGGCGAGTGGCCGCGGGTGTGTCGAGCGACGCCCCGCCGAGTGCGGACCCGGGGAGCGTCACCGCTGCGATGCCGGGCTGGGTGAGCGTTGAGGGCGCATCGTATGCCGTGGGGCCGAGGGGATAAGTGTATACACGGATATTCTAACCAGTCGGCGTGTCGCCGTCGACCCCGCGCAGAAGCCGGGAACGTCCGGCGTCGAGGTTGGCGCGGGGCCGCGTTTAGAGGCTTTGCTCCAGAACCCCCTGCACCCGTTCCCCTCCGATTGACAAAGGACGCTCCGTCCGAAATAGTACGATCGTTCGTTCTTTTTGAGTGACCTGTCCCATGCGCAAAGGTGAGCAGACCCGCTCCGCGATCGTGGCCGCAGCCTGCGAGCTGGCCGCGCGCGACGGGCTGGAGGGCCTGACCATCGGCGCGCTCGCCGAGCGGATGCAGATGTCCAAGAGCGGCGTGTTCGCGCACTTCGGATCCCGCGAGGACCTGCAGATCGCGGTCCTCAAGGCCTACGAGCGGCGCTTCGTGGAAGACGTGCTGGTGCCGGGCCTCGAGGCGCCGCGCGGGCTGCGCCGGCTGCGGGCGATCTTCGGGCACTGGCTCGAGCACACCGCGGTCGAGGCGGCCAGCGCCTGCATCTGGATCTCGGGCGCCACCGAGTACGACGACCGGCCGGGCCCGGTCCGCGACGAGCTGGTCGGCATGGTCCGCTCGTGGCAGCGCGAGCTGGTGCGCGCGATACAGCAGGCGATCGAGACCGGCGAGCTGCGCGCCGACACCGACCCGAGCGACCTCGTCTTCGACCTCTATGGCGTGATCCTGGTGCTGCACCACGACGCCCGCCTGCTCGACAGCCCGGATGCGCTGACGCGCGCGCGTCGGGCCTTCGAGCGGCTCGTCTCGACCTATCTGGCGCCCGCGGGCGCCAGGCCGGCCCGGACATCGACGCGCGCCGCGCTTCCGACGTCCTGAGCCGGCCCGCAACGACCTTTCTACCCATTCCCTCAGACCCGACCATCCCAGGAGCAGACAGATGGCCCAGTACACCCCCCCGCTGCGCGACATCGGCTTCGTGCTGCACGAAGTCCACGGCGCCATCGGGCAGCTGCAGCAGCTGCCCGATCATGCTGACCTGACCCGCGAGCTCGTCGACCAGGTCCTCGAGGAAGGCGGCAAGTTCTGCGCCGAGGTCCTGTTCCCGATCAACCGCAGCGGCGACGAGGAGGGCTGCACCTACGCCGGCGGCGTCGTGAGGACGCCCAGGGGCTTCAAGGAGGCCTGGCAGCAGTTCAAGGCCGCGGGGTGGCCCACCCTGACCGCCGACACCGCGCTCGGCGGGCAGGGGCTGCCGGCCGCCGTGGGCATCGCCTTCCAGGAGATGATGAACTCGGGCAACCAGGCCTGGGCGATGTACCCCAGCCTCACGCACGGCGCCTACGACTGCCTGAAGGCGCACGGCACGCCGCAGCAGAAGTCGCTCTACCTGCCCAGGCTGGTGTCGGGCGAATGGATGGGCACCATGTGCCTGACCGAGCCGCACTGCGGCACCGATCTGGGCATGCTGCGCAGCAAGGCGCAGGCCAACCCGGACGGCAGCTTCGCGATCACCGGTACGAAGATCTTCATCTCGTCCGGCGAGCACGACATGGCGGACAACATCATCCACCTGGTGCTCGCCCGGCTGCCCGACGCGCCCCCCGGCACCAAGGGCATCTCGCTGTTCCTGGTGCCCAAGGTGCTGCCGAACGCGGACGGCTCGCTCGGCGCGCGCAACGGCATCGCCTGCGGCCGCATCGAGGAGAAGATGGGCATCCACGGCAACGCGACCTGCGAGATGAACCTGATCGGCGCGACCGGCTGGCTGGTCGGCGAGCCGAACAAGGGCCTGAATGCGATGTTCGTGATGATGAACGCGGCGCGCATCGGCGTGGGCATCCAGTCGCTCGGGCTGATGGAGGTCGCCTACCAGAACTCGCTCGCCTACGCGAAGGACCGCACGCAGGGCCGCTCGCTGACGGGCCCCAAGGCGCCGGACAAGCCCGCCGATCCGATCATCGTGCACCCGGACGTGCGCCGCATGCTGCTGACGCAGAAGGCCTACGCGGAAGGCTCGCGCTGCTTCGCCTACTGGCTGGCGCTGCAGGCGGACGTGGCGGAGTCGCATCCCGACGAGGGCGCGCGCCGTGCCGCGCACGACGTGCTGTCGCTGCTGACGCCGGTGGTCAAGGCCTTCCTCACGGACAATGCCTTCCTGACCACGAACCTCGCGCTGCAGGTCCACGGCGGCCACGGCTACATCCGCGAGTGGGGCATGGAGCAGTACGTGCGCGACTCGCGGATCAACATGATCTACGAGGGCACCAACACCATCCAGTCGCTCGACCTGCTGGGCCGCAAGGTGCTCGGTGACAGCGGTGCCAGGCTCAAGGCCTTCGGCAAGCTGATCGAGGACTTCGTGGAGGAGGAGGGCACGAACGAGGCGATGGCCGATTTCGTGAACCCGCTCGCCGAACTCGGCGAGAAGACCACCAAGCTCACGATGGAGCTCGCGATGAAGGCGATGGGCAACGCCGACGAGGCGGGCGCCGCCGCGGTCGACTACCTGCGCGTGATCGGGCACCTGGTGATGTCGTACTTCTGGGCGAGGATGGCGAAGGTCGCGCTCGAGAAGGTGGCGGCGCAGGGCGATGCGGCCGATCCGTTCTACGTGTCCAAGCTCGCGACCGCACGCTTCTACTTCGCCAAGCTGCAGCCCGAGACGGCCTCGCTGATCCGCAGCGCGCGGGCCGGTGCCAAGCCGCTGATGGCGCTCGACGCGGCCCTGTTCTGATGCCCCGCGCGAGCATCACCTTAACGACCATGTCCCACACCAGGAGACCCACGATGCGCACCCTCCTTCGCAGCGCCGCGTTCGGCGCGATGCTCGCCGGCCTGCTGGCTCCCGCCGGCCAGGCGCTCGCCCAGACCGCCTCGCCGGTCGGCCTGTGGCGGAGCATCGACGACGAGACCAAGAGCCCCAAGGCCCTGATCCGCATCGCGGACCAGGGCGGCACGCTGGTCGGGCGCATCGAGAAGATCCTGACCGACAAGACCGAGGCCGTCTGCGAGAAGTGTACCGACGAGCGCAAGGACAAGCCCGTGCAGGGCATGACCATCCTCACCGGCCTGAAGAAGGACGGCGACGAATGGTCGGGCGGCGAGATCCTCGATCCCAACAACGGCAAGGTCTACAAGGCCCGCGTGAAGCTCGCCGACGGCGGGCGCAGGCTCGACGTGCGCGGCTTCGTCGGCGTCGCGTTGCTCGGCCGCACGCAGACCTGGGTGCGCGAGCCCTGAACGGCGCCGCCCGCGCTGCCCCCCAAGACAATCCTGGAGAACCCATGAGTCAATTCATCGTGCGCAAGGTCGCGGTGCTCGGCGCCGGCGTGATGGGCGCGCAGATCGCCGCCCACCTGGTCAACGCGCGGGTCGACGTGCTGCTGTTCGACCTGCCGGCCAAGGACGGCGACGCCAGCGGCATCGCCCGCAAGGCGATCGAAGGTCTGAAGAAGCTCAACCCGGCGCCGCTCGGCCACCCCGATCTCGCGAGCTTCATCGTGCCGGCCAACTACGGCTCGGACCTGGAGCTGCTGCGCGGCTGCGACCTGGTGATCGAGGCGATCGCCGAGCGGATGGACTGGAAGCACGACCTGTACCGCAAGGTCGCGCCCTTCATCGCGCCGCATGCGATCTTCGCGTCCAACACCTCGGGCCTGTCGATCGGCGGGCTGTCCGAGGGCTTCGACGCGGGCCTGAAGCAGCGCTTCTGCGGCGTGCACTTTTTCAACCCGCCGCGCTACATGCATCTCGCGGAGCTGATCGCAACGCCGGCGACCGATCCCGCCATCCTCGACGCGCTCGAGACCTTCCTCACCACCACGCTCGGCAAGGGCGTGGTGCGCGCCAAGGACACGCCCAACTTCATCGGCAACCGGATCGGCATCTTCGGGATGCTGGCCACGATCGCCGAGGCCGCGAAGTTCGGCCTGTCGGTCGACGTGGTCGACGACCTGACCGGCGAGAAGATGGGCCGCGCCAAGTCGGGCACCTTCCGCACCGCGGACGTGGTGGGCCTGGACACGATGGGCCACGTGATCAGGACGATGCAGGACACCCTGAAGGGCGATCCGTTCGAGGCGGTCTACGCGACGCCGCCGGTGCTCGCAGCGCTGCTCGCCAAGGGAGCACTCGGCCAGAAGGTCGGGGCGGGCTTCTACCGCAAGCAGGGCAAGGAGATCCAGCGGGTCGACCCGGACAAGGGCGACTACGTGCCCGCCGGCGGCAAGGCCGACGAGACGGTCGCGCGGATCCTGAAGAAGAAGGACGCGGGCGAGCGGATCCGGCTGCTGCGCGCATCGACGAGCCCGCAGGCGCAGTTCGTGTGGGCCATCCTGCGCGACAGCTGGCAGTACGCCGCGATCAACCTGGCGTCCATCGCCGACAGCGCGCGCGACGTCGATCTTGCGATGCGCTGGGGCTTCGGCATGAGGGAGGGCCCGTTCGAGGCCTGGCAGGCGGCGGGCTGGAAGGAGGTCGCCACCTGGATCCAGGAGGACATCGACGCGGGCCGCGCGCTCGCGCCCGTGCCGCTGCCGGCCTGGGTGTTCGACGGCCCGGTCGCCGAGCGCGGCGGCCCGCACCAGGCCGACGGCTCGTGGTCGCCGGCGCGCGGGGCCTTCGTGGGCCGCTCGACGCTGCCGGTCTATGCGCGCCAGCTGTTTCGCGCGACGCTGCGCGGCGAGAACGCGCCCGATCCGCGCACGGCGGGCGTCACGGTGCACGAGGACGACTCGGTGCGGCTGTGGACGCTCGAGGGCGACGGTGTCGACGACGTGCTGATCATGTCGCTCAAGACCAAGGTCCATGCGATCGGGCCCGGCGTGATCGAAGGGCTGCACATGGCCGTCGATCGCGCCGAGCGCGACTTCAGGGGCCTGGTGATCTGGTCGCCCGACGAGCCGTTCTCGTACGGCGCCGATCTGCAGGCGACGCTGCCGCTGTTCATGTCGGGCGGCGCCAAGGCGCTCGAGCCGATCGTCAAGCGGCTGCAGGACGCGGTGCTGCGGCTGCGCTACGCGCAGGTGCCCACCGTCGCCGCGGTCGCGGGCATGGCGCTGGGCGGCGGCTGCGAGCTGGCCGTCTACTGCAACCGGCGGGTGGCGACCCTCGAGAGCTACATGGGGCTGGTCGAGGTCGGCGTCGGACTGGTGCCGGCGGGCGGCGGGCTCGCCTACGGCGCGCGCCGCGCGGCCGAGGAGAGCCGGGCCGCGCCCGACGCCTACCTGATGGACTTCCTCAAGAAGTACTTCATGGCCGCGGCCACCGCGCAGGTCGGCCGCTCGGCGATCGAGGCGCAGTCGATGGGCTACCTGCTCGAGGACGACCGCATCGTGTTCAACGCCCACGAGCTGCTGTACACCGCGGTGCGGGAGGCCCGCGCGATGCACGATGCCGGCTGGCGACCGGCGCGCCGCGCGACCTTCCGCGTGGCGGGCCGCGCCGGCATCGCCACCATCACCGCGCAGCTGGTCAACATGCGCGACGGCGGCTTCATCAGCGCGCACGACTTCCACCTGGGCCGCACGATCGCCGAGGTGATGTGCGGCGGCGACGTCGAGCCGGGCTCGATGGTCGACGAGGCGTGGGTGATGGCCCTGGAGCGCAAGGCGTTCATGAGCCTGCTCACGCACCCCAAGACCCAGGAGCGGGTCATGGGCCTGATGCAGACCGGCAAGCCGGTCCGGAACTGAACGGGCCACACGGAGCAACCGACATGAGCAAGCAAGTTCAAGACGCCTACATCGTCGCGGCCACGCGCACGCCGATCGGCAAGGCGCCCAAGGGGGCGTTTCGCAACGTGCGCCCCGACGACCTGCTGGTCCGCGCGCTGCAGGCCGCACTGGCCCAGGTGCCCTCGCTCGACCCGAAGACGATCGAGGACGCGATCGTGGGCTGCGCGATCCCCGAGGCCGAGCAGGGCCTGAACGTGGCCCGCATCGGCGCGCTGCTGGCGGGGCTGCCCCAGAGCGTGGGCGGCGTGACCGTCAACCGCTTCTGCGCGTCGGGGCTGACCGCGCTCGCGATGGCGGCCGACCGGATCCGCGTCGGCGAGGCCGAGGTGATGATCGCCGCCGGCGTCGAGTCGATGAGCATGGTCCCGATGATGGGCAACAAGCCCTCGATCAACATGCGGGTCTTCGAGCGCGACGAGAACCTCGGCATCGCCTATGGCATGGGCATGACCGCCGAGAAGGTCGCCAGCCAGTGGAAGGTCTCGCGCGAGGACCAGGACGCGTTCGCGGTGGAGTCGCACCGCCGCGCGCTCGCCGCCCAGGCCGCCGGCCAGTTCGCCGACGAGACCTGCCCGGTCGAGGTGGTGGAGCGCATCCCCAACCTCGCCACCGGCGAGATCGACCTGCGCACGCGCACGGTGAGCGTCGACGAAGGCCCGCGCCCCGACACCTCGATGGAGGGGCTCGCCCGGCTGCGCGCGGTGTTCGCGGCCAAGGGCAGCGTGACCGCGGGCAACAGCTCGCAGACCTCCGACGGCGCCGGTGCGCTGATCGTGGTGTCCGAGCGCATCCTGAAGCAGTTCGACCTGAAGCCGCTGGCGCGTTTCGTGTCGTTCGCGGTGCGCGGTGTGCCGCCCGAGATCATGGGCATCGGACCCAAGGAGGCGATCCCGGCCGCGCTGAAGGCGGCCGGCCTGTCGCTCGAGGACATCGGCTGGATCGAGCTGAACGAGGCCTTCGCCGCCCAGGCGCTGGCGGTCGCCCGCGACCTCGGTCTGGACCCCGCGCGGGTCAACCCGATGGGCGGCGCGATCGCACTCGGCCATCCGCTCGGCGCGACCGGCGCGATCCGGGCGGCCACCGTGGTGCACGCGCTGCGCCGCCACCAGCTGAAGTACGGCATGGTGACGATGTGCGTGGGCACCGGCATGGGGGCGGCGGGCATCCTCGAGCGGATGTGACCGGCGCGCCGCCCGCGGTCGTCCGCAGGGCGGCCGCGGCGCGTGCCCGATCAGCGCCCGAAGGTGTCCAGCGCGAGCCGCAGCGCGCGCGAGCCGCGCGCCGCCTGCTCGACCGGCACGCCGGCCATCGCGGCGTCCCAGGCGTCGCGCAGGGCCTGGACCCCCGCCGCCACGCCGTCGGGGTGCGCGGCGATGCCCCCGCCCGCGCAGAAGATCAGGTCGGGCGAGCGCAGCGCGGCCCAGGTCGGCGCGGCCTGCTTGGCGGACTGGGCCGACGAGAACACCGGCATCGCCACGCACGGCTTCGACGCGAACATCGGGGACAGGCAGGCCCTGGCCGACGCGATCACGCTGTCGTCGGGCTCCCAGAACTTGTTGGCGATCCCGTTGACGTGCAGGTGGTCGGCGCCGGCGAGGCGCCACAGCTTCTGCCAGGCGACGTACGACCAGCCGTTGGCCTCGGACCGCCCGAGGTAGCCCCAGCCGTTGCGGTGCGCGTGGATCGCGACCCGCGTGTGGCGGCGCAGCGCGGTGAAGCCGGTCAGGCCTACGGAGTTCAGGCTGACCATGATCGAGGTGCCGTCGAGCTGCTCGACGAGGTCGTGGCGCCGGCGCATCTCGTCGAGCTCGCCGGTGACGTTCACCGCGTACATCACCCGGCGGCCGGTCCGCTCGCGGTGGCGCAGCAGCACGGCGCTGACCGCGCGCAGCCGCGCCTCGAAGGGGCAGGCGGGCCCGTCGGCCTGCAGCTCGTCGTCCTTGATGAAGTCGATACCGCCGTCGCACAGCTGCTGCGCGAGCTCGGCGGTCTCCTCGGGGGACAGGCCGACCGAGGGCTTGATGATCGTGCCGATCAGGGGCCGGCCGTCCACGCCGGTGAGCCGGCGTGTGCCCTCGACCCCGAAGCCGGGTCCGCGGTAGGCGTGCGCGAAGGCCTCGGGCAGCTCGAGGTCGACGAGCTTGAGGCCCGCGACCTGCTTGAGCTCGAACAGGTTGCCCGCGACCGTGGCGACGAGGTTGGGCAGCGACGCACCGAAGTTGGCGAGCGGCCATGACAGCGTCATCGCATAGCGGCGCACCGGTGCGTCGCCCGCTGCGCGCTGCGAGCCGGGCAGCGGCGGCCCCGGCGGCGGCTCGAGCTCGGTCAGCACCTCCACGCGTGCGGCCGCACGGTCCTTGAGCGCCGCGTCCTCGCGCGGCAGCGCGATGAAGGTGCCGGACGACTGCTCGCCGGCGATGCCCTCGGCCACGAGCGCCGCGTCGAGCGCGGTGTCCATGACGTAGGACGCGCGCACGCGCAGCGTTGCGTCGGATGGGCCTTGCGACATCGCCTTCGTCCTATCGGGTGGCAGGGGTGGTGCACACACGGCGCAGCGCCGCGGTGCCGGCGTCGTGCGGCAGGCGCCCGGCCATCCCGCCCGCGCGCCGGCCGATCATAGTCCATGCGAGCATGGCGGACCGCTCGCGCTCGGGGTGACCGGGCTGTCCCGCCCGGTCGAGGCAGCGCGGCGCATCACGCACAACAGGGAGTCGACATGGCATCACTGGATGGTCCGGTCGTGGCGGTCACCGGCGGCGCGTCGGGCATCGGGCTGCAGGTGGCCCGCGATCTCGTCGCGCAGGGCGCGAGGGTGGTGGTGGCGGGCCGGACCGCGGCGTCGGTGCGCCGCGCGGTCGAGGCCTGCGGCCCCGACCGCTGCGAAGGCGTCGTGGCCGACGTCGGCCTGCGCGAGGACAACGCGCGCATCGTGGATGCGGCGCGCTCGCGCTTCGGCGGGCTCGACGCCTTCGTCGCCAACGCCGGCATCAGCATCCCGCTGCAGCAGATCGAGGACCTGCCCGTCGAGGCATTCGACCGGGTCATGGCGACCAACGCGCGCGGCGTCTTCCTCGGGCTGCAGGCCGCGATCCCCGCGCTGCGCGAGCGCGGCGGCGGCAGCATCGTGATCGTCGCCTCGATCGGCGGCGTCAAGGCGCGCGGCGGGGGCAACGCCGCCTACATCGCGAGCAAGCACGCTGCCGTCGGCCTGATGCGCACCGCGGCCGTCGAAGCCGCGCCCCATTGCATCCGGGTCAACGCCGTGCTGCCCGGGCCGACCGACACCGAGATGATCCGGGCGATCGCCCGATCCAAGGCGCCGCAGGACGCCGCCCTCGGCAAGGAGGCGATACTGCGCGGCATGCCGCTCGCTCGCTACGGTACCGTGGCGGAGGTGGCGAGCCTGGTGGTGTTCCTGGTCTCGGACCGCTCGGGCTTCTGCACCGGCGGGGTGTACCCGGTCGACGGCGGGCTGTCGGCGGTGTAGGCGCCACATCGGCACGGCGCGCTCGCCGCATCGCATCCCGACTCGCTTTTCTCTTCAAGGACCGCATCCGACATGTCCATCCAATTCAGCACCGCTGGCGGCATCGCCGCCATCTCCTTCGCACGGCCGGAGCGCAAGAACGCGATCACCGCCGCGATGTACGCGGCCATGGCCGACGCGCTCGACGCCGCGGCCGCCGATCCGGCGCTGCGGGTCGCGCTCCTGCACGGCAGCGCCGAGTGCTTCACCGCCGGCAACGACCTGCAGGACTTCGTCGCCAACCCGCCCTCGGGCGAGGACAGCCCGGTGTTCCGCTTTCTGCGCACCATCGCCGCGTTCCCCAAGCCGATCGTGGCGGCGCCTTGCGGCGTCGCGATCGGCGTGGGCACGACCCTGCTGCTCCATTGCGACCTGGTCTACGCGGGCGATAACGCGCGCTTCTCGACGCCGTTCGCGGCGCTGGGCCTGTGCCCGGAGGCCGCCTCGAGCCTGCTGCTGCCGGCGATCGCGGGCTGGCAGCGGGCGGCCGAGGCGCTGCTGCTGGGCGAGCCCTTCGGCGCCGACGAGGCGCACGCGATGGGCGTGGTCAACCGCGTGCTGCCCGCCGGCGAGGCGATCGCCTTCGCGCGGGCGCAGGCCGGCAAGCTCGCGCTGCTGCCGGCGGCGTCGCTGCGCGAGACCAAGCGGCTGATGAAGCTCGGCTACGCCGACACGATCGCGCGCCGGATGGGCGAGGAGGGCGAGGTCTTCGGCCGGATGCTGCGCGCCCCCGAGGCGCGCGAGGCTTTCGCCGCGTTCTTCGAGAAGCGGCGGCCCGACTTCTCGAGCTTCGACTGACCCCGCCGCGGGACGGGCCGGCCATGTCGATGGCGCGCGTGGTGGCGCTGCCGCTCGCACCGCTTCTGGTGTGGCAGGGACGCCGCGTGCGCCGCGACACGCCCAGGCTGCCCGAGGCCCCCGGCGAGCGCGAGGGCGTGGCCGGCGCCGGCCGGCCAGGGCGCCCGCTGCGGCTGCTGATCGTCGGCGACTCGTCGGCGGCGGGCGTGGGTGCAGCGACGCAGCGCGAGGCGCTCTCGGGCCAGCTGCTCGAGCGCCTGGACGCGGTGCTGGACCGCCCGCTTCGCTGGAGGCTGGTCGCCCAGAGCGGTGCGAGCACTGCGCAGGCGCTCGCGCTGCTGGCGCGCGAGCCGGCCGATCGCTTCGACGTGGCGGTGCTCGCGCTCGGCGTCAACGACGTGACCGCGATGCGCTCGGCGTCGCGCTGGCTCGCCGATGTGCACGCGCTGCAGCGTCACCTGCTGGCGTACCACCGCGTGCGGCGCGTGCTGTGGTCGGGGCTGCCGCCGATGCATCGCTTTCCGGCGATGCCGCAGCCGCTGCGCGGCGTGATGGGCCTGCACGCGCGCGGCCTCGACGCGGCGCTCGCGCGCTGGTGCGCCGCGCGCCCCGCGGCGTCGCCGTGCCGGGTCATCCACGTGCCGCTGCCCCCCATGAGCGATCGGGCCATGATCGCGAGCGACGGCTTCCATCCGGGGCCGGCGGCCTACGGCAGGTGGGCCGACGCGCTTGCCCCGCGCATCCTGGGGCGGCGCGGCTGAGCGTCCCGCAGGCCCCGGCGTGAAGAGACGGGCCCGCATCGTCTCCGATGCGGGCCCGTCAGGGTGCCGTGCCGGCGCGCCCGCCGGCCCGTTGCTCAGGCCTTCCGGCGGCGGCTGACCAGGGCGCCCAGCCCCATCAGACCGACCATCAGCGACAGCGTCGAGGGCGTCGGAACGGCGGCGGGCACCAGCGCTTCCAGGATGTCGTTGCCGTAGATCTCGCCCCAGCGGACCGCCATCGAGTTGAAGTCCAGGCCGGCGAGCGCCGTGAGGTCGAGCTTCGCCTGGTAGACGTAGTGCGGGCCCGTCCCGAGGGTCTCGTACGTGATCATCGCCGGGGTGTAGCTTCCTGAGCCCGCTGTGTATCCCGCCGCGAGCTGCGACGGCGCACCCATCCCACCCCAGACGCCCAGGCCGCTCTCCCAGCCGGTGGCGCCGGAGACGGCGCCGCCGCTGGCGACGCTGCCCGACAGGGTGACGACGCTCCCCGCGGCGAGCGGGGAGCTCCAGCCGGTGGTGTGGCCCGACCCGTCGAGCGTGAAGTGGTGGCCGGTCAACTCGATGCCGCGTTGGGGGCTGAAGGTGCCGCCCACCAGGCTGCCGACGAAGAAGTCGCCCATCCCGTAGGTCGGGCTGCAGGTGGGGCTGGTGCAGGTGAGCGACGAGGTGCCGGCCGCCGGGTTGAAGCCGGGGTTGGCGCTGCTCACGCCGGTGATGATCAGCTGCGTGGCGGTGCGCTGCACGTAGAGCGCCTCGAGGTCGTAGGGCTGGCCGCCGTAGCCGGGTCCGACGTAGCCGCTGCTGCCCACCGAGTCCTCGATCTTGTAGCCGACGCCGGCCGCGCTGGGCGTCCATTGGGCGACCGTACGGTCCTGGTTGCCCAGGCTGTCGGCGACGTTGACGCCGATGCTGCCCAGGTAGGTGGACAGCGGGCCGGCCGATGCCGGGGTGACGAAGGCCATGGCGCCGAAGGCGGCGGCGAGTGCGACCGCGGCGGCGTGGATCCGGCGGGGCTAGTTGGTCTGGTGCGGAGCGAGCAGGGTCATGGATGCCACCTTCGATGTGAACGGGCATCTCTTTGCAGGTTGCGTGCCATGAATCGCAAGTGTTTGATTCTATGAGTGTTGTCATGAATCGGACGCCGCGGGTCGGCGCAGTCGGTGTAAGCCGCGCCGACGCTTGTCTTGTCACGACCAGGCACGATTGGGCGACCGACGTCGCGGCGGCGTGAGATCCGTCACCGATCCGGGTGGACCGGTCGCGGCGCGGTCGTTCGGGAGGTGTCAGGGACGCGACGTGACATCCGTCACGCCGGGGCCGGGCGGCCACGGACCGCGTCCGACCGCCGCGGGCAGGCTCAGTGCCTGGGCGGCGCGGCCGCGCCCGGCCCCGTGGTGAGCGCCCGCACCGGCGCCCGCACCTCGACGGTCCGGCGCGACTTGTCGCGGCCCTCGATCACCAGCGTCAGCGGCACGGTGTCACCGGCCTTCAGGGGCTGCTTCAGATCCATCAGCATCACATGGAAGCCGCCGGGGGCGAGTGCCACGCCCTTGCCGGTGGGCAGGTCGATGCCGTCGATGGCGCGCATCCGCATCACGGCGCCGTCCATCGCCATCTCGTGGATCTCGATCACGCCCGCGACCGGCGAGCGGACCTCGACCAGGCGCGAATCGGCGGCGGCGGTCAGGGTCATGAACGCGCCCGAGGCCTTCTGCCCGGTCACGGTGCCTCGGACCCAGGGGTCGGCGACGGCGACCTGCGCGTGAACGGCGCCGTGCAGCGTGGCCAGCGTCAGCACCAGCGCTGCCGCGGACGGGGCGAACGGCAATCGAATGCTCATGGCGGGATGCTCCGGACAGGGTCCGGGCGAGTGTAGCACCGATGCCCGCGGCCTCGGACGACGGCGCGCCCGCGCGTGCCGGAATCCCGGTTGCGCGGGCGCGCGGGCGGGGCGATCCATGCGACGATTCCGGCATGACCGAATTCATCCACGAAGCCCGTGACGGCGCCGTCATCACGCTGACGCTCAACGATCCCGACCGGCGCAACGCGCTCACCAACCAGTTTCAATGGGACGCGGTGGTCGACGCCTGCGAGCGCGTGCGGCGCGACCCCGACATCCGCTGCGTGATCCTGACCGGCGCCGGCACCGCGTTCTGCGCGGGCGGCAACGTCAAGGACATGAAAGACAAGGCCGGCATCGCGGCGGGCTCGCCCTATTCGATCCGAGACGGCTACCGCGGGGGCATCCAGCGCATACCGCTCGCCCTCTACAACCTCGACGTCCCCACCATCGCCGCGGTCAACGGCGCCGCGATCGGCGCCGGCTGCGACCTCGCATGCATGTGCGACATCCGCATCGCCTCCGACCGTGCCCGCTTCGCGGAGAGCTTCGTGAAGCTGGGCATCATCCCCGGCGACGGCGGCGCGTGGCTGCTGCCACGCACGGTCGGCATGTCCAAGGCCGCCGAGATGACCTTCACCGGCGACATGATCGACGCCACCGAGGCCCTCGCCTGCGGGCTGGTGTCCAAGGTGGTCCCGCCCGAGCGGCTGATGGACGAGGCCCGCGCGCTGGCCGCGCGGATCGCGGCCAACCCGGGCCCGGCGCTGCGCATGTCGAAGCGGCTGATGCGCGAGGGCCAGCACATGCGGCTCGATTCGCTGCTCGAGATGTCGGCGGCCTTCCAGGCGCTCGCCCATCACACGCCCGAGCATGAGCAGGCGCTGGACGCCTTCCTGGCGTCGATGAAGAAGTGATCGCGGGCGGCGCCGCGCGCCGCGCCGCGTTCAGGCTGCCGGTTCCGTCTCGGGCAGCGGGCGCTTCCTGCCGTCGGCATCGATCGCCACGTAGGTGAGCATCGCCTCGGTGACCTTGACGTTGACCGGGTCGGCCGGGTTGCGTGCCGCGATCACCTCGACGTGCACCGTGATCGAGGTGCGGCCCACCGAATCGACGCGGGTGTAGAAGCTCAGCACGTCGCCGACGGTGACCGGCTGGCGGAACTGGAAGGCGTTGACCGCCACCGTCACCACCCGCCCGCGTGCGCGCCGCGCGGCCGCGATGCCCCCGGCGATGTCGACCTGCGCCATCACCCACCCGCCGAAGACGTCGCCGTTGCCGTTGACGTCGGCCGGCATCGGCACGACGCGCAGCATCAGGTCGTGGCCCGCGGGGGCGATCGGTTGGGACGGCATAGGGGCGGGCCTGGCGGGGTGGCAGGGCGGGAGGGGCAGCGCTGCGGCCTTGGAGTAACCTGTGAGGCCGCAACCGCCCGACACTACCGCACGCCGCCTCATGCGCCAAGCCTGCGGCCGTCGACCCGCCCGTCCCGATGCGCCCCAGCTCCACCGTCCCGCCGCCCGCCGCCTCCCGCCCGCCGACCCGCAGCGACTGGGAGACGCTCCGGAGCCTCTTCCCCTACCTGTGGGACTACCGCTGGCGGGTGCTCATCGCCGTGGCCTGCCTGGTGGCGGCCAAGGTCGCGGTGGTCGGCGTGCCGGTGCTGCTCAAGCAGATCGTCGACCTGCTCGCGCCGGTGGCCGGTGCGCAGGCCGCGCCGCTGATCGCGGTGCCGCTCGGCCTGCTCGCTGCGTACGGCGCGCTGCGGCTCGCCTCCACCCTGTTCACCGAGCTGCGGGAGTTCGTGTTCGCGCGGGTCACGCAGCGTGCGGTGCGCAACGTCGCGCTGAAGGTCTTCGGGCACCTGCACGGCCTGTCGCTGCGCTTTCACCTCGACCGCCAGACCGGCGGGCTCACGCGCGACATCGAGCGCGGCACCCGCGGCATCTCCAGCCTGGTGTCGTACACGCTCTACAGCATCCTGCCGACGCTGGTGGAGATCGGCCTGGTGATCACCTATCTGGTCATCCAGTACGACCCGTGGTTCGCGGCGATCACCGGCGTGGCGCTCGTCTGCTACATCGCCTACACCGTGGCGGTCACCGAGTGGCGGACCGAGTTCCGCCGCTCGATGAACGACCTGGACTCCAAGGCCAACATCCGTGCCGTCGACTCGCTGCTCAACTACGAGACGGTCAAGTACTTCGGCAACGAGGCCTTCGAGGCGCGCCGCTACGACGAGAGCATGCAGCGCTGGGAGCGGGCCGCGGTGCGCAGCCAGACCTCGCTGTCGGTGCTGAACGTCGGGCAGGCCTGCATCATCGCGGTCGCGGTCACGCTGATGGTCTGGCGCGCCACCGTGGGCGTGGTCGAGGGCCGCATGACCATCGGCGACCTCGTGCTGGTGAACGCCTTCATGATCCAGCTCTACATGCCGCTGAACTTCCTGGGCGTGCTGTACCGCGAGATCAAGCAGAGCCTCGCGGACATGGAGCGGCTGTTCGGGCTGCTCGACGCCAACCGCGAGGTCGACGACGCGCCAGGCGCCGGCGTGCTGGCGTTGCACGCCGCGCCGGAGCTGCGCTTCGAGCGTGTGTCGTTCTCGTACGACCCGACGCGCGCGATCCTGCACGAGCTCAGCTTCACGGTGCCGGCGGGCACCACCACCGCGGTGGTCGGCGCGAGCGGCGCGGGCAAGTCGACGCTCGCGCGCCTGCTGTTCCGGTTCTACGACGTGACCGGCGGCGCGATCACCATCGACGGCCGCGACCTGCGCTCGGTGACCCAGCAGAGCCTGCGCGCGGCGATCGGCATCGTGCCGCAGGACACCGTGCTGTTCAACGACAGCCTGCGCTACAACGTCGCCTACGGGCGGCCCGGCGCGACCGACGCCGAGATCGAGGCGGCGGCGCGCGCCGCGCAGCTGTCGGCGTTCATCGCGTCGCTGCCTGCGGGCTGGGAGACGCCGGTCGGCGAGCGCGGCCTGAAGCTGTCGGGCGGCGAGAAGCAGCGGGTGGCCATCGCCCGGATGCTGCTCAAGAACCCGCCGGTGCTGGTGCTCGACGAAGCCACCTCGGCGCTCGACTCGCGCAACGAGGCGGCGATCCAGGAGGCGCTGCGCGCGGTGGCCGCCCACCGCACGACCCTGGTGATCGCGCACCGGCTCTCCACCATCGTCGACGCCGACCAGATCCTGGTGCTCGACGCGGGCCGCATCGTCGAGCGCGGCCACCACGAGGAGCTGCTCGCGCGCGGCGGGCGCTACGCCGAGCTGTGGGCGATGCAGGCCCGCGAGGAGAGCGAGCCGCCGCTGGCCGCCGGGCCCTCCGCGGCGGAGTCGCTGACGGTGTAGGCGCGGCGCGCGCCGCGACTCTTCGACACGCTCGCCAGGATGCTGCCGCTGCGCGCGGCCACCGCGCGGGCCCGTGGCGTGGCCGCCGCCGGACGGCAGGCCGCGCTCAGCGGTCCAGGATCTGGCTCAGGAACTGCTTGCTGCGCTCGTTCTGCGGGTTGCTGAAGAACGCCTCGGGCGTGTTCTGCTCGACGATCTCGCCGCGGTCCATGAAGATCACCCGGTCGGCGACCGCCCGCGCAAAGCCCATCTCATGGGTCACGACAAGCATCGTCATCCCCTCGCGCGCCAGGTCGATCATGGTGTCGAGCACCTCCTTGACCATCTCGGGGTCGAGGGCCGAGGTCGGCTCGTCGAACAGCATGATCGAGGGGTTCATGCACAGTGCCCGCGCGATCGCGACCCGCTGCTGCTGCCCGCCCGACAGCTGGCCGGGGTACTTGGGCGCCTGCTCCCTGATGCGCACGCGCTCGAGGTACTTCATCGCCGTCGCCTCGGCCTGCGCCTTGCTCTGCTTCTTGACCCACATCGGCGCGAGCGTGCAGTTGTCCAGCACGGACAGGTGCGGGAACAGGTTGAAGTGCTGGAACACCATGCCGACGTCGGAGCGGATCGTGTCGATGTTCTTGAGGTCGTCGGTGAGCGCGATGCCGTTGACGACGATGTCGCCCTTCTGGTGCTGCTCGAGCCGGTTGATGCAGCGGATCAGCGTCGACTTGCCCGACCCCGACGGGCCGCAGACCACGATCCGCTCGCCGCGTGCCACCGTCAGGTCGATGTTCTTGAGCACCTGGAAATCACCGAACCACTTGTTCAGGCCGGTGATGGCGATCGCGGGCTTACCGCCCTCGTCGATCCGGGCGGTGGGGGCTGCGGTCGGGGCGACTGCGCTCATCGGGTATTCCTCGGGGATCGGACGATCAGTGGTGGCCGCGGGCCAGATCGCGCTCCAGCCACTGGCTGTACTTGGACATCGCGAAGCAGAAGATCCAGTAGACCAGGATCGAGAACAGGAAGGCTTCGATGAAGTACTTCTTCCAGGAGAAGTCGGTTTCGACCGACTTCTTCACCGCGTAGGCGAAGTCGTAGATCGCGATGATCACCACCAGCGAGGTGTCCTTGAACACCGAGATGAAGCTGTTGACGATCGGCGGGATCGAGATCTTAAGGCTCTGGGGCAGGATGACCAGCAGCATCATCTTCCAGTAGGGCAGGCCGAGCGCCTGCGCCGCCTCGTATTGGCCCTTGGGCACGGCCTGCAGGCCACCGCGCACCGCCTCGGCGAGGTAGGCCGCGATGAACAGGATGATCGCGACCTGAGCGCGCAGCAGCTGGTCGATCCGCACGCCCTCGGGCAGGAACAGCGCGAACATCACGCTCGCCATGAACAGCACCGTGATCAGCGGCACGCCGCGGACCACCTCGATGTAGATCACCGAGAACGAGCGGATGATCGGCAAGGAGCTGCGCCGCCCCAGCGCGAGCAGCACGCCCAGCGGGAAGGCGAACGCGATGCCGAAGATCGCCAGGATCAGCGTGACCGGCAGCCCGCCCCACAGCTCGGAGCGCACCGGCTGCAGGCCGAGCCCGCCGCCCATCAGCCAGAACGTCACCGCGATGCCGGCCATCCAGATCAGCGCGAGCGCCGGGCGCCAGAACACCTTGAACGCGGACACCACCAGCAGCCCCGTCAGCACGAAGATCGCGATCGCCGGACGCCATTGCTGGTCGAAGGGGTAGACCCCGAACATCATGAAGCGGAACTTCTCCCAGACCACGGCCCAGCAGGCGCCCTGCCCGCGTACCGCGTCGCAGGCCGCCAGCGGCTGCTTTCCCCAGACCGCGTTGAACACCAGCCAATTGAGCGCGGGCGGCACCACGTAGGCGAGCACGGCCAGCGTCAGCAGCGTGACCGCGCCGTTGGCGGGGGTCGAGAACAGGTTGGTGCGGACCCAGGCGAGCGGGCCGCGGCCGGCGTCGGGCCGCGCCATCGGCAGGGCGACAGGCTCGGCGGCGGCGCTCGAGGGGGTGCCGTTCGACATGTGTCCGGCTCCTAACGCTCGACCAGCCGGACGCGGTCGTTGTACCAGTTCATGAACAGCGAGATCGACAGGCTGATCGTCAGGTAGACCGCCATCAGGATCGCGATCGCCTCGATCGCCTGTCCGGTCTGGTTCATGGTCGTGTTGGCGACCGCCACCAGGTCCGGATAGCCGATCGCGACCGCCAGCGACGAGTTCTTGGCGAGGTTCAGGTACTGGCTGGTCATTGGCGGGATGATCACGCGCAGCGCCTGCGGCAGCGTGATCAGCCTGAGCCGCTGGCCCGGCGTGAGGCCAAGCGCCATCGCCGCCTCGCCCTGGCCACGGTCGACCGCCAGGATGCCGGCGCGGACCACCTCGGCGATGAAGGCCGCGGTGTAGGTCGACAGCCCCAGCAGCAGCGCGGTGAACTCGGGCGAGATGACCCGTCCCCCCTGGAAGTCGAAGCCCGACAGCTCCGGAATCTCGAGCTGCGTGGGTGCGCCGAGCGCCGCCCAGGCGAGCAGCGGCAGGCCCAGCACCAGCGCCAGCGACGGCCAGCCGACCGGCAGCTGGCGACCCGTGGCGATCTGCCTGCGCCGTGCGTAGCCACGCCACAGGTAGGCGAGCACGACTCCGGCGATCAGCGCCCAGCCCGCCGCGGACCATGCCGCATGCTCGGCCGGCCATGCGACACGGAACCCGCGCTGGCTGACGAACAGCCAGCCGCCGACCTCGATCGATTCCCTAACCGGCGGCAGCAGCTCGGTGAAGATGCCGTACCAGACGAACAGCTGCAGCAGCAGCGGCACGTTGCGCATCACCTCCACGTAGGCCGATGCGAGCCTGGCCAGCAGCCAGTTGGTGGAAAGCCGCGCGATGCCGATCAGGGTGCCGAGGATCGTCGCGAACAGGATGCCCAGCGCGGCGACCACCAGCGTGTTGATCAGCCCCACCAGGAAGGCCCGGGCATAGGAGTCCGAGGCCTGGAAGGCGATGTGCTTCTCGGCGATCTCGAAGCCAGCCTCGCGCGACAGAAACGCGAAGCCCACCTGGATCTGGCGGGTTTCGAGGTTGTGCAGGGTGTTGGAGATCAGGTACCAGCCCAGGCCGACCACGCCGGCCAGCAGCAGGGCCTGATAGAGAATGTTTCGGACGCGCTCGCTGCGGAACATTCGATGATCCCCGGTTCGGTCCGCGAGGACCGCGGCACCCGCGTGTGCCGCGGTCCTCGGATGCTCAGACTATCAGCGGATCGGCGGCGCGTACATGAGTCCGTCGTCCTTCCACAGCGCGTTCTGGCCGCGCTCGATCCCAAGCGGACCGATGTTGCGCGTGTACATCTCGCCGTAGTTGCCGACCGACTTCACCGCACGGACCAGCCAGTCGTTGTCCAGGCCCAGGCCCTTGCCGACGTCTCCGGACGTGCCGACCAGACGCTGGACCGGCGGCTCCTTGCTCTCGGCCTTCATCTTGTCGACGTTGGCCGCGGTGACGCCGTACTCCTCGGCCTCGATCAGCCCGAACAGCGTCCAGCGCACGATCGTGAAGAACTCCCAGTCGCCGCGGCGGATCATCGGGCCGAGCGGCTCCTTGGAGATCGCATCCGGCAGCACGACGTAGTCGTCCTTGTTCGCGGCCTTCAGGCGCGTCGCGGCGAGGCCCGAGATGTCGGTCGTGTAGACGTCGCAGCGGCCGGCGAAGAAGGCCTGCTCGATCTGGTTCAGCTCGGCGATCACCACCGGCTTGAACGTCATCTTCTTGGTGCGGAAGTAGTCGCTCAGGTTCAGCTCGGTGGTGGTGCCCGGCTGCACGCAGACCGTGGCGCCGTTGAGCTGCGAGGCGCGCTTGATGTTGGCCGACTTCTTCACCATGAAGCCCTGGCCGTCGTAGAACAGGGTGCCTGCGAACACCGAACCCATCGTCGCGTCGCGCGACGAGGTCCAGGTGGTGTTGCGCGACAGCATGTCGACCTCGCCGGACTGCAGCGCGGTGAACCGGTTCTGCGCGTTGGTCGGCACGTACTGGACCTTGTTCGGGTCGCCGAGGATGACGGCTGCGACCGCCCTGCAGAAGTCGGCGTCGAGGCCGGTCCACTTGCCCTGCGCGTCCGGCGCGGAGAAGCCCAGCAGCCCGGTGTTCACGCCGCAGCGGAGCACCCCCTTGGACTTGATGGCGTCCATCGTGGGGCCGGCCGAGGCCGACAGCGGGGCGAGGGCGGGGACTGCGATCGCGGCGGCGATGGCGAGTCGGCGGAACCAGGTCTGCTTCATGTGCGGCGCTCCAACGGGGCGTGTGTGGGGGGGATTCCGCGAGTCCATACCGAAAACACGGTACCGGCCTGCGGGGTGGCGGCGAGTCTACGTGCATTCGTCGCGGCGGTACAAGAAGCCCCCAGGGAGGCTTCGAGTGCTGGGCATGCCTCGCGACGGGCCGGCCGTGACCGTGCTGCACCGCCGCATCGCGTCCGGGCGCCGCTGGTAAAATCGCCTTGATGACTTCCGCCTTCGCGTCGCCCGGCCCGGGCGAGCCTCCCCCCGCGCCATCGCCCCGTCCCGCCGCCAGCCTCGTGCTGCTGCGCGACGGCCCCTCCGGCATCGAGGCGTTGCTGCTCGAGCGCCCGCGCGAGGACACGGTGCTGGCCGGCGCCCATGTGTTCCCGGGCGGCAAGCTCGATCGGCAGGACTCCGACCACGAGTCGCTGTCGCGCGTCGACGCCACCCTCGAGCATCTGCACGCCCGGCTCGGCGAGCCCGAGCTCGGCCCGCGCGAGGCCGCGGCGCTGTTCGTCGCGGCGATCCGCGAGGCCTTCGAGGAGACCGGGGTGCTGCTCGCCCGCGACATCGACGAGCCGCTCGCCGTGCGTGCCCGCGCGCTGCGGCGCGAGGGCTTCTCGTTCGGCAAGATGATGGAGCGGCTGGACCTGCGGCTCGATCCCGCGCTCATGCAGCCGTGGTCGCGCTGGGTCACCCCGATCGTGCCCGCGATGATGCGCAAGCGCTTCGACACGCGCTTCTTCGTCGCGCGCCTGCCCCACGGCCAGAATGCCGAGCCGGATCCGCGCGAGGCGGTCGCGGCCGACTGGATGACGCCGCGCGACGCGCTGCTGCGCTACCAGGCCGGCACCATCGACCTGGCGGCGCCGCAGATCATGACGCTCGCGCACATGACCCGCTTCGCCGACGTCGCCGCGACCCTGGCCGAGGCGGCGACGCGCCCGCCGCCGGTGATCCGCCCCGAGCCCTACGAGACCGCCACCGGGCGGGTGATCTGCTATCCCGGCGACCCGGACCATCCGGTGCCGCATCGCGCGATGCCCGGCCCGACGCGGCTGCTGTTCGAGAACGGGCGCTTCCGCCCGCCCGCGGGCCTCGACGCCTGGTTCGACTGAAGGAGCGCCACCCCATCATGAGCACACCCCATCGCATCGCGGTCCTCGCCGGCGACGGCATCGGCAAGGAAGTCATGCCCGAAGGGCTGCGCGTACTGGAAGCGGCGGCGCGGCGCTTCGGCATCGAGCTGGCCATCGACCACTTCGACTTCGCGAGCTGCGACCACTACGCGCGCCACGGCAAGATGATGCCGGACGACTGGAAGGAACGGATCGGCGGGCACGACGCCATCTACTTCGGCGCGGTCGGCTGGCCGGACACGGTGCCCGATCACGTGTCGCTGTGGGGCTCGCTGCTGCTGTTTCGCCGCGAGTTCGACCAGTACGTGAACCTGCGGCCGGTGCGGCTCATGCCGGGCATCCCGTGCCCGCTCGTCGGGCGCCAGCCGGGCGACATCGACTTCTACGTGGTGCGCGAGAACACCGAGGGCGAGTACAGCTCGCTCGGCGGGCGCGCCTTCCCGGGTACCGACCGCGAGGTGGTGATCCAGGAGTCGGTCTTCACCCGCCACGGCACCGACCGCATCATCAAGTACGCGTTCGAGCTGGCGCGCCGGCGCAAGAAGCAGCTGACCTCGGCCACCAAGTCCAACGGCATCTTCATCTCGATGCCCTACTGGGACGAGCGGGTCGAGGCGGTATCGGCGTCGTACCCGGACGTCGCGGTGAAGAAGTTCCACATCGACATCCTGACCGCCCACTTCGTGCGCAACCCGCACTGGTTCGACGTGGTGGTCGCGAGCAACCTGTTCGGCGACATCCTGTCCGACCTCGGCCCGGCCTGCACCGGCACCATCGCCATCGCGCCCTCGGCCAACATCAACCCGGAGCGCAGGTTCCCGTCGCTGTTCGAGCCGGTGCACGGTTCGGCGCCCGACATCTACGGCAAGGGCATCGCCAACCCGATCGGCCAGATCTGGTCGGGGGCCATGATGCTCGACCACCTCGGCCACAAGGACGCGCACGACGCGATCGTGCGGGCGATCGAGGCGGTGACCGCCGGCGGCCCGCGCACGCCCGATATGGGCGGCACCGCGAGCACGACCGACGTGGGCCGCGCGATCGAGCAGGCGCTGCTGGGCTGAACGACCCCGCCGGGGCCTGCGACCGCCGGCACGGCGGCAGGCCGCGCTCGGCGTCCGGCGGCTCGAGAAACCCCGCTCGCGTGACATGCGTCAAGCGCGGCGGCCGCCGATGCGATAAATTCGCGGCGCCGCGCCAAACCATGCGCCCGATCGGGCCACCCACCATGGCCGGCGCTCCTTGGAAACATCCATGACCACTTTCAAGCTCATTCCGGCGCTCGTCCTCACGGCCGCCGCATTCGGCGCCAGCGCGCAGCAGTACCCGACCAAGCCGGTCGCGATCGTCGTGCCGTTCGCCGCCGGCGGACCCACGGACACCGTCGCGCGTTCGGTGGCGCAGGCGATGGAGAAGTCGCTCGGCGGCACCGTGATCGTCGAGAACAAGCCCGGGGCCGGCGGCACGATCGGCATCGCAGAGGTCGCGCGCGCGCCCGGCGACGGCTACAAGGTCCTGATCCACCACATTGGCATGGCCACCGCGCCCGCGCTGTACCGCAAGCTGCCCTTCGACACGATGAAGGACCTCGAGCCGATCGGCATGATCAACGACGTGCCGATGACGCTGATCGTGCGCCCCAACCTCGCCGTCAATGACGTCAAGGAGCTGACCGCGTTCGTGAAGGCGAACAGGGAGAAGGTCACGCTGGCCAATGCCGGCCTGGGCGCCGCCTCGCACCTGTGCGGGCTGCTGTTCCAGCAGGCGATCGAGACCGACCTCACCACCGTGCCGTACAAGGGCACGGCGCCCGCCATCACCGACCTGATCGGCGGCCAGGTCGACATCCTGTGCGACCAGACCACCAACACGACCGAGCAGATCCGTGGCGGGAAGGTCAAGGCGCTCGCGCTCACCGCGCCTAGGCGGCTCGACTCGCTCAAGGAGGTCCCGACCTCGGCCGAGGCCGGGCTCAAGGGCTTCGAGCTGTCGATCTGGCACGGGATGTACGCGCCCAAGGGCACGCCCAAGCCGGTGATCGACAAGCTGGTGGCGTCGCTGCAGGCCGCGCTCAAGGACCCGACGCTGGTCAAGCGCTTCAACGACCTCGGGGCCACGATGGTCGCGACCGAGATGCAGACGCCGGAGGGCCTGGGCCGTCACCTGAAGGCCGAGACCGACAAGTGGGGTCCGATCATCAAGAAGGCCGGCGTCTACGCCGACTGAGCATCGGCCGGGCGCCGCCTGCGGCGACCCGGTCCGCCCGCCTGGCCGCAGTATCGTCGGCCGGGCCACCGACGGGGCGTCGCCCCGGCCGGTGCGTTACAGTCCGGGCCCATGGACGCCCGACGCCTTCTCCTCGACAGTTTCCAGGCCGCGGTCGCCGCGGCCGACCCGCTGCGGATCGTCGCCTCGCACCTGCCGCGTCCCCCGCGCGGCAGGACGCTCGCGGTGGGCGCCGGCAAGGCCGCCGCCTCGATGGCGCGCGCCGTAGAGCTCGCCTGGCCGGCCGACGCCCCGCTCGAGGGTTGCGTGATCACCCGCTACGCGCACGGGCTTGCGACGCAGCGGCTGGCGGTCGTCGAGGCCGGCCACCCGGTGCCCGACGAGGCCGGCGAGCGGGCCGCGCAGCGGATCCTCGAGCAGGCGCGCGCGCTCGGCCCGGACGACCTGCTGCTCGCGCTGGTGTCGGGCGGCGGATCGAGCCTGCTGTCTTTGCCGGTGCCCTCTGTGCCGATGGAGGACCTCAGGACGGTGACGCGCCGGCTGCTGGCGAGTGGCGCGCCCATCCAGGACATGAACGTCGTGCGCAAGCACCTGTCCCGGATCCAGGGCGGGCGGCTCGCCCAGGCCACCCGCGCCCGGGTCTGCGCGCTGGTCGTCTCTGACGTGGCGGGCGACGACGTGTCGGCGATCGCCTCGGGCCCGTGCGCGCCCGATCCCAGCACCTACGCCGACGCGATCGCGGTGCTCGCGCGCTGGGGTGTCACCGCGCCCGCCACCGTCGAGGCGTACCTGCGGCGCGGCGCCGAGGGTGGGGTCGAGGAGACGCCCAAGCCTGGCGATCCGCTGTTCGCGCGGGTCGAGAGCCGCATGATCGCGACCGCCCACGGCAGCCTCGAGGCGGCGGCGGCGGTGTTCGCCGCGGCCGGCGTGAAACCGGTCATCCTCGGCGACACGGTGACCGGCGAGGCGCGCGACGTCGCCCAGGTGATGGCCGCGCTGGTGCGGGAGGTCCGCGGGTACGGTGCGCCGTTCGCGCCACCGGTCGCGCTGATCTCGGGCGGCGAGTGCACGGTGACGCTGCGTGGAACCGGCCGGGGCGGGCGCTGCTCAGAGTTCCTGCTGGCGCTGGTCGAGGCGCTCGGCGACCTGCCGGGCGTGCACGGGATCGCGGCCGACACCGACGGCATCGACGGCGTCGAGTCCAACGCCGGCGCGCTGATGGGGCCGGACACCGCGGCCCGCGCGGCGGCGCTCGGGCTGGACGCGCGGCACAGCCTCGACGACAACGACGGCTGGAGCTTTTTCTCGGCGCTCGGCGACCTGGTCGTCACCGGTCCGACCCGCACCAACGTCAACGACTACCGCGCGATCCTGCTGACATGACGCGCGTGACTGCCGAGGCGCACGTCGGCCCGCGCCGATGACGCACCTGCTCGCCTGCGTGTCGTCGCACGGCTGGGGCCACCTCGCGCAGACGGTCCCGATCATCGCCGCGCTGCGGGCCCGGCTGCCGGGGCTCGAGGTGACCGTGCGCAGCGGGCTGGACCCCACCCTGCTGCGGGCGCGCTTTGCGGCCGCGGGCCAGCCCGAGCCGCGGGTGGTCGCCGACGACACCGACTTCGGTTTCGAGATGCATGACGCGCTGCGGGTGGACGACGAGCGCAGCCTGCGGCGCTACCGCGCGCTGCATGACGACGGCGGCTGGCTCGAACGCGAGCGGGCCGCGCTGCGCACGCTGCGCGTCGACGTGGTGCTCAGCAACGTCGGCTACATGCCGCTGGCCGCCGCCGCCTCGCTCGGCCTGCCCGCGTTCGGCGCGTGCTCGCTCAACTGGGCCGACGTGCTCGGCGCGCTGTACGCCGGGCGCGCCGACGTGGCTCCGATCGTGCGCGCGATGCGCGAGGCCTACGAGGCCGCCGACCTGCTGTTCGCGCTCGAGCCCGGGATGCCCTTCGCGGGCTTTGCGCGCCGGGTGCCGGTGGCGCCGATCGGGCGTCGCGGTCGGGCGCGTCGTGCGGCGCTGCGCGAGGTGCTCGGGGTGCCGCCCGGGCAGCGGGTGATGCTGGTCGCCTTCGGCGGCCTGCCCATGGCGCTGGACACCGGCCGCTGGCGGCTGCCCCCGGGCTGGACGGCGGTGGCGTTCACGGACGCCGTGAGCCAGACCGCGGCCGTGCGCGACGGTACGCGGCTCGAGGGCTGGCCGTACATCGACCTGCTGGCGTCGTGCGACCTGCTGGTCGCCAAGCCCGGCTACGGCACCTTCGCCGAGGCGGGGTTCGAGGCGCGCGACACCCTCGTCGTGCCGCGCGACACCTGGCCCGAGGCGCCGTGGCTGGTCGACTGGCTGTCGCGGCATGCCCGCTGCGCGCCGATCGCGCTCGATACGCTGCGCGCTGGCCGCTTCGAGGCCGCGCTCGCGGCGATCGAGGCCCAGGCTCCGCGCGCCGCCGCGCAGGGCGATGGTGCGGCGCAGATCGCGGCGCACGTGGCGCGGCGGCTCGGCGCGGCATGAGGGCGGCGCGGTCGATGCGGCCCGGCGCGCACGCCGCGCCCGCGGGCCTCAGTCCGCGCGGAACAGGTGGGCGAACGCGCGGCTGACCTCGAAGCGCTCGGGCCGCGAGCGCAGGTGCACGCGCAGACCCCCCGACAGCGTGCGGGTCGTGCGTGCGATCTCGGCGGTGCGGACCACCGTGCCGCGGTGGATCTGCCAGAACGCATCGGGCGGCAGCCGCTCGATCAGCTCCTTGAGCGGCATGCGCACCAGCGCCTCGTCGTCGCGCGTGAGCACGCGCAGGTACTTGTCGGCGGCCTCGAAGACGACCACCTCGTCGATGGCGATCAGGCGGACCTCGTCGCGCAGCGACGCCCGCAGCCAGCGCAGCGGCGGCGCGGCCACGGGTTGCGAGAGCAGCGCGGCCAGTCGGCGCAGCGCGTCGGCATCGAAGGCTGTGGGCGCGCCGGGGGCGGGCTGCGGACCCGGACCGGGCGCAGGCTCGGCGAGACGGGCCTGCAGCCGGGCCACGGTGCGCGCCAGTCGCGTCGCGTCGAGCGGCTTGAGCAGGTAGTCGATCGCCTCGCGGTCGAAGGCCTCGAGGGCGTGCTCGTCGTAGGCCGTCACGAACACCCACAGCGGCACGTGGGCGTCGTGCGCGGCCGCGCCCGCCACCTCGAGGCCGCTGCGCCCGGGCATCCGGATGTCGAGGAAGGCGACCTCCGGGCGCTCGCGGCGGATGGCCTCGAGCGCGGCGTCGCCGTCGCCGCAGGCCGCGACGATGCGCAGCGCGGGCCAGGCGCGCGCCAGGGCCGCGCACAGCGCGTCGCGCAGCAGCGGCTCATCGTCCGCCACCACGGCGCGCGGCGCATCGGCCGTCATCCCGTCACCGTCGGGAGCGGCGGCAGCGTGAGCCGCGCGATCGTGCCCCGCGGCACGTTGTCCTGCAGCGCGAGGCGGGCCGCCGGCCCGTAGATCGCGCGCAGCCGCTCGCCGAGGTTGGCGAGGCCCGTGCCGCCCTCGCTGCCCGCATCCGCTGCGACCCCGCCCGGCCGGCGGTCGGGCTCGCCCCCGGCCGCGAGCCCGCGGCCCGTGTCCGCCACCTCGACCGTGAGCACGCCGGCCGCGTCGCACCGCGCCCGTACCTCGATCGTGCCGCCCGCGGTGTCCGGCTCGATGCCATGCTTGACCGCGTTCTCGACCAGGGGCTGAACCAGCATCGGCGCCACTGTCGCGGCCCGCAGCGCCGCGGGCACGTCGAAGCGCCACTGCAGGCGCTCGCCCAGGCGCCGCTTCATGATGCCGAGCAGCGACGCGGTGACGTCCAGCTCCTCGCCCAGCGTGGTCGTGCCCGCTCGCGCATGGCGCAGCGTTGCGCGCAGGTGCCGGGACAGGTCGTCGACGAGCGCCTTGGCCGCCGCCGGGTCGTGGTCGATCAGCGCCGAGACGTTGGCGAGCGTGTTGAACAGGAAGTGCGGCTCGACCTGCGCGCGAAGCGCCTGCAGTTGCGCCTGCGCGGCGCTGCGCTCGGCGGCGAGCGTCCGCCAGCGCTCGGACTCGATCTGGGTCCGGGCGTGCCGCAGGTGCTGCCTGCCGTGGATGAAGATCGTGACGGCCGCCCCGAGAATCAGCGCGACCAGCAGCGTGCGCTGGCCGACCGGCCCCGCCAGGCCGCGCGCCGCCTCCCTGCCCGGCAGGGCGCCGAACGCCGCGTCGGTGAGGGCGTTGGCGAGCAGCACGCCCGCGACCGATCCGGCGAGGATCGCCGCGCCGTAGAGCGGCACGGCGACGCGGGCCGAACCCCCGCCGGCGCGCGCCATCCAGGGGGTGACGCTCCAGCAGAGCGCGGCGAGGGTCAGGCCGATCGACTGCGCCTGCACCAGCGCCCGCAGGAAGGGCGTCGTCAGCCCCAGCGCGAACAGCACCCCCGCGATCGCGGTGTTCAGCGCGAGCGTGGCGGCCACGATCAGGACGACGCGGCGCAGCATCGGTCGGTCCGGAAGGGGCGCGCGGGGCACGGCGAGCGTCGGCATGGCCGGATTATCGCGCCGGCGGGCGTCAGCCGGCCATCCCGGACAGCGCCACCATCCAGGCGTTCAGCGCCCGGCCGGGCAGCAGCGCGAACACGCCGGCCACGGCGAGGCCCGAGAACGCCCGCAGCATGGCCCGCCGGTGCCTCGCGACGTCGCCGCGGCGGATCGCGGCGATCGCCTGCCACAGGGCCAGCAGCGTGAAGGCCGACAGCAAGTGGATCGGCCCGAAACTGCCCAGCGGTGTGGCCACCGGGAGGATCCGCGGCGCGATGAAGAAGGAGCTGGCCGCGGTGACCGCCATCGCCACCGCCCAGCCGCGCCCGGCCAGGCGGTGCGAGCGCGTGCCCTTGCGCGCGGCGAGCACCCAGGCGCCCAGCCCGAGCGCCAGCACCGCGGCGACCACATGGACCGCGATCGCGGGATCGAGGAGGCGGGAGGGGACGGCGGTGAGGATCATGGTGGCGGCTCTCCGTGCAGTGTCGGTTCGGGGCGATCCTGTGCGGCGCGGCGCGGCGCGGCCACCGCCCCGCGACGAACCTCCTGAGGCGGGTCGCGAAGGCGCGGTTCGGCGGCGCGAACGGCGGGCCGGTGACGGCCCCCGCCCGGCGTCGGGGGCCGCTCATGGGACACTACGGGTCCCGCCGCCGCCCGCCGCCCGCTCCGATGGACACGCTCACCCTCATCCGCCCCGACGACTGGCATCTCCACCTGCGCGACGGCGCCGCCCTGCAGGCGGTGGTTGCCGCGACCGCCCGGCAGTTCGCCCGCGCGATCGTGATGCCCAACCTCAAGCCGCCGGTGGTCACCGTCGGACAGGCGCTCGATTACCGCGGGCGGATCCTCGCCGCGCTGCGCGAGACCGCTGCCGGGGAGCCCGCCTGCGCGGGCTTCGAGCCGCTGATGACGCTCTACCTGACCGACCGCACGCCGCCCGACGAGATCCGCCGCGCCCGGGAGTCGGGGGTGGTGCACGGGGTCAAGCTCTACCCGGCCGGCGCGACCACCAACTCGGATGCCGGGGTCACCTCGATCGCGGCCGTTCGCGGCACGCTCGAGGCGATGCAGGCGCTAGACATGCCGCTGCTGATCCACGGCGAGGTCGTCGATCCGGCCGTCGACGTGTTCGACCGCGAGAAGGTCTTCATCGACCAGGTGCTCGAGCCGCTGCGCCGCGACTTCCCCGCGCTGCGCGTCGTGTTCGAGCACATCACCACGCGCGAGGCCGCGCAGTACGTCGCGCAGGCGCCCGGCCCGACCGCGGCGACCATCACCGCCCACCACCTGCTGTACGAGCGCAACGCGCTGTTCAAGGGCGGCATGCGACCCCACTGGTACTGCCTGCCGGTGCTCAAGCGCGAGGCGCACCGGCGCGCGCTGCTCGAGGCCGCGGTGTCGGGCAGCCCGCGCTTCTTCCTGGGTACCGACAGCGCCCCGCATGCGCGCCACCTGAAGGAGCATGCCTGCGGCTGCGCGGGCTGCTACACCGCCCCGCACGCGCTCGAGCTGTACGCGGCCGCGTTCGACTCGGTCGGCGCGCTCGACCGGCTCGAGGGCTTCGCGAGCCTGCACGGCGCGGACTTCTACCGACTGCCGCGCAACACCGCGCGCGTGACGCTGCGCCGGGAGACCTGGACCGTGCCCGAGTCCCTGCCCTTCGGCGACGACACGATCGTGCCGCTCGCCGCCGGCGAGCCGCTCGGGTGGCGGCTGGCGCACTGAGCGCGAGCCCGGCCGTGCGCGCCGCCGCCCGGCCGCGGCGTCCATGACCCGGCCGCCCTGGCTCGAACCCTACTCGGCCCGGCTCGCGGCGCTCGCGCCGCTGTCGCCCGAGGGTCGGCTCGCGCGGCTCGACGGATGGGCCCGAGAGGCGGGCCTCATCACCGAGTCCGGGCGCGCGCTGCGCTTCGTGCCCGCCGACCCGCCGGCCGTGGCCGGCGCCTGGCCGGCGTCGGGCGCGTACGAGTCGCGGATCTTCGAGTCGGGCGAGGTCGCCACCCGGATCGACGGACCGGGCGCGCGCCACGACCTCTACAACGCGCTGGTGTGGCTCATCTTCCCGCGCGCCAAGGCGCGGCTCAACGCGATGCACGCCCGGGCCATCGTGGCCGACGCCGCGCCCGCTGGCGCCGCGCCGCGCCGCGGCCCGCTGCGCGACGCGGCGACGCTGTTCGACGAGAACGCCGCGCTGTGGATCGGCACCGACGCGTCCCTCGAGGCGGCGCTGCGCGCCTTCGACTGGCAGCGGCTGTTCCTCGCCGAGCGGGACCGGCTCGCCGCCGCGCTGCAGGTGCGCGTCTTCGGGCACGCGCTGCTCGAGAAGCTGGACGCGCCCTTCAAGGGCATCACCGCGCACGCCTGGCCGCTGCGCCTGGCGCCCGACGCCGAGCCCGCCGCGGTCGACGCGGCCCTCGCCGAGTCGCTCTGTACTCAGCCGCACTCGAGTCGCGCGTTCTGCCCGCTGCCGGTGATGGGCCTGCCCGGGTGGTGCGAGGCCAACCGGGATCCCGCGTTCTACAATGACACAGCGGTCTTCCGCCCGGGCCGCCGTCACAGGGGCGACGCCCCGACCGACCGAGCCGACCAGGACTGACCCCATGCTGCTGGGCTGCATCGCCGACGACTTCACCGGCGCATCCGATCTCGCCAACACCCTCACCGCCGGCGGCATGCGCACGGTGCAGACGATCGGCGTGCCGCCCGAGGGCGCGGCGTCCGATGCCGACGCGGTCGTGGTCGCGCTCAAGTCACGCAGCATCGACGCCGCCGAAGCGGTCGCGCAGAGCCTCGCCGCGCTGCGCTGGCTGCGGGCGCAGGGCGTGCGCCAGGTGTTGTTCAAGTATTGCTCGACCTTCGACTCCACGCCCGCCGGCAACATCGGCCCGGTGGCGCAGGCCCTGCTCGACGCCCTCGATGCGCCCATCGCCATCGTGTGCCCGGCCTTCCCGACCAACCGGCGCACGCTGTACATGGGGCACCTGTTCGTCGGCGACCGGCTGCTCAGCGAGAGCGGCCTGCAGCACCATCCGCTGAACCCGATGACCGACCCCGACCTGGTCCGCTGGCTGCAGCGCCAGACAGCCCACCGCGTCGGGCTGCTGGGCCACCCGGTCGTGGCGAGCGGCGCGCGCGCGGTGCGCGACGCGCTCGCCGCGCTCGCTGCCTCGGGCGTGCGGCTCGCGGTGGCCGACGCGATCGACGACCGCGACCTGCGCACGCTCGGGGAGGCCTGCGCCGACGCGGCGCTGATCACCGGCGGCTCCGGCATCGCACTCGGGCTGCCCGACAACTTCCGGCGCGCCGGGCTGCTGCGCCCGCAGGCCGGCGGCCTCGCGGCGGTCGGTGGCCCGGCGGTGGTGATCTCGGGCAGCTGCTCGGTCGCGACGCGCCGCCAGATCGAGCGCTACGCCGCGCATGCGCCGTCGCGCCGCGTCGAGGTCGACGATGTGATCGCCGGGCACAGCAGCGCGGCCGCGCTCGCCGACTGGGTGCTCGCGCAGCCGCCCGGCCCGGCGCCGCTGGTCTACAGCTCGGCCGATCCCGAGACGGTCGGGGCGGCCCAGCAGCGCCACGGCGTGCAGGCGGCGTCTGCAGCCATCGAGGGCTGCCTCGGCGAGCTGTCGCGGCTGCTGCACGCGCGCGGCGTGCGCAGGCAGGTGATCGCCGGCGGCGAGACCTCGGGCGCGGTCGTGCAGGCGCTCGGCGTGCGCCTGCTCGCGATCGGCGAGGAGATCGACCCCGGCGTGCCCGCGCTCGCCGGCGTCGACCTGCCGGTGGCGCTCGCGCTCAAGTCGGGCAACTTCGGCGCCGACGACTTCTTCGACAAGGCGCTCGCCGCGGTCCGCTGAGCCGGGCGCCACACCCCACTCCAGGAGACACCCACACCATGAAGATGCTGATCACCGGCGGCGCCGGATTCCTCGGGCAGCAGCTGGTCGCCCGCGTGCTGGCGAGCGGCGGCCTGCGCCTGCATGACGCGGCCGGTGCGCGCGATCAGCGCGTCTCGCAAATCGTCTGCTTCGACCAGGGGCAGGGCGCCCTGCAGGACCCGCGCGTGCGCAACGTCGCGGGCGACATCTCCGACGCGCAGCAGGTGCGCGCGCTGGTCGATCGCGACACCGGCGTCGTCGTGCACCTCGCCGCCGTGGTCAGCGGCACGGCCGAGGCCGACTTCGACCTCGGCATGCGCGTCAACCTCGACGGCACACGCCATCTGCTCGAGGCCTGCCGCGCCGCGGGCCACGCCCCCCGGGTGCTGTTCTCGAGCTCGATCGCGGTGTTCGGCGGCGCGCTGCCGCCGGTGGTCGCCGACGCCACCACGCCGACGCCGCAGGGGTCCTACGGCATCCAGAAGCTGATCGGCGAGCTGCTGGTGCAGGACTACACCCGCAAGGGCTTCATCGACGGGCGGGCGGTGCGCGTGCCCACCGTGGTCGTGCGACCGGGGCTGCCCAACGGCGCGGCGTCCGGCTTCGCGTCCGGGATCATCCGTGAGCCGCTCGCCGGCATCGCGGCACGCCTGCCAGTGCCCGCCGAGACCGAGATGTGGGTCGCCTCGCCGCGCGCGGTGGTCGGCATGCTGCTTCACGCGATCGCGCTGTCGCCGCAGGACTGGGGCTGGCACCGCAGCTTGAACCTGCCGGGCCTGACCGTGTCGATGAGCGAGGAGATCGCCGCGCTGCGCAAGGTGGCCGGCGACGCGGTCGCGGCGCGCATCGTGGCCGAGCCCGACGAGGCCGTGATGCGCCTCGTGCGGACCTGGGCCGCGCGCTTCGACACCGCCCGCGCCAACGCGATGGGCTTCAGCGCCGACACCGACT
The DNA here is from genome assembly GCA_964399635.1 of uncultured Bordetella sp. Taxonomy (GTDB): domain Bacteria; phylum Pseudomonadota; class Gammaproteobacteria; order Burkholderiales; family Burkholderiaceae_E; genus UBA4615. The sequence continues at coordinate 70,671 of CAYNRU010000001.1, forward strand.
TCGAGTCGATCGTGCGCGGCTACATCGAGGACAACCCGGCCGCCGTCGCGCGCGGCTGAGGCGCGCCGCGCGCCGTCCGCGTCAGCGGGCGAGGAAGCCGCCGTCGACGGGGTAGTACGCCCCGTTGACGAAGGATGCGCGCGGCGAGCTCAGCCAGGCCACCAGTTCGGCCACCTCCTCGGGCTGGCCGAGCCGGCCGATCGGGTGCAGCCCGATCAGCGCGGCGTTGGTGGCCGGGTCGTTCTCCATGCCCGCGATCATCGGCGTGTGGATGAAGGCCGGGCCCACCGCGTTGACGCGCACACCGCGTGCGCCGTAGTCGAGGGCCGCCACCTTGGTGAGGCCCAGTACGCCGTGCTTGGCCGCGGTGTAGGCGGGCGCGCCCGCGAACGCCACCTGTCCGAGGATCGACGCAATGTTCACGATCGCGCCGCCCCCGGCGTCGAGCAGCGCCGGGATCTGGTGCTTCATGCACAGGAACACGCCGGTCAGGTTCACCGCGATCACCTGCTGCCAGGCGCTGGTCTCGTACTCGGCGACCGGCGCGATCGACCCGCCGACTCCCGCGTTGTTGCACGCGGCGTCGAGGCGCCCGAAGTGCCGCACCGTGCGCGCCACCAGCGTGGCGCAGTCCACCTCGCTCGACACGTCGGCGGGCACGAACACGGCGTCGCCGCCCTGCGCGTGCACCAGCGCCACCGTCTGCGCGCCGCCCGAGGCGGCCGACGGGAGGTCCGACACCACCACCTTCGCCCCCTCGCGGGCCCACACCAGCGCAATCGCGCGCCCGATGCCCGACGCACCGCCTGTAACCACGCAGACCTTGTCCTTCAGCATCGCATCGCTCCTGTCGATCCGGAATGGGTCGATGGAACCACGCCGGCATCGCTCTCGCACTGAGCCATGTCAAGGGCACGCGCGTCGTGGGCCGCAATCCTGGCGTGTTTCGGGAAGGCGCCGCGGCCCGCCGTCCGGGTCGGCGCGCACTGGCGACACCGGCCGCCTGCGCGGCGCGCCGTCATGGCCCGCAGCGGTCGTCGATGCGGTTCGCGGGCGTTCGATCGTCCGGACGATGTCCTCGAGTCGCCGCACCCGCCCGGCCTGCGGACGCGCGCCGCAACGTCAGAGCGGCGTCAGAGCGAGGTCTGGGCAGCCGGCCGGCGTGCGCTGCGGGCCGCCTTGCGTCCCGGCGCCGGTGGCGCGGCTGCCGGTCGGGTGTCCTGCGAGGCCGTCGCCTGTGCCGCGGGTACCGTGAACTTCCAGGCCTGCGGTTCGCCCGGCTGGCCGGCCACCCGGATGGCGACCGTCAGCTCCGGTGCATCGACCAGCTCGCGCGACTGCAAGTACACCAGGTTGCGCCTGGCGGCCTTGGAGATCGTGAACGCGCCGGGATCGGGGGCCGTCCAGCCCTCCGGCGCACGGACCGACACCACCTCGAACCGGGTCGGCGACACGCGTTCGCCGGGCGTCGAGCCGAAGGGCAGAACGAGCTTGAGCCGCTGGCCGCGCTGCGAGTGCACGCTCGGGTCGCCCAGGTCGAGCGCCTCCTCCTGCGCCAGCGCGGGCGCGCTGCAGGTCACGGCGAGCAGGGCCGCCGAGAGCAGGCGGCCCGCGGAGGGCCGGCCCGGGCGTCCGGGAAAGGGCGGGCGCGGGGCGACCGGGGTGGTCGGGGCGATCGGTGCGATCGGGTCGGTCATGGTCGGTCTCCAGCAGGGGCCGTGGCGGCGGTGCACGCAGCGAAGCGATGCGCTGCGGACGTCCCGCCACACTAGGCCGCGACGCCCGCCGCCGCCAGCGCGGCCCGCCTGCCGGCGACTCGGGCGGCGCGGACGGATACACTCCGTCCTGGAGCGGGTCGGACGGTCGCCGGGGCATGCGAGTGCCCGGGAGGAAGGTCCGGACTCCAGCGGGCAGGGTGCTGGCTAACGGCCAGGCGCAGCAAGCGCATCCGCGAGGATGCGTCCAAGGCGACGGAAAGTGGCACAGAGAACAGACCGCCTATGTGGCCGGGCGACCGGCCGCAGGCAAGGGTGAAACGGTGGGGTAAGAGCCCACCGCGTCCCTGGCGACAGGGGCGGCACGCCAAACCCCACCCGGAGCAACACCGAATAGGCACGCGCGCGGCTTCGGCCGTCCAGGACGCCCCTCCAAGCGTGCGGGTTGGTGGCTCGAGCCTCCGGGTAACCGGAGGCCTAGACGAATGACCGTCACGCCGGGAAACCGGCGCACAGAATCCGGCCTACAGACCCGCTCCATCTTCATTTCTCAGCTGAGCAGTTTCCCTTAAGAGACTGATTCGACACGATTTCGCGAGATATACTGGATATAGATCCAGTTCTCGCGGATCCGCATCTAAGTGCTTGTCCCGATTGAAAAAAAGGGTCGTCAACTTGACCGGGATTCCGCTTTTCCGTACAGTGGGAAAAGGTGCAAAAAAGTGGTTGAGAGTGGGAGACGGTGCCGGTTCCGGCGCCGATCGACTCGATCCAGACGTTTCGTCCAAGGTAGGGAATGTTCCAAGGGAGATCCGCGCTGTCACTGGACGCGAAGGGCCGCATGTCGGTCCCCACGCGGCATCGTGACGCGCTGACGCTGCAGTGCGAGGGTCGGTTGACGCTGACCCGGCACCCCGACGGATGCCTGCTCCTCTATCCCCGGACGGTCTGGGAGTCGGTTCGCGAGCGGATCGCCGCCCTGCCGATCGGTGCGAGCGGCTGGAAGCGTTTCTTCCTCGGCAACGCCACGGACCTCGAGATGGACGGTACCGGCCGGGTGCTGATCGCACCCGAGCTCCGCCAGGCGGCGGGTCTCGGCAAGGAAGTCGTGCTGCTCGGCATGGGCGCCCATTTCGAAGTGTGGGACGCGGTGATGCTGACGGCCAAGGAAAGTGAGGCGATCGCAGGCGGCATGCCCGAGTCCCTGTCCGGCATTTCGATCTAGGCACCGCCTTGATCGGGTCCAGCGGGTCCGGGGCGCACCGCGCGGTGATGCCCGAGGCGTGTCTCGAGGGGCTGGCGATCCGGCCCGACGGGACCTACGTCGACGGCACCTTCGGGCGCGGTGGGCATTCGGCGGAGATCCTGGCTCGGCTGGGGCCCGCGGGGCGGCTGGTGGCGATCGATCGCGATCCGGAGGCGGTGGCGGTCGGGCGGGGGTGGAAGGATGGGCGGTTCGGCATCGTGCAGTCGCGCTTCTCGGAGATCGCCGCGGTGCTGGATTCGCTGGGTGTCGGGCGGGTGGACGGTGTGCTGTTCGATCTCGGCGTGTCCTCCCCGCAGCTCGACGATCCGGCGCGTGGCTTCAGCTTCAGGACGGAAGGTCCGCTGGACATGCGGATGGACCCCGGTCACGGGGTCTCGGCGAGACAGTGGTTGGTCCAGGCGTCGGAACGAGATATCGCGGAGGCTCTGAGGGATTATGGGGAAGAACGGTTTGCTGTTCCGCTTGCAAAGGCGATTGCTGCTCGCTGCCGGGACTCCGGCGTCGACGCGTTCCGCACGACCCGAGAACTTGCCGCTTTCGTGGCGGGCATCGTCCGCGGCCGGCAGAAGAAGCCGGAGCTGGGCAAGGACCCGGCCACACGCACCTTTCAGGCTCTACGGATTCTCGTCAATCAAGAGCTTGAGGAGCTCGCGCTCGTCCTCGATCGGGTAATCGACCGGCTCGCGCCGGGCGGTCGCCTCGTCGTCCTCAGCTTCCACTCCCTAGAAGATCGGATGGTCAAGCAGTTCCTCGCTCGCGAGTCGGGCAGACATGCGCGTCGCGACCCGATCACGGGCGCGCCGGTGCACGACGCGCCGCCGCGCCTGCGCCTCGTCGGTCGCAGGCTGCCCGATGCGTCCGAGGTCGCCGCCAACCCGCGCGCGCGCTCGGCGGTGCTGCGCGTCGCCGAGAGGGTCTGACCCGTGGCCAAGCTCACCGCGCTGCTGATCGGAATGCTGCTGACCTGCTCGTTGCTGCTCGTCACCTCGCAGCATCGTGCGCGCAAGGCCTTCATCGAGCTCGAGCGGGCGCAGGCCGCGGCGCGCCGGCACGAGGTCGAGTGGAATCGCCTGCAGTTCGAGCAGACGCGCCTGGCCAAGCACTCGCTGATCGACGCGGCCGCGCGCCGCGACCTGCGCATGCTGCCGGTGTCGCCCGAGCGCACGATCTACCTCGGTGCGCCCGGGCCCGCTGTGTCCGCCCCGGCGGCTCCCGCGGCGTCGGCGACCGTGCTGCCCGCCAGCCCGGCGCAGGTCGCCGCGGCCAGGGGGGTGAACTGATGGCCCGTCCTGTGCGGCTGACGCGCAACGCCCTGCTCACCGCGAAGCTGCCCGCCTGGCGCTCGCGATTCGTGCTCGGCCTGCTGGCCGCGGCCTTCGTCGCGCTCGCGCTGCGCGCCTTCTGGCTGCAGACCTGGACCAACGAGTACCTGCAGCGCCAGGGCGAGGCCCGTTACGGCCGCACGCTCGAGATCCCGGCCAACCGCGGCAAGATCGTCGACCGCACCGGCGCCGTACTCGCCACCAGCCTGCCTGCCAGAGCCATCTGGGCCGATCCGGACGACGTCGTCGCAACGCGCGAGGAGTTGAGCTCGCTCGCCAGGCTGCTGGGCATGGAGCGGCGCGATCTCGACCGCAAGCTAGGCGAAGAGAAGAACTACGTCTATATCAAGCGCCAGGTCGAGGCCGACGTGGCAGCGCGGGTCGCCGCGTTGGGCATCACCGGCATCCACCAGCGCGACGAGCGCAAGCGCCACTACCCCGAGGGCGAGAGCGTCGCGCACATCGTCGGCTTCACCAGCGTCGAGGACGTGGGTCAGGAGGGCTTCGAGCTGTCGCAGCAGCAGCGCCTCGCCGGGAACCCGGGCAGCCGGCGGGTGATCAAGGACAACCTCGGGCGCGTCATCGAGCAGGTCGGCTCCGGGCGCGAGCCCCAGTCGGGCGACGACCTCGCGCTGTCGATCGACACTCGGATCCAGTTCCTCGCGTTCAACGCGGTGCGCGACGCCATCCGCGAGCACCGCGCCAAGGCGGGCGGTGCGGTCGTGATCGATGTGAAGACCGGCGAGGTGCTGGCGCTGGCCAACTGGCCGACCTACGACCCCAACAATCGTGCGCAGCTCACCGGCGCGCAGCTGCGCAACCGAGTGATCACCGACACCTACGAGCCGGGCTCCACGATGAAGCCCTTCTCGGTTGCGCTCGCGCTCGAGTCGGGGCGCTACAAGCCCTCGACGATGATCGACACCGCGCCGGGCAAGCTGACCATCGGCAAGGCGACGATCGGCGACGCCCACACCTACGGTCTGCTGAGCGTCGAGCAGGTGCTGCAGAAGTCCTCGAACGTCGGCACCGTCAAGATGGCGCTGACGTTGCCCCCGCAGAAGATGTGGGAGGGCTTCACCTCGCTCGGGTTCGGGCAGCCCCCGCAGCTCGGATTCCCCGGCGCGGTCTCGGGCCGCGTGCGCCCCTACAAGACCTGGAAGCCGATCGAGCAGGCCACGATGGCTTACGGCCACGGCATCTCCGTATCGCTGATCCAGATCGCGCGCGCCTATTCCGTCTTCGCGCGCGACGGCGAGCTGATCCCGCTGACGATGCTGCGCTCGGACTTGCCGGCGGTCGGCGTGCCGGTCTTCAAGCCCGAGACCGCGCTCGCGGTGCGCAAGATGCTCGAGATGGCCGCGGGGCCGCAGGGCACCGCGCCGCTCGCACAGATCTCGGGCTACCGGGTCGGCGGCAAGACCGGCACCGCGCACAAGCAGGAGAACGGCACCTACCAGAACAAGTACATCGCATCCTTCGTCGGGTTCGCGCCGGCCTCCAGCCCGCGGATCATCGTCGCGGTGATGGTCGACGAGCCCTCGGCGGGCAAGTACTACGGCGGGCAGGTGGCTGCGCCGATGTTCGCGCGGATCACCGGGGAGACACTGCGCGCGCTGCGCGTCGCGCCCGATGCGCCGTTCGCCACGCTGATCCAGCCGGCCGAGCCGGTCCGGGAGAGCCTGTGAGCGGCGCACGGAGCGAGGCGGTGAGCGAGGTCGGCAGCGTGGCGCAGCGGGCCGCCGACGTGGCCCGCTGGCTCGCGTCGGTGCTGCCGGCGGGCGCGACGCTGGTCGCCGACAGCCGCGCGGTCGCGCGCGGCGACGCGTTCTTCGCCTATCCCGGCGAGCGCGCCGACGGTCGCCGCTTTGTCGAGCAGGCGCTGGCTCGCGGTGCCGCCGCGCTGGTGATCGAGCCTCCCGCGGCGTCGGCCTGGCCGGTGCCGCACCGCGAGGTCGCCGGGCTCAAGCGCCTGTGCGGGCCGATCGCGGACGCCTTCCACGGCGCGCCGACGGCGCGGCTTGACGTCGTCGCTGTCACCGGCACCAATGGCAAGACGAGCTGCACCCAGTGGATCGCGCAGGGGCTGCAGTCGGCCGAGCGCCCGAGCGCCGTGATCGGCACGCTCGGCGCCGGACAGCCCGACGCGCTCGAGGACGTCGGCCTGACCACGCCCGACGCGCTCGCGCTCCAGGCGCTGTTCGCGCGCTTCGCCGCGGGCGGCACCGTGGCGGTCGCGATCGAGGCCTCCTCGATCGGGCTGCACCAGCACCGCCTCGAGGGCACCCGCATCGCGGTGGCCGTGCACACCAACGTCACGCGCGACCACCTCGACTACCACGGCACGATGGCCGCGTACGCGCAGGCCAAGGCCGCGCTGTTCGCGTGGCCCGGGCTGCGCGCCGCCGTGGTGAACCTCGACGACCCGTGGCACGCGGCCATGCTGGCCGAGGTGGCGCCCGGCGTGCAGCGCATCGGCTACCGCATCGACTTGCCCGCCGACGACGTGCAGGCGGCGCCCGGCCGCGAGACCGGCGCCGACGGCGGCAGCCCGGCCTGCCATCTCGCGGCGGGCGAGGTCGACCGCCGGCTGGTCGCACGCACCGTCGTCCCGACCGCGCAGGGCATGCGGATCGCCTTCGACGGCGACTTCGGCGCCGCGACGCTCGAGACCCCGCTGATCGGCCGCTTCAACGTGTCGAACCTGCTGGCCGTCGCTGCCTCCTGGCTCGCACTCGGCATGGGCTTCGAGCAGGTGATCTCCCGGCTCGGGCGGCTTCGGCCGGTGCCCGGCCGGCTGCAGGCGGTCGCTGCCGAGGCGGGCGGCGCCCCCGCCCCGCTGGCCGTGGTCGACTATGCCCATACGCCGGATGCGCTCGCCAACGCGCTCGACGCGCTGCGCCCGGTGGCCCGTGCGCGCGGCGGCGCGCTCTGGTGCGTGTTCGGCGCAGGCGGGGATCGCGATCCGGGCAAGCGACCACTGATGGGGTCGATCGCGCAGCGCTGCGCAGACCGCGTCGTGCTGACCAGCGACAACCCGCGCGGCGAGCCGCCCGAGGCCATCCTCGACGCGATCGCGTCCGGCCTGTCGGCGCCGCCCGTGCTGCGCGTCGCCGACCGGGCGCGAGCGATCGCGCAGGCGCTCGCACAGGCCGGGCCGCAGGACGTCGTGCTGATCGCCGGCAAGGGCCACGAGCCCTACCAGGAAGTGGCCGGCGTGCGGCATCCCTTCCTGGATGCCGACCACGCGGCACGCGGCCTGGCCCGTCGCAGCGCCGGAGGGTCCGCCGGTGCTTGACCTGCGCGAGGCCTTCGAGTCGCTCGGCACGGGTCGGCTGATCGCGGCCGACCCGGGCGAGGGCGTCCCCGCCTTGACGGGGGTCGCCACCGATACCCGCGCGGTGCGCCGCGGCGAGCTGTTCGTCGCGCTGCGCGGCGAGCACCACGACGCCCACGACTTCGTCGGGCAGGCGATCGAGGCCGGCGCCGCCGCGCTGATGATCGAGCGCTGGACGCCCGGCTGCCGTCCGCCGGTGCTGTGGGTCGACGACACGCGCCGCGGGCTCGGCGAGATCGCGATCGGCTGGCGCCGGCGCTTCGTGCTGCCGGTGATCGCGGTGGCGGGCAGCAACGGCAAGACGACGGTCAAGGAGATGATCGCCGCGGTGCTCGCCGCGCACGTCGGCGAGGGCGCGCGACTCGCCACCCGCGGCAACCTGAACAACGACATCGGCGTGCCGCTGACCGTGCTGCGGCTCGAGGCGTGCCATCGCGCGGCGGTCATCGAGCTCGGCATGAACCGGCCGGGCGAGATCGCCTGGCTGGCCGAGATCGCGCGCGCCGACGTCGCGCTGGTCAACAACGCGCAGCGCGAGCACCAGGAGTTCCTGCACACCGTCGAGGCGACCGCGCGGGAGAACGGCGCTGCGATCGCAGCGCTGCCGGCGACCGGCGTCGCGGTCTACCCGGGCGACGACCCGCACGCACCGCTGTGGCGCGAGCTCGCCGGCGCGCGGCGCCGGCTCGAGTTCGGACTGGACCCCCGGTGCGCGGTGAGCGCCGGGTCCGGTGCGCGGCCCGAAGGCTTCACGATGTCGATCGAGGGCGTGCCCCTCGAGGTCTCGATCGCGATCGACGGCGTGCACAACGTGCGCAACGCGCTCGCCGCCGCAGCCTGCTGCCACGCGATCGGGGTGCCTGCCCCGACCATCGCCCGCGGCCTGGCCGACTTCCGCCCGGCCGCCGGGCGGTTGCGTCGCCTGCGGTCCGACGGCGGCGCCGCGCTCATCGACGACAGCTACAACGCCAACCCCGATTCGGTGCGCGCCGCGATCGACGTGCTGGCCGGCCATGGAGGCATCCGCGTGCTGGTGCTGGGCGACATGGGCGAGGTGGGCGAGCAGGGGCCGCAGTTCCACGAGGAGGTGGGCGCCTACGCGCGCGCCGCCGGGATCGAGCGGCTGCTTGCCTTCGGGCCGGCGTCCACGCGCAGCGTGCAGGCCTTCGGCGAGGGCGCCGAGCACGCCGACACGATCGAGGCGGTGTGCGAGCGGGCGTGCGCGCTCGCGCTGCCGGGCGCGACGCTGCTCGTGAAGGGATCGCGCTCGATGCGCATGGAGCGCGTGTTGAAGGCGCTTGCCGGATCGACATCAAGCGACGGAGGGCACCACTGATGCTGCTCGAGCTGGCCCAGTGGCTGTCGAAGGACTATCGGTTCTTCTCGGTGTTCAACTACATCACGCTGCGCACGGTGCTCGCCACGCTCACCGCGCTGGGCGTGGGCCTGCTCGCCGGGCCGTGGCTGATCCGCAAGCTCGCGCAGCTCAAGATCGGTCAGGCGGTGCGCAGCGACGGCCCGCAGACCCACCTCTCCAAGTCGGGCACCCCGACGATGGGCGGCGCGCTGATCCTGATCGGCATCGGCATCGCGACCCTCCTGTGGGCCGACCTCGGCAACCGCTTCGTGTGGGCGGTGCTGGTGGTGACAGTGGGGTTCGGTGCGATCGGCTGGATCGACGACTACCGCAAGGTCGTGCACAAGAACCCCAAGGGCATGTCGGCGCGCGACAAGTTCTTCTGGCAGTCCCTGATCGGCGGCATCGCCGCGATCTACCTGGCGTTCGCGGTCCCCGCGAAGTCCAACGAGGAGGCGCTGCAGCTGGTGGTGCAGTGGTTCGCGACCGGCTTCCAGATGGGCCTGCCGCCGCGGGCCGACCTGATCGTGCCGTTCTTCAAGACCGTGTCCTATCCGCTCGGCGTGTTCGGCTTCATCGCGCTGACCTACCTGGTGATCGTCGGCACGAGCAATGCGGTGAACCTGACCGACGGCGCGGACGGCCTGGCCATCATGCCGGCGGTGCTGGTCGGCGCGGCGCTCGGGCTCTTCGCCTACGTGACCGGCAACGCGGTGTTCGCGCGCTACCTGCTGATCCCCTGGGTGCCCGGGGCCGGGGAGCTTGCCGTGTTCTGCGGCGCGATTGCTGGCGCGGGCCTGGCCTTCCTATGGTTCAACGCCTATCCGGCCCAGGTCTTCATGGGCGACGTGGGCGCGCTCGCGCTCGGCGGGGCGCTGGGCACGGTCGCCGTGATCGTGCGCCAGGAGATCCTGCTGTTCATCATGGGCGGGGTGTTCGTCGCCGAGACGGTGTCGGTGATGATGCAGGTGAGCTACTTCAAGTACACCAAGCGGCGCTACGGCGTCGGGCGCCGGATCTTCCGGATGGCGCCGCTGCACCACCACTTCGAGGTCGGCGGCGTCAAGGAGTCGCAGGTCGTCGTGCGGTTCTGGATCGTCACGATGATGCTCGTGCTGTTCGGCCTGTCGTCGCTGAAGCTGCGGTGACCGCGCGATGACCGATCCCGTCCACGACCCCGCGGGCCTGCCGCCCGTCGAGCCGCCCGGTTGCGACGCGACTGTGCACGCCGAGCGCATCGACGCCGAGCGCGAGGCCGCGCAGCGTGCCGAAGCCGAGCGCGCCGCGGCCGAGCGCGCCGCGGCCCAGGCGCAGGCGCGCGCCGTCGCGCTCGCCCATGCCGAGTCCCGCGCGGCGCTCGCCGGGCGCCACGTGCTGGTGGCCGGGCTGGGCGAGTCCGGCCTCGCAATCGCGCGCTGGGCCGCCTTCAGGGGCGCCGCGGTCACCGTCGCCGACAGCCGCGACGCGCCGCCGCAGCTGGCCGCGTTGCGGGCTGCCTGCCCCGACGCCCGCTTCGTCGGCGGGGCGCTCGCGCCCGCGCTGCTCGAGGGCGTCGACCTCGTCGGCTGGAGCCAGGGTCTGTCGCCGCTGCTCGGCCCGGCGGTCGCGCTGCACGACGCCGCCCGTGCCGCGGGCCTGCCGATCTGGGGCGAGCTCGAGTTCTTCGCGCGCGAGTTCGCTCGGCTGCGCGCCGCCGGGTACGAGGGCAAGGTGGTGGCCATCACCGGCACCAACGGCAAGACCACCACGACGCGGCTGGTCGGTCACCTGTGCCGCCAGGCCGGGCTGCGGGTCGCGGTGGCCGGCAACATCAGTCCGGCCGCGCTCGAGGCGCTGCGCGAGGCGATCGAGCACGACGACCTTCCCCAGGTCTGGGTGCTCGAGGCGGCCAGCTACCAGCTCGCGCTCGCCGAGAGCTTCGCGCCCGACTGCGCGGCCGTGCTCAACCTGAGCCAGGACCACCTCGACTGGCACGGCACGATGGCCGGCTACGTCGATGCCAAGCAGCGTATCTACGCGCCGGGCACCGTGTGCGTGTTCAATCGCGACGACCCGCTGACCGTACCTGGTGCGACCCTGGCGGCGCCGGCCGACGCGGCCCAGGCCGCCGACGACACGCAGGCCGGCTCCAAGGCCGAGCGGCTCGCCGCGCGCCGCGCCGCGGCACGCGCGGCCAAGGCAGCCGCCCTGGCCGATGCCGCCCGGCCCACCGTGTCCTTCGGGTTGGACGCACCCGCCACGGCGCCCGGCTTCGGCATCGTGCGCGACGGGGGGCTCTCCTGGCTGGCCGAGGCCGTGCCCGACGAGGACGCCCCCGCAGGCCGGCGCCGCAAGGACGCCGCGGGTATCCGCCTGCGGCGCCTGATGCCGGCCGACGCGCTGCGCATTCGCGGCGCCCACAACCAGGCCAACGCGCTGGCCGCGCTCGCGCTGGCCCGCGCGATCGACGTGCCGATGGCGGCGATGCTGCACGGCCTGCGGGCGTTCCAGGGCGAGCCGCACCGCTGCGAGCTGGTCGCGGTGATCCGCGACATCGAGTGGTACGACGACAGCAAGGGCACCAACGTGGGCGCGACCGTCGCCGCGCTCGGCGGCCTCGGTAAGCCGGCGGTGCTGATCGCGGGCGGCGACGGCAAGGGCCAGGACTTCTCGCCGCTCGCGCCGGCCGTGGCCGCGAACGCGACGGCTGTGCTGTTGATCGGGCGTGACGCGGCGCGCATCCGCGAAGCGCTCGCCGACACCGGCGTGCCGCTCGAGGACTGCGCGAGCCTCGAGGAGGCGGTCGCGCGCGCCGCGCTGCTCGTGCTGCCCGGGCAGGCGGTGCTGCTGTCGCCGGCCTGTGCGAGCTTCGACATGTTCCGCAACTACGGGCACCGGGCCGAGGTGTTCGTCGGCGCCGTCCAGCGGATCGCCGAGGAGGACGGCCAGCCATGCTGAGCCTCCGACTGCCACGGAGCGGCGTCCAGGGCGCCGGGCGCACCGCATCGGGCGGCTCGGTGGCCGAGTTCGACCTGCCGCTGCTGTGGGCGGCCATCGTGCTGATGCTGTTCGGCATGGTGATGGTCTATTCGGCCTCGATCGCGCTGCCCGACTCGTCGCGCTTCGCGAGCCTGCGTACCACGCACCACCTGACGCGCCACGCCCTGGCGCTGGTGATCAGCCTGTGCGCCGGGCTGTTCGCATTCGCGATTCCGGTGCAGCGCTGGCAGAAGGCCGCGCCGTGGCTGTTCGTCGCGGGGCTGGTGCTTCTGGTGCTGGTCCTGGTGCCGGGGATCGGGCGGGTCGTGCTCGGCGCGCGGCGCTGGATCTCGCTCGGGCCCATGAACTTGCAGCCCTCAGAGCTGATGAAGCTCTTCGTCGTGCTCTACGCCGCCGACTACGCGGTCCGCAAGCAGGACTGGATGCACGAGTTCCGCAAGGGATTCGCGCCGATGGCGGCGGTGATGATGCTGATCGGCCTGCTGCTGCTGCTCGAGCCCGACCTCGGCGCGTTCATCGTGATCGTCGCGATCGCGATGGGGCTGCTGTTCCTCGGCGGCGTGAGCGTGCGCCTGTTCGCCGGCCTGTCGGTGACGATGCTCCTGACCTTCTTCACGCTGATCTGGGCGTCGCCGTGGCGGCGCGAGCGCATATTCGCCTACCTCGATCCGTTCGACGAGAAGATCACGCTCGGCAAGGGCTACCAGCTGTCGCACTCGCTGATCGCCTTCGGCCGCGGCGAGTGGTTCGGCGTCGGCCTGGGCGGCAGCGTCGAGAAATGGCACTACCTGCCCGAGGCGCATACCGACTTCCTGCTCGCGGTGATCGGCGAGGAGCTGGGCCTGCTGGGCGTGCTGGTGGTGATCGTGCTGTTCTTCTGGCTGGTGCGGCGCTGCTTCGAGATCGGCCGCCAGGCGATCGCGCTCGACCGCCACTTCGCGGGTCTGGTCGCGCAGGGCGCAGGCCTGTGGCTGGGTACGCAGGCCTTCATCAACATGGGCGTGAACCTCGGCCTGCTGCCGACCAAGGGGCTGACCCTGCCCCTGATGAGCTATGGCGGGTCGGCCATCCTGGTCAACTGCGTGATGCTGGCGATCGTGCTGCGCATCGACTTCGAGAGCCGCAGGATGATGCGGGGGGGCGTCTCGTGACGCGCACCATCCTCATCATGGCCGGCGGCACGGGTGGCCACGTCTTCCCAGGCCTGGCCGTGGCCGACGTGATGCGCGCGCGCGCCTGGAACGTCGTGTGGCTGGGCAATCCGGGCGGCATGGAGGCCACGCTGGTGCCGCGCCACGGCATCCCGATGCAGTGGGTGCGCTTCGGCGGGCTCCGTGGCAAGGGCCTGAAGACCAAGCTGATGCTGCCGATCAACCTGCTTCGTGCCTCGTGGCAGAGCCTGCGCGCGCTGCGCGCGGTGCGGCCCTCGGTGGTGCTCGGCATGGGCGGCTACGTGGCCTTCCCCGGCGGCATGATGGCAGCGCTCACCGGCCGGCCGCTGGTGGTGCACGAGCAGAACTCGGTCGCCGGGCTGACCAACAAGGTGCTCGCGCGCGTCGCCGACCGGGTGCTGGTGGCCTTCCCCGGCGCGCTCGCCGGCGCTCAGTGGAGCGGCAACCCGGTGCGCGGCAACGTGGCTGCGCTGCCCGGGCCGCAGGAGCGCTACGCGGCGCGCACAGGCCCGCTGCGGCTGCTGGTGGTCGGCGGCAGCCTGGGCGCCCAGGCGCTCAACGCGGTCGTGCCGCAGGCGCTTGCCACGCTGCCCGCCGATCGGCGCCCGACGGTCGTCCACCAGAGCGGCCGCCTGCACCTGAGCGCGCTCCAGGCCGCGTACCGGGACGCCGGCGTCGACGCGCAGACGGTCGAGTTCATCGACGACATGGCCGCCGCCTATGCGCAGGCCGACCTGGTCGTGTGCCGCGCCGGGGCGATGACCGTCGCAGAGGTCGCGGCGGCCGGCGTCGCCAGCCTGATGGTGCCCTTCCCGCACGCGGTCGACGACCACCAGACCACCAACGCGCGCTTCCTGTCGGAGCGCGGCGCGGCGCTGCTGGTCCCGCAGTCCGAGCTGACCCGGGAGCGCCTGGCGCGGGAGATCGCTGGGCTGGACCGCCCCCGGCTGCTCGCGATCGCGCAGCGCGCCCGCGAGCTCGCCCGGCCCGATGCCGCCACGCAGGTGGCCGACGCCTGCGAGGCGATCGCCCTCGGCCGGGACTGATGCCATGAAGCACAAGGTCAAGCACATCCACTTCGTCGGCATCGGCGGCTCGGGCATGAGCGGCATCGCCGAGGTGCTGCTCAACCTCGGCTACCGGGTCAGCGGGTCCGACACCGCCGACAACGGCGCGACCCGCAGGCTTGCCGGGCTCGGCGCGACCGTGATGCGCGGCCACGACGCGAGCCATGTCGAGGGTGCCGACTGCATCGTGACCTCCACCGCGGTGCGCGGCGACAACCCCGAGGTCACCGCGGCGCGCGCCCGCCGCATCCCGGTGGTGCCGCGCGCGCTGATGCTCGCCGAGCTGATGAAGCTCAAGCAGGGCATCGCGATCGCGGGCACTCACGGCAAGACCACCACCACCAGCCTGGTCGCCTCGATCCTGGCTGCCGGCGGGCTCGACCCGACCTTCGTGATCGGCGGCCGGCTCAACAGCGCCGGCGCGAACGCGCGGCTGGGCACCGGCGACTACATCGTCGTCGAGGCCGACGAGTCCGACGCTTCCTTCCTGAATCTGTCGCCGATGATCGCCGTGATCACGAACATCGACGCGGACCACATGGAGACCTACGGCCACGACTTCGCGCGGCTGCGCCAGGCTTTCGTCGAGTTCACGCAGCGCCTGCCCTTCTACGGCGCGGCCGTGCTGTGCGTCGACGATCCGCACGTGCGCGAGATCATGCCGTTCGTCTCCAAGCCGGTGCTCACCTACGGCTTCGCGCCCGAGGCGCAGTTCCGCGCGGTCGATCCCCGCCCCGAGAACGGCCGGATGCGCTTCTGGCTGCACCGGTCCGATGCACCGGCCCGTGCGCCGCTCGACGTGCTGCTGAACCTCCCGGGGCTGCACAACGTGCAGAACGCGCTGGCCGCGATCGCCGTGGCCGACGAGCTGGGCGTGACCGACGAGGCGATCGTGGGCGCGCTCGCCGACTTCCGCGGCGTCGGCCGTCGCTTCCAGCGCTGGGGCGAGATCGCGGTGCCCGCGGCGCAGGGCGGCGGTCACTTCACGCTGGTCGACGACTACGGCCACCATCCCGCCGAGATGGCCGCGACCATCGCCGCGGCGCGTGGCGCCTTCCCCGGCCGCCGGCTGATGCTGGCGTTCCAGCCGCACCGCTACACCCGCACGCGCGACCTGTTCGAGGACTTCGTGAAGGTGCTGTCATCGGCAGACGCGCTGCTGCTCGCCGAGGTCTACGCCGCCGGCGAGTCGCCGATCGTCGCGGCCGACGGGCGCACGCTCGCGCGCGCGGTGCGGGTGGTCGGCAAGGTCGAGCCGGTGTTCGTCGAGGACGTGGGCACGCTGCCAGAGACGATCCTCGACTCGGTACGGGACGGCGACGTCGTGATCACGATGGGCGCCGGCTCGATCGGCGCAGTCTCGGCGCGCACGCAGGAGATCGCCAATGGCTGAGCAGGGCAAGGTCGCGGTGCTGATGGGCGGACGCTCCGCTGAGCGCGAGGTGTCGCTGATGTCGGGGACGGGCGTGCTGGCGGCGCTGCGCGCGCGCGGCGTCGACGCGCACGCCTTCGACCCAGCCGAGCGCGCCCTCGATGAGCTTCGCCGCGAGGGCTTCTCGCGCGCCTTCGTCGCGCTGCACGGGCGTTTCGGCGAGGACGGCACGGTGCAGGGCGCGCTCGAACTGCTGGGCATCCCGTACACAGGCTCGGGCGTGATGGCCTCGGCGATCGCGATGGACAAGGTCTACACCAAGCGGATCTGGCAGACGCACGACCTGCCCACCCCGGGCTTCGCGCTCGCGCGCTCGGGCGCCGACGTGCTCGCAGCCGCGCGCCGCTTCGGGCTGCCGCTCGCGGTCAAGCCCTCGCGCGAGGGGTCCACCATCGGCTTCACCAAGGTGATGTCCGAGGACCAGTGCGCCGCGGCCTACGAGATCGCCCGGCGCCACGACGACGACGTGCTGTGCGAGCAGTTCGTCGACGGCCGCGAGCTCACCATCGCGGTCCTGGGCGTGGGCACGCAGGCGCGCGCGCTGCCGATCATCGAGATCGTCGCGCCGGCCGGCAACTACGACTACCAGAACAAGTACTTCCGCGACGACACCCGCTACGAGTGCCCGGCGAAGCTGCCCGAGGCGCTGGCGGCGCGGATCCGCACGCTGGCGCTCGACGCCTTCCACGCGATCGGCTGCGAGGGCTGGGCGCGCGCCGACGTGATGCTCCGGCGCAGCGACGACGAGCCCTTCCTGCTGGAGATCAACACCTCGCCCGGCATGACCGGACACTCTCTGGTGCCGATGGCAGCGCGCGCCGAAGGCGTGTCCTACGAGGACCTGTGCCTGAAGCTGCTCGAGTCGGCCCGGCTCAAGACGGGGGCGCCGCGGTGAATCCCTGGCACGACGTCCGGCTGCTCAACGCGACCGCCAACGGTCTGATGGCCCTGGCGGCGGCCGCGCTGCTGGCGGGGGCGGCGTTCTGGGCCGTGCAGCGTCCCTCGTTCGCGCTGCACGCGATCGTCGTCGAGCCGGCCACGCCCGGGCAGCCGCTGCACCACGTGAACCGCGCGCTGCTGCGCTCGAGCGGCGCGGTGCGCCTGCAGGGCAATTTCTTCACGGTCGACCTCGACGCGGTACGCGAGTCGTTCGAGTCCGTGCCCTGGGTACGGCGCGCGCATGTCCGGCGCATCTGGCCCAACACGCTTTACGTGGGCATCGAGGAGCACGAGCCGCTGGCGGTCTGGAACGACGGCCGCCTGGTGAACCGCCAGGGCGAGCTGTTCGCGGCCTCGGTCGCCGAGGCCGAGGCCGACACCGCGCTGCTCGAGTTCTCCGGGCCTCCGGGCAGCGAGGCCGAGGTGACGCGCCGCTGGGCCGAGCTGCGCGACCAGGTCGCGCCGCTGTCGCTCGCCCCCGAGGCGGTGATGCTGTCGGCGCGCTACGCGTGGAGCGCGCGCCTGGACAACGGCACGCTGCTGCTGCTCGGGCGCGAGCAGGGCCTGCCGATCGCCGATCGCGTCGCCCGCTGGGTGGCGCTGTATCCCACGGTCCAGACACGCCTCAACCGCGAGGTGGTCTCGGTCGACCTGCGGTACCCGAACGGTTTCGCGATGCGCGCGCCGGGCGCGCTCGACAAGGCACTACCCGAGCGGGCCGCGGCGCGCGCCACCGGGGCGTCCGCGCCCCGGGCGGCGGCGTCCCGGGCCATGCCTGCGCGGGATCGGCAATCCACAGGCAAGCGTTCGCAATGACACGAGAGAACAAGGACCTGATCGTCGGTCTCGACATCGGCACCTCGAAAGTGGTGGCGATCGTCGCGGAGATGATGCAAGACGGACGCTACGAGATCGTAGGCCTGGGCCAGCACGAGTCGAAGGGGCTCAAGAAGGGGGTGGTGGTCAACATCGAGACGACCGTCGCGTCGATCCAGCGGGCGCTCGAGGAGGCCGAGCTGATGGCCGACTGCAAGATCCGCAACGTCTACACCGGGATCGCGGGCAGCCACATCCGCAGCTTCAACTCGATCGGCATGGTTGCCATCAAGGACAAGGAGGTCACCGACGCCGACGTGGCTCGCGTGATCGAGACCGCCAAGGCGGTGAACATCCCGACCGACCAGCAGATCCTGCACGTGCTGCCCCAGGAGTTCATCATCGACGGGCAGGAGGACATCCGCGAGCCGATCGGCATGAGCGGCGTGCGCCTCGACGTCAAGGTCCACATCGTCACCGGCGCGGTGTCGGCCGCGCAGAACATCATCAAATGCGTGCGCCGCTGCGGCCTCGAGGTCCACGACCTGATCCTGCAGCCGCTCGCCTCGAGCACCGCGGTCCTCACGCAGGACGAAAAGGAGCTGGGCGTCGCGCTGGTCGACATCGGCGGGGGCACCACCGACATCGCGATCTTCACAGGCGGCAGCATCCGCCACACCGCGGTGATCCCGATCGCCGGCGACCAGATCACCAACGACGTCGCGATGGCGCTTCGCACGCCCACGCCGGACGCCGAGGAGATCAAGCTGCGCTACGGCATCGCCAAGCAGGTCCTGGCCGATCCGTCCGACAAGATCGAGGTGCCTGGCATCGGCGACCGCGGGCCGCGCTCCCTGTCGCGCCAGGCGCTGGCCGCGGTGATCGAGCCGCGCGTGGAAGAGCTGTTCTCGCTGGTCCAGCAGGTGATCCGCGAGTCGGGATACGAGGAGCTGCTCTCCTCGGGCGTGGTCATCACCGGGGGCACCAGCATGCTCCCCGGCATGGCCGAGCTCGGCGAGGACATCTTCCTCAAGCCGGTACGCATCGGCGTTCCGGAATACACGGGTGGACTGGCCGACGTGGTCAGGACGCCGAGGTTCGCAACCGCGCTGGGCCTCCTCGAGGAGGCCCGGACCCAGCGCTTGCGCGGCAGGAAAGTGGCGGAGCAGTCGGGCTCTTTCAAGGAGACCCTGCGCCGCATGAAGGAGTGGTTCCTCGGGAACTTCTGATCCCGGGGTCGTCACGCGTGTCAGTTCGTCAGTCGTCAGTCAGCGCAGCAACAACTCGTTGGAGGCCCAAGAGATGTCCTTTGAAATGATCGAGAACGAAGCCGACGGTGCAGTCATCAAGGTGGTGGGCGTCGGTGGTGCAGGCGGCAACGCCGTGAACCACATGATCAGCCGCGGCGTGCAGGGAGTCGAGTTCATCACGGTGAACACAGACCGCCAGGCGCTCAAGCGCTCGCTTGCCCCGACCATCATCCAGCTCGGCGACGCCGGGCTGGGCGCGGGCGCCAACCCGCAGGCCGGTCGCAACGCCTGCGAGAAGGAGCGCGAGCAGGTCAAGGCGGCGCTCGCCGGCGCCAACATGGTGTTCATCACCGCTGGCATGGGCAAGGGCACCGGTACCGGCGCCTCGCCCGTGATCGCGGCCGTCGCCAAGGAGATGGGCATCCTGACGGTGGGCGTCGTCACCAAGCCCTTCGACTTCGAGGGCAACCGCAAGATGCGGATCGCCGACGACGGCATCGACCAGCTGGTCGAGCACGTCGACTCGCTGATCGTCGTGCTGAACCAGAAGCTGTTCGACGTGATGGACGAGGACGCGAGCCTCGAGGACGCGTTCCACCGCGCCGACGACGTGCTGCACAACGCGGTCGCCGGCATCGCCGAGATCATCAACGTCCCGGGCCTGGTCAACGTCGACTTCGCCGACGTGCAGACCATCATGGGCGAGCAGGGCAAGGCGATGATGGGCATCGGCGAGGCCGCCGGCCTGGATCGCGCGCGGCTCGCGGCCGAACAGGCCGTGGCCTCGCCGCTGCTCGACGGCGTCGACCTGCAGGGCGCGCGCGGCGTGATCGTCAACATCACCGCGAGCCGCTCGCTCAAGTTGCGCGAGACCAACGAGGTGATCAACACGATCAAGCAGTTCTGCGCCGACGACGCCACGATCATCCACGGCACCGTCTACGAAGAGGACATGACCGACCGCCTTCGCGTGACCGTCGTCGCGACCGGCATCGGCAAGCCTGTGCGCAAGCCGCAGCTGGTGCAGCAGCCGTTCCGCGCGACGGGCACGAACGACCCGGTGTCGCACGATGCCTCGTCGTACAACGACCTCGATCGTCCGGCGATCTGGCGCAACCCGCGCGGCAGCGCGTCGGCGCAGGTGGCCGCGCTGGAAGAGAAAGGCGTCGATCGCCTCGACATCCCGGCCTTCCTTCGCAAGCAGGCGGACTGATCGTGTCGCGGATCCGCCCGGCCCGCCCGCGCGGGACGGGTGGCGCCGCCGCATGACCGGCATCGATTCCCCTACGCTGACAGGGGAATTCTGCGCGACTCGACGACACGGGCCCGGCCGGCAGGCCGGGCCCACCGGGGCTACAATCCGCGATCCAACTCGGCCATCGCCCGGACGGATGCGCCGACCAACATCGAAAAACGGAGTCGCAAGCATGACGATCAAGATCGGGGACCGCCTGCCTGAAGCCACGCTGACGGAGTTCGTCGAAGTGGAAGGAAACGGCTGCGCGCTGGGACCCAACGCATTCAAGGTGTCGGAGCTCACCAAGGGCAAGAAGATCGCGGTCTTCGGCCTGCCGGGTGCCTTCACGCCCACCTGTTCGGCCAAGCACGTGCCGAGCTACCTGCAGCACTACGACCAGCTCAAGGCCGGCGGCATCGACGAGATCTGGTGCGTGTCCGTCAACGACGCCTTCGTGATGGGCGCCTGGGGCCGCGACCAGAAGTCGGGCGGCAAGGTCCGCATGATGGCCGACGGCAGCGCCGAGTTCACCAAGGCCACGGGTCTCGTGCTCGACCTGAGCGCGCGCGGCATGGGCGTGCGCTCCGACCGCTACTCGATGCTGGTGGAGGACGGCGTGGTCAAGCAGCTCAACCGCGAAGCCCCCGGCAAGTTCGAGGTCAGCGACGCGGCCACGATGCTCAAGCAGCTCTGATCGGCGCGCGGACCGGGCGCACCGACACACGGAAGGACACACGGTGCTCAGGCAACGAACCGTCAAGGCACTGGTGCGCACCCAGGGTGTCGGGCTGCATTCGGGCCAGCGGGTCGAGCTGACCCTGCGGCCGGCCGCACCCGACACCGGGATCGTGTTCCACCGCATCGACCTGCCCGTGCCGGTAGACATCCGAGCCGAGGCCTTCCGCGTCAACGACACGCGGATGGCCTCGACCCTCAGCGCGGCCGACACCGGCCAGGGCGCCGAGGTGCGCGTGGCCACCGTCGAGCACCTGATGTCGGCGCTGGCGGGGCTGGGTATCGATAACCTCCACGTTGACGTGACCGCCGCCGAGATCCCGATCCTTGACGGTTCGGCCGGCTCCTTCGTGTTCCTGATCCAGTCGGTCGGCATCGTCGAGCAGGCGGCGCCCAAACGCTTCGTGCGCATCAAGCGCGCGGTCGAGGTCCGGGACGGCGACAAATGGGCCCGGCTCGACCCCCACTTCGGCTTCAAGCTGCGCTTCTCCATCGACTTCGGCCATCCCGCGATCGACGCGACGGTGCAGGAGGTCGAGGTCGACTTCGCCCGCGACTCCTACGTCGCCGAGATCTCGCGCGCGCGCACCTTCGGCTTCATGCACGACGTCGAGGCGCTGCGCTCGCACGGCCTGGCGCAGGGCGGCAGCCTGGGCAACGCGATCGTGATGGACGAGTACCGCGTGCTCAACAGCGACGGGCTGCGCTCCGACGACGAGTTCGTCAAGCACAAGATCCTCGACGCCATCGGCGACCTGTACCTGCTGGGGCACCCCCTGCTTGCCGCGTACTCGGCTCACAAGTCGGGCCACGCGATGAACAACGCGCTGCTGCGCGCGTTGCTCGCCGACGACCAGGCCTGGGAGATGGCGACCTTCGCGCAGCGCCGCGAGGCGCCCCGGCTCTTCGCGCTCGACTGGGCGGGCGCCTGAGTGCTGCCGCTGCTGCGGGCGGTCGCGCTGCTGGTCGGCCTCGGCGTGATCGGCACCGCCGCGATCTGGGTGGTGACCCGCGATCGGAAGTGGCTGCGCCGCTCGCTCCTGCTGCTCAGGGTCGGCGTCGTCGCCGGCCTCGTGTTCTTCGGCGTGCTGCTGCTCGAGCGGCTGGGCTGACGTAGCGGGCCCGACCATGATCGGCACGTCTCGCCGCGCCGTCGATGCAGTGTCCGACCCGGCCGGCCGCATGGCGCCCGGCACGGGGGCACCCGGACGGCGCCCTGGGACCCCGCCCCGGTCCTGACGACCTCCGCCGCCTCTCGGGTGCTCGGCGTGTCCAGCCCACGGTCCAGCTGTTGGTCGAGCGGGGAGAGCCGCGCGCCGAGTTCGATGCACTGGCGATGGTCGCGGTGACCGCCCATCGTAGTCGTAGTGGGCGCTCACATTTGGCATGCCCCAGCCAGTGCGGCGCGCCCGGATTCAGCCCGGCCGCCCGCCATGGCGGGTCGCCAGCCGCCTCAGCGCCGCCTTGAGCCGCGGATCCTCGATCCGCTCCGACAAGGCGGAGATGTCGGCGATCGCGTCCGGGCCGGGAGACGCCTTGGGGGTGCGCGGGGGCGGCGGGGCCACCGGGCGCCACTGCGGCTTGAATCGGATCCGGTCGATCTTCCAGCCGCAGCGCCCGAGCGCGGCCACCAGGGTCGGCTCGAGCTGGCGCACGCGCGCCGCGACCGCGGCATGCGCGGCGCCCACCACCAGGGTGTCGCGCTCGAGCGCCACCACCGTCAGTGCGAGCAGGGGCATGCAGCGCGTCAGGTCCTGTTGCAGCGAGGCCAGCCGGGACGCCTGTTCGCCGAGCCGCGCGAAGCCGGGCTCGGTGCGCAGCCAGGCGACCGCGTGGCGGGATTTCAGGGGCTTCATGGCAGGGCTTCCGTCATTCACTGTAGCCCATCGCAGGCCCGCGGCCCGGGTGTCCGGAGGGCCATCCGGGGCGCCCGATGGTCCCTCGGGACACATGGCACCCCATGCTAGACTCGACGATTGACCACGAGTGTCGGCTCGGGCCCGCTCGCGGCCCGGACGCAGCCCCCAATGATCCAGAAACTGCTGACCCGAATCTTCGGCAGCCGCAACGAACGCCTGCTGAAGGAGTACCGCAAGGTCGTCGAGCGGATCAACGCGCTCGAGCCTGCCATGTCCGCCCTCACCGACGAACAGCTCGCCGGCAAGACCGGCGCGCTGCGCGACCGCGTGACCGCCGGCGAGACGCTCGAGGCGGTGCTGCCCGAGGCCTTCGCGGTGTGCCGCGAGGCCGCCCGCCGCGTGCTCGGCATGCGCCACTTCGACGTCCAGCTGATGGGCGGCATGGCGCTCAACAACGGCAAGATCGCCGAGATGCGCACCGGCGAGGGCAAGACGCTGATGGCGACGCTGCCGGCGTACCTCAATGCCCTGGCCGGACGTGGCGTGCACGTCGTGACGGTCAACGACTACCTCGCTCAGCGCGACGCCGAATGGATGGGCCGGCTGTACCACTTCCTCGGGTTGAGCGTCGGCGTGAACCTGTCGCAGATGCCGCACGGACAGAAGAAGGAGGCCTACGCCTCCGACATCACCTATGGCACCAACAACGAGTTCGGCTTCGACTACCTGCGCGACAACATGGTCTACGACGTCAAGGACCGCGTACAGCGCGGCCTGGCGTTCGCGATCGTCGACGAGGTCGACTCCATCCTGATCGACGAGGCCCGCACGCCGCTGATCATCTCGGGCCAGGCCGAGGACCACAGGGCGCTGTACCAGCGGATGAACCAGGTCCCGCCGCTGCTGACCCCCATGGCGAGCGAGCCCAAGGCCAACGAGCCCGACCCGCCGGGTGACTACTGGGTCGATCTCAAGGCGCACCAGGTGCACCTCTCCGAGGCCGGCCACGAGAAGGCCGAGGGCATCCTCACCCGGCTCGACATCCTGCCCGAGGGCGCGAGCCTCTACGACGCCGCGAACATCCTGTCGATGCACCACCTGACGGTGGCGCTGCGCGCGCACACGCTGTTCTTCCGCGACCAGCAGTACGTCGTCCAGAACGACGAGGTCATCATCGTCGACGAGTTCACCGGCCGGCTGATGCCCGGGCGACGCTGATTGGGATAGCCGGATGACGCTGTACCGGCAGGCGGAGCAGCTGGTCATCGATGACGCCCCCTGCGTGCCGCTGGTCTTCGGGGCGAACCAGGTGCTGGTGAAGCCGTACGTGTCCGGCTACGAGACCGGTCCGCTCGGAGTGCCCAACCTGAGTGTGGTCAGCGTCGACAGGCCCTAGTCCGGCGCCGCTTCGTTCCTGCCCGGCAGGGCGTTCCAGAGCTGCTTCACGCGTGCGGCCAGTTCGTCCTGGCTGCCGTCGTTGTAGATGATGTCATCGGCGCGCGCCATCTTGGCGCGTGCGGGCATCTGTGCAGCCAGCCGGACGCGCACCTCCGCCTCGTCGAGTTGACGGTCACGTCCCAGCCGCTCCACGACGGCGTCTTCCGGAGCCGCGACGACCCACAGCCGGTCCACCAGGT
>CAYNRU010000002.1:0-14024 GCA_964399635.1 uncultured Bordetella sp.
GGAATCGATGGCGCAGCTGAGCGAGAATCCGACCATCAGGTTGCCGGCTGCGCCGGCACTGGCCTGAGTAGAGGGCGACCCGAGCGGACGAACCGAGCGTCGTTACTGCCGGCTTTCTACACCACGTCCGGGGACATCACCCAGGCAGTTCTCGGAACAGCTGAGGCGCCGAGTACATGGTGCATTCAAGAACCCAGATGACATGCGCGGCCTACGGCTCGAGCTCAGCGCAGCAACTCACTTTGCTCGCAGGGCGCGCAAGCTTGCATGGCCTGAAATGACCGGCGAAGGCACCTTCGATCTCCTGGTCCAGGATGTGGGGCCTCGTGGTCTGGAGATCGAGTGCAAAGCGATTTCCGAGGACAAGGGGCGAAAGATCCACAAGCGGGAGGTACTGGACTTCTATCGCCTTCTGTGGCCGCACATTCAGTCCACGATCAAGGGCCTGAGCACCGGGCTTTCCGCAGTCTTGACGGTTCCGGGGCGTTTGCCGAGCCAGCATGCTGACCGAGTAGCGCTCGCACGGCAGTACGGCGCGGCTATCTTCACCGGAGGCGGCGTCGCTCTGCCCGATGGATCCAGTGTCAGGATTGCCGAGTTCGACGTGGCGCGTTTGGGAGACATACCGTCGTCGACTCGACCTAGTGAGGTTCGCGCCGCAATCGACGAGGTCACCGAGACCAACAACCGACAGGCTATGGTTATTGGTACCCATGCCGGTGGGGCCCTGGCGCTGACAGTGCAATCCGGGGCGGATGACACGTTCATGAAGGCTGTCTTCGACACGTTGAGCGACTCGGCGAAGCGCCAACTGTCGGGGGTTCGCGGCGGTATGTTCTTGGTGGGATTCCATGGCATCGATGGCGAGCAATTGCTCTCGGTAGCCGGCCAGGATCAAGACGCAGCCCAGTCGCCGACGGCGTTGCGCATGGCGGTGACCCGATTTCTGGCCAGCGCAGGGCGGGACCAGGTTGTCGGCGTCGGTTTCCTGAGCGAGAGCGCGTTGGCGCCGGTGCAAGATGGCCTGGTTGAGTCTGGCGGAACTGCCTACTACTTCCCTAAGCGCGAGAGTCCGCTCTGGTCCGAAGACTTCAGCGGCCTGTTCCAGTGGATGCCTACGCCTGTTGGCCAAGCGCCGTAGGCCAAGGTGAATGCGGATCGCAGACAGCGCCTCGCGCTCTGAATACCAGCGATAATGCTGCTCATGTCTGCGAAGCCTTCATCCTCGGCAGCGCTCTTCGGTTGGCGTTGGCGCAAGCCATCAGCCTGACCGACCTATTGCGCCCACTCGGGCGCCACAGTCCCCACCCAGCACGTCGCGCCGGCCTCGCCAGCGTCAGAAAAAGGCGGGTATCAAAGCGGGTATGAAACGTGGGTGACGAACAAGACACCCAATTTAATCAATAGGATAGAGCGCAAATGCTGCTGATGATCGACAACTACGACTCGTTCACCTACAACCTCGTGCAGTACTTCGGCGAGCTCGGCCAGCAGGTCGTCACCGTCCGCAACGACGCGATCGACCTGGCCGGCATCGAGCGGCTGGCGCCGGCGCGGATCGTGGTCTCGCCGGGCCCCTGCACGCCCACCGAGGCCGGCGTGTCGCTCGCGGCCATCGCGCATTTCGCGGGCCGTGTGCCCATCCTCGGCGTGTGTCTCGGCCACCAGGCGATCGGGCAGGCCTTCGGCGGGCGCGTCGTGCGCGCCCGCCAGGTGATGCACGGCAAGACCGACGCGATCCAGACCACCGGCGAGGGCGTGTTCCGCGGCCTGCCCGGTCACTTCGAGGTCGCGCGCTACCACTCGCTCGTCGTCGAGCGCGAGACGCTGCCCGACTGCATCGCCGTCACCGCCTGGAGCGGCGACGGGCAGGTGATGGGGCTGCGTCACCGCACGCTGCCCGTCGAGGGCGTGCAGTTCCATCCCGAATCTGTCGCGAGCGAGCACGGCCACGCGCTGCTGCGCAACTTCCTCGCCGCATGAGCCACCCCGACACCCCGGACACGGAGACCGACATGCCCATCACCCCCCAGGAAGCCCTCCAGCGGACCATCGAGCACCGCGAGATCTTCCACGACGAGATGCTCAAGCTGATGCGGATGATCATGGCCGGCGAGATGTCACCGGTGATGGCGTCGGCGATCCTGACCGGCCTGCGCGTCAAGAAGGAGACCATCGGCGAGGTCTCGGCCGCGGCGCAGGTGATGCGCGAGTTCGCAGCCAAGGTCGAGGTGCCGCCCATGCCGCACTTCGTCGACATCGTCGGCACCGGCGGCGACGGCTCGCACACCTTCAACATCTCGACCGCGTCGATGTTCGTCGCCGCGGCGGCCGGTGCCAACGTGGCCAAGCACGGCAACCGGGGCGTGTCCTCCAAGTCGGGTGCGGCCGACGTGCTCGAGGCGCTCGGCGCCAACATCATGCTCACCGCGCCGCAGGTGGCCGAGTGCCTGATGGAGACGGGCATCGGCTTCATGTTCGCGCCCAACCACCACCCGGCGATGAAGAACGTGGCGCCGATCCGCCGCGAGCTCGGCGTGCGCACGATCTTCAACATCCTCGGCCCCCTGACCAACCCCGCGTCGGCGCCCAACACGCTGATGGGCGTCTTCCATCCCGATCTCGTCGGCATCCAGGTCCGTGTGATGCAGCGCCTTGGCGCCGACCATGTGCTGGTGGTCTACGGCAAGGACGGCATGGACGAGGTCTCGCTCGGCGCGGCCACGATGGTGGGCGAGCTCAAGGACGGCGAGATCCGCGAGTACGAGATCCACCCGGAGGACTTCGGCCTGCCGATGGTCTCCAACCGGGGTCTCAAGGTCGCCGACGCTGCCGAGTCCAAGGCGATGCTGCTCGAGGCGCTCCAGGACACGCCGGGCACGCCGCGCGAAATCGTCGCGCTCAACGCGGGCGCCGCGCTGTATGCGGCCAATCGCGTCGAGTCGATCCCGGCCGGGATCGCGCTGGCGCGCGAGACCATCGCGTCCGGCGCGGCCCGCGCCAAGATCGAGCAGTTCGTCGCGTATACGCGGCGCTTCTCGCAGCCGGCCTGACGGAGCACGCATGTCGACCCCCCCGACCTCCGACGTGCTGCAGCGCATCCTGCAGGTGAAGGTGCAGGAAGTGGCCGCGGCCCGTGCGCAGCGCAGCCTCGCCGAGCTGCGGCGCGAGGCGCAGGCCGTCTCGGCCGACCCGGCGTCGCCGCTGCGGCCTCGCGGCTTCGCGGCCGCGCTGCGCGCCAGGATCGCCGCCGGCCGCGCCGCGGTGATCGCCGAGGTCAAGAAGGCGAGCCCCAGCAAGGGCGTGCTGCGCGCCGACTTCGACCCGGCCGCGATCGCCGCGAGCTACGAGCGCGGCGGTGCGGCCTGCCTGTCCGTGCTCACCGACGTCCAGTTCTTCCAGGGCGCGCCGCACTACCTCGGCCTCGCCCGCGATGCCTGCACGCTGCCGGTGCTGCGCAAGGACTTCCTGATCGACCCCTACCAGGTCTACGAGGCGCGCTGCTGGGGCGCCGACTGCGTGCTGCTCATCGTCGCGGCGATGGACGACGCGCGCCTCGCCGAGCTCGAGGACTGCGCGCTCGGGCTCGGCATGGACGTGCTGGTCGAGGTGCACGACGCGTCGGAGCTCGACCGCGCGCTCGCACTGCGCACGCCGCTGCTGGGGATCAACAACCGCGACCTGCGCAGCTTCGAGGTCAGCCTCCGGACCACGTTGTCGCAGCTGTCGCGGATCCCCGCCGACCGGCTCGTGGTGACCGAGAGCGGCATCCTGACCCAGGCCGACGTGCGCCTGATGCGCGAGGCCGGCGTCGACGCATTCCTGGTCGGCGAGGCCTTCATGCGGGCCCCCGACCCGGGCGAGGCCCTTGAGGCGCTGTTCGCCTGACTGGCGTTCGCCCGCCCGCGGGCATAGGATCGCGCCTGCCTCGCTCCTTCCACCGGCCGTCCCATCCATGTACCCGACCCTGTCATTCGACCAGCAGAGCTACGACCCGGATGTCCTGGAGTCGATGGTCGCCCGCGTCGCAGGCGGGCTGCACGAGCTGGGCATCGGCGATGGCGACACCATCGCGCTGATGTCGCGCAACCAGCCGGCGCTGCTGGTCGCGATGCTGGCGGCCCGCACGCTGGGCGCGTATTTCTGCCCGATCAACTGGCACTTCAAGGCTGACGAGGCTGGCTGGATCCTGTCGGACAGCGGCGCCCGCGCGCTGATCGCCGACCGCGACCTGGTCGCCCAGATCGCCGCCGGCATTCCCGGCTCGGTGCTCCCGGCGGCCCGGCTGGCAGTCCGCCCCGAGCCCTCGGTGTGCCGTGCGGCCCGTCTGGAGGGCCCCGCGCTCGTCATGCCCGTGGGCTTCACCTCCTGGGAGGGGTGGCTGCCCGCGCAGCCGCGGTATATCGGACCGCCGCGCGCCGCCCGCGGCTTCGTGCCCTACACATCGGGCACCACGGGGCGGCCAAAGGGCGTGCGCCGCCTGCCCGTCGACCCGCGTCGGGCCGAGTCGTTTGCCATCGCGTCGGCGGCGCTGTCGCGCGCGGTGTTCGGCATCGGCCCCGAGTCGCGCTGCCTGATCTCGGCGCCGCTCTATCACAGCGCCCCGTCGTCCTACGCGATGTTCGCCGCGGCCCGCGGCGCCTGGCTGCGCATCGAGCCGCGCTTCGACGCCGCGGCGACGCTGGCCGCGATCGAGCGTCATCGGGTCACGCACCTGTACCTCGTGCCCACGATGATGCATCGGCTGCTGCGCCTGCCCGAGGAGGTCCGCCGCCGGCACGACCTGTCGTCGCTGCGCTTCGTGCTGACCACCGGGGCGCCATGCCCCGTCCAGACCAAGCGCGCGATGATCGAGTGGTGGGGCCCGGTCGTGCACGAGGCCTATGCCGCCAGCGAGCTCGGCTACGTGACGGTCATCGACTCCGACGAGGCGCTGTCCCATCCGGGCTCGGTCGGACGTCCGGTGGGCGAGGCGCGGCTGCGCATCGTCGACGATACCGGCGCCGAGTGCCCGGTGGGTACGCCCGGCCGCATCTACGCGCGCCAGCCCGCCTATCCCGATTTCACCTACGTGAACCAGCCCGAGGCCCGCAGCCAGGCCGAGCGCGACGGCCTGGTGTCGGTCGGCGACGTCGGCTTCGTCGACGCCGACGGCTACCTGTACCTGTGCGACCGTGCCTCCGACATGGTGCTGTCGGGCGGCGTCAACATCTATCCGGCCGAGATCGAGGCCGCGCTGGCGAGCCTGCCGGGCATCGCCGACAGCGCGGTCTTCGGGGTTCCCGACGAGGAGTACGGCGAGGCGCTGCTGGCCGCGATCGAGATGCTGCCGGGCGCGCAGGCCAGCGCGGACGCCGTGCGCCGCCACCTGGTCGAGCGGATCGCCGGCTTCAAGGTGCCGCGCCGTATCGAGTTCCATGCGGCGCTGCCGCGCGAGGAGACCGGCAAGATCTTCAAACGCCGCCTGCGCGATCCCCACTGGGCGGGCCGCGACCGGCGGATCTGATGCCCCGGGCCCGTCAGCTCCCGCTGGCGCCCCGGCGCCGGGGCAGGGCGCCCAGCCATCCGTGCCGCAGCGCGTTCGGCCCGGGGGCTGCGCTCAGCGTGGCCTCGGCGGGCGTCGGGCGATCGAGCGTCGCCTCGAAGCGCATCAGCTCGTCGCGCCGGAATGCATGCAGCCGCAGCACGTCGCCGGGCTTGCGGCGCGCCAGCAGCGCCTTGAGCGACTTCTCGTCGATGCGCAGGCCGTCGCAGGCGATCAGCACGTCGCCCGCCGACAGCCCCGCGCGCTGCGCCGCGCCGCCCGTGTAGGCGTTCGCGACCGACAGCTCGCCCGCCCGGGTCGCCGTGCGCAGGCCGAGCGACGGCGACGGGTCCGCCGGTGCGAGCTTCAGCGCCACCCCGAACGGCTTGAGCAGCCGCGCGAGCGGCAGCTCTTGCGTGCCCTCGACCCAGCCGCGCAGCGGCCCGTCCAGCACGACCCCGGTCGCCTCGCGCAGCAGTCCCGGGAAGGCGTCCTCCGGCAGCCCGGCCTGGTGCGCACCGGGGCCGCCGTCGGCAGCGTAGAAGTCGCGCCCGTAGCGGCGCCACAGCAGGCGCATGGCGTCGTCGAGCGACGCACGCCCGTCTGTGCGCGCGCGTACTGCGAGGTCGATGCACAGCGCCACCAGCGCGCCCTTCGCGTAGTAGCTGACCACCGTGTTCGGCGAGTTCTCGTCCTGCCGGTAGTACTTGATCCACGCGTCGAAGCTCGAGTCCGCGACGCTCTGGACCGCGCGCCCTGGCCCGCGCAGCACGTTCGAGACGGTCCGCGACAGCAGCTTCAGGTAGTCCGTCTCGCCGATGACGCCGGCACGCGCGAGCATCAGGTCGTCGTAGTACGAGGTGAAGCCCTCGAAGATCCACAGCAGCCGCGTGTAGGCCTCGCGCTCGAGGTCGTACGGCACGAACGCGGCCGGCTTGATGCGCTTGACGTGCCAGGCATGGAAGTACTCGTGACTGCACAGCCCGAGGAAGCCCCGATAGCCGTCGCCGGCCTCGGTCATGCCGCGCCAGGGCAGGTCGTTGCGCCCGCACAGCAGCGCCGTGCTGTCGCGGTGCTCCAGGCCGCCGTAGCCCTCGCCGACTGCCGTCGTCATGAACAGGAATCGATCGAAGGGCGCGCGCCGCGTGCGGGGCTCGAACAGCGCGGATTGCGCCGCGCAGACCGGCGCGAGGTCGCGCGCCAGGCGGGCGGTGTCGACATCGGCGTGCCCGGTGATCGCGATCTCGTGGCGCGCACCGCCTGCCTCGAAGCTCGCGAACTCGAAGCGTCCCATCTCGATCGGGTGGTCGAGCAGCGCGTCGTAGTCGAGCGCCCGGTAACGCCCGAAGCCGTGCCGGCGCGCGCCCGCCTCGGGCAGGGTGGTGGCCACCCGCCAGTCGCGGGCCACGCCGGATGGCGGCGGCGCGAGCTCGACCACGCAGGGCAGCGACTCCTGCCCGACCACCCGAAGGCACACGCTCGAGGCGTTGAGGAAGCCGTGCGTGGCGTCCAGGTGGGCGGCCCGCACAGACAAGTCCCAGGCATACACGGTGTAGTCCACCGTCAGCGGACCCTCGGCCGGCGCGGCGCGCCAGGTGTGCTTGTCGATCTTGTCGATGCGCACCGGCCCGCGTGCGTCGCGCGCACTCACGGCGACGATGTGCCGTGCGAACTCCCGGATCATGTAGCTGCCGGGGATCCAGGCCGGCAGCGCCAGGCGCTGGCCCTCTGTCGCGGGCGACGCGATGGCGAGGCTGACGGTGAACAGGTGGGCATGCGGATCGGCGGGAGCGATCCGGTAGACGATCGGTTCGCCAGGTGCGACCAGTGCGCTCGAGCGACGTGCGGTGCGGCTCACGATGGCGGCAGGTCCGTGGGGGTATCGACGTCACGCAGTATGCCCGCATCGTCGGTGTCGAGCGGCGTCGTCGGGCGGCTGTCCGGCAGGCCGCGCTCGCCGCGCTCGCCGCGCTCGCCGCGAGCGATGCGAGGTTCGCGGCTCAGGCCGCGACGTCGACGACCAGCCGGCCTCGAACCCGGCCGGCGAGGATCTCCGCCGCCTGCGGGATCGCGTCGGCCAGGCCGATCTGCGTCGTCATCGCATCGAGCTTGCCGAGGTCGAGCTGGCGGCCCAGCCGCTCCCACGCGACGAGCCGGTCCGCCATCGGGCACATCACCGAATCCACGCCGATCAGCCGCACGCCGCGCAGGATGAACGGCGCGACGCTCGACGGAAAGTCCATCCCCTGCGCCAGCCCGCAGGCGGCGACCGCGCCGCGGTAGCGCGTCTGCGCGCAGGCGTTGGCCAGCGTGTGCGAGCCCACCGCGTCGACGACTCCCGCCCAGCGCTCCTTCTGCAGCGCCTTGCCAGGCGCTGCGAGCGCGGCTCGGTCGATCACGTCGGCCGCGCCGAGCCCGCGCAGGTAGTCGGCCTCGGCGAGGCGTCCGGTGGAGGCGACCACCCGGTGGCCCAGCCCGGACAGCAGGGCGATCGCGACGCTGCCGACACCGCCGGCGGCACCGGTCACCAGCACCTCGCCCGCGCCGGGCACGACGCCCTGTGCCTCGAGCGCCATCACGCAGAGCATCGCGGTGTAGCCGGCCGTGCCGATCGCCATCGCCTGGCGCGTCGAGAGGCTCGCCGGCAGCGGCACCAGCCAGTCGCCCTTCACCCGCGCCTTGCCGGCGAGGCAGCCCCAGTGCGTCTCGCCGACGCCCCAGCCGTTGAGCACGACGCGGTCGCCCGCCCTGAAGCGCGGATGGCTGCTCGATTCGACCGTGCCCGCGCCGTCGATGCCCGGCACCATCGGCCATTTCCGGACCACCGGCGAGCGGTTGGTGATCGCCAGGCCGTCCTTGTAGTTGATCGTGGAGTGCGCGATGCGCAGCACCACGTCGCCGTCCGCGGCGTGGGTCGCGAGCGCGTCGTCGCTCAGGTCGCGCAGCGATGCACTGAATGCATCGCCGGTCTTCTCCAGCTGAATGGCGCGGAACATCGGTGACCTCTGACAGGGATGGGCTGGCGAAGCATGCATTTTGCCATCGACGCGGGCGGGCGCACGCGCGCCCGACCCGCGGGCCTCAGCGCGGCCGTCGGTCGATCACCCGCCGCGCCTTGCCCACCGAGCGCTCCACCGCGCCCGGCGGCTCCACCTTCACCCGGCAGCTCACGCCGATCAGCGACTTGATCGCATGCTCGAGCGCGGCCTGCGCGCCGGCTGCGGCCGAGCCGTCGGTGTGCTCGTGCGCCTTCAGCTCGACCCGCACCGTCAGCGTGTCCAGCGGGCCGTCCTTGTCGATCTCGCACACGTAATGCGGCGCGAGCAGCGGCCGCTGCAGGATCAGCTCCTCGATCTGCGTCGGGAACACGTTCACGCCGCGGATGATCATCATGTCGTCCGAGCGGCCGGTGATCTTCTGCATCCGGCGCATCGTGCGCGCGCTGCCCGGGAGCAGGCGGGTCAGGTCGCGCGTGCGGTAGCGCACGATCGGCAGCGCCTCCTTCGTGAGGGAGGTGAACACCAGCTCGCCCTGCTCGCCGTCGGCCACCGGCTCTCCGGTCACCGGATCGACGATCTCCGGATAGAAGTGGTCCTCCCAGATGGTCGGGCCGTCCTTGGTCTCCAGGCACTCGCTGGCCACGCCCGGCCCCATCACTTCCGACAGCCCGTAGATGTCGACCGCGTCGAGCCCCAGCCGGGCCTCGATCTCTCGGCGCATCTCGTTGGTCCAGGGCTCCGCCCCGAAGATGCCCAGCCGAAGGCTCGAGGCCATCGGGTCGATGCCCTGGCGCTCGAACTCGTCGGCGATCGCCAGCGCATAGCTCGGCGTGACCATGATGATCGACGGCTTGAAGTCGGTGATCAGCTGGACCTGCTTTTCGGTCTGGCCGCCGCCGAAAGGCACGACGGTCAGCCCCAGCCGCTCCGCGCCGTAATGCGCGCCCAGCCCGCCGGTGAACAGCCCGTAGCCATAGCTCACGTGCACGATGTCGCCCGGCCGCGCGCCGCCCGCGCGGATCGAGCGGGCGACCAGGTTCGCCCAGGTGTCGATGTCCTTCGCCGTGTAGCCCACGACCGTCGGCTTGCCGGTGGTGCCGCTCGACGCATGGATGCGCACGACCTTCTCGCGCGGCACCGCGAACATCCCGAACGGATAGGTGTCGCGCAGGTCCGCCTTGGTCGTGAACGGGAACTTCGCGAGGTCGGCGAGCGTGCGCAGGTCGCGCGGATGCGCGCCCGCCGCGTCGAACTTGGCGCGATAGTGCTCGACGTGGTCGTAGGCGTGCTGGAGCGACCACTGCAGCCGTCCCAGCTGCAGCGATCGAAGCTCGTCGACGCTTGCGGTCTCGATCGGCTCGAGCGGGAATCGGGTCATGGTCGACGGGTCTCCGGGTCGTGCGCGGCGCTCGCGCCGGGCGATGTGCCGTGCGTTTCGGCGGGTCCGATGAACTGGCCGCGGATGGTCGCGGACTTCCCGCGGAACATCGCGATCAGCCGGCCGTGCTGGTCCGTGACGCGCATGTCGTACACGCCGCTGCGTCCTGCGAGGTGCTGCTCGACGCCCTCGGCGGTCAGCACGTCGCCCTCTTGCGCTGGCGCGAGGAAATGGATCTCCGCGCTCGCGGCGACGGCGCGCTGGTTGTGGCTGTTGCATGCGAACGCGAAGGTGCTGTCAGCCAGCAGGAACATGTAGCCGCCATGGCAGATGCCATGGCCGTTGGTCATGTCGCGGCGGATCGGCATCCGCATCTTCGCGAATCCCGCACGGACCTCGATCAGCTCCATGCCGAGCGCCTGCGAGGCGCGGTCCTCTGCCCACATCCTGCGGGCCACCTCGGCCGCGAGGGCGTCGGGGTCGAGCCCGGACGGATCGGCGTGGGCGCCGGCGCCCGCCACCTCAGCGGCCCTCGAAGCGCGGCGCGCGCTTCTGCAGGAACGCATTGACTCCCTCGGCATAGTCGTGGCTCGCGCCGAGCCGCGTCTGCAGGTCGCGCTCGAGGTCGAGTTGCGCACCGAGGGTCGCGGTCTGCGCGTGCCGGATCGCGTGCTTGATCGCGGCGAGCGCCTGCGTGGGCATCGAGGCCAGGCGCGCGGCCAGCGCGTCCACCTCGGCGTCGAGCGCGTCGTCGTCGACGCACTTCCAGATGAGGCCCCACTGCTCGGCCCGCTCGGCCGGCAGCTTTTCCCCGAGCATCGCCAGGCCCATCGCACGCGGCCCGCCGATCGCCTTGGGCAGGAACCAGGTGCCGCCCGAGTCGGGCAGCAGCCCGATGTTGACGAAGGCCTGCAGGAATGATGCCGATCGCCCAGCGACGACAAGGTCGCAGGCCAGTGCCAGGTTGGCGCCCGCGCCGGCCGCGATGCCGCGCACCCGAGCGATCACCGGCTTGGGCAGCGCCTGCAGCCGCAGGACCAGCGGGTTGAAGTTGTCCCGGATCAGCGCGCCGAGATCGGTCATCGCGCCGGGCTCGAACGACAGGTCCGCCAGATCCTGGCCCGCGCAGAACCCGCGGCCCGCTCCGGCGAGCACCACCGCGCGGATCGCGTCGTCGCGCTCGATCGCCGACAGCGCCTCGCGCAGGTCGGCATGCATCGCCCGGGTGAAGCTGTTGAGCTTGTCGGGGCGGTTCAGCGTGAGCCGTGCCACGCCCCCGCTCGTTTCCAGAAGTACGGTCTTGGTGTCTGACATGCGATCTCCTCCACCAGCCAGCCTAGCACACGACACCCTGTTAGTCGACCGATCGGTCGGCTAATTCGGATCGTGTCGGGCCGCGCCTGCGGATGGGTGCGCCGACCTGCCGCGGGCTCCTGTCCCCGATGCAGCGGGGCCGGGCGATATCATCGTCGCGACCCGCATGGGCCCGGCCCGGGCCGGCGACCCGCCCCGCATGGAGACGCTCCCCCGATGACCGCCCCCGCCTACCAGAACATCCTCACCGACACGCATGGCCGCGTCGGCCTGATCACCCTCAACCGGCCCAAGGCGCTCAACGCGCTCAACGACGCGCTGATGGACGATCTCGGGCACGCGCTCCTCGCCTTCGATGCCGATGAGGGGATCGGCGCCATCGTGATCACCGGTGGCGACCGTGCGTTCGCCGCAGGCGCCGATATCGCGGCGATGGCCGGGTGGTCCTACATGGATGTCTACAAGACCGAGTACCTGACCCGGAACTGGGAGCACATCCGCCGGGTTCGCAAGCCCGTGATCGCGGCGGTCGCAGGGTTCGCGCTGGGTGGCGGCTGCGAGCTGGCGATGATGTGCGACATCGTCATCGCCGCCGACAGCGCCCGATTCGGGCAGCCCGAGATCAAGCTCGGCGTGATTCCGGGCGCCGGCGGCACGCAGCGCCTGCCGCGTGCCTTGGGCAAGGCCAAGGCGATGGACCTGTGCCTGACCGGCCGGATGATGGATGCGGCCGAGGCCGAACGCGCAGGGCTGGTGTCGCGCGTGGTGCCCGCCGCCTCGCTACTCGAGGAGGCCCTGGCCGTCGCCACCGCGATCGCGTCCTTCTCGTTGCCCTCCGTGATGATGCTCAAGGAGTCGGTCAACCGCGCGTACGAGACGCCCCTGTCCGAAGGCCTTCTGTTCGAGCGCCGCGCCTTCCACTCCCTGTTCGCGACCCACGACCAGAAGGAGGGGATGAAGGCTTTCCTCGAGAAGCGCAAGCCCGATTTCGGAAACCGCTGAGCCTCATCGACTGGCCGGGCTCCAGGATGCTGCTATAGTTCGCCCCCTCGAGCGACGACGTCGGTTCCGACGGCGCCGAGCGAGACTCCAGCAGCACCTTCGAGGTACCGGCCAAGCCGGCCCCGAACGCAGCCAGGAGTGGCGGCCCGCCACGCAACGCACCCCGGTCGATACGCAACTGCGAAAGACCACTTGCCAAGCGAAAAAAAGGCTGCTAAGATCTTTGGCTCGGTTGAACGAAAGCCAAGGCGCTTCTGGCGCTTAGCAAGTCAGGCAACCGGGCCTCGGAAGACAAAGCGGTTTTGGTCGAACTGGCCAGCGTGATGTCAGACGATGTAACTTGAAAGTGGCGTTTGGAAGTGGAAACGTCGCTTGACAGGCAGAAATAGAAGCGTCATAATTCCGCTTCTGTGCTGATCGAAAGACAGCGTGCTCTTTAAAAATCTACAGCCGATAAGTGTGGGCGTTTAGGCGGAAACGCTAGCCACGAGGCGACAGCCACTTCGCAAGAGGAGGCCTGACCAAGTGGCAAAACTAAACGCTCATAAGAAATGATCATGGCGACCGTGATTCGTCACGGAAGTCAACGATCAATTCCTTGAGCAAAGCAATGCGGCTTACCAAAAGTAAGTTGCCAAAGATTAAACTGAAGAGTTTGATCCTGGCTCAGATTGAACGCTAGCGGCATGCCTTACACATGCAAGTCGAACGGCAGCACGGGGGCAACCCTGGTGGCGAGTGGCGAACGGGTGAGTAATACATCGGAACGTGCCCTGTAGTGGGGGATAACGTAGCGAAAGCTACGCTAATACCGCATACGCACTATGGTGGAAAGCGGGGGATCGCAAGACCTCGCGCTATAGGAGCGGCCGATGGCAGATTAGCTTGTTGGTGGGGTAAAAGCCTACCAAGGCGACGATCTGTAGCTGGTCTGAGAGGACGACCAGCCACACTGGGACTGAGACACGGCCCAGACTCCTACGGGAGGCAGCAGTGGGGAATTTTGGACAATGGGGGCAACCCTGATCCAGCAATGCCGCGTGTGTGAAGAAGGCCTTCGGGTTGTAAAGCACTTTTGGCGGGAGCGAAACGGCCTGGGTTAATACCTCGGGCTAATGACGGTACCCGCAGAATAAGCACCGGCTAACTACGTGCCAGCAGCCGCGGTAATACGTAGGGTGCAAGCGTTAATCGGAATTACTGGGCGTAAAGCGAGCGCAGGCGGTTATGTAAGACAGGTGTGAAATCCCCGGGCTTAACCTGGGAACTGCACTTGTGACTGCATGGCTAGAGTGTGTCAGAGGGGGGTGGAATTCCACGTGTAGCAGTGAAATGCGTAGAGATGTGGAGGAACACCGATGGCGAAGGCAGCCCCCTGGGATAACACTGACGCTCAGGCTCGAAAGCGTGGGGAGCAAACAGGATTAGATACCCTGGTAGTCCACGCCCTAAACGATGTCTACTAGTTGTCGGGCCTTAATTGGCTTGGTAACGCAGCTAACGCGTGAAGTAGACCGCCTGGGGAGTACGGTCGCAAGATTAAAACTCAAAGGAATTGACGGGGACCCGCACAAGCGGTGGATGATGTGGATTAATTCGATGCAACGCGAAAAACCTTACCTACGCTTGACATGCCAGGAACTTTCCAGAGATGGATTGGTGCCCGAAAGGGAACCTGGACACAGGTGCTGCATGGCTGTCGTCAGCTCGTGTCGTGAGATGTTGGGTTAAGTCCCGCAACGAGCGCAACCCTTGCCATTAGTTGCTACGAAAGGGCACTCTAATGGGACTGCCGGTGACAAACCGG
>CAYNRU010000003.1:0-159599 GCA_964399635.1 uncultured Bordetella sp.
GTCGGTGCGCGCCTCTCAAGCCAGGGCGTCGAGTGGGTCGGCGGCACGCCTGCCCAGGCCGACGCCTTCGTGCGGTCCGAGATGGACCGCTGGGGCAAGTTCGTGAAGGCATCCGGGATGAAGCCGGACTGAGTCCGGCGAGGCGCCAGGCCCGCACAGCGCAGGGCTCGACGCCTTCGGGGCGATGCCCGGCGACGGGCTGCGCCGACCCGCGCGCCGCCCGCGCGGCTCAGGCCGTCGCGACCGGCACGGCCGGCTGGCCCGCTGGCTGCGTGGCCCGAACCTGGTCGGCCTGCGCGTCGGCGGACGCCGTGGGCGCGAGGGTGTCCTCCCAGTCCGGCATGTCCAGGTCGGCGCCGACCAGCAGACGCGTCGCGACAATGCGCGCGGCGACGTCGTCGGTCATCAGCCACGCGGCGATGGGATCGAGCTGCAACGCCTCGCCGGCGTCGACTGCCCGCGCATCGGTGCCGGCCGGGGCGCCGGTGTCGACAGGGGTCGCCCGGGCGGGCAACACGCGGCCCGCGAGCCGCCATATCGAATCCATGATCGTCATCGTGAACACGCTCCTGTGCCCGAGGCGGGCGCCGCAGGAGGCGCACGCGACACCCCCCTGCGACGAGCCTATCCGCAGCGGCGGGGCTCGCACGCGGCGCGCACGCGGCCGCCGTACGGCCGGGTCCCTGCGGCCGACGTACGGGCGGTGCGGTGCGGCGTGCAGCGCCGCGCCGCGCCGGTTGACTTGGGTCAAGCGCCCCGCCGCGCCCCCCTGCTAGATTGTCTCGAAGGAGGCGCCCATGGACAGAGCATCGGTCATTCGCAAGACTGCGTACGACCTGCGGGTGGCGCCCAACCTGCGCGACTACGACGCGGCGCGGCGCGAAGACACCTGGGGCGACGCGCGCGCGGCACTGGCGGGGCTGCCAGGCGGCGCGCTCAACATCGGGTACGAGGCGGCCGACCGCCACGCGGCCGGCCCCGCGGCCGGGCGCGTCGCGCTGCGCTTCGTGTCGCGCAGTGCCGACCCGGTCGACATCGACTACGCGACGCTCTCACGGCTCACCAATCGGTTCGCCAACGTGCTGCGCCAGCTCGGCGTCGGCAAGGGCGACCGGCTGTTCGTGCTCGCCGGGCGAATTCCTGAACTGTACGTCGCGGTGCTCGGCAGCCTGAAGAACGGCACGGTCGTCACGCCGCTGTTCTCCGCCTTCGGCCCCGAGCCGATCGCCACACGCGTGAACCTGGGCGAGGCCCGCGTGCTGGTTACCACCGACGCGCTGTATCGGCGCAAGGTGCAGAAGATGCGCGGCCAGATGCCGTCGCTGCGGCACGTGCTGCTGGTGAACGAGGAGGGGTCGGCTGGCGCCGATTCCGACACGCTGGACCTGGGTGCGCTGATGGCGGCGGCGTCCGATCGCTTCGAGTGCGAGCCGACGATGCCCGACGATCCGTCGCTGCTGCATTTCACGAGTGGCACCACGGGCACGCCCAAGGGGGCGATCCACGTGCACGGCGCTGTCGTCACGCACTACGCGAGCGGCCTGCAGGCGCTGGACCTCCATCCCGAGGATCGCTACTGGTGCACGGCCGATCCCGGCTGGGTGACAGGCACCTCGTACGGGATCATCGCGCCGCTGCTGCACGGCGTCACTTCGCTCGTCGACCGCGAGGAGTTCGACGCGCAGCGCTGGTACGCGCTGCTCGAGCAGGAGCGGATCAGCGTGTGGTACACCGCGCCCACCGCGATCCGCATGCTGATGAAGGCGGGTCCCGAACTCGCCGCCGGGCACCGTCGCTCCGCGCTGCGCTTCGTGGCCAGCGTCGGCGAGCCGCTCAATCCCGAGGCAGTCTGGTGGGGCAAGGAAGTGCTGGGTCTGCCGATCCACGACAACTGGTGGCAGACCGAGACCGGCGGGATCATGATCGCCAACACGCCTGCGTTCGACATCAGGCCGGGGTCGATGGGGCGCCCGCTGCCCGGCATCGACGCTGCGATCGTGGAGCACCTCGAGGCCGACGGCGAGCCGTCGCGGGTACGCGTGGTCGATCAGCCCGACGTCGAGGGCGAGCTCGCGCTGCGCGCCGGCTGGCCGTCGATGTTCCGTGGCTACCTGAACAACGAGACGCGCTACCGGAAGTGCTTCGCGGGCGAGTGGTACCTGACCGGCGACCTCGCACGACGCGACGCCGACGGCTACTTCTGGTTCGTCGGGCGCGCCGACGACGTGATCAAGTCGGCCGGTCACCTGATCGGCCCGTTCGAGGTGGAGAGCGTCCTGATGGAGCATCCGGCGGTGGCCGAGGCCGGTGTGATCGGCAAGCCCGACCCGATGGTGGGCGAGGTCGTGAAGGCCTTCGTGTCGCTCAAGGGCGGCCACGAGGCGAGCGAGGCACTGCGCATGGACATCCTCGCGCACGCGCGCAGGCGTCTCGGGGCTGCGGTGGCGCCCAAGGAGATCGCCTTTCTCGCGACGCTGCCGCGCACGCGCAGCGGCAAGATCATGCGGCGCCTGCTCAAGGCGCGCGAGCTGGGCCTGCCCGAGGGCGACACCTCGACGCTGGAGGGCGGGGCGTGAGCGCGGCGTCGCGCCCCGCGGACGGTGGAGGCGGGCGATGAGCACGCAGGTGCCGCCGCCACCCACCGGCCCGGTGCGCTGGGAGAAGGCGTTCGCGCTCAAGCTGCTGGCCGACATGGTCCGCATCCGGCGGATGGAGGAGCGCTGCGCGCAGCTCTACGGCGAGCAGAAGATCCGCGGCTTCCTGCACCTGTACATCGGCGAGGAGGCGGTGGCCGTGGGCGCGCTCAACGCACTGCGCGCCGACGACAACCTCGTGGCGACCTATCGCGAGCACGGGCACGCCCTGGTGCGCGGCCTGTCGATGGACTCGATCATGGCCGAGATGTACGGCAAGCAGGAGGGCTGCGCGCGCGGGCGCGGCGGCTCGATGCACCTGTTCGATCGCGCGACGCGGCTGTTCGGTGGCAACGGGATCGTCGGGGGCGGGCTGCCGGTGGCGGTGGGCCTCGCGCTCGCCGACCAGATGTCGGGCCGCCGTGCGCTCACCGCCTGCTTCTTCGGGGATGGCGCGGTTGCCGAGGGCGCGTTCCACGAGTCGATGAACCTCGCGGCGCTCTGGAAGCTGCCGGTGCTGTTCTGCTGCGAGAACAACCTCTACGCGATGGGCACCGCGATCGAGCGCTACGAGTCGCAGACCGACCTGTGCGTGAAGGCGTCCTCCTACAGCATGCCCGCAGTCCGCGTCGACGGCATGGACGTGGTCGCGGTGCGCGAGGCGACGCAGGCCGCCGGCGAGTACGTGCGCGACGGCGGCGGGCCGATGTTCATCGAGTTCCGCACCTACCGGTTCCGCGCGCACTCGATGTTCGACCCCGAGCTGTACCGCGACAAGGCCGAGGTCGAGGCGTGGCGCACGCGCGGCCCGATCCACGGCTTCACCGAGCGACTCAAGGCGCAGGGCACGCTGACCGAGGAAGAGTTCCTCGCCATCGACGCGGCCGCGCAGGCCGAGGTCGAGCGGGCGGTTGCGTTTGCCGAGGCAGGCACCTGGGAGCCGGTCGAGACCCTCGGGCGCGACCTGCTGACGCCGGCCGGGGTGCAGCCTTGAGCCGCAGCCTCAGCTATCGCGACGCGCTGCGCGAGTCGATCCAGGAGGCGATGCGGGCCGATCCGCGCGTGTTCCTGATGGGCGAGGACGTCGGCGAGTACGGCGGCACCTACGCGGTGACCAAGGGGCTGCTGAAGGAATTCGGTCCGGAGCGCATCCGCGACACGCCGCTGTCGGAGCTGGGCTTCGTCGGGGCGGGCGTGGGCGCGGCACTCGGGGGCATGCGCCCGATCGTCGAGGTCATGACGGTCAACTTCAGCCTGCTGGCGCTCGATGCGATCGTCAACACCGCGGCGCTGTACCGCCACATGTCCGGCGGCCAGTTCTCTGTGCCGCTGGTGATCCGCATGGCGACCGGGGCGGGCCGGCAGGTGGCGGCCCAGCACTCGCACAGCTTCGAGGGCTGGTACGCGCACATCCCGGGCCTGCGGATCCTCGCGCCCGGCACGGTCGAGGATGCGCGCGGCATGCTCGCGCCCGCGCTCGCCGATCCGGACCCCGTACTGCTCTTCGAGCATGCGCAGCTCTACGGCATGCAGGGCGAGGTGGCCGACGACTGCCGCGTGGACATCGACCGCGCGCGGGTGCGGCGCGCGGGCACCGACGTGAGCCTGATCACCTACGGGGGCTCGCTGCCCAAGGCGATGGCCGCGGCCGACGAACTCGCCGCATCCGGCATCTCGGCCGAGGTGGTCGACCTGCGTGTGCTGCGGCCGCTGGACGACGCGACCGTGATGGCGTCGGTGCGCAAGTGCCGGCGCGCGGTCGTGGTCGACGAGGGCTGGCGCTCCGGCGGGCTGGCGGCCGAGGTGATGGCGCGCATCGTCGAGCAGGCCTTCTACGAGCTCGACGCCCCGCTCGCGCGGGTGTGCAGCGAGGAGGTGCCGATCCCGTATGCGCGCCACATGGAGGAGGCGGCCCTGCCGCAGCCGGCCAAGATCGTGGCTGCCGCCCGCGCGCTGATGGGCACGCGATGACGCGGGCATGCGGGCGATGATCCGGTTCGCGCTGCCCTCGCTCGGGGCCGACATGGACGAGGGCACGCTGCTCGCGTGGCACGTCGGGCCCGGCGACGCGGTCAGGCGCGGCCAGGTCGTGGCGGTGGTGGACACCTCCAAGGCGGCCGTCGACGTGGAGATCTGGCACGACGGCGTCGTCGGGGAGCTGCTGGTGCAGCCGGGCGAGAAGGTCCCGGTGGGTACCGTGCTGGCGACGATTCTCGAAGCCGGGGAGCAGCCGGGCGCGGCCGCCGCGCCGGCGCCGACTGCACCCACGCCCACGCCCGCACCCACGCCCACCCCCACCCCCACGCCGGTCTCGTCCGCGGCCCCGCACCGGGCGCCGGTCGGTGCGCCCGCGCCGTCCCAGGCCGGCATCGCCGCGCCCGGCGGCGCGCTGCGCCCCGCCGTGTCGCCCTCCGCGCGCAGGCTGGCGCACGAGCTGGGCATCGATCCTGAGGCCCTGCACGGTACGGGTCCGCATGGCTCGGTGACGCTCGTCGACGTCGAGTCGGCGGCCAGGTCGGGCGGGACCGTTGCCGGTGCACCGGCGCCGCCCACCGCCGGCGCGGCAGCCATCGCCCGCCAGCAGGCGATGCGCGCCGCGATCGCGGCTGCGATGAGCCGCTCCAAGCGCGAGATCCCGCACTACTACCTGTCTGAAGCGATCCCGATGGCGGCTGCGCTCGACTGGCTGCGTGAGCGCAACGCCGGCCGCCCGATCACCGAGCGTATCCTGCCCGCCGCCCTGCTGCTGAAGGCGGTGGCCGCGGCGCTCGCGCGCACGCCCGAGCTCAACGGCCTGTTCCGCGACGGGCGCTTCGAGCCGGCTCCGGCCGTGCACGCGGGCGTGGCGATCTCGCTGCGCGGCGGCGGCCTGGTGGCGCCCGCGATCCACGACGTGGGCGCCAGGA
Source organism: uncultured Bordetella sp. (assembly GCA_964399635.1). Classification (GTDB taxonomy): domain Bacteria; phylum Pseudomonadota; class Gammaproteobacteria; order Burkholderiales; family Burkholderiaceae_E; genus UBA4615. Next base: position 5,540 of record CAYNRU010000003.1, read on the forward strand.
CGATCGAGCAGCTGATGGCGTGCCTCGCCGACCTCGTCAAGCGGGCCCGCGCCGGATCGCTGCGCAGCTCCGAGATGTCGGACCCGACCATCACAGTGACCAACCTGGGCGACCAGGGCGTCGAGTCGGTCTTCGGCGTGATCTACCCGCCGCAGGTGGCCCTCGTGGGCTTCGGGCGCACCGCCGAGCGCGCGTGGGCACAGGACGGCTGGATCCGCAGCATGCCGGTGGTCACCGCGTCGCTCGCGGCCGACCACAGGGTGTCGGACGGCCATCGCGGCGCGCTGTTCCTGGCGGAGCTGCGCGACCTCCTGCAGCAGCCCCACTCCCTCGCAGGTAGCGCCCCATGAGTACTGACCGCGCAACGCTCACCAAGTCCGTCCTGGCCGTGCTCTGCTCGATCGCCCCGGAGGTCGAGCCGGGCGAGGTGGTGCCCTCGCGCACATTACGCAGCCAGGTCGACCTCGACTCGATGGACTGGCTGAACTTCCTGGTCGCGCTGCACGCGACCTTCGGCGTGTCGATCCCCGAGTCTGACTATGCGCGGCTGGTCACGCTGGACGACGTGCTGGACTACCTTCAGGCGAGGATCGACGCGGGCTGAGCGCGGCCGGCGCGCAGGTCCGACCGGTTGCGGTCGTCGCCGTTGAGCTTGCCCCCGGAGCCGTGCGCGTGCCGTGCCCGCGGTCAGCGCCCGACCAGTGCCTGCGCGGTGCGCTGCTCGTTGTCCGCGTATGCGGCGATCGCATCGGCGCCGCGCAGCCCGCGATCGGGCGCGAGGCCGTCCCCGAGGCGGATCAGCTGCAGGCAGAACCAGGCCAGCCCTGCCTTCGGCGGATCGATGTCGCGCTCGTAGGACACGGCCTGCGACAGATCGCCATCGATCAGGCGCCGTGGCAGGTCGGTGTCGACGCACATCGGGCGTCCCAGCCCGATCATGTCGAGCTCGCCCGCGGCCAGTGCCTCGTCCATCGCCGCCCGGCTGCGAAAACCGCCGGTGACCATCACCGGCATCGTCGCGGCGGCGCGCATCGAGGCGGCGTACTCGAGGAAGTAGGCCTCGCGCCGGCGCGTGCTCTCGGCCACCGGGCGCTGCGCGTCCGGACCCTGCGCCCGGGCGCCCATCATGCTCGGCACCTCGTAGCTGCCGCCCGAGAGTTCGAGCAGGTCGACGCCGTCCTCGCCCAGCCAGCGCACGACCTGCCGGCATTCGTCGGCGCTGAAGGCGCCTGCCTGGAAGTCCGATGAGTTCAGCTTCACGCCGACCGGGAAGGCGGGGCCGACCGCGCTGCGGCATGCGCGCACGACCTCGCGCAGCAGGCGGGCGCGGTTCGCGAGGCTGCCGCCCCACGCGTCCGTGCGCCGGTTGGCGAGCGGCGACAGGAACTGGCTGAGCAGGTAGCCGTGCGCGGCGTGCACCTGGATGCCGGTGAAGCCGGTGTCCCGCGCGATGGCCGCCACCCGCGCCCAGCGCCGGATCACGTCGTGTATTTCGTCCGTGGTGATCTCGCGCGGCGGCGCGTACAGCGCGACCGGCAGGTTCTGCAGCGGCACGGCCGACGGCGCGACCGGCGCGGTGCAGACATGCGTCGGAGTCTGCCGCCCGGGGTGGTTGATCTGCATCCACAGGTGGTTGCCCGCGGCGGTGCCGGCCGCGGCATAGCGGCGCAGCGCGTCGATGCCGCCGTTGCCGTCCACGACGACGTTGCCCGGCCGCTCGAGATAGCGCCGGTCGATCTGCACGTTGCCGGTGACCACCAGCCCCGCGCCGCCCTCCGACCAGGCGCGGTACAGGCGCTCGTGGCGCGCCGTGGCGCGGTTCATCGCGTCGGCGAGCCCCTCGGTGAGCGCCGCCTTGCACAGGCGGTTGGCGAGCGTGGCGCCGCAGGGCAGGGCGAGGGGCGACGCGATGTCGGCAGGCATGGCGGGGCGGTCGTCCGTCGATCAGGCCTGCGGGCGGGTGGCCTGCAGCGAGGGGCGGGCGTCGATCCGTGCATGCCAGGCCGCCGCGGCCGGGTACGCGGCCCGCCAGTCGAGCGCCGCGAACCGGAAGTCTAGGTAGCCGAGCGCGCAGGCGAGCGTGATCTTGCCGATGTCGAACGCGTCGCCCCATGCGGGCGCGCCCGCCTCGATGGCCGCGAGCCCCGAGTGCACCTTCTCCATCTGACCCGCCGTCCAGCCCGCCGAGCGCGCGCCCTCGGGACGCATCGTGCCTTCGTAGCGCACCAGCAGCGCGGCGTCCAGCAGACCGTCGCCGAGCGACTGCTGGGTCAGGACCCGCCAGCGGGCGGCGCCGGACGCCGGCAGCAGGGTGCCGCGACCGAGTTCGTTCAGGTATTCGCAGATCACGCGGCTGTCGTAGAGCGCCTCGCCGTCGTCGGTCAGCAGCGTGGGTACCTTGCCGAGCGGATTGCGGGCGACAATGGTCGCGTCGCGGGTGATCGGGTTGGCCGCGGCGGGGAGCTTCTCGATGCGGTCGGCCAGGCCGAGCTCCAGGGCGACGACCATGCACTTGCGCACGTAGGGGGAGGCGGGCGAGTAGAAGAGCTTCACAGGGGTGTCCTCGAGGAGGGTGCCGCGCCAGGAAGGCGGCGGCAGGGGGGCGGGCGCAAAGCGCGCACGTAACCGGCCCGACGCATTCTGCCACCGCGCCGCCGCGCGGGCGGCGCGACGCGTCTATCGCGCGTGGACGACGAAGCCGGCCGACAGCGTGTCGATCTGCTCGCCGGAGATCTCCATCAGCACGCTGCCGCGCTCGGCTGGAAGGGTCGCTGTGAGGTGAAGCACCGGGCGTCCTTCAGGGTCGTGGATCAGCCGCACCAGCCTGAGCAGCGGCCCGCCCACCTCCGCGCCCAGCAGGGCGGCCTGGCGCGGGTCGGCGGCCTGCGCGCCGATCTCCTGCACCACCCGTCCGAACTTCGCGCCGCGTGCCATCAGCACCTCGTAGAGCGGACGCCGTGCGAGGGTGGCGGCGGTGATCCGATGCCCGAGGCGCCCGGGGATCCAGGCGTCGGTGAGCAGCACGACCGTGCCGTCGATGCTGCGGCAGCGCAGCGCGTGCAGCGCGCGCTCGCCCGGGCCGAGCTCGAGCAGGGCCGCGACGTGGGGGGGTGCGTCGGCGAAGCCCACCTCGATCACGTGCACCTCGGTCTGCGCCGCGTCCTTGCGCAGGGTATCGACGAAGGACAGCGTGGGGCGGGGCGCGGGCGCGCGCACGTGCTCCGACACGAAGGTGCCCAGCCCGTGCCGGCGCTCCACCAGGCCCCGGGCCTGGAGGTCGGACAATGCGCGGCGCACGGTGATGCGCGACACGCCGAACTGCGCGCCGAGCAGCTCCTCCGTGGGCAGCGCCGCCCCCGCTGGCCAGCCGCCCTGGACGATCCGGTCACGCAGCACCAGGTAAAGCTGGCGGTGCAGCGCCACGCCCGCGGACCGCGACAGCGGCGCGTCGCGCCCGGGCGGCGCGTCCGCGGGCCCTGCGGCAGGCGGGGGGGCCGCGCGGCGCGGCGATCGGGCACGTGCTGCGGGGGCGGCTGCTGCGGGGCGGGCCGGCATTTGACAATGTCCGAGATGTATTGAGAGTATAACAACCATCGACGGCGGCGCGTGCCGCCGCGGCGGCGCCGCACGCTCGCGCGCGGCCCGCCAACCCACACGCCGGGCCCCAAGGCCCGCGACACACGGAGACTCGGATGAACCTGCTTCGATCGTTGCGCCGGGCTGCAGCCGCCTGGATCGCCGCCGGGATGGCCGCGGCCGCGCCCGCCGCGCTCGCTCAGCCCGCCTGGAAGCCGGACCGGCCGGTGACGATCGTCGTGCCCTACAGCCCGGGCGGCGGCACCGATGCGCTCGCGCGGCACGTGGCCAGGGAGCTGGCGCGGATCTGGGGCCAGGGGGTGGTCGTCGAGAACACGCCCGGCGCCGACGGCCTGATCGGGTCGCGCCGCGTGATCGACTCGAAGCCGGACGGCTACACCCTGCTGGTGCAGCTGCCCTCGCTCACGCTCAACAGGCATCTGCCGGGCTTCAAGGGCCCGGACCCGGCCGCCCAGCTGATCCCGATCTCGATCTTCGCGAGCCTGTCGGGCGTCGTCGTGACCAACACCGCCATCCCCGGCAACACGCTCGCCGAGGTGGTCAGGCACTGCCGGACGGCCGCGCAGCCGTGCTCGTTCGGCACGACCGAGAACATCGCGCGGCTGCAGGGCCAGATGCTCGCGGTCGAGCTGCCCTCGATGGTCGTCGTCAACTACAAGGGCGGCGGCCAGCTGATCACCGATCTGGTCGGCAACAGCGTGAACATGGCGCTCATGGGGTACACCGCAGTGATCCCCTACCAGCAGTCCGGCAAGCTGAGGATCGTGATGACCGCGGGGCGCAAGCGATCGCCGGTGCTGCCCGACGTGCCGACCGCCGCCGAGTCCGGCTACCCGCAGCTCGAGGCCGAGACCTGGTACGGGCTGTTCGCGCCGCTGGGCACCCCGCAGCCGGTCATCGACGGCGTGGCCGCGGCCGTGCGCGAGGCGGTGAAGGAGGAGTCCTACCTGAAGTCGCTCGCGCTGCTCGGTGCCTCGCCGGTGGGCAACACGCCCGTCGAGTTCGCAGCCCGGGTGCGCGAGGACAGCGAGCGCTTCGGCGACCTCGTGCGCCGCTTCCCCATCCAGTGACCCCGGAGGTCACGATGAGCGCCACCGCCGCAGCCCGCGCCGCCTGCCGTGACGGCCGAGACGCCTCCGCCTGGACATCGGCCGACCTGGCTCGCGACACGGGCTGGATCCGGTCGCTCGACGCCGCCGACCGCGCCGACCTGCTCGCCGGCCTGCGGGCGGGGCGCCGGCCGGGCAAGCCGCTGCTCGAATACCGCCGCGAGGACTTCCCGTTCGGTGAGCGCGCGATCGGCCGGCTGCGCGAGGCCGTCGACGACGCGCAGCACGGACGCGGCGTCGCGCTGGTCCGGGGGCTGCCGCGCGAGGGGCTCGAGCCTGCCGACTTCGAGCTGCTGACCTGGGCGATCGGTCTGCACCTGGGCGTCGCCCGCCCGCAGGACCGGATGTCGAACTACATCAACCCGGTCAAGGACGTCGGCGCGGTGTACCGCAGCCCGACCGGTCGCGGGTACTCGTCCCGTTCGGAGCTCGACTTCCACGTCGACGGCGGCGACGTCGTGCTGCTGAGCTGCTACAACCAGGCGCCGGTCGGCGGCGACAGCCTGTGCAGCAGCGGTGTGACCGCCTGGCGCCAGCTCGTCGCGGAGCGCCCCGACCTGGCCGAGGCGCTCGAGCACCCCGTGCCGCACAGCCGGCAGGGCGAGCAGCCCGAGGGCATCGCCCCGTGGTTCCCGATGCCGGTGTTCGCGCGGACCCGGGACGACGTCTTCTGCACCTGGAACCGCAACCGCATCACCAACGGCTTCAAGTTCCCCGACGCGCCCGCGTGCACCGACGTGCAGGTCGAGGCGATGGCACTGCTCGACGAGATCCTGCGGCGCCCGGAGGTCATGTACAGCATGCGGCTCGAGCCGGGCGACGTGCAGATCCTGTCGGACTTCACGACGCTGCACTCGCGCACCGCGTTCGAGGATCACGCGGACGAGACGCGCAAGCGCACGCTCTACCGGCTCTGGCTGTCCACCCCGAACGGCCTGACGCTGCCCTCGAGCCTGTCGCCGTTCTGGGGCGCGGTCGAGCCTGGCGTCGTACGCGGCGGCACGCCCGGCCAGCATCACGACGACGCGCGGCGGGCCTTCGTCGCGAGGCAGGCCGAGGCCCTCGGCATGCGGGTCGCCCCGGGCACCAACTGACGCACCCAACCACCAGGAATCCCACACCATGTCGAACGCCGCCTCCCTCCGCTCGCTGCTGCGCAGCGGCAAGATGATCGTCGCCCCCGGTGCCATCGACGGCATCACCGGACGCGCGATCGACCAGGCCGGGTTCCCGGCCGCCTACATGACCGGCGCCGGCACCTCGATGACGCTCGGCTACCCCGACTACGGCCTGATCACGCTGACCGAGATGGTCGCCAACGCGACCCGGATCGTGAACTCGATCTCGATCCCCCTGATCAGCGACGCCGACACCGGCTACGGCAACGAGCTCAACGTCTTTCGCACCGTGCAGGAGTTCGAGCGCGCCGGCGTCGCGGGCATCCACATCGAGGACCAGGTCTTCCCCAAGCGCTGCGGCCATCTCGACAACAAGGAAGTGACGAGCCGCGAGGACTACGTGGCCAAGATCCGCGCCGCCGCGGCGGCGCGGCGCTCGAAGGACTTCGTGATCATCGCCCGCACCGACTCGCGCGCCGTGCTGGGCCTCGACGAGGCGGTCGCGCGGGCCCGGCTCGCGCTCGCCAACGGCGCGGACGTCGCCTTCGTGGAGGCGCCGCAGACGATGGAGGAGGTCGCCTCGGTCCCGGCGCGGGTGCAGGGCCCTTGCCTGCTGAACGTGGTGCAGGGCGGGCGCACGCCTGACATCATGCTCGCCGACGCCGAGCGCATGGGCTACTGCATCGCCATCCTCCCGGGCCTGCTGCTGGGCGGCATCCTCGTTGCCTGCGACCGGCTGCTCGAGGAGGTCAAGCAGCAGGGCCGCCATCCGGTGCCCGCGATCCCGAACTCGCCGGCGCAGACCTTCGCGCGCTTCGGGTCCGCGACCTGGGACGCGCGGCGCACCGCCTTCCGCGACCCGGTCGAGCCCGCGTCCGGCCCGACCCAGGCCGCGGCCGAGCCGGCCGGCGTGCTCGCGAAGTGACCCGGCCCCATCCGGAGCCGTTGCGATGAACGGACCCCTGACGCTGTTCGACAGGATCTGGCAGCGGCACGTGGTCGTCGAGCGCGACGACGGCTACACGCTGCTGTACGTCGACCGGCACCTGATGCACGACGGCTCGGGCGAGGCCTTCGCGCGGCTGCAGGCGCGCGGCCTGACCGTGCGCCGGCCCGATCTCGCGCTCGCGACGCCGGACCACTACACCTCCACGGCTCGCCGCGGGCTGGACGCGATCGACGACCTGCAGCATCGAGGGCTCGTCGAGCGGATGCGCACGAACACCGCGAAGGCCGGCGTGCGGCTCTTCTTCATCGACGACGAGCGCCAGGGCATCGCCCACGTGGTGGGCCCGGAGCAGGGCCTGACCCAGCCCGGCATCACGCTGGTGTGCGGCGACTCCCACACCGCGACGCATGGCGCGGTGGGCGCGCTCGCCTTCGGCATCGGCTCGTCCGAGGTCACGCACGTGATGGCCACGCAGTGCCTATGGCAGCGCAAGCCGCGGACGATGCGGGTGAGTGTCGATGGCCCACTCGGGCCGGGCGTGACGGCCAAGGACGTGGTGCTGGCGATCATCGCCCGCATCGGCGCGGCGGGCGGCGTGGGCCATGTGATCGAATACGCTGGCAGCACGATCCGCGGCCTGTCGATCGAGGGGCGCCTGACGGTGTGCAACATGTCGATCGAGGCGGGCGCCCGGGCCGGCATGATCGCGCCCGACGACACCACCTTCGCCTATCTGCACGGCAGGCCGCTCGCCCCGCAGGGCGCGGCGTGGGACCGCGCGCTCGCGCAATGGCGCGCGCTGCCGGGCGACGCCGGCGCGCGCTTCGACCGGGAGGTCGGGCTGGACGCGGCGCAGATCGCGCCGATGCTCACCTGGGGCACCAGCCCCGAGGACGCGGTGCCGATCACCGCAGCCGTGCCCGACCCCTCCAGCGCGCCCGATTCGGCCAAGCGCGACGCGATGGCGCTGTCGCTCGAGTACATGGGTCTCGTGCCCGGCACGCGGATGGACGCGATCGCGGTCGACCGGGTCTTCATCGGCTCGTGCACCAACAGCCGGATCGAGGACCTGCGCGAGGCGGCCCTCGTCGTGCGCGGCCGCAAGGCCGTGGTGCCCTCGTGGGTCGTCCCGGGCTCGGGGCTGGTCAAGCGCCAGGCCGAGGCCGAGGGGCTCGACCGCGTGTTCCGCGACGCGGGCCTCGAGTGGCGCGAGCCGGGATGCTCGATGTGCGTGGGCATGAACGGCGACACCGGCCTGCCGGGCCAGCGGATCGCGTCGACCTCCAACCGCAACTTCATGGGGCGCCAGGGGCGGGGCGTGCGCACCCACCTGCTGAGCCCGGCGATGGCCGCGGCCGCGGCGGTCACCGGCCGCTTCACCGACGTGCGCCGCCTGATGGCCGGGGAGGCCTGAGATGGATCCCTTCACGACCCTGACCGCGGTGGCGGCGCCGCTCGACCTCGCCAACGTCGACACCGACCAGGTCATCCCCGCGCGCTTTCTCGGTCGCACCCGCGCCCAGCAGGTCGAGGGGCTGTTCCACGACCTGCGCTACGACCGCGAGGGCCGGCCACAGGCCGATTTCGTGCTGAACCGTCCGGCGTACGCGCAGGCGCGGATCCTCGTGGCCGATCGCAACTTCGGCTGCGGCTCGTCGCGCGAGAACGCGGTGACCGCGCTGGTCGACAACGGCTTCCGGGCCTTCGTCGCGCCGAGCTTCGGCGACATCTTCTTCAACAACTGCTTCCAGAACGGCGTGCTGCCGATCCGGCTCCCGGCCGAGCGGGTGGAGGCGCTGCGCGCGGCGCTGCGCGCGCATCCCGGCGCGAGCATGACCGTCGACCTCGTCGGTCAGACAGTGCTCGGCCCGGACGGCCGCAGCGACGCCTTCGAGGTGGATGCCTTCCGCAAGGCGTGCCTGCTCGAGGGCGTCGACGCGATCAGCCTCACGCTCGGCTACGAGGCCGACATCGCGCGCTTCGAGGCCGAGCGCCGGCAGGAGCTCGACCGGGCCTGACGCGGCGCGCCGCCGCCGCGGGCCAAGCCAAGACCCTCCCGCCGACCGCCGGTTCGGGCCGCGATGCCGCGGGACCGCGTTAGCATCGCCCATGGCCGCCTCCACCCCCTTTCGCTTCGACAACTCCTTCGCGCGCGAGCTCGAGGGTTTCTCCGTGCCCTGGCGACCCGCGATCGCACCGGACCCCAGGCTGCTGTTCCTCAACCGCCCGCTCGCGGCGGTGCTCGGCCTCGACCCGGCCACGCTCGAGGGCCCCGCGGGCGCCGCGCTGTTCTCGGGCAATGCGCTGCCGGACGGCGCCGAGCCGGTCGCCCAGGTCTACGCGGGCCACCAGTTCGGCGGATTCTCGCCGCAGCTCGGCGACGGACGCGCGATGCTGCTCGGCGAGATCCTCGACCGCGACGGGCATCGCCGGGACCTCGCCTTCAAGGGCTCGGGGCGCACGCCGTTCTCGCGCGGCGGCGACGGCAAGGCCGCGGTGGGCCCGATGCTGCGCGAAGTGCTGATCGGCGAGGCGATGCACGCGCTGGGCATCCCGACCACGCGGGCGCTTGCGGTCGCGGCCACCGGGGAGCCGGTGCTGCGCGACACCGCGGTGCTGCCCGGCGCGGTGCTGACCCGTGTGGCGGCGAGCCACATCCGTGTCGGCACCTTCCAGTTCTTCGCGGCGCGCAAGGACCTGGACCGGGTCCGTGCGCTCGCCGAGTACACGATCGCGCGGCACTACCCCGAGCTGGCCGGCACGCCCAGGCGCCATGCCGGGCTGCTGCGGGCCGTGGCCGGGCGGCAGGCGCGGCTGATTGCGCAATGGATGAACGCGGGCTTCATCCACGGCGTGATGAACACCGACAACATGACGCTGTCCGGCGAGACGATCGACTACGGGCCCTGCGCGTTCGTCGAGGCCTACGACCCGGCCACGGTCTTCAGCTCGATCGATCGCGGCGGCCGCTACGCCTTCGGCAACCAGCCGAACATCGCGCGCTGGAACCTGGCCCGCCTCGCCGAGACGCTGCTGCCGCTGCTGTCCGACGACGAAGACGAGGCGCTCGCACTGGCCACCGAGGTCATCGATGCCTTCCCCGGGCAGTTCCATGCGGCCCTGCTGCAGGGCCAGCGCGCCAAGCTCGGCTTGAGTCGGACCGACGCGTCCGACGAGGCCACCGATGCCGCGCTGGCCGACGACTGGCTCGCGCTCCTGCATGCGGGCAATGTCGACTTCACCGCCTCGTGGCGGCGCCTCGCCGATGCGGCCGCCGGCGACGACGCGCCGCTGCGTGCGCTGTTCCCCGATCCGCAGGCGCCGGATGCGTGGCTCGCGCGGTGGCGTGCACGCTGCGCCGCGCAGGACGGCGCGGCGCCCGACGGTGCAGCGCGCGCGGCGCGCATGCGCGCGGTCAACCCGAGGGTGATCCCGCGCAACCATCGGGTGGAGGAGGCGCTTGCCGCAGCCTCGGACGAGGGCCGGCTCGAGCCCTTCGAGCGCCTGCTGGAGGCGGTGCGCCGGCCCTTCGACGAGTCCGACGACCTCGCCCCCTACGCGGAGCCGGCGCCGGCGGCGGTGACGGCCTGCTACCGCACCTTCTGCGGCACCTGAGCGCGCCGGTTACGCGCTGGTCACCTGCACCAGCGTCTTTCCGATGCCGTCGCCCTTCATCATCCCGATCAACGCCGCCGGCGCCCGTTCGAGACCCGGCACGATCTCCTCGTGGAAGTGGATCTCGCCGGTGTGCAGCCAGGGCGCGACCCGCGCCTGATAGGCCGCCAGTTCGTGCAGGTGGTCGTAGACGATGAAGCCGGTCATCGCGATACGCTTGGTGAGCACCGCCTGCAGCCCCTTGATGCCCGCGTCGCCAACCTCGTTGTAGGCCGAGATCATCCCGCACACCGGAAAGCGCGCGCCGACCCGGGCGTGGCGCAGCGCGGCCTCGAGCGTGTTCCCGCCGACGTTGTCGAAGTAGACGTCGATGCCCTGCGGGCACAACTCGCCCAGCGCCTCGTCCAGGTCCCGCGCCTTGTAGTCGAATGCGGAGTCGAAGCCGCACCGGTCCACCACGTAGGCCACCTTGTCGGGGCCGCCGGCCGAGCCCACCACGCGCGCACCAGCACGCTTGGCGAACTGTCCGGCGAGCTGGCCAACCGTGCCCGCGGCCGACGAGACGTAGACGGTGTCGCCGGGCGATGGTTTGCCCAGCCCGATTGCGCCGACCCAGGCCGTGAGACCAGGCATGCCCAGCGCCGAGATCGCGAGGCTGGGCCGGCCCAGCGCCGGGTCGATCCGCGTCAGCCCCTCGCCGTGCGCCACCACCGTGCGCAGCGCCCAGTCGAGGAAGCCCCACACGAAATCGCCCTCGGCAAAGCGCGGGTGCCGCGACGCGACGACGCGCCCCACCACCCGCGAGACGATGGGCGCGCCGATGGTGAAGCCGGGCGCATAGGACGGACCTTCGTTCATGCGGCCGCGCAGGTAGGGGTCGAGCGACAGCCAGACGGCCTGAACGAGGACGTCGCCTGGGCCGCAGGCGGGCTCGGCGCAGTCCTCGATGCGGAAGCAGGATTCGTCGACCCAGCCGACGGGGCGCTTGGCGAGCAGGATGCGGGTGTTCATGCGGGAGCTCCGTTGAGGGGATCGACGCGGGTCGGGACGGCCGCGGACGCGCTGCGACGTCCGCTGCACCGACCTGAGAAACCCGATCTTGCACCGGGCGAACCGCGTCGTGTCGAACCGCATCGCCACGTCGGCGCCCCGCGGACCCCGTCGTCACCGCGCAAGGGTTCCGCCTTGTTTAACGCGAGCGCTGTCGCAACAGAGATTGACCTGCCGCAAGGCGATCGGTCTTTGCGTGCGGAGCCGTGCCCTATCCGGTCCAGACTCCAGTTCATGGCCTCGCACCGGCGACGCCTGCCCGGGGCGCCCGTCGAGGGCGTCCGCGCGGTGTGGGGTCGACAACGCGAAGGAGACGCTCATGAAACCAGTCTGGCTCGACCATTACCCGAACGGAATCCCCGCCGAGGCCGACGTGCGTGCGTACGCCTCGCTCACGGAGTTGCTGGCGCAGAGCTGCCGGCGCTTCGCCGAGCTGCCCGCGTTCGGCAACATGGGTGCCTCGATCACGTTCGCCGAGCTGGACCACCACAGCCGCGACTTTTCCGCCTACCTGCAGGGCGCGCTTGGCCTTCGCAAGGGCGACCGCGTGGCGATCATGTTGCCCAATCTGCTGCAGTACCCGGTGGCGATGCTCGGCGTGCTGCGCGCCGGCATGGTGGTGGTAAACGTCAACCCGCAGTACACCGCGCCAGAGTTGGCACATCAGCTGCGCGACTCGGGCGCCTCGGCGATCGTCGTGCTGGAAAATTTCGCCCATACGCTGCAGGAGGTGCTCGAGAAGCACCCGACCCTGCGTCCGACCGTCATCACCACCGAGGTCGGCGACATGTTCCCGCTGGTCAAGGAGCTGCTCGTCAACGTTGCGGTCAAGCACGTCAAACACATGGTGCCAGCCTGGAAGATCGACGGCGCCGTCGAGTTCAATCACGCGCTGCGGGTCGGCCACCGGCAGGCGGTGTCGGACGTGAGCATGAGCCGCAGCGACACGGCCTTCCTGCAGTACACCGGCGGCACCACCGGCGTGGCCAAGGGCGCGGTGCTGACCCATGGCAACCTGGTGGCGAACGTGATGCAGATGACAGCCTGGCTGTCGCGCGACCTCGTCGAGGGCAAGGAGGTCTTCGTCTGCCCGCTGCCGCTGTATCACGTGTACGCGCTCACCTCGTGCCTGGTGTTCGTGAAGATGGGCGCACACACCGTCCTCGTGACCAATCCGCGGGACATGCATGCCTTCATCCACGACCTGAAGCGGCATGTGGTCACCATCCTGATCGGCGTGAACACCCTGTACCGGGCCCTGCTCGATGCGCCCGAGTTCGCCGACGTGGACACCCGCGCCCTGAAGCTCGTCAGCGCGGGCGGCATGGCCGTGCAGCGGGTGGTGGCCGAGCGGTGGATGCAGCGCACCGGCGTGCCAATCGTCGAGGGCTACGGACTGACCGAGACCTCGCCGGTCGTGATCTCCAACCCGGTGGGCATCGACGCCTGGGCTGGAGGGATCGGCATGCCTGTCCCCTCGACCGAGGCCGCGATCCTGGACGACGCAGGCAAGGAGCTGCCCATGGGCGAGGTGGGCGAGATCTGCGTGCGCGGCCCGCAAGTCATGCCGCGCTACTGGAACCTGCCCGAGGAGACCGCCAAGGTCTTCACAGCCGACGGCTGGCTGCGAACCGGCGACCTGGGCACGGTGGACGAGCGGGGCTGCTTCAGGATCACCGACCGCAAGAAGGACATGATCGTGGTGTCCGGATTCAAGGTGTTCCCGAACCAGATCGAGGACGTCGTCGCCATGCACCCGGGGGTGGCGGAGGTGGCCGCGATCGGCGTGCCGGACGAGAGGTCGGGCGAGGCGGTCAAGATCGTCGTGGTCAGGAGCGACCCGTCGCTCACCGCGGAGGCGCTGCTCGAGCATTGTCGGCAGAGCCTGACCGGCTACAAGCTGCCCCGGATCGTCCAGTTCCGCACCGAGCCCCTGCCCAAGACCAATCTCGGCAAGGTCTTGCGGCGGCAGTTGCGCGATGCGCCGGCACGGGCCGACGTGGCTGCGTCGGTGGCGGCGACCTGAACACAGGCGTTGCAAGCGCCCTCATCAAGGCCCGGCTTGCCCAAAAAGAATCGGGGCGTCCGAGATCAATCGGACGCCCCGTCCACGCAGTCTGTTCAACGATCAGCCTGCTGAAGATCCAGGCTTAGTACAGACCGCTTGGCGACTCAGTCAGCAGATCGTTCAGGCCCGGGGAATCCGTTTGCCATCGGCACCGACGCGCTCGATCTCGACTTGCTGGCGACGCAGCTTCTCGTGCACGGTCTCGACATGGTCGGAGCCGATCTTGCTGAGCTCGACTTCCTCGACGACACGGGCGGACTTGCTCACCAGTGCGTGCTCGGCGGTCTCGACCACATGGATCGTGCGGTCGGCCCAATCGACATCGACGATGCTGTTGGGGTCGCTGACCACGCGACGCATGATCTGCGCATGCTCTTCATGCAGGCTGATGTCCTGGGCAACTTCACGCTCGGTCACGAAACGACGCACGCGGGTCTCGCCGGTCTTGACCATCTCCTTGCCGACATTCAGCTGCTCTTCGGCCAGGCGCAAGACTTCGTTGTGGACCGCAGCAAGCTTGGGCGTCACCGCAACCGTCTGATTGGCGGCCAGCGGCACGGAGTCAAGCTTGCGAGCGATGGCTTCGACACGTGCCGGATCGGCCAGGCCGGTGGTGATGGCGCGGTCGTTGACGTCGATCGGACGGGAGGTGTTGAGGATGCCCAGTGCATGCGCGACTTCGCTGTCGACCACGCGAACCGCCAGCACCACGCCGTTCATCTGGACGGCACGGTGATAGACCTCGGCTTCATGTTCGTGGACGTCATGACCGAAGAGGCTGTGCCAGATGCCATGCCCTTCTTCGTGGTTATCGATATCGGCGACGACCGAGCGCACGCGTGCCTGATCGATCACGCTGATGTCGGCATCGGCGAATCCACCGGCACGAAGCGCGGCGACAGCAGCCTGGGCGCGAGCGGCGGTGTCATAGGCAGCAACGACTTTTTCATAGGCCATGTTCAGTATTCCTTGGCAGGTTTAGGTTGATGCGGCTTACTGACCGGCACTGGCTGACTTGCCAGCGTCGGCATCTGGGGGCGTCTCCGCACTGCGGGAGACGACGGCTTCCTGGTATCGAAGGGTGACGGTCTCCTGGTGGCGCTCGATCGTGCGCACTTTGCGTACGTGGATCTCTTCCTTGAGCATAAGACGCCGCTCAACCACCAGGACCTCTTCCATCACCGGAAAGATCGTGACATCGCCTTCCTCGCGCACCGCGGGGATCGCATCGACCGCCCGACCGATCGGAACGGTCGTGACTTCCACGTGGGTATGAGCCAGGTCTTGAGACACCAGTTCGTCGCGGGTCAGGGTTCGCGTCGAGACGCTGACCTTGCCGGATTCGCGTGTTTCTTTGGAGACCTGAGCAGTCTCCTCATGCAGGCGCAGGACCGTTGTCGAGCTTGGTGCAGGGGCACGACCAGTGCTTTGCGCGTCGTCTGACGGAATGTTCATGTTTTCCTGATCCGGATTCATTTCGTAAAAAAGTTAAAACTCAGTTTTTGACAGGGAAATGTTGCGTGGATTCAGGGCTAATTTAAGGCTTTTAACACTCTTGCTCTTTGAAGTCGGCAGATGCTAATCGATCCCCTTGGCAACTGTGTGACGCTGTGTGACGGCCTGGGGATGGCGTGTCGAAATGTCGAGTTTCGCCGGTGCGGCCGGAAGGATCGTCATGGACTCGCCCGAGTTCCGGTGTCTGCTGGAGGCGCTCGGGGCCCCGGGGCGTCGCCAAAGCCACCAGCCCCGCGTGGCCCTGGCGTGGTGTCATCGGCTGTGCGGACTGGCCAGGGATCGACTAAGCTGAAGCGTCGCCGCTTCGTTGGTCCGTGATTCGACAGAGGCCCATCCTCCGTGGTCTGGTTGCCTACCATGCATGGTCTTGGTTCTCGACGCTTCCCGCAGCCGCTCGGTCGACATGCCCGGGCGCGGCGACTCGCGCCGGCACCGGCGGGTGTCGTGCTGGTCGTAATCCTGACCTTGGGCGTCGGCCCGTCCGCGCTGGCGCAGGAGCCGTCGGCGGAGGATCAGATGCGGATCGCCTATGCGCCGCAAGCACGCCACTTCTCGCATGACGACGCGTACGTCAGGTGGAACCACATCGTCGCTTTGGAGTGGCTGACGTCGCGCCGCACGCTCTGGGGCGCCGACCGGAGCTTCCTCGGCCTATCCTTGTTCGACAACTCGTATGGACAGTTCTCTCAGTCGGTGTACGCCGGCCTCGAGTGGGACTTGACCCGAGCCGGGGGCGGCGACGTCTTCCTCGCGCTCAGCGCCGGCCTGGTCCATGGCTACGCGGGGCCCTACGAGGACAAGCTGCCGCTCAACCGTGCCTTGGGCGTCGGGCTGACGGTCGTTCCCGCGATCGGCTGGCGACGCAACGGTCTGGGCGTCGCGGCGAGCCTGGTCGGCAGCGCCGTCGCGCTGCGGATCAGCTACACCTTCGGCCTCTGATCGAGACTCGGCGCCTAGGTCGCGCTGAAGGGACCGGGCTCCAGCGTTATGTAGGGATGTCCTTCGGCTCCTGGAACGAGTGCTCTCGCGAGCCGGCGTTGCGGATCGAGTCGGGGGTTCCGTAGGGCCGCGCGTCCGGCCGGGCGATGGGCCGAACCGCTGAGCGGCCGGGGCGCGCCGCCGCGCCCCGATTGGCTCAGCGCTTCATGGCAGCGTCGCGCTTGGCGGTGGCAGCCGCCAATGCGGTGCGGCGGGTCTCGGTGTGGGCTTTCATCTTGGCCTCGAAGTCGGACCGAGTGGCTTCCGTGGCCTGCCGGTTGGCGTTGCGCCGCGCCACAAGCGGGTCCTTGCCGGCGGCACGGGCCTCGGCCATCGCCTTGTCTTCGGCTGCCTTCACGGCGGCGGCGCGCTCGGCGCGCAGCGGCCGGGTGGCGTCGTTGAACGCCGTGCGCGCGGCGCGCTGCTCGGCACGCATCACGACGACCGGGTCGGTGCTGGCGGTGGCCGCCATCTTGGCGGGTGCGGCGGCGGCGGCAGGCGTCGAGGTCTGCGATTGAGCAGCGCCACTCAACAGAGCGAGCGCTGCGACGGCGGCGAGGATGGACTTCTTCATGGTGGTATCTCCAGCGGACAAGAATAGGCGTGAATGCTGCCCGTGCGTTGAGCGACGGCCGCACGGATTATGGGGGGTTGAGCATGTGGATAGCCTCCGGCCCCGTGGGTGTCATGCAACAACACGGGCCGCGGATTTCGCAAACTGCGAATTCGCGGCGTCGACGGGGTCGATCAGGTGCCAGCCGTCGCCCTCGCCAATCGAGCGCCGCGCGCCTCTACCGAGAATGCGGCGCTGCCCGAGCTGCCGCGCCGGGGTGGCGCGCGCGACATCCATCGCATCAGCCTCGACTCCGACCTCGAGGCTCCGATTGCGACCCGTGAACCTCACCTGAAGCGTGCTCATCGTGGTACCTTGCTCGATTAACCTGGTTGAGTATGTCCACCAGGAGCGCCACGCCGGCGCTGATGCTCAACTCCGTGCTCACCTGGCTGCGTGTCGCCAGGGGCCAGCCAGCGCTGCGCAGCCCTGCAGCCGCCCCCCCCCGCGGGCTCCTGCCCCGACCCTCGATTACCTAACTGAAGGACTGACATGAGCAACTTCTGGGACCTGGTCTGGCTGATGCTTTCGACCTTCTTCTTCATCGCCTACCTGATCATCATGTTCCAGATCGTCGTCGATCTGTTCAGGGACAGCGAGCTGGGGGGCGGATCGAAGGTGCTGTGGATCATCGGGCTGATCTTTATTCCTGTGCTTACGGCGATCATCTACATCATCGCCCGGGGCAAGAGCATGTCGGCCCGGCAGCAGGCAAGCATGCAGCGAGCCAAGGCCGACACAGAAACCTACATCCGGGAGGTGGCCGGCAAGTCACCCGCCCAGCACATTGCCGAGGCCAAGGCGCTGCTCGACGCCGGCACGATCAACCCAGCAGAGTTCGACGCGCTCAAGGCCAAGGCATTGGCCTGAGCTCCCGCGGCACGCCGGTCCCGCCCGGCCTGTGCGTGCCGACCGGCAGGATGCACCCGCTGCTCGGCGACCGTGCCACCGACGGTCATGCTGCCGGCCCGGTTCCTGCGCACTGCGCGATCGACTGCGAACCGCATTATTGCCGGGAAGCGGATGCCACGAACGGGTTCAAGACCTTCACACCGGTGCCTGCGAAGTCCGCTGCATTGCGCGTGACCACGGTGACGACTACTACGCCCACTCGCCGCTGAACGATCCACAGAGTGGCCCACTGAGGGTGATGTGCGCGTGCGCCGTGGCGGCTCGTGGCATACCTGGGCCTTTTATGCAGGGCCGTCCTATCGCAACTGGAGCAGCCCTTCCACACGCTACCCCCTGGTGGGGATGCGCCTGCTCAGAGAAGCTGACTGAACCCGCGCCAGCGGCAGGTCTGGGAGTACAGCCGACAGCGCAGCCACCGGTGCAGCGTGTCGGTGATCGGCTTCGATCTCAGGTGCGGCAATCGCCGTCGCCCGTCGGCGGTGAGCGCTGCGGCCAGGCCTTCGAAGACCATCGCATCGCGCTCCGGGTCAGGGGCGAGCGCGCGCTCGAACATCGCATGGACCGAGGCCGGGCGCTCGGTACGGCCGCGCACGACGCGTTCATCGAACCCGACCTCGTGGCGCAGCGCGGTGTTTCCGATGCAGTTGCTCCTCGAACTGATCGTACGGTCCGGCCGGCCGGTCAGGCCGGGCGACCCGGCACGACTGACGTTTGAACCCGCCGACGTGAGACACGCCGTCCTGCTCGTCGATCGGTCCGCCTATCGACCCGGAACCTCATCGTGATCGTCGTCTGGGCCCTGTCCGCGTTGCTGCATGGCTATGTCGGCCTGCGCCTGGTGCCGGCGCTGGCTGCCTGGCCGGTCGCGGCCACGCTGCTTGTCGCGCTGCTGATGGCGTCGGCGCTGGCGCTGCCGCTCGGGGCGCGCGCCATGCGCCGGCGTGGCGGTCGCGCGGTGACGACGACGTATTGGGTCGGGATGCTCTGCCTCGGATTGTTCTCGTCGCTGTTCGTGCTGACGGTGCTGCGCGACGCCGGCCTGCTGCTGGCGAGGGCATTCGATGCGGTGTGGCCTGCGGTCGTCGGCCTAGACGGGCTGTCGCTGGGCACCGCGCTGGCGGTGCCGCTGCTGGGCGCTGCGGTGACCGCGTGGGGCTTCGTCAATGCCCGTCGTACTGCGCGCGTGGTACGCATCGACGTACCGGTCACCGGCCTGCCTGCGGCGCTGCACGGCTATACGATCGCGCAGCTCAGCGACGTGCACGTCGGGCGCACGATCCGACGGCCGTACGTCGAGGCAATCGTCGATACAGTGAACCGTCTCGAGCCCGACCTGGTTGCAGTGACCGGCGACCTGGTCGACGGCAGCGTCGCAGACCTTGCCGTCCACGTGTCGCCGCTGTCGCGGCTGTCCAGCGCACACGGCACCTACTTCGTGACAGGCAACCACGAGTACTACTCTGGCGCGCATGCATGGATCGTCGAACTGCGCCGACTGGGCATCACGGTGCTGATGAACGAGCATGTCGTGCTGGGCCGCGGCGAGGCCCGGCTGGTGCTGGCCGGTGTCACCGACCATTCGGCCCACCACTTCGATGCGGCGCACCGCAGCGATCCGCGGGCAGCCCTCGCGGGCGCGCCGGCCGGCGCCCTGTGGATCCTGCTCGCGCACCAGCCGCGCAGCGCGGCGGCGGCGGCCGACGCCGGGTTCGACCTGCAGCTCTCGGGCCACACCCACGGCGGACAGTTCCTGCCCTGGAACTTCTTCGTGAGCCTGCAGCAGCCCTATACCGCCGGGTTGCACCGGCTGCGCGGACTGTGGATCTACGTGAGCCGGGGCACCGGTTACTGGGGTCCGCCCAAGCGCTTCGGTGCACCCTCCGAGATCACGCTGCTGCGGCTGGTGCCCGCGCTCGATCTGCGCTGCCGCGTTCGGCCACACCCGTTCGTCCGACAGCGCCGGCCGCGTGATGTAGCCGGCATCGCCTTGCGGATCGAGCAGGGCTTGCCGTAGCTGGCCGCGCGCCCCGATCCCGGGCCGTTCCCGCAGCCCGTACTGCGGGAGGCCATGCTGCTGTTCCTCGGCGAACGGCTTGCCCCCGCCGAAGCAGTGGCGGGCGCCGCGGGCCACGAGTAGACTCCAGGGCTCCTTACCGAGGCAGAGTCGCGCGACATGTCGCGAGCCGCGCTTGCTGCACTTGCCGCCTTGCTCGTCAGCGCTTGCGCGAGTTTTTCGCCGTCCGCGCTGCCGCTGCCGCCCGATCCAGGGGCGGCGCAGAGCCAGTCCCGCAACGACGTGACGGTGTCTACGGCGATCCTCACCGATGCGCAGGCGCGCCAGCACTTTGGCGTCGATCTCGCCGCATTCGGGCTGCAGGCCGTCTGGCTCGAGGTGCGCAACGCCTCGCCGCGCCGCCTGCGTCTGATGCGCGGCGCCATCGACGCCGACGTCTACTCGGCCGACGAAGCGGCCTTCCTCATGCGCAAGGCCGTGCCCGGCAAGGACTTCGAGCGGTTTCGGCAGTACGTGCGTGATGAGTCGATACGCATCCTGCTGGCGCCGCAGACCCTCAACCAGGGTTTCGTGATCGTGCCGCGCGCCGAGGGTGGCCGCTATGTCGACGTGCAACTGCATTCGCCCGGGCAACTGCTGCGTTTCGGGTTTGCTCTGCCGCTGCCGGACGGCGATTTCGACTATGAACGGCTCGACCCCGACCGCATCTACGCCGGGCGCACGCTCCCCGACCTGGACGCCGACCGGCTGCGGGCCGAACTCGAGAAGTTGCCCTGCTGCACGACTGACGAGGCAGGCAGCACGGAAGGCGATCCCCTGAACGTCGTGCTGATTGGCGATGCCAAAGAGACGCTCGGCGCGCTGTCGCGCAGCGGCTGGTCGTTCACGCACCGGATCAACCTGACCACGGTCGGGCGCGAGGTCGGCGCGGCGATCTCGGGCGCGGCCTATCCGGTTGCCCCGGTGAGCCCGCTCTACGCACTGGGCCGCACGCAGGACTTCGCGATGCAACGCGCGCGCAGCACCATCACCCGCCGCAACCACATGCGGCTGTGGCTGGCGCCGTTCCGGTTCGAGGGGCGCCAGGTCTGGATCGGCCAGATCAGCCGCGACATCGGCGTCAAGGTGACGCCGAAGTCGCCGACCCTCACGACCCACGTGATCGACCCGGCCGTCGACGAGGCGCGGGCGTACCTGCTGCAGAGCCTGTTCACGCACAACGTGGTCGACCGTTTCGCGTTCGTCAAGGGTGGCGCCGCCGCGCACCGCACCGAGCCCAGGGTCAACCTCATGGGTGATTCGTTCTACAGCGACGGCATGCGGCTGGTCGTCGTGCTGGCGCCTACTCCGGTCGCGCCGGCGCAGATCGGCGCCTACAACTGGGAAGAGCCCGAAGGGCCGATCGCCGAAGGCCAGAGCGACGATGCCCGCAAGCCGGTGCCGATCCCTCCAACGGGCGCGCGTCCCGGACCTTGAGCGACGCGCACTGCTCCGGTGGCGCCCCCTCCCTCCGTGGCGGGCTGCGCTGCGCCCTGAGCATCGGCAGCCTCCGTCGCCGGCAGACGGCTGCGCAATCCGCAAGGGCGCGGCGAAGGCTCACTGAAGAAATCCGCGTGCAAGGCGGTTCCATGGCCTCCCAGAAACGACAAGGGGTCACGTGCCGAAGCGCGTAACCCCTTCATGTGACTGGTGGCGGATCAGGGACTCGAACCCCGGACCTGCGGATTATGATTCCGTCGCTCTAACCAACTGAGCTAATCCGCCAAAGCGCTGGATTGTAGCCTGCACGCCTGAGTGCGTCAAAGCGGCACGATCGCCCCTGACTCCCGTGGAGCCGGGCGCTGCGCGCCCTCAGGCCGCCCGCAGCGGCGCCGCGGCGCCCGTCCAGCGGTCGGCCAGCCCCAGGCGCTCGGCTGCGCACAGCAGCGCCCGCAGCGACGCGACGACGATGCTCGCGTCGATGCCCACGCCGAAGCGCGGACCGGTCACGCCGTCGCAGGCGGCCTCGATGAAGGCCACCGCGCGGGCATCCGAGCCCGCGTCGATCGAGCGCTCCTCGTAGGCGTCCACACGCAGCGGCACGCCCAGCGCGTTGACCGCTGCGTCGATCGGGCCGTTGCCCTCGCCGCGAAGCGTGTGGTGCGTGCCGTCGATGGCGACCACCAGGTCCACTTGATGGCCGGCGTCGCTGCCGACCATCCGGTGGGACACCAAGCGGATGCGCGCCGCGGGGTTCAGGTACTCCTCCGAGAACAGCCGCCACAGGTCGTCGGCGGTGACCTCGGTGCCGTGCTCGTCGGTGTGCCGCTGCACCAGCGCGCTGAACTCCACCTGCAGGCGGCGCGGCATCACCAGGCCGTGGTGGCGCTCGAGCAGGAAGGAGATGCCGCCCTTGCCCGACTGGCTGTTGACGCGGATCACCGACTCGTAGCTGCGGCCGACGTCGGCGGGGTCGATCGGCAGGTAGGGCACCTCCCACGGCGCGTCCGCGCGCTGTGCGGCGAAGCCCTTCTTGATCGCGTCCTGGTGGGAGCCGGAGAAGGCCGTGAAGACCAGGTCGCCGACGTAGGGGTGGCGGGGATGGATCGGGAGCTGGTTGCACTGCTCCACGGTACGCGCCACGGCATTGATGTCGGAGAAGTCGAGGCCGGGGTCGATGCCCTGGCTGTACAGGTTCAACGCGAGGGTGACGAGATCGACGTTGCCGGTGCGCTCGCCGTTGCCGAACAGGCAGCCCTCGATGCGCTGCGCGCCCGCCATGACCGACAGCTCGGCCGCGGCCACCGCTGTGCCGCGGTCGTTGTGCGGATGCACCGAGATCACGGCGGCGGCGCGGTTGGGCAGGTTGCGGTCCATCCACTCGATCTGGTCGGCGTACACGTTGGGCGTGGCCGACTCGACGGTGGCGGGCAGGTTCAGGATCACCGGCCGCTCGGGCGTCGCGTCCCAGGCCTGCATGACCGCCGCGCAGACGTCCCGCGCGAAGGGGAGCTCGGTGCTGGAGAACACCTCGGGGCTGTACTCGAAGCCCCACTCGGTTCGTGGCCGCGCCTCGAGCAGGCGCCGCACGACGCGGGTGCTGCTCACCGCGAGCTCGAGCACCGCCTGCTCGGTCATGCCGAACACGACGCGGCGGAACACCGGCGCGGTCGCGTTGTACAGGTGCACGACCGCGCGTCGCGCGCCCTCGAGCGACTCGACGGAGCGGGTGATCAGGTCCTCGCGTGCCTGGGTCAGCACGCTGATCACGACGTCGTCCGGGACCAGCTGCTCCTCGATGAGGTGCCGGACGAAGTCGAAGTCGGTCTGCGATGCGGCGGGGAACCCGACCTCGATCTCCTTGACGCCGATCTTCACCAGGGTGTCGAACATGCGCAGCTTGCGGGCGGTGTCCATCGGCTCGAAGAGCGCCTGGTTGCCGTCGCGCAGGTCGGTCGAGAGCCAGCGCGGCGCGCGGCCGATGACGCGGGACGGCCAGCGGCGATCGGGCAGGTCGATCACCGGGAACGGTCGGTACTTGCCGGCGGGGGATTTCATCATGACGTGAGGCTCCTGGGATTGCGACGGACTTCGTGCAACCGGGACGTGGAGCAGAGGGGAAGGTGGGGCCTGTGCCGCGGCGACCTCCCGTGCGCCCGGCGTTTCGGTCGGGGGAAGGGTGGGCCGGGGACGGCGCTGACCTGGCTCAGGCGCCCTGTGCGGGCAGCAGCCGACCCCGACCCGACGGTAGTAGGGCCAGCAGGATCGGACGCGGCAGGGTAGGGCGGTGCACGCAAGGCATCCCTCGAAGGTAGTCCGGGCGCCGGGGCCTTGTCAACCCGGCGTGCCGACCGCGGTCAGGCCGGCGGGGGCGCGGCGCGCCCGGATCTGGGCGACTCGAACGTGACGATGAACCGGGCGCCGGGCGGGTCGCACCCCGGCCGCGCGGTCTCGACCAGGATCGTCGCGCCGTGCTGGTCGGCGATTTCGCGCACGATCGCCAGGCCCAGGCCGCTGCCGTCGACGCCGGTGCCGAGCACGCGGTAGAAGCGCTCGAAGACCAGTTCGCGCTCGGCCGGGCCGATGCCCGGGCCGCTGTCCTCGATCTCCAGGTGGACGTGGTGCGAGTCGGTCACCACCCGCAGGGTCACGGCGCCGCCGTGCTGCGTGTAGCGCAGCGCATTGTCGAGCAGGTTGTTCATCATTTCGCGCAGCAGGATCGGGTGACCGGCGATGGGGGCTGCCGCATCGCCCGCGCTGCGCGCGGGCGAGGCCCCGACCGTCTCGAAGCCCAGGTCGATGCCGCGCTCGATCGCGGCGGGCACCCACTCGGAGGCCACCTCGCGGGCGAGCGGCTTCAGATCGATGGGCGCGAAGCTCGCCGCGTCGCGCAGGTTCTCCGTCCGCGCGAGCGACAGCAGCTGGCTGATCAGGTGGGCGGCCCGCTGCGAGCCGCGCGCGATCTGCTCGAGGTTGCGGCGCAGCTCCGCCGGATCGCGCTCGCGCAGCGCGAGTTCGGTCTGCGTGCGCAAGCCAGCCAGCGGCGTCTTCATCTGGTGAGCGGCATCGGCGATGAAGCGCTTCTGTGCGCTGACGTTCTGGGCCAGCCGCTCGAGCATCTCGTTGAACGCGTCGACCAGCGGCGCGATCTCTTCGGGCGCGGCGCGCGGGTCGATGGGCGAGAGGTCGTCCGGGTCGCGCGCGCGGATGCGTTCGCGCAGCGTCTTGAGGGGCGCGAGCCCGCGCGAGAGCCCGAACCACACCAGCATCACCGCCACCGGCAGGATCATGAACTGCGGGAAGATCACACCCTTGATGATCTCGTTGGCGAGCCGCGTGCGCTTGTCGAGGGTCTCGGCCACCTGGACCAGCACCGGCGCGATCGCGTCGCCTTCGATCTGGTCGAGGTACATGTAGCCGATGCGCACCTGCTCGCCGCGGAACGTGGTGGTGCGCAGCTTGACCTGGCCGGGCTGGGGATAGTCGTACAGGCCCGGGCGTGGCAGGTCCGGATCGCCCGCGATCAGCCGCCCGAGCGGCCCCACCGCCTGGTAGTAGACGACGTCGTCGTCGCCGCCGACGAGGAGGTCGCGGGCCGCGCGCGGCAGGTTCACGACCACGCGGTCCCCTGCCAAGCGCACCTGCTGGGCGAGCGCCTCGGTGCGGTCGTCGAGCGCGCGGTCGTAGGGTGCGTCGGCGAGTGAGCGCGCCACGAGGAAGGTGATGGCCACCGACAGCGGCCACAGCAGCAGCAGCGGCGCGAACATCCAGTCGAGGATCTCGCCGAAGAGCGAGCGCTGCTCGATGCGCGCGGCACGGCCGCGCGGCTTGCGCTGGCGCCAGCGGCCGGCCCAGATCCGACCGCCCGCGTCGGCGGCGGCGGCCGAGGCCTGCAGTGCCGCGGCGTCGGCGCCCGCCGTCCCGCGGACCGGTGCGTCCGTGTCCGCGGCCCGCGCATCCGCCGCGGCCCGCGCCAGGTGTGCGGCCTCCGATGCGCCGCGGCGCGGCGGTGCGCTCTCGGGCGGCACCGGCGCCTCGTCGGCCCCGAACCAGGGCTCGTGCATGCGCTCGTGCGTGCGGCGCAGGTCCTGCAGGCTGCCCCGGAGCAGCCGGTTCGTCCGCGACCGGCGGCGTGACGGTGCATCGGTGCCCGGGGTGTCGCGCCGGGGCGGGGCGGGTCGGGTGCTCAGGGCTTGCCGACGCCTTCCGGCGGCCGCTCCAGGCAGTAGCCAAGGCCGCGGACGGTCGCGATGCGGATGCCCGCGCCTTCGAGCTTCTTGCGCAACCGGTGCATGTAGACCTCGATTGCGTTGTGGCTGACCTCGTCGCCCCACTCGCACAGGTGGTCGACGATCTGCTCCTTGCTGACGAGCCGTCCTACCCGCGACAGCAGCACCTCGAGCAGGCCCGTCTCGCGGGCCGACAACTCCAGGCCGGTGCCATGCAGGGTGGCGGTGCGCCCGCCCTGGTCGTAGACCAGTTCGCCCAGGCGCATGAGGTTGGCCCCGCCCCCCGCTGCACGGCGCACCAGCGCGCGCACCCGCGCCTCCAGCTCGGAGAGCGCGAAGGGCTTGGCCATGAAGTCGTCGGCACCGAGGTCCAGGCCACGTACCCGCTGCTCGACCGAGTCGGCCGCCGTGAGGATCAGCACCGGCACCCGCGTCTCGCGAGCGCGCAGCCGCGTGAGGACCTCAATGCCGGACATCCGGGGCAGGCCGAGGTCGAGGATCAGCAGATCATAGGCCTGGGCCACCAGCGCAGAGTCGGCGTCGTTGCCGCTGGTGACCCAGTCGACCGCATACCCGCCCTTGCGCAGCGAGCAGCACAGCCCGTCGGCCAGCACGGTGTCGTCTTCAGCGAGCAGGACTCTCATCGGCGATCGGACCGCTGCTTCGGGGCGGCCAGTGTAGCGCCGCCACGACGGGTTACGGAAGCCGCCGGCAGCGCTCGATCAGGTCGCGGGTGTCGCGTGCCGCCTGCCGCGCAGCCTGTGCGAAGTCCTCGCCGCGCCCGGCGTACAGGATCGCCCGCGACGAGTTGATCATCATGCCCAGGCCGCCGGCGTCGCGCCCGGCGGCGACGGTGGCGGCGACGTCGCCGCCCTGCACGCCGATCCCCGGCACCAGCAGCGGCAGTGCGGGCGCCAGCGCGCGGACCCGGGCCAGCTCCGCCGGCACGGTCGCCCCGACCACCAGGCCGAGCTCGCCGCCCCGGTTCCAGGGGCCGGCCGCGAGGCGGGCCACCCGCTCGTAGAGCCGTTCGCCGCCGACGTCCAGCGACTGCAGGTCGGCGCCGCCGGGATTGGAGGTGCGGCACAGCAGGATCACGCCGCGACCGGCGTGCTCGAGCCAGGGCTCGACCGAGTCGAAGCCCATGTAGGGGTTCACGGTCACCGCATCGGCCCGGTAGCGCTCGAAGGCCTCGCGGGCGTACTGCTCGGCGGTCGGGCCGATGTCGCCGCGCTTGGCGTCGAGCACGACCGGCACGCCCGGATGGCGCTCGTGGATGTGGGCGATGAGGGCCTCGAGCTGATCCTCGGCACGCTGCGCCGCGAAGTAGGCGACCTGCGGTTTGAAGGCGCAGGCGAGGTCGGCGGTCGCGTCGACGATCGCGGTGCAAAAGCGCAGGATCGCGTCCGGCGCGCCCGCCAGATGCGGCGGCAGGCGGGCGGGGTCGGGGTCGAGCCCGACGCAGAGCATCGAACCGGAACGGGCCCAGGAGTCCCTGAGCGACAATGTGAACGAGGCGGTCATGAGCCGCCGATTCTACCTGCCGGGCGCAGCGTGCCGCCCGTCGTCCGCCCCCCGCGTCCCCCGGAGCACGTCATCGTCACCCTGTCCCGCAAGGACCTCGCGCTGCTCGTCCTGCTGACCCTGCTGTGGGGCCTGAACTGGCCCATCATGAAGGCGGGCGTACGCGACTTCGCGCCGCTGACCTTCCGGGCGATGGCCATGACCGGCGGCATGCTGCTGCTCGCCGCGGTCGCACGCGCGCAGGGCCATTCGCTGCGGGTCCCGCGGCGCCACTGGCCCGAGCTGGCGCTGCTGGGCCTGACCAACATGATCATCTGGTACGTGCTGGCCATCTACGGCGTCAAGCTGCTGTCGTCGGGCCGTGCCGCGATCCTGGGCTACACGATGCCGGTCTGGACCGCGCTGGTGGGCTGGCTGTACTACCGCGACCGGCTCGACGCCCGCACCGCCTTCGGCGTGCTCGCGGCCTGCGGCGCGGTGGCGCTGCTGCTGTTCGACGAGCTCTCGACGCTCTCCGGCCGGCCGCTGGGCACGCTGCTGATGCTGGCCGCGGCGTTCGCATGGGCGATCGGCACGCACCTGATGCGCAGGCGCCGCCTGCCCGGCCCGTTGGTCGTGCTGACCTTCTGGATGTTGTTGATGGCGGTGGCCGTGTGCGTGCCGCTGGCCTGGGTACTGGAGCGCGACCAGTGGGTGCGCCCGCCCGACGCCGTCGAGTGGGGAGCGATCCTCTACAACGTGTTCATGGTGTTCGGCGTGTCGCAGCTGCTGTGGTTCCGGCTCGCGAGCATCCTCACGCCGGTGGCCAGCGGCCTGTCGGTGATGCTGATCCCGGTGGTGGGGTTGTTCTCGGGGATGGCGCTGCTGGGCGAGCGCCCCACCTGGCACGACTTCGCCGCGCTCGCCTGCGTGCTGGTGGCGATCGCGACGGTGCTGATGCCCAGGCCGCCGGCCGCGACGACCTGAGCCGCGGCGGGTCCCGATCGGGTCGCCCCCGGCACGGGCGATCGCCGCCCGCGCCGGGGGCCGGGCCCGTCAGCCCGGGCCGGGGATTCACACCCCGATCTTGCCGCCGTCGGTGCGCGTGATCACCAGGGTCGCCGAGCGCGGCCGACCCGCCACGCCGTAGCCCGTGTTGCCGGGCCACTGGCTCTGGAACGCGAAGGCAGCCGCGGTGCCCAGCGCAGGCGTTTCCTCGCCCGGATGCTGGATGTTCACGAAGACCGTCTTGCCGTCAGGCGACTCGGCCATGCCGGTGACCTCCGAGCCCTTCGGCGCCACCAGGAAGCGGCGCAGCTTCGCGTCGCCGAGCGCGGCGCCGACGAAGGTCTCCTGCGTGCCGGTGACCACGGCTCCGCTGACCGTCATGCTGTTCTTCACCGTGACCTTGCCGCCGTCACCGACGGCGCCGGGGATCGCGGCCAAGAGCATGCAATTGGTCTCGTCGGTGTAAGCACCGTCGTCGGTCTGGATCCAGCAGATGCCGGTCGACTTGCTGAACCACAGCCCATCGGGCGACGAGAACGAATTGTTCGCGGTGAGCTTCGAGACGTTGGCGTCGCCCATATCCTCCTCGGCACCGAACAGGAAAATGTCCCACATGAAGCCGATCGCCGTCGACATCATGCCGCTCTCCTTGAAGCGGATGATGTGGCCGTTGGGGTTACCGGAGCCCCTGCGTCCGTCGGCGTCCGCGTAGGCGCGGGGGTTGGCCGCGTTGACGGTGGTCGGCGTGCGGTTGGCGGCGCTGTTGTTGGTCAGCGTGAAGTAGATGTCGCCGTTGGCCGGGTTGACCGCGCCCCACTCGGGGCGGTCCATCTTCGTCGCGCCGACCGCGTCGGCGGCGAGGCGCGCGTTGACCAGAACGTCCGCCTGGTTTGCGAACGCGTAGCCGGTGAAGTTCTTCACCGCAGGGACGTCGATGCTCAGCTCGAGCCAGTTGCCCGTGCCGTCGGCATTGAACTTCGCCGCGTACAGCTTGCCCTCGTTCAGGTACTTGTCACCGGCGGCGAGGCCGCCCCCGATGTCACCGGCGTTCCACACCGCGGTGCTGACGAACTTGTAGATGTACTCGTTGCGCGAGTCGCAGCCCATGTAGAAGGCGAGCGGCTTGCCGACCTCGGGCAGGCTGCAGACCGCGGCTTCGTGCGCGAAGCGGCCCATCGCGACCCGCTTGGTGGCGGAGCCGGCGGCGAGCGGGTCGATCTCGACGTTGTAGCCGAAGGTGTTCGGCTCGTTGCGGAAGTCGTCGGCGGCGGTGGCACCCACGGCCGACACGTTCCAGCGCGCGAAGCGGTCGTCGCTGGCGTCCGGCGTGTGCCAGCCCTGCGAGGAGGCGGCGGTGGCGGCGTCAGCGATCGGCGCACGGGCCACGCCATAGCGGGCGCGCGAAGTGATCGTCTTCGCATCGACCGGGTTCGAGCCCTTGGGCATCGCGAAGTAGACCGCCCAGTTCTCCTCGCAGGCGAGGTAGGTGCCCCAGGGCGTGATGCCGTGGCCGCAGTTGTTCAGCGTGCCGCGTGCGGTGCTGCCGCCGCGGTCGAAGCGGGTCACCATCAAGGTCCGGATATCGTTCAGGTGGGCGGCCGGGCCGGCGATGCGGACCGGGGTCTGCGCGGTGACCCGGCGGTTGTAGATCGAGTCGGTCATGTAGCGCCAGCCGCTGCCCGAGCGGATCACCTCGACCAGGCTCACGCCATGCTGGTTGATCTCCTTGAGCACCTCCAGCGCCGGGCGGTTGCCCAGGTCCCAGTCGCCGAACTGCGTGAACTTCTTGCCGGTGACGCCGTTGGAGGTCTGGCCGGTGGGGTGGAAGAAGTGCGCGTCGGCCGAGCTCTCATGATTGACCACGAGCACCGCACGGCCGGTGTCGGTCATCGTGACCTTGCCGTCGCTGCCGATGAAGAAGATGTCCATGCCGTCGTGGTGGTCGCCGATGCGCTGCGACCAGTCGTCGGTCTCGGTGCCCCTGTTGCTGTAGGCCGGGATCGACGAGACCAGGCGGTCGCCGGTGGCGTGCAGGACGGTGAAGGTGTAGCCGGCGGGCAGGACCACGCTGTCGGCGATGCTCTTCGCGGTGGACGCGAAGCCGAGTGCGGGCCCGGCGGGCACGACGGGCGCGACGGGCGTCGGCTCGTCGTCGCTGCCGCAGGCGCTCATGAACGGAATGCCGCCCAGCGCGGCGAGCCCGAGTCCGCCGCGGATCACGCCGCGCCGAGAGGGGTTGGCGAGCGAGCGCTGCAGGACATCCTGGAAGTGCTCGTTGGTCGAGTCGTTGTGGCTGGTGTCGAGCTTGTCGGACATGGGCGTGCTCTCGTTGGTGTTTGGGAATCCGGGCCCGAGACTAGCGACGCCGGATTTCAGTGACGTTGCAGTTGGGTTTCAGCCGTGTGATAGCCCGCATCGGCCGTGCCGGCGAGGCGCCGGCCGACCGTATCGGTGCGGTTCGGTTTCCGGCATCGCGGGCCTGTCGCTTGATCGGCGGGCGAGCCGCCACGAGCGGTGACGACCCCGATGCGTGCCGGCCTGCCTGGCCCGCCCGGGACGACCGAGACACGATCATCGGAATGAGACAGACCTTGAGCGCCCCCATCGATCCGGCGCTGCGCGCCCACCTCGACCGCGCCCTGCGCGAGGTCACCCTCGACGACGAGTACGAGCTGGAGCGCGGGCACGCCGTCATCCCAGGCCGCCGGCCGCGGGGGGGCGGCACGGCGGCCTGATCCCGGTCAGGTGCCGATCACGCCGCCGCCGGTGCGGGTGATCACGATCGTCGCCGAGCGCGGCCGTGTGAGCCCGCCGTCGGGCCAGTGGCTGGTGTACGAGGCCGGCGTCCCGATCGCGGAGGAAGGGGTGTCCTCGCCCGGGTGCTGGATGTTCACGAACAGCGCCTGACCGTCGGGGGTCTCGGCGAGGCCGGTGATCTCGCAGTCCTTCGGGCCCACCAGGAAGCGGCGCAGCCGCGTGCCCAGCGCCGCACCGACGCGGGTCTGCACCTGCTTGGTGGCGCCGGTGGCGTCGGTGTTGGTGATGGTCTTCACCGCGCCGTCGCCGACCGTGCCCGGCAGCGCGGCCAGCAGCATGCAGTTGGTCACGTCCGTGTAGGCGCCGTCATCGGTCTGGATCCAGCACACGCCCCGGCTGCTGAACCACAGGCCGTCGGGGCTCGACAGGTCGTTGTCGGCGGTCAGGTTCGACAGGTTGACGTTGTCGGCGTTGCTGCCCGCGCGCGCACCGAACAGGAAGATGTCCCAGGTGAAGGTGGTCGCCGACGAGTCGGCGCCCGGCTCGAGCCAGCGGATGATGTGGCCGTTGGGGTTGCCGTACTGGTTGGTCGTGCCGCCCTTGACGTCGTTGTAGTGGCGCGGGTTGGCCGCGTCCGTCGAGGCGAGCGTGCGGTTGGACGCATTGCTGTTGGTCAGCGTCATGTACACCGCCCCGGTGATCGGGTCGACGGCGCCCCATTCCGGCCGGTCCATCTTCGTCGCGCCCGCGGCGTCGGCGGCCAGGCGCGTGTTGATCAGCACGTCGGCCTGGTCGGCGAACGCGTACGCCGCGTTGGACGCGGTGACCGCGCCGGTGCCGAACTTCAGCTCGATCCACTGACCCGTGCCGTCGGCCGCGAACTTCGCGACGTAGAGCTTGCCGTCGTCGAGGTACTTGTCACCGGCGGCGATGCCCTTGCCCGCGTCGGCCGCGTCCCACAGCGCCGTCGACACGTACTTGTAGATGTACTCGTTGCGCGAGTCGCAGCCCATGTAGAACACCACCGGCTTGCCCGCGACCGCCTTGGCGGGCCAGGCGCCCTCGTGCGCGAAGCGACCCATCGCGGTGCGCTTCTTGACCGTGGACGTCGCGTTGAACGGGTCGATCTCGACGTTCCAGCCGTAGGTGTTGGGACCGTTGCGGTAATCGGCGGCGGCGGAGGCGCCGGTCGCCTCCGCGTTCCAGCGGCCGTACAGGTTGTCGGCCGTGTCGGGCGTGACGGTCGCCCACAGCTCGCGGCCGGTGCCCGCCACGCCGTAGCGCGCGAACGAGACGAGTTCCTTGGCCGTGCGCCTGGGATTGTCGGTCGCGGTGATCCGCCGGAAGTAGCCCGCCCAGTTCTCTTCGCAGGTGAGGTAGGTGCCCCACGGCGTGTAGCCGTTCGCGCAGTTGTTCACCGTGCCGCGGGTGCGCGAGCCGTCGGTCGAGTACTTGGTGACCATGTACGGAGTCCTGGCCGCCGGGCCGGACAGCATGACGTCGGTCAGCGTGTGGATACGGCGGTTCAGCGCACCGTCGCCTTTCATGGTCCACGTCCCGGTGGCGGAGCGCTGCACCTCGGCCACCGACACGCCGTGCACGTAGAACTCGCGCAGCACTTCGTCGGCGACCGTGCGGACCTGCGCGTTGCCCGTGCCCGTCGTCGTGACGCCGGCTGCGTGCAGGAACATCGGCGTGATCGCCTCGTGGTTCATGCACAGCAGGCCGCGGTCGGATGCGGTCGCGCTGTACTTGCCGTCGGCGCCCAGGCCGAAGAACTGCATGCCGTCATGGTGGTCGCCTACGCGCTGCGCGAAGCTCGACGCGGTGTCGGTGCCGTCGTTGCGGTAGGGCGCCACGCCCGCGGCGAGCGGGTCGCCGAGGCGGTAGAGCACGGTCGCGGTGTAACCGCTCGCGACAGTCAGGGAATCGGCCACGCTCTTGGCGATCGCGGTGAAGTTCAGGCTCGCCGGGCGGACGGGCGCGGCGGGCGTCGGGGTCGGTGTCGGGGTGGGGGTTGCGGCCACCGGGGCCGGGTCGTCGTTGCTGCCGCAGGCGGCCAGCAGGCCGGTCGCACCGCCCATGAAGGACGCGGCGGCGAGCCCGAATCCGCCGCGCAGCACGCCGCGGCGCCCGGGGGCTGCCAGGCGCTGCTGCACGAGCGAGTCGAAGTGCGGATTGGCGGAAAGATTGGTCTCGGTCTCTGTGTCGTGGCTGGACATGTGCGCTCCTCGTGAGCGATAGAGGTTCCAGTGCGGCGATGACAGGTTCATTGCAGCGGTGCGACGGTTCGATGACAGCGACCCCCCACGACCGCCGCCCGGCTGCGTCGCCGTACCGGCGGGCCGGCACCGGGCTGTACCGGCACGCGCCGATTCCGCCTGTCCTCGGTGTGTCGCATAATTCGTGTATGCGCCGTCACGAGCGGTGACACACGCCCGTCGGCTGCCCAGGGCAGCCCCGGGCCCCGGGACACGATCTACGGAAGGGAGACACCCTTGAATGCTCCGCTGGACCCGGCGCTGCGCGCCGAACTCGACCGCGCCCTGCGCGAGGTCACCCTCGACGACAAGTACGCGCTGGAGCGCGGGCGCGCCTTCATGTCGGGCACGCAGGCCCTGGTGCGTCTGCCGATGCTGCAGCGCGAGCGCGACCGGCGCGCCGGGCTGAACACCGCGGGCTTCGTGTCCGGCTATCGCGGCTCGCCGCTCGGTGGTCTCGACCAGGCGCTCTGGAAGGCGCGCGAGCACCTGCAGCGCCACCGGATCGTGTTCCAGCCGGGCCTCAACGAGGACCTCGCGGCCACCTCGGTCTGGGGCACGCAGCAGCTGGGCCTCACGCCGCGGCCCAAGGTCGATGGCGTGTTCTCGATGTGGTACGGCAAGGGGCCGGGCGTGGACCGCAGCGGCGACGTCTTCAAACACGCCAACGCGGCCGGCACCGCGCGGCTGGGCGGGGTGATCGCGCTCGCGGGCGACGACCACGGCGCCAAGAGCTCGACGCTGCCGCACCAGTCGGACCACGTCTTCAAGGCCTGCGGGATGCCGGTGTTCTACCCGGCCACGGTGCAGGAGTACCTCGACCTCGGCCTGCACGCGTGGGCGATGTCGCGCTGGTCGGGCCTTTGGGTCGCGATGAAGACCGTGACCGAGGTGGTCGAGGCCTCGGCCTCGGTCGAGATCGACCCCGACCGCGTGCGCATCGTGATCCCCGAGGACTTCGCGTACCCGCACCACGATCCGCACGGGCTCAACATCCGCTGGCCCGACCCGCCGCTCGAGCAGGAGGCGCGGCTCTTCAACTACAAGTGGTACGCGGCGCTCGCCTACGTGCGCGCCAACCGCCTGAACGAAGTGGTGGTCGACTCCCCCAACGCCTGGTTCGGCATCCTCACGGGCGGCAAGGCCTACCTCGACACCATGCAGGCGCTCGAGGACCTCGGCCTCGATCGCGAGGCCTGCGCGCGCCTGGGCATCCGGGTCTTCAAGTGCGGCGTCGTGTGGCCGCTCGAGTCGGCCACGGTCCGTGAGTTCGCCACCGGCCTCGACGAGATCCTGGTGGTCGAGGAGAAGCGCCAGGTGATGGAGTACGCGCTCAAGGAGGAGCTCTACAACTGGCGCGACGACGTGCGCCCCAGGGTCTACGGCAAGTTCGACGAGAAGGACGGCCGCGGCGGCGAGTGGGCGATGCCGCAGGGCCAGTGGCTGCTGCCGGCCCTGTACGAGCTGTCGCCGGCGATCATCGCCAAGGCGATCGCCGGGCGGCTGCTGAACCCGGGTCAGTACGCCGCGCGCCTGGGCGGCGCGCTGCCCGCCGACATCCGCGCGCGCATCGAGTCGCGCATCGCGATCATCGAGTCCAAGGAGCGCGCGCTCGCCGAGCCGCACCTGACGGTCGCGCGCACGCCGACCTTCTGCTCGGGCTGCCCGCACAACACCTCCACGCGCGTGCCGGAGGGCTCGCGCGCGGTCGCCGGCATCGGCTGCCATTACATGGCGATCTGGATGCCCGAGCGGCGTACCGAGACCTACACGCAGATGGGCGGCGAGGGCACGCCCTGGATCGGGCAGGCGCCGTTCTCGGACGAGACGCACATCTTCGCCAACCTCGGCGACGGCACCTACTTCCACTCCGGCTATCTCGCCGTGCGCGCCTCGATCGCCGCCAAGGTCAACATCACCTACAAGATCCTCTACAACGACGCGGTCGCGATGACCGGCGGCCAGCCGCACGACGGCGCGCTGACCGTGCCCGCGATCGTCGCGCAGATGAGCGCGGAGGGTGCGCGCCGGATCGTGGTCGTGACCGACGAGCCCGACAAGTACGACGCCATCAAGTCGGCGCCGCCGATGGCGGGCGTCGAGATCCGGCACCGCGACCACCTCGATGCGGTGCAGCGCGAGCTGCGCGAGGTGCCGGGCTGCACGATCCTCATCTACGACCAGACCTGTGCGAGCGAGAAGCGGCGCCGGCGCAAGAAGATCGTCGACGGCAAGCCGGGCTTTCCGGATCCGGCGCGGCGGGTGGTCATCAACGAGGCGGTCTGCGAGGGCTGCGGCGATTGCAGCGTGCAGTCGGCCTGCGTGTCGGTGGAGCCCGTCGAGACCGAGTTCGGCCGCAAGCGGCGCATCAACCAGTCCTCGTGTAACAAGGACTTCTCCTGCCTGAAGGGCTTCTGCCCGAGCTTCGTGACCATCGAGGGCGGCAGCCTGCGGCGCGGCAAGGCGCCCGCGGCGGTCGAGGCCGCGGGGGCGCCGGCGCTGCCCGTCTCGCTGCAGACGCTGCCCGAGCCGTCGTCGGTGTCGATCGACGCATCGGGCAACGCCACCTACGGCGTGCTGGTGACCGGCATCGGCGGCACCGGCGTGGTGACCATCGGGCAGCTGATCGGCATGGCGGCGCACCTCGAGGGCAAGGGCATCTCGGTGCTCGACATGGCCGGCCTCGCGCAGAAGGGCGGCGCGGTGTTCTCGCACGTCCAGATCGCGGCACGCCCCGACGCGCTGCACGCCACCCGCATCGCGACCGGCGAGGCCGACCTGGTGATCGGGTGCGATCTGGTCGTGACGGCCGGCAACGAGGCGCTCTCCAAGATGCGCCCGCGCGTCACGCGTGCAGTCATCAACGGCAACGTGGCGCCCACTTCCGACTTCCTGCGCGACCCCGACTGGAAGATGCCGGCCGACGCGCTGCGGCGCAACGTGCTGGAGGCGGCCGGCGAGCAGGACATCGACTTCGTCGACGCCAACGCGCTGTCGGTCGCGCTGCTGGGCGACGCGATCTACACCAACCCGATGCTGCTGGGCTACGCCTGGCAGAAGGGCTGGCTGCCGCTGACGCGCGAGGCGCTGGAGCGCGCGATCGAGCTGAACGGCGTGTCGGTCGCGCCCAACCTCGAGGCGTTCACCTGGGGCCGACGCCTCGCGCACGACGCCGAGGCTGTCCGCCGGGCGCTGCTGCCCGAGCCGCAGGCCAAGGTGATCGAGCTGCGCCGGCCGGTCGGGCAGGTGCGCACCGACTCCGACCTCAACGACCTGATCGCCCGTCGCGTGGCCCACCTGCAGGGCTTCCAGGATGCGGCCTGGAGCGAGCGCTACCGGGGCTGGATCGAGCGCGTGCGGCGCGTGGAGGGTGACCGGGTCGGGGCGGCGGGCAAGTGGCGCCTGACCGAGGCGGTCGCGCGCGGCCTGGCCAAGCTGATGTCCTACAAGGACGAGTACGAGGTGGCGCGGCTGCACAGCGATCCGGCCTTCGTCGAGTCCCTGAAAGCGCAGTTCCAGGGCGACTGGCAGCTGCGGTTCCACATGGCGCCCCCGATCCTCGCGAAGGTCGACCCGGTGACCGGCCAGCAGGTCAAGCGTGAATTCGGGCCCTGGATGCTGCCGGCGCTGCGCGTGCTCGCCAGGCTCAAGCGGCTGCGCGGCACCCGGCTCGATCCCTTCGGGTACACCGCGGAGCGTCGCACCGAGCGGGCGCTGATCGGCGAGTACGAGGCGCTGCTCGACGAGCTGCTCGCGCGCCTCGAACCCGGCAACCACGCGCTGGCGGTGGAGCTCGCGCGGATCCCGGACCAGATCCGCGGCTACGGCCACGTGAAGGAGCGGCAGCTGGCGGGGGCGCGCGCCCGGTGGGCGGAGCTGCTCGGGCGCTACCGGGGCGACGCCCTGGCGCGCCGGCGCGAGCCGATTCCGATCCGGTCGGTCTAGGCGCGCCGGGCGCAGCGGGCGCCCGGCGTCCGGGTGACCCAGCCGCTGCTCGCGATGGACGCGCGGATCGTCGACCCCGCGCCGATGCTCGCGCGCGAGCCCTGAGGGCCGGCCCCACGGCCGCGCCAGGTCAGCCGCGGCGCAGCGCCGCCTCGGCGATCGGGCCGCCCCACTCGGGCGTGAAGTGGCCGGCGTCCGCCAGCAGCATCGGCGGCGGGCAGTCGCGGATCCAGCTGCGCAGCTGCGCCATCACCGGCTCGCCGAGCACCGGATCGGTCTGGCCCACGGCCATCAGGCTGTGCCCGCGCCATGCGGTGCGCCACCAGTCGCGGGCGCGGCGCGAGGTCGCCGCGCCCGGTGCGTCGGGCGCGTCCGGTACCAGCTGCGGGAAGCGCCGCACGCCGGCCTTGTAGCGCGCGTCCGGGAAGGGCGCCTCGTAGGCCGCGGCCTGCGCCGCGTCGAGGATCGGCACGGCGCGGCGCATCAGCCTGCCGCAGTCGAGTGCGGGCTGGCTCGCGACGTAGGCGCGCCAGTCGTGGAAGCCCTGCGACAGCGGCACGTCGCCGGTGCCCAGCGTCGTGTTCATCACCACCAGCCCCTCGAAGCGCTCGGGCATCTCCATCGGCAACGTGAGGCCCAGCAGCCCGCCCCAGTCCTGGCACACCAGCGTGACCTTGCGCGGGGCCAGGCGCTCGAGCAGCGCCAGCAGGTGGGCGCGGTGGAAGTCGAAGGTGTAGACCGCGTCGTCGACGGGCTTGTCGGAGCGCCCGAAGCCGATCAGGTCGGGCGCGATCACGCGGTGGCCTGCAGCGACGAACACGGGGATCATCTTCCGGTACAGGTAGCTCCAGGTGGGCTCGCCGTGCAGGCACAGGAAGCTGCGCCCGCCCGCGCCCGGGCCGGTGTCGAGGACCGCGGTGCGCAGGCCCTCGTAGCCCGGCAGGTCGTCGATCCAGGTCACCGGCCAGTCGTGGCCGGGGACGTCGGCGAAGCGATCGTCGGGCGTGCGCAGGATGTCCATCGCGGGGTCTCGGCTGGCGGGGCCCCGATTGTCGGGCGCGGCGCGGCCCGCGTCGAGCGGGGCGCGCGCGGTGGTGCCGTCAGGCGTTCATGAAGCCCAGGTTGCGGTCCGCCCCGAAGTTGACGATGTTGGGGAAGATCGTCGTGATCTGCGGATCGCTCAGGCCGAACCAGCGCGCGAGCGTGCCCGCGTACTGGTCGACCGAGATCTTCGGGATCAGGCGCCCCGAGCCCAAGTCGTCGACCGTGTTGACCCCGATCGTGGGGAAGGTGCCGTAGATCTCCTTGCCGCGCACCGCGCCGCCCGACACCAGGTGGTGAGCGCCCCAGCCGTGGTCGGTGCCGTCGCCGTTGCTGGTGAGGGTGCGGCCGAACTCCGACGCGGTGAACAGTGTCACGTCGCCGGCGGCGCTGATCGCGGGCAGCAGCATCAGCTGGTCGAAGTAGGCCATCGCCTGCGCGAGGCGGCCCATCAGCGTGGCGTGGTTGGCGGTCTGGTTGTCGTGCGTGTCGAAGCCGCCCATGCTCACGTAGAACACCTGGCGCTTCATGCCGAGCGTGCCGCGTCCGCCGATGATGCGGGCGATGGTCTGCAGCTGCTGCGCGAGGCCGTTGGTCTGCCCATTGAAGGTCGGCACCGCGGGCAGGCTGGCGGCCGGCAGCATCGCCGCGCCGAGCGCCACCTGGGCGTCGATGGCCCGCCTGACGACGCGCGCGTGCTCCTTCTCGAACAGGTTGGCGCGGTCGTCGGTGACGATCGCGCGCAGCGGGTTGGTCGCGCTCGTGGCGCCGAACAGCCCGCCGTTTAGGTTGCCGATCGTCACGGCGCCGTTGCTGCCCGCCTGGTACTGAATCGTGGTCTCGCCGGCGAGGAATACCGCGTTGCCGGCCGCCGAGATCGACGTGAAGTTGGCGTAGGGGTTGGCCGCGGCGAGCAGGTCGCCCATCCGGCCGCCCCAGCCGATGCGCGCGCCCTCGGGTTTGCGGGCCTGCCAGATCGAGGTCTGGTCATTGTGCGAGAAGAGCTGCGGCGGCGTGCGCGCGCTGCGCGCGATCCATTGCGCCTTGCTGACCGGCTCGACCAGCGTGCCGACGTTGGCGACGACCGCCGCGCGGCCGGCGTCGAACATCGCCTGGAGGGGCTGCATGGACGGATGCAGCGCGAAGCTGCGCGCGCCCTGCGCGGTCGTGGGCACGATCGGCAGCACGCCGCCGGATGCACCCGGCGCGGGCAAGGCGATCGGCGACGGGGCGACGTTGCGGGCCGCGTTGTACGCGGCCCAGGACGGCGCGTCGGTGGCGAGCACCATGTTGGCCGCGTCGTTCCCGCCACCGAGGTAGATGCAGACCAGCGCGCGGTAGTCGGCGGGCACCTGGGCGTGGGCAGCGGACATCATCGCGAGGTTCAGCGCGAAGGGGGCACCCGGGCCGACGGCCGAGGCGAGGGCGGCGTGGCGCAGGAAGTTCCGGCGCGAGGCGTCGATGCGTTTCATGGCGTCGTCGGTCCTTGTGCTCACTTCTGGACGATGAACTCTGGCGAGGCGAGGGTCAGGTAGACGGCGAGGTGCACGCGGTTGCGCCGTGCCGTCTCCAGGTTGGTCGGGTTGCTGATCGCCACGTTGATCGAGTCGACGGCGGCGGTGATGCGGTTGCGCATCGCGGGCGGCATCTGGTCGGCGGTGAGCAGCAGTGCCACGCGGTCCACCAGCGCGCGGCCGCTGTCGGCGAGCGCAAGCTCGTCCGCGTAGTCCGGCTGCACGTCCCGCCTGGGCTCGTTGGGCGGGTTGTTGCCGAAGCCCGAGGGCACGGCGCTGCGCATCGTGTTCAGCCAGCCCGCCACCGAGGACTCGTGCGTCGTCTGCATCTCGGGCGCGACCAGCTTCGCGTCGGCGATCGCGCTGTTCGGCGGCACGTAGCCCGGACGAAAGTAGTTGAACACCGAGGGCGCGCGCATCGGCGTCTGGCCGATGCTGTTGACCGGGTCGTCGGTCGTGCCCACCAGGAAGCGGCCGGTCGTCGACTTCGAATCGAACGCACGCAGCCACGCGGCCACGCGCAGCACCGGCTCGCGCAGCTTGCCGGCGGTGGGCGCGGCGGCCGCGGCGTCGTCGCGGGCCTCAGGATCGAGCAGGATCGCGCGGACCACCGCCTTCATGTCGCCCCGCACGCCCGCGCCGTCGTTCTCGAAGGCGGTCGCGACGCGGGCCACGTAGGCCGGGCTCGGATTGCTGGTGACCAGCTTCTGGATCAGCTGCCTGGAGACGAAGGGGCCGACGTTGGGGTGTGCGAACAGCCGGTCGAGCGCGGCCTTCACGCTCGCCTCGGGGGTCCCGGCGGTGACCGTGGTGCCGAGGAAGGCCTTCGCCCCGGTCTCGTGGAAGTTGGGGTAGCCACGCATCGGCAGGATGTCGCGGTCGCTGATCGAAATCGTGCCGAAGAAGCGGGCGTTCGAGCTGTCGGGGCCGGCCCAGGACAGGCCGGTGAACACCCGGGCCAGCCCGATCACGTCCTCGATGCGGTAGGTGTCGATCGGCTCGTTGCGCGCGTCGAGCTTGACCGTGCCGTCCCGGTTCAGCTCGTACAGGCCGATCGTGAACAGCTGCATCACCTCGCGCGCGTAGTTCTCGTCGGGCACGCGGCCGGTCGTGACGTCCGCCTTCTGGTTGCGCAGGTGGGTCAGGTACAGGCCCATCATGGGATGCAGCGACACGTCCTCGAGCAGCGTGCGGAAGTTGCCGAACGCGTTGCGCCCGAGCATGTCCATGTAGCCGGCGACGCCGCGCGGGAACTCGCGCACGGCGTTGTCGGCGAGCGAGATCACGAAGATCTGCGACAGCGCGAAGGCCACGCGCTGGCGCAACTGGTCGTCGCCGGCGACGGCGTTGCGCCAGAAGCTCTCGTAGATCCAGCTCTCGCTGGGCTGCTCGCCCTCGTCGAGCTCGGCGGTGCGGGCCGCGAAGTAGTCGAGGTGCGGCGTGGCTGCGGGCTTGGCGAACTGCTCCTCGACCCACCGGGTGTAGCCGAGGACCGCCAGCCGGTCGATCTCGGCCGCGCTCGGGCCGAAGCTCGCCTGCATGAGGAACCGAGCCCCCGCGCCCTTGGTCGCCGGCGGGTCCGTCGCGGGGCCGCTGACGGCCGCCGGGTCGGCGCCCGACCCGGCGGGCGCGGCGGCGGACGTACCCGGGTCGCCCCCTGCGCCGCATGCCGCGAGCAGGGCGGGGAACAGCAGCGTCACCAGGGTCCGTTTCGTCCAGCGATGCTTCACGGGGGCTCTCCGTTGCAATCAAGCGACACTGCGCCGAAACCTAAGTGGGCCGGGCAGATGCGGATAGGCGATGGGGAATCACCGGTCGCTTGCGCCGGACGGGTGGTCGGGGCAGGCGGCGAATCGGGTCCAAGCGGGGCTTCGGATCGTCCGGGCGGTCGATCCGGAACGCCTCGCCACGGACCGGCGGGGGCGCGGCAGCGCGCCATCGGCTCGGACCTCCCGCAAGTGTGCGGTCGTTCCTGGACGCGGCCGATAGACTCGAGAGGAGAGTGATACGCTGGATCGAATCGGGAGTGTGATCGTGGATGCGCCGACCTTCACCCAGATGCTCTACCGCTACTGGTTCTACGGCTGGATGTTCCAGGACGTGAACCGCGGCAGCCTGTTCGAGCGCGCCGCCGCGAAGCGACACAACCGTTCGCGCTCACGCTGGCTGCCGACGTACCTGCGACGCTGGAGCACGCTCGGCCTGCTGTCGTTCGCGATCGGCTGGGCAATCGAGCGGCATGCGCCGACGCCCGTCGCGCTGCTGTGCTTCGTGACCTGCGTGCTGACCGTCCCGGTCAACGCGGTGACCCTGGCGGCCTGGATCGGGCTGAAGGTGCAGGCGCAGCCCTGATCCCTGGGGCGCAACAAAAAAGGGCCCGACTCGCGTCGGACCCTTTCCGTTTCCAGGCCGGCACGAGGCCGGCCGGGAATCGAGCTTACATGTCCATGCCGCCCATGCCGCCCATGCCGCCCATGCCACCCATGCCGCCGCCGCCCATGCCGCCGGCCGGCTTGTCTTCGGGGGCCTCGGCGATCATCGCGTCGGTGGTCAGCATCAGGCTGGCGATCGAGGCGGCGTTCTGCAGCGCCATCCGCGTCACCTTGGTCGGGTCGACCACGCCCATCTGGACCAGATCGCCGTACGAGCCGTCGGCGCCGTTCCAGCCGAAGTTGCCCTTGCCCTCGAGGATCTTGTTGACGACCACGCTCGGCTCATCGCCGCAGTTGGCGACGATCTGGCGCAGCGGCTCCTCGATCGCACGCATCACGATCTTGATGCCTGCTTCCTGGTCGGCGTTGTCGCCCTTGACCTTGATGTTCGAGCGGGCACGCAGCAGGGCCACGCCGCCACCGGCGACGATGCCTTCCTCGACGGCCGCACGGGTCGCGTGCAGCGCGTCTTCGACGCGGGCCTTCTTCTCCTTCATCTCGACCTCGGTCGCGGCACCGACCTTGATCAGTGCGACGCCGCCGGCCAGCTTGGCGACACGCTCCTGGAGCTTCTCGCGGTCGTAGTCGCTGGTGGCTTCCTCGATCTGCGAGCGGATGGCCTTGACGCGGGCCTCGATGTTCTTCGCATCGCCGGCGCCGTCGATCAGCGTGGTGTTCTCCTTGCCGACTTCGGCGCGCTTGCAGCGGCCGAGGTCTGCCAGGGTGGCCTTCTCGAGGCTCATGCCGGTCTCTTCGGCGATGACGGTGCCGCCGGTCAGGATGGCCATGTCCTCGAGCATCGCCTTGCGACGGTCGCCGAAGCCCGGGGCCTTGACGGCAACGGTCTTCAGGATGCCGCGGATGTTGTTGACCACCAGGGTCGCCAGCGCCTCGCCCTCGACTTCCTCGGCGACGATCAGCAGCGGACGGCCGGCCTTGGCGACCTGCTCGAGCACCGGGAGGAGGTCACGGATGTTGGAGATCTTCTTGTCGTGCAGCAGCACGAACGGATCGTCCAGGACGGCGACCTGCTTGTCCGGGTTGTTGATGAAGTACGGCGACAGGTAGCCGCGGTCGAACTGCATGCCCTCGACGACGTCGAGCTCGTTGTTCAGCGACTTGCCGTCCTCGACGGTGATCACGCCTTCCTTGCCGACCTTCTCCATCGCCTCGGAGATGATCGTGCCGATCTCGACGTCGGAGTTGGCCGAGATCGAGCCGACCTGGGCGATTTCCTTGGTCGTCGTGCAGGGCTTGCTGATCTTCTTGAGCTCGTCGCTCAGGGCGATCACGGCCTTGTCGATGCCGCGCTTGAGGTCCATCGGGTTCATGCCCGCGGCCACGTACTTCATGCCTTCGCGGACGATGGCCTGGGCCAGCACGGTGGCGGTGGTGGTGCCGTCACCGGCGTTGTCCGAGGTCTTGGAAGCGACTTCCTTGACCATCTGGGCGCCCATGTTCTGGAACTTGTCCTTGAGCTCGATCTCTTTGGCGACCGACACACCGTCCTTGGTGACGGTGGGCGAGCCGAAGCT
Organism: uncultured Bordetella sp.; assembly: GCA_964399635.1. Classification (GTDB taxonomy): domain Bacteria; phylum Pseudomonadota; class Gammaproteobacteria; order Burkholderiales; family Burkholderiaceae_E; genus UBA4615. The sequence continues at coordinate 48,782 of CAYNRU010000003.1, forward strand.
GCGTTCGAGCACGACGTTGCGGCCCTTGGGGCCCAGGGTGACCTTGACCGCGTTGGCCAGGATGTTCACACCCTCGACCATCTTGTGACGCGCGTCGTCGCCGAAGAAAACTTGTTTGGCTGCCATCTTTTATGACTCCTGGATTCTGTGTTTCAGACGTTGATGCGGACGCAGGTCACTCGACCACGGCCATGATGTCTTCCTCGCGCATCACCAGCAGCTCGTCGCCCTCGACCTTGACGGTCTGGCCCGAGTACTTGCCGAAGAGCACCTTGTCGCCGACCTTCAGGGCCAGCGGACGGACCTTGCCGTCGTCCAGGATCTTGCCGTTTCCGACGGCGAGCACCTCGCCCTGGTCCGGCTTCTCCGCAGCGCTTTCGGGGATCACGATGCCCGACGCGGTCTTACGTTCGTTGTCGAGGCGCTTGATGATCACGCGATCATGCAGGGGACGCAGCTTCATGGGACTTCGCTCCTAGATGTTGGTCTGACGGGTTGTTCTTGCGCGGCCGCGATGCGGTGCGGTCGAAGGGACGGCGCATGACGGCCGGCTTGGCCGGTCGGTTGCTAGCACTCGTCGCTTGCGAGTGCCAATAATAGGGGAGAGGGGCGAATTTTTCAAGGGGGGGGGGCGTCGCCGCGCGCCGGCCCGCGTCGTCCGCCGCCGGCAGTCGGGCCCCCGCGGCCCATGGAGTCGCCGATACGGCGGGCGTGGTGACGGTACAGGGGCGGATAAGTAGGTACACTTATCGTCTGCTCACCTACTTGTCGGCCCGATGCCTGTGGTATCTCCCGTCGCCCCCGATCCGGGCGCACAGACCGAGCGCGCCAGGACCCCGGCGCACACGCTGCACGCAATGCCCGGACACCTGTTCCGGCGGATCCACCAGCAGGGTGTCGCGCTCTATGCGCGGCATGCCGAGGGCTTCGAGCTGACGCCGGTCCAGTACGCGGCGCTGCACGCGATCGGCGCCTGGCCCGACAGCGACCAGGTCGGCATCGCGCGCGCCATCGCCTGCGACAAAGCGACGGTCGGCGCGGTGCTCGACCGGCTGCAGGCCCGGGGCCTGGTCGAGCGGACCGCCGACTCGACCGACCGCCGCGCGTGGCGGCTGCGACTGACGCCGGCTGGCGCCGACCTCCTCGACCGGATCGAGCCCCGGGTCGCGCAGGTCCAGCGTGACCTGCTCGCCCCCCTGTCGGCCATGGAGCAGCGCCAGCTGATGGCGCTGGTCGAGCGGCTGGCCGGGCCGTTGCCCGTGCCCGGGGAGGGCCGGTGAGCGCGCGCGCGCACGGCGCGCCTGTGCTCACCGCCACCGAGCAGGCAGCGCGCCTGCAGCGCTGGGCGCTGTGGGCCGCGCTGGCGACCATCGTGGTGTGGGGCGCCAACTTCTCCATCCAGAAGGCGGTCTACGCGGGCGCCACGCCGGGCGGCTTCCTGTTCGTGCGCTACCTGATCATGCCGCTGTGCGCGGTGCTGCTGCTGCTGTGGCGCTTCGGCCCGCGTTGGCCGCGGGTGGCGCGCGCCGACCTGCTGCAGCTGGCCAAGCTGGGCTTCCTCGGGCATACCGTGCACGTGTCGATGGTGACCTTCGGCATCCACTGGTCGACGCCGTTCTCGAGCTCGCTGATCCTCGCGTGCAGCCCGATCTTCACGCTGCTGATCCTGCGCTGGCTGGGCATCGAGCGGCTGGGGCGTCCGCAGGTGGCGGGGGTGGTCGTCGCGCTCGCGGGCGTGCTGCTCTTCCTGTCCGACAAGCTGCTCGCGGGGCGCTGGGGCGCCACCGGTGGCGACCTGTTCCTGCTGGCGGCGTCCAGCCTGTTCTCGTACTACACGGTGGCGGCCAAGCCACTGATCCAGCGCTACGGCGGCATCGTGGTGATGACCTACGCGCTGCTGTCGGGGAGCCCGCTGGTGGTGCTCGGCGCGCTGCCGCTCGCCCTCCAGGCGGACTGGTCGGCGATGACCCCGCTGCTGTGGGGCGGCCTGCTCTGGTCGACGCTGGTGTCGGCGTTCGCGGGCTGGCTGATCTGGGGGTGGGTGAACACGGTGCGGGGCGTCGGTCGCACCGCGCCGCTGATGTACCTGATGCCGCCGGTGGCGGGGATCGTCGCCTGGATCGTCACCGACGAGGGCTTCACCCCGATCAAGCTGCTCGGCGCGGCGGTCACGCTGGGCGGGGTCGCGATCGCACAGTTCGCCGGCCGCCCGCCGACGCAGGTCCGCGAGGCGCAGGCGCCAGCCGACTGACGCGGCGCGGCGGGCCGCAAGACCGTCCGCCGGGCCGCCCCGGTCAGCGCTCCAGCTTGATCTCGGTCGCGCGCAGGATCGCGCCAGCCCGGCCCTTCACCTTCACCGACAGGCCGACGCGCAGGTCGGCGGCGCTCAGGCCGTCGTAGCGGGTCACCAGCGTCGCGTCCACCAGGAACAGCCGGTCGAGCGCGTCGCGCACCGTGAAGTCCGCGATCCGGCTGAAGCGCGTGATGGTGCCCTTGACCTCGGCCTCGTCCGTGCCCGAGCTGCCGGCATCGTCGTCGCCGCGGACCTCGAGCCGGCCCGCGAGCACCCGTCCCCCGCTCGCCACGCCGGTCACGCGAACGCGCAGGCCGTTGCGCAGCGTCGCGGCGGTGCCGCCCGAATACACGGCGTCGGTCGCGTCCACCGTCAGGCCTGCGAGCTCGAAGCGCGCCGCCGGTTGCAGGCCCGAGACGCTGCCTTCGATCCGCACGGTGGAGACCGATGCGGCGAGCGCGACCTGCGCGATCGCGATCCGCTCGGGGCGCCAGGCGGCGCCCGGCACCGGGCGGGTGCCGCTGACCAGCGCGACGGCGCCGTCGGCGAACCCGGCGGGCAGCGCGAGGTCGCGCGCGTCGACGAGCTGGGCCCCGATCCGAAAGCCCCGGGTGGCGGCGTTGAAGCCCGCGACGGGGCCGCGCAGCTTCGCGCCCGACGTGCCCGCCGCGCGCAGCTCGACCCGGCTGGCGCGCAGGATGCCGGTGCCGCGGTCGAGGATGCCCCACGCCTCGACGATGCTGCCGGCCGCCACCGAGCCGATGCCGCGCGCATCTTCCCAGACAGTCTCGGCGCCGGTCTGCACCGTCATGCCCAGCACCACGAAGCGGCCGGCGGCGGCGTCGATCGACTCGATCGGGCCGTTGGCCTCGCTGACAACGCGGATCGTGCGCGCCACGCCCAGGCCGGTCGCGTCGTCCGAGCTGCCGTCGACCTCGACCACCATGCCGATGCCGAGCTGGCCGAGCGTGCGCCTGCCGCCGAGATCGTCGGTGACCGTCGCGGCGCTATCGTCGAACTTGATGCCGTTGACGATCACCGACCCGAAGCCCGAGATCGCGCCGGCCGAAAACGAGGAGGAGGCCGACTGGCCGGTGCCGCCGCTGCCCACGCCCGCCAGGTCGGTGCCACCGCCGCAGCCAGCCGCCAGCAGGCCGGCCGATCCGAGGGTGGCGAGCGCGCGGCGCCGGGCGGGCGCGTGCGGCGTCGCGGGCGCGGCCGGGGAGGCGGCAGCGCGCGAGGGTCGGTTCATGGTCGGCTCCTGGAGGTGGGTGTCGGCGGGTCTGCGGGCGGCATCGGCTCGACGTAGCAGTACAGTCCGATCCGGATCCGCTGGTCAGCGAGGCGCGCGGCGTGCCGGTCGGCATCCTCGAGCCGCTGCAGCTCGGGCGCCAGTGAATGCAGCAGCGCGCTCCAGTGCTCGCGTGCCCGGTCGGCGGCGGCCTGGGCCGATTCGGCCGACAGCGCGTCGGCGTAGAGCGCCTGCTCGACGAAGGGCGCGCGCGGCGGCGGCTCGCCCGGACGGGGCGGGTGCGCGCTCGCCGCGACGTTGGCCGCGGCCGCCGCCAGGTGGTCGCCGACGTTGGCGCCCAGGAAGGCGAGCATGTCGTCGAGCCGGGGTGCGGGCACGAAGGCCTCGCTGCGCAGTGCCACCGTATCGGCGCCGGCGTCCAAGGCGACCAGCTGCAGGCGCAGCAGCTCGTCGAGCAGCGTGCGCGGATGCACGTCGGTGGTCACCGTGCGGGCGAGCTGCTCGAAGCTCGGCGCGCCGTCGGCGGGCGGGCGGCGCGGCAGCACCCGCGGCCGACCGCCGGCATCGCGCCAGACCGGATCCGTGACCCAGCGGGTGAACAGCTCGGCCGCCGGCGTGGCCTCGGCGCGGACCGAGTCCAGGCCCGGATCCTCGCTCAGGCGCTTGACCTCCTTGCGGTGGATGCCGGTCACGACGCTCAGCCGGCTCACCGGCGCCTCGGCCCGACGCCCGTCGCCGGCCGTCGCGCGGATCGCGGCTCCGACCATCGCCCGCTTCAGCAGCTCCTCGAGCTGCCCGAACTGCACGCCCTGGTCGATCGCAAGGCGGGCCAGCGGTCGCAGTACCGCCTGCAGCGCAGCCAGTGCGGATGGCGGCACGCCGCCGGCGGCGGGGGCGGGCTCGGACGGGGGGGCAGGATGAGACACCTGCCGAGTATAGGTGGGAATTTTTCCCTTTTCAAGGTGCGCCAGCCGATTCCGTAGCGACCTGACCGACGGGCGCGTGCCGGGCGACCGGGTCGCGTCGCCGTGGGCGACCCGCCGTCGGCGGCCCGCCCTGGGTCAGGCCGTCGGCATCAGGTAGTTCAGGACCAGCCTTCCGCCGTCCGGGTAGATCGTCTGCCCGGTCAGGTACGAGGCGTCGTCGCAGGCCAGGAAGACGGCCACCTTGGCCACCTCGTCGGGCTCGCCCAGCCGGCCGATCGGGGTGCGGGACATGATCGCCGCCTCGGCCGCCGGCGAGCCCAGCACCGCCTTGCGGGCGAGTTCGGTGGCGATCGTGCCCGGCCCGATGGCGTTGACGCGGATCCCGCGCGGCGCGAGCGACACCGCCATCACCCGGGTCAGCTGGTTGACGCCGCCCTTGGACACCGCGTAGGGCAACTGGCTGGGGATCGCGAGCAGGGCGTTGACGCTCGACATGTTGATGATGGCGCCGCTCCGTCCGTCCTTCACCATCTGGCGCGCGACGGCCTGGCCGAAGAGGAAGTAGGACTTCAGGTTGATGCCCAGCACGCGGTCGAAGTCCGCCTCCTCGAGGTCGAGGAAGTCGGCCGCATGGGTGATGCCCGCGTTGTTCAGCAGCACGTCGACCGGGCCGAAGCGCGCGAGCGTCTCGGCCAGCGCGCGCGCCGGCACGCCGGCGCCGGTGACGTCGGCCTCGACGAACAGGGCCCGGTCGGCGCCGATGTCGGCCACCGCCTGCGCACCGCGCACCGCGTCGCGGTCGACGATCGTGACCCGCGCACCCTCGGCGGCGAACCGCGTCGCGCACGCCAGGCCGATGCCCTGCGCGCCGCCCGTCACCAATGCCACCTTGCCCTGCAGCTTCATCAGGATTCTCCTCGTATCGGGCCGTCCGGCGGAGGCCGGGCAGCGTGAGATGATCCGCGATTATGGCGTGTCCGAACCTTCCTACCCGGTCGCGGCCCGGCTGCACGCGCGGCTGGCGCGCGGCGCTCGCGCTGGCCGCGGCCCTGTGGGCGGCGGCCCCGCCGGCTGCGCGGGCGCAGCCGGCGCCGCCCGCCGTCGCCGACGCCATGCGTGCGGCTGCGGTGGCGCCGCACGAATGGGGCATGGTCGTGCTGCCGCTGGACGGCGGCGCGCCGCTTGCGGCGCACAACGCGCAACTCGCGTTCAACCCCGCGTCCGCGATGAAGCTGGTGACCACCTACGCGGCGCTGTCGCTGCTCGGTCCCGACTACCGCTGGAACACGGCCGTCCTGATGCGCGGGCGCCTCGAGGGCGACGTGCTCGCGGGCGACCTGGTGCTGCGCGGCGGGGGCGACCCCAAGCTGGTGATCGAGGACATGGTCGAGCTGGTCGGGCGGCTGCGGGCCTCGGGCCTGCGCGAGATCAGCGGCAACCTGGTGATCGACGACTCGCTGTACGAGGTCGGCGACGACTCGGTCGAGAAGTTCGACGGCGATCCGTCCCAGCCCTACAACGTGCGCCCGCATGCGGCGCTGATGAACTTCAAGGCGACGAAGTTCATCGTGCGTCCCTCGGGCAAGCTGGTCTCGATCGAGCTCGATCCGCCGCTGGCCGGCGTGCCGCTGCTCAACGAGGTCAGGCTGGTGGCGGGGGCGTGCCGCTTCGGCGCGCCGGGGCTCGCGATCCGCGACGCCGGCCCCGAGGAGCGGCCCGTCATCCGCATCGGCGGCGCCTATTCGGCGGGCTGCGGCGAGCAGTCGACGATGGCCGCGGTGCTGAACCACCGGCAGTTCATCCACGGCTTCTTCGGCGCGGCGTGGCGCGCCGCCGGCGGCGTGTGGTCCGGGCGCACCGTGGTCGAGCGCGACCCCGGACCCGCGCTGCCGACGCTCGCGCAGTGGACCTCGACGCGCAACCTCGGCGAGGTGGTGCGCGATGTCAACAAGTTCAGCAACAACGTGATGGCGCGCCAGCTGCTGCTGCAGACCTCGGCCGACGCCAGCCGGCGCCAGCCCGCCACGCTCGAGCGCGCGCGCCGCGTCGTCGTGGTCTGGCTCGAGCAGCGCGGCCTGCGCGCGCCCGAGCTGGTGATCGAGAACGGCTCCGGACTGTCGCGCAGCGAGCGCATCTCGCCGACCTCGCTCGCACGGCTGCTGGCTGACGCCGCCCGCAGCGACCAGGCCCAGATCTTCCTCGAGTCGCTGCCGGTGGTTGGCGTCGACGGCACGATGAAGTCGCGGCTGAAGAACGAGCCTGTCGCGGGCAACGCCTGGATCAAGACCGGCAGCCTGAACGACGTGCGCAGCATCGCCGGCTACGTGACGGCCGCCTCGGGTCGTCGCTACGCGGTGGTGCTGATCGTCAACGGCCCGCGCGCCGAGGGCACGGGCGCCGCGCAGGACGCGCTGCTGCGCTGGGTCCACGCGAGCGGCTGAGCGCGGGCCCGGGCCGCGCCCGGCTCACAGGCCCAGCTCGCCCCACATCGCATCCACACGCTGCCTGACCTCGGTCGACATCGAGATGGTGCGCCCCCACTCGCGGTCGGTCTCGCCCGGCCACTTGTTGGTCGCGTCGATGCCCATCTTGGAGCCCAGCCCCGACACCGGCGACGCGAAGTCGAGGTAGTCGATCGGGGTCCGGTCGACGAGCGTGGTGTCGCGCAGCGGGTCGACCCGCGTGGTGAGCGCCCAGATCACGTCCTTCCAGTCGCGCACGTCGACGTCGTCGTCGACCACCACGATGAACTTCGTGTACATGAACTGGCGCAGGAAGCTCCAGATCCCGAACATGACGCGCTTGGCGTGGCCGGGATACTGCTTCTTCATCGAGACGACCGCCATCCTGTACGAGCAGCCCTCGGGCGGCAGGTAGAAGTCGACGATCTCGGGGAACTGCTTGCGCAGGATCGGGACGAACACCTCGTTGAGCGCGACCCCGAGCACCGCCGGCTCGTCGGGGGGCTTGCCGGTGTAGGTCGAGTGGTAGATCGCGCCCTCGCGCAGGGTCACCCGGTCGATCGCGAACACCGGGAACCAGTCCTGCTCGTTGTAGTAGCCGGTGTGGTCGCCGTAGGGGCCCTCGAGGGCCATCTCCCAGCCGTTGAGGGCCTGGGGCGGGGGCTCTCCCTTCCAGCCCAGGCGCCGCGCATGACCGCGCGTGAGCGCGCCGTCGGGGTCGGGCCGGATCGCGCCCTCGAGCACGATCTCGGCGGTCGCGGGCACCCGCAGCTCGTTGCCGATGCACTTGACGAGCTCGGTCTTGGCGCCGCGCAGCAGCCCGGCGAACTGGTACTCGGACAGCGAGTCGGGCACCGGGGTGACCGCACCGAGGATCGTCGCCGGATCGGCGCCGAGCGCTACGGCCATCGGGAACGGCGTGCCCGGATGGGCGGCCGCATGCTCGCGGAAGTCGAGGGCGCCGCCGCGGTGCGCGAGCCAGCGCATGATCGTGCGGTCGGGGCCGATCACCTGCTGGCGGTAGATGCCCAGGTTCTGGCGCGACTTGGCGGGGCCGCGGGTGACCACCAGCCCCCAGGTGATCAGTGGCGCGACGTCGCCCGGCCAACAGGTCTGCACCGGCAGTCGTGCGAGATCGACCTCCGATCCTTCCCACACCTGCTGCTGGCACGGTGCGCGCGACACCTCGCGCGGCGCCATGTTGAGCACCTGGCGCAGCACCGGCAGCTTGTCCCAGGCGTCCTTCAGGCCGCGCGGCGGATCGGGCTCCTTCAGGTAGGCGAGCAGGGCACCGACCTCGCGCAGCGCGGCCACCGACTCCTCGCCCATCCCGAGCGCGACGCGCTTCGGGGTGCCGAACAGATTGGCCAGCACGGGGAATCGCGAGGCGCGCGCGCCCTCCTCGGGCCGCTCGAACAGCAGCGCGGGCCCTTGTGCGCGCAGCACGCGATCGGCGATTTCGGTCATCTCGAAGCGCGGGGAGACCGGGCGCGCGATGCGGCGGAGCTCGCCGCGCGACTCGAGCTGGGTGATGAAGTCGCGCAGGTCGGCGTATCGCATCGATGCAAGGCAGTTCGGGTGGATGCCGATCTTCGCACAATGGGTCGGGTTGACCGGCCTGCGTCGGCTGGTACAATCCGCCCATCGTTCGGTGGAATCCGGACATCTCCCGGGCGGACAGGATCCGCCTAGTGTCAACGGATCGCCCCACAGAGAGGGCGACCACAGCGCAGTGAAAGGACTGCGCACCGGCGCCCCAGCGCGCCACGCCGGGTGGTGTTCCCGCAATGCGGGGCGCCCCCGAAAAAAGACGGCCGCAGGCCGTCGCGGGTCACAGGCAGCCTCGTCTGCCGCAGTGAAGATCGTGCTCGCCGTCAGCGGCGGGCCTTGTAGTACGTGTTGCATAGGAGAACTGATGTCGCAACAGCGCAGGATCGACCTGCTGTTCGCCGCGACCGTCAGGGCGTTGGACGTTGCGCGGGTCTTGCGTAACGCCTCCCCGGCGCTGGCGGCGGCCTTGGTGTCGGTCGTCGCGGTGCACGGAACGCTCGGCGGCACGGATGCCCCCGCGTTCTCGTCCCGCGTCACCGACGCGTGGCCAAGCCCCTCGTCCGAGGGTCAGTCGTCTTCGAGCGCGGCGGTGGCGCTCGTGTCGCCCGTCAACCGCGGGGAGCCCACCGTCCGGCCGCTCGCCGGCCCTGAAGCCCCCGCCCCCGAAGGCGTGGCCATAGCGCCCGCCACCCCGACGCTCGATCGCGAGCAGCAGAACATCGCAAAGTTCATCGCGGCTCGCTACCGCCTCACCGTCGACGCAACCAGCGAGTTCGTCTACCACGCCTTCCGGGCCGCCAAGGACACCAAGATCGACCCGATGCTGGTACTGGCCGTGATGTCGGTCGAGTCCAGCTTCAATCCCAAGGCGCAGAGCGTCGCGGGCGCCCAGGGCCTCATGCAGGTGCTGACCCGCGTCCACGTCGAAAAATTCCTGCCCTTCGGTGGCATCCCGGCGGCCTTCGATCCGGTGGCCAACATCCGGGTCGGCAGCGTGATCCTGAAGGAATACATCCAACGCGAAGGCTCGGTCGAGGGCGCGCTCAAGTCGTACGTCGGCGCGGCGCTGGCCGATCACGACGGCGGCTACGGCGTGAAGGTGCTCAACGCGCGCGAGCGCATCGCCGCTGCGGCCGCCGGTCGGCCGATTCCCCCCGAGGCCGTCGCGTCGGTGCCGACGCAGCGCGCCGAGCCGGCCATGCAACCCGTGTCGCGGATCGTCGAGACCCGCACGCCGCTGCCTGCCGCGGAGGAGCCGCGTGTGCTGTCGATGTCCGATACGCCGCAGCCGTCGGGTGCCGCACCGGTCCACGGCCTGCCCCACGCAGAGGCGCGCGAGGCCGACGGCCGGGCGGCGGCTCAGTCGCCGGCCACCTCGGGCAAGGGCGTCGGCAACGGCATCTGAGCCCGGGCGCGGCGCCGTCGGCGCGTAGCACGCATCCTGCGGCCGCCCTCCGGGCGGCCGCGTCCATTGCGCTGCCCGAGCCCGTGTCCGCGGGCCCGATGTGCGGTCGGCGGCGCGTTCAGCGCAGGCAGCGCCCGATCCGCTCGACCGCCTCGTGCAGGCGCGGCAGCGCCGTCGCGTACGACAGGCGCATCCACCGGCCCGGCTCGTTGGCCCCGAAGTCGTGGCCCGGCACCAGCGACACCGATGCCTCCTCCAGCAGCCGCGCGGCGAGCGCGCCGCTGTCGCCGAAGCGGCTGCAGTCGAGCCAAGCGTAAAAGGCGCCGTCGGGCATGACCGGCACGCCGAAGCCCAGCTCGCGCATCGCCGGCACGATGAAGTCGCGCCGCTCGCGGAAGGCCTCGCGCCGAGCCTCGAAGATCGCGAGCGACGCCGGCTCGAAGCAGGCGAGCGCCGCATGCTGCGCGAGCGACGAGGCGCAGATGTAGAGGTTCTGCGCGAGCTTCTCGAAGACGGGCGCGAGCGCGGACGGCACCACCATCCAGCCCAGCCGCCAGCCGGTCATGTGGAAGTACTTGGAGAAGCTGCTGGTGACGATCACGTCGTCGCCGAGCTCGAGCGCGGTGCGCGGCGGCGCGTCGCCGTAGCTGAGGCCGAGGTAGATCTCGTCGACGATCGTGAAGCCGCCGCGCGCGCGCGATGCGTCCACGATGCGGCCGAGTTCGTCGAAGGGGATCGAGGTGCCCGTCGGGTTGGCGGGCGAGGCGAGCAGCACGCCGCGCACCTTCGGTCCCCAGTGGGCGGCGAGCAGCGCCTCGGTCATCTGGAAGCGCGTGTCGGCGAAGACCGGCACCGGGCGCGGTACGCCGTCGAAGGCGGCGACGAAGTGCCGGTTGCACGGATAGCTCGGGTCGGTGAGCAGCACCTCGTCGCCCCCCTCCACCAGCGCGCAGCAGGCGAGCGACAGCGCGGCCGAGGCGCCCGCGGTCACGATGACGCGGGCCGGGTCGACCTCGACGCCGTGGCGGCTGCGGTAGTCGCCGGCGATGGCGGTGCGCAGCGCGGCGGTGCCGGTCGCGGCCGTGTATTGCGTGTGACCCGCGCGCGCGGCCCGCTCGAGGGCCGCGATCACCGGCTCGGGCGCTGTGAAGTCGGGCTCGCCGATCGAGAGGTGGATCATCGGCCGGCCCTGCTGCTCGAGCAGCATCGCGCGCTTGACCAGCTCCATGACCTGGAAGGGCGCGATGGCCGCGGTGCGCGCGGCGAGTCTGAACTGCGTCATGGGGCGGGGTCGCGCGCAGGCGCGCGGCGGGGCGGTGGAGAGGGTGCCGATTCTATCGCCCGCGGCCGTGCCGCCCGTCGGCTGCCCGCGCGTGCCCCGGCTGCATCGTGCGCCGGCGGGCACGGGCGCGGCGCGACGCTCAGGACTGGGTCCAGGGCAGCCCGGCGCGCCGCCAGCCGCCGCGGTTGCCGCGCCGGCCGTCGGCGTCGAGGTCGCCCTCGAATCCCTCGAGCACGTTCAGCGCGACCGGCCAGCCGTTGGCCGTGGCCGCGATCGCGGCGGCGTGCGACCGCACCCCACTGCGGCACAGGAACATCACCGGCCGCTCGCGTGGCGCATGGACGGCGAGCTGCTCGAGGAAGCGCGGGTTGGGCTGCTGCGCGCCGAACTCGCGCCATTCGACCAGCGGTGCGCCCTCGACGTGGCCCACGAAGGTCCACTCGGCATGCGTGCGGACGTCGATCAGCGTCGCGGCGCCGGCCCGTTGCAGCGCCCAGGCCTCGGCAACGGTGACTTCACCGGCGTAGTCCAGGCCCGCGGCACGGCCGCGGGCCGCGGCGCGCTGCAGGATCGTGTCGGGTGCATCGCTGTCGGCGAGGGTGGGGGCGTGGCGCGGGTCGGTCATGGCGGGGACGGGCTGGAGGCGTGGCGCGGGGGGCGTCTGCCGGATCCCTCATCCTAGCCTGCGCGCGCGGTGCGCGGGAATCAATGGAGCGCGTCGCCCAGGTGATCCTGCCGCCATACAAAGCGCTGGCGCTGTCCCTGGTGTCGTGGTTCGTGGTGGCGCCCTTGCGGGGCCTGCCGCTGGGCAACGGCTTCAGCCGGCCGGCGTCTGGGCCGGGCTGATCGTCAACGGCGTCCGGGGGCTGGGCACGGCGCTGCTGATCGGCGTGGCGGGCCGGCTGTGGCCGGCGCGACGGCCAGCGGCCTGAGCGCAGCCGCGCATCGACTGCGATCGTCTGCCGGCCGCCCGATCCGCGCTCAGCCTGCCTGGACCGCAGCTCCGCAGGCCAGCAGCGCGTCGATCTGCGCGGCGTCGAAGCCGTGCTCGCCGAGCACCTCGCGCGTGTGCTCGCCGAGCGCCGGCGCATGGCGCTCGATGGCGCAGGCGGTCTCGGAGAACTTGATCGGCGCGCCGATCGCGCGGGTGCGCCCGGCCACCGGGTCGTCGACCTCCACCACCATGCCGCGCGCGATCGCCTGCGGATGCGACAGCGCCTCGCCGATCGAGTGCACCGGGCCCGCCGGCACGCCCGCCGCATCGAAGGCGGCGATCCAGGCGGCCGAGCCCTGCGTCGACAGCACCGCCTCCATCTCGGCCACCAGCTGCGCGAGGTTCGCCATGCGGCCGGAGTTGTCGGCGAAGCGCGGATCGGTACGCCATTCGGGATGGCCCAGCACCGCGCAGATCCGCTCCCAGTTGGCCTGGTTGGCGCCGCCGACGTTGATCCAGCCGTCCGCGGTGCGCAACGCCTGGTAGGGCGCCGCCAGCACGTGGCCCGAGCCGAGCGGCGTGGGCGACGCACCGGTCGCGAAGAAGATCGCCGCGTGCCAGTAGGTCTGCTGCATCGCGGCCTCCATCAGCGAGGTGTCGACCCGCTGGCCGCGCCCGGTCTTGAGCTTGTGCACGTAGGCCGCGACGATCCCGGTGGTGGCGAGGATGCCGGCGTTGATGTCGGCCACCGAGTTGCCGGGCTTGACCGGCGCTCGCCCCGGCTCGCCGGTGATGCTCATCAGCCCCGAGAAGCCCTGCGCGATCAGGTCGAAGCCGCCCTTGCCGGCGAGCGGGCCCTGCAGGCCGTAGCCGGTCACGGTGCAGTAGATCAGGCCCGGGTTGCGCGCGTGCAGCGCCTCCCAGCCCAGGCCGAGCTTGTCCATCGTGCCTGGACGGTAGTTCTCGATCAGCACGTCGGCCGAGTCGATCATCCGCAGCAGCGCGTCGCGCCCGTCGGGGTGCTTGAGGTTCAGCGCGATGCCGCGCTTGTTGCGGTTCAGGATCAGGAAGGGCGCCGACACGCCGTTGACGCGCGGCTCGCGGTACGCGCGCGAATCGTCGCCGCCGGGCGTCTTCTCGACCTTGATCACCTCGGCGCCCATGTCGGCGAGCATCATGCCGGCGGTGGGCCCGGCCATGATCTGCGCGAGCTCCAGCACCTTCATGCCTGCGAGCGGTCCAGCCATCTCAGCGGCCCTCGAAGCGCGGCGCGCGCTTGGCGAGGAAGGCGGCATAGCCGGTCCGGAAGTCCTCGGTGTCGAAGCAGTCGAAGCACTCGTCGTTCTCGATGTCGGTGAGCGGGGCGGGGTCCTGCAGCCGCCGTGCGAAGCGCTTGTGCCAGCGCGCCACCAGCGGCGCGCCGTCGGCGATGCGCCGGGCCGTCTCGCGCACCTCGTCGGCCACGCGCTCGTCCGCCACGACGCGGGTCACCAGGCCCTTGTCCTTCGCCTCCGCCGCATCGAAGATCCGGCCCTCCAGCAGGATCTCGAGCGCCACCGGCGCGCCCACCAGGCGCACCAGCGGCGCCATCTCGGCGTAGGCCATGACCAGCCCGAGGTTCTTGATGGGTGCACCGAAGCGGCTCGACGCACCGCAGATCCGCAGGTCGGCGAGCGACGCGATCTCCAGGCCCCCGCCCACGCAGATGCCGTGGATCTGCGCGACCACCGGATGGCGGCAGGCCGCGACGATGCCGGCGGTGCGGTGCATGTCGCGCCCGTAGTCGCGCGCCTGCGCCTTGCTCGCGCGCTCGGTCTCGAACTCGGCGATGTCGTTGCCGGGCGAGAACGCGCGCTCGCCCGCGCCGCGCACGATCACGCAGCGCACCGAGTCGTCGAGCGACAGGGTCTCGAAGGCGTCGCCCAGGCCGCGCCACATCGGGCGGGTCATCGCGTTGAGCTTGTGCGGGCGGTTCAGCACCACGGTGGCGATGTCGCCGTCGCGCTCGATCAGGATCTCGTCCATGGTCCGCGCTCAGTCGGCCTTGACGTCCAGGTCCTTCACCATCTTCGCGTATTTCGCGTTCTCGGCTCGGATGAAGTCGCGGAAGGCGGCGGGGGTCTGCGGGCCGCCGAACTGCACGCCCTGCGGGTCGAGCTTGGCGCGCACATCGGGGTCGGCGAGCGTCTTCCTGATCGCCTCGTCGAGCCTGGCGACGATGTCGGCGGGCAGCCCCTTGGGGCCCATCACCGAGTACCAGTTGGTGACGTCGAAGCCCTTGATGCCCTTCTCCTCGAAGGTCGGCACGTCGGGCAGCTGCGCGAGCCGTTGCGGCGTCGAGATCGCGAGCGCGCGCAGCTTGCCTGCCTTCACGTGCTCGAGCACCGGCGGCATGGTGTCGAAGTTGGCGTTGACCTGCCCCGCGATCAGGTCGACCACGGCGGGGCCGCTGCCCTTGTAGGGGATGTGTGTCATCGAGGTGCCGGCGATCACGTTGAACAGCGCGCCCGCCAGATGCTGTGTGCTGCCCACGCCGGACGAGGCATAGGTGAGCGCGCCGGGCTTGCTCCTCGCCAGCGCGATCAGCTCCTCGACGGTCCGTGCGGGCACGCCCGGGTTCACCACCAGCACGTTGGGCACGTAGCCGACGTAGGTCACTGGCGTGAAGTCGGCGATGGGGTCGTAGGGGACCTTGGCGAAGACGTGCGGCGCGATTGCGTTGCTGTTGGCGTGGCCGGCAAGCAGCGTGTAGCCGTCGGGCGCGGCCTTGGCGACCAGGTCGGCGGCGATGGTGCCCGAGGCGCCGGCACGGTTCTCGATGATCACCTGCTGGCCGAGCAGCTCCGAGAGCCGGGGCGCGAGGGTACGCGCGACGATGTCGGTGCCCCCGCCGGGCGCGAAGCCGACCATCACGCGGATCGGGCGTGCCGGCCAGGCCTGCGCGGCAGCGGCGAGCGGGGCGGCGAGGGCGGCGGCGGCGATCAGGCCGCGCAGCAGAAGGGTGGGGCGAACGGGCATCGAGGTCTCCGTGGGGATGCCGCCGTCGGGTCGTGACCCGGGGCGGTCGGCGTGGGGTCGCGGTGCGGGGCGAGGGGAGGGGAGGGGCGAAGGGCGGGGCGCCAGGTCAGGCGGCCTCGCGCAACGCGCCCGACGCCTCAGGCTGCGCGAGGTAGTCGATCGCGGCCTGCACGCCGCCCTTGCGATGGGGAACGCCCGCGGCCTGCAGCCCCATCTCCACGCCGCCCAGCATGCCGAGCAGCGTCAGGTCGTTGAAGTCGCCGAGGTGGCCGATGCGGAACACCCGCTTGGAGAGCCGCCCCAGGCCCGTGCCGAGCGACATGTTGAAGCGCTCGAGCACGATCCGGCGGAACGCGTCCGCGTCGTGGGGCGCGCCGGAGGCGTCCTGCGGCATCACCACCGCGGTCAGCGCGTTGCTGTACTCGCGCGGGTCGCGGCACAGGATCTCCAGGCCCCAGCCGCGCACCGCGCGCCGGGTCGCCTCGGCGTGGCGCGCGTGGCGAGCGAACACCGCGGGCAGGCCCTCGGCGAGCATCTGGTCGAGCGCCGCAGACAGGCCATACAGCAGGTTGGTGGCGGGCGTGGTCGGCCAGTAGCCGTTCACGTTGGCCGCGATGATCTCGTCCCAGGCCCAGTAGGCGCGCGGCAGGCCGGGGGCCTTGGAGGCCGCGACCGCCTTGGCCGACACCGCGTTGAAGGACAGCCCGGGGGGCAGCATCAGCCCCTTCTGCGAGCCCGAGATGCTGACGTCGACGCCCCATTCGTCGTGGCGGTAGTCGATCGAGCCGAGCCCCGAGATGGTGTCGACCAGCAGCAGCGCCGGGTGCCGGGCGGCGTCGATCGCGCGGCGCACGGCGGCCACGTCGGTCACGGCGCCGGTGGAGGTCTCGTTGTGGACCACGCACACTGCCTTGATCAGGTGCCGGGTGTCGGCGGCGAGTCGGGCCTGCACCTGCGAGGCGTCCACCCCGCTGCGCCAGTCGCCTGGGATGAACTCGGGCTTGAGGCCCAGCCGCTCGGCCAGCCGCTTCCAGAGCGCCGCGAAGTGGCCGGTCTCGGCCATCAGCACCGTGTCGCCGGCCGACAGCGTGTTGACCAGCGCCGCCTCCCAGGCGCCGGTGCCCGAGGCGGGGTAGATGACGACGGGCTGCACCGTCTGGAAGACCTTGCGGATGTCGGCGAGGACCTTCATGCCCAGGCGCTGGAACTCCGGACCCCGGTGGTCGATGGTGGGGTGGTCGATCGCACGCAGCACGTGGTCGGGCACGTTGGTCGGCCCCGGGATCTGCAGGAAATGACGGCCGGCGGGATGGGAATTCAACTCGAGCATGACGCCTCCTTTTTGCATACAATATGCGAAACAAGGGTCCGATGCAATCCGAAGACGCCATGATTGCCGGGTTCGCCAGATGGGATTTCGCATGCAAGTCGACATCCAGCCGAGGGGCGCGGGCGCCCGGAACTTCGGTGCCCTCGCTCGTCGCGTGCTTCACGAGGCGGTCGCGGACCGGCTTCGAGAGCTGATCATCGAAGGGGCGCTGGCGCCCGGCGAGCACCTGAACGAGCGGGTCCTGTGCGGCGAGCTGCGGGTCTCGCGCACGCCGCTGCGCGAGGCGTTCCGCACGCTCGCCGGGGAGGGCATCGTCGAGCTCCTGCCCAACCGCGGCGCGGCGGTCGCCGCGCTGTCGCGCGCCGACGTCGAGCACGCCTTCGAGCTGCTGGGCGCGCTCGAGGGGCTGGCCGGCGAGCTGGCCGCGCAGCGCGCCACCCCCGCCGAGATCGACGAGATCCGCGCGCTGCACTTCGAGATGCTCGCCGCCCACGCGCGGCGCGACCTGTCCGCCTATTACCGCGTCAACCGCGAGATCCACCAGCGGATCGCCGCCTGCGCGCGCAACCCGGTGCTGGCCGCGACCCACGGGCGGCTCAACGCGCGGCTGCAGGCGCTGCGCTTCCGATCCAACCTCGACCCCGACAAGTGGAACGCGGCGGTCGCCGAGCACGGCCTGATCGTCGAGGCGCTGTCCGGGCGGGACGGCGCGCGCCTGGGCACGGTGCTGCGCGCGCACCTCGCCGCCAAGCGCGCGACCGTGCTCGCGCAGCTCGAGCCGGCCGCCGACGGCACGGTGCCGCCCCCCGCCCCGGGCACCGCACTTGCCTGCGCCGCACACGACCGGGCCGCGGCCCGCGAGCTCACCCCATGAACGCCCCCGAACGCATCGACGGCTCGCGCCGCGTGTTCCTGTCGCCGAGGCTCGCCCGCGGCGACCTCGCCACGCGGCTCGCCCGCGAGATGCGCGGCGACGTGCTCTTCGACGCCGCCTCGCGCGGGCGCTACGCGACCGACGCCTCCATCTACCAGGTCCAGCCGTTGGGTGTCGCGGTGCCCAGGAACGAGGCCGACCTCGCGATCGCGCTCGACGTCGCCCGCGACCTGAAGGTGCCGGTGCTCGCGCGCGGCGGCGGCACCTCGCAGTGCGGCCAGACCGTCGGCGAGGCGCTGGTCGTCGATCACTCCAAGTGGCTCGACGAAGTGGTGTCCTTCGATGCGCAGGCCGCGCGCCGCGACCCCGCGAACGCGACTGTCTGCGTGCAGCCCGGCATGGTGCTCGACCGCCTCAACGCCTACCTCAAGCCCCACGGCCTGTGGTTCCCGGTGGACGTGTCCACGTCGGCGCAGGCCACGATCGGCGGGATGGCGGGCAACAACTCCTGCGGCTCGCGCTCCATCGCCTACGGCAACATGGTCCACAACGTCGCCGGCATCGACGCGATCCTGGCCGACGGCACACAGGCCTGGTGGGGCACCTTCACCCGCGGCGACGGCAGCGCGGGCGACATGAGCCTCGGCACGCAGCGCGTGCGTGAGATCGTGAGCGGGCTGCACGCGATCGCCGACCGCGAGCGCGACGAGATCCGCCGCGTGTGGCCCACCGTGATGCGCCGCGTGGGCGGCTACAACCTCGACATCTTCGAGCCGCGCTCGCAGCGGCCCTACACCGCCGACGGATCGCTGAACCTCGCGCACCTGCTGGTGGGCTCGGAGGGCACGCTCGCCTGGACGAAGCGCATCACGCTCAGGCTGTCGCCGCTGCCCGGCGCCAAGGTGCTCGGCGTGGTCTCCTTCCCGGACTTCCACCAGTCGATGGCGCTGACCCGCCACATCGTCGAGCTCGGGCCGGTCGCGGTGGAGCTGGTCGACCGCACGATGATCGAGCTGTCGCGCGGCAATCCGGCCTTCCGCCCGGTGATCGATGCGGCGCTGGTGGGCGAGCCGCAGGCGGTGCTGCTGGTGGAGTTCGCCGGGGAGTCGCGCGACGTGCAGCGCGCCCGGCTCGCACGCCTGCACGAGCTGATGGCCGACCTCGGCCTGCCCGGATCAGTGGTCGACCTGGTCGAGGACGCCCCCCAGAAGGCGCTCTGGGAGGTCCGCAAGGCGGGGCTCAACATCATGATGTCGATGAAGGGCGACGGCAAGCCGGTGTCCTTCATCGAGGACTGCGCGGTGCCGCTCGAGCACCTCGCCGAGTACACCTCGCGTCTCACCGAGGTGTTCCGGCGCCACGGCACGCAGGGCACCTGGTACGCGCACGCCTCGGTGGGCACGCTGCACGTGCGCCCGATCCTCGACATGCGCGCGGGCGGCGCGGCGAAGATGCGCGCGATCGCCGAGGAGGCGGCCACCCTGGTGCGCGAGTACAAGGGCGCGTTCTCTGGCGAGCACGGCGACGGCCTGGTGCGCAGCGAGTGGGTGAGCTGGCAGTTCGGGCCGCGCCTCACGCGCGCCTTCGAGGACGTCAAGGCCCTGTTCGACCCCGACGACCGGATGAATCCGGGCAAGATCGTGCGTCCCACCAGGATGGACGACGCACGCCTGTTCCGGTTCGCGCCGGGCTACGCGCCGCTGCCGCTCGCCACCGCCCTCGACTGGTCCGACTGGGACCGCGCGAGCGATCCGTCCGATGCGGGCCGCAGCCGCGAGGGCTACACGCTCGAGGGCAACGGCGTCGCGCTGTCGGCGCCCGGGACCGGCGGCGACCCCGCCGGCGGCTTCGGCAAGGCCGTCGACATGTGCAACAACAACGGGCACTGCCGCAAGTTCGACGCGGGCACCATGTGCCCGTCCTTTCGCGCGACCCGCGACGAGCAGCACCTGACCCGCGGCCGGGCCAACACCCTGCGCCTGGCGGTCACCGGCCAGCTCGGGCCCGCGGGGCTCGCCTCGGAGGCGGTGCGCGAGGCGATGGACCTGTGCGTGCAGTGCAAGGGCTGCCGGCGCGAGTGCCCGACCGGCGTCGACATGGCGCGCATGAAGACCGAATTCCTGTACCACTGGCAGGTGCGCCACGGCCTGTCGCTCAAGGACCGCCTGGTGGCGACGCTGCCACGCTGGGCACCCTGGGCGGCGCGGCTCGCGCCGTTGGCCAACCTGCGCGACACGGTGCCCGGCCTCGCGCGGCTGACCGAGCGTTGGTTCGGGCTGAGCGCGCGGCGCCGGCTGCCGCGCTGGCGCGGCGACGGCTTCCTGCGCACGCTACGGCGCCAGTCCGCGGGCATCGCGTCGAACCTGGCGCGCGCCACCGACGCGGCGACAGGCCCCGCCGCGGCGGCCCGCGAGGTCGTGCTCTGGATCGACACCTTCGACGAGCATCTCGAGCCCGACAACGCCCGCGCGGCGCTGGCGGTGCTGCAGGCCGCGGGCTATGCGGTGCACGTCGCCGGCACCGCCGGCTCCGGCATCGCCGAGGGCGAGCGGGCGCTGTGCTGCGGGCGGACCTTCCTGGCGGCCGGGCTGGTCGACCGGGCGCGCGCCGAGGCGCTGCGCACGCTCGCGGCGCTCGCGCCCTTCGCGGACCGCGGCGTGCCCATCGTCGGCATCGAGCCCTCGTGCCTGCTGACGCTGCGCGACGAGTTCCTAGCGCTGCGGCTGGACGAGGCGCTCGGGCGGCCGGGCGCTGCGCGCCGGCTCGCCGGCCGCGCGATGCTGCTCGAGGAGTTTCTCGCCGCCGAGCACGCGGCGGGCCGGCTCGCGCTGCGCCTCAAGGCGCTGCCGCAGTCCCGGGCGCTGGTGCACGGGCACTGCCACCAGAAGGCCTTTGACGCGTTCTCGCCGGTGCTGACGGTGCTGCGCCTGGTGCCCGGGCTGAAGGTCGAGGCGATCGAGTCGAGCTGCTGCGGCATGGCCGGCAGCTTCGGCTATGACGCGGCCCACTTCGACGTGTCGATGAAGATGGCCGAGCTGTCGCTGCTGCCCGCCGTGCGCGCGGCCGATGCTGACACGCTGATCGTGGCCGACGGCACCAGCTGCCGCCACCAGATCGCCGACGGCGCCGGCCGCGAGGCGCTGCACGTCGCTCGGGTGCTGGAACGCGCGCTGGCCTGAATGGGGCGGGCCCGGCCGCGGCGCTCAGCGGACGAGCGAGGCGGTCCCCGCTGCCGCGGTAGTGAGCCCGCCGGTCAGGGTGAACAGGGCCGCGTTTGCTGCGAAGGCGCCCTCGAGCACCATCGCCCGCCCGTCGAGCGCATCCTGCAGGAACGCGGTCGTGAGGTCGCGCGCCGCGCGCTTGACCGCGAGCGTGCGCGGATCCAACCCGCGGTCGGTGAACACGTTGTGCGCCCCGAACGCGAACACCGCGAGCCGCTTGGGGGAGGCTGGCAGCGCCTCGAACAGGTCGATCCGGTCCTGCGCCACCGACCGGTAGCCGGGCACTCGGATCACGTCGTCCACCGTGGTGAGGTGCAGGGTCGGGATCGTCACGCTCGCCAGCACCTGCCGACTGTCGAACGACGCGGGGAAGGGCGGGGCCGACATCAGCACCGCCGCCCGGATCCGCTCGTCGCGCAGCGTCTGCGGCAGGCCCTCGGCCTCGAAGCGCGCACCGGCCACCAGCAGCGCCGTGTTCGCGCCGTACGAATGGCCCGCGACCGCGATCCGGCCGGGGTCGATCAGCGCGCCCAGCACCGGGTCGGCGAGCAGCGTGTCGATCGCGAACGACACGTCGCGGGCCCGCGCGACGGCGTTATGGGGGCTGGCCGCCGACTGAAGCGCCTGCAGCAGTTCGAGGGTGCCGGCGCTGCGCCACACGGCCCGGTCGCTGCCGGCGTGCTGCAGGTGCAGGCTCGCGAAGCCCTGGCCGGCCCAATGCCGCCCAAGGTGGCTGTAGCCGGCGCGCGAGCCGCCCAGCCCGTGCGAGAAGACCACCAGGGGCAGCGGTCCCGCCGCGGCCGTCGCGCCGGCGGCTGGCATCTCGCCCGCGGTCGGATCGGGCAGGTACAGGCGCACCGGCACGGTGCGATCGCGCGCGGCGTCGTGCCACTCGAACTCGACGCTGCGCACCGGCGCGCCCTGCGGGCTGACGGCCAGGGTCTCGGAAGCGAATGCGGCCGCGGCTGCGTCGAAGGCCGCCGAGGCCTGCGCATCCGGCGCCACCACGCGTCCGCCGCCCGCGCAGGCGACCAGCAGCAGCGAGGCGAGCAGCGCCGCCGCGTGCAGCGCGCGGGGCCGGGCGCGCGGGCGCGACGCCCCGGAGGACAGGGCGGGCGGGCGGGGCGGGGCGGCTGCGTACATGGGTCTCGATGCTCCGGGGCGGGACGGCCGGCGGGGCCGATCCCAATCGGCGGGGTCGCCGGTGAAGTCGCTACCTTACGCCAGGCCGCTCCAGTACGCCCGGCCCTGCTGGACTGATCGCGTGCCCGAGTGCACGACGGCCCGCAGCCGCGGGTCATAATCCGGCTCCCCACCGACGATCGTCACGAGGCATCCCGCGATGGCCCAGCCCCTGAACCCTGACCTGCGCCGAGCGGCGCTCGAGTATCACGAGCAGGGCCAGCCCGGCAAGATCGCGGTCACGCCGACCAAGCAGCTGATCAACCAGCGCGATCTCGCGCTCGCCTACTCGCCCGGCGTCGCGGCCGTCTGCGAGGCGATCGTCGATGACCCCGCAGCCGCATTCCGTTACACCGCGCGCGGCAACCTCGTGGCGGTGATCACAAACGGCACCGCGGTGCTCGGCCTGGGCGCGATCGGGCCGCTGGCGGCCAAGCCGGTGATGGAGGGCAAGGGCGTCCTGTTCAAGAAGTTCGCGGGCATCGACGTGTTCGACATCGAGATCGACCAGAACGACCCCGAGAAGCTGGTCGAGGTGATCGCGGCGCTCGAGCCGACCTTCGGGGGCATCAACCTCGAGGACATCAAGGCGCCCGAGTGCTTCTACGTCGAGCGCAAGCTGCGCGAGCGCATGCGCATCCCGGTCTTCCACGACGACCAGCACGGTACGGCGATCGTGGTGGGCGCCGCGATACTCAACGGCGTCGAGGTCACCCGCAAGCGAGTCGAGGACTGCAAGCTCGTGGTGAGCGGCGCGGGCGCCGCGGCGCTGGCCTGCCTGGACCTGCTGCTCGACCTGGGCTTTCGCCTCGAGCAGATCTGGGTCACCGACATCGAGGGCGTGGTGTGGCGCGGCCGCACGGTTCTCATGGACGAGGACAAGGCCCGCTTCGCGCAGCCCACCGACGCGCGCACCCTGTCCGAGGTCATCGGCGGGGCGGACATCTTCCTGGGCCTGTCGGCCGGTGGCGTGCTCAAGCCCGAGATGGTCGCGAAGATGGCGCCGCGCCCCCTGATCCTCGCGCTGGCCAACCCCACGCCCGAGATCCTGCCGGAGGCGGTGCGCGCGGTGCGCGATGACGCCGTGATCGCCACCGGCCGCAGCGACTACGCCAACCAGGTCAACAACGTCCTAGTGTTCCCGTTCATCTTTCGCGGCGCGCTCGACGTGGGCGCGACGACCATCACCCGCGAGATGGAGATCGCCGCGGTGCGCGCGGTCGCCGAACTCGCGCGCGCCGAGCAGTCCGATGTGGTGGCTGCCGCCTACGGCGGGCCGAGCGTGTCCTTCGGGCCCGAGTACCTGATCCCGCGCCCCTTCGACCCGCGCCTCATCGTCAAGATCGCGCCCGCGGTCGCCCGCGCCGCGATGACGTCGGGGGTCGCCACCCGCCCGATCGCCGATTTCGACGCCTACCGCGCGCAGCTCGAGCAGTTCGTCTACCACTCCGGCAACTTCATGAAGCCGATCTTCTCGTCGGCGCGCCGCGGCGAGACGCGGCGCATCGTCTACGCCGAGGGCGAGGACGAGCGCGTGCTGCGCGCCGTGCAGCAGGTGGTCGACGAGAAGCTCGCCAAGCCGACGCTGGTCGGTCGTCCGGCGGTGCTCGAGCGGCGCATCGAGCGCTTCGGCCTGCGCATCCGGCCGGGGCGTGACTTCGACGTGGTCAACCCCGAGTGGGACGAGCGCTTTCGCGATTACTGGCAGTCATACCACGGGCTTGTCGAGCGCAAGGGCGTGACGCCCGCGTACGCGCAGATCGAGGTCCGCCGGCGCAATACGCTGATCGGCGCGCTGATGGTCCACCGAGGCGATGCCGACGGGCTGCTGTGTGGCTCGTTCGGTCCGTACACGCAGCACCTGCACTACATCGACGAGGTGATCGGGCGGCGCGCGGGCGCCACCGTCTACGCCGCGATGAACACGCTGATGTTGCCGGGCCGCCAGGTCACGGTGGTCGACACGCACGTCAACTACGACCCGACCGCCGAACAGCTGGTCGAGATCACGCTGATGGCCGCCGAGGAACTGCGCCGGTTCGGCATCAAGCCGTCGGTCGCGCTGCTGTCGCACTCCAATTTCGGCTCGTCCGACCGACCGTCGGCAGTCAAGATGCGCGAGGCGCTGGCGACCCTGCGCGAGCGCGCGCCCGACCTCGAGATCGACGGCGAGATGCACGGCGACGCGGCGCTCGACCCGGCCTACCGCCGCACGCTGATGCCCCGCACCCTGCTGTCGGGCGAGGCGAACCTGCTGGTGATGCCCAACATCGACGCGGCCAACATCTCCTACAACCTGCTCAAGACCGCCGCCGGCAACGGCATCGCGATCGGGCCGGTGCTGCTCGGGGCGGCCCGTCCGGTCCACGTGCTGACCGCATCGGCGACCGTGCGCAGGCTGGTCAACATGACCGCCTGGACCATCGTCGACATCAACGCGCAGCGCTGATCCGGCCGCGTTGCGGCGGTCGTCCGACGGGCCGTCGCCCCGCGACCGCTTTGCGTGGTGGGCGTCGCCGTCCGTCGGGCGATGGTGTGCGTTGAACCCGGCGGGCCTGCGCGTCGAGCGAGGGGTCGCTACCCTGAACATTGCGGGCGGACCAGGCCCGCGTCGGTCTGCTCGATTGGCAGCCCGGCAATCGATGGCGATCCCGGAACACCCGATGCAATCCACAGGCGCACCCCCTTCGTCGACGCTCACCGGCCCCCTGCCGGGCGGCGGCCTAGGTCGCTCGCGCAAGCGCTTCGACCTGCTCGAGGAGTGCCGGGAGCTGATCCTGGTGCGGCTGACCGAGGTGATCGCGCAGGCGCTCAACCGCATCAGCGAGGAGCTGACGACTGAAGGTTTGCGCGCCAAGAATCCCGAGCGCCAGAAGGCGCTGCTCGACGCAGGGCTGCTGGTGCGCGAGAACCGCGCCGAGATCGAGACCCGGTTCCGGCGCAGCTTCGGCGACGTGTTCGAGCGTCGCCTGTTCGCGACGCACTCGCCGCAAGGGGGTGAGGCGGATCCGAACGAGGAGCTGTCGCTGATCCCGGTGGATGCGTTGACCGACCGTCTCTCGGTCGACCGGCTGATCGGGCGCGCCCGCGACAGTCTCGATCCGCACGAGGTGCTGGGCATCCGCGCGCGCCTCGGGGCGCTGCTCGAGCGCGACTGGTTCGAGGAGACCGAGCATCCGGTGTCGCCCGAGGCGGTGTTCGAGGCCCTCAGGTCGGCGCTGGCCGAGCTCTCGCCGCGGCCGGAGGTCAAGGCCGCGCTGCTCGATGCCTTCGAGCCGCACGTCTCGCAGAACCTGAACGAGATCTACGCCGCGGTGAACGAGCGCCTGCGCGCCGAACATGTGCTGCCCAAGATCAAGCTGCAGTTGCTGCACACCGGCTCTGCTTCCCAGGCGTCCAGCCTGGGGGAGCTGGCCACTGACGGTTTCCACCCGTCGACCTTCTCGCCCGACGACACCATGGCCTCGCTGCAGCAGGCGATGGCGGCGGCCTCCGAGGGGCGCCCCGCCGGCCGGATGCACGTCGCGCGGATGCTGTCGAACCCGACCGTGTTCGGCGTCTCGGACAACCCGGTCGCACCCGTCGAGCAGCCGCTGGTCGCGTCGCTGACCGCGCTGCAGCGCGGTGCGCTGCCGACAGAGGCCGGGGCGATGCTGCCCGAGATCGCGCAGCGCGTGCGCGAGCAGGGCTCGCCGCTCGACCAGATCACCGTCGAGATCGTCTCGATGGTGTTCGACTACATCTATGCAGACCGCCGGCTGCCGGACGCGATCAAGCAGCAGCTGCTGCGCCTGCAGGTGGTCGCGGTCAAGGCCGCGCTGCTCGACCGCAGCTTCTTCGCCAGGCGCCAGCATCCGATGCGCCGGCTGATCGACCTGATCTCAGACGTCGGCGCCGACCCGGACGCCGACCTGGCCCCCGGTGCGCCGCTGATCGAAGGCCTGGGCGGCGTCGTCGACAAGGTCATCGCCGGTTTCGACGCCGACCTGGGCGTGTTCGACCAGGCGATCGAGTCGATCGAGGCGCTCGCCGCCGAGGAGGCCGCACGTCGTTCCACCGCGTTCGAGTCGACCGCGCACGACGCCGCCTTTCAGGAGGCGGTCGCCATCGCACAGGACGAGGCCCGCATCGAGCTCGGACGCCGGCTCGACAAGGACTCGCCGCCCTTCCTGCGGGAGTTCCTGAACCGCTGGTGGTCTCTCGTGCTTGCCCAACTTCGGGCCTCGCATGCGGGCGCCGCCGCGCAGCAGGCATGGGAGATGGGACTGCGCACCGCCGACTACCTCGTGTGGAGCGTCGCGCCCAAGCACAGTGACGAGATCACCCGGCTCGCCACCATCCTGCCCGGCCTGATCCGCGGCCTGAATCAGGGCCTGGCGACGGTCGAGATCTACCCGGCCGAGCGCGGGGCGTTCTTCGACGAGTTGCTGCGCGCGCATACGCTCGAGATCGCCGCCGTCAGGAAGCGCGCGACCACGGCCCAGTCCGCCCAGGCTGCCAAGTCCGCCGAGTCCGCTCGTGCGCCGGTCGCGGTCCGCCTCCAGGAGGACGGCACGGTGCGCTTCGTCGCCAAGAAGCCCGAGGCCCCCGCCGCGCAGACGCCGCCGCCTGCTTCGGCAGTCGACACCCTGCTCGAGTCGCTGCAGCGCGGCCAGAAGATCGAGCTGGTCGGCGACGAGGGAGCCCGCGTGCTGAAGCTCGCCTGGATCAGCCCGGCGCGCAGGCTGTTCATCCTGACCCGACACCCCGAAGAGAGCCTCAAGCTGCAGGGCAACGAGCTGGCTTTCATGCTCCAGCAGGGCCAAGCCCGCATCGTCAACGTGGACTCCGCCCTCGACCGGGCGATCGGCTCGGTGACCGGGGACACCCCTCGTCCAGAGGACGCGTCGCAGGCGCCCGCGGAGGCAGCGCTCCCCAATGCGCCGCAGCAGTCGGCCCCGTTCCGCGGCCAGCCGTCGCACAACGGCCGGCCGGGCACCGTCTCCGGGCACCACGCGCTCGGCGCCGACACGCCTGTACCGGGCGCCGAGCCCGCCGAACGGCGGGTCGAACCCGCCTGATCGCGGCCGGCCCGGCAGGCCGGCCCGCCCCGCGCCGACACCTGTGCTGCGGGGGCATGGCCGCGACCCGTCGCGCGCTGCATTAGCATCGGGGCCATGCCCCCCCGATTACCGCTGTCCCGGATCGCGCTCGTCACGGCGCTGATCGTCGGGCTGTGCGTCGCGCTGTTCGCCACGACCACTGCCTGGACGCGCGACGACCCGGTGCCCGCCGCCGAGATCGCGCAGCGCGACCTGCCGCGCGAGGCCCATCAGACGCTGGCGCTGATCCGGGCGGGCGGCCCGTTTCCTTTCCCGAAGGACGGGACCGTGTTCGGCAACCGCGAGCGCCAGCTGCCGCAGCGGCCCCGTGGCTACTACACCGAGTACACCGTCGTGACGCCGGGCGCGCGCGACCGGGGCGCCCGGCGGGTCGTCGCGGGCGGCGACCCTCGCGCCTCGGGCGAGTACTGGTACACGGACGACCACTACCGGTCGTTCCGCCGCATCCGGGAATGACGAGATGACCGCCGCCGACACGCTCCCCGCACCACGCCCGCCTTCGCTGGGCCGGCTGCCGCCGCAGGCCGTGCTGCCGCTGGGCGAGCGGCGTCCCGCCGATCTCGCGCGCCAGGCGCGCCGCACTGGACAGCTGTGGCTGCACGCCGATTGCACGGGGGCCCGCGACAAGGCGGGCGTGATGGCGGCCCTCGGCGCCGGGCTCGCGCTGCCGGCGCACTTCGGGGCCAACCTGGATGCCCTCTACGACTGCCTGACCGACCTCGAGCCGCCCGCGGGCGCCCGCCGGCCCGGCATCGCGATCCTGGTCGAGGGGCTGCCCCGGGGGCCGAGCTTCGATGACGGCCAGCTCGAGTCGCTCCTGGACGTCTTTCGGGACGCGGCCCAGGCCTTCGCCGGCCGGCCGGCCGCGTTCCGGGTGTTCTGGACGCTCAGCCCTTGCGCCCGCCCAGCATCTCCATGATCGACGCGACGTCGCCCAGGCCTCCCGCGGGGAGCTGACCCTGCGGCGTGAGCTGGTCGATCAGCCCGGGCAGCACGTCGGCGAGGCCGGCGGCCGCATCGCCGCTGGACAGGCCGAGCTGGCGCGCGATGTCGCCGAGCGCATCCGAGCCCAGCACCCGCTCGAGCTGCTCGGCGCCGATCGGCATGTTCTGGCCGGTGCCGACCCAGGACTGGACCTGGTCGCCCAGCCCGCTCTGCTGGAAGGCCGCAATGAGCCCGCCCAGCCCGCCGAGCCCGCCGAGCCCGCCCGCGCCCGGGGCACCGCCCTGCGCACCGCCGCCCGCCAGCATCTGCAGCGCGATCTGGATCAAGGGATTGGCGCCCGAGCCCTGCTGGGTACCGCCCTGGGCGCCGCCGAGGGCGCCGATGACGCTGTTCAGAAGATTGCTCATCGTGTTTGAGTTCCGGTCGAGGTTGCTGGCGCTTGGGGGTGGGGCGAGACAGGCCCCACGTGGCGGCCCGACTGCGGCTCAGCTTAGCGTGACGCCGGCTGCCCCTGCCGGCACGAAGGTCTCAGACCGTGAGCCCGGCGGTCAGCCCAGGTCGCCCAGGCGGGCCTGCAGCGCGGCGATCGCGGCCAGCCCTGCGGTCTCGGCGCGCAGCGTTCGGGGACCCAGCCGCATCGAGCGCCAGCCCGCCGTCAGCGCCGCCGACTCCTCTTCGGGAGCGAGGCCGGCCTCCGGCCCCGCCAGCAGCCAGGCCGCCGACACCGGCGGCGCCACTGCGGCCAGCGTGCCCGTGCCGCGCGGCGACAGCACGAGCCGCAAGGCGCCGGGGTCGGGCCGCAGCCCGCAGGCGTCGCCGGTCAGCCAGCGTCCGAGCTCGAGCGGCGCGCCGATCTCCGGTATCCGGTCGCGCCCGCACTGCATGCAGGCGGCGACCGCGATCCGGCGCCAGTGCTCGAGCCGCTTGGCCTCGCGCCCGCCGTCCAGCCGCAGCAGCGAGCGGCGCGCGTAGAGCGGCTGGATAGTGACCGCGCCCAGCTCCACCGCTTTCTCGACCACCCAGTCCATCTTGTCGCCCGCGGGCACCGCCTGCGCCAGGCCGATCGACAGCGGGCTCTCGGTGCCGCCCGCCGTCGGCTCGCCGACCGCCACCGACGCGCCGCGCGCGTCCGCATCCACGAGTCGGGCCGGGTAGCGCATCCCGTCGCCGTTGAAGAGCTCGAGCGCGTCGCCCGCCACAAGGCGCAGCACCCGCAGCGCGTGATGGCTGGCCTGCGGATCGAGGCGGGCGTTGCCGCCGGCTGCGAGCGGGCCGGCGTGGAACAGGCGTCGGGGCGAGGGGGCGTGCATCGCGGCGCAGTGTATAGCGCGCACCGTTCGGGGCACAGGGCGACCGTTTGTTAAAATCGGCCGCTCGGTCCATCCTCCGCCCACCCGACTTCCCACTCCCATCCGGACCCAGCCGTCCGCGAGGCCCTCATGCACACACCTTCCCTACCCGCGGCCGATGCGGCGCCCGTCGCCGAAACCGCGGTCGCCATCGCCGAGCGGGGCAACAGCGAGTCCGACCGGATGGCGGCCGCGATCCGCGCCCTGGCCATGGACGCGGTCGAGAAGGCGGCCTCGGGCCATCCCGGCATGCCGATGGGGATGGCCGAGATCGCCGTCGCCTTGTGGGGTCGGCACCTCAAGCACAGCCCGACGCAGCCCGGCTGGTTCGACCGCGATCGCTTCGTGCTGTCCAACGGGCACGGCTCGATGCTGCTCTACGCCCTGCTGCACCTGACCGGCTACGACCTGCCGATCGAGGAGCTGCGCCGCTTCCGGCAGCTGCACTCGCGCACCCCGGGCCACCCCGAGGTGGGCGTCACGCCGGGCGTCGAGACCACCACCGGCCCCCTCGGGCAGGGGCTCGCCAACGCCGTCGGCATGGCCCTGTCCGAGCGCTTGCTGGCCGCGGAGTTCAACCGCGACGGTTTTCCGGTGGTCGACCACTTCACCTGGGTGTTCGTCGGCGACGGCTGCCTGATGGAGGGCATCTCGCACGAGGCTTGTTCGCTCGCCGGCACCTGGGGCTTGTCCAAGCTCGTGGTCCTCTACGATGACAACGGCATCTCGATCGACGGCGAGGTGTCCGCCTGGTTCCGCGACGACACGCCGCGCCGCTTCGAGGCCTACGGCTGGAACGTGATCGCCGGGATCGACGGCCACGACGTCGACTCGGTCGACGCCGCGATCGCGGTCGCGCGCCAGTGGGGCGAGCACGGCCGCGAGACGCCCGAGGGGCTGCGCTTTGCGCCCACCCTGATCCAGTGCCGCACCGTGATCGGCCGGGGCGCGCCGACCCGAGCGGGCAAGGCCAAGGCCCACGGCGAGCCGCTTGGAGCCGAGGAGATCGCGGGCGTGCGCCGTGCGATGGGCTGGAGCCACGGGCCCTTCGAGATCCCCGCCGACGTGTACGCGTCCTGGGACGCCACCGGCGCGGGCGCGCAGCGTGTCGCCAACTGGGACGAACTGTTCCGCGCGTATGCGGCGCGCTACCCGACGCAGGCGAGCGAGCTCGAGCGCCGCATGCGCGGCGTGCTGCCCGCGACCTGGGAGTTCACCGCGCAGCGCGCGATCGACGACGCGGTCGCCCGGGCCGAGACCATCGCGACCCGCAAGGCCTCCCAGAACGCACTGAACCATTTCGGCCCGGCGCTGCCCGAGCTGCTCGGCGGCTCGGCCGATCTGACCGGCTCCAACCTCACCGACTGGAAGGGCGCGGGCGCCTTGCGCAGCCACGGCGGGCCGCCTGGTCAGAGCTTCGTGCCGGGCCGCCACGTCAACTACGGCGTGCGCGAGTTCGGCATGAACGGCATCCTCAACGGGATCGCGCTGCACGGCGGCCACGTGCCCTTCGGCGGCACCTTCCTCACCTTCAGCGACTACGGCCGCAACGCGCTGCGCATGGCCGCGCTGATGCGCCAGCGCGTGATCTTCGTGTTCACGCACGACTCGATCGGGCTTGGCGAGGACGGGCCGACCCACCAGTCGGTCGAGCATGCGGCGAGCCTGCGGATCATCCCGAACCTGGACGTCTGGAGACCCGGCGACACGGTCGAGACGGCGGTCGCATGGGGCATGTCGATCGAGCGCGACGACGGCCCGAGCGCGCTGCTGTTGACGCGCCAGGCGGTGCCCTTCGTGACCCGCTCCGATGCGCAGGTCGAAGCGATCCGGCGAGGCGGCTACGTCGTGCGCGATGCCGGACGGCCGCGCTGCGCGATCATTGCCACCGGCTCGGAGCTCGGCCTGGCGTTGGCCGCGCGCGATCTCCTCGCGCAGGACGGCATCGAGGTGCGGATCGTCTCGATGCCCTCGACATCCGTGTTCGATCGGCAGGACGTCACATACAAGCGCCGCGTGCTGCCCGACACTCTTCCGCGGATCGCGGTCGAGGCGGGTGTCACCGACTTCTGGTGGAAGTACCGCTGCGACGCGGTGGTCGGCATCGACCGGTACGGCGAGTCGGCCCCTGCCGGCGCGCTATTCGAGCATTTCGGATTCACGCCCGAGAACGTCGCGGACACCGTCCGCGCGGTGCTCGCCCGCCATTCATCCTAGGAGCCTCCCATGACCATTCGTGTTGCCATCAACGGGTACGGCCGCATCGGCCGCAACGTGCTGCGCGCCCATTACGAAGGCGGCAAGAAGCACGACATCCAGATCGTCGCGATCAACGACCTCGGCGACCCCAACACCAACGCGCACCTGACGCAGTACGACACCACGCACGGGCGCTTCCAAGGCACGGTGAGCGTCGAGGGCGATGCGATGGTCGTCAACGGCGACCGCATCAAGGTGTTCGCCCAGCGCGACCCTGCCAAGCTGCCCTGGGGCGAGCACGGGGTCGACGTGGTGCTCGAGTGCACCGGCTTCTTCACCACCAAGGAGCAGGCCTCGGGTCACCTCAAGGGGGGCGCGAAGAAAGTCGTGATCTCTCAGCCCGGCGGCAAGGACGTCGACGCGACGGTGGTGTTCGGCGTGAACCAGGGCGTGCTCAAGGCGTCGCACACGGTGATTTCCAACGCCTCGTGCACGACCAACTGCCTCGCGCCGGTGGTCAAGCCCCTGAACGACAGGATCGGCCTGGTCAATGGCCTGATGACGACCGTCCACGCGTTCACCAACGACCAGCGCCTGAGCGACGTCTACCACGAGGACCTGCGCCGGGCGCGGGCCGCCGCGCACAACATGATTCCGACCAAGACCGGTGCGGCCGCCGCGGTCGGGCTGGTGCTGCCCGAGCTCGCCGGCAAGCTCGACGGTTACGCGATCCGCGTGCCCACCATCAACGTGTCCATCGTCGACCTGACGTTCATCGCGGCACGCGATACCACG
Organism: uncultured Bordetella sp.; assembly: GCA_964399635.1. Classification (GTDB taxonomy): domain Bacteria; phylum Pseudomonadota; class Gammaproteobacteria; order Burkholderiales; family Burkholderiaceae_E; genus UBA4615. Next base: position 80,902 of record CAYNRU010000003.1, read on the forward strand.
GTCGACGAGGTCAACGCGATCATGAAGGCGGCCTCCGAAGGCGAGCTGGCCGGGATCCTCGGCTACAACACCGCGCAGCTGGTCTCGAGCGACTTCAACCACGACCCGCGCTCCTCGATCTTCGACGCCACGCTGACCAAGGTGTCGGGCCGGCTGGTCAAGGTGTCGAGCTGGTACGACAACGAGTGGGGCTTCAGCAACCGCATGCTCGACACCACGGTTGCGCTGATGTCAGCCAGCTGACCGACCCGGGGGCCGGGTCCCGGATCAGCCCGCGAGCGCCGCCGGGTCGCCCCCGAGCTGCGCGACGATCACCACCGTCTCGGCCACCACCTGGCGTACCTGCGAGGGCAGCTCTGCGAGGCGTCCTTCGGCGGCGGCCCGCTCGATGCTCTCGGCGCGCGCCGCGGTCTGCGCCGCGCCCATGGTCAGCAGCGAGCCCTTGAGCGTGTGCGCCCAGTGCTGGAGCTTGGACGAGTTGCCAGAGTCCATCGCCGCGGCAAGAGCCCGGGCCTGGTCCATGGCCGCCTGCCTGAACAGCGGCACGATCTGCGCGAGGAAAGCCGCGTCGTCGTCGAAGCGCGCGAGCGCGCGGGCCCGTGTCTGGGCCGCCGTCGGCGGCTGACCGTCGAAGGGTTGCGGGTCCAGCGGGCTCGCGGTGGTCATTGCGCAGGAAGCTGGGAGGCTCATCGGGGCTGCCATGTCGGGGGTCGGTGTCGGTCCGCGCATCCGCGCAGCGGCGGGTAGATCATCGTGCGGCGACGCGGGGCCGGGCTGGGGGTCGGGCGGGCGCCAGCGCGTCCGGGTCGCTTCAATCATGCAGTTCGTCGCGGATGGCCTGCACCTCGGGCCATACGCCGTCCAGCGCGCGGACGCACTGCGGGTCGAAGTGCTTGCCCGAGCCCTTCTCGATGAAGGCCCGTGCTTCCGCCACCGACCAGGCCTGCTTGTAGGGACGCACCGAGGTGAGCGCGTCCAGCACGTCGGCGACCGCGACGATGCGGCCCTCGAGCGGGATGTCGTCGCCCGCCAGGCCGCGCGGATAGCCGGTGCCGTCCCATTTCTCGTGATGCGTCCACGCGATGCCGGCGCCCATCTGCAGCACCGGCGAGCGGTGTTCGCGCAGGATCTGCCAGCCGATCGTGGTGTGCTGGCGCATGATGTCCATCTCCTGCGTCGTCAGCCGGGCCGGCTTGAGCAGGATGTGGTCGGGCGTGCCGAGCTTGCCGACGTCGTGCAGTGGCGCGGCCTTGCGGATCAGTGTCTGGAATTCAGTGTCCATGCCGAGCGATGCGGCGATCGTGCGGGAGAACTCCGCCATCCTCAGCACGTGCGCGCCGGTCTCCGGGTCGCGGTACTCCGCCGCGCGCGCCAGGCACAGGAGCGTGTCGCGCTCGGTCTGCACCATCGCGCGGGTGGCCTTGCCCACCGCGTGCTCCAGCTCGATCGCGCGGTCCGTCAGGCGACGGGTCATCGCGCGCAGGCTCAGCATGTTGCGCACCCGGGTGGTGAACTCGGCCCGGTCGACCGGCTTCTGCAGGAAATCGGTCGCGCCGATCTCGAGCGCCCGGCGGCGCAGCTCGCGGTCGGCGTTTGCGGTCACCATGAGCAGCGGCAGTTCGTCGCGGCCGGGCAGCGCGCGGATGCGCTCGATGAACTGCAGGCCGTCGATGTCCGGCATCTGGTAGTCGAGGATCACCAGGTCGGGATCGTGGGACTGGCAGTACGCCAGGCCCTGCTCGGCGCCGCGGAAGCTCCGTGGGACGGCGCCGTCGACCCGGCTCACCAGATGCTCCATCACGGTGAGGTTCACCGGATTGTCGTCGACGATCACCACGTCCATCGGGTCGGGGTCCAGGTTCGGGAAACGGCTTCCCAAGTTAGATTTCGGCCGAGAATGGCCCGACTTGAAGCGCGCGTCGAGGCAGTTCATGCGAAATGTCACGACCCGTCGACGAACGTGCGCGTGCGCCGACGGGCGGCCCGCGCCCGACCCGTTAGAATCGGGCCAGCTCCCCGCGCAGCCGGGCCGCCCTGCGCCGAGCGGCCGCCACTTCCGGACCGACCCACCATGTTCCGATTCAAGCGACTCCAGGACCTCGAGCTGTCCGGCAAGCGGGTGTTCATCCGCGCCGACCTCAACGTGCCACAGGACGACGCCGGCGCCATCACCGACGATACCCGGATCCGCGCATCGGTGCCCGCGATCGCCCATTGCCTGGAGCGGGGCGCGGCGGTGATGGTCACCTCGCACCTGGGCCGTCCGACCGAGGGCGCGTTCAAGCCCGAGGACACGCTCGCCCCGATCGGCGAGCGACTCGCCGCGCTGCTTGGCCGGCCGGTGCGCCTGCAGCGCGACTGGGTCGACGGCGGCTTCGCGCTCGCCCCTGGCGACCTTGTGCTGCTCGAGAACTGCCGGGTGAACGTCGGCGAAAAGAAGGACAGCGAGACCCTCGCGCGCAGGATGGCCGCGCTGTGCGACATCTACGTCAACGACGCGTTCGGCACCGCGCACCGCGCCGAGGCGACCACCCACGGCATCGCGCGCTTCGCGCCCGTCGCCTGCGCCGGCCCCCTGCTGGCCGCCGAGCTCGACGCGCTGGGCAAGGCGCTCGGCGCACCGAGGCGCCCGCTGGTCGCGATCGTGGCGGGCTCCAAGGTCTCCACCAAGCTGACGATCCTGAAGTCCCTGGCCGCCAAGGTCGACCTTCTGATCGTGGGCGGGGGCATCGCCAATACCTTCATGGCGGCCGCGGGCCTGCCGATCGGTCGCTCGCTCGCCGAGCGCGAGCTGCTCGACGAGGCCCGGGCCATCACCGCGATGATGAAAGCGCGCGGCGCCGACGTGCCCATCCCGACCGACGTGGTGGTCGCAGGCGAGTTCTCACCGAACGCGGTGGCCACCGTCAAGGCGGCCGCCGATGTCGGGCCCGACGACATGATCCTGGACATCGGGCCGCAGACCTCGGCCCGCCTTGCCGCGATGCTCGAGGGCGCGGGCACCATCGTCTGGAACGGGCCGGTGGGCGTATTCGAGTTCGACGCCTTCGCCGGCGGCACCCGCGCGATCGCGCAGGCCATCGCACGCTCGGACGGCTACTCCATCGCCGGCGGCGGCGACACGCTCGCCGCGATCTCCAAGTTCGGGGTCACCGACCGGATCGACTACATCTCCACCGGCGGTGGCGCCTTCCTCGAGTTCCTCGAGGGCAAGTCGCTGCCGGCGGTCGAGGCGCTCGAAGCCCGGGCCTGAGACCGGTGCGGGCCCGCAGGGCCCGGGCTCAGATCACCCGCGAGTAGCTCGCGCGCTGCATCGTCGAGCGCAGGTAGCGATCGAACAGCATCGCGATGGGGCGCACGAAGAAGCGCCCTTGCGGGGTGACCGTGATACCGGCCTGGTCGACGCGCACCAGCCCCAGCGCCTCGAATTCGCGCAGCTGCTGGAGCTCCTCGCCCAGCGCGAGCCTCGGGTCGACCAGGAAGCCGGTCGAGAGTGCCTCGAACGAGACCGCGCCGCCGCACATGATCGACATGATCGTGCTGCGCCGGAGCATGTCGTCGCGCGTGAGCTCGCAGCCCCGCGCGATCGGCAGCCGGCCCGCACGGACCGCCTCGCAGTACGCGTCCAGGCTGCGGTGGTTCTGCGCGTAGCACGGGCCCATGCGCCCGATCGCCGATACGCCCAGCCCCAGCATATCGCAGTCGGGCTGCGTCGTGTAGCCCATGAAATTCCGGTGCAGCATGCCGCGGCGCTGCGCGACCGCGAGCGCATCGTCGGGCAGCGCGAAGTGGTCCATTCCGATGTAGACGTAGCCGCGCTCGCCCAGCAGCTCGATCGCCAGCCCCATCATCGCGAGCTTGTCGTCCGCGCTCGGCAGCGTCTCGGTGTGGATGCGCCGCTGGGGCTTGAAGCGCTCTGGCAGGTGCGCGTAGCCGTAGACCGCGACTCGGTCGGGCCTGAGATCGGCGAGCGTCTCCAGCGTGCGCCGGAAGCTCTCCGGCGACTGCCGTGGCAGACCGTAGATCAGGTCGACGTTCACCGACTCGAAGCCGATGTCGCGGGCGGCCCGGGTGAGCTCGAACACCTGCTGCGTCGACTGCACGCGGTGCACCGCCTGCTGCACCTCGGCGTCGAAGTCCTGCACGCCGAAGCTCAGGCGGTTGAAGCGCTGCGCGGCGAGCTCGCGCAGCCGCGCGACGTCCACCGTGCGGGGGTCGACCTCGATGGAGCGCTCGGCCTGCGCGGTGAAGGTGAAGGCGCGCTCGAGGCCGTCCACCGCGCGGCCCAGTGTGGACCCGTCGAGGAAGGTCGGCGTGCCGCCGCCGAAGTGCAGCTGGCTGACCGGCTCGCGCCGGCCGAGCCGCTCGGCGTACAGGTCGATCTCGCGCAGCAGGTCGTCCACGTAGCCCGGGCCGCGGCCAAGGTCTCGGGTCACGATCTTGTTGCACGCGCAGTAATAGCAGACCGACTGGCAGAAGGGCACGTGCACGTAGACCGACAGCGGCTGGCGCCAGCCCAGGTTCATCCGACCGCGCAGCCAATGGTCGAGCTCGTCCGGCCCGAAGGCCTCCACGAAACGGTCTGCCGTGGGATAGGACGTGTAGCGCGGTCCCGCCACGTCGAATCGGTCGATCAGGTCGGCCCTCGGCGCGAGTGGCGGATCGAACTCGAGGGGAGGGCGGGCGGCGGAGGCAGGCGTGGTGGTCGGCATGGCGAACCACTCTCGCACACACCCGGATGGGCATTTTGATTCGGATCAAATGCGCCTAGAATGTTACAAATATCGGGGAGATCCACAATGTCAGTCCATCCTGCACCCACGCTCAAGGTGGTCCCGAATGCAGCGGCCCCTGCTGTCAATTGCGGCGACTGCGGTCTGCACGACGTCTGCCTGGTCGAAGGCCTGAGTCCCTCTGACCTCGATCGCCTCGCCGGCATGGTCTCGACGCGGCGCCGCGTCAAGCGCGGCGAGCTGCTGTTCAGGGCAGGCGACCGGTTCGACGCGGTCTACCCGATCCGGCTGGGCTTCTTCAAGACTCGCGTCACCTCCGACGATGGCCGCGAGCAGGTGACCGGCTTTCCGATGCCCGGCGACATCCTCGGCTTCGATGCGATCAGCGCATCCGCGTTCCAGTGCGATGCGATCGCGCTCGAGGATGCCGAGGTCTGCATCGTGCCCTTCGAGAAGCTCGAGTCGCTGTCACGCGAGTTCACCGCGCTCCAGCACCAGCTGCACCGCGTGCTGTCGCGCGAGATCGTTCGCGACCAGGGCGTGATGATGCTGCTGGGCACGATGCGCGCCGAGCAGCGCGTGGCTACCTTCGTGATGAACCTGTCGCAGCGCTTGGCGCAGCGCGGCTTCTCGCCGCGCGAGTTCATCCTGCGCATGACACGCGAGGAGATCGGCAGCTTCCTCGGCCTCAAGCTCGAGACGGTGAGCCGTACCTTCTCCAAGCTTCAGGAAGACGGCATCATCCTCGTCGATCAGAAGCGCCTGCGCATCGAGGATGCGACGCGCCTGCGCGAGGCCGCCGGCGCGGCCTGCACGCTGGAGTGAGGCCCGCGGCCGCGGCGCCCGCGCGGCCCGGTTCAGTGCCTGCGGCCTGACCGGCGTCGGTTCAGGTCGCGCAAAACGGATGCGGCTGGCCGAGCGCCAGAGCCACCAGCGCAGCCACCGCCATCGCGGCCAGAAGGGCGCCGCCGATGCGCACGCCCGCGGATTCCACGCGCGGCGCCCAGGCCGCCGATCTGCGCCCGAGCGCGCGCAACAGCGCCTGTGCGCCGAGCAGGTCGATCGCCGTGCCCGCCCCGAACGCGAGCATCGCCGCGGCCCCCATCAGTGCGTCGCTGGCGAGCGCCGCGGTGGCGAGCGCCGAATAGAGCAGCCCGCAGGGCACCAGCGCCCACGCGAGGCCGGCGGCGATCGGGTGTCCTGCACGGCGGCGGTCGAGCCGGGCGCCGGTCGCGACCCAGACCCGCTGGCCGAGCGTGTCGATCCAGCGCGGTTGGCGGCCCAGCACCAGCAGACCCAGCCCGAGCGCGAGCAGCAGGGCGTTCATCGTGCCCCACAGCGGCCGCATCAGCGGCAGCACGTCCGCGCCCCAGCGGAGCACCGACGAGCCGGCGCCCACTGCGGCGCCAAGCGCCGCATAGCCGGCCAGGCGCGCCGCGTGGAAAGCGAGGTCGGCGCGCAGCGGCGCCGCCATCGCCGTGACGCCGTCTCCCGGGGGCGGCCCCGAGGCCGTCACCGGGCGCAGCGGGATCATGCGTGCCGCGAGCGCCGGCGGCAGTCCGTGCGCGGGCGCGCCGGCGCCGGCCCCCGCGCCGTGCACCGCGAAGCGCTGCAGCGCGCCGCACATCGCAACGCAATGCAGGCCGCCCAGCAGACCCAGGGAGCCGGCGGTGAGGAGCAGCACCAGCAGGCTCATCGCTGGCGCCCGGCGCGCCGCGGCGCAATGCGGTCCATTGGGGTCGCCTTCAGGGCCCGGGCGGCGCCGGTGGCGCCGTTGGCGGGGGCAGCGGCCCCTCGTACTCGGGGTTGGGCGGGTTGCCCGGCAGCGGCACCGTGACCGGCACCCGCCTGCGCCACCGGTTGATCTCCTCCGAGGAGCGCGACAGCGACCAGGTCACCATCCCGGTGGCGGTGGTGATCGCCCAGAACGCGAAGAACGCGATCGAGTAGACGCCTTCGCGCTCGACGTCCACGGTCAGCCCGAGCAGGTTGAAATCATGCGGGTCGAAGCCTGCGAACACGACGATCTCGAGCAGGCAGGCCGCCACGAACGCGGGCCACAGTACCGCGATCCATTCGCGAGCGTTGCGGGGCATGGCGGGTGCCTGGTTCAGTCGAGCCGCCCGCCCGCCGACAGGCGCAGCCCGCCGTCGGGCTGCAGCACCGCGCGCCGCGTGCTCAGGCGCCAGTCCTCGGCCTCCACCGTCAGCCCCCAGGTGCCAGGGCTGGCGAGCGGGCTCACGACGCGGTAGGCACCGTCCTGCTGGCGATCGAGCGTGAGTCGCCGGTCCTGCTCGGCGCGAACCGGGTGCACCAGCAACACTGTGATCGAGGCCGGCGGCGTACCGGCGCCCGACAGGCGCACCTGCAGGTCGTGCTCGCCGCGCAGGAAGATCTCGGCCGACAGGCCGCGCTCGAGGGCGCGGGCATCGCGCTCGAGCGAGCGGTTGATCGCCAAGCCGCGCTTGTAGTAATCCTCGGCGACGTTGCTGTCGGCGCGCTGCGCGGCGATCCACCAGGTGAAGAGGCCGGCGACGACGGTCAGCGCGGGGATGCCCCACACCATCCAGACCAGGGGTTCGCGCCAGGGCGGGCGCACGGCATCCAGCGGGGCTGCGGGCATCGGTGTCTCCATCGGTTCGGGTGTCAACGCGGCACCATGAAGGCCGCCTTTTCCTGGCGGGCGAGGGCCGGGTCGTCCTGCGCCCGGATCACGAAGCGGATCGGGTTGGAACCCGGCGCGCCGGTGCCCGGCGGCACCTGCACGCTGATCGGCACGGCGCGGTTGGACGCCGGCCCGACGTCGTAGACGCCCTGGCCCATGACGCGGATGCCCTCGAGGCCCTCGACCGTCACGGTGAGGCGCAGGGGCGCCTCGGATGCGTTCATGAAGTGCAGCCGGTAGGTGTTTTCGATGTGGCCCTCATCGACGATCCGCGCGAGCGCGTTGCGATCGCGGATCACGTCGACCTTCAGCGGGTTGCGCACCGCGAGCGACCCGAACAGCGCGATCGTCAGGCCCAGCAGCAGCGCCCCATACACCAGCACCCGCGGACGCAGCACGCGGCGCAGCACCTGCGAGCGGTCGAGGCGGTCCTGCATCGCATGCTCGGTCGAGTAACGGATCAGGCCCCTGGCGTAGCCCATGCGGTCCATCACGGTGTCGCAGACGTCGATGCAGGCAGCGCAGCCGATGCACTCGTACTGCAGCCCGTCGCGGATGTCGATGCCGGTCGGGCAGACCTGCACGCACAGCGTGCAGTCGACGCAGCTGCCCAGCCCCAGCGCCGCCGGATCGGCCTTCCTCGGGCGCGATCCGCGCGGCTCGCCGCGCCCCGCGTCGTAGGTGACGATCATCGTGTCCTTGTCGAACATCGCGCTCTGGAAGCGCGCGTACGGGCACATGTACTTGCAGACCTGCTCGCGCATGAAGCCCGCGTTGCCCCAGGTCGCGAAGCTGTAGAACAGGCCCCAGAACCATTGCCAGGGTCCAAGCTGCAGGGCGAGGGCCTGCGTGCCGATCTCGCGGATCGGCGCGAAGTAGCCGATGAAGGTGAAGCCGGTGAACAGCGCGAGCAGGATCCACAGCGCATGCTTGGTCGCCTTGACGCGCAGCTTGCCGAACGACGTCGGCGAGGCGTCGAGCTTCATGCGCGCGCCGCGGTCGCCCTCCACCGTGCGCTCGATCCACATGAAGAGCTCGGTGTAGACCGTCTGCGGGCAGGCATAGCCGCACCACAGGCGCCCGGCGACCGCGGTGAAGAAGAACAGCGACAGGGCGGCCACCACCAGCAGCCCCGCGAGGTAGATGAAGTCCTGCGGCCACAGCACCACCCCGAACAGGTAGAACTTGCGCGCGCCGAGGTCGAAGAGCACAGCCTGACGGCCGTTCCAGGTCAGCCAGGGCAGTCCGTAGAAGACGATCAGGGTAAAGAACACCGCCCCCCAGCGCAGCCGCGCGAACAGCCCGGTGACCGAGCGCGGGTAGATCTTCTGGTGGGCCTGGTAGATCGAGAAGAGGCCGCTGCCGTCGTCGGCGGCGGGCGTGATCGGGATCACCCTGCGGGGCTGGGACATCGGTGGCTCGGTAAGGCTGGATCGGCGGGGCACTGAAGGCAGGTCGCGACGGTGCGCCGGACCGGCGGCCGGACCTGGCGTGTCACCGTCACTTCGATTCGGCCACCGTGGCGCGCCGGGACAGCCCCAGCACGTATGCCGCGAGCACATGGACCTGGCCTTCGGTGAGCTTGCCGCCCCAGGCCGGCATCATGTTGTCCTTGCCGTTGTTGATGATGTTCACGACCGCCTGCAGCCCGCCGCCGTGCAGCCAGACCTTGTCGGTCAGGTTGGGCGCGCCGAGCGCCTGGTTGCCCTCGCCGTTCGCGCCGTGGCAGGCGGCGCAGGCCGCGAACCGGCCCTTGCCGAGCTCGGCCTTCAACGGGTCGGTCGTGCTGCCCGACAGCGACAGCACATAGTGGGCGAGCTGCTCGACCTCCTGGCTGGTCCCGATGGCGGCGCCGAGCGCCGGCATCACGCCGTTGCGGCCCTTGGCGATCGTCTGGACGATCATCTCGGGGGCGTCCCCGTACAGCCAGTCGGCGTCGGTCAGGTTGGGAAAGCCCTTGGCGCCGCGGCCGTCGGAGCCGTGGCACTGTGCGCAGTTGTTCAGGAACAGCCGCTCGCCGATCGCACGGGCCTGCGGATCGCCGATCAGCGTCGCGATCGGCTTCGCCTGGAACGTCGCGTAGAGCGGCGCCATCTCGTCGGCCAGTGCGCGGGTCTCGGCCTCGTACTGCGATGCCTGCGTCCAGCCGGTGCTGCCGGCGCGGGCGCCCAGGCCGGGATACAGCCACAGGTAGCCGAGTGCAAAGACGATGGTGATGACGAACAGCCCGCTCCACCACCGTGGCAGGGGGTTGTTGGCCTCGCGAAGGTCGCCGTCCCAGACGTGGCCCGTGGTGTTGTCCTTGGTCGGCTCAGGCTTCTTGCTGTTCAGGACCAGCAGCAGCAGGCAGGCGACGATCGAGGCGACGGTGGTGATCGCGATGAACGGCGACCAGAAGGGACTGGTGAAATCAGCCATGATCGATCCTTCTCAGTCTTCGAACGGCATGCGGGCGTCCTGCTCGAAGCGCGACTTGTTGCGCGGCGAGTAGGCCCAGACGATGATGCCCACGAAGCAGGCGAGCGAAACCGCGGTGATGAGGCCGCGCAGCACGTTGACGTCCATGTCCTGCTCCCTTACTTGATGACGGTGCCGAGGCCCTGGAGGTATGCGATCAGCGCCTCCATCTCGGTCTTGCCCTTGACCACCTCGGGCGCTTTGGCGATCTCCTCGTCGGTGTAGGGCACGCCGACCCGCGACAGCGCCCTCATGTGCGCGGAGATCGTCGTGCTGTCGACCATGTTCTTCGCGAGCCACGGGTAGCCGGGCATGTTCGACTCGGGCACCAGGTCGCGCGGGTTGATCAGGTGCGCGCGGTGCCATTCGTCGTTGTAGCGGCCGCCCACGCGGGCGAGGTCCGGCCCGGTGCGCTTGCTGCCCCACTGGAAGGGGTGGTCGTAGACGAACTCGCCCGCGACCGAGTAGGGCCCGTAGCGCAGCGTCTCGGCGCGGAAGGGGCGCACCATCTGCGAGTGGCAGTTGTAGCAGCCTTCGCGCTGGTAGATGTCGCGGCCGGCCAGACGCAGGGCGTCGTAGGGCTTGAGGCCCTGCACCGGCTCGGTCGTCGACTTCTGGAAGTACAGCGGCACGATCTCCACCAGTCCGCCGACGGCCACGGTGAGCAGCGTCAGCACGATCAGCAGGAAGGTGTTGGTTTCGATCTTCTCGTGTGTGAATGGCATGGTTTGCTCGTGTCTCGTCAGGCGTGGGCCGGGGCTGCCAGCACGGGTGCGTCGACAGCCTGGGCGCCGACCACGGTCCTGGCGACGTTCCAGGCCATGATGAACATGCCGCTCAGGTACAGCAGCCCGCCGATCAGGCGCACGTAGTAGTAGGGGTAGCTGGCCTTGACCGACTCGACGAAGGAGTAGGTGAGCGTGCCGTCGGGCTCGACCGCGCGCCACATCAGGCCCTGGGTCACGCCGCTGATCCACATCGAGACCGCGTACAGCACGATCCCGATGGTGGCGACCCAGAAATGCACCTCGATCGCCCGGACGCTGAACATGCGCTCCTTGCCGAACAGCCGCGGGATCAGGTAGTAGAGGCTGCCCATCGAGACCATGCCGACCCAGCCGAGCGCGCCCGAGTGCACGTGGCCGATCGTCCAGTCCGTGTAGTGCGACAGCGCGTTGACCGTCTTGATCGACATCATCGGACCCTCGAAGGTCGACATGCCGTAGAAGGACAGCGACACGATCAGGAAACGCAGGATCGGGTCGTCGCGCAGTTTGTGCCAGGCACCGGACAGCGTCATGATCCCGTTGATCATCCCGCCCCACGACGGCGCGAGCAGGATCAGCGAGAAGACCATGCCGATCGACTGCGCCCAGTCGGGCAGCGCGGTGAAGTGCAGGTGGTGGGGCCCCGCCCACATGTAGGTGAAGATCAGCGCCCAGAAGTGCACGATCGACAGCCGGTACGAGTACACCGGGCGGCCGACCTGCTTGGGCACGTAGTAGTACATCATCCCGAGGAAGCCCGCGGTCAGGAAGAAGCCGACCGCGTTATGCCCGTACCACCACTGGACCATCGCGTCCTGCACGCCCGCATACGCGGAGTAGGACTTCATCGGGCCCGCCGGAATCGCCGCGCTGTTCACGACGTGCAGCAGCGCCACCGTCAGGATGAAGGCGCCGAAGAACCAGTTGGCCACGTAGATGTGGCGCACTTTTCGGGTGGCGAGCGTGCCGAAGAACACGATCGCGTACGACACCCACACCAGCGTGATGAGGATGTCGATCGGCCACTCGAGCTCCGCGTACTCCTTGGCGGTGGTGTAGCCGAGCGGCAGCGAGATCGCCGCGGCCAGGATCACCAGCTGCCAGCCCCAGAAGGTGAAGGCCACCAGCGGCCCGCCGAACAGGCGCGTCTGGCAGGTCCGCTGCACCGCGTAGTAGCTGGTCGCGAACAGTGCGCAGCCGCCGAACGCGAAGATCACCGCGTTGGTGTGCAGCGGACGCAGGCGACCGTACGACAGCCACGGCACGTCGAAGTTCAGGGCCGGGAAGGCGAGCTGCGCGGCGATGACGACGCCGACCAGCATCCCCACGATCCCCCAGACGATTGTCATGATGGCGAACTGCCTCACGACCTTGTAGTTGTAGGTCTGCTGTAGCGCCGGAATGCTCACGTCTTGCTCTCCCTGATTGCCTCGTTTTCATTGTGCTGTGCAGCAGCCGGTGTCGCTTGATCTGGATCAAGGGGGGCGTGCGGCCGTGCGCGTGGCGACGCATCGTCGTCCTCGAGGATGCGCGCCCCCTCCTGCCCGACGTCGTCGAACTGCCCGCTGCGCACCGACCATGCGAGCACGCCCACGATCAGGAACACCAGCACCACCGACAGCGGCACGAGCATGTAGAGGATGTCCATGCGTCAGGCCGAAGCGCCAGCGTGCGCAGCGATCCGGCGGGCGCCGGCAGGCTCGCCCGCACCGGGCGCGCGGGCGAGCCGCATCGCGTTGAGCACCACGACCAGCGAGCTCGCCGCCATGCCAATGCCCGCGAGCCAGGGCGGCAGCAGCCCCGCGAGCGCGAGCGGGATGCACACGATGTTGTAGGCGGCCGCGAACGCGAGGTTCTGGGCGACCACCTGCAGCGTGCGGCGCGCGAGCGCGCGCGCTCGCACCAGGCCCTCGAAGCGCTCGCCGAGCAGCAGCAGGTCGGCGTGATGCTGCGCCAGCGCCGCCCCGGTCGCGAAGGTGACCGACACGTTCGCGCGGGCGAGCACCGGCGCGTCGTTGATGCCGTCGCCGACCATCGCCACGCGCAGGCCGGTGCGCTGCAGCGCCTCGATGCGCGCGAGCTTGTCCTCCGGAGTGGCGTGCGCGCGCCAGTCCGGGACCTGCAGCAGCGCCGCGACGCGACCCACGCGCGCGGGCTCGTCGCCCGACAGGATCGACACCGCCGCGCCCTCGCGGCGCAGCGCGTCGAGCGCCACCACGGCGTCGGTGCGCAGCGTCTCGGTGAGCGTGAAGCGGGCGACGGTGACGCCGGCGATGGCGAGGTGCACGCCGGGCGCCTCGGGCGACACGACGTCGGATTGCGGCGCGGGCGCACGCGCCTGCGACACGAAGCGCGCGCTGCCCAGCCGGGCGTCCCGCCAGGCACCGTCCAGCAGCACCTGCGCGGCGATGCCCGCGCCGCCGTGCTCGCGCACCGCGCTGACCTCGGGCAGCGGCACGCCCTCGGGCGCGGCGCGGCGCAGCGCGGCGGCGAGCGGATGCAGCGAACCCGCCTCCAGCGCCGCCGCGACGGCCAGCGCGCGGTCGCGGTCGAAGGCGTGCGGCAGGCCGGCTGGCGCAGGCACGAGGTGCACCGCGTCCAGCATCAGGTGGTCGGTGGTGAGGGTACCCGTCTTGTCGAACACGAAGGCGTCGGCCTGGGCGAGCGACTCGATCGCCTGCGGCGAGCGCGCCAGCACCCCGCCGCGCGCGAGGTTGCCGGCGGCGGCGAGCAGCGCCGTCGGGGTCGCGAGCGACAGCGCGCACGGGCAGGTGACCACCAGCACCGACGCGGCCACCATCGTCGCGCGCGACGGGTCGATCCACTGCCAGGCGACCCAGGCGAGCGCGGCCAGCGCCAGCACGGCGACCAGGAAGGGCCCGGCCCATCGGTCGGCCAGCTGCGCGAGTCGCGGCTTGCGGGCCGAGGCCGACTCGATGAGGTCTGCGATCTCCCGCAGCCGCGATTCGCCCGGCGCGCGCGAGAGCCGCATCACCAGCGGCCCGTCGAGGTTCAGGCTGCCGGCCGACAGCGGATCGCCCGGGCCCTTGGGGATGGGGCGGCTCTCGCCAGTCAGCAACGACTCGTCGGCGTGCGTGCGCCCCGATTCCACCGCCCCGTCGGCGGGCACGGCCTGCCCGACCGACACCCGCACGCGGTCGCCGGCGCGCAGCGCACGCAGCGTCACCTCGGTCGAGCCGCCGTGCGCGTCGAGCCGCTCCACCGTCTCGGGCAGCCGCGCGAGCAGGTCGCCCACGCCGATCAGCGCGCGCTCGCGCGCGCCGGCCTCGAGCCAGCGCCCCACCAGCAGGAAGGCGACGAACATCGTCAGCGAGTCGAAGTAGACCTCGCCGCCCGACACCGCGGCCGAGCTGCTCGCCGCGAAGGTCACCAGGATGCCCAGGGACACCGGCACGTCCATGCCGATGCGCCGCGCCCGCAGGTCGCGCCAGGCGCTCGCAAAGAAGGGCCCCGCGGCGAACAGCAGCACCGGCAGCGTCAGCATCCACTCGGCCCAGGTGAGGAGCCTCAGCACGTCCGGCGTCATGTCGTCGGGGCCGGCCACGTAGCGCGGCACCGCGTACATCATCACCTGCATCATGCACAGCACCGCCACCAGCATCCGCCACAGCGAGGTGCGCCGGCCGGCCGCCTCCGCGGTCGCGACCGCGCTGCGGGCCACCGGCCGGGGCTGGTAGCCGAGCCCTGCGATCCGCTCCATCAGCCCGGACAGCGGCGACGCGTCCGGGTCGAACACCAGGCGCGCGCGGCGGGTGGCGGCGTTGACCGAGACCTCCTCGACCGCGTCGCGCAGCGCCGCCTCGATCGAGACCACGCAGGCCGCGCAGTGCACGCCGTCGATGGTCAGCACCGTCTCGAGGCGCCGGCCGGCGCCGGCCCGGGCCGGCAGCGCGCGGGCGACGTCGGCCAGCTCGGCCGGGTCGTCGAGGTGCAGGTAAGCCGCATGCCGCGCCATCGATCGATCGCCCGCCAGGATCCGCAAGAAGTGTCGAGCCGATCATAGGCACCGCCGGGACGCGGCGGCGTGCCGCGCGGCCGCGTTACTTGACGCAGATCAAGTCGAGGGCCGATCCGTGGCGTTTTGTTGGACAATGGGATGCCACCCGCCCTGGACCGCTACCCGATGACCATCCCCCGCGCCACCAAGATCGTCGCCACGCTCGGCCCCGCCTCGTCGGAGCCGGCGATGCTGCAGAAGATGATCCTCTCCGGCGTCAACGTCGTGCGCGTCAACTTCTCGCACGGCACGGCCGACGAGCACACGCGGGTCGTCGGGCTGGTGCGAGAGGTGGCCAACCGCCTGGGCCGCGACATCGGCGTGCTCGCCGACCTGCAGGGCCCCAAGATCCGGATCGGCAAGTTCGCCGACGGCAAGGTCTCGCTGGTCGAGGGCGACCGCTTCACCTTCGACATCGACTGCGAGGTCGGCGACGAGACCCGCGTGGGGCTCGACTACAAGGACCTGGTTCACGACGTGAAGGCGGGCGACACGCTGCTGCTCAACGACGGCCGGATGATCATGCGCGCCGACCGCGTCACCGACCGCACGATCGAGTGCACCGTGACCATCGGCGGCGTCCTGTCCAACCGCAAGGGCATCAACCGCCAGGGCGGCGGGCTGTCGGCACCCGCGCTGACCGCCAAGGACATGGACGACATCAAGACCGCGGTCGCGCTCGAGGCCGACTTCGTCGCGGTCTCGTTCCCGCGCAATGCGTCCGACATGTACATGGCGCGCGAGCTGACGCGCGCAGCGGGCGGCCGCGCGCTGATGATCGCCAAGATCGAGCGCTACGAGGCGATCGGCAACCTAGAGGAGATCCTCCGCGCCTCCGACGGGATCATGGTCGCGCGCGGCGACCTCGCGGTCGAGGTCGGCGATGCGGCGGTGCCGGCGCTGCAGAAGCGGATGATCCGCATGGCCAAGGACCTGAACAAGCTGACCATCACCGCGACCCAGATGATGGAGTCGATGATCGAGTCGCCTGTGCCCACCCGCGCCGAGGTGTCCGACGTCGCCAATGCGGTGCTCGACGGCACCGACGCGGTGATGCTGTCGGCCGAGACCGCCGCCGGCAAGTACCCGGTCGAGACCGTCGCCGCGATGGCGCGGGTCTGCGACGAGGCCGACCGGTCGGGCTCCTTCGCGCTCGACAAGGAATTCCTGAACCGGACCTTCGGGCGCATCGACCAGGCGATCGCGATGGCCGCGCTGTTCACCGCCGCCCACATGAAGGTCAAGGCGATCGTGTCGCTGACCCAGTCCGGGTCGACGGCGCTGTGGATGTCGCGGCTGGACTCCGGCGTGCCGATCTACGCGCTGACGCCGGAGGAGGGCAGCCGGCGCCGGATGGCGCTGTACCGCGAGGTGCATCCGGTGCTGATGACCTTCAAGGCCGTCGACCGCGAAAACTTGCTGCTCGAGGCCGAGCAGAAGATGGTGGACCTGGGCATCGTCCAGCGCGGCGATCTGGTGCTGATGACCATCGGCTCGCCGATCGGCAAGTCGGGCGGGACCAACACGCTCAAGATCGTGCGGGTCGGCGAGCAGACCTGAGGCGGCCGCGCCCCCGGGGGACGGGGCGCAGCCTGCGTGCGGTTTTGCCCCGCCCGCGGCCGTCCCGGGGCGCATAATCGAAGGGTTGGGACGTTCGCAGAGCCTCGGCCGGATCGGTCGTGTGCGGGGCTGTGCGAAACTTCACACAGGAGTCCGCCCATGCCTCTCGTTTCGATGCGCCAGCTGCTCGACCATGCCGCCGAGAACGGCTACGGTATCCCCGCCTTCAACGTCAACAACCTCGAGCAGGTGCAGGCCATCATGTCGGCAGCCGCCGAGATCGACGCGCCGGTGATCATGCAGGCCTCGGCCGGGGCCCGTAAGTACGCCGGCGAGCATTTCCTCAAGCACCTGATCCAGGCCGCGATCGAGTCCTACCCGAAGGTGCCCGTCGTGATGCACCAGGACCACGGCCAGTCGCCCGTGATCTGCAGCGGCGCGATCGGCCTGGGCTTCTCGTCGGTGATGATGGACGGGTCGCTGGAGGAGGACGGCAAGACGATCGCCAGCTACGACTACAACGTCGCGGTCACCCGCAAGGTCGTCGACATGGCGCACGCGGTCGGCGTGACGGTCGAGGGCGAGCTCGGCTGCCTCGGCTCGCTCGAGACGATGAAGGGCGACAAGGAGGACGGCCACGGCACCGACGCCACGATGACCCGCGAGCAGCTGCTGACCGATCCGGAGCAGGCCGCCGACTTCGTGAGGCGCACCCAGGTCGATGCGCTCGCGATCGCGATCGGCACCTCGCACGGCGCCTACAAGTTCTCGCGCAAGCCGACCGGCGACATCCTCGCGATCTCCCGCATCAAGGAGATCCACGCGCGCCTGCCCAACACCCACCTGGTGATGCACGGCTCGTCGTCGGTGCCGCAGGACCTGCTCGCCGAGATCCGCAAGTACGGCGGCGCCATGAAGGAGACCTACGGCGTGCCGGTCGAGGAGATCCAGGAGGCGATCAAGCACGGCGTGCGCAAGATCAACATCGACACCGACATCCGGCTGGCGATGACCGCCGCGATCCGCCGCTTCTTCGCCGAGCATCCCGACAAGTTCGATCCGCGCGACTACCTGAAGCCCGCCCGCGAGGCGGCCAGGCAGATCTGCCTGCAGCGCTACCGCGAGTTCGGCTGCACGGGGCAGGGCTCCCGCATCCAGGCCGCGCCGCTGACGGCGATGGTCGAGAAGTACAGGTCGGGCGAGCTGGCTCAGACCGTCGCCTGACCGGACGGGCAGCGACGCGGCGGCGGCAGGATGGCGCGATGACCCTTTCCGAGGCCGTGCCGCTGCGTACCCTGCTGATCGCGATGGGCGGCCTCGCGGTCGCGCTGGCGCTGATCGAGGGCGTGGTGCTGACGTGGCTGCGCCGCGGCTACGACTGGGGCGAGTCGCTCGCCTCGCTCGCGGTCGCGGTGGGGCGGCGGCTCTTCGAGGCCGTGCCGCTCGCGGTCGCGATGCCGGGCGGCTTCTGGCTCTACGAGCACCGCCTCTGGACCCTGCCGCTCGATGCCTGGTGGACCTGGCTCGCGCTCTTCGCGGGCGTCGAGTTCTGCTACTACTGGTACCACCGCTGCGCGCACCGGGTGCGCTGGTTCTGGGCGTCGCACGCGGTGCACCACAGCGCCAATGCGTTCAACCTCAGCGCCGCCTACCGGCTGAGCTGGACCGGCCGCCTCACCGGCACACTCGTGTTCTTCCTGCCGCTCGCCTGGCTGGGCTTCCCGCCGCAGGCGATCGCCGCGGCGTTCGTGCTGAACCTGCTCTACCAGTTCTGGATCCACGCCGGCTGGATCCCCCGGCTCGGCCCGCTCGAGGGCATCCTCAACACGCCGTCGGCGCACCGGGTGCATCACGCCGCGAACCTCGACTACCTCGACGCCAACTACGGCGGCGTGCTGCTGGTATTCGATCGTCTCTTCGGCACCTGGGTGCCCGAGCGCGACGACCTGCCGTGCCGATACGGACTGGTCGAGCCGCTGACCAGCCGCAACCCGTTCAGGATCGCGTTCTTCCAGTGGGTGGCGCTGCTGCGCGACCTGCGCGGCGCGCGCAGCCCGCGGGCGGTGGCGGGCTATCTGTTCGGGCCGCCGGGGTGGGCGCCCGACGGGCCGGGGACCACCACAGAGGCGTTGCGCGCCCGCGCCGCGCGGGCGGCCGCGCCGGGGCCGTCCGGGGCGGACGCGCCCGCGATGCCGCCGGCGGCCGCGCCAGCCCGCTGAGCCTGCGCGCGTCCCGGCGGGGCCGGTAGCCGCGGGCCGGGCCAGCCGCCGTGCGCGGCCCGCATGCGCTACGATCGCCGGGATGAGCGCCCCCCACTCGCCAGACGCCTCGTCGCGCAGCGCCGACGCCGCGATCGCGCGCGGCTTCCAGCTGTCCGAGCTGCCGCAGTCCTTCTACGACGATCCGTACCCCACCTACCGCGCGCTGCGCGAGCACGACCCCGTGCGGGTGCTCGCCAACGGCAGCGTGTTCCTGACCCGCCACGAGGACGTGTCGGCGCTGTACCGCCTGGCCGGCGCGAGCTCCGACAAGCGCCGCGAGTTCGGGCCCAAGTTCGGGGACTCGCCGCTGTTCGAGCATCACACCAGCAGCCTGGTGTTCAACGATCCGCCCTTGCACACGCGGGTTCGCCGGCTGCTGCTCGGCGCGGTCAACCAGCGCGCCATCGGGCGGATGGAGCCGGCGGTGATCACGCTGGTCGACGGACTGCTCGACGCGCTCGCCGCGCGCGCCGCGGGAGGCCTGCCGGTGGACCTGATCGAGGACTTCGCGGCCGCGATCCCGGTCGAGGTGATCGGCAGTCTGCTGTCCTTTCCGCGCGAGGACCGCGGCCCGCTGCGCGGCTGGTCGCTCGCGATCCTGGCCGCACTCGAGCCCGCGCCCACGCCGGCGATGCTCGAGGCCGGCAACTGCGCGGTCACCGACTTCGTCGCCTACCTCAGGACCCTGATCGCGCACCGGCGCGCCCACCCGCTGGACCCCGAGGAGGACGTGCTGACGCGGCTGATCCAGGGCGAGGTGGGCGGCGAGCGGCTCTCCGAGCGCGAGCTGCTGCACAACTGCATCTTCCTGCTGAACGCCGGCCACGAGACGACCACCAACATGATCGGCAACGGCCTGCAGGCGTTGCTGGCCTTTCCGGACGAGCAACGGCGGCTCCGCGCGGATCCGTCGCTGCTGGGGTCGGCGGTCGAGGAGATGCTGCGCTACGAGAGCCCGCTGCAGCTCAACAACCGCATGCTGACCGAGCCGGCTGACATTGGCGGGCGCCGCTTCGAGGCGGGCACCTTCGTGACCCTGTGCATCGGCGCGGCCAACCGCGATCCGGCGCAGTTCCCCGACCCCGACCGGTTCGACGTCGCGCGCCGCCCCAACCGCCAGCTTGCCTTTGGCCACGGTGAGCACGCGTGCGCCGGCATGAACGTCGCGCGGATGGAGGGCCGGCTCGCCGTGGGGCGGCTGCTCGCGCGCTTTGCGCGCATCGAGCCCGCCGGCCCGCCGCGTCGCGACCGCCGCGTGCGCTTTCGCGGCTTCACCAGCCTGCCGGCCCGCCTCGAGGCCTGAGTGGGCGCGTTGGCTGCGGGGGGGCTGCGGCGGGCTGTCGCGATCGGCCTGGCGGCGGCACTGGCCGCGCAGACGGGCGCCGGCTGGGCACAGGACGGGCCCTCGATGCCGCGCGCCACGGTCACGCCTGCCGAGCCCGCCGGCGGGCGGGCGGTGCTGTCGGTGCCGGAGTTGCCTGCGCGCCGGGACGGGGCCGTGGCGCCCGTGTCCCCGACCGTCCCGGCCGACACCGGCCACCTGCAGCGCGACGCGCAGCGCCGCCTGCTCGAGCCGCCGCTGTCGAGGATCTTGCCGCAGGCCGATCCCGGCGGGATCGACCCGGCGCAGGCCGATGCGCTGCGCCGTTCGGGCGAGGGCGAGCGCGAGGCGCGGCAGCTGCGCGGAGGCCTGTCTCCGATGCCCGAGCCCACCCGCCGGATCGAGGTCGCGCCGATGCCCCCGATGCCTGCGCCGCCTCGGGTCGCGCTGCCGCCGGCCGCGGGACAGCCGGGCGGCCCGCCGATCGGGCTGCCCACCTGCGGTCCGGCCGGCTGCTTCGATGCCAACGGCCGCGCGCTGGGTGGCGGCGCCGGTGGGGTGCTGATGACACCCGAGGGCCGCCCCTGCGTGCGCGTGGGCGCGCAGGCGGTCTGCTGAACCCCGCGCCCGCCTGCCCCTAGGGTCGGTAGCCGAACCCGGGCCGTCCCGGCATCCGCAGCGGCGCCGCCAGGCTCGCGAACCGGCACAGGTGCCGACGGGTCTCGCGCGGATCGATGATCTCCTCGACTCCGAAGGCCTCTGCGGTGCGCAGCGGGTCCTGCAGCTTCTCGAGGCGCGCCTCGATCGCCGCGCGCTCGGCGGCCGGGTCGGGCGCCGCCTCGATCACCGCGCGGTAGGCGGCCGCGACCCCGCCCGCGATCGGCAGCGAGCCCCACTGCGCGCTCGGCCACGCGATCCGCATGAAGCTGCGCGCGCCGTTGCGCTGCGCGAGCGCGGCCATCCCGAAGGCCTTGCGGACCATCACCGCGCACCAGGGCACCGTGCTCTGGCGTACCGCCACCAGCGCCTGCGAGCCGTATCGCATCACGCCCGAGCGCTCGGCGTCCGGCCCGATCAGGAATCCGGGGATGTCGACGAAGTGCACGACCGGCAGGTGGAAGGTCTGGGCGAGGTCGACCATCCGCACGACCTTGCGGCAGGCCTCGCTCGTCCAGGCGCCGCCGTAGTGGTACGGGTCGCTCGCGAGCACCGCGACCGGCCAGCCGTCGAGCCGCGCCAGGCCGGTGATCACCGAGCGGCCCCAGCCCTGGCCGATCTCCATGAACGAGCCGCGGTCGGTCACCGACTCGACGATCGGGCGCATCTTGTAGACCCGCCGCGGATCGCGCGGCACCGCCGACAGCAGGGACGCGTCGTCGCGGTCGGGCGGGTCGTCGGCGGCGGGCACGGCGCGCGGCGCCAGCGCGTGCACCGACGGCGGCAGGTAGGACAGGAAGCGGCGCGCCCGCGCGAAGGCCTGCGCCTCGCTGTCGACCGCGTCGTCGATGGTGCCGGCGCGGGCGTGGAGCTCGGCGCCCCCGAGCGTCTCCTTGTCGATCGGGGTGCCGAAAGCGCGCTCCACCACCGGCGGGCCGGCGGCGAACAGCTGCGAGCTGCCCCGCACCATCAGCGAGTAGTGGCTCGCGCAGACCCGGGCCGCGCCCATGCCCGCGACCGAGCCCAGCCCGAGTGCCACGACCGGGATCTCCGACAGCGCGTCGAGCACCTCGGTGAACACCGCCACGTCGGGCAGGTAGGTGCGGCCCATGGTCTCGAGGTGCTTGACCGAGCCGCCGCCGCCGGTGCCGTCCACCAGCCGGACCAGCGGGACGCGCCAGCGCAGCGCATGGGTCTCGGCATGCGCGAACTTCTCGGCGACGCCGCCGTCGTTGGCGCCGCCGCGTACCGTGAAGTCGTCGCCGGTGACGAACACCGGGCGGCCGTCGATCACGCCGCGTCCGCAGATCAGGTTGGCCGGCGTGAAGCTCGCGAGCCGGCCGTCCGGGCCGTACTCGGGGAAGCCCGACACCGAGCCGATCTCGTCGAAGCTGCCCGGGTCGAGCAGCGCTTCGATGCGCTCGCGCACCGGCAGCTTGCCCGCCGCGCGGTGGCGCGCGACCTTGTCCGGGCCGCCGTGTCCGGCCGCGATCGCGCGGCGCCGCGCGATCTCGTCGAGCTCCGATTGCCAGCTCATCGGGGCGTACCGGCCGGGGCCGGGCTCGGGCGTGCGTCGGACGATGTCATCGGGATCTCCGTGGCCGTGCGCGGGCCCGCCGGGGGCCGCCGGGGGCGCACTGTCCGCCGATTATAGGGTGGGGTACCCTGCACGCCTCACCGAGGAGATGCCATGACCCGGCTGGCCGCCAACCTGTCGATGATGTACACCGAAGTGCCGTTTCTCGAGCGCTTCGGCGCGGCCGCGAAAGACGGCTTCAAGGCGGTCGAGTTCCTGTTCCCCTACGCGTTCGACAAGCAGGCGCTCGCCGGCGAGCTCGAGCGCCACGGCCTGCGGCAGGTGCTCTTCAACACCGTCCCCGGCGACTTCGACGCGGGCGAGCGGGGCATGGCCGCCGTGCCGGGGCGCGAGGCCGAGTTCCTTGCCGGCGTGGACCTCGCCATCGACTACGCGCGCGCGCTCAAGTGCCCGCGGCTCCACGCGATGGCCGGCCTGCTCCCGTCCGGGGCCGATCGGGGGCGCTGGCACGCCACCTACGTGGCCAACCTGCGCGAGGCGGCGCACCGCTGCGCGCAGGCGGGCATCACCCTGCTGGTCGAGCCGATCAACACACGCGACATCCCCGGTTACTTCCTGAACACGCAGGCCGACGGCCACGCGCTGTGCGCGGAGGTGGGCGCATCCAACCTCAAGGTGCAGATGGACCTGTACCACTGCCAGATCGTCGAGGGCGATCTGGCCGCGAAGATCCGCCGCTACCTGCCGGGCGTGGGCCACGTGCAGATCGCGGGCGTGCCGCAGCGCCACGAGCCTGACCTGGGCGAGGTGAACTATCCCTACCTGTTCGGGCTGCTCGATGAGCTCGGCTACGACGGCTGGATCGGCTGCGAGTACCGGCCTCGCGCCGGGACCTCCGCGGGCCTGGGCTGGGCCAAGCCCTACTTATGAGTCCGCGGGCCGACGGCCCGCGCCTGCGTGGTGTCCGCCTGAGCCGAGGCCGCCGGCGCGGCGGCGCCCGCGGCCATGAACGCGATGATGTCCCGGACAACGGCCCGATATGCGCCGCGGTTGGCGGCGGTCACGCGCCCGTGCTCGGCGACCCAGCGCGCGATCGCGTAAGACGACTCGTGGTGGATGATCCGCACCCTGGCCGTGAAGACCGGCTCCGGCAGGTGCCTGAGCAGAGGGCGCGCCATCGAGCGGGCGCGGGTAACGCTGCTCAGCAACTCGGGATCGACGGTGTCCAGCAGCTTCATCCGGGTGTCGAAGAGCGCCTGCGCTAGCACCCGCACGTAGTTCGTGCCCCAGGGCGTGTCCTCGACGGCCTCGGCGAGCGCGCCGACCGCCGCCTCGACGATCGAGGCCACGCTGACGCCGGGCCCAGGGTCGCCGAGCGCGTCCAGCCGCCGGTGCCGGATGGCATCGATATTGCGCAACCGTCGCTCGATGAGCCTGCGGATCAGCGCCTCGCGCGAGCCGAAGTGATAGTGGGCGGCGGACAGGTTGGCCTGACCGCCCGCCAGCACGATCCTGCGGATCGAGACCGATGCGATGCCTTCCTCGGCGAACAGCCGTTCTGCGACGTCGAGCAGCCGGGTCGAGGTGGAGGAGGCGTCGTCTGGGTGACTGGAGGTCGGTGCGGACATCCTGGGGCGGAGGCGTCGCGGACGGATCCGGAACGGTTGACAGCATCATCGTTAACGATTTTAATTCATCCGAATTACGACGCGCAATACATAATTGCGGGACGCCGCCCGCACCGAGGAGACTCCATGAAAGCCGCCGTGCTGCACGCGCCCCGTCAGCCGATGACCATCGAGGAGGTGGCGATCGAGAAGCCCAAGCGCCGCGAGGTGCTGGTGCGCGTCGCCGCCGCGGGCCTGTGCCACAGCGACCTGCACTTCATCGAGGGCTCCTACCCGACGCCCGTGCCGGTCGTGCTCGGTCACGAGTCGGCCGGGGTCGTCGAGGCCGTCGGCGAGGACGTCACCTACGTCAAGCCCGGCGACCACGTGATCAGCTGCCTGTCGGTGTTCTGCGGGCACTGCGAGTTCTGCCTGTCAGGCCGGCCGTCCATCTGCCAGGACACCGAGGTCAAGATGCCCCCCGGGGTCGCGAAGCGGCTGCGCTGGAAGGGTGGGCAGCTGAACCAGTTCCTGAACCTGTCGTCGTTCGCCGAGCAGATGGTGGTGCATGAGCACGCGCTGGTGAAGGTGCGCGAGGACATGCCGCTCGACCTGGCCGCGCTGATCGGCTGCAGCGTGGTCACCGGCTACGGCGCGGTGGTCCACACCGCGAAGGTCGAGCCCGGGTCCACGGTCGCGGTGTTCGGCGCGGGCGGCATCGGGCTGTCGGCGATCAACGCCGCGGTGCTCGCGGGCGCCGCGCGCGTGATCGCCGTGGACCGCGATCCGTTCAAGTTCGACCTGGCGCGTGTGTTCGGCGCGACCGACGTCGTCGACGCGTCGGCCGGCGACGCGGTCGAGCAGATCCGGCAGCTGACCGGCGGCGGCGTGCAATACACGTTCGAGTGCATCGGCCTGAAGCAGACCGCCGAGCAGTCGTTCGCCTGCCTGCGCCAGGGAGGCACCGCGACGATCATCGGCATGATCCCGTTCGGCACGAAGATCGAGCTGCACGGCTTCGACTTCCTTCGCGAGCGGCGCATCCAGGGCTCGATGATGGGCTCGAACCGCTTCCGCACCGACATGCCGCGGCTGATCGAGTTCTACATGCAGGGACGCCTGCGCTTGAAGGAGATGGTCTCCGCGCGGATCCCGCTCGAGGCCATCAACGAAGGCTTCGAGGCGCTCAAGCGCGGCGGCGTCGCCCGCAGCGTCGTCCTGTTCGATCACTGACCGCCCCGTCCGCATCCACCAGGGCATCTGCCCGACCCCCGCACGGCCCGGCTGGCAAGCCGGCCGACGACACCCCGACAGGAGACACGCAATGCACCGGTTCCTCGCGACTACCGCCGCCGTGGCGGCCCTCGGCCTCGCGGCCTTCGCTTCGCCCGCAGCCGCGCAGGGCAAGGGCGAGACGGTCAAGTTCCAGGACTACCCTGGCCTGGGCAACATGCTGGTCAAGGTCGCGATCGCCAAGGGCTACTGCGAGAAGGCCGGCATCAAGTGCGAGCTGCAGTCGATCCCGGCCGCGCCGCTCGGCATGCAGGCGATGCTCGCCAAGAGCATCGACGCCGCCTTCGGGCCCGCCGAGGTGATGAACGGCGCGGTGCTGCGCGGCGCGAAGATGAGGATGGTCGTCGGTGGCGCGGTCACCAACGTGAACACGCTGCTGGCGGGCAACCATCTCGAGACACCGAACGCCGGCAAGGGCTGGCCCGCGTTCATGCAGGACCTCAAGGGCAAGAAGGTCGGCGTCACCGCGCGCGGCGCCAACACCGAGGTCACCACCCGGTGGCTGGCGGCCAAGGCCGGCATCGACCCCGAGCAGATCACCTTCGTCGCCGTGGGTGGGCCCAACACGGCGTACGGCGCGCTCGTGTCCAAGCAGATCGACGCGGTGATGATCTTCGAGCCGGCCGGCGCGATGTGCGAGGTGCTCAAGACCTGCAAGGTGATGTGGCGCGCGGCGACCGACAAGCAGCCGGCCGAGCAGTTCGCGCTCAACGGCGGGGGCAACGGGCTGATCTTCACTCAGGAGTACATCGACCGGAACCCGCAGGTGATCGACGCGGTGATCCGCGCGGTCAAGGAGGCCGACGCGTTCATCAACACGCCGGCGAACTTCGCCGAAGTCACCAAGATCGCGCAGCAGTTCTTCCGATTCGACATGGCGCGCGGCGACGAGGTGCTCGAGCGCGCGCTGCGGCTCGCGATCGACACCGGCGCCTATCGTGCGTCGATCGACCGCAAGGCGCTGCAGTCGGGCCTGGACCTGCTGCTCGAGACCAAGCAGATCGACAAGGCGGTGCCGGTGTCCGAACTGGTGCTGGATCGAGCCCCGTGACGGCGGCGATCGCGATCGAGCGTCTGACCGTCCGATTCGGCGACGTCGTCGCGGTCGATGACGTCTCGCTCGACGTCGCCGAGGGCGAGTTCGTCTCGATCGTCGGGCCGAGCGGCTGCGGCAAGACGACGGTGCTGAACCTGCTGACCGGGCTGGTGCCGCTGCACGAGGGCCGGATCACGCTGCGCGGTGGTGCGCCCGCGGCCGGCAATCCCGACGTCGCCTACATGCTGGCGCGCGACTGCCTGATGCCGTGGCGCTCGACGCTCGGCAACGCGTGCTACGGCATGGAGCTGCGCGGCGTGCCGCAGGCCGAGCGCGAGTCGCGGGCTCGCGAACTGCTCGTCAGGGTCGGCCTCAAGGGTTTCGAGGATCGCTGGCCGAAGCAGCTGTCGCACGGGATGCGGCAGCGCTGCGCGCTCGCGCGGACCTTCTGTCTCGACGCTCCGGTGCTGCTGATGGACGAGCCGTTCGGCGCACTCGACGCCCAGACCAAGCTGCAGCTCGAGGACCTGCTGCTCGAGCTGTGGGGCGCGCGCCGTCGCACGGTGGTGTTCATCACCCACGACCTCGCCGAGGCGGTCGCGCTGTCGGACCGCGTCGTGGTGATGAGCGCCCGGCCGGGCCGTATCGTCGCCGACGTGCCGATCCCGCTCGAGCGGCCGCGCCACGTTCGCGCGCTCCAGAAGGACCGGCATTTCCTGGAGCTGTACGCGCATGTCTGGGAGGAACTCGAGCGCGGCCTCGGCGCGAGCGCGGAGGCGATCACGTGAGCGGTGGCCGCGCGGGCGTCGTCGTCGCTCACCTGGCTGCGATTGCCGCCTTCCTCGGGCTGTGGGAGCTGGCGATGCAGCGCGAGTGGCTGTCGCAGGCCTTCTTCGGCCAGCCCTCGGGCATCGTGGCGTTCCTGTGGGACGGCTTCGTCGTCGGGCGCAGGATGTGGCTGGAGCTCGGCTACACGGTCGCCGGCACGCTGGCCTCGTTCCTGCTGGGAAGCATCGCCGCGCTGGTGCTGGGGCTGGTCTTCGTGATGTTCCCGAAGCTCGAGCATGCGCTCGACCCGTACCTGACGGTCCTCAACGCGATGCCGCGCCTCGCGCTCGCGCCGCTGTTCCTGCTGTGGTTCGGGCTGGGCATCGGCTCGAAGATCGCCGTCGGCACCAGCCTGTCGTTCTTCATCGTGCTCGCCAACACCGTGGCCGGCATCCGCGGCGTGTCGCAGGACCTGATCACGCTGTCGCGCTCGCTCGGTGCGACGCCACGCCAGGTGTTCTTCAAGGTCACGCTGCCGTCGGCGGTGCCGGTGATCTTCTCCGGCCTGCGGCTGGCGCTGATCTACTCGATGCTCGGGGTCGTGGGCGCCGAGCTGATCGCCGCCGAGCACGGGCTCGGTCAGCAGCTCGCGTACCTTCAGGCGACGTTCAACATGAACGGCGTGATGGGGCTGCTGGTGCTGCTGGCCATGCTCGGCATGATCGTCACCCAGGGCATGACGCGGCTCGAGAAGGCGTTGCTCAGATGGCAATGACCCCGACCCCTGCCCGGACGCCGCCCGACGCGGATCCCACCGACCCCATTTCCCGGAGAGCCCCATGCCCAAGGTGACCTTCATCGCCTTCGACGGTACCCGCCACGACGTGCAGGCCGAGCCCGGCCTGTCTCTGATGCGTGCGGCGGTGGATCACGACGTGCCCGGCATCGACGCCGACTGCGGCGGGGCATGCGCCTGCGCGACCTGCCATGTATTCGTCGAGCCCGCCTGGGCCGGGCGGCTCGCGCCGCCGTCGGCGCAGGAGGAGGAGATGCTGAACTTCACTGCCGAGCGGCGCGCGACCTCGCGCCTGGCTTGTCAGATCCCGATCACCAACGCGCTCGACGGCCTCACGGTGTCGATGCCCGAAGGCCAGCACTGAGCGGCTCGGCCGCCCGTCCGACGAGGAGACCTCCATGACCACCGCCACCACGGATCCTTCCGCCCTGCAGGCGCAGGCACGCGAGCACGCGGCGGCGATGCCGCTGCAGGACATCGATCCGGCGAACCCCGCGCTGTTCGAGAACGACACCGTCGGCCACTACTTCGAGCGGCTGCGCCGCGACGCGCCGGTCCACCGCTCCACGAGCCCGCTGTTCGGGCCTTACTGGTCGGTCACCACCTACCGGGAGATCATGGCGGTCGACACCAACCACCAGGTCTATTCGTCCGACTGGAGCCGCGGGGGCATCGTCATCGGCGATCGGCCGCTGACCGAGCGGCTCCAGATGTTCATCGCGATGGACCCGCCGAAGCACGACGTCCAGCGCCTCGCCGTGAGCCCGATCGTCGCGCCCGCGAACCTCGCGAACATGGAGCGGCTGATCCGGGAGCGCACTTGCCGCGTGCTCGACGAGCTGCCGCGCGGCGAGACCTTCGACTGGGTCGAGCGCGTCTCGATCGAGCTGACGACGCTGATGCTGGCGACGCTGTTCGACTTTCCGCTCGAGGACCGGCGGCTGCTCACCCACTGGTCGGACTGCGCGACCGCGAATCCGGACGTCGACCGGCGGGTGGTGGCGTCGTGGGAGGAGCGGGCCGCCGAGATCGGCAAGATGGCCGCGTACTTCACGCGGCTGTGGAACGAGCGGGTCAACGCGCCGCCGCGGACCGACCTGGTGTCGATGCTCGCCCACGGCGCCTCGACGCGGAACATGTCGCCCCTCGAGTACATGGGCAACCTGGTGCTGCTGATCGTCGGGGGCAACGACACCACCCGCAACTCCATGACCGGCGGCCTGCTCGCGCTGTCGCGCCACCCCGACGAATGGGCGAAGCTGCGCGCCAACCCGGCGCTGGTCGACTCGATGGTGCCCGAGATCGTGCGCTGGCAGACGCCGCTCGCGCACATGCGACGCACCGCGACCTGCGACACCGAGCTCGGCGGGCAGACGATCCGCGAGGGCGACAAGGTGATCATGTGGTACCTGTCGGGCAACCGCGACGCGACCGCGATCGCCGACCCCGAGCGCTTCGTCATCGACCGCGCGCGGCCGCGCCAGCACCTGTCGTTCGGCTTCGGCATCCATCGCTGCGTCGGCAACCGGCTGGCCGAGCTGCAGCTCAAGATCCTGTGGCAGGAGATACTCGCGCGCTTTCCCGCGATCGAGGTGATGGGCGAGCCCACGCGCGTGAGGTCGAGCTTCGTGCGCGGCTACACCTCGCTGCCGGTGCGCATTCCGGCCTGAGCGCGCGAGGGCCGCTCAGCCGTCGAGCGAGATGCCGGCGCACGCCGCCTGAGCTGCCGGGCAGGATCGGTACGTTGACGGGGTCGACGATGTTCTCGACCTGCTGCGGGCCGCCGCAGGGCACGATGGCCGGGCCGCCGCTGCCGATGAGGGTGCTGACCCGGTGGAGGGCCCAGACCGCGGCCGCCCGCTGCAGACGCACCGCGGATGTCTCGGCGAGCGCCCGGCCTGCATCGCGCCGGCGGCGTCCGGCTCGCGCAGTCAGTCGACGATCGCGGCGTGCACCAGGTTGCTGACACGGTCCAGCCGCACCGAGTGCCAGGGGTCCGGGATGCGCGCGTTGGTCAGGTAGGCGAAGGACACGCCGGAGGCCGGGTCGCCCCAGCAGTACGAGGAGCCCACGCCGCCGTGCCCGAAGGCGTCGGGCGCGGCGAGCGAGCCCAGGCCGCGGATGCTCACCGTCGTGCCGCGCAGGTGGGGCCCCAGGCCGCGGTGCATCGGCATGCCCATGAACTCGTCGACGCGGTCGCCGGTGTGGTTGCGCAACGCATAGGCGAGCGTGCGCGGCGACAGCAGGCGCCGGGCGCCGAGCGCGCCGCCGCCGAGCATCATCTGGTAGAGCGCCGCCATGCCGCGCGCCGTGCCGTAGCCGCCGCCGCCGGGCGCGCCGCCACGCCGCCAGGTCTCGCTGGCGGTGTCGGCCACCACGCGCTGCCCGCCGTCGGCGAGCGGCTCGTGCATGTCGGCCGCGCGGGCGTCGTCGGCGGGCGCCAGGCCCACCACCAGCTCGCGCGACAGCCCAAGCGGCGCGATCACGGTCTCGCGGACCACGTCCTTGAAGTCGCGGCCGGTGACCGCCTCGATCAGCACCGCGAGCACCCAGTGCGCGGCGAGTGCGTGGTAGACGATGCGCGAGCCGGGCGTCCAGGCGAGCGTGAAGTCGCAGACGCTGGCGCGCCGGGCGGCACGGTCGGACCAGCCCTCGCGGGCGAGCTGCGCGTCCGGGAAGCCGCCCTGGTGGGTGATGACCTGGTGGATGGTGACGTCGCGCTTGCCGTGCCGCGCGAACTCCGGCACGTGGTCCGACACGCGGTCCCCGAAGCCGAACGCGCCCTCCTCGGCGAGACGCCACAGCGCGGTCGCGACGAGGACCTTGGTGTTGGAGTACAGCAGCCACAGCGTGTCGGGCGCGGCGGCCGCCTGGCGCTCGCCGACGCGGGCGTCGCCGAAGGTCTCATCGAGCACCAGGCGGCCGTGCCGCGCGATCGCGAGCTGGCAGCCCGGGTAGCGGCCCTCGGCGACATGGCGGCGCGCGAGCGCAAGCAGCAGCTCGATGCGGTCGGTCCGAAGGCCCGAGCCTTCGAGCGGGGCGGTGGGCAGGGGATAGGGTTCCATCGGGTGATCCTAACCGCTGGCGGCCGTGTGCGCAGCCGGTCGCGCCTGCCTGCTCGGGTACGATGCAAGCCGGCGTGCGCGCTGCCCCCCGTTCCACCGGATTTCGACATGGCCCTAGCCCTCTTCGACAGTTCCCTGCATTCGCTGCCGCTGCTGGGACGCGGCAAGGTGCGCGACAACTACGCCGTCGGCGCCGACCGGCTGCTGATCGTGACCACCGACCGGCTGTCAGCCTTCGACGTGGTGATGAGCGAGCCGATCCCGGACAAGGGCCGCGTGCTCAACGAGATGGCGCTGTTCTGGTTCGAGCGCCTCGCCGACGTCGTGCCCAACCACCTGACCGGCGTGGCGCCAGAGTCGGTGGTCGCGCCCGACGAGGTCGAGCAGGTCGCCGGGCGCTCCATGGTGGTCAAGCGGCTCGAGCCGATCCCGGTCGAGGCGGTGGTGCGCGGCTACCTGATCGGCTCGGGCTGGAAGGACTACCAGGCGAGCGGCGCGGTCTGCGGCATCGCGCTGCCCGCCGGCCTGAGGATGGCCGAGAAGCTGCCCGAGCCGATCTTCACGCCCGCCCACAAGGCGGCGCTGGGCGAGCACGACGAGAACATCGACTTCGCGACCATGTCGGCCACCGTCGGCGCGGCGCTCGCCGAGCGCATCCGCGGCGTGTCGCTCGAGCTGTACCGGCGTGCGGCCGACTACGCCGCTACGCGCGGCATCCTGATCGCCGACACCAAGTTCGAGTTCGGGCTGGACGCGGCGGGCACGCTGCACCTGATGGACGAGGTGCTGACCGCCGATTCGTCGCGGTTCTGGCCGGCCGACTCGTATCGCGTGGGGATCTCGCCGCCGAGCTTCGACAAGCAGTACGTGCGCGACTACCTCGAGACGCTGACCGGCTGGAACAAGGCTGCGCCCGCGCCGGCGCTGCCGCCCGAGGTGGTGGAGCGGACCGCGGCCAAGTACCGCGAGGCCCTGCTGCGCCTGACCGGACGCACGCTCGGCTGAGCGCCGGGCGGGCGGTCGTGCGCGGGGCGCCATCCGGCCTCGGGCCGGCGGCGCCCCCCCTGTGCGTGTGCGGGCGCTGCGCTGCCCGCGGCACTCACTTGGGAATGAGCACCGTGTCGATCGCGTGGATCACGCCGTTGGAGGCGGCCACGTCGGCCAGCACCACGTTGGCGCCACCGATCATCACCTTGCCGGCGTCGGCCTTGAGCGCGAGGCTCGAGCCCTGGACCGTCTTGACATCGCCGGTCCTGACGTCTTTGGCCATCACCTTGCCGGACACCACGTGATAGGTGAGGATGGACTTGAGCTTGGCGGTGTCCTTGAGCAGCGCATCGACGGTGCCTGCGGGCAGCTTGGCGAAGGCCGCGTCGGTCGGCGCGAACACGGTGAACGGGCCCGGGCCCTTCAGTGTGTCGACCAGGCCGGCGGCCTTCACCGCGGCGACCAGCGTGGTGAACTGGCCGGCGCCGACCGCGGTGTCGACGATGTCGCCGGCGGCGAATGCAGCCTGGCTGGCGACGAGGGCGACCGAGGCCGCGGCGAGCTTGAGGGAGAACTTCATGGGTGGGGCTCCTGTTGTGAACGAAACGGTCTGTTAATGACCAATGAGTACATGCAATACTCTCATCAGTCATACCTGGCGCGCCCTCCTTACACCGACCGGATAACATCGCGGTTTGAACGGAGCGACCGATGGCAGACGCATCCCCGCTGGTCGGGGTGGTGATGGGCAGCAGCAGCGACTGGGACGTGATGCAGCATGCGGTCGCGGTGCTGCGCGAGTTCGGCGTGCCGCACGAGGCCCGCGTGGTGTCGGCGCACCGGATGCCCGACGAGATGTTCGCGTACGCGCAGGCCGCGTCCGGACGCGGCCTGCGGGCGATCGTGGCCGGGGCGGGGGGCGCGGCCCACCTGCCGGGCATGCTGGCGGCCAAGACCACGGTCCCGGTCTGCGGCGTGCCCGTGCCCTCGCGCTACCTGCGCGGCGAGGACTCGCTGCTGTCGATCGTGCAGATGCCGCGGGGCGTGCCGGTGGCCACCTTCGCGATCGGCGAGGCCGGGGCGGCGAACGCCGCGCTGTTTGCCGTGGCGTTGCTCGCCGCGACCGACCCGGCGCTCGCCTCGGCCCTGGAGGCCTTCAGGGTGCGCCAGACGGATGTGGCGCGCGCGATGACGCTGCCGCCTGGCCCGAACCGATGACCGGACCCGCCATGCGTCCCGTCCTGCGTCCCGAGCGCCCGCTCGCGCCCGGCAGCTGGCTCGCCCTGCTCGGCGGCGGACAGCTCGGCCGCATGTTCTGCATGGCCGCGCAGAGCCTCGGCTTTCGCGTCTGCGTGCTCGATCCGGGCGAGGACAGCCCCGCGGGCAGCGTCGCCGACCGCCACCTGCGCGCCGGCTACCTGGATGCCGCGGCGCTCGACGAGCTCGCGCGCGGCTGCGCGGCGGCCACCACCGAGTTCGAGAACGTGCCGGCGGGCGCGCTCGAGCGGCTCGCGCGCGACATCGTCGTCAGTCCCGCAGCCTCGGCCGTCGCCATCGCCCAGGACCGCATCGCCGAGAAGGCCTTCGTGCGCGACGCGGGCATCGAGGTGGCGCCCTACTGCGCGGTCACCGCCGAGGTCGACCTGCTCGCGGCCGATGCTGCGCTGTTTCCCGCGATCCTGAAGGCCGCGCGCCTGGGCTACGACGGCAAGGGCCAGGCGCGGGTGGCCGACCGGGCACAGGCACTCGA
The DNA here is from genome assembly GCA_964399635.1 of uncultured Bordetella sp. Taxonomy (GTDB): domain Bacteria; phylum Pseudomonadota; class Gammaproteobacteria; order Burkholderiales; family Burkholderiaceae_E; genus UBA4615. The sequence goes on from CAYNRU010000003.1 coordinate 114,180, forward strand.
GGCCTTCCGCGCGATGGGCGGGGTGCCCTGCGTGCTCGAGAAGCGCCTCGCGCTCGCGATGGAGGTGTCGGTGGTGGTGGCGCGCGGCTTCGACGGCGCGGCGCTCGCCTGGCCGGTCGCCGAGAACGAGCACCGCGACGGCATCCTCGCGGTGTCGGTCGCGCCGGCGCGCATCGACGCGGCCACCGCCGCGCGCGCCACGGACGCCGCCCTCGGCGTCGCGGCGGCGCTCGACTACGTGGGTGTGCTGTGCGTCGAGTTCTTCGTGCTGGCCGACGGCCGGCTGGTCGTCAACGAGATGGCGCCGCGCCCCCACAATTCCGGGCACTACACGATCGACGCCTGCGTCACCAGCCAGTTCGAGCAGCAGGCGAGGGTGCTCGCCGGCCTGCCGCTCGGCTCGGCCCACCAGCACTCGCCCGCGGTGATGCTGAACCTGCTCGGCGACGCCTGGTTCCCTGGCGGGCGCGCCGTCGCCGAGGGGCCGCTCGAGCCCGACTGGCGCCTGGTGCTCGGCCATCCGCGTGCCAAGCTCCATCTGTACGGCAAGGCGCAGGCACGCCCGGGTCGCAAGATGGGCCACGTGACCGTGCTCGGCGACACGCTCGCGGAGTGCCTCGAGACCGCGGCCGCGATCGAGCGCGACCTGGGGCTGCGGTGATCGAGCCGGCCACGCCGCAGGCGATCGAGCGCGCCGCCCGCAGGCTGGTCGCAGGTGGGCTGGTCGCCTTTCCCACCGAGACGGTCTACGGGCTCGGCGGCGATGCCGCGCAGCCGGATGCCGTGGCCGCCATCTACGCCACCAAGGGACGGCCCGCCGACCATCCGCTGATCGTGCACGTGCCCGACCTCGAGCACGCCCGGCGCTGGGCGGTGCTCGATGCGCGCGCCGAGCGGCTCGTGCGGCAGTTCTGGCCCGGGCCGCTGACGCTCGTGCTGCGGCTGGCCGCTGGCGCGCCCGCCTGGTCCTGCGGCGGACAGGCGAGCGTGGGCTTGCGCTGCCCGTCGCACCCGGTCGCGCATGCGCTCCTCGTGCGCTTCGCCGAGCTCGGGGGCAGCGGCGTCGCCGCGCCGTCGGCCAACCGCTTCGGCAAGGTCAGCCCCACGTCGGCGGCGCACGTCGCCGACGACCTCGGCGCGGATGCGCCGATGATCCTGGACGGCGGCCCGAGCGAGGTCGGGGTGGAGTCGACCATCGTCGACCTGAGTCGTGGGCGGCCGGTCCTGCTGCGCCCCGGGCGCATCGCGCGCGAAGCGCTCGAGGACGCGCTCGGCGAGCCGGTTCCGGATCGCGACGCGCTGGCGCCGCGGGCGTCAGGCACGCTGGCCTCGCACTACAGCCCGGACACGCCGGTGGAGCTGGTCGAGCCGCGGGCGATGGACGCGCGGCTCGCGGCGCTCGCCGGCGCGCGCATCGCGCTGTGGTCGGGGCGCGCGCCCGCGCAGCCGGTGGCGCACTGGACCGAGGCGCCGCCCGATGCCACCGCCTACGAGGCGGCGCTCTACGCGACGCTGCGTCGCATGGACCGCCTGGGGCTCGATCGTATCGTGGTCGAGACGCCGCCCGCGGCGCCTGCCTGGGACGCGGTGCACGACCGGCTCGCGCGCGCTGCGACGCCGCCGTGAGCCGGGGCGCTCACGGCGCCCGCGACCTGCTCCTACACCGCGGCCGCGCCGCCTCCCAGTAGCGCCGGAGCAAGCTCGGCAGGCGCTCGCAAGGCATCATCGGGACATGACCCCGTCCCGCCCTTCAGACACCATGACCGCCGTCCTCGCCGCCGCGTCCGGCGCCGCCCGTGCCGTCGTGCGCGCCGCGCGGCCGGCCCCCGCCGTCGCCCTCCTGGCCGCGCTGCTCCTCGCCGCCTGCGGCGGCAGCGACGACCCGCCCGCACCGGCCCCCGGCCCGATTGCCGCCGTGCCGGCACCGCCCTCGTCGGTGCTCGGCACGACGCAGGTCGCGCCCGATCCCGCCTGGCTGGGCGCGACCAGGCCGGTCGCGGTGCTGGGCAAGGCCACGATCGAGGCCGCCAACCAGCGGCGCGGCTGGGCCGCGCTCACCGGGCCTGCGCGCTGCGACGTCACCGTCCACGCGATCTCGCACGCGACGGTCGGTCCGAAAGGCGAGCCGACCGACGCGACCGGCGCAGTGCTGGTGCCGTCCGGCCCCGACTGCCCCGGCCCGTACACGATCGTGTCCTACTCCCGCGGCACCGACCTGCACCGCAGCCGCACGCTGGCGGTGCCCGACGACCGCGAGACGCAGGCGATCGCCGGTTTCTTCGCGACCCATGGCTTGGTGGTCGTGGCCTCCGACTACCTGGGCTACGGCGGGTCGAGCTTGCGCTACCACCCCTACCTCCAGGCCGAGTCGGTCGCGCGCACCAACCTCGATGCGATCCGCGCGTCGCGCACGCTGCTGTCGCGGCTCGGCGTCGCCGAGTCGGGCCGGCTGATCCTGACCGGCTACTCGCAGGGCGGGCACGCGGCGCTCGCCACGCAGCGCGCCATCGAACGCGATCGTCCGGCGGGCTTCGCGCTCACCGCAACCGGCGCGATGTCCGGACCCTACGATCTCGCCGGCACGCTGACCGACTCGGCCGCGCTGCTCACGATGTCGTTCGCGAGCCTCGACGATTCGCCGCTCGAGCGCACGGTCGAGCTGCGGCTCGGCGACCTGATCGCCGGCAGCCTCGCCGACCTTCTGGCCAACGGCAGCAGCGTGGGGCAGTACCTGAGCGTCAACTCGGTGCTCGGCTGGACGCCCGTCGCGCCGGTGCTGCTGTGCGGGGGCTCGCGGGACCCGGTCGTGACCTTCGCCAACACCGTGAACGCGGCCGCGGATTTCGCGTCGCGCGGCGCCCGGGTCGCGGTGCTCGACGTGGAGCAGGTGCCGGCCTTCCGGCCGCTGCTGCCGCCCGCCGGCACGCCCTCGAGCGAGCTCGGCACCTACCATCAAGGCACGGTGCCGCCGCTGTGCTTCCAGATGGTCCGCGACCGGGTGCTGGCCGTCTACCGCTGAGCGCGCGGGGCCGCGGGCAGGCTTCGCGCCTCGCGCCGCATGAAGGCCAGCGTCGCGTCGATCAGCGCGTCGGGCTGGTCGCGGTGCGGCGAATGACCGCAGCCCTCGAGCGCGAGCATCCCGGCGCGCGGCACCGCGCGGGCGATCGCCTCGATCTGCGCCAGCGTGCCGTACTCGTCGTCGCGGCCCTGCACCGCGAGCACCGGGCAGCCGATCGCAGGCAGCAGCGCCTCGATGTTCCAGCCGACGAAGGCCGGCGAGCGCCACGCGTCGTTCCAGCCGAAGAAGGCCGAGTCCGGATCGTCGTGGAAGCGCGCCAGGCGCGCGCGCAGGTCGGTGTCGCGGTAGGCGTCGCGGATCCGCTCGACGCTGTCGATCGACACCGGCTCCACGAACACGTGCGGCGCGACCACGACCGCGCCGGCGACGCTATCCGGAAAGCGCGCCGCGTGGATCAGCGCGATCGAGCCGCCGTCGCTGTGCCCGAACAGCCAGGGCGGCTCCCGCGCCGCGTCCACGCCGAGCGCCTCGAGCAGCGCGGGCAGCACCTCGATCGCCTGGCGGTGCATGAAGTCAGGGCCCCAGCGCTCGTCGGCCGGACGCGGCGTCGAGCGGCCGTAGCCGGGGCGCGAATACACGAGGCCGCGCAGCCCGCCGGCCGCGCACAGGCGTGCGGGGAAGTCGCGCCACATCGCCACCGAGCCCAGGCCCTCGTGCAGGAACACCATCAGCGGGCCGCCCGCCGCGTGGTCGCCGACGCGCAGGTACTCGAGGGTCGGCCCGCCCGCGAGCGCGATCCGTGCCGGCCCGCTCATCGGCGCGCCTGCCGTTCCGCCTCGCGCAGCCTGAAGCGCTGGATCTTGCCGGTCGCGGTCTTGGGCAGCTCGGTGACGAACACGATGGCACGCGGGTACTTGAACGGCGCGAGCCGTGACTTCACGAAGGTCTGCAGCTCGCCCGCCTCGGCCTGCGAGCCGGTCGAGCCGTCCTTGCGCACCACGAAGGCCTTGGCGCGGGTCAGCCCCTGATCGTCCTCGACGCCGATCACCGCGGCCTCGAGCACCGACGGATGCTGCATCAGCGTGGACTCCACCTCGAAGGGCGACACGTACTGCCCGCTGACCTTCAGCATGTCGTCGCCGCGGCCGGCGTAGACGTAGTACCCGTCGGGATCGCGGAAGTACTTGTCGCCGCTCTTCGTCCAGGCGCCCTGGAAGGTGGCGCGCGAGCGGGTCCGGTCGGCCCAGTACATCAGCGCCGCCGACGGCCCCTCGATGAACAGGTCGCCGACCTCGTCCGGGCCCTCGATCACGCGGCCCGCGTCGTCGCGCAGCTCGACCCGGTAGCCGTGCACGGGCTTGCCGGTCGTGCCGTAGCGCACGTCGCCCGGACGATTCGAGAGAAAGATGTGCAGCATCTCGGTCGAGCCGATGCCGTCGACGATCTCGCAGCCGAAGCGCGCGCCGAAGCGCTCGCCGATCTCGCGGGGCAGCGCCTCGCCGGCCGACGAGCACAGCCGCAGCGACACCGCGTCGCGCTCGGGCAGGGCGGGCGAGGCCAGCATGCCTGCGTAGCCGGTGGGCGCGCCGAAGAACACCGTCGGGCGCGGGGTGCCGGTCCAGCGCGCGAAGATCGCCTCGGGCGTGGGACGCCCGGCCATCAGCAGCACGGTCGCGCCGACCGACAGCGGGAAGCTCAGCGCGTTGCCCAGCCCGTAGGCGAAGAAGAGCTTGGCCGCCGAGAAGCAGACGTCGCGCGCGCTCAGGCCGAGCACCGGCTGCGCGTAGAGCGCCGCGGTCCAGTAGAGGTTGGCGTGGGTGTGCGCGGTGCCCTTGGGACGGCCGGTGGAGCCCGACGAGTAGAGCCAGAAGCCGATGTCGTCGGCGCCGGTGGCGGCGGGGGCCGCGGGCGGCTGGCCGGGCAGCCAGGCGTCGAGCTCGAGCGCGGGCAGCGGCACGGCGTCCGGTGTCGGGCCGCCCCGCGTGGATACCAGCAGCCGCGTCACCTCGTGCGCGCCGCGCGCCATCGCCTGCGCGAGGGTCGGCACCAGCGCGGCCGACACGACGGCGGCCTGGGCGCGGCTGTGGGCGAGCATGAACGCATAGTCGTCGGGCGTGAGCAGCGTGTTGACCGCGACCGGGACCACGCCGGCGTGCAGGCAGCCGAGGAAGGCCACCGGCCAGTCGATGCAGTCGTGCATCAGCAGCAGCACGCGCTCCTCCCGGCGCAGGCCGAGCGCGGCGAGGCCGCCGGCGAAGCGCCGCACGCGGTCGGCGAGTTCGCCGTAGCCCAGGGCGCCGACGTCGTCGACGTAGGCGACGGCAGCGCCGCGGTCGCGGTTCAGCTCGAGCAGCCAGGCCGCGGCGTTGAAGCGCTCGGGCGGGGCGGGCGGCGCGGACGCCGGGGCGTGGGGCAGCGGCACGTCGGCCAGTGTCGGTTCAGTCATCGGCGTCTCCTCGGTGCCGCCCGGCGGCAAGGCTGGCTCGCCATTGCGGCAATCCAGTTCATGAACCAAAATTACAGTTCGTCCTGATCGATGTCAAGCACTATAATGCATGTTTGCGGCAACATGGCGCACCCGGAAGACGGATCGAAGGACTGGCGATGACCACGCACGCACTGCATGACCCCGCCGATGGCGCGGCCGGCGAGCCCGCCCGGGGCGAGCGCGCGGACGACCCGCGCGACCCGTTCCTGGTGGCGCTCGGCGAGCGCGCGCGCTCGCTGCGGGCGCGCCGCGGCATGACCCGCCGGGCCCTGTCGGTGGCCTCCGAGGTGTCGGAGCGGCACCTGGCCAACCTGGAGCTCGGGCTGGGCAACGCGTCCATCCAGGTGCTGCGCCAGGTGTCGGGCGCGCTCGGCGCGCCCCTGGCCGAGCTGATCGGCGACGAGACCACGTCCAGCCCCGAGTGGCTGCTGATCCGCGACCTGCTGCGCGGGCGCGGCGAAGCCGACCTGCGCCGCGCGCGGCTCGCGCTGGCCGAGGTGTTCGGGCAGGCCGCCCGCCCCGACAGCCGCCTGTCGCGCATCGCGCTGGTGGGGCTGCGCGGCGCCGGCAAGTCCACGCTCGGCCAGATGCTGGCCGACGACCTCGACGTGCCCTTCGTGGAGCTGAATCGCGAGATCGAGCGGGTCGCGGGCTGCGGCCTGGCCGAGATCCACAACCTGCTCGGCCCCACCGCCTACCGCCGCTACGAGCGGCGCGCGCTGGAGGAGACCATCCAGCTGTACCCGGACGCGGTGATCGCCACGCCCGGCGGCGTGGTGTCCGACCCGGCCACCTTCAACCTGCTGCTCGCGCACTGCCTGACCGTCTGGCTCAAGGCCTCGCCCGAGGAGCACATGCAGCGCGTGGTCGCGCAGGGCGACCTGCGCCCGATGTCCGGCAACCAGGAGGCCATGGACGACCTCAAGCGGATCCTGGTCGGCCGCAGCCCGTTCTACTCGCGCGCCGACCTGCAGGTGGAGACCTCCGGGCGCTCGCTCGCGCAGACCTTCGAGGCGCTGCGGACGCAGCTGAGGGCGGTGACGCAAAACAAGCAATAAAGTGCGTGTTTGTGCTTGACACACCTCAAGAATGCAGTATGATGCACGACATCGAGCCGGCCGGGGGACGCTTGCAGCGCCCATCGCATCGGCATCGCCGCCCACACCGGAGAAGCCGATGAACGCGCCGCACACCCCCGAATTCGTCCGCGTCGAGTACCGCACCGAGCCCTCGCGCTACCGCCACTGGACCCTGGCCGTCGACGGCCCCGTCGCGACCCTGGCGATGAACGTCGACGAGGACGCCGGCCTGCGTCCCGGCTACAAGCTCAAGCTCAACAGCTACGACCTCGGGGTCGACATCGAGCTGCATGACGCCCTCAACCGGGTCCGCTTCGAGCACCCCGCCGTGCGCACCGTGGTGATCACCAGCCTGCGCGAGCGGATCTTCTGCTCGGGCGCCAACATCTTCATGCTGGGCGTCTCGCCGCATGCATGGAAGGTGAACTTCTGCAAGTTCACCAACGAGACCCGCAACGGCATCGAGGACAGCAGCACCCACTCGGGCCTGAAGTTCCTCGCCGCGGTCAACGGCGCCTGCGCCGGCGGCGGCTACGAGCTGGCGCTCGCCTGCGACGAGATCCTGCTGGTCGATGACCGCTCCTCGTCGGTGTCGCTGCCGGAGGTGCCGCTGCTGGGCGTGCTGCCCGGCACCGGCGGCCTGACCCGTCTCACCGACAAGCGCCGCGTGCGCCACGACCTCGCCGACATCTTCTGCACCACCACCGAGGGCGTGCGCGGCAAGAAGGCCGTCGAGTGGCGGCTGGTGGATGCGATCGCCAAGCCCGCGGGCTTCGCGCAGGCGGTCCGCGAGCGTGCGCTCAAGCTCGCCGAGTCGAGCGACCGGCCGGCCGACGGCGTCGGCGTCGCGCTCACGCCGGTCGAGCGCCGGATGGAGGCCGACGCGCTGCACTACCCCAACGTGTCGGTGACCATCGACCGCGCCGGGCGCACCGCCACCTTCACCGTGCGCGCGCCGGCCGCCGCGCAGCCGGACACACCCGCGGCGATCGTTGCGGCCGGCGCCGGCTGGTGGCCGCTCGCGATGGCCCGCGAGCTCGACGACGCCATCCTGCAGATGCGCACCAACGAGCTCGACATCGGCACCTGGCTGATGAAGACCGAGGGCGACGCCGCCGCCGTGCGCGCCGTCGACGCCACCCTGCTCGCACACCGCGGCCACTGGCTGGTGCGCGAGACGATCGGGCTGCTGCGCCGCACGCTGTCGCGCCTCGACGTGTCCTCGCGCTCGCTGTTCGCGCTGATCGAGCCGGGCTCCTGCTTCGCGGGCACCTTCCTCGAGATCGCGCTCGCCTGCGACCGCAGCTACATGCTCGCGCTGCCCGACGAGCCGGCCCGCGCGCCCGCCATCGCGGTGGGCGAGGTCAACTTCGGCCTGTACCCGATGGCGACCGGCCAGTCGCGCCTCGCGCGCCGCTTCTACGAGGAGGCGCCCGCGCTCGATGCGGTGCGCGCCCGCCTGGGCGACGCGCTCGACGCCGATGCCGCATCGGCGCTCGGCCTGGTGACCGCCGCGCCCGACGACATCGACTGGGCCGACGAGGTCCGCATCGCGATCGAGGAGCGCGCGGCGATGTCGCCCGACGCGCTGACCGGGCTCGAGGCCAACCTGCGCTTCAACGGCCCCGAGACGATGTTCACGCGCGTGTTCGGGCGGCTCACCGCCTGGCAGAACTGGATCTTCATCCGGCCCAATGCGGTCGGCGACAAGGGCGCGCTCAAGCTCTACGGCAAGGGCGAGTCACCGCACTTCGACCGCAACCGCGTCTGACCCGCCGCGTCCACACCCTTTCCACCCATCCGGAGCGCCCGCCATGGCCGCGATCGACTATACCGACAAGATCCCCAACAACGTCAGCCTGTCCGAGGACAAGACCCTGCAGCGTGCGCTGGAGCACTGGCAGCCGAGCTACGTCGACTGGTGGAAGGACATGGGCCCGGAGGGCTCGCAGGACTTCGACGTCTACCTGCGCACCGCGGTCAGCGTCGATCCGCAGGGCTGGGCGCAGTTCGGGTACGTGAAGATGCCCGACTACCGCTGGGGCATCTTCCTGAATCCCAAGGAGGAGGGCCGCAAGGTCGGCTTCGGCGAGCACAAGGGCGAGGCCGCATGGCAGGACGTGCCGGGCGAGCACCGCGCCAACCTGCGCCGCATCATCGTCACCCAGGGCGACACCGAGCCGGCCTCGGTCGAGCAGCAGCGCCATCTCGGGCTCACCGCACCGAGCCAGTACGACCTGCGCAACCTGTTCCAGGTCAACGTCGAGGAAGGCCGCCACCTGTGGGCGATGGTCTACCTGCTGCACAAGCACTTCGGGCGCGACGGCCGCGAGGAGGCCGAGGCGCTGCTCGAGCGGCGCTCGGGCGACGAGGACAACCCGCGGATCCTTGGCGCGTTCAACGAGCGCACGCCCGACTGGCTCGCGTTCTACATGTTCACCTACTTCACCGACCGCGACGGCAAGTTCCAGCTGTGCGCGCTCGCCGAGAGCGGCTTCGATCCGCTCGCGCGCACGACCAAGTTCATGCTGACCGAGGAGGCGCACCACATGTTCGTGGGCGAGTCCGGCGTGTCGCGGGTGATCCAGCGTACCTGCCAGGTGATGAACGAGCTCAAGACCGACGACCCCGCGAAGATCCGCGCCGCCGGCGTGGTCGACCTGCCGACGCTGCAGCGCTACCTGAACTTCCACTTCAGCGTGACCATCGACCTGTTCGGCGCCGACGAGTCGAGCAACGCGGCGATCTTCTACAACACGGGGCTCAAGGGCCGCTTCGAGGAGACCAAGCGCGACGACGACCACCGCCTGCACGGGCGCACCTACACCGTGCTGGGCGTGCAGGAGGGTCGCCTCGTCGAGCGCGAGGTGCCGATGCTCAACGCGCTGAACGAGGTGCTGCGCGACGACTACATCCGCGACTCGATCGGCGGGGTCAACCGCTGGAACAAGGTCATCGAGAAGGCCGGCATCCCGTTCCGGCTGGTCGCGCCGCACAAGGCCTTCAACCGCAGGATCGGCGCGCTGGCCGGCGTGAGGGTCAGCCCCGAGGGCCGGGTCCTCAGTGCCGCCGAGTGGGCGCAGAGCGAGGGCAAGTGGCTGCCGAGCGCCGAGGACCGCGCCTTCGTCGCGTCGCTGATGGGCCGCGTGGTGGAGCCGGGCAAGTTCGCCAACTGGATCGCGCCGCCGGCCATGGGCGTCAACCGCCAGCCTGTCGACTTCGAGTACGTCCGCTTCAGCTGATACGCTGGCACCGGCCGGGCGGCCCGGGGCGCACCCCGCGGCCGCCCGCATCGTTTCCCGGATCCGCATCCGGCTGGAGACACGCATGAACGCACCGCTCCCGGACGTCATCAGGCAGCACCTGATCGACCCCGAGATCTGCATCCGCTGCAACACCTGCGAGGAGACCTGCCCGGTCGACGCGATCACCCACGACTCGCGCAACTACGTCGTGGACGCGGCCAAGTGCAACCTGTGCATGGCCTGCGTGCCGCCGTGCCCGACCGGCTCCATCGACAACTGGCGCACCGTGCTGCGCGTGGAGGCCTACACCGTCGACGAGCAGCTCGGCTGGGACGACCTGCCCGCCGAGAAGGCGCTCGGCATCGCGCCGGCCGAGCCCGCGCCGCCCGAGTCCGGCCCCCCGGCCGAGGTGGTCCCGGGCGGCGGTGCCGCCCCGTCCGAGTCGGCGCCGGGAAGCGCGGGCTCGGTCGTGCCGCCGTGGTCGGCGGCCCATCCGTACCTGAACCTCTACACGCACCGCAGCCCGGCGACCGCGACGGTCGCGGGCAACCATCGCGTCACGCTGCTCGGCACCGAGAGCGACACCCACCACGTCGTGCTCGACTTCGGCACGACGCCGTTCCCGGTGCTCGAGGGCCAGTCCCTGGGTATCCTGCCGCCCGGCACGGACGCCCACGGCCGCGCGCATCATGCGCGCCAGTACTCGGTTGCGAGCCCGCGCGACGGCGAGCGCCCCGGGTACAACAACGTGTCGCTGACCGTCAAGCGCGTGCTCGTCGACCACGAGGGCAACCCGGTGCGCGGCGTCGCGTCCAACTACCTGTGCGACCTGAAGAAGGGCGACACGGTGCAGGTGATCGGGCCGTTCGGGGCGAGCTTCCTGATGCCCAACCACGCCGGCTCCAACCTGCTGATGGTCTGCACCGGCACCGGGAGCGCGCCGATGCGCGCGATGACCGAGCGCCGGCGCCGCCGCCGCGACCGCGGCGAGGGGCAGGGCGGGCGGCTGATGCTGTTCTTCGGCGCGCGCACCCAGCAGGAGCTACCGTACTTCGGGCCGCTCATGAAGCTGCCGCGCGACTTCATCGACATCGAGTTCGCTTACTCGCGCACGCCGGGCCAGCCCCGCCGCTACGTGCAGGACGCGATGCGCGAGCGGGCCGCCGACGTGGCGGCGCTGCTGAAGGATCCGGACACCTGCGTGTACGTGTGCGGCCTCAAGGGCATGGAGGCGGGGGTGCTCGAGGCACTGCGCGACGCGGCGCTCGCCCACGGCCTGGACTGGCCGGCGCTGCACGCGCGGATGCGCACCGAGGGCCGGCTGCACTTCGAGACCTACTGACGTCCGGCGTGGCGGCGCCTGGTGCGCCAGGGCGCTCCATATGCGCGCCGCGACTTTGCTCAGGCCGATGCGCTCGTTCGCGCCGGGCCGGCCGGCCCCCATCCTGCGGGTCAGACCACCGGGCCCCAGCCGAGCATGTACCGATACGACCGCCACGACCGCACCCTGGTCGACGAGCGGGTCGCGCAGTTCCGCGACCAGACCCGCCGCTACCTCGCCGGCACGCTCCCCGAGGACGAGTACCGCCCGCTGCGGCTGCAAAACGGCCTGTACGTGCAGAAGCACGCGCCGATGCTGCGCATAGCGATCCCGTACGGGACGCTGTCTGCGGTGCAGCTGCGCAAGCTCGCCGACATCGCCGACACCTACGACCGCGGCTACGGCCACTTCAGCACGCGCCAGAACCTGCAGCTCAACTGGCCCGAGCTCGCCCGGGTGCCGGACATCCTCGCCGAGCTCGCGTCGGTCGAGATGCACGCGATCCAGACCAGCGGCAACGTCGTGCGCAACGTCACCGCCGACCACTTCGCGGGCGTGGCACCCGACGAGCTGGTCGATCCGCGACCCTACTGCGAGCTGCTGCGACAGTGGTCGACCTTCCATCCCGAGTTCAGCTTCCTGCCGCGCAAGTTCAAGATCGCCGTGACGGCGTCGACTGCCGACCGGGCCGCGGTGCAGGTCCACGACATCGGCCTGAAGGTGGTGCGCGACGCCGACGGCGCGCTCGGCTTCGAGGTCTGGGTGGGCGGCGGGCTGGGGCGCACGCCGGTGGTCGCGCCGCGCATCCGCGCCTTCCTGCCGGAGCGCGAGCTGCTCAACTACGTCGAGGCGATCCTGCGGGTCTACAACCGCTTCGGGCGTCGCGACAACCTGTACAAGGCGCGGATCAAGATCCTGGTGCGCGAGCTCGGGGCCGAGCGCTTCGCCGCCGAGGTCGAGGACGCATGGCAGGCGCTGCGCGGCGGGCCGGCCACGCTCACCGACGATGAGATCGCACGCGTCGCCGCGTACTTCGAGCCGCCGCCCTATCGGGCGCTCGAGGCCGAGCCGGCGTCGCTCGAGCATGCGCTCGCCCATGAGCCCGGACTCGCCGCCTGGGCGCGCCGCAGCGTCCACCCGCACCGCGTCCCCGGCTACTGCGCGGTGACGGTCTCGCTCAAGACCCACGGCATCGCCCCCGGCGACGCGAGCTCCGCCCAGATGCGGGCGGTGGCCGACGCCGCCGAGGCCTTCGGGTTCGGCGAGATCCGTGTCTCGCACCACCAGAACCTCGTGCTGCCCGACGTCGAGCAAAGCGCGCTGCCGGCGCTGCACGCGCTGCTCCGGCGCGAGCGGCTCGCGATGCCCAACGTGGGGCTGCTCACCGACATCATCGCCTGCCCGGGCGGCGATTTCTGCTCGCTCGCCAACGCGGTGTCGATCCCGGTCGCGACCGCCATCCAGGCGCGCTTCGACGACCTCGACGACCTGTTCGACATCGGCGAGCTCGAGCTGAACATCTCCGGCTGCATCAATTCCTGCGGGCATCACCACGTCGCCCACATCGGCATCCTGGGCGTCGACAAGGCCGGCGAGGAGTGGTACCAGGTCTCGCTCGGCGGCGTGCAGGGTCCCGTCGCCGCGATCGGCAGGATCATCGGCCCGTCGTTCTCGCGCGGCGAGCTCCCCGAGGTGGTCGAGCGGCTGGTGCGCGCCTATGTGTCGCGGCGCCACTCGCCCGACGAGCGTTTCATCGAGGTCGTGCAGCGCATCGGCCTCGACCCCTTCAAGGACGCCGTGTATGGCACATCTGATCGACCGGAACGGGCTGCGGCCTGACGGCTGGACGGTCTTCGACGGCGATGCCGGCGCGATCCCGGCGGGCGCCGACGTGCTGATCCCGCTCGACGAGTGGCGCGAGCGCGCGGGCGCCTGGCGCGCCCGCGGCGGGCGCCTCGGGCTGCTGCTGTCGCCGGCCGACGACGTCGCGGCGGTGGCGGGCGAGCTCGATGCGTTCGCGCTGGTGGCGGTCGACTTCCCAAGGTTCACCGACGGCCGCGGCTACTCGAGCGCGAGGCTGCTGCGCGAGCGGCTGGGCTGGCGGGGCGAGCTGCGGGCGGTGGGCGACGTGCTGCGCGACCAGCTCTTTCTGCTGGCGCGCTGCGGCTTCGACAGCTTCGCGCTGCGCGCCGACCAGGACCCCCAGGCGGCGGTGCAGGCCTTCCAGGATTTCAGCGTGCGCTACCAGGCCGCCACCGACCAGCCGCTGCCGCTGTTTCGCAGGCGCCGGGACGCGGTGCCCGCATGACCGCGGCCGGGGCGGTCACGCCGGCGGGCAAGGTCTGGTTCGTCGGCGCGGGCCCGGGTTCTGCCGACCTGCTGACCGTGCGCGCGATCCGCACGATGGCGCGTGCCGACGTGGTGCTGCACGACGCGCTGATGACCGACGAGGTGCTCGACTGGGCGCCTGCCGCCCGGCTCGTGCCGGTGGGCAAGCGTTGCGACCGCGCCTCGACCGGGCAGGCGTGGATCGGCCGGGCGCTGGTCGACGCGGCGCGCCGCCATGCGGTCGTGGTGCGCCTCAAGGGCGGCGACCCGACGGTGTTCGGGCGCCTCGACGAGGAGATCGACGCGCTCGACGCCGCGGGCATCGAATGGGAGATCGTGCCCGGGGTGACCGCCGCCGGCGCCGCCGCGGCGGCGGCCGGTCATTCGCTGACCCGGCGCGGCGTCGCGCGCCGGCTCGACATCGTGACGCCGCGCATTGCGCGCGACGACGACCGCGAGCCCGACGGCGCCGGCTGGGCGGACGGCCTGCACCCCGGCGGCACGGTGGTGCTGTACATGGCGGGCCGCATCGCCAGTGCCTGCGCGCGGGTGCTGCTCGCGCGCGGCTTCGGCACCGACACGCCCGCGGTTGCGGTGCGCGGCGCGTCGTGGCCGACCCAGGCGGTCGAGCGCCACACGCTCGGCGGGCTGGCCTGCGCCGGCCTGGCGATCGACGACCGGCCGGTCGTGCTGCTGGTGGGCCGTGCGCTCGGCGCGCGCCAGGCGCGACCGGCGCTCGCCGCCGTCATGCCCGACGGCACGGCGCCGTCCTGCGCGGGCGCGCTGCGCCCGATCCGGCTGGCCTGACCCGACCTGCGGGGGGAGGCCGCACCCACCGCATCCCCGGCATCCCCGGCCACGCCGCCGCCGCCGGCGATTTGGGTTAAGCTGCCGCGCCGGTCCGAGTCGCGCCGCGCTGCCTGCCCGATACCGGTCGGCACGCCCCGAAGGCGCGGCCCCCCTCGAACCGATCCCCCCGCACCGATGACCCAGACGGCGAGTCCCGACCCCGCTCCGCTCGGCGCGCTGATGCGCAGGCTGCGCGGCGGCGACCGGGCCTGGACCGCCGGCGCGGCCGCCCGCTTCGATGCCTGGCTCGACGTGCTCGAGCGCGACGAGGCCGCCCGCGACCAGATCGCCAGCCAGTTCCTCGCGATCCTTGCCGCCACGCGCCACGTGAGCTTCCACGCCGACCTGGGCATCGCGCCCCCCGACGGCTTCGGCCCCGAGCTGCGCACGCGCCTGCTGCACAAGCTGCTGCCGCCCGACTTCGAGGACGACCAGCTCGCGGACTGGGCCCGCCGCCTGTTCGGCTCACCGCGCCAGGCCGCCTGGGCACTGTCGATCCCGACCGACCGCTGGCTGCGCCTGGGCCACGTGCTGCGGCTGCACGAGCTGCCCGGCGCCGCGCGGATGCGGCTGGGCAACGAGCTGATCGAAGCGCTCAAGATCCTGTCGGCCCGCATCGCCGCGGCCGGCGTCGACCCGCTGGTCGCGCGCGTGCACCCCGACGCGCGGCACTCGGCATCGCCCTTCCTCGAGCAGCAGGCCGCCGTGCGCCGCTACGTCGACGCGTGGATCACGGCCTGGAACGCCGGCGACCAGGCGTCCGCCGAGGACGACCGCCCGGTGCGCGTGATGCTCGACCAGTGTCGCGCCGTGATCCGCCGGATTCGCCGCGACACCGGCAAGACCGGCGTCAGCGTCGCGCTGACCTTCAAGCTGCAGCGCGCGCAGGAGCTGATCGACCGGCTCGACCTGCTGCTCGACCTCGCCGACGCGCGCCGCACGAGCGCCGAGCGCGGCGACGCCTGGATCCGCTTCCTGCGCCGCCAGATCCGCGAGTGCAGCGAGCAGGCCAGCGTGAGCGCGGTGTGGCGCAAGGGCACGGAGCTCGCGGCGCTCCAGATCACCGAGCACGCCGGGCGCACCGGCGAGCACTACATCGCCGCCGACCGCGCGCAGTGGTGGGCGATGCTGCGGGCGGCGATGATCGGCGGCGTCGTGATCGCGTTCATGGCGATCCTGAAGGTCCTGATCGGCGCGATGCACGCGCCGCCGCTGATCGAAGGCCTGCTGGTGTCGCTCAACTACGGCCTGGGTTTCGTGCTGATCCACCTGCTGCACGGCCTGGTGGCGACCAAGCAGCCCGCGATGACCGCGTCGCGGATCGCCGCCGAGATCGGCGAGGCGCGCGGCAGCGGCGACGCACACGCCTGGCTCCCGAGGGTGACGAACCTGCTGGTGCAGGTGTTCCGCAGCCAGTTCGTCGCGGTCGTGGGCAACGTCGGCGTCGCCGTCCCGGTGGCCGTGCTGGTCACCTGGGGGCTGCTCGCCACGTTCGGCTGGTCGCCCGCGACGCCGCAGAAGGCCGGGCTGCTGCTCGAGCAGCTCGACCCGCTCGGCCTGACCGCCTTCTACGCCGCGATCGCCGGCGTGTGCCTGTTCCTGTCGGGCGTGGTCTCGGGCTACTGCGACAACCTCGCGGTATTCCACCGGCTGCCCCGGCGCGTCGCGCGCATGCCGCTGCTGGTCAGGCTCGTCGGCCCGGGCCGCGCGGCGGCGCTCGGCGCCTACGTCGAGCACAACTTCGGCGCGCTCGTCGGCAACTTCCTGTTCGGCTGCATGCTGGGCGGCGTGTCGCTGCTGGGCGGCCTTTCCGGGCTGCCGCTGGACATCCGCCATGTCGCGTTCGCGTCGGCAAACCTGGGCGTGGCCGCGACCACGCTGTGGTCGCAGATCACCTGGCAGATGGTCGCGATCGGCGCCGTCGGCGTGACGCTGATCGCCGTCGTGAATCTGGCGGTCAGCTTCACGCTGTCGCTTGTGCTCGCGCTGCGCGCCAGGCGCCTCGATACGCGCGGTATCGGTGCACTGTGGGGTGCGATGGTGCGCCACGCGATGTCGCGGCCGCTCGATCTGGTGCGCCCGCCGCCGCCCGCCGCGGGCCGGGCGTCAGGCACCGCCGACTGAGGTCGGTGATCGCGCGCGGCGGGGCCCCGCGGCGCCCGGCGCTCTCTATAATCTGTGTTCCAACCCAGTCAGAGGTCAACGATGAACCCGTCTCCGCGTGCCCGCCGTGCCGTCCTGTCCGCTGCCGTGTCGGCGTCCGTCCTGGCCGCCGTCGGCACGTCCGGCCCGGCCTTCGGGCAGGCCAAGATCAAGGTCGCAGCCGTCTACACGGTGCCGGTCGAGCAGCAGTGGGTCAGCCGCATCCACAAGGCGCTCAACGCCGCCAAGGCGCGCGGCGCCATCGACTACGAGTTCTCGGAGAGCGTCGCCAACGCCGACTACGAGCGCGTGATGCGACAGTTCGCCGAGAAGGGCAACCAGTTCATCGTCGGCGAGTCGTTCGCGGTCGAGGCCGCCGCCCGCAAGGTCGCCAAGGACTACCCGAAGATCTCGTTCCTGATGGGCTCGTCGGGCAAGCCGCAGGCCCCCAACTTCTCGGTGTTCGACAACTACATCCAGGAGCCGGCCTACCTGACCGGCATGATCGCCGGCGGCATGACCAAGTCGAACAAGATCGGCATGGTCGGCGGCTTCCCGATCCCCGAGGTGAACCGGCTGATGAACGCCTTCATCGCGGGCGCCCGCGAGGTCAATCCCAAGACCGAGTTCACCGTCACCTTCATCAACTCGTGGTTCGATCCGCCCAAGGCCAAGGAAGCTGCCTTTGCGATGATCGACAAGGGCGCCGACATCCTCTATGCCGAGCGCTTCGGGGTGTCGGACGCGGCCAAGGAGAAGGGCAAGCTCGCCATCGGCAACGTGATCAACACGCAGGACAAGTACCCGGAGACCGTCGTCGCGTCCGCGCTGTGGAACATGGAGCCCACCATCGAGCGCGCGCTGGCGGCGGTCAAGGACGGCAAGTTCAAGGCCGAGGACTACGGCCAGTACTCGATGATGAAGTACAAGGGCTCCGAGCTGTCGCCGATGGGCACCTTCGAGTCGAAGGTGCCGGCCGACCTGCTGAAGAAGGTCCGCGATCGCGAGAAGGCGATCCTCGACGGCAAGTTCACCGTCAAGGTCGACGACGCCCAGCCCAAGGTCAAGTAGGGCGCGCGGCGGGCGCCGCCCGCCGCATCCGGCCCACCCGGCCCGCGCATGCGCGGGCCGGCGGCCTCGTGAACGGGAACCCGCCGGGAGGCGGCTCGGCGATGATGTCCTGCGCAACGCCGCCGGTGCTTCGACTCACCGGCATCACCAAGCGCTTTGGCGCGCTGCTGGCCAACGACGGCATCACGCTGGAGCTCGGCCGCGGCGAGGTCCTCGCGCTGCTGGGCGAGAACGGCGCGGGCAAGTCGACGCTGGTCTCGATCCTGTTCGGGCACTACGTGGCGGACGCGGGCAGCGTCGAGGCCTTCGGTGCGCCGCTGCCCCCGGGCGACCCGGCAGCGGCGCTCGCGGCGGGCATCGGCATGGTCCACCAGCACTTCACGCTGGCCGACAACCTGAGCGTGCTCGACAACGTGCTGATCGGGGTCGAGCCGTGGTGGCGCCCGGCCTCGCGCCGCAAGGCGGCCCGCGCCCGGCTCGCCGGGCTGGCCCGCCGCTTCGGCCTGGCGGTGGACCCCGACGCGCGCGTCGGCGACCTCTCGATCGGCGAGAAGCAGCGCGTCGAGATCCTCAAGGCGCTGTACCGGGATGCGCGGATCCTGATCCTCGACGAGCCGACCGCGGTGCTGACGCCGCAGGAGAGCGAGAGCCTGTTCGCCACGCTGCGGTCCTTCGTGGACGCGGGCCTGTCGATCGTATTCATCTCGCACAAGCTCGCCGAGGTGCTCGCGGTCAGCCACCGCATCGCCGTGCTGCGCCAGGGGCGGCTCGAGGCGGTGCTGCCCGCGGCCGCCACCGACGCCGCGCGCCTCGCGCAGCTGATGGTCGGGCGTGTCGTGGTGCAGCCGGTGCGCGGCGCACCCGCGGCCTCGCAGGCCCCGCGCCCAGCGGGCGAGCCGGTGCTCGCGCTGCGCGAGGTCGGCGTGATCGACGGCGGACGCAGGCTGCTCGAGGGCGTGACCTTCGAGCTGCGCGCGGGCGAGGTGGTCGCGATCGCGGGCGTCGCGGGCAACGGCCAGCAGGCGCTGGCCGAGCTGCTGTGCGGCCTGCGCGCGCCCACCTCGGGTGTGCTGCGCGTGGACGGCGCGCCGCTCGCCGCGAGGCCCTCGGCCTGGATCGCCGCCGGCGTGGGCCGCGTGCCCGAGGACCGTCACCACCTCGGCGTGATCGCCGAGGCGAGCGTCGCCGAGAACGCGGTCGCCGAGCACTACCGCGAGGCGCCGTACGCGCGCGGTGGCTGGCGCATCGACCGCGCCGCCATCCGCGAGGCTGCCCAGCGCGTGGTCCGCGACTACGACGTGCGCTGCAGCGGTCTGGACCAACCCACCCGCCAGCTGTCGGGCGGCAACATGCAGAAGCTGATCCTCGGGCGGGTGCTGTCCCGCTCGCCGCGGCTCATCGTCGCCGACCAACCGACCTGGGGCCTGGACGTGGGCGCGGTCGCCTGGATCCACGGCCGGCTGCTCGATGCGGTTGCGCGGGGCGCCGCGATCCTGCTGATCTCGGAGGAACTCGAGGAGATCCTCGCGCTGGCCGACCGGATCGCGGTGATCTCGCACGGCAGGCTGTCGCCGGCGCGACCGGTGGCCGACTGGACCACCGAGACGCTGGGCCTCGCGATGGCCGGCTCCAGCGCGCAGGAGGCGCAGGATGCGGCTCGAGCGGCGTGAGTCGGCGTCGCGCACGGCGATGCTCGCCGCACCGCTCGCGGCGGTGGCCGCGACGCTCGCGGTCTGCGCGCTGCTGGTCGCGTGGGCTGGTGCACCGGTGGGGCGCACCTACGCGCTGCTGTTCGAGGGGGCCTTCGGCTCGCGCTTCGCGCTCACCGAGACGCTGACGCGGGCCACGCCGCTGATGCTCACCGGGCTGGCTGCCGCGGTCGCGTTCCGCGCGCGCTTCTACAACATCGGCGCGGAGGGCCAGCTCTACCTCGGCGCGCTTGCCGCGGTCGCGGTCGGCGGTCTGCACGGGGGCGCCGCGTTCGAGGCGCCGATGCCGCTGCTGTTCGCGGCGATGATCGCCGCGGGCATGGCGGCGGGCGCGGCCCTGGTGCTCGGCCCGGCGCTGCTGCGCAGCCGCCTGGGCGTCGACGAGGTGGTCACCACGCTGCTGATGAACTTCATCGTGCTGCTGTTCGTCTCGTGGATGCTCGACGGCCCGATGAAGGATCCGGGCGCGATGGGCTGGCCGCAGTCGGTGAGCCTCGATCCGGAACTGGAGTTCCCGCGGCTGCTCGAGAAGTCGCGGGTGCACGTCGGGCTGCTGATGGCGCTCGCTCTCGCGGTGCTCACCTGGGCGGTGCAGCGCTTCACCACCTGGGGCTTCGAATGGCGCGCTGTGGGCGCGAGTCCCGCCGCCGCGCGCTTCGCGGGCGTGCCGGTGGAACGCGCGGTGCTGCGCGCGGCGCTGATCTCCGGCGCCCTCGCGGGGCTGGCAGGCGTGTCCGAGGTGGCCGGGCGCACCAGCTACGTGACGCTCGACATGTCGCCCGGCTACGGTTACGCCGGCATCGTGATCGCGATGCTCGCCGCGCTTGGGCCCCTCGGGGTGGTGGCCGCCAGCGTGTTCGTCGCCGGCATGCTGGTGGGCGCCGACAGCATGAGCCGCGCGGTCGCGGTGCCGAGCTACATCGCCGACGTGATCGTCGCGGTGGCGCTGATCACGATGCTGGTCGCGACCTTGCTCACCCACTACCGGATCCGCAGGGGCTGACGGTGCAGGCGGTCTCGGACGTCCTCGACATGATGATGCAGGCGAGCTTCTGGATCGCGGTGCTGCGCATCGCCACGCCGCTGATCCTCGGCACCCTCGGCGTGCTGCTGTGCGAGCGGGCGGGCGTGCTCAACCTGGGCATCGAGGGGATCATGGCGGCGGGCGCCTTCGCCGGCTGGTTCGCGGTGTGGCAGGGCGCGGGCCTGTGGGGCGGCGTGCTGGCCGCGGCGCTCACCGGCGCGGCCTTCGGGCTGCTGCACGGGTTCCTGACGGTGTCGCTCGCGCTGTCGCAGCACGTCTCGGGGCTGGGCATCACGATGCTCGCGACCAGCCTGTCCTACTACGCGTACCGGGTGAGCTTTCCCAAGGTCGCCACGCCGCCGACGATCGAGCCCTTCACGGGGCTTGGGGCGCCCTTCGATGCGATCCCGGTGATCGGCGAGGTGCTCGCCGCGCAGACGCCGCTCACCGTGCTCGCGCTCGCGATGGTGCCGGCGATCGGCTGGCTGCTGTATCGCACACCGGCGGGCCTCGCGCTGCGGATGGTCGGCGAGAACCCGGCTGCCGCCGAGAGCGCGGGCATCCCGGTGGCGGCGACCCGCATCGCCGCGATCGCGGCCGGCTCGGCGCTGATGGGCGTGGCCGGCTCCTTCCTCACGCTCGCCGCGTTCAACGCCTTCTTCTTCAACATGATCAACGGCCGCGGCTGGATCTGCGTGGCGCTGGTGGTGTTCGCGTCCTGGCGACCGGGCAAGGCGCTGGCCGGCGCGCTGCTGTTCGCGGGCTTCGATGCGATGCAGCTGCGCCTGCAGCAGGGCGCCGGCAGCGACATCCCCTACCAGCTGTGGCTGATGGTGCCCTACGTGCTGTCGATCGTCGCGCTGGTGTTCATGGCGCGCCGTGCCGCCTATCCGCAGGCCCTGATGAAGCCTTACCGCAAGGGAGAGCGCTGAGCCCATGTCCATTCCTCCGTTTGCCTCCGGCGCCGCCGCGTTCGACCTGATCGTGCGTCGCGCCACGCTGCCCGACGGGCGCACCGGCATCGACGTCGCCGTGCGTGGCGAGCGCATCGCGGCGGTCGCGCCGCATGCCGAGCTCGCTGCTGCGCATGCGGTGCGCGAGATCGACGCCGACGGGCTGCTGCTCGCACCGCCCTTCGTCGATGCGCACTTCCACATGGACGCGACGCTGTCGCTCGGCCTGCCCCGGCTCAACGAGTCGGGCACGCTGCTCGAGGGGATCGCTCTGTGGAGCGAGCTCAAGCCGCAGCTGGTGCAGGAGGCGATCGTCGAGCGCGCGCTGCGCTACTGCGACCAGGCGGTGGCGCGCGGGCTGCTCGCGGTGCGCAGCCACGTCGACACCTCCGACCCGCGGCTGCTCGCGGTCGAGGCGCTGCTCGAGGTCAGGCGCCGCGTCGCGCCCTACCTCGACCTGCAGCTGGTCGCGTTCCCGCAGGACGGCGTGCTGCGCTACGACCCGCGCCGCGACGACCCGTCGTGCAGCGCGTCGGCGCTCGGGCTGCTGGAGCGCGCCCTCGACATGGGCGTCGAGGTGGTGGGCGGCATCCCGCACTTCGAGCGGACGATGGACGAGGGCCGCGAGTCGGTGCGCCTGCTGTGCGAGATCGCCGCGCGCCGCGGCCTGCGCGTCGACATGCACTGCGACGAGTCCGACGACCCGCTGTCGCGCCACGTCGAGACGCTGGCCTTCCACGCGCGGCGGCTCGGGCTGCAGGGCAGGGTGACCGGCTCGCACCTCACCTCGATGCACTCGATGGACAACTACTACGTGTCCAAGCTGCTGCCGCTGATCGCCGAGGCGGGCCTGTCCGTGATCGCCAACCCGCTGATCAACATCACCCTGCAGGGCCGCCACGACACCTACCCGAAGCGCCGCGGCATGACGCGTGTGCCCGAGCTGATGGCCGCCGGCGTGCCGGTCGCCTTCGGCCACGACTGTGCGATGGACCCCTGGTACCCGATGGGCTCCGGTGACATGCTGGAGGTCGCATCCATGGGTCTGCACGTCGCGCAGATGACCGGCCAGGCGGCGATGCGCGCCTGCTTCGAGGCGGTCACGACCGTGCCGGCCGCCATCCTCGGGCTCGAGGGCTACGGCATCGCGCCCGGCTGCCGGGCCGACATGGTGCTGCTGCAGGCGCGCGACCCGGTCGAGGCGATCCGGCTGCGGCCGGCGCGGCTCGCGGTGCTGCGCGCGGGGCGGGTGGTGGCCGAGCAGCCGCCCGCGACCGCGCGGCTGCATCTCGAGGGCCGCCCGGCGAGCGTGGACTTCCTGCGGGTGCGCTGACAGGGCGGTCGGCTGCGGCCGCCGGGCCCGGGGCGATGGCCTGGCCGTGCGCGGGCCGACGACGTCCTCCGGACGCCCGGCCGAGCGCGGCAGCAGGGCGGGGTCCCTGCGCTACACTGGGCCGGCAGCAATCTCGTGAGGCTGGCCGGCGATGCGACAGGACCCCCGTTTTCCCACGCTCTTCATCCTCGATCACCCGCTGATCCAGCACAAGCTGTCCCACATGCGGGACAGGACCACCTCGACCCGGACCTTCCGGCAGCTGCTGCGCGAGCTCACGCTGCTGATGGGCTACGAGATCACGCGCGACCTGCCGATGACCACCCGGCCCATCGAGACACCGCTGTGCCCGATGGACGCGCCGGTGATCGCGGGCAAGAAGATCGCGGTCGTGCCGGTGCTGCGCGCGGGGCTCGGCATGGCCGAGGGTCTGATGGAGCTGATCCCGTCGGCACGCCAGGGCCACGTCGGCCTGTACCGCGGCGAGGACAAGCGTCCGGTCGAGTACTACGTGCGACTGCCCGAGATCGAAGGCCGCAGCTTCATCGTCTGCGATCCGATGCTGGCCACCGGGCACTCGGGCGCGCATGCCGTGCAGACGCTGATCGATCGCGGCGTCCCGGCCTCCCAGATCCGCTTCCTCGCGCTGGTGGCCGCGCCCGAGGGCGTCACCGCGTTCGCGGCGATGCACCCGACGGTGCCGGTCTACGTCGCCTCGCTCGACAGCCACCTCGACGCGAACGCGTACATCGTGCCGGGCCTGGGGGACGCGGGCGACCGCATCTTCGGCACCAAGCACTGACGCCCGCGGCCTTGCGCCGGGTCGGAGCGTGCCGGTCGGTGTGCCCGGGGCCAGGCTCCCGGGCCACCCTCAGGGCATGTACTGCCCGCCGTTGACCTCGAGGATCTGCCCGGTCACGTAGCCCGACAGCCGGTCCGACGCGAAGTACACGAAGGCGCCGACGCACTCGTCGGCGCTTCCCAGACGCGCCATCGGGATGGTCAGTCGCATCGACTCGAGCTGCGCGGGCGTGGAGAACTTCTCGTGGAAGGGCGTGGTGATCACGCCCGGCGACACCGCGTTGACGCGGATGCTGGACCCGGCCAGCTCCTTGGCGAGCCCGTGGGTCACCGTGCTGATGAAGCCCTTGGAGCCGGCGTAGATCGCCGCGCCCGGGCCGCCGCCGTGGCGGGCCGCCACCGAGGTCACGAAGATCACGTTGCCCGAGCCCTGTGCGCGCATCGTCGGCACTGCGGCGGCCGTGGCGGCGAGCGCCGAGCGCACGTTGAGGTCGACCACGTCGTCGAAGATCGCGTCGTCGAAGGCCTCGATCGGGACGCGCCGCACCAGCGCCCCCGCGTTGTTGACCAGGATGTCGATGCGCCCGAACTTCGCGATGGTGTCGGCCACCACCTGGCGCATCGCGGCCGAGGAGTGGGCGTCGGCGCGCAGCGTCACCGCCTCGCTGCCGGCGGCGCGGATGTCGGCGGCCACCTGCTCGGCGGCCTCGCCGCTTGCGAAGTAGTGCACCGCCACCTTCGCACCGAGTCGGCCGAACTCGCGGGCCACCGCGGCGCCGATGCCGGTGGAGCCGCCGGTCACCAGCGCGACCTTGCCTTTCAGATCATCCATGGACTGTCCTGTTCAGAGAAGCCTTGACCGATTTGGCGATCCACCATGCCCAGATCGCCAGCGTGACCACGCCCAGCACGCCTGCGATCGGCCGCTCGAAGAACGCCAGCAGGCGCCCGTCGGCCTTGATCAGCGAGCTGAAGAAGTGCTCCTCGAGCATCGTGCCCAGCACGACGCCCAGGATGGTGGGGGCGACCGGAAAGCCCCAGCGCTCCATGAAGAACGCGATCATGCCCGACACCGCCATCACCACCACGCCGAACATGCTGTTGTTGATCGCGAAGCTGCCCACGATGCAGAACAGCAGGATGATCGGCATCAGGATCTCGCCCGGGATCCGCAGCAGCTGCTTGGCCGCCTTGATCGCCGCCCAGCCCAGCGGCAGCATCAGCAGCTGCGCGAGGATGAAGACGATGAAGACCGCGTAGATGTTCTGCGGGTTGTCGACGAACAGCGTCGGCCCCGGGTTCATGTTCTTCAGGTAGAGCACGCCGATCGCGATCGCGGTGATCGAGTCGCCGGGGATGCCGAACACCAGCGCCGGGATCCACGCGCCGCCGAGCGCGGAGTTGTTGGCCGCGCCCGACTCGACGATGCCCTCGACGTGGCCGGTGCCGAACTTCTCCGGCTCCTTGGAGAACTTCTTGGACACGCCGTACGACATCCACGCCGCGATGTCGGCGCCCGCGCCGGGCAGCGCGCCCACGATGGTGCCGAGCGCCGAGCCGCGCAGCAGCTGGACCGGGTACTTCTTGATCAGCGTCCACATCCCGGTAAACACGCTGCCGAAGGGCCGGTCGGTGCCGATCACCGGCCGCGTCACCTGTGCCGAGTAGCGCAGGATCTCCGAGATCGCGAACATGCCGATCATCAGCGGGATCAGCGGGATGCCGCCGAGCAGGTCGGGGCTGCCGAAGGTGTAGCGCGGGTGCGCTGCCGGGTTCTCGAGCCCCACCACCGACACCAGCAGGCCCAGCAGCAGCGACACGCAGCCCTTCAGCGGGTCGGTGCCGGCGATGAAGATGGCGCAGGTGAAGCCCAGCATCACCAGCCAGAAGTACTCGTAGGAGCTGAACTTCAGCGCGACCTCGGCGAGCGCCGGCGCCGCGACGATCAGCACCAGGGTCCCGAAGATGCCGCCCAGCACCGAGAACACCAGGCCCGAGCCGAGCGCGATCTCGGCCTTGCCCTGGCGCGTGAGCAGGTAGGCCTCGTCGGTGTAGGCCGCCGACGCGGGCGTGCCCGGCATGCGCAGCAGCGCGCTCGGGATGTCGCCCGAGAAGATCGCCATCGCGGTCGCGGTGACGATCGCCGCCACCGCCGGGATCGGCGGCATGAAGAAGGTGACCGGCACGAGCAGCGCGGTCGCCATCGTGGCGGTCAGGCCAGGGATCGCACCGACGAACAGGCCGTAGATCGCCGACAGCAGGATGACGAGCAGGACGTAGGGCTGGAACACCAGCCCGAAGGCGGCGACGATCGGGTCCATCGGGTCCTCGGGGGCGCGGCGCCCCGCCTCAGTACAGCACGGGCACGAGGCCCCAGGGCAGCGGGACTTTCAGGAGCTTGTAGAAGGCGAGGTGCACGACCGCCGTGGCCAGCAGCGACCAGCCGATCGCGGGCAGCCACTTCACGCGCAGCGACACCTGCGCGATCAGCAGCGACACCGGCGCCACCAGCAGGTAGCCGAGCGTGTCGGCCGCGACGATGTAGAGCGCGATCGCGGCGAGGATGCCCAGCGCCGGCGCGATCCGCTCGCCCGACTCGTCCGGCGCGGGCAGGTCGGGCAGCAGCGGGTTGTGGGTCGCCGGCGCCGCTGGCGCCGCGTACCGCGCCGCCGACCAGCTGCGCAGCACCAGCAGCAGGCCGCACAGGAGCAGCGCCGCCCCGATGATCAGGGGCAGCGTCGACGCGCCGAGCTTCTGGCCGGGTACGTTGGGAAAGCTGCTCGAGGACCACAGCACCGCGACGGCGAGCGCCGCGATCCCCGTGCCGACCCAGCGGTCGACCTGTTGCATGCTCAGTGCCTCCCGGCGCGTGGCGAGCTCACTTGACGATGCCGACCGCGGTCATCACTTTCTTCATGTCCTCGTCGCCGCGGGCCATGAACTTGCCGAACTCCTCGCCGTTGCCCCACAGGACGCCGAAGCCGCGCTGCGACATGAAGTCCTTGAACTCCTTGCTGTCCCAGACCTTCTTGACCGCGCTCTCCAGGCGCACGCGCACGTCGTTCGGGATGCCCTTGGGGGCT
Organism: uncultured Bordetella sp.; assembly: GCA_964399635.1. Classification (GTDB taxonomy): domain Bacteria; phylum Pseudomonadota; class Gammaproteobacteria; order Burkholderiales; family Burkholderiaceae_E; genus UBA4615. The sequence continues at coordinate 140,625 of CAYNRU010000003.1, forward strand.
GCGATGCCGCGCCACGCGCCGGTGGCCCAGCCCGAGCCCGTCGCTTCCTTCAGGGTCGGCACGTTCGGGTAGAGGTCGGCGCGCTTGGCATCCATCACCGCGAGCGAGCGCACCTTGCCGGCGTCGATCAGCGAGCGCGCCTCGGGCAGCGAGCAGGGTGCGAACTCGACGCCGCCCGCCACCAGGTCCTGCAGCCCGGGGGCCGCGCCGTTGGACGGTACCCAGGGCACCGAGGCCGGGTCGATCTTCATGTCGGCGAGCATGCCGGCGAGCGCGAGGTGCCAGATGCCGCCCTGACCGGTGCCCGAGGCCTTGAACTTGCCGGGATTCGCCTTGATCGCGGCGAGCACGTCGTTCATCGACTTGTAGGGCGAGTCCGCGCGCACCTGGAAGCCGGCCGGGTCGAGGTTCACCAGCGCGATCGGCGTGTAGCTCGACGGGTTCAGATCCGTGAGCTTCTGGTGATGCATCATCGTGATCTCGACCGTGATCATGCCGATCGTGTAGCCGTCGGGCGCGGAGGCCGCGATCGCCTGGTGGCCCACCACGCCCGAGCCGCCGGTGCGGTTCACGACGTTCACCGGCTGGCCGAGTTCCTTCTCGAGCAGGCTGCCGATGATCCGTGCGGTGGCGTCGGTGCCGCCGCCCGCGCCCCAGGGCACGATCATCGTGATCGGACGGTTCGGGAAGGCCTGCGCGAAGGCGGAGGCCGATGCTGCGAGGGCGAGGCCCACTGCGGCCGTCTTGAGCAGGCGTGACAGGGGTCGGATCATGTCGGTCTCCTCCATGTGTGCCGCATCGCGAGGAGGCGGCGGTTTCGTTTTGTGTGAGCGCGGATTCTGTGCGCCGCACCCGCATGCGTCAAGCTGGCCTGGGGCGCTGGGGGCACGACGCGGGCCGATCCGACGCGCCGCCGGCGGCATGGCTCGCCCTAATCCCGCGCCGCCGTCTACAATGAGGCTCCATCGTGATGCCACCGCGGTCGGTGCGCGCGGCCCCGAGGTCGTCCGCGCCCCCTCCCGACGACACTTCTCTTGAAACAGCCCCCGGTCGATCCCAAGAGTCGACAGTTTCTGCAGCTCAACCGCTTCCGGCGCGAGCGCACGCTGATCCACGTCTACCTGCTGAGCGGGACGCGTTTCACCGGCAGGATCCGCTCGTTCGACGTGCACACGCTGCTGCTCGAGACGCAGCACGGCGAGATGGTGATCTACGGCCACGCCATCAGCACGATCGAGCCCGCGGTGGGCGTGCGCGGACGGCGTCCAGGCGGCCCGCCCCGGCGCGACGAGCAGGGCGGCCCGCCCCGGCGCGAGGACGGCGGCTGGCGCCGCGACGGCGACGGCCCCGCGCAGGAGCGCCACGACGCGTCCGGCCGCCTGCCCGCCGATGCCGGCGATCCGGACGTCGAGCTGCCGGCGCCTCGCGAGGCGCGCCCGGCCCCGCCCACCGTGACGATCGTGCGGCGTCGTTCGCGTCTCGCGCCGCGCCCGGGCGGCGCGACACCGGACGCGGGCGGCACCGACACCGCCGAGTAGGGCAGGGCGACGCCGCGTCGGCGCCGTCCGGGGTCCGCGCTCAGTGCGGCGGGTGCCTGACCCGCGATCCGATCCGCAGCGCCACCGCCGCCCCGATCGCCGACATCACCGCCGACACGCCGAGCGCGCGCTCGAAGGCAGGCGCGAGCGCCCGCGGATCCGCGTCGGCCAGGGACGCGCCGCCTGCGCCCGCCAGCACCAGCGAGGTGAGCACCGCGATCCCGATCACGCCGCCGAGTGATCGGAAGAACGCGACCAGCGAGGTGACCACGCCGATCGAGCCCGGCCCGACCGCCATCTGCGCGGCGACCAGCGCCGCCGGCAGCGTGATGCCGAGCCCGGCGCCCAGTGGCAGCATCGCCAGCAGCGCCACCGTGCCGCGCCCGGACGGGGCGAGCAGCAGGCCTGCGAGCGCGAGCGCGGAGAGCCCGCAGCCCGAGGCCGCGAGCCGCCCCATGTCGGGTGCCCGCAGCATCAGTCGCCCCGCGAAGAAGGCCCCAGCCGGCACCGACAGGGTCAGCGCGACGAGGCGCATCGCGACCTCCTCGGGCCGCGCCCCATCGACCGTCTGCATCGACAGCGGCAGCAGCACCGTGCAGCCGATCAGCACGAAGAAGTTGGTGAAGGTCACCGCGCAGCAGGCGAGCACCGTCCGGTTGCCGAACAGCGACAGCGGCACGATCGGCTCGGCGGCGGACGACTCGCGCCACGCCCACGCCGCGAGCAGCGCCACGCCGAGCGCGGCGAGCGCCAGGGTCGAGCCGCCCAGCCATGGCGCGCCCTGGCCGATCCGGGACAGCGCCACCAGCGGCACGCCCAGGCCCGCCGCGAGCAGCGCCGCGCCCCACCAGTCGATGTGCGCGTCGCGCCGCGGCGCCGGCGCCTCGACCAGCACGCTGCGCGCCCGCCACAGCGCGAGCAGCGCGAGCGGCAGGTTGATCAGGAAGATCACGCGCCACGACAGGTGCTCGGTCAGTACGCCGCCCAGCAGCGGCGCAGCCACCGCGGCCGACGCGAACACGCCCGAGAAGTAGCCCTGGTAGCGGCCGCGCTCGGGCCCGGCGACCACGTCTGCCACCGCCGCCTGCGCGAGCGCGAAGATCGCGCCGCTGCCCAGCCCCTGCAGCACCCGCGAGGCGATCAGCATCGGCATCGACTGCGACAGCGCGCACAGCAGCGAGCCCGCCATCGCGATGCACAGCGACACGGTGATCATGCGTCGCCGCCCATGGAGGTCGGACAGCTTGCCGTAGACCGGCGTCGCGACCGTGCCGGCGACCAGGTAGCCCGCCATCACCCAGGCGATCAGGGACACGTCGCCGAGCTCGCGGCCGATGGTGAGCAGCGCGATCGGCACGATCGACTGGTCGATCGCGCCGAGGAAGATCGCGGGCAGCAGCCCGAGCACGATGCGCCTGACCGCGACGGCCGGCAGCGCACCGGGCGGCAGCGCCGGGCCGGTGGGCCCGGGCGCCGCGGGCGCCGCCATCAGCCGCCGAGCAGTTGGCCGCCGTCGACGGCGATGCTCTGGCCGGTGACCCAGCGGGCCGCGTCGGAGGCGAGGAACAGCACCAGGTCGGCGACCTCGTCGACCGTGCCGAGCCGCCCGAACGGGATGCTCGCGTGGATGCGCTGGTAGAGGGCCGGATCGGACGCGCGGCGCTGCTCCCAGGTGCCGCCGGGGAACTCGATGGAGCCCGGTGCCACGCAGTTCACGCGGATGCCGCGGCGCGCCAGCATCGCCGCCTGGCTGCCGGTGTAGTGCACCACCGCCGCCTTCGCCGCGCCGTAGGCCGGCGTGCGGGTCGAGGGGCGCATCGCCGAGATCGAGGACACGTTGACGATCGAGGCGCCGGTGCCGCGCTCCAGCCAGGGCAGCGCCGCGCGGCTCGCGCGCACCACCGCCTGGACGTCGACCGCGAGGCTCGCGGTCCAGCCGTCGTCGGTGTCGCCCGCGCCGAACGCCGACGCGTTGTTGACCAGCACGTCGATGCCGCCGAGCGCCTCGGCGGCGCCGCGCACCCATGCGTCGATCTGCGCGGCGTCGGCGAGGTCGCAGACGGCGGCGTGCATGGCGCCCTTGCCGAGCGAGGCGAGCTCGGCGCGGGTGGCCTCGAGCGTGTCCTTGCCGCGGGCGCACAGCGAGACCGAGGCGCCGGCCCGCGCGAAGCCCTGCGCGATGCCGCGGCCGATGCCGCGGCTGCCGCCCGCGACCAGCACGCGCCGGCCGGTGAAATCGAAGGAGACCGTCATCGTGTCGTGGTCCGTATCAGCTGAAGGCCTGGATGCCAGTCTGGGCGCGGCCCAGGATCAGCGCGTGGATGTCGTGCGTGCCCTCGTAGGTGTTGACCACCTCGAGGTTGACCAGGTGGCGGGCCACGCCGTACTCGGCCGAGATGCCGTTGCCGCCCATCATGTCGCGGGCCAGCCGCGCGATGTCGAGCGCCTTGCCGCAGCTGTTGCGCTTCATGATCGAGGTGATCTCGACGGCGGCCGTGCCGTCGTCCTTCATGCGGCCCAGGCGCAGGCAGCCCTGCAGTCCCAGCGTGATTTCGGTCTGCATGTCGGCCAGCTTCTTCTGGATCAGCTGGTTGGCCGCGAGCGGCCGGCCGAACTGCTTGCGGTCGAGCACGTACTGGCGCGAGCGGTGCCAGCAGTCCTCGGCCGCGCCGAGCGCACCCCAGGCGATGCCGTAGCGTGCGCTGTTCAGGCAGGTGAACGGGCCCTTGAGGCCCTCGACGCCCGGCAGCAGCTGCTCGTCGGAGGCGAACACCTCGTCCATCACGATCTCGCCGGTGATCGAGGCGCGCAGCCCGACCTTGCCCTGGATCTTCGGGGCCGACAGGCCCTTCATGCCGCGCTCCAGCACGAAGCCCTTGATGCGGCCGTCGAAGTCGCCGCCCTGGCACTTGGCCCACACGACGAACACGTCGGCGATCGGGCTGTTGGAGATCCACATCTTGGCGCCCGACACCAGCCAGCCGCCGTCGACGCGCTTGGCGCGCGTGTCCATGCTGCCGGGGTCCGAGCCGTGGTTGGGCTCGGTCAGGCCGAAGCAGCCGATCCATTCGCCGCTCGCCAGCTTGGGCAGGTACTTGCGCCGCTGCGCCTCGGTGCCGAAGTCGTGGATGGGCAGCATCACCAGCGAGCTCTGCACGCTCATCATCGAGCGGTAGCCGGAGTCGACGCGCTCGACCTCGCGGGCGATCAGACCGTAGCTGACGTAGTTCAGGCCAGGGCCGCCGTACTCGTTGGGGATCGTGGGGCCGAGCAGGCCCAGCTCGCCCATCTCGCGGAAGATCTCCACGTCGGTGCGTTCGTCGAGGAAGGCCGACGTCACGCGCGGTGCGAGCTTGTCCTGGCAGTACTGGGCGGCGGCCTCGCGCACCATGCGCTCGTCCTCGCTCAGCTGCGCGTCCAGCAGCAGCGGGTCGTCCCACTTGAAGGCGGCCTTCAGGCCACGGGCGGTCTCGGGTGCGTTCATGACGTTCGTCCTGTTCGATGCTGCGGGCCGCGCGGCGATCGGTGCCACGGGCAGACCGCGATTCTAGTCCGGGACGACCGCGGTCGCCTCGATCTCCACCTTGGCGCGGTCCTCGATCAGGGCAGAGACCTGGACGGCACTCATCGCCGGGTACGACACCGTCCCGTCCGGCCCGGTCATCAGCTCGCGGTAGACCGCGCCGAGCGCGCGTCCGGCCGCCATGTACTCGCGCTTGTCGACCAGGTACCAGGTCATGCGCACGATGTGCTGCGGGCCGCCACCCGCCTCCTGCAGCACCGCGAGAAGATTCTGCAGCGCCTGGCGGCACTGGGCGACGAAGTCGTCGGTCTCCCAGCGGCCGTCGGGGTGCCAGCCGACCTGGCCGGCGATGGAGACGAGCGTGCCGCGCGCGGCGACGCCGTTGGCATAGCCCTTGGGCTGGGGCCAGCCGGGGGGGAGCAGGGGTCGGTTCATAGGTCGGTCCGCACTTTCCAGAGTTCGGGAAACAGCACCGTGTCGAGCATCCGGCGCAGGTAGGGCACGCCGGCGGTGCCGCCGGTGCCGGGCTTGAATCCGATGATCCGCTCGACGGTGGTCACGTGCCTGAAGCGCCACTGACGGAACGCGTCCTCCAGGTCCACCAGCTCCTCCGCCAGCTCGTAGAGCTCCCAGTACGCGGCCGGCTCCCGGTAGACCGCGAGCCAGGCCGCCTCGACGGCGTCGCTGAAGGGTCGCGGCGCGCTCCAGTCGCGCGCGGTCTGCCCGGGCTCGATCTCGAAGCCGCGGCGCGCAAGCAGGCGGATCGACTCGTCGTACAGCGAGGGCTCGTGCAGCGCGTGCTCGACCTCGGCATAGCGCGCCGGATGGTGGGCGTGGGGCTTGAGCATCACCGGGTTCTTGTTGCCGAGCATGAACTCGATCTGCCGGTACTGGTACGACTGGAACCCTGAGGAGGAGCCCAGATGCGGGCGCATCGCCGAGTACTCCGAGGGGGTCAGCGTCGCGAGCACGTCCCAGGCATGCACCAGCTGCTCCATGATCCGCGAGACGCGCGCCATCATCTTGAAGGCGGGCGCGAGCCGGTCGCCGGCGATGCCCGCGCGCGCCGCGCGCAGCTCGTGCAGCGCGAGCTTCATCCACAGCTCGCTCGTCTGGTGCTGCACGATGAACAGCATCTCGTCGTGCGTGTCGGAGCGGGGGTGCTGCGCGCCCAGCACTGCCTCGAGGTGCAGGTAGTCGCCATAGCTCATCGTCGACGCATAGTCGAGGCGCGCGCCATGGTGGGACGCGCCGGCCGGGTCCTGCCCGGGCAGCGGTCCGGGCGCCGCGGCCGGCGTCCGGTCCGATCCTGGCGGCGAGGGCGTCGGCGGACTTGTCGAGCTCATGCAAGATACTTTAAGCTTAAAGTAATTCGGACGCAACGGCGCTCCGAGCCCTGCCATCCAAGGATTGAAGGAGCATCACCCATGCGCATCGACGTGATCGGGGGCGGGCCCGCCGGACTGTATTCGGCCATCCTGCTCAAGAAGCGCTTTCCCCACGCGTCGATCGAGCTGGTCGAGCGTAACCGCCCCGACGACACCTTCGGGTTCGGCATCGTGCTGTCCGACGAGACGCTCGCCAACCTGCAGCGCGCCGACGCGCCGAGCCGCGCGCAGATCGAGGCCAACTTCGCGTACTGGGACGACATCCTGGTGCAGTACAAGGGCCGGGTGATGCGCTCCTCGGGGCACGGCTTCTCGGGCATCGGCCGCCTGAAGCTGCTCGAGATCCTGCAGGCGCGCGCGGCCGAGCTGGGCGTCGTCGTGCGCTACAGCCAGGAGGACATGGGCATGGCCGCGCACCGCGGCGCCGACCTGGTGATCGCATCCGACGGCATCAACAGCGCGATCCGCGAGGGCCACCGCGACCGCTTCGCGCCCGCGGTCGACCTGCGCACCAACCGCTTCACCTGGCTGGGCGCCAGGATGAACCTGCCAGGCTTCTTCTACAGCTTTCGCGAGGACGAGCGCGGCGGCATCTGGAACATGCACGCCTACCAGTACAAGCCCGGCGAGTGCACGATCGTGATCGAGACCACCGACGAGGCCTTCCTCGCGTCGGGGCTCGGCGTGCAGGACGAGGCGGCCACCGCGGCGTGGGTCGAGCGGCTGTTCGCCGACGACCTGAAGGGCGCGACGGTGCTGACCAACCGGTCGTTCTGGCGGCAGTTCCCCACCATCGGCTGCAAGGCCTGGCACACCGAGATCGACGGGGTGCCGGTGGTGCTGCTGGGCGACGCCGCGCACACCGCGCACTTCTCGATCGGCTCGGGCACCAAGCTCGCGATGGAGGACGCCATCGCGCTGGACGACGCGATCGGCGCGCGGCCCGACGACCTGCGGGCGGCGCTCGCGTTGTACGAGTCGTCGCGCCGTGACGAGGTCGGCCGCATCCAGCATTCGGCGAACGTGTCGCTGGTGTGGTTCGAGAACCTGCGGCGCTTCTTCCACATGGACCCGATCCAGTTCGAGGTGTCGCTGCTCACGCGCAGCAAGCAGATCACCTACGAGAACCTGCGGCTGCGCGACGCGGCGCTGGTGGCACGCGCCACGCGCTGGTGGAACCGCCAGGAGGCCGAGCGGCTCGGCATCCCTGCGCAGGGCGAGCCGCCCTGGCTCGACGCCCCGCCGATGTTCGCGCCGCTGCGGCTGCGCGACATGTGGGTCGCCAACCGTACGGTGGTCTCGCCGATGGCGCAGTACTGCGCGCAGGACGGCGTGCCCAACGACTGGCACCTGGTGCATTACGGCTCGCGCGCGCTGGGCGGCGCCGGCCTGGTGTTCATCGAGATGACCTGCGTGTCGCCCGAAGGGCGCATCACGCCGGGTTGCACCGGGCTGTGGAACGACGCGCAGATGCAGGGCTTCCGGCGCCTCGCCGACTTCGTCCATGCGAGCTCTCAGGCCAGGCTGTGCCTGCAGATCGGGCACGCCGGGCGCAAGGGCTCCACGCAGCTCGGCTGGGAGCGGATGGACTGGCCGATCGACGAGGCCGCGGCCGGCGCGCGCAACTGGCCGCTGGTGGCGCCCTCGCCGCTGCCCTACCGCGAGGGCGTCAACCAGGTGCCGCGGGAGATGAGCCGCGCCGACATGGACGCGATCCGGGCGCAGTTCGTGCACAGCGCACGGCTCGCCGAGCAGGCCGGCTTCGACATGCTCGAGGTCCACATGGCGCACGGCTACCTGCTCGCGTCCTTCCTGTCGCCGGTCACCAACCGACGCACCGACGCCTACGGCGGCTCGCTCGAGAACCGCATGCGCTGGCCGCTCGAGGTGTTCGACGCGGTGCGAGCCGCATGGCCCGCGCATAAGCCGATGAGCGTGCGCGTGTCGGCGACCGACTGGATCCCGGGCGGGCTCACCGGCGCCGACACGGTCGAAATCGCGCGCGTGCTCAAGGCCCACGGCTGCGACCTGGTCGATGTCTCCACCGGGCAGACCGACCCGGCGTCCCGGCCGGTCTACGGCCGCATGTACCAGGCCACCTTCGCCGAGCAGATCCGGCTGGAGGTCGGCATCGCGACGATGGCGGTCGGCGCTGTCACCACCGCCGACCAGGTCAACACGCTGCTGATCTCGGGCCGCGCCGACCTGGTCGCCCTGGGTCGCCCGCACCTCGCCGATCCCTACTTCACGCTGCATGCCGCAGCCGAGGCGGACTGGCGCGGCATCGGCTGGCCCGTGCAGTACCATACCGGCGCGTCGCAGCTGCACACCACGGCGCAGCGTGCGAAGGAGGACGCCGCCCGCCGCGCGGTCAAGGCCCGGGCCTGAGTCCCGGCCCCGGTCGGGCAGGGGGCGCGCTGCGGGCACCGGGCCCCGGACGCGCGCGGCGGGCAGGTCTCCTGCACGGGGGGAGGGGATGCTGAGGGCACTGGACGAGCTGGTCGAATCGCGCATCCGCGATGCGCAGCAGCGCGGCGAGTTCGCGGGCCTGCCCGGCGAGGGTCGCCCGCTGCCCGAGGAGGACCTGACCGGTGTGCCCGAGACCCTGCGCGTCGCGCACCGCATCCTGAAGAACGCCGGCTGCGTGCCCGCCGAGGTCGCGGCGCTGCGTGAGCTCGACACCCTGCTCGCGCAGACGGCGCGCCAGGCGGGGGCCCCGTCCGATCGGGACGCCGAGCAGCGCCGGCGCGGTGCGCGCCGGCTGCTCGCCCTCACCGTGGCGCTGGAGGCGCGCGGCCTCGGCCGTTCCGCGGCCGCGCTGATCGCGTATCGCGACCGGCTCGTCGAGTGCCTCGGCAGGTAGGCGTGATGCGCCGCCTGCTGCTGCTCGTCTTCTGGCCGCGCGCCGTCTGGGCGGACCTGCGCGCGCGGCCGGTGGCGCCCGGACGGCTGCTGCTGGGCGTGCTGCTGCCGCTTGCGCTCGGCATCACGCTCGCGCACCGGGTCGGCGCCGTCTGGCTCAACACCGAGTGGAGCCCGACCTACGGCTGGCCGTCGCAGCAGCTGTTCGGCGCGGCCACCGGCTGGGTGATCTTCGGCCTCGCGCTGGGCGGGCCGCTCGCGCTCGCCGCCGTCTTCGCATGGCTCGCGCCGTGGTGCGGCGGGCGGCGCGACTTCGACGCCAGCCTGGCGGTCGCGACCTGGGGCACGGCGCCGCTGCTCGTGGCGGCCTGCGGGCTCTTCTTCATGCCAATGATCGTCGTGTGCCTGTTGGCCGCGGTGCTGTGCTTCCGGCTGTATGCTGAAGGTGTCTGCGCCTTGCTGCAGGTGCCGCCCGAAGATGGCCCGAACCTGGTGATCGGAAGCTGGCTGGCGATGGGCGCCCTGGCCTCGTTCACCGGACTTGGATTGAGAGTGCTATGACCATCGAGACTGCGACCCTGGGCGGCGGCTGCTTCTGGTGCCTGGATGCGGTGTTCGTCGACGTCGACGGCGTGACTGACGTCGAGTCCGGCTATGCGGGCGGCGACGTCCCCGATCCGAGCTACGAGCAGGTGTGCGGCGGGGGCACCGGCCACGCCGAGGTGGTGCGCGTGTCCTTCGACACCGACCGCATCACCTACCGCGAGATCCTCCAGATCTTCTTCGCGATCCACGACCCCACGACGCTGAACCGCCAGGGCAACGACGTCGGCACGCAGTACCGCTCGGTGATCTTCACGCACTCCGACGAGCAGGCCGCGACGGCGCGCGCGCTGGTCGAGGAGCTGGCCCGTCAGCGGCTCTACGACCGCCCGATCGTCACGCAGATCGGGCCGTCGCCGCGCTACTGGCCGGGCGAGGCCTACCACCAGCGGTACTACGCGCGCAATCCGTACCAGGGCTACTGCATGATGGTCGTGGGCCCCAAGGTCGCGAAGTTCCGCAAGCAGTTCGCCAATCGGCTGGTGAAGAAGACCGGCTGATCCGCGGCGCCGCGCGAGCCCGTCGTCCGGCCCGGCCCACGCCGCGCCAACGGGTCCGCCCGCCGCCGTCGGGCCACCGACGCATCGGGCGCGGGCGTCAAAGCCGGGCCGCGACGCAACGGATGCCCGCCTCAGGTGTCCCGGTCGCGCGCGATCCGGTCGGCGAGCAGCCGCGCCTGCTCGCGCGCCACCTCGTCGCCCTGGCGTGCCGCCGCCGCGTACCAGCCCAGCGCCACGCGCAGGTCCTGCGCCACGCCCAGGCCCGTGTGGTACATCGAGGCGATCAGGTACTGCGCGGCGACGTCGCCGCCGTCCGCCGCGCGCTCGTACCAGCGGGCCGCCTGCGCGTAGTCGCGCGCGATCCCCCGGCCGAGGTAGTACTGCGTCGCGGCCGACACCTGCGCGTCGACCATGCCCTGCTCGGCGGCCCGCAGGTACCAGGCCGTCGCCTCCGTCTGCGAGGCGCGCACGTGCTGCCCGGTCTCGAGCAGCGACGCGAGCATGAACTGGGCCGGCGCGAAGCCCGCCTCCGCGCTCGCACGCAGCAGCGCGACCGCGGCCGCGGCCGACGGCTGGCGACTCTCGTCGCGCAGCCGGATCACCGCCACGTTGTAGCGGGCCGACGCGTCGCCGCGGTCGGCGGCCTGCCTGAAGCGCTGGAGCGCGCGCGCCGTGTCGCCTGCCTCGTACAGTGCGAAAGCCTCGCGGTTCAAGGCGCGGACCGCTTCGGCGTCGCTGCGGCCGGCCCCGGCGCCGGCAGCGGGCGCGGCGGCAGGGGCGGACAGGCCGGCCGCCAGCGGCGAGCTCGAAGGCGCGAGGCCTGCCGTCAGTGCGACGGCGAGCACCGTCGCGAGCGAAATCATAATTTGCATTCGGTGGGGTGCGGCCAACGGGATGACGGCGCGTCCGGACCGGGGATTAGGGTATCTTACGCGTCCCCGGCCTGCCCAGGCTGAACCCATGGAGGCATTCGTGCTCAGACGTTTCCTGCTGGTCTGTACCGTCGCGCTCGGGCTGTCCGGCTGCGGATACAACGATATCCAGGTCGCCGACGAGTCGACGAAGTCCGCCTGGTCCGAGGTCCTGAACCAGTACCAGCGCCGCGCCGATCTCATTCCCAACCTCGTGAACACGGTCAAGGGGTACGCCCAGCAGGAGAAGGACGTGCTGACCCAGGTCACCGAGGCGCGTTCGCGTGTCGGACAGATCCGCGTCGACCCGAGCGACCCCGCCTCGCTCAAGCAGTTCGAGTCGGCGCAGCGCGAAATGGGCAGCGCACTGTCGCGCCTGCTCGTCGTGTCGGAGAACTATCCGCAGCTCAAGTCCGACCAGAACTTCCGCGAGCTGCAGGCGCAACTCGAGGGCACCGAGAACCGCATCACGGTGTCCCGCAAGCGCTACATCGACACCGTCCAGAACTACAACGTGATGGTGCGGCAGTTCCCGGTGAACCTCACTGCGATGGTCTTCGGCTACAAGGACAAGCCCCAGTTCGCGGTCGAGAACGAGCGCGAGATCTCCAAGCCGCCGACGGTCAACTTCGGCGCGCCGGCCGCCGAGCCGAAGAAGTAGACGACGCGTCCGGGGAGCGGCGCGGTGGCGGCGGGGCTGCGAGCGGTCGAGGCACGGGAGGCCGGGCCCCGATACCGCCCGGTGACGGGGCGCATCGTCGCGCGGCTGCTCGCCGGGCTGGCCCTCGTCGCGCAGCTGCTGCTGCTGCTCGCGCCGCCTGCCGCGGCGCAGTCTCCGGTGGCCGTGCCGGCGCTGACGGCGCGGGTCACCGACCTCACCGGCACCCTGACCGCGCCCCAGCGCCAGCAGCTGGAGGCCGAGCTCGCCGGGCTCGAGCAGCGCAAGGGCGCGCAGGTCGCGATCCTGATCGTGCCCACGACGCAGCCCGAGGAGATCGACCAGTTCGGCATCCGCGTGGCCGAGGCCTGGAAGCTCGGGCGTGGCCGCGAGCGGGCGCAGCGCGACACCGGCGACAAGGGCGCCCGCGCCATCGACGACGGCGTCATCGTCATCGTCGCCAAGAACGACCGCAAGGTGCGCATCGAGGTCGGCTACGGCCTGGAGGGCGCGATCCCCGATGCGATCGCCAAGCGGATCATCTCCGAGTCGATCTCGCCGCGCTTTCGGACCGGCGACTTCTTCGGCGGCCTGCAGGCCGCGGTCGCGGACCTCTCCAAGCGGATCGCCGGCGAGGACCTGCCCGCGCCCTGGCAGCCGGGGCCGGGCGGTGGCGAGCCGTCGATGGGGCTGCTGCCGCTGGTGCTGGGCGCGTTCGTGATGGGACTGTTCGTGTCGCAGGTGGCCGGGCGCTTCATCGGTGCTGCCATCGGCGGGGGCGGAGCGGGCCTGGGCGCGGCGTCGGCGCTCGCCTCGACCGGGCTGGGTGCGGTGGTCGGCCTGGGCGTGTTCCTGGGGATCCTCGCGATGGGCGGCGGCCGGGGCGGCGGGGGCGGCGGTGGCGGACGGCTGCGGCCGGTCGGCCGGCGCACCCTCGGCCAGGGTCCGGTGATCATTCCCGGCGGATGGGGCGGCGGTGGCGGATTCGGCGGGGGCGGTGGCTTTGGCGGTGGCGGTGGCGGGTTCGGCGGGGGAGGGGCGTCGGGTGACTGGTGAGCAAATGATCCTCCTGTCGCGTTGCGGAGCCCGGCCGTGAGTCCGCGCAGTGGCATCGGCCGCTGGCTCCACCACCTGTGGATCGGTCCGATGCACGTGAACCGCGCGTTTCCGCGCCAGGCGATCCTGCGGATCGAGCAGGCGATCGCCGAGGGCGAGCGCGTGCATCGCGCCGAGGTCCGCTTCGCGATCGAATCGTCGCTGCACGCCTCGCAGCTGTGGCGCGGCACGACCGCACGCGAGCGCGCGCTGCAGGTCTTTTCGGAGTTCCGGATCTGGGACACCGAGGAGAACAACGGCGTGCTGGTCTACCTGCTGTGGGCCGACCACGCGGTGGAGATCATCGCGGATCGCGGCGCGGTCAGGCGGGTCGACCCGGCCGTCTGGCAGGACGCCTGCACGACGCTGGCCACGGCCTGCCGGGAGGCACGCCAGGTCGACGGCTCGGTCGAGGCGCTCGCTGCGATCGGTGCCGCGCTGGCCGCGGCCTTCCCGTCGGACGGCCGCGACAATCCCGACGAGCTGCCCAACGCGCCGATGATGCTCGGCTGATCGAGGCCCCGGCGGCTCAGGCGCCGGGTACGCTTCCCGCGTTGAGCGGCGCGAGCACGGTCTCGACCACTTCGGCCACGTCGAAGAGCGCCGCGTCGGCGCCCCATCGGCCCACCAGCTGCAGCCCGACCGGCAGCGGCGCGCTGTCGCCGTCACGGACCCGGCCGCAGGGCACCGACAGGCCGGGATGGCCGCTGGTGCTGATCCAGTAGCAGGTCTTGAGCCAGTCGATGTAGTTGGCGAGCGGCACGCCGTCGATCGCGGTCGGGAAGGGCATGTCGAGCGGGAAGGGCAGCACCTGCACCGTGGGCAGCAGGAAGGCGTCGTAGTGCGCCATGAACGAGGCGACCCGCCGGAACACCGTGCTGCGCAGGCGCTGCGCGCGGGCGATGCGGGCCGCGTCCAGCGCGAGCCCCTGCTCGATGTTCCACACCACCGTGTCCTTCATGCGGCCCCGCTCGGTCGCATACAGCTCGCCCAGCCACTCCACGAAGTACAGCCCGCGCAGCGTCAGGAAGGCCTCGTCGGCGCCCTCGAAGTCCGGATGCGCCTCGGTCAGCTCGACACCCGCATCGCGCAGCGCGTCGATCGCGCGCATGAACGCGGCGCGCACCGGCTCGGCGAGCGGCACGCCGCCCAGGTCCGCCGACCAGGCGAGCTTCAGCCCGCGGGCCGCAGGCAGCGGCGGGCGCTGCTCGAGCCAGTCGATCCAGCCCCCGATCGGCCGGTGGGCCGGCCGATCGAACAGCGCCGTGTGGACCAGCCTGCAGTCGTCGACCGTGCGCCCGAGCGGGCCGATGGTCGACAGCGTGTCGAAGCCGTTCGGCCCGTCGGCGAGCGACGGGTCGAGCCGAGTGGACGGCCGGATGCCGACCACACCGCAGAAGCTCGCCGGGTTGCGCAGGCTCGCGGCCAGGTCGGAGCCGTCGGCGACCACCGCCATGCCGGTCGCGAGCGCCGCCGCGGCGCCGCCCGACGAGCCGCCCACCGTGCGCGACGGGTCCCACGGGTTGCGGGTCGCGCCGAACACGGTGTTGAAGGTCTGCGAGCCGGCCGCAAACTCAGGCGTGTTGGACTTGGCGATCAGCAGTGCGCCCGCCTCGCGCAGCCGGCGCACGCCGGGCGCGTCGACGCCGGGCACCCGGTCGGCGAAGATCGGCGAGCCGAGCGTGGTGCGCAGCCCCGCCGTGTCGAAGATGTCCTTGGCGACGTAGGGCAGCCCGGCCAGCAGCCCGACGGGTTCGCCGGCGCGGATCGCGCGGCCGGCCGCCTCGGCCTCGCGAAGGCACGCGTCGCGGTCGCGGCGCGTGGGGAGCGCGTTCAGCGCCGGGTGGAGTCGGTCGATCGCGCCATGACAGGCGACGAGGACGTCTGCGGGGGAGCGGCGGTGCTGGGCGAAGGCCGCGAGGAGTGCGCGAATGGGGGGGTGCACGAGAGGAGGAGCCTGCAGGCGTGGACGTCGAGCCCGATATGGTAGCCGGTGGCCAGAGCCCGGGCCGCGTCGTCGAGCCGCCCCCGGCGCAAGGCTGCCTCGCAGGCGTCGAGCTCCGCACGAAAGGCCGCCACCTCCATCCGCAGGCGATAGGGGCGGCTCAGGTAGTAGCGCAGCATGTGAAGCAGCGTGCCGCCGCGCCAGAACTGCTTGCAGTGCTCGAGCTCGTGGATCAGGGTCGGGCGGTCGGCGGCGTAATCGCCGCGGATGATCACGAACAGGCCCATGCTCAGGCCGACCAGCCGGCCGGGCATCCGGTCGAGCACGAGGACGGGCACGGGGACGACGCGCCAGAGGCGCTCGAATGCGAGTTTCATGAAGACCGACCAAAGCAATTCGTGTGCCGATGAACGATTCTCGATCCAGGTCATTGATTGGTAAAGAATTCGGCTTTCGGGTGAGCGGCGCACCCCGAACCTGTGTAAAGGTAGGCGTCACTCGATGTCAAGGCGTTGTGTCGTGATGGAGCCTTCGATGACCGTGTCGCGTCGCGTTGCCGGGGTCGGGGCTCTCGTGGCCGCGTCGGTTGCGCTGCATGCGATGGTGATCGGCGGTCTGGCCGGGCATCGGGTCGGCGTGGAGCCGGATGCAGCCGTCGTGCGCCAGGCGCCGGTCCAGGTCGTGATGGTGTCCCCGCCGCCGCCGCCGGCTGCCCCGTCGGCGGCGGTGCCCGCTGCAGCGGCCCCCGTCAGGCCCGCCCCGCCCGCCGCGAAGCCGCGCCCGGCTGCCCGTCCCGTCCCCCCGCCGCCCGACGCCTCGGCCGCGCCCGCCCTCGCGGCCCCGACGCAGGCCGACGCCGGCGCAGCCGTATCGCCCGCCGAGCTCCCGCCCCAGGACACCGACACGCTGGTCGCCGGGACGGCCGACGCCGCGGCGGGCACGGCTGCCGGGGCCGATCGCCCGGGCGCACCGGCGGCATCGTCACCGTCCGACGCGGCGGCGCCGGAGACGGCGCCATCGGAGCGCGCCCCCGGCCCGGTCGCGAGCGCGCTCCCGGCCGTGCCGACCGCCGCCGAGCCACCTCGTGCGCCGCTGCCCGCGCTGCCCGGCTCGCGCGTCCAGCGCTTCCGCGTGTACTGGGGCGACTTCAGCGAGGAGCGCTCGGTCGCCCGCCTGCAGTACCACCTGTCGAACGACGGCGACCATTACCGCATCCGCACCGAGGCGCAGGCCGAAGGCCTGATCTCCCTCGTCTACGCCGGCACGCTGGTCCAGGAGAGCACCGGGCGCCTGGGGGCCGACGGGCTCGAGCCCCGGCGCTACGTCGAGCAGCGCGGCAAGCGGGCCGAGCGTCTGGTTGCGTTCGATCCTGCCGGCCAGCGCCTGCTGCCCACTGGCGGTGCGCCGTCGGTCGCACTGCCCCCCGGCACCCAGGATCGGCTGAGCGTCTTCTACCAGATCGGGCTGGTGGCACGCAGCGATCCGGCGGGCTTCGTCGCGGGACGCTCGCACGAGCTGCCGGTGGCGTCGCTCAGGACCGTGGAGATGCAGCGCTTCGATGTCATCGGCGACGAGGTGCTGATGACGCCCGGCGGCCCGGTGCGTGCGCTGCACCTGCGCCGACTCTCGCCGCCCGGCAAGGACGATCCGCGGATCGATCTCTGGTTGGGGTACGATTTGGAGATGTTGCCGGTGCGCCTGCGCATCGAGGATGCGGGCCACCGGGTGCTCGACCAAGTGCTCGAGCGCGAGGGCTGAGGCCCGCACCGGCCCACTCCAGGAGTCTTTGTCCCATGTCTCAGAAAGACGGCCGCCCTGGCGGGCGCAACGTGCTCGGCGGGCCCCTGCTCGCGTGTTCGTTCGATCCGGTCACCGGCTTCTTCCGAGACGGCTGCTGCCTCACCGGCCCCGCCGATCTCGGCAGCCACACCGTGTGCGCCCGCGTCACCGAGCCCTTCCTCCAGTTCAGCCTGGCGCGCGGCAACGACCTCTCCACGCCGCGTCCCGAGTACCGCTTCAAGGGTCTCGCGCCCGGCGACCGCTGGTGCCTGTGCGCGGCCCGTTGGCTGGAGGCCTTCGAGGCCGGCGTGGCGCCGCCCGTGGTGCTCGAGGCGACGCACGAGGCGGCCCTCAAGACCGTGCCGCTGCAGGCGCTGCTCGCCAACGCCTGGGGCCAGCGCCCGACCGCCTCGCGCTGAGGTGCGCCCCGTGAAGCTGCTGATCGTCCCGGTCACGCCGTTCCAGCAGAACTGCTCGATCCTGGTCGACGAGGCCACCGGCCGCGCGGTCGTCATCGACCCGGGCGGCGATCTCGATCGCATCGACCAGGCGCTCGCCGCCACCGGCGCCACCCTCGAGAAGGTCCTGCTGACCCACGGCCACATCGACCACTGCGGCCAGGCGGCCGAGTACGCCCGGCGCCACGACGTGAAGATCGAAGGGCCGCAGCGCGAGGACAAGTTCTGGATCGACCAGCTGCCCGGCCAGGGCAGGCAGTTCGGCTTTCCGCCGCTGCAGGCCTTCGAGTCCGACCGCTGGCTCGAGGACGGCGACGTCGTGCGCTTCGGCGAGGTGACGCTCCAGGTCGCCCACTGCCCGGGGCACACGCCGGGGCACGTCGTGTTCTTCGATCCGGCCAGCCGTCTCGCCATCGTCGGCGACGTCCTGTTCCAGGGCTCGATCGGCCGCACCGATTTTTCGCGCGGCAACCATGCCCAGCTGATCGAGTCCATCCGCAGCAAGCTCTGGCCGATGGGCGACGACGTGGCCTTCGTGCCCGGCCACGGCCCGATGTCGACCTTCGGGGAAGAGCGGGCGGGCAACCCCTTCGTGGCGGACGACGTTCTCGGGGGTTGAGGCGCGCCGGCCGCGCCCGGCCCGTCGATCAGGCGCTGCGTCGCGCGCGCGAGAGCGCGGCCAGCCCGATCAGCCCCGCACCGAGCAGCAGCGTCGTGCCGGAGAGCGGCACCCGTGCCTCGAGCGCCTGGATCTTGAAGGCGTCGCCCTGCGAGTCGCCGCGGGCCGCGATCACCAGCCAGTTCCCGGTGAGCGCCGTGTCGTAGTCGTAGGTCACCAGCGTGCCCGCCGGGCAGGCCGCGGCGCAGGTGCGCCGGCCGACGTAGCTCAGTCCGTCGAGCCCGTTCAGGACCGTCGCGGTCGTATCGAACCTGTGGCCAGGCGCCAAAGTGCCGAGCCAGACGTCGATCCCCGCGTTGCCGTAGGACGCGAGCTCGATGCGCGACAGCGACAGGGTCGCCCCGAGGTCGAAGGTGACGAAATCGATGCGCACCGTGTTGTCGACGCTGTGCTGGCCGTCGTCGCTGCCGCTGAACACGCCGAGCCCGTTGTCGTACCAGCCTAGGAAGGCGCCCCCGAGCACGTCGGTCCCGCGGGTCGCGGCTTCGGCGCTGCTGCCCCAGCCCGTCGCGACGAGCGTCTGCCCGCCGGTGGCGCTGACGAAGCTGCGCCCCGAGTAGCCGGGCGCGTCCACGCCCGCCGGGCCGCCCAGGAAGTCCCACCGGTACGGCGCCGCCGACGCGCTGCAGGACGAGGCCGCGATCACGAGCGCCGCTGCCGCGAGGCCCATCCACTTCCAGTGCCGATCTGCTTGCATGGTGACATCCCCTATCGCGGCCGTAGCGGTCCGCGGGGACGTGCATGCGAGCTTCGTGCCAGGCGAAAGAACCGGTTTACAGATCAGGGCCTTGCGGATCGTCGCACGGCCTGGACCGTCGCCTGCTCGCGTCGTCTGTAAAGACCGTCGAGGTGACTTGTGTCACGGATTGCACCGGCGCGGGCGCGGCATGCGCCTGCCGCCAGGCCTACTTCCGTGCGCCCCAGGAGTCCTTCAGGGTCGCCGCGAGGTTGAAGACCGGCCGCTCGGGCCGGTGGTCGACCCGGTCCGCGACGAAGTAGCCATGCCGCTCGAACTGGAAGCGGTCGTCCGCCCGCG
>CAYNRU010000004.1:0-76038 GCA_964399635.1 uncultured Bordetella sp.
AGGTCTGGAGCGACGCTGAGAGAGAGGCGTTCATCTCGTGGATAGCGGCGAATCCGAGTGCCGGGGATGTCATCCCCGGAAGTGGTGGCTGTCGCAAAGTGAGGTGGATGCGCCAAGGGCAGGGCAAGCGCGGCGGTGCCCGAGTCATTTACTTCGTCGCATCAGCCCAAACGATCTGGCTGTTGATTGTTTATGCAAAGGCGAAGTTCGATAGTTTGCCCGCCGAGTTCTTGGCTGAGTTAAAGCGCGGAGTTGAAAATGAGTAATGAGCTCGAACGGTTCAAGCAAGACCTGCTGAGGTCCGCGAAGCAGATGCGTCAGGGCGAGGCTGCGCGGGTCACGCATGTCAAGGTTCCGGAGGCTGCCGAGGCGCGGTCTCGTACCGGACTGTCGCAAGAGCAGTTCGCGAGGCTGCTCGGTGTTTCGGCTCGGACATTGCAGGATTGGGAGCAGGGGCGGCGAGAGCCGACCGGAGCCGCCAAGACGCTGTTGAGGGTCGCATACGAACACCCGGAAGTGCTTTTGAAACTCGAACGCTGATGCCTGACAAACTGCTGCATCGGGTGCTTGACCACGTCGATTGACTACTTCAGCGGCCTGCCGTCAGCATCAAACGCCGCGTAGCGCCAACGTTAGAACTCACATGACAATTCAAGGCGTCAGTCGGCGGCGCATCTTTGTGCGTTGGGCGCGAATGCGATCGCTCTGCACGCCTGACTTCAGGTTGAACGACAGCTTTCGGTCGGTTGACCTGCTCTAGGCCGACGCCCGCTATGGGTCGCAAACCGGTGTTGGCTGGCGGATATCGACAGGCTGCTATGCGACGTACATCAGAATTTCGCAGCCGTAAGGCCGGTAGGGGCCGTTTAGCTGTCAGCGGCCGTGCGTGACTTGCGATAGCGAGGTTTGACGAACTGTAATCGATCGGATACAGTTTGTTTGTGTTCATCGTCAAGCCACTCCCTGAGTTCACCGTTTGGCTCGACCGTTTGACAGACGTGTCGATTCGAGGAGTTGTGGTCGCTCGGATCAAGCGGCTTGAACGAGGACTGCTTGGCGACGTCGAACCGGTAGGCGATGGCGTCTTCGAACTTCGCATTCATATCGGGGCCGGATGGCGCCTCTATTTCACGCACCGGGGTGAACACATTGTCGTTTTGCTGGCCGGTGGTTCCAAGCGCACGCAGAAGAGCGACATAAGGCGTGCGAAGTCACTGGCCGCCCTTCTTGATTGAGAGAGGAATAGAAGATGACCAAACGAATCAATGTTGACGAACTGCCAGTGTTTGATGCCACGTCCTACCTCGACAGTGAACAGGCCATTGCGGCATACCTGACCGACATCCTGCAGGCCAACGACGCGGGGCTGCTGTCAGCTGCACTCGGTGACATCGCCCGCGCGCGCGGCATGACCGATATCGCTAAGGCGGCAGGTATCACAAGGGAAGCTCTCTACAAGGCCCTGCGACCCGGCAGCGCGCCACGCTTCGACACCGTGAATCGTGTTTGTGCCGCGCTTGGCGTGCGTCTGGTGGCTCAGCCCTTACATCCGATTTGACGTCCGCACATCTCCCTCGTGTGCTCAGCTGATCCCCTGATGGGCTTTACAAATCAAAGATCAGATTTCAGTCTGTTCAGAGATCTCCAGCGCATCGTCGACCTCGATGCTAAGGTAACGCACGGTCGATTCCAACTTTGAATGGCCCAGCAGCAACTGCACGGCTCGCAGGTTCTTCGTACGCCGGTAGATCAGCGTCGCCTTGGTGCGACGCATCGAATGCGTACCGTAATCAGCGGGATCAAGGCCAAGTTCTTAGACCCAGCCTTCGACGATCCGCGCGTACTGCCGCGTGTCCAGATGCGGCGAGTCGTGGAAGCGGCTAGGAAACAGGAAGTCCTCCGACCTTAATGCAGCCTGCTTGATCCATTTTTGCACTGCCTCACGTGTGGCTGGCGTGATCTCGAACTGGACGGCGCGCTTGGTCTTGTGCTGCATCACCATGGCGCGGGACGCGACCTGATCTCCATGGCAGATGTCGCGGACCTTCAGACTCACGAGGTCGCAGCCGCGAAGCTTGCTGTCGATACCCAGGTCAAAGAGGGCCAGCTCGCGCACCTGATTCTCAATCTGAAGTCGAACGCGAAGTGCCCAGATCTCCTTAACTTTGAAAGGAGCCTTCTGGCCAACGATCTTGCCCTTGTTCCATGGTTCGCGGTGACCGTCGGTGGCGGCGGTTCCCATGCTGGTCTCCGATCGAATTGAGGACCAAAAACGATGCCTCAGCGCGATCCGAGGATCTTTGTCGTGGCTCAACTAAGGATCAAGTCGAAAGCGAGCGCCTAAGGTCGGACAATCTGAATGGCTGCGGTTAATGACGCTAAGCGGCCAGAAGCAGACGTTGACCAAAAGCCGCTCGGGGTATTTGGTGTCAGCCGCAGGTTATCGCGGCGTTGCAACGGCCCCTCTAGCGATGGCAGCATTTACGCTCTTGATGGCCGGCACTGGGCAAGGCCAGACGTAACAAAGTCCGGGCTTTACTGGAAATTTAGTACTGGATAAAAAGCTAGTCGAACGGGAGAAAGCAACGATGCCACAACTACTTGCGCGTGCGTCGACCGACGATGTTAGAGAGACTGCACCGATGTAGGGCGGCAGTTCCTGTCTCCCTACAACACGTTGAACTAAACCGCTGACGCGGTGGAGGAGTGCGAGGCGACGGGGTGATCGAAGTCGTACCTTGGATGGTGCGGGCATGTGCCCGCGCAGATCCGAGGAGACACAGATGACACCGCTTCGGCAACGCATGCTCGATGCACTGGTCTTGCACGGCAAGGCCCCGCGCACGCAAGAGGCCTACATCTCGGCCGTGGCCCAGTTGGCGCGGCATTACCGGCGCAGTCCCGACACCCTCGATGGTGCCGAGATTGAAGCCTATCTGCTGCACCCGCTACGCGAGCGGCAGCTCACGCGCTCCACCGTCAACCAGGCCGGCTGCGCGATCAACTTCCTGTTGGCAAGGTCCTCGGTCGGGCGGGCAGTCCGTGCCGGATCCCGTTGCCGCGCGGGCCGCAGCGGCTGGCCGTGGCGCTCGGCGTGCCCGCCATGCATATCCACGAGGTCGTGAAGGAGCGACGCGGCGCGACCGCCCCTGCTTGCTGGCCGACGTTTCCGCGCGCGATCAATCGCGGCAACAGCAAGGTAGAACAATTGTCACTGCTCCACCTTCTCCTGCAGCCACACCTTGATCAGCGACTGGTAGGGCACATCGCGCGCGTTGGCCGCCGCCTTGATGGCATCGAGCAAGTGCTGCGGCAGGCGCAGGGAAATGGTTTTGGTCGAGGGCTTGAGGTTGGGTAGCACCACGCGCTGCGCATTCGCCCAATCGAGATGTTGGGTGGAGTCGCGCCCTTCGGCTTCCCAGTACGCGCGCTCCTGCGCCTCGGTCTTGAACCTGGGCAGAGGCTTAGCGGGTTTGCTCATGGACGCTCCTTTCTTTACGGTGCATGTCGCGCGCCGAGATCACCCGGATCAGGGTGCCGCCACCGCGCAACGTGAAGGTGACGTGCAGCAGACGCCCCTCGAGCGTCTTGCCGAGGGCGTGGCACCGGGCCTCCTGATCACGGTGCAGCAGGTCTTCCAGCATCAGCAGGGGCTGGTTGAAGAAGACCTCTTCGGCCTGCGCCTGCGCCACGCCGTGCTTCTCGTTATTGCGGGTGTTGCCGCCGTCCCAGTCAAAGCCGGTAACTCGCGCGAGACCGATCATCTGTGTATATTATCAACATATACACGAGTCTGCGAACCTTCCGTTGGCCACCCGCCTCTTGCGTTGTGCGACGTCCATCACACTCAGCACGATGTCCAGCGGGTACGACGGCGGGTACGATCGTTTCCACATCGTGGTCAACGTCTGCCGACGCGGGTTCCTCGGCGGTCTTATGATTCAACATCCGAACGGGCGCGAAGCGCGCCACACCCCAGGGAGGGGCCCCGATGCTGTCGAACGCCGACAACGAACGCCTGTGCCGCGTGGGCCCGGGCACCCCGATGGGCGAGGTGTTCCGCCGCTTCTGGAATCCGGTCTGCCTGAGCGAGCAGCTGCCCGAGCCCGATGGCGCGCCGCTGCGCCTGCAAGTGCTCGGCGAGCGGCTGGTGGTGTTCCGCGACAGCCGCGGCGAGCTCGGCCTGCTCGATGAAGCCTGCCCGCACCGCGGCGTGTCGCTCGCGCTCGGCCGCGTGGAGGACGGCGGCATCCGCTGCCTTTACCACGGCTGGAAGTTCTGCACCCGCGGCCGGGTCCTGGAGACGCCCAACCACGACGACCCGGCGTTCCGCGAGCGGCTGCACACGACCGCCTACCCGGTGCGCGAGGCGGGCGGGCTGCTGTGGGCCTACATGGGGCCGCCCGACAGGCAGCCGGCCTTCCCGGCCTGGTCGTTCATGGCGCTGCCGCCCGCGCACGTGAAGGTGGTGCGGCTGGACGCCGAGGTCAACTACCTGCAGCAGCTCGAGGGCGGGCTCGACACCTCGCACGTCGGCATCCTGCACAGCAACTATGCGCGGCCCGGCTGGATGACCGGCGAATTCAACGCCAACCCGGATCGCGACAATCCGGCGGCGCTGGCCACCGGCGACCTGATGCCGGCGCTGGAGGTGCGTGACACCGAGTTCGGCTTCCACTACGCGGCCCTGCGCCAGGTCGCGCCGCGCGACGCCGTGGCGATGCAGAACGTCCGGGTCGTGCCCTTCGTCCTGCCCTCGACGCGGATCATCCCGTCGCTCGACATGCAGTTCCTGCTGTTCGAGATCCCGCTCGGTGACACCCGGACCACCACCTTCAGCGTGTCCTACCGGCTCGACGGCGGCCCGTTCGACATGCGCCACTACGACGCGCTGCGCGGGCGCGACGACGCGACCCTGTTCGACCGCGCGAGCCATCGCTACCTCGGCAGCTGGGACAACCGCTTCGGGCAGGATCGCGAGGCGATGCGCGACAGCTGGAGCGGCGTGCGCGGGGTGGTGATGGAGGACCTGGCGATGGCGATGTCGCAGGGCCCGATCGCCGACCGCAGCAACGAGCACCTCGTCCCGGCCGACAAGGCGGTGGTCCGCGCGCGCCGCCTGCTGCTCGAGTCGGCGCGCCGCGTGGCGGCGGGCGGCGACCCGATCGGCGCGCACGCCGACGTCGCGCGGATCGTCGCCTGCGATCACACCGTGCCGCGCGACGCGCGCTGGCAGGCGCTGGTGCCCGGCCACGCCGAGATCGAGCCGGCACCGTCCGCCGGCGCCTGAGACCCGAGGATGACCATGAACCCGAACCGCTTCCGATACCTCGTCGCCGCGCTGCACGCGCTCGCCTGCCTGGCCCTCGCCTCGCCCGCGGGCGCGCAGACGGGCCCGTGGCCCAACCGACCGATCCGCCTGGTCGTGCCCTTCCCGCCCGGCGGGCCGGCCGACCTCAACGCGCGGCTGATCGCGCCCCGGCTGGGCGAGCGGCTCGGCCAGCCGGTGGTGGTGGAGAACCGGCCGGGCGCGCAGAGCAACATCGGCTACGAGGCGGTGGCCAAGGCGCCGCCCGACGGCTACACGATGGTCCTCGCGATCGCCGGGCTGGTGACCAACCCCCACCTGTACAAGCTCGCCTACGACCCGATGAAGGACCTGATCCCGGTCGCGCAGATCGTGTCGATCCAGCTGGTGATGGTGGCGAGCGCCCGGTTCGCGCCGAACACGGTGGCCGAGGTGCTCGCGGCGGCCCGCGCGCAGCCGGGCAAGGTCACCTGCGCATGGGGCGCCTCGACCGTGCTGCAGATCGCCTGCGAGTCGCTGCGGCTCGACGGCCGGGCGGAGATCACCACCGTGCCCTACAAGGGCCTCGCGCCCGCGATGAACGACCTGATCGGCGGCCAGGTCGACATCCTGTTCGACTCGGTCAGCACCGCGGCCCCACAGGTGCGGGCCGGGCGCGTCAAGGCGATCGCGACCACCAACACGCGGCGCGGCCTGCAGCCCTTCCCCGAGCTGCCCACCGTCGGCGAGACCATCCCCGGCTTCGAGATCACCACCTGGAACGGCATCCTGATGCCGGCCGGCACGCCGCGCGACATCGTGCTGAAGATGAACCAGGAAATCGGGGCGGTGCTCGCGATCCCGGAGGTGCGCCAGCGCATCGTCGAGTCGGGGCTGGACGTGCTGCACGGCACGCCCGAGGAGTTCGGCGCGGTGCTGCAGCGCGACTACGAGCGCTACGGGCGCGTGATCCGCGCCGCGAACATCCGCGCCGACTGAGCGGGGCACCGCACTGCGACGCCCCGCGGCGCGGGGTGATGCGCGCGTCGCCCCCGCCACCGGGGGTGACGCAGCCGCGCAGGCGCGTGGCTCAGGCCGCGCGCCGCCGCCGCAGCCACAGGCCGGCGACGCCGATCGCCAGCAGCGGCAGGGTCGCCGGCAGCGGCACCCGCGCGAGCATCGCCTCCGAGATCAGCGCATGCCCGCCCGAGGTCGGGTGGATGCCATCCCAGAACAGCCACTTGCTCGGGTCGGTGCAGGCCCCGGGGTTGGCGCCGCAGGCGAGCGTCACGTTGTCGAAGCCGAACGCGGCGGGGGTCGCCACCGCGCCGGTCACGAGGCCAAAGAGGTCGAAGACGCGCACGTCCGATGCGATCTGCGGGGGCAGCATGGCGAGCGCCGCGGCGAGGTAGGCGTTCATCGTCGACGAGGTCAGCGTACCGACGGATTGCGACGCCGGGCCTTGCAGCGCAATGGCCGGCGCGATGCCTGCGTTGGGCACGTTCCAGACCACGAAGTCGTCGGCGCCCTCGTCCGCGAGCTTGACGATCATGCCGACGACGTTCTGCGCGAAGGCCAGCGATGCGGCCAAGATCGCGGCCTGGACTTCAGCGGGCGTGGTACTCGGCGTGATCGCGTTGAGCACGGCGCGCACGTCGTTGCCCCCGCCCGCGATCACGTACAGCGCGTCGGACGGCGCGGAGCCCGGCAGCGCCACGAACTGGTCGACCTGTTGGCCCAGGCTGGGCGGGAATGCCGACACGCCACCGGTGGTCGCGCCGCCGTACGCGTAGTTGGTGCCGCCCGCGAGCGAGGGCAGGATCGTCAGGCCGAGCGCCGCGCCGAAGGCGCCCACCCAGGTCTGGCCATTGGAATAGGTGCCGAACGGATAGGGCGCAGCCGGCGCGTAGGTCAGCGTCGGGATGAACGTGTTCGACGACAGCGGGGTCGGCGTGGTGATGACCGCGTCCGGGCGAGGCGTCGGCACGGCCCCCAATGGCGGGGGCAACGGCCCGTTCTGGAACACCAGGTAGTTGTTGCCGGAGTCGGCCAAGCTGTCGCCGAAGACGTAGACGCCCGAGTAGGCGCCCGCGGAGGCGGTGGATGCGGACAGTGCGAGCGCTACGGCGCACAGGCTGCGGTGGAGGACGTTCATGGAGACTCCCGGACGGGTGCGTGACGAAATGCCGCAAGGTGCAGCTTTCGTGCCACGCCAGGAAACTCCCTACGGTTCAGTCACTTGCCGGCGGCACGCCGGCCGGGGCCGGGCCGTGTGTAAGAATCGTCGACACGCCGGCGGCCGAAAGGGACACGATCAGGTCACACCTGCAGAGGCGCGCCTGCGCCCCACGACCGCGGATGCGCCCGGGCCGCCCTTGGCCTGCGCAGCCGACGCGCCGCCCGCGCGCGCCTCCTCGCGCATCCGCTTCGACTCCTCCAGCAGGTAGCGCTGATAGTCGTCCAGGTCGCCCTCGAACGGCGACACGGCCCCGCGCCCCACCAGCCAGAACTCGTCGCACACGCTGCGCAGCAACGCGCGGTCATGGCTCACCAGCATCAGCGTGCCCTCGAACTGGTTCAGCGCCATGGCCAGCGCCTCGCGGGTCACCAGGTCCAGGTGGTTGGTCGGCTCGTCGAGCAGCAGCAGGTTGGGCCGCTGCCAGACCATCATCGCCAGCACCAGCCGCGCCTTCTCGCCGCCGCTCATCGTGCCCACGGCCTGGCGGATCATGTCGGCGCCGAAGTTGAAGCTGCCGAGAAAGCCGCGCAGCGCCTGCTCGCCGGTGGCCTCGCGCGAGTGGGCGCCCTGCTCGCGGGCGAGCCGCAGCATGTGCTCGAGCGGCGTGTCCTGCGGCCGGAGCACGTCGAGCTCCTGCTGCGCGAAGTACCCGATCGACAGGCCCTTGCCTTCGGTGAGGGTCCCGCCCAGCGCCGCGAGGTCGCGGGCGATGGTCTTGACCAACGTCGACTTGCCCTGGCCGTTGGCCCCGAGGATGCCGATCCGCTGGCCCGCAAGCACTGAGCGGCTCACGTTGCGCACGATGACGCGCGGCGCGCCGTCGACGACGTAGCCGAAGTCGGCTCCGGTGATCGAGATCATCGGATTGGGCAGGTTGAGCGGCTCGCGGAACTCGAACTCGAAGTCGGCGCTGGCCAGCATCGGCGCGACCTTCTCCATCCGCTCGATGGCCTTCACGCGGCTCTGCGCCTGCTTGGCCTTGCTCGCCTTGGCCTTGAAGCGGTCGATGAACTTCTGCAGGTGGGCGATCTTGTCCTGCTGCTTGGCGAAGGCGGCCTCCTGCAGCAGCAGCTGCTCGGAGCGCAGCTCCTCGAACTTGCTGTAGTTGCCGCCATAGCGCACCAGCTGCGCGTTGTCGATGTGCAGCGTCACCGAGGTGACCGCGTCCAGGAACTCGCGGTCGTGGCTGATGACGATCATCGTGCCGGCATAGGACTTGAGCCAGGCCTCCAGCCACACCAGCGCGTCGAGGTCCAGGTGGTTGGTCGGCTCGTCGAGCAGCAGCAGGTCGCTCGGGCACATCAGCGCGCGGGCGAGCTGCAGACGCATGCGCCAGCCGCCCGAGAAGCTGTTGACCGGGCTGTCGAGCTCGTCGACCCGGAACCCCAGGCCCAGCACCAGCGCCTGCGCGCGGGCGGTGGCGTCGTGCTCGCCGGCGTCCGACAGGTCGATGTGGGCGTGGGCGATGGCCATGCCCGCGTCCTCGTCGTCGGGATCGAGCGCGAACGTGGCCTCGGCTGCGGCGAGCGCCTCGCGCAGCGCCGACAGCCGTGTGTCGCCGCCGACGACGAAGTCGGTGGCCGACTCGTCCGTCTCGGGCATCTCCTGCGCCACCTGCGCGAGCCGCCACTGCCTGGGGAACGAGAAGTCGCCGCCGTCCTCGTGCAGCGTGCCGTTGAGCAGCCCGAACAGCGTCGACTTGCCGACGCCGTTGCGCCCGACCAGCCCCACCTTCTCGCCCGGCGTGAGGGTCACCGACGCGCGGTCCAGCAGCACCTTGGCGCTGCGGCGCAGGACGAGATTCTTCAGGATGATCAAGACGGCTGCGCTCCGGCGCTGGCGTGTGGAGAGGATTAGTCGGCTGGCGCCCGCCGGGCCCGCGCACGGGGGCGGGCGGCGCCGGGGGCCGATCAGGCGAGGTCACCTGCGCCGAGCCCCCTATGGGTGCGTTCCGGGCACAACCCATAAGTATCGCACGCCCCGCGCCCCGTGCGCCATCGGGACGCGCCGCCGGGGCCCGGGCCGCCCCCCTGGAAGGTCGTCGTTGACATGGCGCAGGCGAGCGCCGGCGTGCAGATCGGCGCATCGCAGAACGACGCGGTGTAACTGAGCCCGGGCCGCTGGCTGCGGGTCCGGCCGGCACAGGCCCCCTGTCCCGCGGCCGATCCCGGCGGTCTTGACCTCGATCAATACGGCCCGCGCGCCGATTCGGACAATCCAGGCTGCCGCGCCCGTTCCGGTCCGCGGACCGCATCCGCCTGGATCCCGATGGCCGCCCCCGCTCCCCTGCCACCGCCCGCCGACTCGCCGGGCGTGCCGATCTTCCGGGCGCGCGGGCTCGCCAGGATCTACCGCACCGGCGAGGTCGAGGTGGTGGCGCTGCACGACGTCGACCTCGACGTGATGCGCGGCGAGTTCGTGGTGCTGCTCGGCCCTTCGGGCAGCGGCAAGTCGACGCTGCTCAACATCCTGGGCGGGCTCGACGCGCCGACCCGCGGCGATGTGCGTTTCGCCGACCACCAGCTGACCGGCGCGACCGACGCCGCGCTGACCGCCTACCGGCGCGATCACGTCGGCTTCGTGTTCCAGTTCTACAACCTGATACCGAGCCTGACCGTGCGCGAGAACGTCGCGCTGGTCACCGACATCGTCGCCCACCCGATGCCGATCGACGAGGCGATCGACCGGGTCGGCCTGACGCCGCGGCGCGACCACTTCCCGGCCCAGCTGTCGGGCGGGGAGCAGCAGCGCGTCGCGATCGCGCGCGCCATCGTCAAGCGACCGGAGGTGCTGCTGTGCGACGAGCCGACCGGCGCGCTCGACTACCGCACGGGCAAGCTGGTGCTCGAGGTGATCGCGCGGATCAACGCCGAGCTCGGCACGACCGCGATCGTGATCACGCACAACGCGGCGATCGCCGGCATGGCCGACCGGGTCGTGCACCTGGGCGACGGCACGATCCAGCGGATCGACGTCAACACGCACAAGCTCTCGCCGTCGGAGCTGTCGTGGTGAGGCGGCGATGAAGGCGCTGGACCGCAAGCTGCTGCGTGATCTGCGGCTGATGTGGAGCCAGGCGCTGACGATCGCGCTGGTGGTGGCGAGCGGCATCGCCGGCTTCGTGACCACGCTGTCAGCGGTCGAGTCGCTGCAGGCAGCCCGGGACGACTTCTACGCGCGGGCACGCTTTGCCGACGTCTTCGCCGACCTCAAGCGCGCCCCCACCGCCTATGCCGAGGTGCTGCGCGCGGTGCCCGGCGTGGCCGACGTGCAGACCACGATCGAGCAGATCGTCCGCATCGAGATCGAGGGCGTCGCCGACCCGATCGTCGGGCGGCTGATCGGCCAGGACCTGCGGGTGCCGCAGCGCATGAACCGCGTGGGCGTAAGCGCCGGGCGGGGGCTCGAGGACGGCGCGCAGGGCGTGCGCAGCGACGGCGCGATCGAGGCGCTGGTGTCGGCGGGATTCGCGCAGGCGCGCGGCCTGGCGCCCGGCGCGCGCGTGGGCGCCCTGATCAACGGCAAGCGGCGCACGCTGTCGATCGTCGGCATCGCGCTGTCGCCGGAGTACGTGTTCGCCGGGCTGGCCGGGATGCCGGACATGCGCGGCTTCGGCGTGTTCTGGATCGACCGCCGGGCGCTCGCGGCCGCCTACGACATGGAGGGCGCCTTCAACCGGGTGTCGGTCAAGCTCGCGCCCGGCGCCCGCGAGGCGGCGGTGATCGCCGATCTGCAGCGCCGGCTCGCGCCCTACGGAGCCCGCGAGGTCTACGGGCGCGTCGACCAGCCCTCGCACGCGATGCTCGAGAACGAGTTCCGCGAGCAGCACGTGATCGGCACGCTGCTGCCGGCGATCTTCCTCGCGGTGGCCGCCTTCCTGCTGAACGTCGTGGTGTCGCGCCTCGTTGCCACGCAGCGCGAGCAGATCGCCGCGCTCAAGGCGCTCGGCTACCCGAACACCACGGTGGTCGCGCACTACCTGAAGCTCGTGCTGGCGATCGTGGCGCTCGGATCGGTGCTGGGCATCGCGCTGGGCGACGTGCTCGGCGACTACTTCACCGCGCTCTACGCTGAGTTCTTCCAGTTCCCGGTGCTGGTCCACCGGCTGCCGGGCTGGCTGGTCGCGACCGGCGTCGGCGTGACGGTGCTCGCCACCGGCCTCGGCACGCTCGACGCCATCTGGGCGACCGTGCGCCTGCCGCCGGCCGAGGCGATGCGCCCGCCGTCGCCCGGGCGCTACCGGCGCACGCTGGTCGAGCGCCTGGGCGTGACCGGGCTGGGTACTGCGCAGCGGATGATCCTGCGCAACATGGAGCGCCGGCCCTGGCGCACGGCGCTGTCGATCGGCGGGGTCGCCGCGGCGGTCGCGATCGTGGTGCTGGGCAACTTCTTTCGCGACGCGATCGAGACCATCACCGACTCGGCCTTCAACGTCGCGATGCGCAGCGACGTGGTGGTCTGGATGGCCGAGGCCACCGACGACTCGACGCGCCACGCGATCGCCAGGCTGCCCGGGGTGACGCAGGTGGAGTCGGGGCGCGACGTGGCGGTGCGCTTCGTCAACGGCCACCTGTGGGAACGCGGCACGATCCAGGGGCAGGCGGCCCGGCCCGAGTTGCGCCGGATCGTCGACGTGGACGGCCGTGCGAGCCTGCCGCCGCAGGATGGCCTGATGATGACGGACCGGCTCGCCGACAAGCTCGGGCTGCGGATCGGCGACACGGTGACCGTCGAGGTGCTCGAGGGGCGGCGCGCCACGCTGCGCCTGCCGCTGGCCGCGACCGTGCGCGAGATGATGGGGCTCAACGCCTACATGGAGCGCCGGGCACTGAACCGCATGCTCGACGAGGGCGACGTGTCGACCCAGTACGCGGTGTCGGTCGAGCGTGGCGCCGAGGACCGGCTGCTCGCCTCGCTCAAGACGGTGCCGCGCGTGGTCGGCGCGTTCAGCAAGGCGACGCTGATGCGCAACATGCAGGAGGTCAGCGCCCGCAACATCCGGATCATGAGCACGGTGATGACGCTGTTCGCGAGCGTGATCGCCGTCGGCGTGGTCTACAACAACGCGCGCATCGCGCTGGCCGAGCGCACCTGGGAGCTGGCGAGCCTGCGGGTGCTGGGCATGACGCGCGGCGAGGTCTCGGCGCTGCTGCTGGGCGAGCAGGCGATCGGCATCGCGGTCGCGCTGCCGGTCGGCATGGCGCTCGGCTGGGCACTCGTGCACGCGATCGCCGGAGCGCTGGCCTCCGACCAGTTCTTCTTTCCGGTGGTCATCCGCGCGCGGACCTACGCCTGGGCCGCGCTGTGCGTGCTCGCGGCCGCGGCGGCGACCGCGCTGGTGGTCCGCCGCCGCATTGACCGGCTCGACATGGTGGCCGCGCTCAAGACCAGGGAGTGAGCATGCATCGCAGGACACTGCTGTACCTCGCGGGGGTGGCCACGGTCGTCGCGGCGCTGCTCGCATGGGCGTTCGCGCCCCGTCCGGTCGAGGTGGAGATGGGGGTGGCGACACGGGGCCGCTTCGAGGCGACCGTCGACGAGGACGGGCGCACGCGGCTGCGGGACCGCTTCGTCGTGTCGGCGCCGCTGGCGGGCCGGCTGTCGCGGATCACGCTGCGGGCCGGCGACGCCGTCGAGGCGGACGCCCCGATCGCGACGCTCACGCCGGCGCTCGCGCCGATGCTCGACGAGCGCACGCTGCGCGAGCAGCAGGCGCGGGTCGAGGTGACCGACGCCAACGTGATGCGGGCGTCCGCGCGCATCGAGCGCTCCAAGGTCGCGCTCGAGCTCGCACGCGCCGAGCTGCGGCGCACCGAGCAGCTGGCCGGGCGAGGCTTCGTGTCGGGCACCAAGCTCGAGGGCGACCGGCTCGGCGTGGTCGCCGCGCAGCGCGAGCTCGACGCGTCGGTCGCCGAGCATCACGCGGCCGGCCACGAGCTGGAGCAGGCGCGCGCGGCGCTGCTCGCGGTCCGCCAGGCGGGCGCGGGCGGTGCGCGCGGTTTCACCGTGCGCGCGCCGGTCGCGGGTCGCGTGCTGCGCGTCGTGCAGGCGAGCGAGGGGTCGGTGGCGCTCGGCGCACCGCTGCTCGAGATCGGCGACGTGCGCAGGCTCGAGATCGTGGCCGAGCTGCTGACCACCGACGCGCTGCGCACGCGGCCGGGCGACCGCGTGCTGATCGAGCGCTGGGGCGGGCCGACCACGCTCGAGGGACGCGTGCGCCAGGTGGAGCCGGCCGCCTTCACCAAGGTGTCGGCGCTCGGCGTGGAGGAGCAGCGGGTCAACCTGCTGGTGGACATCGCCAGCCCGTCCGAGCAGTGGCAGGCGCTGGGCGACGGGTTCAGGGTGAGCCTGCGGATCGTCGTCATCGCCGCGGACGATGCGCTCGGCGTGCCGGTGAGCGCGGTGTTTCCCCGGCCGGGCGACGACGGCGGCCCGTCGCGCATGGCGGTGTTCACGGTCGCCGACGGACGGGCGCGCACGACGCCGGTGGAGGTGGGCGCGCGCAACGGCACCCACGCCTGGATCAAGGGCGGCCTCGAGCCGGGTGCCCCGGTGATCGTGTATCCGCCCGCCGCCGTGCGCGACGGCGTCCGGGTGAAGGCGCGCGGCGCCTGAGGCGCGCCGGCTCAGCCGTCGCGCCGCCGCTGCGGCTCCTCGACGAACGCCGGTGGCTCGAAGGCCCGGTGCGCGGGCGCCTCGCCCGCGTGACGCTCGACCTGAACCAGGCAGGTCTGCGCCGCGCAGCCCTGCGACAGCGACGATGCGCCGACGTCGCGCGTCAGCGTGTTGGGGTTGCCGTGGCGATCGGGCTGCGAGGCGTCACCGGCCGACACCGGGTCCCACCAGGCGCCGGTCGACAGGCGCACGACACCCGGCAGCAGCCCGGGATCGAGGCGGGCGCCCGCCAGGCAGGCGCCGCGGTCGTTGAAGACCCGCAGCAGGTCGCCGTCGGCGATGCCCCGCGCGGCGGCGTCCTGCGGATGGATCGCGAGCGGCTCGCGGCCCGCGACCTTGTTGGCGAGGCTGTACGCCGAGTGGTCGAGCTGGCTGTGCAGCTTGGTGTGCGGCTGGTCGGACAGCAGGTGCAGCGGATGGCGCGCGGCGAGCGGGCTGCCGAGCCACTCGGCCGGCTCGAACCAGGCGGGATGGCCCGGGCAGTCCGCGTAGTCGAACGAGGCGATCCGCTCGCAGTACAGCTCGATGCGCCCGCTCGCCGTGGCGAGCGGATGACCTTCGGGGTCGGCGCGGAACTCGCCGAACGCGATCACCGGCTGCTCGTTGCGCGGCAGGCGCACGCCGCCCGCCGCCCAGAACGCATCGAAGGACGGCAGCTCGACGCCCGCGTCGGCCATCCTGCGTGCCGATCCGGCGTACAGGTGCTCGAGCCAGGCGCGCGCGTCGCGGCCTTCGGTGAAGGCCTCGGCGCGCCCGAGCCGCGCGGCGAGAGCGGCGAAGATCGCGAAGTCGTCGCGGGCCTCGCCCGGCGGCTCGGCGCAGCGGCGCATCGCCACCATCAGCGCGTCCCGCGTGCCCGATCCGATGTCGTCGCGCTCGAGCATGCAGGTGGCCGGCAGCACGATGTCGGCCATCTTCGCGTGGGCGTTCCAGAACTGCTCGTGGACGATGACGGTCTCGGGCCGGCGCCATGCGCGGGCCAGACGGTGCAGGTCCTGGTGGTGGTGGAAGGGGTTGCCCCCCGCCCAGTAGACCAGCCGGATGTCCGGATAGCGGCGGCGCGCCCCGTTGTAGTCGAAGGGCTCGCCGGGGCCCAGCAGCATGTCGGCGATCCGGGCCACGGGGATGAAGTCCTCGACCGCGTTGCGGCCCTGCGCCAGCGTGGGCCCGGGCAGCGCACGGTGCGGGCTGCCCATGGTGTTGGCCGGCCCGTAGCCGAGCGCGAAGCCGCCTCCCGGCAACCCCACCTGGCCGAGCACGCAGCCCAGCCCGATCGCGGCCCAGAAGGGCTGCTCGCCGTGGTCGGCACGCTGCAGGGCCCACGCGACGTTGACGATGCTGCGCGTGGCCGCCATCTGGGCGGCGAGCGCGCGCAGTCGCCCGGCCGGCACGCCTGCGATCGGGGCCGCCCAGTCGGCGTCCTTGGGAACGCCGTCGGTCGCCCCGGTCAGGTAGGCCTCCCAGCGCTCGAAGCCGACGCACCAGCGAGCGAGGAAGGCACGGTCGTGGCGGCCCGCGCGGACGGTCTCGCAGGCCAGCGCCAGCATCACCGCGGTGTCTGTGCCCGGACGGATCGGGATCCACTCGAGCGCCGATGCGGGCACGTCGAGGTCGGCGCGCACCGGACTGAAGTTGACGAACCGGCAGCCGGCCGCGGCCATCGCCGCGAGGCCGCCGGGCAGGCCGTGCTCGGAGGCGCCGCCCGCGCCCACCTGCGCGTTCTTGGCGGGCGCGCCGCCGAAGGACACGAACAGGCGCGTGTGCGCGGCGAGCGTGTGCCAGTCGTGCTGGTTGGCGAGCATGTACTCCATCGGGGCCACCACGTGCGGCAGCAGCACCCGGCCCGCGCCGAGGCTGTAGCTGTCGGTGTGACGCACATAGCCGCCGAGCGCGTTGAGGAAGCGGTGCACCTGGCTCTGCGCGTGATGGAAGCGCCCGGCGCTCGACCAGCCGTAAGACCCGCCGAAGATCGACGCGTTGCCGTGGGCGTCGATCACGCGGCGCAACGCGCCCGCGACCAGCGCCTCGGCGCGCTCCCAGGACACCTCGACGAAGGGCTCGCGACCGCGCCCCGCGCCGCGCGCCGGGTCGCCGGCGTCGCGCTCGAGCCAGCCTGCCCGCACCGCCGGGCGCGTCACGCGCAGCGGCGACCGGTAGGCCTCCCACATCGACAGTCCGATGGGCGAGGGCGACGGGTCGTCCCGCCATGGTGCGAGCCCGGTCGCATGACCGTCGCGGCGCACGACCTCGTAGGCGCCCCAGTGGGCCGAGGTCAGTTCGATGCCCAGCGGCGTGGCTCGGGCCATGCTGTCTCTTCGGTTGACCGATCCGTGCGATGCTATCAATATTCCAGCACACAGACCCCATGTTCCATTATTTGGAACCCCGCCGCTCGGCATGACCGGCCCCTCGCAACTGCCTCGCCGATGAACAACACGCTGGTCAAGGGAATCGGACTGCTCGAGGTGCTGGCCCGCGCCGATCGGGCCATGGGCGTCACCGAACTCGCGACCTCCCTGGGCATCGGCAAGAGCAACGCGCACCGCCTGCTGCAGGCGCTGGTCGAGCTCGGCTACGTCCGGCGCGAGGGCACCGAGGGCACCTACGCGGCGACCATCCGGCTCTGGGAGCTGGGCTCGGCGGTACTGGGCAAGCTCGACCTGAACCGTGCCGCGCAGCCGTGGATGGAGTGGCTGCTCGACCGCACCCGCGAGACGGTCCACCTGTCGGTGCTCGATGGCGACGAGGTGGTCTACGTGCACAAGCTCGACAGCCCCGAGCCGATCCGCGCGTACACCTCCATCGGCGGCCGGGCACCCGCGCACTGCGTGGCCACCGGCAAGGCGATGCTCGCCTGGGCCGGCGAGCCCGCGCTCGCCGCGCTCTCGACGCGGCTGCGCGCGCATTCCCCGCGCACCATCACCGCGTCGGCCGACTTTCTGCGCGAGCTCGAGCGGATCCGACTGAACGGCTACGCCGTCAACCGCGGCGAGTGGCGCGAGAGCGTGGGCGGGCTCGCCGCACCCGTGCTCGGGCCCGCGGGTGCGGTGATCGCAGCGGTCGGCATCTCAGGCCCGATCGACCGGCTGCGCCCGGCCACCGTCAAGGCGCTGGCCGGCGACGTGATGCGCGCGGCCGACGGCATGCGCGCGGCGCTCGCGGGCGACACACCTCCGCCCGGGACCGCGCATGCCGCGCCGCCGGACCGCGCACGGCAAGCCGCCTGACGCGATCCGCCCACGCGCCCAGCGAGCCCGCCATCCCGTCAGCGTCCAGGCCGACCCCAATGCCCCTCGCCACCGCCTCGCCCCACGCCCGCCTGCGTCCCGCCCGTCGCCGACTGGTGCTCGGCGCCGCGAGCGCCTGCTGCGCGCCAGCGTCGTGTCGCTGTGGACCCCGCCCGACGAGTACCGGCGTGCGCTCGATGCGTCGCGCGCCTACTACGCCGAGCTGCTGCGCTCGATCGGCATGAAGCAGGAAGGCTGATGACATTCCAATCACTGCGCCCGCTCGACGGCGTGCGCGTCGTCGAGTTCTGCCAGGTCGCCGCCGGCCCGTTCTGCGGGATGCTGCTCGCCGACTTCGGCGCCGAGGTGACCAAGGTCGAGCCGCCCGAGGGCGACGCGATGCGCCAGTGGCCGCCGATCACCGACGGCTTCAGCGAGAACTTCGCGTCCATCAACCGCGGCAAGCGCTCGGTGGCGCTCGACCTCAAGGACCCGGCCGCGCGCGACCTCGCGCGCGAGCTGGTGCTCGAGGCCGACGTGCTGATCGAGAACAGCCGGCCCGGCGTGATGCAGCGCCTGGGCCTGGGCTGGGACTGGTTCGCGCAGCGCAAGCCCTCGCTGGTGTACTGCTCGATCTCGGCCTTCGGGCAGGACGGCCCGCGTGGCCCCGAGGGCGGCTTCGACCTGACCATCCAGGCGGCCGCCGGCGTGATGAGCGTGACCGGCGAGCCCGATGGCGCGCCGGTGAAGTCGGGCGTGCCGCTGGTCGACTTCGCGGCCGGGCTGTACGCCGCCTACGCGATCGCAGCGCTGATCGCGCGGGTGCGCGGCGGCGGCCCGGGCGGGCGCATCGACGTGCCGATGTTCGCGACCACCATCGCGATCTCGGCGCTGCAGACGAGCGAGTACTTCGGCACCGGGCGCAACCCGCGCAAGCTCGGCTCGGCGCATCCGCGCAACGCGCCCTACCAGGCCTACCGCGCGAGCGACGGCTGGTTCGCGATCGCGGCGGGCAACAACAAGCTGTGGCAGCAGGTGTGCGCCATCGCGGGCACGCCGGAGCTGCTGGCCGACCCGCGCTTCGGCACGCCGACGCAGCGCGCCGCCAACCAGGCGGCGCTGCGCGACCTGCTCGAGGCGCGCTTCGCGCAGGACACCACGTCCGCGTGGCTCGGGCGCTTCGCGCCGGCCGGCGTGCCGTGCGCGCCCATCAACGGCTACGCCGAGGCGCTCGCCGATCCGCAGGCCGTGCACCTGGGCCTGGTGCGCCCGATGACCCTGCCCAACGGCACGGCCACCCGCACCGTCGGCTGCCCCCTGCGGCTCGACGGCGCAGTGCTGCCGGTCGACACCCGCCCACCCGCGCTGGGCGAGCACACCGCGCAGGTGCTCGCGCGCCGCGCACCCGCCGCATGACCCGTCACGAGGACTCCGCGATGACCGCCACGGCCCCCGATCCGCTCGACCCCATCCGCCCGCTGCGCGACTTCGTCGTCGGCATGACCCGGCTGGTGGAGCGCACCCAGGACGAACCGACCCTGATCGCACGGGGCACCGAGCTGCTGTCCGCGCTGATCGCCGACGGTAGCTGGTTGCCCGAGTCCTGCGCGCAGGCCGTGCCTGGCGGCTACCGCCAGTACCTGCTGCACTGCGACCCGCTCGAGCGCTTCTCGGTCGTCAGCTTCGTGTGGGGGCCGGGCGCGCGCACGCCGGTGCACGACCACACGGTGTGGGGCCTGGTCGGCATGATGCGCGGCGCCGAGCTGTGCCGCGAGTACGCGCCGCAGGGGGGCTCGCGCGTGGTCGAGCACGGCGGCGAGCACCTGCTGGAGCCCGGCATGGTCGAGGCGGTGTCGCCCACGGTCGGCGACTGGCATGTGGTCGCCAACGCCGTGCCGGACGCGGCCTCGATCAGCATCCACGTGTACGGCGCCAACATCGGCGCGGTGCGCCGGCACATGGTCGACCCGGCCACCGGACACATCATCGACTTCATCTCCGGCTATTCGTCGGCCGCCACGCCCAACCTGTGGGACCGCTCGGCGTCGGTTCGGGCCGCCGCGGCACGGTGAGCGCATGACCGCCGACGGACGCGACCTGCAGGCGGCCGCCCGCGCACCGCGCGGCGAACCGGCGGTGCAGCCGCTGCCCGAGGCGACGCTGCGCATCGCCGACGGCGTAGCCTGCCTCGAGCTGAACCGCCCGGGCCGCGGCAACGCGCTGTCGGGGCCGCTGGTCGAGGCGCTGATCGCCGCCACCGCGCGGGTCTTCGCCGACCCGTCGGTGCACACGCTGCTGTTCACCGGCGCCGGCCCCAACTTCTGCACCGGCTTCGACCTCGGCGGGCTCGACGCGGCGACCGACGGGGACCTGGTACTGCGCCTGGCGCGGATCGAGACGCTGCTCGACGCGGTGTGGCGCGCCCCGGTGCGCACCGCGGCGCTCGCCGGCGGCCGTGCCTGGGGCGCGGGCGCCGACCTGTTCGCCGCCTGCGACCTGCGGCTCGCGGCGCCGGATGCGAGCTTCCGCTTCCCGGGCGCCGCCTTCGGGCTGGTGCTGGGCACCCGCCGGCTGGCCGAGCGCGTGGGCACCGAGCGCGCGCGCGCCTGGGTCGCGCAGGGCACGACGCTCGACGCCGCGGCGGCCGCCGGGGCGGGGCTCGCGAGCCGCGTCGTGGCGCCCGCCGCCCACGGCGCCGACCGCGAGGCGGCGCCGTCCGACTGGCACGGCGAGGTGTTCGGCGCGCCGGCGATCGACCGCGAGACGCTCGCCGCGATCCGCGCGGCGAGCCGGCCCGCGGGCGGCCCCGGTGCCGACGCGCTCGCCGACGCCGACCTCGCCGCGCTCGTGCGCTCGGCGACGCGCCCGGGCCTGAAGGCGCGCCTGCTCGACTACCGCGAGCGCAGCCGCGCGGCCGCGGCACGCTGACCCGCCGGGCGCCGCGGCCGGACCGCGACCGCGACCGCGACCGCGACCACGAACCCGCCCACGACGACGCGCCCGAACACGACAGCGAACGAGCGCCACGGAGACGAACGATGGAATGCATCAGGGTCACGGACCACGACGACGGCACGACGCTGATCGCGATCGACCGGCCCGCGCAGACCGCCACAGGACGACCACGACCATGAGCAGCCAGGCGATCGCAGCGACTGCGGCACCGCAGGACGCGGCGGGCCAGTCCCCCGAGTGGGACGTGCCGATCCCCTACATCCGCCGCACCCACGAGTGGTACGGCACGCTCGGCTACGGCAACCCCTACCGCTACGCGCAGTTCGCGGACGTGCCGTTCGCGCCGCTGCGCAAGCCGCTGCGCGAGTGCCGCGTGGCGCTGCTCACCACCGCCGCGCCTTACCAGCCCGACAAGGGGCCGCAGGACGCGCGCGCGCCCTACAACGCCGCCGCCAAGTTCTACGAGACCTACTCGGGCGACACCGCCGTCGACCACGACCTGCGGGTGTCGCACGTCGGCGTCGACCGCGACCACCTGAGCGACGATGCGGGCTGCTGGTTTCCGCTGCCCGCGCTGCGCCGCGCTGCTGCCGCCGGGCGGATCGGCGCGGTCGCGCCGCGCTTCCACGGCGTGCCGACCAACCGCAGCCAGCGCCACACGCTAGAGGTCGACTGCGCCGAGGTGCTGGCGCGCGTGCGCGCCGACGGCGCCGACGTCGCGGTGATCGTGCCCAACTGCCCGATCTGCCACCAGACGATGTCGCTGGTGGCCCGCCACATGGAGGCCGCCGGCATCCCCACGGTGGTGATGGGCGCGGCCAAGGACATCGTCGAGCTCGCGGGCGTGCCGCGCTTCCTGTTCAGCGACTTCCCGCTCGGCAACGCGGCGGGCCGCCCCGACGACCCGGCCTCGCAGGACGCCACGCTCGAGCTCGCGCTGCGCGTGCTCGAGAGCGCACCCGCGCCGCGCACCACGGTGCAGAACCCGCTGCGCTGGAGCGGGCCGGCGCAGTGGCGCCTCGACTACCTGAACGTCGCGCGGCTGGGCCCCGACGAGATCGCGCGCAGGCGCGCCGAGAACGATCGCATCAAGGCGATCGCGCAGGGCGTGCGCGACGCGACGCTGACGCAGAAGCGCTGACATGACCGAGCCGACGAACGCGCCCGTGCAGGAGGCGCGCGCCTTCGCGGGCGTTCGCATGCTGGACTTGACCCGTGCTGGCCGGGCCCTGCTGCAGCTTCCAGCTCGGCATCGGCTGGTCGCAGCGGTCGGCGATCAACCTGAGTTCGGCCCGGTGCGCCTCGCCGACCCGGCGAGCACACCGACGAGGTGCTCGCGGACCTGGGCTACGATCCAGCCATGATCGCAGCGCTGCGCGACGCGCTGGTGATCTGACCCCCGCCCCCCCCCCGTCGACCCCGATCGACCCTGGAGCCACACCGTGTACGAAGACCTCTGCCTCTACATCGACGGCGAATTCATCAAGGGCGGCGGCCGCCGCGAGCAGGACGTGCTCGATCCGGCCACCGGCCAGCCGCTCGGCCGCCTGCCGCACGCGACCCCGGCCGATCTCGACCGCGCGCTCGCCGCCGCGCAGCGCGC
Source organism: uncultured Bordetella sp. (assembly GCA_964399635.1). Lineage (GTDB taxonomy): Bacteria > Pseudomonadota > Gammaproteobacteria > Burkholderiales > Burkholderiaceae_E > UBA4615. The sequence continues at coordinate 21,987 of CAYNRU010000004.1, forward strand.
CTTCGAGTCCTGGCGCACGGTGTCGCCGCTCGAGAAGAGCCGGATCCTGCGCCGGGTGGGCGAGCTCAGCCGCGAGCGGGTCCAGTCGATCGGGCGCAACATCACGCTCGACCAGGGCAAGCCGCTCGCCGAGGCGGTGAGCGAGGTGACGCGCTGCGCCGACCACTGCGACTGGCACGCCGAGGAGTGCCGCCGCATCTACGGCCGGGTGATCCCGGCGCGCCTGCCCAACGTGCGCCAGCTCGTGCTGCGCGAGCCGGTGGGCGTGTGCGCTGCGTTCACGCCGTGGAACTTCCCGTACAACCAGGCGATCCGCAAGATCGCCGCCGCGGTCGGCGCGGGCTGCACCATCGTGCTCAAGGGGCCTGAGGACACGCCGAGCGCGGTGGTCGCGATCGCGCGGATGTTCCACGAGGCCGGCCTGCCGCCGGGCGTGCTGAACGTCGTCTGGGGCGTGCCTGCCGAGGTTTCCAGGCACCTGATCGAGTCGCCGATCGTGCGCAAGGTGTCGTTCACCGGCTCGGTACCGGTGGGCAAGCAGCTCGCCGCGATGGCAGGCCTGCACATGAAGCGCGTGACGATGGAGCTCGGCGGCCACTCGCCGGCGATCGTCTGCGCCGACGCCGACGTCGATCGCGCCGCCGACATGCTGTCGACGCTGAAGTTCGCCAATGCCGGCCAGGTCTGCGTGTCGCCCAACCGCATGTACGTCCATGCGAAGGTCTTCGACCGGTTCATGGCGCGCTTCATCGAGGCCGCCCGCAAGATCAAGGTCGGGTCGGGCCTCGACGCCGACACGAGGATGGGCCCGCTCGCGCACGAGCGCCGGCTGCCGGCGATGGCCGAGATGGTCGAGGACGCCACCTCGCGCGGCGCGCGCATCGAGACCGGCGGCGCGCGCCTCGGCGAGCGCGGCTACTTCTGGGCCCCGACCGTGCTGACCAACGTGCCGGACGACTCGCGGATCATGACGCAGGAACCGTTCGGGCCGGTGGTGCCCTGCGTGCCCTTCCAGGACCTCGACGAGGCGCTGCGCCGCGCCAACTCGCTGCCCTACGGGCTGTCGGCCTACGCGTTCACGAACGCGACCAAGGACGCGCTGCGGCTTCAGAACGGCCTGCAGTCGGGCATCGTGAACATCAACCATTTTGGCCAGGGCTTGCCGGAGACGCCGTTCGGCGGCATCAAGGACAGCGGCATCGGCAGCGAGGGCGGCACCGAGACCTTCGAGGGCTACCTGGTGACGAAGTTCGTCACGCAGATGGACTGACGATGACCGGGCCCCGACCGGTGCGCCAGGCGACCGCGCCCACCGGCGGGTCGTCGCCACTCGGGTTGCGCCCTTGCATGGGCGATTGCCCGGAGTCATGCGGTGTCCGCACAAATACCCATGAATCTTCCCACCCGGGTGCGCCGTAGCGCCCGGACCTGCGGCACTCCGATGCGCCGCCGACGCCCGACCGACCAAAGGATCCGACCATGACCCGCACGCACGACGAGAACGTCCGCGAGGACATCCAGAACCTGATCCATCCGTACACCCCGCTCGATACCTTCGGGCAGAAGGGTCCGATGGTGATCAGGCGGGGTGACGGCATCTACGTCGAGGACGACCAGGGCCGCCGCTACCTCGAGGGCATGTCCGGACTGTGGTGCACGGCGCTCGGCTTCTCGGAGCAGCGCCTGGTGGATGCGGCGATACGCCAGATGCGCGAGCTGCCCTACTACCAGATCTTCGGCGGACGCTCCAACGAGCCGTCCATCGAGCTGTCCGACCGGCTGCTTGCGCTGACCCGTCACCTCGGCATGGACAAGGCGCTGTTCGCCAACTCCGGATCGGAGGCGAACGACCAGGCGGTCAAGCTGATCTGGTACTACTTCAACACGATCGGCAAGCCGGCCAAGAAGAAGCTGATCGCCCGCGAGCGCGGCTATCACGGGGTGACCGTGATGGCCGCGAGCCTGACCGGCATCCCCGGCAACCACGTGGACTTCGACCTGCCCGTCGACCGCGTGCTGCGCACCGGCTGCCCGAGCCTGTACCACTCGGGGCGGCCCGGCGAGACCGATGCGCAGATGGTCGACCGGCTGGTGGCCGACCTCGAGTCGCTGATCGCGCGCGAGGGCGCCGACACCATCGCCGCGTTCTTCGCCGAGCCGGTGCAGGGCGCGGGCGGCGTGATCGTCCCGCCGCAGGGCTACTTCCAGAAGATCCAGGCGGTGCTCGCGCGCCACGACATCCTGATGGTCGCCGACGAGGTGATCACCGGCTTCGGGCGCACCGGCAACATGTTCGGCTGCGACACCTACGGCATCCGGCCCGACATCGTCACGGTGGCCAAGGCGCTGTCGAGTTCCTACATGCCGATCTCGGCGACGCTGGTGTCGGGCCGGATCTACGAGGGGCTGGTCGAGGGCAGCCGGCGCAACGGCGCCTTCGCCCACGGCGTGACCTATGCGGGGCACCCGGTGGCCGCGGCGGTCGCGGTCGAGGCGCTCAAGCTCTACGAGGAGCGCGACATCGTGGGCCACGTGCGGCGCGTGTCGCCGCACTTCCTCGCGCGGCTCGCAGCGTTTGACGCGCATCCGCTGGTGGCGTCGACGCGCGGCGTCGGGCTGATCGGTGCGCTCGAGATCGTGCAGGACAAGGCGTCGCGCAAGACCTTCGACCCCGCCTCGGGCGTGCTCGCCTTCCTCGGCACGGCGGTGCTGTCGGAGGGGCTGATCACCCGGCCGCTTCGCGACACGATGGCGGTGTGCCCGCCGCTGATCATCACCGACGCGCAGATCGACGAGCTGTTCGACAAGCTCGGTCGCGCGCTGGACGCGACACTGGCGTTCGTGCGCTCGAAGCAGCTGGCCGCCTGAGCGCGGGCCCGATGCCGGGCGCGGGCCGCCGACGCATCGGCGACCGCCCGGCACCGTGCCTCACCGGGTGCGCCCGAGGCGCTCCAGTGCCGCCCTGGCCTCGGGCCTTGGGCTCTCGCGCAGGTATTGCCGCATCGCGACCTTCGACCACGTCGGCACTTCGGGCGCCTCGGCCATGGCCTGCAAGCGCGGCGTCGCGTCCCAGACGCCCCAGACAGCGAGGTCCTGCGCGAGCCCCGCGCCAGCTACAGTGCTGCTCGGTCGTTGCGGCAGTGCGGGGATGGGCGGCGAGCGACAGGCACAGGGCGCCGAGCCGGTCCGCCAGCACGCCAGCACACCGGTGCGGCGAGCCCCGTGCGGGGCACGGCGCGCGGTGGCAGCCTGGCTCAGGCCTCGTTCCGGGGTCAGCGCCCGCGCGTCCAGACGGTCCTGCCCGCCTTCACCGTCTCGGTCACCTTCAGGTCGGCGAGCGTCGCCCTCGGCACCGTGAGCGGGTTGCCGTCGAGGATCGCGAAGTCGGCGATCTTGCCGACCTGGATCGAGCCCTTGGTCGACTCCTCGAAGTGCTGGTAGGCGGCCCACAGCGTCATCGCCTTGATCGCGACGATCGGGTCGACACGCTGTTGCGGGCCGAGCACCTTGCCGCTGCGTGTCGTCCGGTTGACGGTCGACGCCAGCACGCGCATCGAGTTGGGGAACACCACCGGCGCGTCGTGGTGTGAGGTGAACTTCAGCCCGCGTCGCAGCGCCCAGCCGGTCGGCGAGATGTCGGGCGCACGCACCGGGCCGAGCGTCACGTCCCGGTGCCAATCGCCCCAGTAGTAGGTGTGCATCGGGAAGAACGAGGGCACGACGCCCAGCGCCTTCATCCGGTCGACCTGATCGGCGCGCGCGGTCTGCGCGTGGATCGCGACCGGGCGCCGGTCTCGGTCGCCGGGTACCGTCGTCCGCGCGAGCTCGACCGCCTTCAGGAACTGGTCGAGCGCGGCGTCGCCGTTGGTGTGCGCGAGCACCTGCCAGCCGTTCTCGAACGCCTGGCGGATCGTCTTCTGCACGAACGCGTCTGGGAAGGCCGGATAGCCGGCATAGCCGGGCTTCTCGCCCGCGGGCGCCTGGTGGTAGGGCTGCGTCAGCCACGCGGTGCGGCCCTGCGGCGAGCCGTCGAGCGTGATCTTCAGGCCGCCTATCCGGAAGCCGCCCCGATAGCGCCGACCGGACCACTCGCCGGAAAACCATTTCGGGTCGGCCGTCACGAAGCTCGGGTAGGCGACGACGTCCACGAGCAGCCTGCCCGCCTGCGCCGCGGCGATGTAGCCATCGACCTGGCTGCGGTCGGCAGCGCCTTCCTGCGCGGTGGTGTAGCCGTAGCTCAGGTAGGCCTGCTGGCCCGCGAGCAGCATGCCTTCGGACTCTGCCTTCCCCGCCTTGGCGAAGATCAGCTGCATCGCCGCGCCGAAGTTCGCCGTCTCCTCGAGCACCCCGTCCGGCTCCCGCGATCCGTCCCGGCGGCGGATACGGCCCCCCTCGGGGTCGGGCGTGGCGGCATCGAGGCCGAGGGCCTCGAGCCCCTTCGAGTTGACCACGCCGAGGTGGCCGGAGATGTGCATCAGGTAGACCGGCACCTCGGTGGAGACACGGTCGAGGTCGTCCCGGGTCGGGTGCCGCCCTTCCTTCAGCTGCGAGTCGTCGTAGCCCCAGCCGAGGATCAGGCCGTACCGGGTCGGCAGCGGGGAGGTCTTCATCCAGGCGCGCAAGGTCTCGAGCACCGCGTCGATCGTGGCGTTCGAGCCGTCGGGCGGGGGCAGCAGGTTCGCCGCGATCGCCATCAGCCCGACGCCCGACATGTGGCCGTGGCCGTCGATGAAGCCCGGCAGCAGCGTGCGGCCCTTCAGGTCGACGAGTTCGGTCGAGGCGCCGCGCAGCCGCATCGCGGAGGCCTTGGACCCGACGTGGACGATGCGGCCGTCGCGGACCGCGACCGCCTCGGCCTTGGGGCGGGCGTCGTCGACCGTGACGATGGGGCCGCCGAACCAGATGCGATCGGCGGGGGCGGGCGACGCGGATGCGGCGACGGCGGGCGACAGGGTCGCCGCGGAGACAACGGCGAGACCGGCCGCGGCAATGGTGGCGCCAGCGCCTCCGAGGGCGCGGGCGACAGCGACAGCGGCGGCGGCGGCGCGGCGGAACATGGGGATCGGCATCGGGGTGCTTACTTGCGTGCGCATGGGCCGTTCAGCGCCCGGCCTGCCAGACCGGTCGGCCGGCCTTGATCGTCTCGAGGACCTTCACGTCCCTGATCGCCGAGGGCTTCACCTTCAGCGGGTTCGCATCGAGGATCACCAAGTCCGCGAGCTTGCCCGGCTCGAGCGTGCCCTTGTCGCGCTCCTCGAAGTACTGGTACGCGGCATGGTCGGTGATCGCCTTCAGCGCCTCGTAGGGAGTCGCGCGCTCGGCGGGGCCGATCGTGCGGCCGCTGCGGCTCTCGCGGTTCACCGCCGTCCAGACGAGGTGCATCATGTCCGGCGGCACGACGGGGCTGTCGGTGTGATTGGTGTAACGCATGCCGAGCCGCGCGGCGTGATGCAGCGAGCTGATCCGCGCGGCACGCTCGGGACCGAGCGTCTCGTCGACGTGCCAGTCGCCCCAGTAGAAGGTATGCGCGGTGAAGAAGCTGGGCACGATGCCGAGCTGCTTCATCCGTTCGATCTGCGCGTACGTCGCGGTCTGCGCGTGGATCGCGATCGGGCGCAGGTCGCGCGGGCCGTGCTTCGCACGCGCCTTCGCGACCGCGTCGATCATCATCTGCGCGGCCGCGTCGCCGTTGACGTGCACGGCCACCTGCACGCGGTGCCGCCAGGCCGCGTCGATCCACTGGTCCATACGCTCCTGCGTCATCGTGGGATACGCGCGGTAGCTCGCCGGCTGGCCGGGCGGGGGCACGCGGTACGGCGCCGACAGATACGCGGTCTTGCCCTGCGGCGAGCCGTCGATCGCGATCTTGATGCCTTGAATCTTGTGGCGCCCGACATAGACGCCGGCCCGCAGCGCGCCGGTGCTCGGGTCGGCGAGGCTGGCCGCGGGGGCGAGTCGCTCGACGGGGCGGCTCGCACCCATGTTCGACAGCGTCGAGCCGGGCGCAAAGTACTCGATGCCCTCGAGTTTCGCGCGGCCGTCGAGCACTTTGTCGAACAGCATGTAGAGCGGGTAAGAGACGACGTCGAAGAGGAGCTTGCCCTCGGCGTCGGTGCGCCGCAGGTTCGCGACCGTCTCGGGCGTGGAGAGGTGGTCGCCGACGGTCGTGAGCCCGTGGCCGAGGTACATCTTCTGGACCTCGACGAGCCGGCGGGTCCACTCCTCGGAGCCGGGCTGCCTGAGCGAGGCGAGGAAGGGCAACATCGCCTGCTCCTCCATCGTGCCGTCGAGCTCGCCGTCGGGGCCGCGCCGCATCACGCCACCCTCCGGGTCCTTCGTGGCTTTCGTGATGCCGGCCTTCGCGATCGCCGCGGAATTCGCGACCAGCAGATGGCCGGACGCGTGCCGCGCCACGAGCGGCACCTCGGTCGAGACCGCGTCGAGCTCGGCACGCGTGGGATGCCGGCGCTCGGCGAGCAGGCCGTCGTCGTAGCCGGAGCCCACCAGCGACTCGCCCGGCGCAGGCGGCGACTTCGCGAGGTGCTCGCGGAACGCGCGCTGCAGGTCTGCGATGCTGCGCACCGTGCCCACCGGCGGCGGCGCGAGCTCGGGCAGGCCCCAGGTGGTCACGTAGTCGGGCACGTGACCGTGGGCGTCGATGAAGCCCGGCAGCAGCGTGCGGCCCTTGAGGTCGACCAGCGCGGTGCCCGGCCCCTTGAGCCGCATGACCGCCGCGCGCGTGCCGACCGCCGCGATCCGGCCGTCGCGCACGGCCAGCGCCTCGGCGTAGGCCGGGCGCTGACCCTTCATCGTCAGGATGTCGCCGCCGACATAGATCGCCGTGGCGGGCTGGACGGCGGGCTGGGCGGCGGCCGTCGCGGCGGTCGCGCCGACCGCAGACAGCAGGCAGGCGAGGAGCACTCGGGTACGGGCGGAACTCATTCGATTCTCTGTCGGAAAATGATTATTTTCCTGGATCGTAGCACCGCCCGCCCGTCGCGTCCCCCCCCGTCGGTTCGATTCCCGGCCCGGCTGGGCGCGGCATCTGCGCGACCGCAGCGACCGGCGCGCCCGCGGGACCAGGGCTCAGAACGAGCGCGGCATGCCCAGCAGGTGCTCGCCGACGTAGGACAGGATCAGGTTGGTCGAGATCGGCGCCACCTGGTAGAGCCGCGTCTCGCGGAACTTTCGCTCGACGTCGTACTCGCAGGCGAACCCGAAGCCGCCGTGGAACTGCAGGCAGGCGTTGGCCGCCTCCCAGGAGGCCTTGGCCGCGAGGTACTTGGCCATGTTGGCCTCGGCACCGCAGGGCTCGTGCGCGTCGTACAGCGCGCAGGCCTTCCAGCGCATCAGGTTGGCCGCCTCGACCTCGATGAAGGCCTCGGCGATCGGGAACTGCACGCCCTGGTTCTGCCCGATCGGGCGGCCGAAGACCACGCGCTCCTTCGTGTAGTTGACCACGCGCTCGACGAACCAGTAGCCGTCGCCGATGCATTCGGCGGCGATCAGCGCGCGCTCGGCGTTCAGTCCGTCCAGGATGTAGCGAAAGCCCTGGCCTTCCTCGCCGATCAGATTCTCGGCCGGGATCTCGAGGTTCTCGAAGAAGAGCTCGTTGGTCTCGTGGTTGACCATGTTGGCGATCGGGCGCACGGTCAGCCCGTGGCCGATGGCCTCGCGCAGGTCGACGACGAACACCGACATGCCCTCGGACTTCTTCTTCACATCGGCCAGCGGCGTGGTGCGCGCCAGCAGGATCATCAGGTCGGAGTGCTGCACGCGCGAGATCCAGACCTTCTGGCCGTTGACGACCCAGCGGTCGCCGCGGCGCACCGCGGTGGTCTTGATCTTGGTGGTGTCGGTGCCTGTGGTGGGCTCGGTGACACCCATCGACTGCAGCCGCAGCGCGCCGGTGGCGATCTGCGGCAGCCAGCGCTGCTTCTGCTCGGCGGAGCCGTGGCGCAGCAGCGTGCCCATGTTGTACATCTGGCCGTGGCAGGCGCCGGAGTTGCCGCCGCAGCGGTTGATCTCCTCCATGATCACCGACGCCTCGGCCAGGCCCAGGCCCGAGCCGCCGTACTCCTGGGGGATCAGCGCGGCCATCCAGCCGGCGCGGGTCAGCGCCTCGACGAAGGCCTCGGGGTACTCGCGTGCCGCGTCGACCTTGCGGAAGTACGCGTCGGGGAACTGCGCGCACAGCGCGCGCACGGCGTCTCGGATCTCGGGGTATTCGTTGGGAATGCGCATGGCTCGGGCGATGGGGTCGTGGCGGGCGGCGCCGCGTCAGGGCGCGGGTGCCGGGCCGGGGGACGCGGCTGCGGGCATCGCCGCAGCGCGCAGGCGATCCGGCCGACGGGGCGGCCGGGCGAAGAAGAACAACAGCGAGCCGGCGGCGGCCAGCACCGACAGCACGGTGTAGCCCAACCGGTAGTCGCCGGTCAGGTCGGCGAAGCCGCCGGCGATCATCGGGCCGCCCACCTGCCCGATCGCGATGACCAGCGAGGACAGGCCCATGATCATCCCGATCGAGCGGCGGCCGAAGTAGTCGGCGCGGATCGCCTGCATCAGCGGGCCGCGCAGGCCCCAGGCGAAACCATGCAGCACCGCGAACGCCACCAGCATCGCGGGCCCGCTCGCCCAGGTCAGCATCAGCAGGCCGAGCCCGTGCGCGACCATGCAGCCGGCGGACACCATGCGCTTGTCGAAGCGATCGCCGTAGCTCATCCCGACCAGCACGCCGGCCACCTGCGCGACGGTCATCGCCGTGATCACGAGGGAGGCCTGCGCGACCGTGTAGCCGAGCCCTTCCTTCATGTGGGTGATGGCGTGCACGTTGACCGCGGTCACCACCAGCAGTGCGAAGCCGTGGCCGAGCGACAGCAGCCAGAACGCGCGCGTGCGCAGCGCCTCGCGGGCGGTGAACTCGGCGGGCTCCTCGGGCGCGCCCGGGCCGCGCGGCGCGGCGCACGGCAGGCCGTCGATGGTCTGGCCGAGGTCCTCCGGGCGGCCCTTGAAGGTGCGCGACAACGGCCAGCCGACCAGCAGCACCAGCACGCCCGAGGCGACAGCGGTCGCGCGCCACCCGAAGGCCTGCATCGAGGCCGCCACCACCGGCACGACGATACCGCCCAGCGCCATCCCCAGGCCGACGATGGACAGCGCACGCGCCCGCTTGCGCTCGAACCAGTGGATGATCGCGATGTTGATCGGGAAGTAGCCGCTCAGGCTCGTGCCCAGCGCGATCATGACGATCGCCGCATAGAAGCCGGCCAGCGTGTCCACCTGCCCGAGCGCGATCAGGCCGGCGCCGAAGATCACGATCCCGGTCTGGATCAGCCGCTGCGGCCCGAACCGGTCGATCAGCCAGCCCAGGACCGGGCCGATGAGCGCGGTCTCGACCGACTGCAGCGCGGCCGCGCCCGACAGCGCGGTCTTGCTCCAGCCGAACTCGGCCGACAGCACGGCCACGTACGCGCCGAACGCCTGCTGCATCAGGCCCGCCTGCAGGAACTGCAGCCCGGAACCCGCCCCGACCATCCGCCAACCGTGGAACGTCTTCATCTCGGACGTATTCTCGCCCAGTCCGGCCCCGGGTTGTCGGTCGGCACGTTCCGGGACCGGCCCGCTCGGCGCGAGCCCGCGCGGCCCGCGGGCCTGCCCGCACCGCCGGCGCGCCGTTCCGGTACGCGGGTCCACGCACGCGTGACCCCCATGACCGCCGCCCTGGCGCACTGCGACCACGGCACCTCGGCATCCCGGGAGATCGACGCGCTCGCGGCCGGGCTGGCGTCGCCCGGCGATCAGGCGATCGTCGAATCGAGCGCGCCTCCAAGTACCGCCTTCATCCTCGGTCGCCTCACCGCGTCCGGAGCGCCCGCTCCAGAGCCACCTTCGCCTCTGGTCTGGGGCTCTCGCGCAGGTACTGCAGCATCGCGACCTTCGACCACATCGGCACGTCGGGCGCGTCGACCAGCGCCGCGAACCGCGGCGTGGCGTCCCAGACGCCCCAGGCCGCGAGGTCCTGGGCAACCAGCCCGCCGAGCGGCGCGCGACGCTCGGTGAAGCGCAGGAATGCGTCGGCGACCGCCGCGCGGGGCACCGTGCCCCCCTCGCCGCCGTGCACCGACAGCGCGACGATCGCCGCCCGCAGCTCGGTGGGCCCGCGCGCCGGATCGAGCAGCCACGTCTTCTCGATGCGCGGCAGGCGTCGCACGCCCTGCAGCTCCAGGTCGGCGGCGAGCAGCGCCGGCAGGTCGACCGGATCGGGCCGCGGTTCGCGAGCCGCGAGCGCCCGCTCGATGCGCGCCGCGTCGGCCGGACCGCCCGCCAGGCCGAGCAGCAGCAGGTACAGCGGCCGGCGTGGCGCGAGCGCCGGGTCCTCGACCCAGCGCGCCAGCCGCGCGCCGTCGAGCGCCGCCCGGTTGGCGCGCATCGCCGCGTACGGCGCGCGGGCGATCTCGCCGTAGGCGGTCTCGGCGACCAGCGGCTCGGGATGCTCGAGCAGCGGCGCCAGCGCCGCCACGCGCTGTGTCCAGTCCTGCGGTGTCATCTCGGCAGTGCGGCGGTAGGCGGCGAGCCCGCGCAGCCAGCCGGCCTGCGCCTCGGCGATCGGGCCGACCGCGGTCCAGGTCCTCGAGAGCCGGTCGCGCACCAGCAGCAGCGGCCGGCCCTCGGGATCGCGGTATGACCCCGGCACGAGCGTGGGCGGCTCGGCCTCGGGCGCGCCGCGCACGACCGCCACGACCCGCCAGCCCGCCGACGGCCCGGCCTCGGGATGGGCGAGCACCGCGCGCTCGGCGTCGATCAGGCGCTGCGCGACGGTCAGCGGTGCGGACGGCGCGCAGACCGCGCAGGCCCGCGCGGGCACGGCCACAGCGGCGAGCAGCAGGCCGACGAGGACGGCGGCGAGCCGCCGAGGAGCCGGCAGGCGCGTCACCGCTCGGCCCTCCAGACCACCCGACCTGCCTTGACGGTCTGGCGCACCGGCGTGTCCTTGATCGTGCGCGGCGGCAGGTCAAGCGGATCGGCGCCGAAGATCACCAGGTCGGCGAGCTTGCCGGCCTCGAGCGTGCCCTTGGTCGCAGCTCCTTGGCTGACTGCGGCGAGCGCCGCGCCGACCAGCGCCGCGCGGCCGCTGCGCGGCGAAGCGGCCGCGCGCACAGACAGCACCATGAACCTTCCCCCCTTTGCCTGAAGCCGCCGCGACGGCCTTCAGGCGTCTCGGGCTTCTTCCGGTCGCGGCGACCGGCCACCGGACTTGCCGGCGGATGCTAGCAGCAGGTTCCGGTGCCGTCGACGGGAGGTCGCGTCGCGGCGATCTCCCCGGGCGACCCGGGGCCCGCGGATCCGACGCCTCGGCCGGAAGGCGGTCGCCGCCGGCACGATCCGGTACGATCCGAAACCTGTCGCCGCCCCTCAAGGAGAGCTCCGATGACACCCGCAGCGCTGTCCTACGACCACGGCACTTCCGATGCCAGTCTGATCGGCGAGACGATCGGCAACGCCTTCGACCGCAGCGCCGCCCGGTACGCCGACCGCGAGGCGCTGGTCGTGCGCCACCAGGGCGTTCGCTGGACCTGGTCGGCGCTCAAGCACCGCGTCGACGCGCTGGCCGCCGGCCTGCTGAGGCAGGGCCTCGAGCCGGGCGATCGGGTCGGCATCTGGGCGCCTAACTGCTCGGAGTGGACGCTGACGCAGTTCGCCACCGCCAAGGCGGGTCTGATCCTGGTCAACATCAATCCGGCGTACCGGCGCGCCGAGCTCGAGTACGCGCTGAACAAGGTCGAGTGCAAGGCGCTGATCCTCGCGCCCGCGCTGAAGACCAGCGACTACCTGGGCATCGTGACGGACCTCGCGCCCGAGCTGGCGGGCGCGGCGCCCGGGCACCTGCACGCAAAGGCGCTGCCGCACCTGCGCCTCGTCGTGCGGCTCGGCGACGAGCGCACGCCGGGCATGCTGAACTTCGCCGAGCTCGCCCTGGGCGGCGGCGACGCAGAGCGCGCGCGGCTCGCCGAGCTCGCGACGACGCTGCAGTTCGACGACCCGATCAACATCCAGTTCACCTCCGGCACCACCGGCTTTCCCAAGGGCGCGACGCTCACGCACCAGAACATCCTGAACAACGGCTTCTTCGTCGGCGAGGCGATCCGACTGACGCACGAGGACCGGCTGTGCATCCCGGTGCCGCTGTACCACTGCTTCGGCATGGTGATGGGCAACCTCGGCTGCATGACGCACGGCGCCACGATGGTCTACCCCAACGATGCGTTCGACCCGCTGACCGTGCTCCAGACGGTCTCGGAGGAGCGCTGCACCGCGCTGTACGGCGTGCCGACGATGTTCATCGCCGAGCTCGACCACCCGCGCTTCGCGGAGTTCGACCTGTCCTCGCTGCGCACCGGGATCATGGCCGGCTCGCCCTGCCCGATCGAGGTGATGAAGCGCGTGCAGGCGCAGATGAACCTGCGCGAGGTGACCATCGCCTACGGCATGACCGAGACCTCGCCGGTGTCCACGCAGAGCTCGGTCGACGATCCGCTCGAGCGGCGGGTCTCGACGGTCGGCCGCGTGCAGCCGCACATCGAGGTGAAGATCGTCGACGGCAGCGGGCGCATCGTGCCGCGTGGCGTGGCCGGCGAGTTCTGCACGCGCGGCTACTCGGTGATGCGCGGCTACTGGAACGACGAGGCCAGGACGCGCGAGGCGATCGACGAGGCGGGCTGGATGCGCACCGGCGACCTCGCGACCATGGACGACGAGGGCTACGTCAACATCGTCGGCCGCATCAAGGACCTGGTGATCCGCGGCGGCGAGAACGTGTACCCGCGCGAGGTGGAGGAGTTCCTGTACCGGCATCCCAAGGTGCAGGACGTGCAGGTGGTGGGCGTGCCCGACCCGAAGTACGGCGAGGAGCTGTGCGCGTGGATCCGGCTGCGCGAGGGCCAGCAGGCGAGCGCCGAGGAGATCCGCGAGTTCTGCCGCGGGCAGATCGCGCACTACAAGGTGCCGCGCCACATCCGCTTCGTGGATGCCTTCCCGATGACCATCACCGGCAAGGTGCAGAAGTACCTGATGCGCCGCGAGTCCATCGAAGCGCTCGGGCTGGCCGAGCAGAAGACCGCCTGACCCCCTGTCGACCCCCCTCGGAGCGCAGACCCGCATGAGCCTCGCCTGGAGCACCCTCACCGAGCTGCGCGCGCTGCTGTCGAGCGGCAAGACCTCGTCGCTCGAGATCGCGCAGGCACTGCTCGATCGCATCGACCGCGCCGACCCGACGCTGCACGCCTTCGTCGAGGTCTACCGCGACGAGGCGCGCGCGCTCGCGCGGGCTGCCGACCAGGCGCGCGCCGCGGGCCTGCCTACCGGGCCGCTGCACGGCCTGCCGGTCGTGCTCAAGGACCTGCTCGACATCGAGGGCCGGATCGGCACGCTGGGCTCCAGGCACTTCGCGTCGCGCGTCGCGACGCAGACCAGCGCCACCGTCGAGCGCCTGCTCGCGGCCGGCATGGTGCCGCTCGGCAAGGTCCACATGACCGAATTCGCGTTCGGCGGCTGGGGCACCAATCCGCTGATGGGCACGCCGCGCAACCCCTGGGACCTGACGGTGCACCGCGTGCCCGGCGGCTCCTCCAGCGGCACCGGGGTGGCGGTGGCCGCGGGCTTCGCGCCGGTTGGCATCGGCAGCGATACCGGCGGCTCGGTCCGGATCCCGTCGGCGTTCAACGGCCTGACCGGGCTGAAGGTGACCTGCGGGCGGATCAGCCTGCACGCGACCGGGCTGCTGAGCTGGACGCTCGACTCGATCGGCCCGATGGCGCGCTGCGTGCGCGACTGCGCGCTCGTGCTCGACGCGCTCGCCGCGCCCGATCCCCGCGACCCGGCGACGCTCGCGCAGCCGCTCGAGCGCTTCGACGCCGAGCCGCGCGCGGTCCGCGGGCTGCGCCTGGCGCTGCCCGACGCCGCGCAGCTGCCCGACTCGACCGAGCCCGCGGTGCGCGCCGCCTGGCAGTCGGCGGCCCGCGACTTCGAGGCGCTCGGCGTGCAGGTGATTCCGGTTCGGCTGCCGGCGTGGTTCTGGGACGCACGGCTGCCGGTCACCCGCATCATCGCGTCCGAGGCGTTCTCGCTGCACCGGGACTACGTCGACGACCCCGCCGCGCCGCTGGGCGACGCCGTGCGCGGGCGCCTCCAGGGCGCCCGCGACTTCGGCCCGGGCGAGTACGCGCAGGTGCTGCGGACCATGGCTCAGCACCGCGCCGAGTTCATGCGGTGGTTCGAGGACTACGACGCGATCCTGCTGCCGACGGTGGGCATCGTGGCGGCCCCGGTCGAGCAGGCGGACGAGGCGTCGCCGGTCATCAGCGAGCTGACCCGGCCCGGCAACTACCTCGGTCTGTGCGCGCTGTCGCAGCCCTGCGGGCTGGCCGGCGGGCTGCCGGTGGGGCTGCAGATCGTAGGCAAGCCCTTCGGCGAGCGCACGGTGCTGGCGCTGGGGCAGGCCTTCGAGTCGGCCCGGGGCTTGCATCGGGCCCGGCCGGCGCTCGACGCGCTCGGGCTCGACTGACCCCGGCGGGCCGGCACGCTCAGAGCACCGCCTCGACCAGGTAGGGCCCGCTCGACGCGAAGCCGCGCGCAAGCTCGCGCGCCAGGCCGCCGAGATCGGTGGCCCGGCCCGCCTCCACGCCCATCGAGCGCGCCATGCCCACCCAGTCGATCGTCGGGCGGTCCAGCATCAGCATGTGGCTGGCGCGCGGCCCGGGGGTCCCCGCGCCGACCCCCGCGTACTCGCCCTGCAGGATCCGGTAAGCCCGATTGGCGAAGATCAGCACGGTGACGTCGAGGCCCTCGCGGGCCATCGTCCACAGCGACTGCACGGTGTACATCGCGCTGCCGTCGCCCTCGAGCACCAGCACCTTGCGATCGGGCGCCGCGATGGCCGCGCCGATCGCGCAGGGCAGCCCGAAGCCGATCGAGCCGCCCATCGCGGTCAGCCAGTCGTGGGGGGCGGCGCTCGCGGTCAGGGGGCCGAGCGCGCGTCCGCTGCTGACCGCCTCGTCGATCACGATCGCGTTCTCGGGCACGAGCGCGGCCACCACCCGCCCGATGCCGTCGGGCGTCATCGGGCCCTCTGGCAGCCCGGGCCGCTGCAGCGGCGCCACGCCGCGCGGCG
Source organism: uncultured Bordetella sp. (assembly GCA_964399635.1). Lineage (GTDB taxonomy): Bacteria > Pseudomonadota > Gammaproteobacteria > Burkholderiales > Burkholderiaceae_E > UBA4615. Next base: position 37,153 of record CAYNRU010000004.1, read on the forward strand.
CGACGGTGCGCGCGCCCAGCGCGTCGGCGAGCGCCGCCAGCGTGCCCGCGAGGTCCTGACCGACGTCGGCGACCTGCAGGATGCGGCAGCCCGGAGGCGACTGCCGACCCCGCTTGCCCGGGTACGCGAAGAAGGACACCGGCTCCTCGCAGCCCACCAGCACGATGTTGCGGTAGGGGGCGAGCGCGGCCATGGCGGCATCGGGCACGTAGGGCACGCGCGGGGCGGCCACGCGGCCGGCGCCACGGGCGAGCCGGGCGACGTAGAACTCGGACATCACCGCGCAGCCGGTGGCGGCCGCGATGCGCCCGGCATCGGCGAGCGGCCCCTCGAACACCGCCTCGCCGCCCAGCAGCAGCAGCGTCGGCTCGCCCGAGCGCAGCACCGCGCAGGCGGCCTCCAGCGCCGCAAGGTCCGGCGGACGGCGCGCGAGCCGCGCCGCCCGCGGCCCCGGCGCGGCGCCGGCCGGCAGCTCGGTCCACGCGCAGTCGGCCGGCAGCACCAGGGTCGCGACCCTGCCGGGCGGTGTGGTCGCGGCCTGCACCGCGGCGCGCGCCGCGGCCTCGACGCCGACCGACGCCCCGATGGTGTGCACCCAGTCGGACATCGGGCGGGCGACGCCCTCGATGTCGGAGGTGAGCGGCGCATCCAGCGCGAGATGCGTGGTCGCGTGCTCGCCGACCACGTTGACGATGCCCGAGCGCGCCTTCTTCGCGTTGTGCAGATTGGCCAGCCCGTTGGCCAGCCCAGGCCCCAGGTGCAGCAGGGTCGAGGCGGGCCGCCGCGCGATCCGCCAGTAGCCGTCGGCCGCGCCCGTGACCACGCCCTCGAACAGGCCGAGCACGCAGCGCATGCCCTCGACGCGGTCGAGCGCCGCGACGAAATGCATCTCGGACGTGCCGGGGTTGCTGAAGCAGACGTCGATGCGCTCGTCGAGCAGCGTGCGGACCAGGGTTTCTGCGCCGTTCATGGGTAGGGGCTCCGGGTGGGGCGGCGCGGGATGCGCATCGGGTTCAGGAGGCCGCGGCGAGGCCGGCCAGCGCCTGGCGCCAGATCTGCCAGGAGCGGAACAGCACCATCTCCTTCCAGTCGTCGTGCGGCGGATAGAAGTGGTCCCGGATCGCGTTCTTGATCGCCGCGGCGCCGGGGCCGCGCGGGTCGCCGTGCACGTGCAGCCAGTGGTCGGCGCGCAGCACCTCCATGCCCGCGCGCGACGGGTAGGTGCCGAACTCGAGCGCCACGAAGGCGATGTCGGCGTGCGCCAGGCAGCGCTCGTAGCCGAACTCGGTCAGGCCCCACTTTTCCTGCGAGCTCGAGGTGCCGAGCAGCGGCTCGGTGACGCTGTCGCCCCACCAGGCGCGGGCCCGACGCACGCGTTCCCCGCCCGGGGCGTGGTTGCAGATCGGCTCGCCGTAGCCGTAGGGCCCCAGGCCGGTATGCATGTCGACGATGGCGACGGTGTGCGCCCGCCCGAGGTACGCGGCGAGGATGGCCTCGCTGGTGCGCCGCGCCCAGGTGGGGGCGGCGCCGCCGTAGAACACGCCGTCGGCATGCGTGTACTGCCCGCTCGAGCCGGCCACGCGCTCGGCATGCGCGCCGTGCGCGGCCGCGTACGCCGCGACCGCGGCATCGGCGCGCGCGAGCGCGCCGGCGTCGAGCGAGGCCGGCACGTAGTGCGCGTGCAGCTCGGCGTAGCCCGGGTTGCGCGGCAGCGGCTGCGCGAAGTCGACCCAGTTGCGGTTGAGGTCGACGTTCTCCTCGGTGACCCGGCGCAGCCAGGCCCAGCCGTGGGGGTTGATGCCGTGTATCAGCAGCATGGCGGTGTCGGGGGGCAGCACCATGCGTGCATCGCCGCGCAGCAGGCCCACCTGCGGCCCCGACCCGCAGAAGCCCTCGACGCCGTGCGTACCGGAGATGACCACCAGCACGCGGGGCGCCTCCGGCGGGCCGAGCCAGGCGGTGTCGGTGCACAGCACCTCGCCCGCCGGCCCGCGCTCCGGGCTCGGCCACTCGCGCAGCGAGGCGCCCGCGCGGCGGGCGGCATCCAGGAACTTCGCGCGCGCCTGCGCCCAAGAGGTCGAGAAGACGCCCAGGTCCATGCCGGACCCGCCGGCCCGCTGTACACCGCTCGACTCGATCGCCGTCACGCATCCCCCCGTCGGATCGGGCGATTCTATCGAACGCGCCGGCACCGGGCCCGTATCGTGTCGCGCGGGCCGCGCACGACCCCGGGCGATCGGCCCTAGGCGGTCGACCCGAGGCGGTGCTCGCCGCGCTCGTACACCACGCTGGCGCGGCCCACCAGCAGCGGATCGACGCTGCCGATCGATGAGGGGTCGCGGTTCGCGTAGGGCAGCGCCTGCAGCACGCAGCGCATCGCGTTGAGCCGCGCGCGCTTCTTGCAGTCGCTCTTGATGACGGTCCAGGGCGCGTCGGCGGTGTCGGTGTGGAAGAACATCGCCTCCTTCGCCTTCGTGTACGCGTCCCATTTGTCGAGCGAGGCCATGTCGATGGGGCTCAGCTTCCACTGCTTGAGCGGATGGGCCTCGCGCTCGCGGAAGCGGCGGCGCTGCTCCTTGCGGCTGACGGAAAACCAGAACTTGATCAGGTGGATGCCGCTGCGCACCAGGTGGCGCTCGAACTCGGGCGCCTGGCGCATGAACTCTTCGTACTCGTCGTCGGTGCAGAACCCCATCACGCGCTCGACCCCTGCGCGGTTGTACCAGGAGCGGTCGCACAGCACGATCTCGCCACGGGTCGGGAGGTGCTGCGCGTAGCGCTGGAAGTACCACTGCCCGCGTTCGAGCTCGGAGGGCTTCTCGAGCGCGACGACGCGCGCGCCGCGCGGGTTCAGGTGCTCCATGAAGCGCTTGATCGTGCCGCCCTTGCCCGCGGCGTCGCGACCCTCGAACAGGATCAGCACGCGCTGCCCGCTCTCCTTGACCCAGGCCTGCAGCTTCAGCAGCTCGACCTGCAGTCGGTACTTCGATTTCTCGTAGCTGCGCCGCTGCATCAGGCGCTTGTAGGGGTAGCCACCCTCGCGCCAGTCGTCGGCCAGCTCCGCGTCGGGGTCGGGCTGCGGCGCGGCGGGGCTGCCGGCGCGCAGCAGGCCGCGCAGGCGTCGCGCGTCGTCAGGCGATGCGCCCGAGAGGACCGCGTCGAGCGCGCGCGCGAGGCCTTCGAGGTCGCCGCCCGTGGCGCGGGCAACGATGTCCTCGAGCACGGCGGCCTGCGCCAGCTGCGCGGCGTCCACTGCCTCGTCCACGACGTGGCGCCCGAGCGCGGCGCGGTCCAGGCGCGGGGCGACGTCGCCGTTGGCGGCGCGCCGGCCCGGGCGCGGCACGCGGGGTGCCGACGCGCCGGGCGGGCGTGACCGGCGGGTGCGCGCGGGCGCCGCTTCGGGCAGCGCGGTGACGCCCGACACGCCGGACGCCTCGATGGCCTCCGCAGGCGAGGACCCGGTGGGTCCGGAAGACCGGCCGATGCCGGCGGCGTCGATGCGACGGGTCATGAATCCTCCTGCCGAGTCCGGAGCGGACGGCTCAGGGTCATGCTGACAACGCCGCGACGCCACGGGCATGACCTGCGTCAAGGACCCGTCGCGACCGCGACCGCGTCCGGGTCCTGGCGCGACCGAGCATTCCCGACGTGACTAGTAGGTCATTACGCGACCTATCATCTCTTTCCGATAGGGTTTCGTGACCTGACGGTTCATTCTTGAACTGTGCGGTCACTTCAACCACCACGAGGAGCCCCGACCATGACCCGACTGCCGCAGCGCCGACACCCCTTCCAGCCCATCCGACTCCTGGCCGTTCCCGTGCTCGCCGCTGCGCTCGCCGCCTGCGGCAGCGAGGGCGGCGACGCCCCGGCGGCGGTGCTCGGCACCACGCAGACCGCGGCGCCCGCGCCCGCGCCCGCGCCTGCGCCTGCGCCTGCGCCTGCGCCTGCGCCTGCGCCCACGAGCGCCAAGAGCATCGTCGAGACCGCCGCGTCGATCCCGACCTTCTCGAGCCTGGTCGCAGCGGTCCGGTTCGCGAGCGAGGGCGACGACCTGGTGAAGCTGCTGTCGGGCGCGGGCAGCTTCACCGTGTTCGCGCCGACCAACGACGCCTTCGACGCGCTCGCGCGCGAGCTGACCCGCAACCCCGCCGCGACCGCCGCCAACCTGCTGGTGCCGGCCAACAAGGCGCTGGTGCGCTCGGTGCTGCAATACCACGTGCTGGGCGCCCGGGTAGCGCGGGCGGACGTGCCGCTCGGCAAGGCGATCGACCCGGTGCTCCCGGGCACCGACAGCTTCCGCGTGGATGCCTCGGGCGGTGCGCTGGTCATCACCGACGGCCGCGTGCGGACCGCGCGGATCGTGCAGACCGACGTCGCCGCGAGCAACGGCCTGATCCACGTGATCGACAAGGTGATCCTGCCGCCCGCCGCCTCGGCCGACCGGACGATCGCCGAGATCGCGCTCGGCAACGAGAACTTCTCGAGCCTGGTGGCCGCGGCGCAGTTCGCGAGCAACGACGGCGACCTGCTGACCCTGCTCTCGAACCCGGGCACGCTGACGGTGTTCGCGCCGACCAACGCCGCCTTCGACGCGCTCGCCCGCGAGCTGACCGGCAACGCGGCCGCGACCGCCGCCGACCTGCTTGTGCCGGCCAACAAGGCGCTGGTGCGCTCGGTGCTGCAGTACCACGTGCTTGCATCCGAGGTGTTCGCGGCCGGGATCCGGCCGGGGCGCGCGGTCGAGCCGGCACTGGGCGGGGGGGCGTTCTTCAAGATCGACCTCGTCGGCGGCACGCCGACCATCGTCGACGGGCGCGGGCGCAGCGCCGCCATCGTCGCGACCGACATCGACGCGACCAACGGCGTGATCCACGTCCTCGACCGGGTGATCCTGCCGGCCGACCGCTCGATCGTCGGCGCCGCCGCGGCCGATCCGCAGTTCGCGAGTCTGGTGGCCGCCGTGCAGTTCGCAAGCACCGACGGCGACCTGGTGAACCTGCTGTCGGGGCCAGGCAGCTTCACGGTCTTCGCGCCCACCAACGCGGCCTTCGACGCGCTGGCGCGCGAGCTGACCGGCAGCGCGTCGGCCACCGCCGCCAGCCTGCTGGTGCCGGCCAACCGGGCGCTGGTGCGCGCGGTGCTGCAGTACCACGTGCTGGGCGCGCGCGTGTTGAAGGCCGAGGTGCCGCTCGGCGCACCGATCGACCCGGTACTGGCCGGCGGGGCGACCTTCTCGATCACCGCGCAGGCCGGCGCACTGCGCATCACCGACTCGCGGCTGCGCGACGCGACCATCGTCGCGACCGACGTGTTCGCGAACAACGGCGTGATCCACGCGATCGACCGGGTGATCCTGCCGCCCGCGCACTGACCCGGGCACCCGCCCCCGGCCCGGGGGCGGGCGCGCCGGACCGTCCTCAACCCGCCGCGAGCTTCTCCATGAGCGCCTGCTGCGACACGATGATCCGAGTCCCGCGGGGCCGGCGGCGCGTGTAGGCGCCGTCGGCGTCCATGGTCCAGGACGACGCGTTGTCGCGCAGGTGGACCGCGAACCCCTCGGCGAGCACGCGCGCCTTCAGGCGACGGTCCCTGACCGGGAAGGCCACCTCGACGCGCCGGAAGAAGTTGCGGCCCATCCAGTCGGCCGACGCCAGCCAGACCTCGTCGCGGCCGTCGGCCCGAAAGTGGTAGATGCGGCTGTGCTCGAGGAAGCGGCCGATCACCGAGCGCACGCGGATGTTGTCCGACAGGCCGGGCACGCCGGGGCGCAGCGCGCACACCCCGCGGACGATCAGGTCGATGCGCACCCCCGCCTGGCTCGCCTGGTACAGCGCCTCGATGACCGAGGGCTCGAGCAGCGCGTTGACCTTGGCGGCGATGTAGGCACGGCGCCCGGCGCGCGCCGCGTCGGCCTCGCGCTTGATGGCCGACAGCACGTGCTCGGCAAGCGTGAACGGTGCCTGCAGCAGGCAGCGCAGCGCCACCCCCTTGCCGGTGCCGGTAAGCCGGCGGAACACCTCGTGGACGTCGGCGCAGATGTCGGGATCGGCGGTGAACATCCCGAAATCCTCGTACAGCCGCGCGGTGCTCGGATGGTAGTTGCCGGTGCCCAGGTGCGCGTAGCGACGCAGGCCGTCGGCCTCGCGCCGCAGCAGCAGCGCGAGCTTGGCGTGGGTCTTGTGGCCGACCACGCCGTAGACGACGTGGGCGCCGGCCTCCTCGAGGCGCGACGCCCAGTTGATGTTGGCCTCCTCGTCGAAGCGCGCCATCAGCTCCACCACCACGGTGACTTCCTTGCCGGCGTGCGCCGCCGCCACCAGCATCTCCATCAGCTTGGAGTCGGCGCCGGTGCGGTAGATGGTCTGCTTGATGGCCACCACCTTCGGGTCCGCGGCGGCGCTGCGCAGGAAGTCCATCACCGGCGCGAACGACTCGTAGGGATGGTGCAGCAGCACGTCCCGCCGCCGGATCGAGGCGAACAGGTCGACACCGGCGAGCGTGGCGGGCAGCCCGGGCTCATAGGCCGGGAACTTCAGGTCGGGCCGGTCGACCAGGTCGATCACCTGCTGGAGCCGCACGAGGTTCACCGGGCCGTCGACCCGGTAGCAGTCCTGCGGCGTCAGGTCGAACTCGGTCAGCAGCAGCTTGAGCACCCGGTCGCCGACGCCGGCCGACACCTCGAGCCGGACCTCGTCGCCGTAGTGGCGCTGCGAGAGCTCGCTGTGCAGCGCCTGGCGCAGATCGGTGATCTCCTCCTCGTCGACGAACAGCTCGCTGTTGCGGGTCACGCGGAACTGGTTGACCGAGCGCACCTCCAGCCCCGGGAACAGCCGGTCGACGAAGCCTCCGACCACCGAGGTGAGCAGCATCAGCCCGTGCGGCTCGCCCGACACCGACTCGGGCACGCGGATCACGCGCGGCAGGGTGCGCGGCGCCTGCACGATCGCGACGCCCGCGCGGCGCCCGAAGGCGTCCACGCCGTCGAGCTCGACGACGAAGTTCAGGCTCTTGTTGAGGATCCGCGGAAACGGATGGACGGGGTCCAATGCGATCGGTGTCAGCAGCGGCTCGATCTCGGTCAGGAAGACCTGCTCGGCCCACGCGCGCTGCGCATCGTTCCAGGATGTGCTCAGGTGGATCACCACGCCCTGGGCCGCGAGCGCGGGCGTCAGCGTGCGGTTGAGCAGCCGGTACTGCAGCGCGATCAGCTGGCCGGCGCGCTCGGACACCGCCCGCAGCACGTCGGCCACCGGCGCGGCGTCGAGCATCGCGTTCGGGTCGGCCCGCACCAGCTCCTTGAGCTCCGCGACCCGCACCTCGAACAGCTCGTCGAGGTTGTTGCTGACGATGGTCAGGTAGCGCAGCCGCTCGAGCAGCGGGATCGCGGGGTCGTCGGACAGCTCGAGGACACGCTCGTTGAAGGCGAGCAGGCCGAGCTCGCGATTGAGGAGGCGTGACGAGCCCGTTCGGTCTGGTGAGCGCATCAGGAAGAGTGTCTCCGGCGGATATGACGGTTGCATGACATGGTGCCGCGTACCGGATGCACGATCCACATCGATCCGGGAGGGGACCGATTCTGCGGCAAAATGGGGCAATGCCCCTCTCCCCCCTTCTCGCCGCGGTCGACCTCGGCTCGAACAGCTTTCGCCTGGTGATCGGCAAGGTCGAGACGACCTCGCTCGGCGACCAGATCCGGCCCGTCGACCAGATCAAGGAAACCGTGCGCCTGGCGGCCGGGCTGGGCGAGGGCGGCACGCTCACCCAGACGGCACAGGACCGCGCGGTGGCGGCGCTGCAGCGCTTCGGGGAGCGGCTGCGGTCCTTCCGGCCCGACGCGGTGCGGGCGGTGGCGACCAACACCTTCCGGGTCGCGCGCGACGCACTCATCTTCCTCGACCGCGCGCAGGACGCGCTCGGCTTTCCGATCGAGGTGATCGCCGGACGCGAGGAGGCCCGCCTGATCTACCTCGGCGCGGCGCACACCCTGCCCACCGACGGCCGCCGCCGGCTGGTGATCGACATCGGCGGGGGCTCGACCGAATGCATCGTCGGCACCGACTACCGCAGCGAGATCCTGGAGTCGGTCCCGGTGGGCTGCGTGAGCCTCTCGCAGCGCTTTTTCCCCGACGGCGCGGTCGACCGCGACGCCTTCGAGGCCGCGCGGCTCGCCTGCCGGGACGCGCTGTCGCCCATCGCCGCGCGCTACCGCGGGGCCGGTTGGCGTGACGCGATCGGCACCTCCGGCACCGCCAAGGCGCTGTGGCAGCTGGCCCAGGCCAACCTCGGCGAGACGCGGCTGACCGCCGACAGCCTGGACGCACTCGCTGCGATGATGACGAGGGCCGGCCACGTCGACCGCCTGCGCCTCGACGGGCTCAAGCCCGACCGTCGCCCGGTGCTGCCCGGCGGGCTCGCGATGATGGGCGCGGCCTTCGAGGAGTTCGGCATCGACGCGCTCGACTACTGCGACGGCGCGCTGCGCGAAGGCGTGCTCTACGACCTGCTCGGCCGGACCACCGGCGCCGACATGCGCGAGGTGACGGTCGCGCAAATGATCCGCCGCCACGGGCTCGACGAGCGCCACGGCGGGGCCGTCGCACAGCTCGCGACGGCGTTGTATCTCGACGCGGCGCGCGGCCCCGAGGAGGAGGTCGCGGCCGGCGGGCGGCTGATCGCATGGGCAGCCAAGCTGCGCGAGACCGGCCTGTCGATCTCGCCCGCCGACTTCCACAAGCACGGCGGCTACATCCTCGAGCACTGCGACATGCCCGGCTTCTCGGAGGACGAGCAGCGGCGCATCGCCGCGCTGGTGCTGGGCCAGACCGGCGGACTGACCAAGCTCAGGCCCTTGCTGGCCGAGCCCGACGACTGGCTGCGGATGCTCGCGCTGCGCCTGTCGGTGATCTTCCACCGGCGCCGCGACGGCCAGATCCCGCCCTGGGTCAAGCTGCGGATCAAGCCCGCCGGCGCGCGCATCGAGCTGCCCGTGAGCTGGGTGGCCGAGCATCCGCTGACCGACCAGTCGCTGCGCTCCGAGAGCGCCGAATGGGCCAAGAACGGCCCCTGGACGCTCGCCTACCTGACCAGCTGAGCGCGCGAGCGGGCGGCGCTCAGCCGCCGGGCTCGCGCTGCAGGCGCTCGTACTTGACCAGCAGCTGCTCGCGCGTCTCGGCGTGCGCCGGATCCAGCGGGATGCACGCCACCGGACAGACCTGCTGGCACTGCGGCTCGTCGAAGTGCCCGACGCATTCTGTGCAGCGGCCCGGGTCGATCACGTAGATCTCCGGGCCCATCGAGATCGCGCCGTTGGGGCACTCGGGCTCGCAGACGTCGCAGTTGATGCACTCGTCGGTGATGATCAGGGCCATCTGCGATGTCCCCGCTCACACGCGACGCGTGGCCGTATCAGGAGGTAGGCCTGCCACCCATCTGCTCCAGCTTCTTCTTGAGCCACACCTCGACCGAAGGGAACACGAACTTGCTGACGTCGCCGCCGAAGATCGCGATCTCGCGCACCAGCGTGCCCGAGATGAACTGGTACTGATCGGTGGGCGTCATGAAGATGGTCTCGACGTCGGGCAGCAGGTAGCGGTTCATGCCCGCCATCTGGAACTCGTACTCGAAGTCGGCCACGGCGCGCAGACCGCGCACGATGACGTCGGCGTTCTTGCTGCGCACGAAGTCGCTGAGCAGCCCCGAAAAGCCTGCGACTTCGACGTTGGGGTACGCGCTGAGCACCTCCCTGGCGATGGCGATGCGCTCTTCCTGCGTGAAGAAGGGCTTCTTGGAGCGGCTGTCGGCCACACCGATCACCAGCCGCCCGAAGGTCTTGGCGGCACGCCGCGCGATGTCCTCGTGCCCGCGGGTCAATGGATCGAAGGTTCCGGGGTAGACGGCGATGGCCATCGTCAGGCTCCAGGGGGCCGGTTGGGGAGGAGCAGCAGATGATAATGGACATGCCCGGCCTTGTTGGCGCGATGCGCCTGCAGGCCGGGCAGCGCGGACAGCGGCGGCGCATCGGGCGACAGCGCGGTCGCCGACTCGACGTAGAGCGCGCCGCCCGGCGCGAGCACCGCGGCCAGGCGCGGCATCACGCGGGCGAGCTCGGCGCCGTCGAAGGGCGGGTCGAGGAACACCAGGTCGAACTGCTCGCCGCTGCGGGCGAGCCACGCGAAGGCGTCGCCCTGCACCACCTCGACCTGCGCGGCCCCGAGCCGTGCCTTCACGGCGCGCAGCGCATCGGCGGCGCGCGGTTCGCGCTCGACGAGCACGACGCGCGCCGCGCCTCGCGAGGCCGCCTCGAAGCCGAGCGCGCCGCTGCCCGCGTAGAGGTCGAGGCAGCGCCAACCGGTGAGGTCCTGGCCCAGCCAGTTGAACAGCGTCTCGCGCACGCGGTCGGGCGTGGGGCGCAGCCCGGGCAGGTCGGCCACCGCGAGCGGGGTGCGCTTCCACTGGCCGCCGATGATGCGCACCTTCGCCGGGGGCGTGCCGCGGCCGCCGCCCAGGGGCCTGCGGGCCGCGCCGGCCGGCGCGGGCGCGGCATCGGGCCGCGCGGCGCCGCGCCTCGTGCCACGCTCAGGGCGGGGCTTCACCGGCCCCCACCACCACCGTGACCAGCCGGTCCGGCGCGATCTTGCGCTGGAACGCCTCGCGGACCTGCCGCGTGTCGACCCGCTCGACCTGGTCGGTCCAGCGCTCGAGATAGTCCAGCGGCAGCCGATACCAGCCGATGTTGGCGAGGTTGTCGAGGATCTTGCGGTTGGAGTCGATCCGCAGCGCGAAGCCGCCCACCAGGTTCTGCTTGGCCGCGGTGAGCTCGGCCTCGGTCGGACCTTCGCGCACGAAGCGGGCGACGGTCTCGCGGACCACCTTCAGGGCCTCCTCGGTCTGCGCCTTCTGCGTCTGCAGCCCGACCGCGAACGGCCCGGGCTGGAGCATCGGCGAGAAGTAGGCATAGACGCTGTAGGCGAGGCCGCGCTTCTCGCGGACCTCCGCGGTGAGCCGGGACACGAAACCACCGCCGCCGAGCACGTAGTTGCCCACGAAGAGCGGGAAGTAGTCCGGATCGCCACGCGCGAGGGCCGGCGTGCCCATCAGGATGTGGCTCTGCGTGGCCGGGTGCGGGATGCGCCGGTCGACCGCCGGCGGCGCCTCGACCGCGGGCATCGCGGCCGGCGCCTCGCCGGCAGGCAGCCCGGCGGTCAGGCGCTCGGCGATCGACTCGGCCTCGGCCCGGGTGACCGCCCCGATCATCGACACCACGGCCCGGTCGGCACCGAAGCGGCGGCGATGGAAGTCGACCAGGTCAGCCCGCTCGATCCTGGCCACTGACTCCGGATCGGGCTCGCGGCCATAAGGGTGGGTCGGGTACAGGAGCTCGGAGAAGGTGCGCTGCGCGATGGCGTCGGGGCGGGTCTGCGCCTCGCGCAGGGCCTGGATCGAGCGCTCGCGCTCGCGGGCGAGCGGCTCGGCCGGGAAGGTCGGGCGCGACACGATGCGCGCGATCAGGTCGATGGCGGCGTCGCGCTCGCGCGGGCTGGTCAGCGTGCGCAGCGAGACGCTTGCACGATCGTCGCCGGCGCCCCCGCCGCGGCTGGCGCCGATGTCGGCGAAGCGCTCGGCGAGCGCCGCCTCGTCGAGGCCCTCGACGCCGCGCGCGAGCATGCCCGCGGTCATCGAGGCGAGCCCGGACTTGCCCGGCGGGTCGTGGCGCGAGCCGGCGTCGAAGTCGACGCTCAGGTCGAGCATGGGGATCGCGTCGGCGCGGACGAAGTAGACACGCGCGCCGCGCGCGGTGGTCCAGTGCTCGATCGGGAGTACGGCCGACGCGAGCGAGGACCACAGGCCGAGGGCGAGCGCCGCGAGGAGCGCCGCCACGGCGCGCGCGCGTGAGGCCACGGCGGCGCGGCCGGGCAGGCCGCGCGCGGGAAGGAGTGCGTCGGGGGTCATGCGTCAGTGCCTCAGGCCGGGTGCCGCGGCCGCCGGCGCGCGCTTGTCGCCGATCGGCTGCGGCACCAGGGTGGCCACGGTGAGCGCGTCGTCGCCGAAGTACTTGCCGGCGACCGCCCTGACCTCGTCGACCGTCACCGAGCGGACCTTCTCGAGGATCCGGTCGGCGTCGCGGTGGGACAGCCCCACGATCTCCAGACCCGCCAGCTCCATCGCCTGCGCGAACACCGAGTCGCGCTTGTAGACCTGTTGCGCGACGTACTGGACCTTGACCCGGTCGAGCTCGGCCTGCGGCACGCCGTCCCTGGCGATCCGCGCGATCTCCGCGCGCATGGCGCGCTCGACCTCGTCGGTGCTCCGGCCCTCGGCGGGCGTGCCGTCGAGGATGAACACCGCTGGCCCGCGCTGGGTCATGTCGTAGCCGGCACCGGCACGGTTGGCCACCCGCGAGCCGCGCACGATCTCGCGCGTGAAGCGGGTGCTCTCGCCGCCGTCGAGCAGCGTCGAGAGCAGCTCGAGCGCATAGGGCTCGCGGTCACCGTCGACGCTCTCCAGCCTGGGCACGCGGAACGCCATCGACACGTAGGGGTTCTCGGCGGGCGCCTTGACCAGCAGGCGGCGCAGGCCAAGCTGCGGTGGCTCGGTCTGCGGCTTGCGGGCCGGCAGCGCGCGCGCCGGGAAGCGGCCGTAGGTCTGCTCGGCGAGCTTCATCACCGCGTCCGGGTCGACGTCACCGGCGACCACCAGGATGGCGTTGGACGGCGAGTACCAGGTGTCGTACCAGTCCCGCGCGTCCTCGACCGTCATCGACTGGAGGTCGCTCATCCAGCCGACCACCGGACGACCGTACGGATGCGCGATGAAGACCGCTGCGTTCAGCTGCTCGTAGAGGAGCGCGCTCGCGCGGTCCTCGGTGCGCAGCCGGCGCTCCTCCATCACCACGCGGATCTCCTTGGCGAACTCGTCGGCCGACAGCTGCAGGTTGGCCATGCGATCGGACTCGAGCGACATCACCTCGGCGAGCCGCGACTTGTGGACCTGCTGGTAGTAGCCGGTGTAGTCGCGCGAGGTGAAGGCGTTCTCGCGCCCGCCCATCGCGGCCACGCGGCGCGAGAACTCGCCCGGCGCGAGCGTCTTCGTGCCCTTGAACATCATGTGCTCGAGCACGTGCGCAACGCCGGTGCGGCCGTTGACTTCGTCGATGGAGCCCGCGCGGTACCAGACCATGTGCGCGACGGTGGGCGCGCGGTCGTCGCGCTTGATCAGCACCTTCATGCCATTGGACAGCATCCGCTCGACGGCCTGCGCGCCGGCCGCGACGCCGGGCGACGCCGACTGGGACCAGGAGGGGGAGGCCGCGACGCCCAGCGCCAGCCCGGCGACGGCGATGCGGGCAATCAGGCGGGCGACGGCCCGTCGCACGGAAAGGAGGGTCATCGGTGCAGCGTAGAATCAAGGCTGTCCAGTGTACCCCGATGCCGCAAGCCCCCTGCGGCCTGCAGGCGCGCCCCTCCCCATGTTCGGATTCCTTCGCCGCAAGAAGCAGGTCGAGCCGGCTGCACAGCCCGCCGACGCCGTCGAGCAGGCCGCATCGGCCGACGCGTACGGCGCGACGGCCGGCACGTCTCCCGTCGTCGCGCAGCCGCAGCCGCCCCTCGCCGCGGGCGCCTCCTCACCGTCGGAGGCGAGCGAGCAGGCGGCGTCCGATGCCGAACTGGAACGCATGCTCGAGCGCGAGGCGCTCGCCGCCGCGCCGGACGCGGGCATCGTGCCGGACGCCGGGCGGATCGAGCCGCCGGACGCGCAGCCCGCCGCGCCCGCCGCGAAGGAGCGCTTCTGGTCCCGATTCATCCCTGGCGGCGCGAGTGCACCGGCGCCCGAGGCGACGCCCGCACCGCTGTCGCCCGACGCCCCGACCGGTGTGGTGCTGGAGCCCGCCGAGACCGCCGACCGCAAGCCCTGGCTCGCGCGGCTCAAGCAGGGGCTGTCGCGCACCCGCGGCAACCTCGCCGGCCTGTTCATCGGCGTCAAGGTCGACGAGGCGCTCTTCGAGGATCTCGAGACCGCGCTGCTCAGCAGCGACGCGGGCGTCGAGACGACCCGGTGGCTGCTGGCCGCGCTGCGCGAGCGGGTCAGGAAGGAGCGGCTCACCGACGGGCAGCAGGTCAAGGCGGCGCTGCGCGCGCTGCTGGTGGAGCTGATGCTGCCGCTCGAGCAGCCGGTCGACATCGACCGCGCCACGCCGCTGGTGCTGATGATCACGGGCGTCAACGGCGCGGGCAAGACCACCTCGATCGGCAAGCTCGCGCGCCACCTGCGCCGCGAGGGCAAGTCGGTGCTGCTCGCCGCGGGCGACACCTTCCGCGCGGCGGCCCGCGAGCAGCTCGCGCTCTGGGGCAGCCGCAACGAGGTGGACGTGATCTCGCAGCAGGGCGGCGACCCCGCGGCGGTCGCCTTCGACGCGGTGGCCGCGGGCCGCGCCCGCGGCACCGGCGTGGTGATGATCGACACCGCGGGCCGGCTGCCCACCCAGCAGCACCTGATGGACGAGCTGAAGAAGGTGCGGCGCGTGCTCGGCAAGGCGATGGACGGCGCGCCCCACGAGGTGCTGCTGGTGCTGGACGGCAACACCGGCCAGAACATGCTCGCGCAGGTCCGCGCCTTCGACGACGCGGTGCAGCTCACCGGTCTCATCGTCACAAAGCTCGACGGCACGGCCAAGGGTGGCGCGCTCGCCGCCCTCGCGCACACGCGGCGCGAGCGGCCGATCCCGGTCTACTTCATCGGCGTGGGCGAAGGCATCGACGACCTCCAGGCCTTCTCGGCCGAGGAGTTCGCGGGTGCGCTGGTCGACTGACCCGCGCGCCGCGGCTCAGTTCTCGAAGTTGGGGCGCGCGCTGCCGGCCGGGCATGCGGCCAGCAGCGGGCGGTTCGTCCGCAGCACCGCCGCATCGTCGGCGCGCGGCTCGCGCGAGAAGCCGCAGCCGTAGGTCGGCGTCGCGGTCAGCGCCGCGTCGAGCACCTCGTCGCCGGCCGGCCGGCGCCCCTCGAGCTGCCACGCGAGCATCGCGTCGAAGCCCTCCTCCTGCTCGCCGAGCGTGAAGTCGCAGTGGCCGGCGCCGCGGATCGCGCGCTGCACCACCCACTGCGAGGTGCCGGCCGCGTTCGCCCGCTCGCGGTAGCGCTGCTGGTTGCGCCACCACACATAGCTGTCGCCGAGCGTGTGCAGCGTGACCACCGGCACCGACACCTGCGCGGGCAGCGTCGGGATCCAGCGCAGACCGTCGGACCGCAGCCGGTTGGCCTGCGGGTCGCGGACGAACCGGAAGGCCGCGCGGTTCAGCTCGGCCGACGCGGCCGGGTCGGCATCGAAGCGATACACGATGCCGCGTGTGTCGATGCCCTTGCGGTTCAGGATGCCGTCGATCGTGCCGTCGCGGCCGAAGCCGCCCCAGACGGTCGGCGTGTGGCCCCCGCGCGCGGGCGCCAGCAGGAACGCCGCGTCGAAGCCCGGGCGGTCGCCGCCGCTCAGGTGGCGGACCACCTGCTTCAGGCGCTCGCCTTCGGGCGTCAGCACGCCGGCGGTCGATCCGTTGGGGAAGGTCGAGAAGTAGCGCGCCTTGAGCTGCGCATCGAGCGCAGCCCATTCGCCGGGCGCCGACGCCGCGCTCGCGGGCAGACCGGCGAGTTGCTGCACGGCCGACTGGTAGGCCCCGAACCCGTCGAAGATCTCGACGTCGGACATCACCCCGCACATGGGCATCGCGGCGTCGTAGCGCACGCGGTTCACCGCGCGGTCCATCGTCTCGCGCTCGACGGCCGCCGCGGCGACGTGCCCCCCCATCGAGTGGCCGATCACGAAGCGGCGGGTCGGCTCGGCGAGCACGCGGCCGTTCTCGCGGGCGATGCGCGTGAACGCGAGCGCCAGCGCGTTGGTGTCCTCGACGCCCGCGCGCACGTCGTAGTAGTTGCGCGCGTAGCTCGACGACGCCCAGGCGAAGCCGCGCCCCACCAGGTGACGGCGGATCGTCGGCGGCGTGACCGTCAGCCGCTCGCCGGTGCCGCGGTAGCCGTGCGCATAGAGCACCAGCATGCCGTTCCAGTTGCGCGGCACCTCGATCTGCCAGCCCGCGCCGTCGAGCGTGCCGACCCAGCGGTCGGTGTCGAAGCCCTGGAGCGGCAGGAAGGCGCCGTTGCCCCCGCGCTGCGCGGGATCGGTCGCGGTCAGCGTCGCCCGCAGCCCGGCCTCATCGACCGCGAACCGGCGTCCGTCCTGCGCCCGCGCCTCCTCGGGAGCGCGGGCGAAGGGGCCCGCGCAGCCCGCGAGCGCGAGCGCGAGCGCGGCGAGGATGGCGCGGGCGGCGGCCGCGACGCGGCGTGGGATCGGGGTCATCGGGAGCGGGGTCATCGGGAGCGGTCCAGAGGGTCAGGGCGAGGCGCGTCCGCGGCCCCACGGGCCGCGGCCGGCGCCTTGGCGCAAGGGTCAGGCGGCGCGGGCCGCGTCGGGCTGCTTCGAGGGCTGGGCGGCGTCGAAGGCCGGCAGCTGCATCAGCGCATCGAACACCCGCATCGTCGCCGGGTAGGGCGCGAGGTCGCACTCGAAGCGCCTGGCGTTGAAGATCTGCGGCACGATGCAGCAGTCGGCCATCGTCACCGCATCCCCGTGGCAGTAGCGCCCGGTGCCGGGGCGCGCAAGCTCCGCCTCGTAGGCCGTCAGCCCCTCGGCGATCCAGTGGCGGTACCAGGCGTCGATCGTGGGCTGGTCGTGGCCGAGCTCGCGCTTGAGGTACTTGAGGATCCGAAGGTTGTTGACCGGGTGGATCTCGCAGGCCACGAGCTGCGACAGCGAGCGCACGCGCGCGCGGCCAGGGGCGTCGGCGGGCAGGAGCTTCGCGCCGGGCTTGGTCTCGTCGAGGTACTCGATGATCGCCATCGACTGGCTCAGGCGCAGGTCGCCGTCGATCAGCGTGGGCACGAGGCCCTGCGGGTTGAGCGCGCGGTAGGCGTCCGAGCGCTGGTCGTCGCCCGGCAGCCAGACGATCTCGGGCGCGTAAGCGATGCCCTTGTGGTTCAGCGCGCAGCGCACCCTGAAGGCGGCCGAGCTGCGGAAGTAGGTGTGCAGCGTCAGCATGTCATTGGCCCTCGTGCTCGCGCCACAGGTGCAGCGCCTGCTGGATCGGCCGGTCCGAGAAGCTGAACAGCACCGTGTCCTCGCGCGCGTGCAGCCGGTGCCTGTGCCATGACGGGATCACGAAGGTGTCCTTGGGCCCGACCTCGTACGAGGCGTCGTCGAGCTCGATGCGGGCCGAGCCCTCGACCACCGTGAAGATCGTGCCGTCGGTGCTGCGGTAGGGCGCGCCCGCAAAGCCCGCCGGCAGCCACTGCAGGAACGCGCCGATGGTGGCGATGGGCGCACCGCCCGTGGCCGGGTTCACATACTGCATCTTGATGCCGTGGCAGGCGTGGCGCGGCCCGCCGGCGAGCGCCGCGAGCGCGGCCCGCGACCGTCGGTACGGATAGCTGAAGATCGGCGTGACGCCGTTGCGCGGCACGAAGCCCATCGGCAGCATGTTGGCGCCGTAGCGGGCGGCGGCGTCGCCCTCGGGGCGCGACACCGGCTGCGCCTCGTGCCCGTGGTTCTCGCGAAACTGCGCCCCGAGCATCCGGACCACCGCGATGTCCAGGCCGTCGAGCCAGGTGACCGGCTGCGTGCCGGGGTTGCCGTGGTCGTGCCAGGTCCACATCGGCGTGACGATGAAGTCGCCCGGCGACATGGTGACGCGCTCGCCGTCGACCGCGGTGTAGGCGCCCTCGCCGTCCATCACGAAGCGCAGCGCCGACTGCGTGTGGCGGTGCGCGGGCGCGATCTCGCCAGGCAGGATCAGCTGCAGGCCGGCGTACATGGTGGCGGTGGTCGTGGACTGGCCCCTCAGGCCCGGATTCTCGAGGATGAGGACCCGGCGCTCGGCCTCGCGCGCGGTGATCAGCGACCCCGACTCCGACACGAAGGGATGCACGTCCCGCCAGCGCCACAGGGCGGGCACGGCCTCGGTGACCGGCTGCGGCGGCACCAGCGCCGACAGCACCTCCCACAGCGGCGTGAGCGAGTGCGCGGCGATCCGGTCGTAGTAGGCGCGCCGTGCCGCCGGCTCGTCGATGCGTGCGCTCATGTCCTGGCCCCTCCCGATCGGGTGCGATCGAAATCATACTCGCCGCCTTCGGCCCGTCCGGCCCCTCGCGGCGGATAGGCGCAGCGAAACCCGACGTACACCGCGAAGAAGCGCGCGGGCTTGTACTGCATGCCGTCGGCGCGCGTCTGCGCGGGGCCGTACCACCACGAGCCGCCCGCGGTGAGGCGCTCGTCGCCACGGGCGTCGGCGAGCCACTCCCACAGGTTGCCGGCCATCTCGTGCAGGCCGTTGACGCCGGCCGCGGTCGCGCCCGCCGGGGCGTGGCGCTCGAAGCCGTCGGCGGCGCCGGCGAGGTTGGCGCCCCCCGGGGCGTCGCCGGTCGGGTACGGATAGGTCCGGCCGGTCACGAAGGGCGCGGGCGGCGTCGCACGCCGCTCGGTGTAGGCGGCGCCGACCCATTCATCGCGGGTCGGCAGCCGCCCGCCCGCCCAGGCGCAGAACGCCGCCGCCTCGAACGCGCTCACGTGCGCGGCCGGATCGTCGGGCCGCGCCGCGCGACCCGACGGCGCACGGAAGGTCCAGCCCGGCCGGCGCTCCCAGCCCGCGCCCCACTCGAAGCCGCCGCCCTCGCGCTCGGCCGCGGTGGTGGCGCCGGTGGCCTTCAGGAAGGCGTCGAAGCGCGCGACCGTCACCTCGGTCCGGTCGATCAGGAATCCGCCCAGGTCGACTGCGTCGGCGGGCGGCGCCGCCCGCGCGGCCGGGGCGAGCGCGGCTGCGCACAGCAGCAGCGCGGCGAACGGCGAGGCACGGGGCGTCGTGCGCCGGGGGCGGGGTGGCGCGTCGACGCGGCGCCGGCGCGAGGGGTACAGGGAGGGTCGCATGGGACGATGCTACTCAAACGGCACGGCCGGCCCCGGGGGTGTCCCCGCGCACGGCACGGGCACAGGCACAGGCGCGGACGCTGACCCGGCGCGACCCGGCGCCGATGCCGCGGCGCCGCACGACGTGGCGCACCGCCCCACGTATCATGTGTCGGCCAGCCGACCCGCGCGCCAGATCGCCGGGCGGCCCCGACAGGGAGACACCATGGGCCCCTCACGCCCGCACGCGCTGCTGCTCAACCTCGCGCATCTGCTCGACCACTTCTTCATGCTGATCTTCCCGACCGCGGTGCTCGCGATCTCGAAGGAGTGGGGCCTGAGCTTCTCGCAGCTGCTGCCGCTGTCGCTGCCGGCGGTCGCGATCTTCGGGCTCGGCGCGCTGCCGGCCGGCTGGCTCGCCGACCGCTGGAGCCGGCGCGGGATGATGGCCGTGTTCTTCTTCGGCATCGGCGCGGCGTCGGTCATGGCGGGGCTCGCCCAGAACGCGTGGCAGCTGGGCGCGGCGCTCGCGCTGATCGGCGTGTTCGCGGCCATCTACCACCCGGTGGGCATCGCGATGCTGACCATCGGCACGCCCCGGCTCGGCTGGACGCTCGGCGTCAATGGCGTGTGGGGCAACCTGGGGCTGGGCATCGCCGCGCTGGTGACGGGCCTGATCGTGCAGTTCTTCGACTGGCGCGTCGCCTTCATCGTGCCGGGCGTCGCCTCGATCGGGCTGGGCTTCGCGTATCTCGCCGCGAGCCGTGGCGCCACCAACGCCGCGTCAGCCAAGAAGGGCGCAAGCGTCAAGATCCCCCCCGAGCTGATGAAGCGGCTGGTGATCGTGTTCCTCGTGGCGGTGGTGTGCAACGGGCTGCTGTTCCACGCGACCACGGTCTCGATGCCCAAGCTGTTCGACGAGCGGCTGCGCGGCGTGCTCGACGGCGACGCGGGCCTGGGCGCGATCGGCGCGATCATCGCGGTGGTCTACCTGATCGCCGCGATGGCGCAGCTGCTGGTCGGCTCCCTCATTGACCGCATCTCGCTGCGCACCGCGCTGCTGGGCGTGGTCGCGCTGCAGGCCCCGCTGTTCCTGCTGGCGATGTCCGGCAGCGGCTGGGGGCTGGTCGCGGCCGCGATCGGGATCATGTTCTTCGTGTTCGGCCAGATCCCCATCAACGACGCGATGGTGGCGCGCTACACCAGCGACCGCTGGCGCGCGCGGGCCTATGGGCTGCGCTACGTGGCGAGCTTCCTGGGCAGCGCGGGCGCGGTGATGCTGGTCTCGACGCTGCATGCGGGCGGCGGCTTCTCGCAGGTGTTCCTCGCGCTGGCCGGCGTGGCGCTGACCGCGCTCGCCGCGGCGATGCTGCTGCCGCGGATCGGCGAGGCCCCGGCGCCGGCGGCAGGTGCGTCCGGACGCGTCTGAGGGCGCCGGGGCCGGGCGGCGATCAACCGGGCGCCGGTCCGCTGATGTGCCGGAGCCGGTAAGCTACGGCACATGGCCGCGCCCCAGACCGACGCCGGCGACCGACACTACCCGGAGAATCCGACCGATGATCAGACGCCTCGCCTTCCGCTGGCTCGCCGCCGCCGCGTTCGCGACCGCCGGAGCCGCCGCCGTGGCCCAGACCGACGAACTCGTGATCGCGCTCGCCGCGCCGATCTCGTCGCTCGACCCGCACTTCCACAACCTGACCCCCAACAACAGCCTCACGAAGCATGTCTTCGAGAACCTGGTCGCCACCGACGCCGCGCAGAACCCGAAGCCGGGGCTCGCCGAGTCCTGGCGCGCGCTCGACCCGCTGACCTGGGAGGTCAAGCTGCGCCGGGGCGTGAAGTTCCACGACGGCTCGCCCTTCACGGCCGACGACGTGATCGCAACCTACAAGCGCGTGCCGAACGTGCCCAACAGCCCCGCCGCGTTCACGCTCTTCGTGCGGCCGGTCGTCTCGATCACCGCGACCGATCCGCACACGCTGATCATGAAGACAGCGGTGCCGCACCCGCTGCTGCCGCGCGACATGAGCTCGGTGCAGATCATCCCCAAGTCGCTGGTCGACGCGAAGACCGAGGACTTCAACTCGGGCAAGGCGATGATCGGCACCGGGCCCTACAAGTTCGTCGAGTACAAGCCCGGTGACCGCGTGATCCTCGCCCGAAACGACGCGTGGTGGGGCGGCCGCACGCCCTGGCCGCGCGTGCAGTTCAGGATGATCTCGAACAACGCCGGCCGGGTGGCAGCGCTGCTGTCGGGTGACGTCCAGGTGATCGAGAACGTGCCGACCGCCGACATGGAGCGCATCAAGTCCGACGCGAAGCTCGCGGTCAGGGGCGCGGTGTCGAACCGCCTGATCTACCTGCACATGGACACCGGCCGCGACAGGAACTCGCCGTTCATCCGTACCAGGGACGGCAAGCCGATGGAGGCCAACCCGCTGCGCGACGTCCGCGTGCGCCGGGCGATCTCCAAGGCGCTGAACCGCGACGCGATCGTCGACCGCGTGATGGAGAAGCAGGCGGTTCCGGCCGGCCAGCTGCTCGCCGACGTGTTCTTCGGCACCAGCCGCAACCTGCCTCCCGAGAAGTTCGACCCGGAGGGCGCCAAGAAGCTGCTCGCCGAGGCGGGCTACCCCAACGGGTTCCAGATCACGCTGCACGCACCGAACAACCGCTACGTGAACGACGAGAAGATCGCCCAGGCGGTCGCGCAGTTCCTGACCCGCATCGGCATCGACACCAAGCTCGAGACCATGCCCTCCAACGTGTTCTTCAGCCGCGGCTCGAAGCTCGAGTTCTCGTTCCTGCTGGCGGGCTGGGCCTCCGAGAGCGGCGACACCTCGTCGCCGCTGCGCTCGCTGCTCGGCACCTTCGACCCGGAGCAGGGGCTGGGCGCGGCCAACCGCGGCCGCTTCTCCGACCCGGGCCTCGACGCGATGATCACCACCGCGGTCACCCAGGTCGACGACACCAAGCGGCGCATGCTTCTGGCGGCCGCCAGCGAGAAGGCGGTGTCGCTGATGGGTATCGTGCCGGTGCACTACGAGGTCTCGGTCTGGGGCATGCGCCGCGGCGTCGACTACGCCGCCCGCGCCGACCAGTACACCTTCGCCTGGGAAATGAAGCAGGCCAAGTGACGCAGGCCGGGTAGCCCGATGCTCGTCTACATCCTGCGCCGGCTGGCGCAGACCGTGCTGGTGCTGGCAGTCACCTCGGCGCTGGTGTTCGCCGGCATCTTCATGGTGGGCGACCCCATCGAGATGCTGGTCAACCCGCAGGCCGACCAGATCGAAAAGGATCGCGCACGCACGGCGCTCGGCCTCGACAGGCCGATGCTCGTGCAATACGGCCTGTTCGTGAAGAACGCTCTGTCGGGCGACCTCGGCATCAGCTTCGTGTACGGTCGCCCGGCGATGGACGTGATCGTCGAGCGGATGCCCGCCACGCTCGAGCTGGCGGTGCTCGCGATGGTGATCTCGATCGCGGTCGGGATCCCGTTGGGGCTGTACGCGGGGCTGAAGCCGGACGGCGCGATCTCCAAGGCGATCATGGCCGGCTCGATCGTCGGCTTCTCGCTGCCGACCTTCTGGGTCGGGCTGCTGCTGATCATGCTGTTCGCGGTGCAGCTCGGCTGGCTGCCCTCCACCGGACGCGGCCCGACGCTCGACCTGCTGGGCCTGAAGGTCTCGATCCTGACCTGGGAGGGGCTGCGCCACGCGCTGCTGCCGGCGATCAACCTCGCGCTCTTCAAGCTGTCCCTGATCATCCGGCTGACCCGCGCGCAGGTGCGCGAGAACGTGCTGCTCGACTACATGCGCTTCGCGCGGGCCAAGGGGCTCTCGCGCAACCGCGTGCTCGGCGTGCACCTCCTCAAGAACATCATGATTCCGCTGGT
The DNA here is from genome assembly GCA_964399635.1 of uncultured Bordetella sp. Taxonomy (GTDB): domain Bacteria; phylum Pseudomonadota; class Gammaproteobacteria; order Burkholderiales; family Burkholderiaceae_E; genus UBA4615. The sequence goes on from CAYNRU010000004.1 coordinate 59,991, forward strand.
GACAGTGATCGGTCTGGAGCTGGGCTCGGTGATCGCGTTCGCGATCGTCACCGAATCCATCTTCGCCTGGCCGGGCATGGGCAAGCTGGTGATCGACTCCATCTTCCAGCTCGACCGCCCGGTAGTGGTCGCCTACCTCATGATCACCGTGACGTTGTTCATCTTCATCAACCTGGTGGTCGACATCCTGTACTCGGTGCTGGACCCGCGCGTGCGCCTCGACGCGGCCAAGGTCTGACGATGGCCACGCCCTCCGATCGCATCGCCGCCGACGCCGGGCCGCTGCCGCCGGTCGAGACGCCGTGGCGCCGCTTCGCGTCGCAGTTCGCGTCGTCGCGGCTCGCGCTCGCCGGCCTCGCGCTGCTCGTCGCGGTGCTGCTGCTCGCGGTGCTCGCGCCCTGGATCGCGCCGCAGAACCCCTACGACCTCGGCAAGCTCGACCTGATGGACGCGCGCCTGCCCCCGGGCTCGGACGCGATGGCGGGCGACCTGCACTACCGGCTCGGCACCGACGGCCAGGGCCGCGACATGGTGTCGGCGATCCTGTACGGGCTGCGGGTGTCGCTGACCGTGGGCGTAGCGAGCGGCGTGATCGCGCTGAGCCTGGGCGGGGCCCTGGGCATCCTGGCCGCCTACCTCGGCGGGCGCTTCGAGCAGGTGCTGATGCGCATCGTCGACATCCAGCTCGGGTTCCCGGCGATCCTGGTGGCGCTGGTGCTGATCGCCACGCTCGGCAAGGGCGTCGACAAGGTGATCGTCGCGCTGGTGACCGTGCAGTGGGCGTACTACGCGCGCACCGCGCGCTCGGCGGCGCTGGTCGAGCGCGGCAAGGAGTACATGGAGGCGGCGCGCGGGCTGGGGCTCGCGCCGTCGCGCATCGTGCTGCACCACCTGCTGCCCAACGCGCTGCCGCCGCTGATCGTCGTGGGCACGGTGCAGGTGGCCCACGCGATCGCGCTGGAGGCGACGCTGTCCTTCCTGGGCCTGGGGCTGCCGACCACCGAGCCATCCCTGGGGCTGCTGATCGCCAACGGCTACGAGTACCTGCTGTCGGGCAAGTACTGGATCTCGGTATACCCGGGCGTTGCGCTCCTGGTGACCATCCTCGCGATCAACCTGGTCGGCGACCAGCTGCGCGACGTGCTCAACCCGAGGCTGTCGCGATGAGCGGCACGGCGCTGCTGCAGGTCCGCGACCTGGTCACCGAGTTCGCGTCGCGCGACGGCGCGCTGCGCGCGGTCGACGGCGCGAGCTTCGAGATCGCGCCGGGCGAGGTGCTCGGCCTGGTCGGCGAGTCGGGCTCGGGCAAGTCGGTCACCGGCTTCTCGATCCTGGGGCTGATCGACCCGCCGGGGCGCATCGCCGCGGGGAGCATCCGCTTCGAGGGGGCCGAGCTGCTGGGCGCGGGCGACGAGGCGCTGCGCACGCTGCGCGGCAACCGGATCGCGATGATCTTCCAGGACCCGATGATGACGCTCAACCCGGTCCTGCGGATCGACACGCAGATGATCGAGACTGTGCTCGCCCACCAGCGCGTGTCGCGGCGCGCCGCGCGCGAGCGCTGCGCCGACGCGCTGACCCGCGTGGGCATCGCGTCGGCCGGCGAGCGGCTCGAGCAGTATCCGCACCAGTTCTCGGGCGGCATGCGACAGCGCGTCGCGATCGCGATCGCGCTGCTCAACCGGCCCGCGCTGATCATCGCCGACGAGCCGACCACCGCGCTCGACGTCACCGTTCAGGGCCAGATCCTGCACGAGATGCAGACCCTGGTGCGCGAGGCGGGCACGGCGCTGCTGTGGATCACGCACGACCTCGCGGTGGTCGCCGGCCTCGCCGACCGCGTGGCGGTGATGTACGCCGGGCGCATCGTCGAACAGGGACCGGTGGGCGAGGTGCTCGACGCGCCGCTGCATCCCTACACCCGCGGCCTGCTCGACTCCGTGCCCGCCAACAACGCGCCGGGCCGGCCGCTGCGCCAGATCCCCGGCATGACGCCGTCGCTGGCCGCGCTGCCCGCAGGCTGCGCGTTCCGCGGCCGCTGCGGCCAGGCGGGCGAGGACTGCGCGGCCCCGGTGCCGCTGTCGCTGCGGCCCGGGAGCCGCGAGGTGCGCTGCATCCGGCCGTTGCCCGCGCCGCCGCCCGCGGGCCCCGGCGCCGCCGACGCGCGGGCCGCCGCATGAAGGCGCCGGCCCTCCTCGAGGTGCGCGAGGTGTCGCGCCGCTTCGTGCGGCGCCTGGACGCGATCGAGCGGATCGCCGCCCGCCTGGGCGCCCCGGTGCGCGAGCAGGTGGTGCATGCGGTCGACCGGGTGTCCTTCGAGGTCGGCGATGGCGAGGTGGTGGGCCTGGTCGGCGAGTCGGGCTGCGGCAAGTCGACGCTGGGCCGCGTGATCGCCGGGCTGCACCCGCCGAGCGCGGGCGAGGTGCGCCTGGGCGGCGAGACGGTCGCGCTCGTGCCCGGGCGCCAGCCGCCGATCCAGATGATCTTCCAGGACCCGTTCGCGTCGCTGAACCCGCGCATGCGCGTGGGCGACGCGATCGCCGAGGCGCCGGTGGCGCACGGCCTGGTGCGCCGCGCCGACGCGCCCGACCATGTCGCGCGGCTGCTCGCCCAGGTGGGGCTCGATCCAGCCAGCGCGCGCCGCTACCCGCACCAGTTCTCGGGCGGGCAGCGCGCGCGCATCGGCATCGCGCGCGCGCTCGCCGTGCAGCCGCGCTTCCTCGTCTGCGACGAGGCGGTGGCCGCACTCGACGTGTCGATCCAGGCGCAGGTGCTGAACCTGTTCATGGCGCTGCGCGAGGCGCTGGGCCTGACCTACCTGTTCATCAGCCACGACCTCGGCGTGGTGCGCCACCTGGCCGACCGCGTCGTGATCATGTACCTCGGCCGCGTGGTCGAGACCGGGCCGATCGGCGAGCTGTACGACGCGCCCAACCATCCTTACACGCAGGCGCTGCTCGCCGAGGTGCCGCGGCTCGACCGCCGCGGCCGCAGCTACCGGCCGATCAGCGGCGAGATCCCCTCCCCGCTCGACCCGCCGTCGGGCTGCCATTTCCATCCGCGCTGCCCGCATGCGAGCGAGCGCTGCCGGGCGCAGGCGCCCGAGCTGCGCGAGGTCGCGCCCGGGCGGCTGTCCGCGTGCCACCTGAACGACGTGCGATGAGGCCCGCGCCGACCGGCGGCCTGCCCTTCAGGATCGACGCGCCCGTCGGGCCGGCCGTAGCGCTTGTGCTCGACTCGCCGCACTCCGGGCGCTGGATCCCGGACGGCCTGCCGCTCGCGGTCAGCCGCTGGGACCTGGGCGAGCCCGAGGACACCGATGTCGACGTGCTCTGGGCAGACGCGCCGGCGCACGGCGCGACGCTGCTCGCCGCCGGCTTCTCGCGCGCCTACGTCGACGCCAACCGCCATGCCGACGACGTCGACGCCGACCTGCTCGACGGCCCGTGGCCGCGCCCGATCCGCGCCAGCGGCAAGGCGGGCCTGGGCAAGGCCGTGGTCTGGCGCACCCTGGAGGACGGCCGGCCGATCCACGCGCGCCGCCTGAGCGCGGCCGAGCTCGCCGCACGCATCGACGGCTGCCTGCTGCCCTACCAGCGCGCCCTGCTCGCGCTGGTGGACGAGGCCCACGCGCGCCACGGCCGCTGTGTGCACCTCAACTGCCATTCCATGCGCTCCACCTCGGGCGCGGGCGGCGCAGGCGTCCCCCGCGCCGACGTCGTGCTCGGCGATCGCGACGGAAGCACCTGCGACCCCGGGCTGACCGCGCTGGTGCGCGACACCTTCGCGGCCATGGGCTACGACGTGAAGCTCAACGACCCCTACAAGGGGGTGGAGCTGGTGCGGCTGTGCGGCGAGCCGACGCGCGCCCGTCACAGCCTGCAGGTCGAGCTGAACAAGCGCCTGTACCTGGACGAGACCACACGCGAGCGCCATGCCGGCTTCGCGACCCTGCGGCGCGACCTCGACCGACTGCTGGCCGTGCTCGCCGACTACACGAGGCACCTCGCACCATGACCGACCGACCGATCGAGCTGCAGCCGCCCGACATCGCACGCTGGCGCGCCGGCAACACCGGCACCGAGTACGTGTGGCGCTTCGACTCGGGCGTGCGCGGCCCGTCGGTGATGGTGCAGGCCCTGACCCACGGCAACGAGCTGTGCGGCGCGATCGCGCTCGACGGTCTGCTGGCCGGAGCGCTGCGCCCCGCGCGCGGCGCCCTGACGCTGGCCTTCGCCAACGTCGAGGCCTATGCCCGCTGGGACCCCGCCGACCCCGACCGCAGTCGCTACGTCGACGAGGACTACAACCGCGTGTGGGGCGATGACGCGCTGGGCGGGCTGCGCGACTCCGTCGAACTGCGCCGCGCGCGGGCGCTGCGGCCCTTCGTGGACGCCGCCGACTACCTGCTCGACATCCACTCCATGCACGAGCCCTGCCGCCCGATCATGGTCTGCGGCGCCACCGGGCGCGGCGGCGACAAGAGCGCCGCCTTCGCGCGGCGGATGGGCGTGCCCGGCGACCTGCTGATCGACACCGGCCATCCCGCCGGCCTGCGGATGATCGAGCGCGGCGCGTTCGGCGACCCCCACGATCCGCGCACCGCCCTGCTGATCGAGTGCGGCCAGCACTGGGAGCGCGCCGCCGCCGACGTCGCCGTCGACACGCTGCTGCGATTCCTGGCTGCCACCGGCTGCGTCGATGCCGCCGCCGTCGCGCCCCTGCTGCGCGTCGCCCCGCCCGCCGCGCAACGCACCGTCCGCGTCACCGAGCCCGTCGTCGCCCGCAGCCTGTCCTTTCGCTTCGTCGCGCCCTTCACCGGCCTGGAGGTGATCCCCCGGCGCGGCGACCCCATCGCGCACGACGGCGACACCGTGATCCGGGCCCCCTACGACGACACCGTTCTGGTGATGCCCTCGATGGCCCACCTCAAGGTGGGCACGACCATGGTGAGGCTCGGCCGCTACGAGTGACCGGCGACGGCCGCGCGCCACCGCCGAACGCGCCCTCAGTGGATCTCGTCCGACACCCTCAACGCCTCACGCAGCACAGCCATCGAGAACCCCTCCCCCCGGGCCACGTCCAGGATCACCTTCTCCTTGCGCACCAGCAGGTCCACCGCCGCCGGCAGCGCATGCGCCACGTCCGCCGGGATCACCACCGCCCCGTGCCGGTCCGCATGCACCAGGTCGGCATGCCGCACCGTCATCCCGTGCACGTCCACCGGCTCGCCCCAACCCACCGGGGACCCGTACGCATGGCTCGGCCCGATGCTGCCCGCCAGCGCCTGGAACCCCGGCGCGAACTGGTCGATGTCACGCACCGACCCGTTGGTCACCACCCCAAGCGCGCCGAGCCCCAGGTGGATCGCCGTGTTGACCTCCCCCCACATCGCACCGAAGCCCGGCACGTCGTCCAGGTCCTGCACCACGATGACGCTCGGCGCCCCCAGGCTCGCCACGTACTCGTAGTAGGCGATGCGCCGCTCACGGCGCTCCTGCGGCGTGCCCGACGGCGGCACTGCAGCGCGGTAGGTCACCGTCGCCGCGAAGCCCACCATGGGCGCGAGGTCGGGCCGCACGCAGACCAGCGGCCTGCGCGTGAAGCCGATCGCACGGCGCTGCGGCGCCACGATCTCGAGCGCGTTGCAGATCGTCGGGGTGTCGAAGCGCCGCAGCGTGTCGAGCAGGGCGGGGGTGATGGCGGTCATGGATGCTCCCGGGAGGATCGAGGGTGACGGCGCGCCGCGGGCTCAGGCGCGCGGCGGGACCGGATAGACCATCGACGGCTCGAGCCGACCGTCGAGGAAGTCGAGGATGTTGCGCGCCGCGCCGGTCGACATCCGCATCGCGGCCTCGCGGGTCGCGGCGGCTGCGTGCGGCGTGAGGAACACGCCTGGCATCGCGAGCAGCGGATGGTCCGGCGGCGGCGGCTCGGCGTCGAACACGTCGATGCCCGCGCCGCTCAGCCGCCCGGCGCCGAGCGCGTGGGCGAGCGCCGCCTCCTCGACGATGCCCCCGCGCGCGCAGTTGACGACCGCCGCGCCCGCCGGCAGCAGCGCGAGCTCCGCGGCGCCGATCATCCCGAAGGTCTCGGCGTTGCGCGGGCAGTGCACGGTCAGGAAGTCGGCCTGCGGCAGCGCCTGCGCGAGCGAATCCGCGAAGGACCAGCCCGCGGCGAGCCCGTAGGCCCGGTCCACGTAGGGATCGACCGCGAGGATGCGCATGCCGAGCGCCGACGCCACCTGCGCGACGCGCCGACCGATGCGGCCCACGCCGACCACGACCAGCGTGTGGCCGCCGAGCTCGCCGCCCAGGCCCTCGTCGCGCGATGCGTAGCGCGACGGCGTCAGCCTCGCCCACTCTTCGCGGCTCTTGCCGGCCAGCGCGGCCATGCCCTGGCGCCAGCGGTCGAAGGGCTTGGCGAGCGACAGCAGCATCCAGATCGTGTGCTCCACCACCGACTGCGTGTTGGCGTCGGCGGTGATCGCCACCGTGACGCCGCGGTCGCGCGCGGCGTGCAGGTCGATGGTGTCGACGCCGACGCCGTAGCGGGCGACCACGCGCAGCTTCGGCGCTCGCGCGAAGAAGGCCGCGTCGCAGCGATGAAAGCGCACCAGCAGCGCGTCGGCGCGCGCCTCGGCGTCGGCGAGCGCGGCGGGGTCGAGCGTCCAGCCGCGGATCACCTCGGCGCCCGGGCGGGCGTCGAGCAGGGCGAGGCCGTCGGCGTGGATCTGTTCGGTGACGAGGATCGTGGGCATGTCTGTGAGGGTCGCGGTCGGGCGCCGGCGATCGGCGGGGCGGGCGCGCCCGCAGGGGGCAGGGCGGCACGCGGGGGGTTGAGGGCACACCGGGCGGCGACGGCCCGGCCAAGGGGGCGGGGCGGCGCGCCGGCGTCGCCCCGCCAGGCTCAGTCGGGCGTCACTCCCTTCTGCTTGACGACCTTGCTCCAGCGGGCGATCTCGTCGCGCTGGAAGGTCGAGAACTGCTCGGGCGTGTTGGCGACCACGTCGAAGCCCTGGGTCGCGAACCGCTCCTTGACCTCGGGCGCGTTGAGCGCGGCGACGAGCTCGGCCTGGAGGCGGCTGCGGACCGCCGGGGGCAGGCCCCTGGGCGCCATGAACGCCTGCCACGAGGTCACGACGAAGCCTGGCACGCCCTGCTCGGCCATCGTGGGCACCTCGGGCAGCTGCGGATGGCGTTGCTCGCTGGTGACGCCCAGCGCCTTGAGCCGGCCGCCGCGGATATGGCCGGTCGCGGCGCCGAGGTTCTGGATGTGCCCGAGTGCGGCCTGCATCCGCTGCACGACCGAGCGCGCGGCGATTCCGCCCGTGCCGGCGACCAGCGCGGTCGCACCCAGCGCACCCAGGGCGTGCAGCCTGCTTCGGTCCATCCGGTCTCCTCCTGGGGCGTCCTGCGCCCGGTGCCTGCTAGTCGTGCGTGTCGAGCTCGAACACGGCCCGCCGCTCGCCCGTCCGCAGGCCCGCGGCGTTGACGATGGGGATCTTCGCATACCGCCCGAGCTCGGGATCGTCGGGCGCGATCAGCCCGAGCGCCCGCAGCACCTCGAAGGCAGCGACGAAGCGCGCGTCGGAGTGGCCGTCGCTGATCTTGATCGCGATGCCGAGCCCGCGCGAGCGCACGCCGACCACCTGAACGCCGTCGGCGCCGACCTTGGACACCCAGTCGCCGGCGCCGGCGCGCATGAAGTGCAGGTCGCTGCGCGCGGTGCCCGACACGTACTCCGGGTACATGGTCATCGCGCCGAACAGCCGCTCGAGGAGCGGGTCGGTGGCATCGCCCGCGCCGCCCCCGGCGAGCATCGCCCAGAGTCGCGCGAGGCCCGACAGCGGCAGCGCGAGGTTGGGCGCGCTGCAGCCGTCGATGCCGCCGACGATGGACTCGGGCGCCATGCCCAGCAGGGCGCCGACCTCGGCGCGGATGCGCTGCTGCAGAGGGTGCGAAGGCTCGAGGTAGGTGTCGGCCGGCAGGCCGTGCAGCTGACAGTAGGCGAGGAAGCCCGCGTGCTTGCCCGAGCAGTTGTGATAACGCGCATCGAAGCTCTGGTGCGGCGGCGGCGTGCGCGCGAGCGTCTCGTACATGTAGGGCACGTGGCAGCCGCACTTGAGCCGCCGCCAGTGGTTCCTGCTCTTGGCGAGGATGGCGTCGACCGCGGCGATGTGGAAGGGCTCGCCGGAGTGGCTGGCGGTGAGCAGCGCCAGCTCGCGCTCGTCCAGGCCGAAGCTGCGCGGCCCGTCGTCGCGCAGGAAGGGCAGGGCCTGGAAGGCCTTGAGGGTGGATCGCGTGAAGGTCAGGGACCCGGGGTCACCCGCGGCGTGCAGCAGGCGCCCGGCGCGGTCGACGACGGCGACCGATCCGTAGTGGATGTTCTCGACGGCGCCGCCGCGCGTGGCGACGACCAGGGGGACATGGGCAGGTGCAGTCACCGATGCATTCTATGCGAGCGCGCGTCCGGCACAGCTCAGTCGGCGCCCACCGCGGCCGGTATCGCCTCGGCGAGGAAATCCCAGACCCGGCGGATGGGGCGGCTGCTGCGGACCTCCCGGTGCACCGCGAGCCAGCAGGTGAGCGGGGGGATCGGGAGCCGCGGCAGCACCCGCCGGACCTGCGGCTCGGCGCGCGCCAGGTGGTGCGTGACGAAGCCGATGCCGGCCCCCGCGACCAGCATCCTCCAGTACAGCACATGATCGTCGGTGCGTACGGCGAAGCTGTCTCGACCGACGGCCATGCCCGCCGCGCGCATGGCGCGCTCGATGCCGTCGTCGGTGTCGAAGCCGAGCAGCGTGTGCTCGAGGAGCTGCTCCGGGCGCTGCGGCACGCCGGCGCGGGCGAGGTAGCGGCGGTGCGCGTACGCGCCGATACCGATGTCGCACAGTCGCCGCGCCACCAGCGCGCCCTGCACCGGGCGGACCATGCGCACCGCGATGTCCGCCTCCCGGCGCAGCAGGTTGCTCACCTGGTTGGAGGCGACCAGCTCGAGCGCGATTCCGGGCTCCTCATCGCGCAGGCGGGCGAGCAGCGGGGGCAGCAGGTAGCAGGCGACCGTCTGGCTGGCGGTGATGCGCACGGTGCCGCCGGTCTCGCGGCGGCGGCCCTGCACCGCGCGCGCCAGCGCGTCGGCGCCCTCCTCCATCGCGCGCGCGTGATCGGCGATGACGCGTGCCATCGGGGTGGCCGACAGCCCGCGGCCGGTGCGCTCGAACAGCACGCAGTCGAGCTGCGACTCGAGCTCGGCGACGTGCCGCCCGATCGTGGGCTGGTTGCTGCCGAGCCGGCGCGCCGCCGCCGACAGACTGCCCTGCTCGAGCACCGCGAGGAAGCTGCGCACCAGCGTCCAGTCGAAGCGCGACAGGCTCGGCGCCACGGTGCGGAGCACTGCCGGCTTCGATTCATTCATGAATATCTCCTGGTCAGTTATTGCCGATTGTGAATGGATGCGGGGCACTCGACAATCGGGCCATCGACCCAGGAGCGCCTCATGACCCACCCGCCCGCAGCACCCGCCCCCGCCACCCCTGCCGTGCTGGTGCTCGGCGCCAACGGCCGCTTCGGCGCCGCCGCGGTCCGCGCCTTCCATGCCGCCGGATGGCGAGTGATCGCCCAGGCGCGGCGCCCGCTCGCCGCCGGCATTGCGCAGCTCGCGACCCGCGCGGCGGTCGATCCGGCCGACACCGCCGCGCTGGCCACGGCCACCGGCGGCGGCGTGTCGGTGGTCATCCACGCCCTGAACCCGCCCTACGACCGCTGGGCGACCGAGGCGCTGCCGCTGGCTCGCGCGGCGATCGCGGCGGCCCGCGCGCTCTGCGCCACGCTGATCATGCCCGGCAACGTCTACAACTTCGGGGAGGACATGCCGACGGTGCTGACCGAGGAGACGCCGCTGCGCGCGCGGACGCGCAAGGGCCTGCTGCGTATCGAGATCGAGGAGGCGCTGCGGGCCGCGTCGCTCGAGGGCGTGCGCTGCGCGGTGCTGCGGGCGGGCGACTTCTTCGGCGGGGGCACGGGGTCGTGGTTCGACCTGGCGTTGGTCAAGTCGCTGCGGCGCGGCCGGTTCACCTACCCCGGCCCGCTCGACGTCGTGCACGCATGGGCCGCGCTGCCCGAGCTGGCCGCGGCCTGCGTGGCGCTGGCCGCGCGGGCGGACGCCCTCGCGCCGTTTTCGGTGCATCACTTCGAGGGGCATGCCGTCACCGGCCGCGAACTGGCCGACGCGGTGCAAGCGGTCGCGGTGCGGCGCGTCCTGCTGCCCGCGGGCGGACGGCTGAAGATCGGCGGCCTGCCCTGGGGCCTGATGCGCGTGCTGTCGCCGTTCGTGCCGGCGTGGCGCGAGCTGGTGGAGATGGCCTACCTGTGGCGGCGGCCGCACCGGCTCGACGGCACCCGCCTGCGCGCGCTGACGGGCGCGCCTGCCGAGACGCCGCTGCACGACGCGGTCGACGCCGCGCTGGCCGAGCTGGGGTTCTTCGCGTCCGGCGCGCCGACCAGGGAAACGGGACCGTCCGCGACGGTCGCGGCGGGACGCCGAGCGACCCGGCCCCTGCTCAGATCCCGAGCTGGTTGACCCAGTCGGTCGCCTGCATCTGGGCAAGGTTCAGCGCGCGCGGGGCGATCGCGAGCTCCTTGCACAGCTGGGCCACGCCGGCGAGCGACGGATGCTCCACCGCCTCGGCGAGCCGAAGGTAGGGCGCGAACTCGCCGGTCCGCATGAGCAGGCCCTCCGCGACGGTGTCGGGCAGGTCCAGCTCGTCGAGGGCGTCCTTCATCGGCAGCATCAGCATCGCCGGCAGCAGCGAGAAGGTGCCCGCGATGAACAGGTTGTCGCGCTGCGCGACGTCGAACCGGCCCTCGCCCAGCAGCTCCATCAGCCGCCCGCGGGTGATCGCGGTGCGCGCCAGCAGCGGCGCGGTCGGATCCTTGCTGTCGGCGGTGGCCAGCAGCAGCGTCAGCCAGCGCGCGAGCTTGCTGTAGCCCAGCAATCCGATCGCGTGCTTGAGCGACTCGATCTTCGTGGACAGCCCCATGCCGGCGGTGTTCATGTAGCGCAGCAGCTTGACCGACAGCGCGACGTCGCGCTTGAGCGCGTTGTCGACCTCCATCACGTCGGCATTGCGCAGCAGCAGCTTGATCGCCTGCATGACCGCTGCGCGCGCGGGCTCGAGCTTGCGGGCCGCCAGCGTCTCGGGTCGTGCGAAGTAGAAGCCCTGCAGGCAGTCGAAGCCGAGCGCCAGGCAGGCGTTCGCCTGCTCGCGCGTCTCGACCTTCTCGGCGATCAGCAGCCGCCGTCCGCCCGCGCCCTTGAGCAGCTTGGTGACCAGCGGCAACTGCTCCATCGGCACTTGCAGCAGGTCGACCTTGACGTAGTTCGCGAGCGCGAAGATCGGCTGGCGCAGCACCGCCGGCGAGTCGACGGTGACCGCGAGGCCGTAGCCCAGCCTGCGCAGCTCGGTCAGGCGCGCGAGCACCGCCTCATCGACCGGCTCGCGCGAGCTGAACTCCAGCACCGTGCGCCTGGGCTCGAGCAGCACGACCGGCGAGTCGTCGCCGATCGACTCCGGGCCGACGTTGACGAAGCCGAGCTTGCCACCCAGCACCTGCTCGGGGCCGATGTCTTGCAGCAGCGAGGCGATCACCACCAGGCTCGCGAACTCGCCGTCGGTGAAGAGCGCCTCGACGGCGTGCGCGTCGGCGCGATAGAGGAGCTCGTAGCCGATCAGCTGCTGGGCGCGGTCGAGGATCGGCTGGCGGCCGAGGAAGGCCGACGGATCGTCGCTGCGGGCAATCGTGGTCGGGGCGGATGCTGCGCCGACGGGCGCCTGGATCGACTGGTTCATGCGAGCGCGGCCTCCTGCGCCGCGGCTTGGGCGGACCGATGCGCGGGCACCAGGGTCCGGCTGGAGATGGTCAGGTCGGTGCACAGCGCCTCGCGCAGCGACTGCAGGCCGACGTTGTCGAACGCCTGCCGGCCGGCGAGCACGGCCGGGGCGCCCAGGTCGTGCAGCAGGGTCGACATGACCTGCAGGCTGGCTGCGTCCTCGTCGTCGACGCAGGCACGCTCGGCGCTGCCGCTGGCGCGGCAGAGCAGGTCGTAGCCGACCAGCTCACCGAGCCGATCGACGATCGGCTGTCGTCCCTGGAAGGCTTCCTGTTGGCCGGGCATCTGCGTTCTTCATGTCGACGGATGTCTGGATTATCGACCGCGTGCGCCGCCTTCCGAGCGGGAACGCCCGGTGTCGGACGGGTGGATGAGCGAGACCGCCGGACGGGCGATGGCGCGCGCCGAACCCGCCCACCAGGGGCGATGGGCGGTGCGTCGTTGCGCCGGTTCCACAAGCCTCTGGGCGGCGCGCGGCACCGGGCGCCGGGCGCCGGACGTGGCACGGGCCGCGCGAGGCGGCCCGTGGGAAGGATCGGATCGGGGCGCGCCGGATGGCGGGGCGCCCGCCGCTCAGAACACGCTTTCGCGAACGAAGATCAGGTCGTCCGGCCGGATCGGGTCGTCGAGCTTGGGCTCGAGGATCTGGATCTGCTTGTTGCCGTAGCGTCGATGCACCCGCACGGCCTTGTCGGTGCCGCGCAGGGTCAGGCCACCACCCTTGGCGATCGCCTGGGCCAGGGTCAGGCCGCGGTCCACGCCGTACTGGCCGGGGCGCTGGACCTGCCCGTAGATGTAGTACTGCGGAGCGCGGTTGACGTAGACCACGTCGCCGGCCTGCATCTGCGGGTCCTGGCTGAGGTCGCCCGACGCGAACATGTCGACCAGGTCGATCTCGAGCCGGATCGGCTTGCCGCTGCGGCTGGTGACCAGCACCACGTCGTCGGCGCCGGTGGCCGCGACGCCCCCGGCCAGCGACAGCACCTCGGACAGTCGCATGCCGGTCGTCTCGATCGGGTAGCGGCCCGGGCGGGTCACGTTGCCGAGCACCGACACCTGCTGACTGCGGAAGGTCGTGATGTTGACCGTCACCTGCGGGTTCTGCAGGAACTTGCCGTCGCGCAGCCGCTGCGAGATCAGCTTCTCGACGTTGGTCGGCGACATGCCGCCGATGCGAACCGCGCCGAGCAGCGGGTAGGAGATCACGCCGGCCTCGGACACGCGGGCCTCGACGGTGAGGTCGGGATTCTGGAACACCTGGATCCGGATCGCGTCGCCGGGCCCGAGCACGTAGTCGTCGCGGGCGGCCTCGGCCGACGACGGCTGCTGCGCCCAGGCGGGCTGGAGCGTCAGGCCGGCAAGCACGCACAGGCCGATCAGCAGCGAACCCAGACAACGCTGCAGGCGGCACAGAGACAGATCGATCATCGGAGGGCGCCCTCGTTTCAAGTGCAGGCAGACCCGCCGCCGGGGCAACGGATCCGAAGTGCTTATCCTAACGGGCCGCGGCCGTCCGCGGCGTGATCGAATCCGCAGCGCGCTGCATCGTCGTGCGGGCGAATCCGGCGCCGTCGGCTCAGAACGAGGCGCGAACGCCTACGCTCACCCAGTTGTCGGTGAAATCAAACTGGGCGTAGTTGGAATTGCGATCCAGACTGCGCAGATCGGCATACAGGAACACACGGCGCGCGAGCTCGTAGTTGGCCCGCAGGCCGATTTCCAGCAGCTTGTCCTTGCGGACCTCCGAGCCGTTGAACACGAAGCCCGGGTCGCCCTTGTAGTCGCGCGTGGAATAGACGGCGATGCCGTCGATCGATATGCGGCTCGTCAGCGTCCAGGTCGGGCGCAGGCCGAACCCGATCACGTCGATGTAGCTGGAGGTCAGCAGTTCGGCGGTGTCGATGCTGCGGAACAGCGAGGCCCGCATCAGCAGAGCGCCCGACAGCGGCCACTCGAAGTCCAGGCCGGCGGTCACGCCGCTGAAGTCGCGCTGCGGGATGTTCTCGAAGGACCGGCGCGTGTAGCCGATGTTGCCGACGATCCGGGTCACGTCGGTGGGACGGTAGCCGATCCGTGCGATCAGCGCGTCCTGGGTGTAGGCGTTGTCGACCGCGGCCGGCAGCAGGTTGCCGGTGGCATCGAAGACCTGCCGGTTCGGGTAGGTGCCGTCCTCGCGGCGCCACACGAAATCGAGTTCGGTCGCGTTGCCGGGCGCATAGCGCATGCCGGCCTCCAGCCCGAGCCGCTCGAAGTTGGCCGAGGTCTGCAGCGCCGCCGAGTTGTCGGTGGTCATGTAGTCGAGCGCACCGATCACCGACCAGGCCTGCGTGATCCGAAAGCCGGCCAGCCCGCGCATGAACAGCAGGTTCTGGAGGTTGTTCTGCGCGAAGCCGATGGCGTCGAAGGGCGTCTGGGCGCGTGTGTAGCGCACCGCCAGCTGCCCGAACACGGGGCGGCCGATCTCCCAGTCCCAGGTCGCGCCGGTGCCAAAACCCAGGTAGTCGTAGCGCGAGAAGTCCAGGTACTTGACCGGCTCGAGGGTCAGGTAGGCGGCGAAGCGCTGCAGGCTCACATCGCGCTCGAAGCGCACCCCGAACACGCCGCGCAGCACCGTGTCGCTCGGGCCGTCGGGCAGCCGGAAGATGTTGCTGTGGTGCTCGAACCCGCCGGCGACGTCGAAGCTGAGAACGTCGGCGACCTGGGTGGGCATCGCGACCGGCTGGGCCAGCACGGCGAACGGTGCGGCTGTCAGGGCGAGCGCGAGGCCGACTCGCCAGGTTCGTGAAGTGGTCATCGTCATCCCGAGGTGATTGAGAACTAGTGCACAGGCGATCTCGACCCTGAACCCGATCATCGCGTGTCGGCAAGCCGTCGTGGCAGCCGAAACGTAGCAGCTTCCCGACGTTTTTCCAATCGAACGATGGCCGCCCAACTTCCTCGCAGCATCCCCGTGATGCACACGCACGTACGCACCGGGAGCAGCAGCCTGGTCGCGCTCGTCGGAAGGGTCGCGGATCCGGCGCTGGCGGTCGCCTGCCTGGTGCTGCTGCATCGCTGGTTCGCCCTGCCCTTCGGCTCCAGCGCGACCCTTCTTGCGGCGCTGGTGTTCCTGTTGTCCTACCCGGGAGACCTGCCGTTTCGGCGCCAGCCGAGAGACGTGGTCCGACGCATCGCGGCGGGCTGGGGGCTGGTGGTCGCGCTGCTGCTCGCGCTGGGCCTGGGCACCGACATGCTGCGCGAATTCGACGCCAACCTGCTTGCAGCGTGGGCCATCACGACGCCGCTGGTCCAGGTCTTCGTCCACCTGCTGACGCCGTGGGCCCTGCCGACGCTGGTCGCGTTGCGCCGCGAGCAGGTGGCGATCGTGATAGGCGCCAACGAGCTCGGCCGTACGCTGGCGCGCCAGCTGGCGGGGGACGCCATCTCCCAGACCCGGATCGCCGCCTTCTTCGACGACCGCGAGCCGACCCGCATCGGCAACGAGCTGGAGGCGCCGATGCGCGGCGACCTGACCGGCGTCGCGGACTTCGTGCGCGCCAACCGGATCGACCAGATCTATATCGCGCTGCCGATGGCCTCGCAGCCCCGCATCTTGAAGCTGCTCGACCAGATGCGCGACACCACGGCATCGATCTTCTTCGTGCCGGACATCTTCATGTACGACCTGATCCAGGCGCGCATCGACACGGTGGTCGGCATGCCGGTGGTCGCGGTCTGCGAAACGCCCTTCCACGGCACGACCGGCCTCATCAAGCGACTCTCGGACATGGTGATCGCCTGCGTCGCGATCGTCGCGGCCTCCCCGATCATGCTGGCGGCGGCCCTCGCCGTGAAGCTCACCAGCCCCGGGCCGGTGCTCTTTCGCCAACGCCGCTACGGGCTGGACGGCGAGGAGATCCTGGTCTGGAAGTTCCGCTCGATGCGGATCCAGGAGGATGGCGCGGAGGTCATCCAGGCCACCCGCGACGACCCGCGGGTCACGCCAGTCGGCGCCTTCCTGCGCCGGACCTCGATCGACGAGCTGCCGCAGTTCTTCAACGTGCTGCAGGGCCGCATGAGCGTCGTGGGCCCGCGCCCGCACGCGGTCGCTCACAACGAGATGTACCGCAAGCTCATCAAGGGCTACATGATCCGCCACAAGGTCAAGCCGGGCATC
>CAYNRU010000005.1:0-17880 GCA_964399635.1 uncultured Bordetella sp.
ACCTGCTCCGCGTGGGCGAAGCTGACCTTGTGCTTCTTGAGATTCGATCGCGCCTTGTCCCGGTCGAACTCGACTTCCATCGTGCGATGATATGCATATTCGATGCATACGTCAAGCGCGAGCGATCCAGCGACAGCTAACTTGTATTTGGCTTTCTCGACTCTACTAACGAATCGCCTTAAGTCCAATAACCATGTTGGGCGTATCCGTCGAATCGCCGATGAACGGCAGTTCCGCGCGCCGCCTGCCGCATCTCCTCGCCGGCCGCTGTCCGCATAACCGTTTCCTCCGCGCGTCCTATGCTGGCTCGGTCTGCGATCGCTCTGCCTACCCCGTTCGTCTCAGACTTTCGTCTAGCTTGAGTAAAGGCAGCCTCCGCCGGATACTGGTTGCATGAACAGTACTCACGTAACGACCACCCGGGGCAAACCTGCGCTGCAGTCCACCCGGCTGCTCGACCAGGTGCGCGAGCGGATTCGCTACCTGCATTACAGCCTGCGCACCGAGCAGGCCTACCTGCTGTGGATCCGCGCCTTCGTGCGGCATCACGGGCTGCGCCATCCGCGCACGCTCGGTGGCCCAGAGGTCGAGTCGTTCCTGAATGCGCTGGTCAACCAGCGCGGCATCTCTGCGTCGACCCACAAGCAGGCGCTCTGCGCCCTGCTCTTTCTCTACCGGGAGGTGCTCGACCAGGACCTGCCCTGGATGCAGCAGATCCAGCGGCCCGCCATACGCAAGCACGTTCCCGCGGTGCTCACCGTCGCCCAGACGCGGGACCTGCTCGACCGCATGCAGGGCGAACCGGCGCTTGTCGCCCGCGTGCTCTACGGCTGCGGCCTGCGGCTCACAGAAGCCCTGAAGCTGCGCGTCAAGGACGTGGATTTCGAGCGTCACGTGCTCATCGTGCGCAGCGGCAAGGGTGGCAAGGATCGCGTGGTCATGCTTCCGCGCTCGCTGGTCACGGACCTGCACGCGCAGATGGCGCGCGCCCGCGCTTGGTGGGAGCAGGACCGCAAGCTCGGGCGCCCGGGTGTGGAGATGCCGGACGCGCTCGCCCGCAAATACCCTAAGGGCGGCACCAACTGGGGCTGGCACTGGGTGTTCCCCGCCGATCACTGCTCGCGCGATCCGCGCAGCGGCACCGATCGACGTCACCACCTCTACCCCCAGCTGATCCAGCGGCACCTGAAGCGGGCCGTCTCGGCCGCGGGCATCCACCTCCCGGTCTCGGTCCACACGCTGCGCCACTCGTTCGCCACGCACCTGCTGCAGTCGGGCACGGACATCCGCACGGTGCAGGAACTGCTCGGGCACAGCGACGTCAGCACGACGATGATCTACACGCATGTGCTGCGCATCGCCGCCGGCACGGTCGCCTCGCCCCTGGATGCCCTCGCCGGCTCCCTCGGAGGCCCGCGATGATCCCGCCCTGCGCGCCGCCCCTGGGCTCTACGCCGCTACACCCCAGGTCAACCCTGGTGGCTCACCCAGCCGCTGGTCGGCGCAGCCTTGAGGCCGGCTGCGGGGCGCCGCGCGGCCTAGACGCCGAGGTAGCGCGTCCAGACCCCGCGGTCGGCATCGAGCTCCGCCGAGGTGCCGCGCCACGCGACGCGCCCGCGCTCGACGATCACATGGCGATCGGCGAGCTGGATCAGCCGGTTCACGTACTTGTCGATCACCAGGATGGTCTGGCCGGCCTCGCGAAGCTCCCGCAGGCAACGCCAGATCTCCTCGCGGATCAGCGGGGCGAGGCCCTCGGTCGCTTCGTCCAGGATCAGCAGCCGGGGGTTGGTCACCAGCGCGCGCCCAATCGCGAGCATCTGCTGCTCGCCGCCGGACAGCTGGTTGCCCAGGTTGTCGCGACGCTCGGCGAGGCGCGGGAACAGACGGTACACGCGCGCCGCGTTCCAGGGCTCGCCGCCCGCGCTGCCGCCGCGCAACGCGGCGAACGCGGTCAGGTGCTCGTCGACAGACAGGTTCGGGAAGACCTGCCGTCCCTCGGGCACGATCCCCAGTCCAAGCCGTGCGATGCGGTCGGGCGCGAGACCGCGGACCTCGCGGCCGTCGAAGCTCACGCTGCCGGCCCGCGAGCCGACCAGCCCGAGGATGGAGCGCACCAGCGTGGTCTTGCCCATGCCGTTGCGCCCGAGCAGCCCCACCACCTCGCCGCCTCGGATGTCGAGGTCGACGCCAAACAGCACCTGGCTCGCGCCGTAGGCGGTCTCGAGACCCTGCACCCGCAGCAGCGGCGCGGCCGCGGACCCGTCCGCCGGCTGGGTCATGCGCCCACCTCGTCGCCGAGGTAGGCGACGATCACCTCGGGGTCGCTGCGCACCGCGGCGGGCTCGCCGGAGGCGATCACGCGTCCGTTGACGAGCACCGACACCCGGTCGGCGAGGCGGAACACCGCATCAACATCGTGCTCGACCAGCAGGATCGTCGCGCGCCGGCGCACGCGCTGGATCAACGCGACCATACGCTCGGACTCCTCGGGGCCGGTACCGGCCATCGGCTCGTCGAGCAGCAGCAGGCGCGGGCGGGTCGCGAGCGCGAGGCCGACCTCGAGCGCGCGCTGCTCGCCGTGCGACAGCATGCTGGCCGGCGCATCAGCGCGCGCCGACAGGCCGACCTCCTCGAGCAGCGCCCGCGCCTCGTCGAACAGCGCGGTCTCACTCAGCACCGGCCGCCAGAAGGACAGGCTCGAGCCGCTGCGCGCCTGCACCGCGAGCGCGATGTTGTCGATCGCGCTGAACCCCTTGAAGAGCCGCGTGATCTGGAACGAGCGCGCGAGCCCGGCCCGCACGCGCCGATGCTGAGGCGCGCGCGTCACGTCGCGGCCGGCGAAGCGGATCTCGCCCGAATCCGCCAGCATGCTGCCGGAGAGCTGCGCGATCAGGCTGGTCTTGCCCGCGCCGTTCGGGCCGATCAGCGCATGCACCTCGCCCTCGGCGACGTCGAGCGTCACCTGGTCGGTGGCGATCACGCCACCGAAACGCTTGCACAGGTCGCGCACCGACAGCAGCGGCGCGTCGCTCATGGGTGCCCTCCCCCGTCGTCGCGGCCCCGCCCCGAGGGCAGCAACCTGCCCAGCAGGCCCACCAGCCCGCGCGGCGCGAACAGCACGATCAGCAGCAGCACCCAGCCCACGTAGAACTGCCAGTGGACGGTGTACGCCGAGATGACCTCCTCCAGCACCAGCAGCGCCGCGGCGCCGAGCACGCCGCCCCACAGGGTGCCCACGCCCCCGAGGATCACCATGACCATCAGCGTGCCCGACTGCGTCCAATGCAGCACGTTCGGGTTCACGTAGTTCTGCTGGTTGACGGTAAGCGCGCCGGCGAGGCCGCCGAGCGCGCCGCCGATCACGAACAGGATCAGCTTGTAGCGGAAGGTCGGGAAGCCGATCGCCTCGGCGCGCGTGTCGTCGTCGCGCATCGCGAGCACCACGCGGCCAAAGCGCGAGCGCATCAGCCGGTACACCACGAGCAGCGTGCCGGCGAGGCAGGCGAGCACCACGAAGTAGAAGGTCAGGTCGTCCTTCAGGTTCAGGCCGAAGCCGAAGTCGGAGCGGACCTTGATGTTCAGCCCCTCGTCGCCGCCGTAGGCCTTCACGCTGTTGACGAGGTAGTACAGCATCTGCGCGAAGGCGAGCGTGATCATGATGAAGTACACGCCGCGCGTGCGCAGCGACACGGCGCCGATGGCGGCGGCCGCGAGGGCGGCGACGCCCATCGCGATCGGGAATCCGAGCCAGCCGCTGGTCACGCCCTCGGTGACCAGGATGCCGACCGCGTACGCGCCGATGCCGAAGAACGCCGCATGGCCGAAGGACACGAGGCCGCCGTAGCCCAGGATCAGGTTCAGGCTGGTGGCTGCGATGCCGTAGATGAGGATGCGGCTCGCGACGCTGATGTAGAACTCGGCATCGAGCGCGCGCATCACGAACGGATAGGCGAGGGCCGCGGCGGCGAGCACGAGCAGGCCGATGGTCGCGCCGACGCGGGCGCCGCCGGTAGGCGGGGAGGCGGGGCCCATGTCAGCCGCGCGCCGGGAAGAGGCCCTGCGGGCGGACGAACAGCACCACCGCCATCAGCACGTAGATCATGATCGAGCCGACCGCCGGCCCGGCCGCGCTCGCGAACTGCGGCGGCAGGAACTCGCGGAACAGGTGGGGCAGCAGCGTGCGGCCCAGGGTGTCGACGAAGCCCACCAGCAGCGAGCCCACCAGCGCGCCGCGGATCGAGCCGATGCCGCCGATCACGATCACCACGAAGGCGAGGATCAGGATGCTCTCGCCCATGCCCACCTGCACCGCCAGCAGCGGGCCGAGCATCGCGCCCGCCACCGCGCACAGCGCCGCGCCCACGCCGAACACCGCGGTGAACAGGCGCCGGATGTCGACGCCCATCGCCATCGCCATCTCGCGGTTGGAGGCGCCGGCGCGCACCAGCGCGCCCACGCGCGTCTTGGCGACCAGCACGTACATCAGGAGCGCGAGCGCGAGGCCCACCGCGATGATCACCAGCCGGTAGGACGGGTACCAGAGCCCGGGCAGCAGCTCGACCGGCCCCGACAGCGCGGGCGGCGCCGACAGCGCGAGGTCCGAGCCCCAGACCATCCGCACGCCCTCGTTGATGATCAGGATCAGCGCGAAGGTGGCGAGCACCTGCGCGAGGTGGTCGCGGGCGTAGAGCGAGCGCAGCAGCGTCGCCTCGAGCACCATGCCGAACACCGCGGTGGCCGGGATCGCGAGCAGCACGCCGAGCAGGAAGGAGCCGGTCAGCTCCACCAGCCACGCGGCCATGAAGGCGCCGACCATGTACAGCGAGCCGTGCGCGAGGTTGATCATGTCCATGATGCCGAACACGAGCGTCAGCCCCGCTGCGAGCAGGAACAGCATCAGCCCGAACTGCAGGCCGTTCAGCGATTGCTCGAGGATGAGGAGTCCGGACATGGCACGACCAAAGCTTTAGGTCTAAAGCATTTCCGGATCGTAGCAGATGGCCGCCGCGGGTGGGTAGGCACCCGCCGGGAGCCGGCGCCGCGCGGGCGGCGCCGGGCCCGCGTCACTTCATCTTGCAGTCCTGCACATAGGCGTCGCCGTGGTTCTTGAAGATCGGCTCGCCGAATGACTTGTTCACCAGGCGCCCCTGCTGGTCCTTGCCCACCACCCGCAGGTAGTAGTTCTGGATCGGGTACTGGTTGGTGTTGAACTTGAAGTCGCCGCGCACCGACTGGAACTTGGCGGCCTTGAGCGCGCGGCGCACCGCGTCCTTGTCTTCGAGCTTGCCCTTGACGTCGCGGACCGCCGCGTCGATCAGCTGCGCGGCGTCGTAGCCCTGCGACGCATAGACGCTGGGCAGGCGCTTGTATTCCTTCTCGAACTCGGCGACGAACTTCTTGTTGGCCGCGTTGGGCAGGTCGAGCGCCCAGTGCGCGGTGTCGAAGATGCCCAGCATCGCCTCGCCGACCGGGCGGATGATGTCCTGGTCGGCGCCGAAGCCGGGCTGCAGCAGCGTCATGTCCTTGGACAGGCCGGCGCCCACGAACTGCTTGATGAAGTTGATGCCCATGCCGCCGGGCAGGAAGGTGTAGACGGCATCCGGCTTGGCGGCGCGCGCCTCGGCCAGCTCGGCCGAGTAGTCCAGCTGGCCGAGCTTGGTGTAGACCTCGCCGGCGATGTTGCCCTTGAAGTAGCGCTTGAAGCCGGCCAGCGAGTCCTTGCCGGCCTGGTAGTTGGGCGCGATCAGGTAGACGCTCTTGTATCCCTTGGTGGTCGCGTTCTGGCCGGCCGCCTCGTGGTAGGCGTCGTTGGGCCAGGACACCGCGAAGAAGTAGGGGTTGCAGTCCTTGCCGGCGAGCGGCGACGGCGCGGCGTTGGGGCTGATGTAGAAGGTCTTGCTCTCGAAGGCCTCGGGCGCGGACGCCAGCATGATGTTGGAGAACACCACGCCGGTCATGAAGTCGACGCGGTCGCGCTTGATGTTCTTCTCGAACAGCTGCTTGCCGACGTCGGGCTTGAACTGGTCGTCGCCGATGATCACCTCGGCGGGCAGGCCGCCGAGCTTGCCGCCGTTGAGCTTCACCGCGAGCATGAAGGCGTCGCGGATGTCGACACCGAGCGCCGCCGACGGGCCGGACAGGGTGCTGACGAAGCCGACCTTGACCTTGTCGGCGGCCAGGGCGGCGCCCGCGGACAGCGCGGTGGCCGTGACTGCGGCGGCGGTGAGGGTGCGGAGGACTGCTGGGCGCATCGGAGGCTCCTGCGGATCGCTTCGTTGGGAGGCGTCGATTATGGCAGCGGGCGACCGGGGCGGGAACACCGGCGCGTCGGTCAGGCCTCGGTCGGACCTCGGTCGGGCCTCGGTCAGGCCTCGGTCGGGCCGCGGTCGGGCCTTCCAGCCCCCCGGCACCGTTCCGCGGAACGGTGCCGGTCGGCGGTCCCGCCTGGCCCTTTTATCTATACTCGCTGCCATGAATGCCCACTCCTCCAGCTGCGGCCTCGCGGTCACCCGCATCGCAGGCGCGCTCGGCGCCGAGGTTCGCGGCCTCGACCTGCGCGAGCCGCTCGACGACGCACGGATGGCCGGGATCCGCCGGGCCTGGCTCGAGCACCTGGTGCTGTTCTTTCCCGACCAGCCCCTCGACCCCGACCAGTTCATGGCCTTCGCCGAGCGGCTCGGGCGGCCGGTGGAGTACCCGTTCGTGGCGGGCCTGCCCGGCCACCCGCGGATCATCGAGGTCAAGAAGCTCGAGCACGAGCGGACCAACTTCGGCGGCGTCTGGCACTCGGACACCACCTACCTCGAGCGCCCGCCGATGGCCTCGATGCTGATCTCGCGCGAGGTCCCGCCCTACGGCGGGGACACGCTGTTCGCCAACATGTACCTCGCCTACGAGACCCTGTCGGACGGGCTGCGCCGCACGCTCGACGGGCTGCGGGCGGTGGCCAGTTCTTCCAAGGCAGACGTGTCGCGGACCCGCGAGGACCTGGTCCGGGCGAGCGGACGGGACGACGCCCGCCCGGCCTACGAGGCGGTCCATCCGGTGGTGCGCACCCACCCCGAGACCGGCCGTCGCGCGCTCTTCGTGAACGTGGCGCACACCGTGCGCTTCGAGGGCTGGACGGAGGAGGAGTCGGCGCCGCTGCTGGACGTGCTGACCCGTCACCTGATCCGACCGGAGTTCGGCTGCCGCTACGCCTGGCGCCCCAACGCGATCGCGCTGTGGGACAACCGCTGCACGCAGCACAACCCGGTCAACGACTACCACGGGTTCCGGCGCGTGATGCACCGGATCACGCTCGAGGGCGACCGGCCCGCCTAGGGACGTACCGCGGGCCGGCACCGCCGCCGAGGCGCGCCTGCCCGCCTCGGGCCGTAGGCCGCGGGCCGCGTTCAGGCCGCGCGCCGCGCCTCGTAGTCAGCGAGGTCCGGCTGGTGGGTCATCTTCCAGTAATCGACCAGCCGCCAGGGCATCGGCGAGAACACCCGGCCGCGGTCGTTGCGGTACCAGTTGCGCATGCCCGGATGGGTCCAGACCAGCTCGGCGTGCTCGGCGTCGACCCGGTCGTTGTAGCGGTCGTGCACCGGACGCCTGACCTCGACCTCGGACAGACCCTGCTCGAGCATCTCGCGCAGCATCGCCGTCACGTACCTGACCTGGCACTCCGACACGAAGATCAGGCTGCCGCCGTGCGCGAGACCGGTGTTGGGGCCGGTCAGCACGAACAGGTTGGGGTAGTCGGGTACCGTCAGGCCGAGGTAGGCCTTGGGGTCGTCGCCGGCCCACACGTCGGCCAGCGGCGTGCCCGAGCGCCCGCGGATGTCCATCGGCCACAGCATCCGGCCGGGCTCGAAGCCGGTGGCCAGCACGATCACGTCGGCACGGTGGCGGGTGCCGGACGCGGCGACGATCTCGGCGCCATCGACATGGTCGACCGCCTCGGTCACCAGGTTCACGTTGGGCCGCTTGAGCGTCTCGTACCAGCCGTTGTCGATCAGGATGCGCTTGCCGTAGGGCGGGTAGTCGGGCAGCGACTTCTCGACCAGGTCGGGCCGGCCATCGAGCTCGCCGAGGAGGTAGGCGGTGAGCTGCTCGCGCTGACGGTCGTTGCGGTGGTTCATCGCACGCTGCGGATGGGGCCAAGCGGGGTCGCGGCGCACGGTGGGCAGCAGCCCGTCGCCGAAGCGCCACATCAGGCCGAAGCGGTACCAGGCGTAGTAGTACGGCACGTGCTCGAGCAGCCAGCGCGCGTCCGGGCTCACCGTGCCGTGGTAGTCCTGCGGCGGGCGCGCCCACTGCGGCGAGCGCTGGAAGATCGTCACCGACTTCGCCTGCGCGGCGACGGTGCGCAGGAACTGCATCGCGCTCGCTCCGGTGCCGATGACCGCGACGTCCTTGCCGGCCAGGGGCACGTCGTGGCGCCACTGCGCCGAATGCCAGTGGCTGCCGGTGAACGAGTCGATGCCGCGGATCGAGCCGAGCTTGGGCCGGTTCAGCTGCCCCACCGCGGTGACGACCGCGTTGGCGCGGCGGGTGCGGGTCGTGCCGTCGGCCTCGCGCGAGACCACCTCCCACTCGTGGGCGGCCTCGTCCCAGCGCATCGACGCGACCTCCACGCCGAAGGCGATGTGCGGGCGCAGCGCGAGCTCCTCGGTGACGCGGCGCTGGTAGTCCCAGACCTCGCCGCGCTTGGAGTAGTTGCTGGTCCAGCCGGTGTTGGGCGCGAACGAGTAGGAATAGAAGTGGTTGGGCGTGTCGACCCCGGCCTCCGGATAGTCGTTCTCGAACCAGGTGCCGCCGACGTCGGCGTTCTTCTCGAGCACCTCGAACGGGATGCCCATCTGCTTGAGCCGGTAGGCCGCGCACAGGCCCGAGAAGCCCGCGCCGATCACCAGCACCCGGAAGCCCTCGAGACGCGGCGCGGGCGGGGGCGCGCGCCAGTCCAGCCGGCGGTCCCGAAACCCCATCTCCTCCATCGCCATCGGCACGTACTCGGCGGGGACGCGCTCGCCCAGGCACACGCTCATCATCTCGACCATCTCGTCATCGGTCGGCAGCGCGGGCAGCGTGCGCGTGCCGGCGGCGAGTTCGTCGAGCACCGTGCCGAGCGCCTCCCGGACCGCCTGCTGCGCCGGCTCCGACAGCCCGCCGCTCGGCTCGGCGAAGATCGAGATGTCGCGCTGCGGCAGGAAGGGCTCCTGCAGCCAGCGCGGATCGCGCGTGATCTGGGCCAGGCACATCAGCAGCGTGGGCACGGAGGCCTCGCGCAGGGCGGCGTCGCGGCGGTCGTCGGTCATCGGGCGGTTCTCACTGGCTGGAATCAACTTATACCGATCAGTATATGTTCGAACGAACCGGCATGATCCGACCCGCGTGGCGGGCGTGAAGCACGGCGGGCCCGGCGCGCCGCTCGCGGGTCACCGCCCGGGGCCGGACACCCCGACGATGCGCAGCGTGCAATCGGCCATCTGGCGCGCGATCTCGTCGGGGGCGAGCCGGCCCTCGGTGCGGTACCAGACGTAGATCCAGCTCATCATGCCGCCGATGGCCAGCGTCGCGGTGCGCACGTCCTCGATCGCGAACTCGCCGGCGGCCACGCCGTCCTCCAGCAGCCCGGCGAGCGCGTCGTCGAAGCGGCCCTTGAGGGCGTTGATCTCGCGCAGGGCGTCGGCCGGGATCGAGCTCTCCTCGCGGAAGAATACGGCGACGCCCGCCTGGTTGACGATGATGATCTCGGTGAAGCGCAGCGCGAAGCGGCGCAGCTGCTCGGTGGGTGTGCCGCCCTCGAGCCTGGCCAGGCGCACGGTCTCGACCGACCGGTTGACGATCCGCAGGTAGATGTCGACGAGGATGTCGACCTTGCGGTCGTAGGCGCCGTAGATGAACGGCTTGGTCATGTCGAGCGACTCGGCGATCGCATCGAGGCTGGTGCCCCGGAAGCCCCGCTCGTAGAAGAGGCGCTCGGCCTCCTCGAGGATGCGCTCCTTCTTGAACAGCCTCAGCTCGTCGCGCAGGGTCACGGTGGCTCGGCCGGTGGTCGGCGCGCGGGCGGGACTCAGCGTGCCTCGAGCTGCTCGCGGGCCTGCCGCTGCAGCACGAAGCGCTGGATCTTGCCGGTGGTGGTGCGCGGGAAGTCGTCGACGAAGCGGACGTGCCGCGGCACCTTGTAGTCGGCCATCAGGGCGCGGCAGTCGCGGATCAGCGCCTCCGGCTCGAGCGCGGCGCCCTCGTGCAGCTGCACGAACGCGACGCCGACCTCGCCCAGGCGCCGGTCGGGGATGCCGACCACGACCGCCTGCTTGACCTGCGGCAGGCCCTGCAGCAGCCGCTCGATCTCGGCCGGGTAGGCGTTGGAGCCGCCGACGATGAACATCTCCTTGAGGCGGCCGGTGATCTTCAGGTAGCCGGCATCGTCGAAGACGCCGAGGTCGCCGGTGCGGAACCAGCCGTCCGGCGTGATCACCTCGGCGGTGGCCTGCGGGTTCTTGTAGTAGCCCTGCATCACCAGGTGCCCGCGCACGCGCACCTCACCCACCTCGCCCGCGGCGAGCGGGCGCCCGCCGATCGGGTCGCACACCGCGACCTCGAACTCGCCGATCGGGCGGCCCTTGTTGTCGCACAGGATCTCGAGCGGCGCGTCGAACTCGCTGAACACCGTGGCCGCGGTGGTCTCGGTCATGCCGTAGACCGCCTGCAGCGCCTGCAGGCCCAGCTCCTTCTTGGCGGCCAGCGCGACGTCCGGCGTCACCGGGGCGCCGCCGATCCAGGCCGACTTCAGGCACGACACGTCGCGGGGCCGGCGCCGGATCGCGTCGAGGCAATCGATGAAGTGAGTCGGGATGCCGCCGAAGATCGTCACCCGCTCGCGCTCGATGGTCTCGAGCGCCTCGTCGGGCACCCACTGCGGCAGTGTGACCAGCGTGGTGCCGAGCAGGATCGTCGGGATGCAGGCGGTGAAGGCGCCGGCCACGTGATAGAACGGCATGTGCCCGAGGATCACGTCGCCGTCCTCCATGTGCATGACGCGCGCGACGTTGGCCGAGTTGCGCAGCACGATGTGCCCGTGCACCGCGCCCTTGGGGTGGCCGGTGGTGCCCGAGGTGTAGACGATGATGACCGGGTCCGCGGGGTCGGCCGGCGCGAGCGCGTCGCCTGCGGCCAGGCGGCGCGCGCCCTCGCGGCGCACGGCCTCGAGGTGCGTGGTGCCCGGCGCCTGCACGGCGTCCCAGAGCACCACCGCGCGCAGCTCGGGCAGCGCCTCCGAGCGCAGCGCGCCGGGCGCGGCGGCCTCCAGCCCGGGCACGAGGTTGCGGATCATGCCCAGGTAGTCGATGTCCCAGAGGCGGTCCATCGAGATCAGCACGCGCGCATCCGACTGGCGCAGGATGTAGGCGACCTCATCGGGCTTGAAGCGCGTGTTGATCGGCACCAGCACCGCGCCCAGCCGCGTGCAGGCCATCCAGCAGGCGACCCAGTCGGGGCAGTTGGTCATCCAGAGCGCGACCTGGTCGCCGCGCGCCACGCCCAGCGCGCGCAGCCCGTGGGCGATCTCGTCGGTCGCGCGGTCGAGCTGCGCGAAGCTCGTGCGCGTACCCATGCCGACCAGCGCGGTGCGCTGCGGCACGCGGGCGGCGGTGCGCCGCAGCGCCTCGCCGATGGTCAGGGTGTTCCAGTCGGTGTGCGTCATGTCCGTCCTCCGAGACTGCGCCGGCGCGGCGCCCCGCCCGGGAAGTGCCCGACCCGTCGGCGGTGCCGATCGTCCGCCCGCGCGGGCCCTCGAGCACGACGCGGCCGATGACCGCCAGCGGCATCGTCCGGCAGGCGCCGCGGCAGGACGCCGCCGGCGCGGGCTGCCCGGCCGCTGCTTCATGCCCGATGGTATCGGGATATCCCGATGCGCATCGAATCGGACCGGGCGCGGAACCAGGCCGAGAACGTGTCGCCCAGCCCTGTCGGGTACACGCCCGAAGCTCGAACGCCCCGCGGCGCGCCAGCCGCCGACGCGCCGCGGCCCGCCCGCCGCGATCAGCCCGCGTCCGCCTCGCGCTTGGCCTTCTTTGCCCCGAACGGGTAGGCGCCCCCGCTGGGGCCCTTGCCCTTCGGCGGCACCTTCAGCGAGATCAGCATCGTCGCGGCGAGCGTCGCCACCGTGAAGATCAGCGACCAGGCGACCGGTATCTTGTAGATGTCGATCAGCAGCATCTTGGTGCCGATGAACACCAGCACGATCGCCAGCCCGTAGGACAGCAGGTGAAAGCGCTCGTGCATGCCGGCGAGCAGGAAGTACATCGCGCGCAGGCCGAGGATCGCGAAGACGTTGGAGGTCAGCACGATGAACGGGTCGGTGGTGATCGCAAAGATCGCCGGGATCGAGTCGACCGCGAACACCAGGTCCACGATGCCGATCAGCACGATCACGACCAGCAGCGGCGTGGCCATCTTCACGCCGTTCACCATCGTGAAGAAGCGCTCGCCGTCGTAGTTCGGCGAGATCTTGAACTTCCGGTTGATCCACTTGAGCGCCGGGTTCGAGCCGAGGTCCGGCTCCTGGCCGGCCGCCCACCACATCTTCACGCCGGTGAAGACCAGGAACGCGCCGAACACGTACAGCACCCAGTGGAACTGCGTGATCAGCCACGCGCCGATCAGGATCATGCCGGCGCGCATCACCAGCGCACCGAGGATGCCGATCATCAGCACGCGCTTCTGGTAGTCAGCAGGCACTGCGAAGTAGGTGAACACCATCAGGAACACGAAGATGTTGTCGACCGCGAGCGCCTTCTCGACCAGGTAGCCGGTGACGAACTCGAGCGCCTTGGCATCGGCCATCGCGGACGCGGCCGCATCGGTCGAAGTGCCGCCGAGGTACCACCACAGCCAGCCCACGAAGCAGAACGAGACCGCGATCCAGAGGATCGACCAGACGCCCGCCTCGCGCATCGTGACCGAGTGCGCGCCCTGCTTGTTCAACGCGAAGAAGTCGATCGCGAGCGCGACGACGACGAAGGCCGCGAACAGCGACCACAGCAGCGGAGTGCCGATGGAGATCATCAGGGAAGACCTTTTCAACCGCCTTGGCGGGCGGCATGCGTTGGAAGAAGGTCCTCCGCTGGTCTTGCCGTCCGGCGCACGCGAGGCGCGACGGAACGCGGGCACCGGATGACCGACCGATCGCCACATCGGCCGGCACCGTATTGACGATGCCGCGGCATGGGGATCGGGGCGATCCCTGCCGGCTACTCCCCGGGAGAGGAGCGGACATTGAGCCTCAGGCGAGCCGGACCGTCAACAAAGGCCCGCGCGGCACAGGGCCATGGGCCGGGCTGGCCTCCCCCCGCGCCATCCGTCGCCGCGACGCGCCCGCGTCAGGCGGCGCTGCCGCCCGCGTGCAGCGCGAGGATGTCGGCGATCGCGCGGTTGAGCGGCGTGGGCACGCCGGCGCTCGCACCGAGCGCCACCACGGCGCCGGCCAGCCATCGAACCTCGAGCCGGTTGCCGCGCTCGAGGTCGTGGTGCATCGAGGAGGTCATCGCGGGCGACACGTCGTCGGCGAGCGCGAGCCGCAGTGCGGCGTAGTCCTGGGGCAGGTCCACGCCGTGGGCGCGGCCGACCTCGACCACCTCGCGCATCACGTCGAGCAGGAAGGCGCGCGTCTGCGGATGCTCGCGGATCGGGCCGATGCTGCGGCGGATGGTGGTCGTCGTGCCGGACAGGCCGGCGAGGAACACGAACTTCTGCCAGATCTCGCGCAGGATGGCATCCGACAGCTCGGCCCTGATGCCCCCCGCGAGGCAGGCGTCGAGGAAGGACTGCGCCCGGGCCGACCGCGCGCCGTCGAACTCGCCGAAGAGCAGCCGCTGCATCGGGCCGGTCTGGCGGATCACGCCGGGGCGCTCGACGGTCGCGGCGATGTAGCCGACCCCGCCCATCACGCGGGCCTCGCCGAAGGCCGCTCGCAGCGGGGCATCCTTGACCACGCCGTTCTGGAAGGACACGACCGCGGTGTGTGCCCCCATCAGCGGGCGGATCTGCTCGATCGCCGACTCGGTGTCCCACAGCTTGACGCAGAACATGACCACGTCGACCGGGCCGATGCCGCCCGGATCGTCGGTCACGCTCACCCGCGGCAGGTGCATCGGCTCGGGGCCTTCGATGCGCAGGCCGTGCTCGCGCATCGCCTGCAGGTGGGCGCCGCGCGCGATGAAGTGGACGTCGGCGAGGCCGCCCCGGGCGAGCCGGGCGCCGAAGTAGCCGCCGAGGCCGCCGGCGCCCATCACTGCGATGCGCATGAGAGAGGTCTCCGTGTGCGGCCGCACGCGGCCGCGGGGGTGGCCCGCGGGCGTCGCAGCCGCGGGCCGTCGATGCTGCGGGGCGCGGCTCAGCGCGGCAGGTCGCTCGACCCCATCAGGAACGCGTCCACCGAGTGCGCGGCCTGCCGACCCTCCCGGATCGCCCACACCACCAGCGACTGGCCGCGGCGCATGTCGCCGGCCGCGAAGACCTTGGGCACGCTGGTGGCGTAGCTGCGCTCACCGTCGGTGGCGGCGCGCGCGTTGCCGCGGCCGTCGCGCTCGATGCCGAACGCATCCAGCACCGATGCAACCGGCGCGACGAAGCCCATCGCGAACAGCACCAGATCGGCCGGCACCTCCTGCTCGGAGCCCGGCACCTCGACCATCCGGACCTGGCCGCTGGCCTCGTCCTTCTTCCACTCGACCCGCGCGGTCACCAGCGCACGCACCCGGCCCTGCTCATCGCCGCGGAATGCCTTGGTGGTGATCGCCCAGTCGCGCTCGCAACCTTCCTCGTGCGAGGACGAGGTGCGCATCTTGGTCGGCCAGTAGGGCCAGGTCAGCGCCTTGTTCTCATGCTCGGGCGGCTGGGGCATCAGCTCGTACTGCGTGACGCTCGCCGCGCCGTGGCGATTGCTGGTGCCCACGCAGTCGCTGCCGGTGTCGCCGCCGCCGATCACGACCACGTGCTTGCCGGTGGCCATGATCTGCCCGGGCACGGTGTCGCCGGCCACGGTCCGGTTCTGCTGGGGCAGGAACTCCATCGCGAAATGGATGCCCGCGAGTTCGCGGCCTGGCACAGGCAGGTCGCGCGGCTGCTCGGCGCCGCCGGTGAGCAGCACCGCATCGAACTCGGCAAGCAGCGCATCGGGCGACACCGTCTCGCGGGCGAGGTTCTGGATGTGCGACTCCGGCGGCTGCGCGCCGACGAACACGCCCGTCCGGAAGCGCACGCCCTCGGCCTTCATCTGCTCGACGCGGCGGTCGATGTGCGACTTCTCCATCTTGAAGTCGGGGATGCCGTAGCGCAGCAGCCCGCCGATCCGGTCGTTCTTCTCGAACAGGGTCACCTCGTGGCCGACCCGGGCGAGCTGCTGCGCGGCGGCCATGCCGGCGGGGCCGGAGCCGATCACCGCGACCTTGCGTCCGGTCTTGAGCGACGGGGGCTGCGGCACGACCCAGCCGCTCTCCCAGCCCTTGTCGATGATCGCGTGCTCGATCGACTTGATGCCCACCGGATCGTCGTTGATGTTGAGCGTGCAGGCGGCCTCGCAGGGCGCCGGACACACGCGGCCGGTGAACTCGGGGAAGTTGTTGGTGGAGTGCAGGACGTCGAGCGCCTGCTGCCAGTTCTGCCGGAAGACCAGGTCGTTCCAGTCGGGGATGATGTTGTTGACCGGACATCCGCTCTGGCAGAACGGAATGCCGCAGTCCATGCAGCGCGCACCCTGCTTGCTCGCGGCTGCATCGTCCAGGTGCATCACGAACTCGCGGTAGTGATGCACCCGCGTGTCGATCGGCTCGGCGGCCTCCTGCAGCCGCTGGAACTCGAGAAATCCTGTGACCTTGCCCATCTTGTTCGTCTCGTCGGGTGCGGAGTTGGATCAGGCCGCCGCGATGGCGGTGGCGGCGCGGGCTGCGGCGAGCTCGCCGAGCGCACGGCGGTACTCATTGGGAAACACCTTCACGAAGCGCCCACGCGCCTCGGGCCAGGCCGACAGGATCTCCTTGGCGCGGAAGCTGCCGGTGTGGCGGAAGTGCGCCTCCACCAGCCGCCTGAGGATGACCTCGTCGGCCTCGCCCTCGCCGCCCCGGCGCAGCGCGTGCCAGATGCTCGAGGGTACGCCGGCCTGCTGGGCCATGGCTGCCAGCACCGGCTCGAGCGTCACCATCGCCGGGTTGCAGCGGCGCGCGAAGTCGCCGTCCGGGTCGTACACATAGGCGAGCCCGCCGGACATGCCGGCTGCGAAGTTGCGCCCCGTGCCGCCCAGCACGACGACCGTACCGCCCGTCATGTACTCGCAGCCGTGGTCGCCGGTGCCCTCGACGACCGCGATGGCGCCGGAGTTGCGCACCGCGAAGCGCTCGCCGGCGACGCCGTTGAAGTAGGCCTCGCCCTCGATGGCACCGTACATCACGGTGTTGCCCACGATGATGTGGTCGGGCCCGTAGCCGCGGAAGTCGTTGGCGCAGCGCACGATCACGCGCCCGCCCGACATGCCCTTGCCGACGTAGTCGTTGGCCTCGCCCACGAGGTCGAACGTGATGCCGCGCGCGAGGAACGCGCCGAAGCTCTGGCCGGCCGTGCCGTTGAACTGGATGTGGATGGTGTCGTCGGGCAGCCCTTCGTGCGTGTGTCGCCGCGCGACCTCGCCCGACAGCATGGCGCCGACGCTGCGGTTCACGTTGCGGATCGGCAGGATGAAGCTGACCTTCTCGCCGCGCTCGAGCGCGGGCATCGATTTCTCGATGAGCTGGTGATCGAGGGCGCGCGACAGGCCGTGGTCCTGCGCATCGACCGCGAAGCGCGCGACGTCGGCCGGCATGGTGGGCGAATGGAAGATGCGCGTGAAATCCAGCCCGCGCGCCTTCCAGTGATGGATGCCCGACCTGGTGTCGAGCAGGCGCGCCTCGCCGATCAGGTCATCGAAGCGGCGGATGCCCAGCTGGGCCATGATGGCCCGCGCCTCCTCCGCGACGAAGAAGAAGTAGTTGACGACGTATTCGGGCTTGCCCGCGAACTTGCGGCGCAGCACCGGATCCTGGGTGGCCACGCCCACCGGGCAGGTGTTCAGGTGGCACTTGCGCATCATGATGCAGCCCTCGACCACCAGCGGCGCGGTCGCGAAGCCGAACTCGTCGGCGCCCAGGATCGCCCCCACCACGACGTCGCGCCCGGTCTTCATCTGGCCGTCGGCCTGGATGCGCACGCGCCCCCGCAGCCGGTTGAGGACCAGGGTCTGCTGCGTCTCGGCCAGGCCCAGCTCCCACGGGGTGCCGGCGTGCTTGATCGAGGACCACGGGCTGGCGCCGGTGCCGCCGTCGTGGCCGGCGATGGTGATGTGGTCGGCCTTGGCCTTGGCCACGCCCGCGGCGACCGTGCCCACGCCGACCTCGGATACCAGCTTGACCGAGATGGAGGCGCGCGGGTTGCAGTTCTTGAGGTCGTGGATGAGCTGCGCCAGGTCCTCGATGGAGTAGATGTCGTGGTGCGGCGGCGGCGAGATCAGGCCGACGCCCGGCACCGAGAAGCGCAGCTTGGCGATGTACTCGCTGACCTTGTGGCCGGGCAGCTGGCCGCCCTCGCCGGGCTTGGCGCCCTGCGCCATCTTGATCTGCAGCACCTGTGCGCTGACCAGGTATTCCGGGGTCACGCCGAAGCGGCCCGAGGCGATCTGCTTGATCCTGCTGGCCCTGTCGGTGCCGTGGCGAACCGGGTCCTCACCGCCCTCGCCGGAATTGCTGCGCCCGCCCAGGCGGTTCATCGCGATCGCCAGCGCCTCGTGCGCCTCGGGCGACAGCGCGCCCAGGCTCATCGCCGCCGAGTCGAAGCGGCGCACGATCGCCGCCACGGGTTCGACCT
>CAYNRU010000006.1:0-11382 GCA_964399635.1 uncultured Bordetella sp.
GAAGACGCTCGAGGAGCTGATCGCGATGGCCCGCGCGCAGCCCGGCAAGCTCAACTACGCGTCATCGGGCGTGGGCGGCGGCACGCACCTGCCCGGCCTGCTGTTCGTCAACGCCGCCAAGCTGGACATGGTCCACGTGCCCTACAAGGGCGGTGCGCCGGCACTGCAGGGCGTGGCCTCGGGCGAGACGCAGATCACCTTCGCGACGCCGCCCTCGGCGCTGCCACTGGTCAGGGCGGGCAAGCTCAAGCTGCTGGCGGTGACCACGCCGCAGCGCTCGAAACTGTTCCCCGAGCTGCCGACGGTGGCCGAGAGCGGTGTGCCCGGCTACGACTATCCGTTCTGGTTCGGGCTGTTCGGCCCGGCCGGCCTGCCGGAGGCCGTCGTCACCCGGCTGTTCGAGGCGAGTCGCAAGGTGCTGACGGACCCGGAGCTGGTCAAGCGCCTGGAAGCCAGCGGCAACGACGCGACGCCCTCGGCCTCGGTGTCCGAGTTCCGCACATGGGCGGCCAAGGACGGTGCACTGAACGCGGAGCTGACCATCTCGTCGGGCGCGAAGGCCGAGTGATTCCGGGAATCGGATCTCGGCCGGCGTCGGATGACGCGGCTCAGTGCCGCTCGAGCAGCGCCCCGAATCCGCGCACCGGGTCGGGGATCCCGGACTCGCGCAGCGCGTGCCAGTAGGTGGCCGTGTTGACCGCGATCACCGGCTTGTCGAGCCAGCGCTCGGCGTCGGCGGCCTGCCGGGCGAAGGCCAGGTTGGCACCGAACTGGATGATGGCCTCCACGTCGTCGCCGTCGACCTCGAGCAGCGCATCGCGCAGCTGCCGCGGCGTGCTGTGTGCGATCACCACGGGCCCGCCGCAGCACAGGTGGGCGGTGCGTGCGGTCTCGTAACCGATCGCGTCGATGTACTCCCGGATGTGCGGATCGGCCACCGGGAAGTACGGCGTGATGACAGACACCCGGCGGCGCACGCCGAGCACCTTCAGCGCACGGGCGAGCGCATCGGCGGCCTGCGCCACCCCGATGTCGCCGGCTCGCGCGCGGACGCGCTCGCGGATACGCCGGCTCGGCTCCATGCCGCCTCCCCAGATGCTCTCCGACGAGATACCCAGCACCAGGTAGTCGGGCTTGCAGGTCATCACGCTGTCCACCGCATCCTCCAGCGAGGCGTCGATCCGGCGGATCAACTCGTTGAAGTCGGCGTCGCTCTCGACCGGATCATCGGGGATGAACATCCGGGAGACATGGTTGGTCACGCCCGGGGGACGCATCTCGTCGCACTCCGGCTGCACGACCGTGTTCGTCGAGGGCGTGACGATCCCGAACTTCCTTCGCCAGCCCAGCACATCGCCGTTCATTTGCGCTCCTCCTCGGATGGTATCGGCCCATCGGGCTCGAGGCGGTCGTGAGTACGCTGCGGCCGGACGATCGCGCATCGGCTCAGCGGCCGCCCCGGCCGCTGCTCGCTGTAGTCTATCGCAGGGGCGCACCGCTTCCGTAGCGCGGCCGTTTCAGGCAACATGCGCCTTCGAGGGCGAAACAGCCCTTCAACAGCCGATCCGTGCGCCATCCGTCGGTTGTTCCCGAGGAGACCTGGCTGCACATGACCCGATCGGCACCCCGCCTGATCCGCACGCGATCACGACCTTGCTTCGTGATCCATCGCGCGAAGTACAGGCTCGCCGAGCCGCTGCCCGACGCGTTGCGCGACCCGGCCGACTGCACCGTCGCCCCAGGCGCGGGCCCGATGATCGGGCGCATGCCCATTCGAACCGGCGGCTCGGCAGCCCGCCCCGATAGGGTCATGCAGCCCGCTCGAGTGTGGCGTGCCCGATCGGGCGTGCACGTGCCGACATCCAGGCACCCATGAAGCGGGCCATCGACCGGGCGTTCATGACACTGTGGGTCTTGCTCGGACTGGCGGTATGCGCCTACGCGCGCACGCTCGGATTCCTGGGCCCTTCCGGCCCCGACTCCGGGTTCTTCCCGATGATCACCGGCATCCTCATCGCGGTCTCGGGTGCGCTGCTGCTGATCAGGCCCGAGGAACTGCCCGACGCAGGCCAGGCGCTCTTCGACCAGGGTCACGCGGCGGCGGCGCGGGTGCTGCTCGTCATCGGCGCGCTGTTCGCGATGATCCTGCTGATACCGCACCTGGGCTTTCTGCTGACCGGCGCCTCGGTGACGCCGCTGCTGCTGCGCGCGATCGACGGTCGCCCCTGGCCGTTCTGCATCGGTGTCGGTGCAATGGGCGCCACGGCGATCGTGCTGCTGTTCTCCAAGGTGCTCAACGTGCCGCTGCCCGTCAGTCCGCTCGGCATCTGAGCAATGGAGGCCCTTCAGTCGCTGCTGCACGGAATGGCGGTCATCGCGACGCCCACCAATCTGTACTACTGCCTGCTCGGCAGCCTGATCGGCACGCTGATCGGCGTGCTCCCGGGCATCGGGCCTCTGGCCACGCTGTCGCTGCTGATGCCGGTCACGCTGACGCTGGAGCCGGTCGCATCGATGGCGATGCTGTGCGCGATCTTCTACGGCGCGATGTACGGCGGCGCCATCACGTCGATCCTGATCAACATCCCCGGCGAGGCCGCATCGGTGGTGACCTGCCTGGATGGGCATCCGATGGCTCGGCGCGGCCGCGCCGGTGTCGCGCTCGGCATGGCCGCATTCAGCTCGTTCATCGGCGGCACGATCGCTCTGCTGCTGTTGACGTGGTTCGCTCCGGTGCTCGCCCGCGTGGCGCTGCGCTTCGGTCCGCCCGAGTATGCCGGGCTGATGCTGCTCGGCCTGGTGTGTACGCTGCTGATGGTGCAGGGGTCCGCGATCCGCGGCATGGCCATGATCGGCCTGGGCTTCCTGCTGGCGTCGGTCGGCATCGACGTCGTCAACGGGCGCGATCGCTTCACCTTCGGCTCGATCGGACTCGCCGGCGGCGTCGACCTGCTGGCCGTCGTGATCGGGCTGTTCGGCGTGTCCGAGATCCTGCTCAACGTCGAGGAGCGGATCGTCGGGAACCCCACCACCTCCCGGCTGGGGCGCCTGCTGCCCACGCTCGCAGACTGGGCGCTCTCCTGGCGCCCGCAGCTGCGCGGCAGCGCATTGGGATTCGTGCTCGGGGTGGTCCCGGGGGGCGGGCCGATCACCGCGTCGTTCATGGCGTATGCCGCCGAGAAGCGCCTGAGCAAGCATCCGGAGGCATTCGGGACCGGCCGGATCGAAGGCATCGCCGGCCCCGAATCGTCGAACAACGCGGCCGTCGTCAGCGGCATGATCCCTCTTCTCACGCTCGGGCTGCCGGGCAATGCCGTCACCGCGCTGCTGCTCGGCGCGCTGATCATCCAGGGAATCCAGCCGGGCCCCTTGCTGATGACCCAGCACCCGGACATCTTCTGGGGCGTGGTCGCCAGCATGTACGTGGGCAACTTCTTCCTGCTGATCCTGAACATTCCGCTGGTCGGGCTGTGGGTCCAGCTGCTGCGCGTGCCCTACGCCGTGCTGTTCCCGATGATCCTGCTGCTGTCGCTGGTGGGAACCTACTCCGCGAACAAGAATCCGTTCGACCTCTGGGTGATGCTCGCCTTCGGCGTGATCGGCTACGTGCTGCGCAAGCTGCGCTACGAGATGACACCCTTCGTGCTCGCCTTCGTGCTGTCGCCGCTGCTCGAGCAGTCGGTACGCCAGTCGATGGTGATGTCCGCCGACGGGGCGATGATCTTCCTCGTCCGGCCGGTATCGCTCACGCTCATCGTGGTGTCGCTGCTCCTCGTGGCCGCACCCTTTCTCAAGAAGGCCCTTCGGCCTCGATCCACCCAGTAGACCAGGAGAACGACATGACGCACACCAGGAGACAGACCCTCACCGCCCTCGCCGGCGCTGCACTGTGCTCGGCGATCGGCGCGACGGCGCTGTGGGCCGCGCCTGCCGCCGCCCAGGACGCCAAAGCCCGGTTGGCCACCCTGAAGCCCAAGGACTTCCCGACCCAGCAGATCGAGATGACGGTGGTGTATCCCGCCGGTGGCGGGATGGACGTGAACGCCCGAATCCTCGCCAAGTACTTCGAGCAGTACACCGATCAGAAGGTGCTGGTGAACAATCGCACCGGCGGTGCCGGCCTGATCGGGCACACGTACCTGGCGACGCAAGCCAAGAACGACGGCTACACCGTCGGCATCGTCGCGAGCCTGCTGTTCGGCGACGCGATGCTGCGCTCCGGCGGACGCTGGGCGATGGACAGCTTCGAGCCGATCGCTTTCCTGAACGGCGACTCGATGCTGCTGGTCACCACGGCCGACGGCCCGATGAAGGGCAAGTCGTTCAAGGAGATCCTCGAGATCGCGAAGGCGAAGCCGAACACGGTGCGCATGACCGTCGTGCCGGGCGGCATCTACGAGTACATGCTGGAGCAGCTCGAGCAGGTCTCGGGCGCACGTTTCCTGAAGGTGCCCTTTCAGGGCGGCGCGCCAGGCGTGACCGCGATGCTCGGGGGCAACGTTGACGTCTCGATCGCGTTCTATGCAGAGGTGCGCAGCCAGCTGGATGCCAAGACCGTGGTGCCGGTGGCGGTCACCGGGAACGGCCGCTCGACGTTCGTGCCGGACGCGCCCACCCTGGCCGAGGTGACGGGCGACAAGGATCTCGCGTGGACGATCGCCCGCTGGGCCGCGGTACCGAAAGGCACGCCCGCCGACCGCAAGGCCTGGCTGGCGGCGGTGATCTCGGCGGCCACGGCCGATCCGGCGCTCCAGGCGGAGTTCCGCAAGCTGGGTGCCACGCCCGATCCGAGCATCGCGACGGCCGAACAGACGACGGCGCTGGTGAACCGGCTGGCCGAGAGCGAGCGGCAGTTCTACCTGAAGACCGGCCGTCTGAAGCCCTGAGTCCGACATGACCACACCCGCCACCCGCCCGGGCGCGACGCCCGAGCAGCGCCTGCAGCAGCTCGGCATCACGTTGCCGGCTCCCTGGGCCGACCAGCCGACCCGCGTGCGTGCGCTGCGCTCCGGGATCCACGTGTTCATGAGCGGTCATGGCCCGCTCGACCCGCACACCGACGCCCCGCTGGTCACCGGCAAGCTCGGCCGTGAGTTGAGCATCGAGCAGGGGGCTGCCGCGGCGCGGCTCACCGCGCTGGGCTGCCTCGGCACGCTGCGGGGGCACCTCGGCACGCTCGATCGCGTCGTGCGGGTGGTGCGGGTTCTGGGCTTCATCAACTGCGCACCGGGCTTCAACCGTCCCTCGAACGTGCTCAACGGCTTTTCGGAAGTGATGCTCGAGGTATTCGGTGAGCCCGGGCGGCACACCCGCTCGGCGATTGGCGTCGCCGAGCTCTACGCCGACATTCCGGTCGAGGTCGAGGCCCTGTTCGAAGTGCGCGACTGACCTGCACACACCCATCTTTCTGGAGGAGTCCCTGATGAGCATCGTGAAGCGCAGCATCGACGGCGCCACCGCGCGGCGGGCGGTGGCCGCCGCGATCGCCAAGTCGATCGAAATGAACAAGGCGATGAGCATCGCCATCGTCGACGACGCCGGCGTGCTGAAGGCGTTCGAGCGGATGGACAACGCCTCGCAGGTGTCCATCGACATCGCCCAGAACAAGGCGTTCACCTCCGCCTCCACGCGCCTGCCCACGCACGTGTGGCACGAGTTCATCAAGGACGACCCGCCGCTGCTTCATGGGATCGTCCACACGCCGCGCCTGATCATCTTCGGCGGCGGTTTCCCGATCACCGAGAGCGGGCAGGTGATCGGTGCGATCGGCGTCAGCGGCGGTCATTACTCCGAGGACATCGAGGTCGCCAAGGCCGCGCTGGCTGCGATCGGCTCGCCGGTGGCCTGATGCGCCGAAACCAACCCCCGGGGAGTTTCTGAAGTGAGCTCGATCACCCGATTGACGATCAGGCCGCGCTACCGGGAGGCGCCCCGGTCCGAGCGCGAGCGCGCGCGCGAGCGCGATGTGCCGTACCCCCGGCTATTCCAGCCGTTCGAGCTCGCCGGCAAGCGGTTGAAGAACCGGATCGTCCACGCCTCGATGTCGACCGGCCGGGCGATCAACGGCCAGATCGGGGCCGGCCAGATCCAGTACTGCGCCAATCGCGCCAAGGGCGGCGCGGCAGTCGTGGTCACCGAGCCGCTGGCGATGATCCGCCAGCAGCAGGGCGTGGCGCTGCGCCCGTCCGTGTTCACGCCGGAATCCGAGGAGATGCTGCACCGCTGGGCCCGTGCCGTCGAGGACGAAGGCTGCCGGCTGCTCGGCCAGGTCCAGGACTCCGGGCGGGGCAGGCACCTGCCTTACCGCAACTACGGTGCGATCGGCGCATCGTCGTTGCCCGACGATCTGTCGTGGACCATGCCGCACGAGCTGACCGCCGAGGAGATCGTCGCGCTCCTCGACGAGTTCGGCGCCTCCGCGGCGCGGCTCAAGCGCTGCGGCTTCTCCGGCGTCGAGATCTCAGCCGGGCACGGCCACATGTTCCACCAGTTCATGTCCCCCTGGTCGAACACCCGCACCGACCGCTACGGCGGCGACTTCGACGGCCGCCTGCGGCTGATGGTCGAGCTGATCGACTCGCTGCGCTCGCACTGTGGCGACGACTTCATCATCGGCCTGAAGCTTCCCGGCGACGATGGCGTTGCGGGCGGCATCGGGCCGGAGCTGTCCGCGCAGATCACCCACGCGCTGACGTCCCTGTCTCCGGTCGACTACGTGTGCTTCGCCCAGGGCGCGCACGCCCGGTCCCTCGAGCTCCACATCCCCGACGGCCATACGCCGCGGCTCACCTACATGCCGCTGATCCGGCAGCTTCGGGAGTCCGCCAACGGCGTGCCGGTGGTGGCACTCGGCCGGATCACCGACCCGGCCGAAGCCGAAGGCATCCTCACGCGGGGCGACGCCGAGCTGATCGGGGTGGGCCGTGCGCTGATCGCCGACCCGGCCTGGCCGCTGAAAGCGCTGCAGGGCCGCGCCCGCGAGATCCGCTACTGCGTGTCGGGAAACACCTGCTGGTTCAATGCGATCAACCACCGGCCCCTGGTGTGCGACAACAATCCGCGTGTCGCGATGCCCGACGAGGTCGACTGGAAGCCGGCCGAGGCGACGGTGCGCAAGCGCGTGACCGTCGTCGGGGCCGGCATCGCCGGCATGGAGGCGGCCTGGATCGCCGCCGCGCGCGGCCACGAGGTCACGGTGTTCGGGCGCTCGGACGAGATCGGCGGCAAGACCCGGCTGCATGCGCTGCTGCCCGGAGGCGAGGGGCTGTCGAGCGTCTACGACTACCAGCACCAGGAGGCGGTGCGCGAGCAGGTCAGGTTACGGCTTGGCATCGAGGCGAAGCTGGGCGACATCCTGGCCACCTATCCCGACGAGGTGGTGCTCGCCACCGGCGCCACCATGCTGTGGCCGCGATGCCTGCCGGCGTCGCTGCGCGACGGCGGCGTGGTGTCCGATCTGCGCGAAGCGGCTGCGCAACTGCTCCGCTACCGGGAACGGCAGCCGGGCACGGCGGTGGTGTTCGACATGGATCACACCGAGGGGACCTACGCGCTGGTCGAACTGCTGCACGCCCGCTTCGATCGCGCGGTCGTGCTGACGCCCCGGGCGATGATCGCCGAGGACGTCGCGCTGGTGACCCGTCAGGGCATTCAGCGACGCTTCCACGAGAAGGGCATCCGGGTGCTTCCGTTCGCCGAGCCCCTCTGGAGCGACGCGATGGAGGAGCACGCACGACTCGAGGTGCGTCACGTGCTGGGAGGAACCCACGAGCCGATCGATGACGTGGCGTTCTTCTCGTACGCCACGCCGCGTGTGCCGAACGACGCCCTCTACGACGCGCTCCGTGCGGCCGGCGTACCCACTCGCAAGGCAGGCGACTGCGAGGTGGCCAACGCGGTACAGGCCGCGACGGCGGCCGGACATGCCGCGGGCAATGCTGTCTGAGTCAGCGCCCGACCGGCACGCACGTCGCTGTACATGTCGTGGGCCGATCCAGCCGCACCAAGACCCCTGAGGAGAATCGCTTGAACAGCGTGAATCGAGATACCCGCGGAAGGGTCGGCCCGACCGGCCTCGGCAGCGACGGCCGACGGCGCCGCGACGGGCTGAAGCAGGCGACCGCACTGCTGTGTGCGGATAGGAATTTCCAGGGCTCTCCATTTAACCGGACCGCCATGGTCGACCGGCCGCTTTGCGGTCGAGGCTGGCCGGCGTGCCGCGCGAGGAGGGTGGCGTCGGTGGCGTCTTGCGCGGCCGATGGCCCGCGATGATGTCTGCGTAGCGCACGGGCGCGTGCCGCACCGCAAGCTCGAGCACTCGGTTGAACACCATTCCCCGGCTGCGGGAGTGCCGCCGGTTGAAGCGGAACACGAACTCGTTGAGGTACTCGTGCAGATGCGCTTGGTCGATGGCACCTTGGTGGGTGCCGAGGATCCACCGCTTGGCCAGTGAAGCGACTCGATGGACGGCGGGCAACAGCTCCGCAGCCTGCTCATCGCCTCTAAGCCGGGCCGCGCGCTGACTGCGCGCTTCATGGGTGTAGCCGCATCGGTCCAGCCCAAGGTAGCCTTTCCAGCCGTCCGTGATGACCGTGGCACCTGGCTCGACGTGATCGGAGACGAAGGCGCGCAGTGATGCAGCCGAGGCGTCGGCCAGCGTCGCGAGCCTGCATCGGCCGTAGCCGCGGGGTCCCTTGATCTCCACCGCGATGCCCGTCAAGACCTTGTCGCCCCTGCCTTTGCCGCGACCTACTCCAGGATCTCGACCGCCGATGTAAGTCTCGTCGACCTCCACGGTGCCGACCAGGCGCTCGCGCCCTGGGCGCACGAGGACAGCCGGTGAAGCATGGCCCACACGGTCTGATAGGAACCGACATCAAGCGAACGCTTCAGACTCAGCGCAGCGATCCCGTCCTTGCCGGTGGCGAAGAGCCAGCAGGCGGTGAACCACAGGGTCAGGGGCGTGCGCGTGCGGTCGAAGATCGTTCCGGCGGTGACGGAGCTTCGGGCGCCGCACGCGGCACACTTGAAACGCCCGTCGCCCAGTCGCCAGGCGGCGCGCCCCTGGCAAGCCGGGCAGACGAAACCGGTGGGCCAGCGCAGCCACTCGAGGTAGTCCGGGCAGTCGGCATCGGTTCGAAACCACGATTGAAACTCACCGAGTGACCTTGGGTAGTGCTGTCCTGCGCGTGGATGGCCCATCCCCGGCAGTCTACCGGTCCGTCCGGTTAAATGGAGAGCCCTGGGAATTTCAAGCGCCCTCACAAGGCCCGGCACAGGTAGCAAGCGCCATGGGCAGGGGGGCTGCACGACGCGAAGGCGCCCATTCGGACGCACCCGGGTGTGAACGCAGCCGGGCTGCGAGCGGCGGCGGGTTGCGATCCTGGCCGCGGCCCCGTGCTCGGGCCTGATGCCGGACACAGCGCGCAGCCGGGGTGGCGGCTGCGCGCCGTCCCGGCATCAGGCTGCGTTTACGCCCGGATGCGTTCGACAGGCCGCTTACGCGTCGTGCAGCCCCCTGCGCTTGGCGCTTGCTTCCTCCTGCCGGGCTTGCTACCCCGGCTTGCTACCCCCTGCCGGGCCTTGTGAGGGCGTTTGAAATTCCTATCCCCGTGTTCGCCGGCGCAGGGCAGTGGGCGCACGCGGAGGGTCCGGGTCGATCTGAGACTCGATGAAGCCGCGCGACAGGTCTAAGCGCCTGACCTGCTCCGACAGCGCATGCACCAGCAGGGCGGTCACGCCGGCGGTGTCGGCGATCCGGACTGCGAGCTGGCGATCGAGCGGATCGTTCGTCGCCGTCACGCCAAGTCACATCACTCGATCTTCGCACC
Source organism: uncultured Bordetella sp. (assembly GCA_964399635.1). Lineage (GTDB taxonomy): Bacteria > Pseudomonadota > Gammaproteobacteria > Burkholderiales > Burkholderiaceae_E > UBA4615. The sequence goes on from CAYNRU010000006.1 coordinate 9,831, forward strand.
CGAGGTTTCCACCATCTCCTTCCAGCGTGGCGCTTCCGCGGCGATCAGCGCGCGCGTCGCCTCCACGCCGTCGCTGGTCGACAGCACGAGGCCGGCAGTCTTCAGCTTTGCGGCCAGCTCGGGGCTCGCGCCGCGCTTGATGCCGTCGGCTATCGCCCGCGTGACGTCGGCCGGCATCCCGGCCGGACCGGCCAGCATGTTCCACGACTGCAGGTCCAGGTCGCCGACGTTGCGATCCGCGAACTCGCCCAGACCCGGCACCTCCGGCAGGATCGGACTGCGCTCCTTGCTGCCGACCGCCAGCGGCAGCAGCCGTCCTGACGCGATGTGTGGCAGCAGTGCCGGCATGAAGTCGAACACCATGTCGATCTGGCCGCCCAGCAGATCGACCGCCGCGGGCGCGCCCCCGCGGTAAGGCACGTGCAGGATGTTCGCGCCTGTGCGCCGGGCGATCGTCGCGATCAGCAGGTGCGCGGGGCCTGCATTGCCCGACGATCCCTTGGTCAGCTGCTGACCGGGTTTTCGGCCCCAGTCGATCAGGTCGCGGAACGTCTTCCAGCCGCGCTCCTTCGCGCGCTCTGCGGTCACGCAGCAGACGGTGGTCGAGGTGACCACGCGCACGATCGGCGTCAGGTCACGCGCCGGGTCGTAGGGCGGGCGCGCCATCATCAGTGGCAGCGCGTTGAAGAACGACACGTTGAACACGCCGACGACGCTGCCGTCGGGCGGTGCTTCCTTGACCGCGCCCACGCCCAGCAGGCCGTTGGCGCCGCCGCGGTTGTCGATGACCACCGTCTGCTTCGTCGCGGCGGAGAAGGCCTCGGCCCAGCCGCGCGCGATCGCGTCGGCCTGGCCGCCCGGCGGGAACGGCACCACCCAGCGCATCGGCCGGCCGCCCTGCAGGATCTGTCCGTGGGCGGCGAGAGGCAACAGCAGCGCATTGGCGAGCAACGAGCGGCGAAGGTTCATAATCAACGGTTCCTCGAAGGTTGGGTGGCCCAACGTCCGGGGCGGGGCCGCCCGCTCAGGAACATCGGATCGACTTCACCCTACCGGAATCTCGGAGATCCCACATGCCCAAGCGAGCGATTTCGACCGACCGCGTCTTCAAGCCCGCACTGCCGTTCGCTCAGGCCACGGTCGCCGGCGGCTTCGTGTTCGCCTGCTCGACCGGCCGCGACCGCAATGGCGCGTTCGTGATCGGCGACGTGCGTGCGCAGACCCAGCAGGCGATCGACAACATCCGCGCGCTCGTCGAGGAAGCCGGCGGCACGCTGAAGGACGTGGTCAAGTGCACGGTCTACGTGACCGACCGCGCAAACTGGGCACCGATGAACGAGGTCTACTTCGCGAACTTCCGCGACGACCCGCCCCACCGCGTCTCGTGCATCGTCAGCGGGCTCGGTTCGCCGGACTGCCTGGTGGAGATCGACGCGACCGCGTACCTCGGCGACGGCTAGCGAGCAACGGCGGCTGGCGTGCTGTGACCTCGCGTGGCCGCGCGCCTTGTAGGGTCAGCTCCATGCTTCGTGCGCGCGGGCCGAAGGCGATC
>CAYNRU010000007.1:0-165610 GCA_964399635.1 uncultured Bordetella sp.
CAGAACCCCAAGGGCCGGCAGGCCAAGAGCAAGGCGCGGATCGCGCGGTTCGAGGAGCTGAGCTCGCACGAGTACCAGAAGCGCAACGAGACCGCCGAGATCTTCATCCCGGTCGCCGAGCGTCTGGGCAACGAGGTGATCGAGTTCAAGGGCGTCTCCAAGGCCTTCGGCGACCGGCTCCTGATCGACAACCTGAGCTTCAAGGTGCCGCCCGGCGCGATCGTCGGCATCATCGGCCCCAACGGCGCCGGCAAGTCGACGATCTTCCGCATGATCACCGGCGTCGAGAAGCCCGACTCCGGCGAGGTCGTGGTCGGCCCGACGGTGCAGCTCGCCTACGTCGACCAGTCCCGCGACGCGCTCGAGGCCGAGCAGAACGTGTGGCAGTCGGTCTCGGGCGGCGCCGACATCCTCACGGTCGGGCGCTTCGAGATGCAGTCGCGCGCCTACATCGGCCGCTTCAACTTCAAGGGCGCCGACCAGCAGAAGCTCGTCGGCTCGCTGTCGGGCGGCGAGCGCGGCCGGCTGCACCTGGCCAAGACCCTGCTCGCCGGCGGCAACACGCTGCTGCTCGACGAGCCGTCCAACGACCTGGATATCGAGACGCTGCGCGCGCTCGAGGATGCGCTGCTCGAGTTCGCCGGCAGCATCATGGTGATCTCCCACGATCGGTGGTTCCTCGACCGCATCGCGACGCACATCCTCGCTGCCGAGGGGGACTCGCAATGGACCTTCTACAACGGCAACTACCAGGAGTACGAGGCCGACAAGCGGCGTCGCCTGGGCGAAGACGCGGCGCGGCCCCACCGCCTGCGCTTCAAGCCGCTGCGTTGACGACGCGCGGCGCGCGCACGGCCGCGGCCCGCGGGTCCGGCCGGCGCGTGCGCGCGGGCCGATGATGCGCGGCCTGCCCCGCGGGCTTGCCCTGTGGGCGGGCGGGGCGGGCGCCGGCGTGCTGCCGTCGCCCGCCTCGCCCGCACTCGCGCAGCCGCCCGCAGCGACGGGTGCCACGGCCCTCGCGCCGGGCGGCGCCGGCCGCAAGGGCGCCGAGGCGGCCTTGGACGTCGTCCGCGGGCTGCTCGGCCGCTGACCCGACCCGGCACGACGCCGCCCCGATGCCCGCCCGCCACCGGCACCACGTCTACGTGGTCGAGCTCGACCCCGCGGTGATGAACGACCGGCGCTTCGCACGGGCCAACCCCGACTGGGACGCGACCCGCGCCTGCCTGTACGTCGGCATGACCGGGCTCACGCCGGCACTGCGCTTCGCACGGCACAAGGCGGGCGTGAAGGCGAACCGCTATGTGCAGCAGTTCGGGCTGCGGCTGCGGCCCGACCTCTATGCCTACGCGAACCCGATGCCCTATGGCGCGGCGCGCGAGATGGAGGTCGAGCTCGCGATCGGCTTGCGTGCCGAGCGACATGCGGTCTGGCAGGCCTGATCGCCTGACAGTGCCTCGGAATATGCCTACACTCGACCGGACCCGCCCTCCAGGAGCCTCAGGGGTGTCGCCACCGCCGCGATCGCGCACGATCGGCCTGCAGGCACTGCTCGCCGCGCTGCCCGCGCTCGCGGTGCTGCCGGTGGTCGCCTTCGCGCTGTGGCTGCTCTACCTGATGTGGGACCGTGGCCAGGACGAGAGCCGGCGCGACCTCGCCCAGACCGCGGCGACCCTGTCGATCGCGCTCGACAGCGAGATCGCAGGCTCCACGCGCGAGCTGCGCCGCCTCGCCGAGCTGCCCTCGCTCGCGCCCGACCGGCTGCACGAGTTCCATCGCTACGCGCAGGCGCTGGTCGGACGCAACGACGGCTGGGGCAACCTGACGGTCGTCGACCCGGACGGGCAGGTCATCGTCGATGCCAAGCGGCCCTTCGTGGCGCAGGACGCGGGTGCCGCCGCGCCTGCCGTGGCGTCGCCGCACCTGCGGCTGGTCTTCGAGACCGGGGCGCCTGCGCTGTCCGACGTCCACCGCAGCCCGATCGACGGCTCGCCGGTGATCGCAATGTCGGTGCCGGTCGTGCGCGACGGCCGGGTCGTATGGGCGCTCTCGGCACGCCTCGCACCCGAGCGGCTGTCGCAGTTCATCGGGCAGCGCCTGCTGCGCGAGGGCATGCTGGCCTCGGTCACCGACCGCGGCAGTCTGGTGGTCGCGCGCAGCCGCGACGGCGCGCGCTTCCTCGGGCAGCCCGTCACGCAAGGCCTGATCGACGCGACGAAGGGCAGCCCCGACGCCGGCACGGCGCGGCTGACGACGCTCGATGGTTCGCCCGTGCTCGTGGCTTGGCAGCGCATGACCCAGGGCTGGACCGTGGCGATCGGCGTGCCGCTCGCGCTGTACGACGTGCCGCTGCGCCGCTCCATCGTCACGCTGCTCGGTTTCGGCGCCCTGGTGCTGGCCCTGGGCGTTGCGGCGAGCCTGCTGCTCGGGCGGCGCATCTCCATGGCCATCGAGGCGGTCGGGGCCGACGCCCGGATGCTCGCCGAGGGCGCCTCGATCGAGCCGCGCCGCTCGTCCATCACCCAGGTGGCGACCCTGTTCGAATCGCTGCACGGCGCGAGCCGGATCCAGCAGGACAACATCGCCGCGCGCGCGCGCGCCCTGGAGGCGCTGCGTGCGAGCGAGCAGCGGCTGCAGCTCGCCATCGACGCAACCGAGGCTGGCACCTTCGACTGGAACCTCGCCACCGGCAGCGTCGAATGGTCGGCCCGCACCCGCGAGCTGTTCGGCATGCCGCCCGACACCTCGCCCGGGCCCACCTCCTTCATCGACGCGGTGCACCCCGAGGACCGCGCCCACGCGCGGGCAGGCCTCGTGGCGGCGCTCGCGGGGCGGGCCGACGGGCGGCTGTGGATCGACTTCAGGGTCCCCCTCGCGGACGGTCGCACCCGCTGGCTGGACGCGCGCGGCCAGGCCCATTTCGATACCGTGGACGGGCGCATGCGCGCGCTGCGGCTGGTGGGCGTCGTGATCGACCAGACCGATCGCCAGCAGCGCATCGAGGCACTGCACGACGCCGACCGCCGCAAGGACGAGTTCCTCGCGATGCTCGCCCACGAGCTGCGCAACCCGCTCGCGCCGCTGCGCAACGCGGTCAGCCTGCTGTTCCGCACCGTGACGCCCGGCAGCGCCGCGCGCCGCGCGGTCGAGATGTCGGACCGGCAGGTGCGCCACATGACCCGCCTGGTCAACGACCTGCTCGACGTGTCGCGCATCACGCAGGGCAAGATCGAACTGCGGCGCGAGCCGGTCGCGATCGGCGACGCGGTGGCCGAGGCGGTCGAGGCGATCCGGCCGATGGTCGAGCAGCGCGACCAGACGCTGGCGGTGTCGCTGCCCCGGGAGTCGCCGGTGGTCTTCGCCGACGCCGTCCGCATCGCGCAGGTGCTGGAGAACCTCCTCTCCAACGCGTCCAAGTACACCGACCGCGGCGGTCTGATCGACCTCGGGGTCGAGGAGCAGGGCGCCGAGGTGGTGGTGCGCGTCGCCGACACCGGCATCGGCATCGACCGCGACCACCTCGCCCGCGTGTTCGACCTCTTCATCCAGATCGACGCCGCCGACCACCGGTCGGAGGGGGGGCTGGGTATCGGTCTGTCGCTGGTCAAGCGGCTGGTGGAGCTGCACGGGGGAAGCGTCAGCGCGCGCAGCGACGGACCCGGCTGCGGCACCTGCTTCGAGGTGCGCCTGCCGCGCGAGGACTCGGCGCTGGCGGCCTGAGCATGACGCTTCGGGCGCGGGCGACGCCCGTTCCGCACGCGCGCGGGACGGTTCGCCAAGCGGGCGTGGGCGGTGCATCATTCGGCTCATTCATCCGGCCGGCGCCCACCGCGCCCTCCGGCACCAACATGCGACGAGGACACATGACGATGGATTTCCGCTGCGCACACCGCTGGGCGTTCCCGAAATGGGGCGCGGCCCTCGAGTTGCACGAGGACCGGCTCGAGCCGCCCGTCGGCCACGAGGTCACGATCCGCGTCACCCACTGCGGCATCTGCCACTCCGACCTGCACATCCAGGCCGGCGGCTTCGACATGGGCGGGGGCAAGCTGTCGTCGCTCGAGCGCGCCGGCACCACGCTGCCGGTCACGATGGGCCACGAGATCGGCGGCGAGGTGGTCGAGATCGGCCCCGACGTGCGCGACGTCAGGGTGGGCGACCGCGTCGTCGCCTATCCGTGGCTCGGCTGCGGCCAATGCCCGACCTGCGCGAGCGGCAACGACCACCTGTGCAACAAGGGCGCGCGCAACCTGGGCATCCAGCTGCCCGGCGGCTATGCCGACCTGGTGCGCGTGCCGCACGATCGCTACCTCGTGCCGATCGGCACGCTCGACCCGGCGCGGGCCGCGACCTTCGCTTGCGCCGGCATCACCGCCTACGGCGCGATCACCAAGCTGCCCGAGGCCGGACCCGACGACTGGATCGCTGTGGTCGGCTGCGGCGGCGTTGGCATGACCGCGGTGGCGCTGCTGTCGGCGTTGTCCAAGGCGAAGATCGTCGCGATCGACCCGGACCCCGCCAAGCGCGAGACCGCGCAGAAATACGGCGCGGCGCTCGCGGTCGACCCGTCCGCCGCCGACGCGTCGCGCAGCATCGTCAAGGGCACCGGCAACAACGTGCTGGGCGTCATCGACTTCGTCGGCGCCGAGTCGAGCTCCGCGCTCGCGGTGCAGGTCGTGCGCCGCGGCGGCATGGTCGTGATCGTCGGGCTGTTCGGCGGCGAGTTCCGCTGCCCGGTGCCGATGTTCCCGCTCAAGTCGATGGCGGTGCAGGGCTCCTACGTTGCCGGCCTGAACGAGCTGCGCGAGCTGATCGCGCTGGCGCAGCGCGTGACGCTCCCCGAGATCCCGCTGACGCTGCGCCCGCTCGCCGAGGTGAACCGCTCGCTCGAGGACCTGGCCGCGGGCCGGGTGGTCGGGCGCGTGGTGCTGCAGCCGTGACCCCGGCCCGTGAGCGCGGCGCGGGCTCGCCCCGCGCCGCCGGCCGCGCGGCCCCGCGGCACGGCCGCGACGATCGCCGAGGCCCGCTGCTGGGTCTGGTGGCCGCCGCGGCGGCGCTGCTGCTCGCGCTGCCCGGCCCGGCGCCCGCGCAGGAGGCCGCCTGGCCGCAGCGCCCGATCACGATGATCGTGCCCTTCCCGCCCGGGGGTGTCGCCGACCTGGTGGGCCGCCCGGTCGCGGCGGCGCTCGAGAAGCAGCTCGGCCAGCCGGTGGTGGTCGAGAACAAGGCGGGCGCGGGCGGCGGGCTGGGGATGCAGCAGGTGGCGCGCGCCCGGCCCGACGGCTACACGATCATGATGGCGCTGTCCTCGATCTCGATCCTGCCCGAGGCCGACCGCGTGCTCGGCCGCGCCCCGATGTACCAGCACCGCGACCTCGTGCCGGTGGCCCGCTTCACCGCCGACCCGGTGGTGCTCGCGGTGCGCGCCGACGCACCCTGGAAGTCGATGGCCGACTTCGTCGCCGACGCGCGCCGCCGGCCCGGCCAGATTCCGTACGGCTCCTCGGGCAACTACGGCACGATGCACGTGCCGATGGAGATGCTCGCGGGGCGTGCCGGCGTCAGGCTGCTGCACGTGCCCTACACCGGCGCGGGGCCCGCGGTGGTGGGACTGCTCGGCGGCCAGGTCGAGGCGCTCGCCACCGGCCCCTCGAGCATCGCCCAGCACCTGAAGGCCGGGCGCGTGCGCGTGCTCGGCAGCTGGGGCGGCACGCGGCTGGCGGCGCTGCCCGAGGTGCCGACGCTGCGCGAGTCCGGCTGGGACCTCGAGTTCTCGCAGTGGGCGGGGCTGTTCGTGCCGGCCGGCACGCCCGAGCCGGTCGTGGCGCGGCTGCGCGCGGCGTCCCGCGCGATCCTGACGGATACGCAGATGCTGCAGCGCTTCGAGACGCTCGGCACGCCGCTGCAGTTCATGGACGCACCCGAGTTCGCGGCCTTCTACGAGCGCGAGAACGAGGCCCTGTCGGACGTGGTCCGGCGCATCGGCAAGGTGGAGTGACGGCATGCCCCTCGATCCGCAGGTCCGCAAGCTGCTCGATGAACTGGTGGTCGGGCGCCCCGCGATCGACTCGCTGCCGGTGGCCGTCGGCCGCCGCGCCTACGCCGACTCCTCGGCACGCCTGATCCCCAGGCCGGCGGCGCCGGTGCCGGTCGAGGACCGCTCGATCGAAGGGCCGGCGGGACCGATCCGCGTGCGCATCTACCGGCCGCAGACCGCTGCGGGGTCCCACCCGCTGGTGGTGTATTTCCACGGGGGCGGCTGGGTGGTGTGTGACCTCGACACCCATGACGCCCTGTGCCGGCGGCTGAGCCTGGGCGCCGACGCGGTGGTGGTGTCGGTCGACTACCGGCTCGCGCCCGAGCATCGCTTTCCCGCCGCGCCCGACGACTGCGCGGCAGCCACGCGCTGGGCGGTCGCCCACGCGGCGTCGCTCGGCGCCGACCCGCGCCGCGTGGTGCTTGCCGGCGACAGCGCGGGCGGCAACCTCGCGGCCGCGGTGACCCTGCGTCTGCGCGACGAGGACGGACCGCGCGTGGCCGGCCAGCTGCTGCTCTACCCGGTCACCGACCACTGGACCGCGGGCTTTCCCTCCTACGCCGAGTGCGCCGACGGCTACGGGCTCACGCGCGCGGCGATGGCCTGGTTCTGGGACCACTACCTCGGCGGGCCGCTGGACGCGGCGCAGGCCGGCGCGCTGTCGCCGCAGGCCGCGCCCCTGCGTGCCGCCGACCTGCGCGGCCTGCCGTCTGCGCTGGTGCTCACCGCCGAGTACGACGTGCTGCGCGACGAGGGCGAGGCCTACGCGGCCCGGCTGCGCGAGGCCGGCGTCGATGCGGTGCTCGAGCGCTGCGCCGGCATGCACCACGGCTTCGCCAGCTGGGGTGGCGTGCTCGACGGCGCCGACCGCGCCGTCGCGCGCGCCTGCGCCTGGATCGTGGAGACCCGGGCGTGAGCGGCGGCCTGCGCCTGCACTACCACCCAGGCAACGCCAGCCTGATTCCGCACATCGTGCTGCGCGAGATCGGCGTCCCCTTCGAGCTCGCGTTCGTCGACCGCGACAACGACGCGCACCACTCGCCCGGGTACCTGGCGCTCAACCCCAACGGCAAGATCCCGGTACTGGTCGACGATCGCGATGGCCGCGGGCTGGCGATCTTCGAGACCGCCGCGATCTGCCTGCACCTGGCCGACGCCTTTCCGCAGGCGGGGCTCGTGCCGCCGCCCGGCAGCGGCGCGCGCGCCGGGTGCTATGCCTGGCTCGCGTGGTCGAGCGCGTCGCTGCAGCCGGCGCTGATGGCCTGGTTCTACCCGGAGCGCTGGGTCGATGCGGGCGATACCGCCGCGGCGGCGCAGCTACGCGCCCATGCTCAGGCCAGCATCCATGGCATGCTCGACCTGCTCGATGCGCAGCTCGCCTCGCACGGCGGGCCCTGGGTGCTGGGCGAGTCGTACGGGATCGTCGATCCCTACGCGTTTACCCTTTGCCGGTGGACGCGCGGCTTCGTGGAGCGGCCCGCGCGCGCCCGGCCCCACATCGGGCCCTTCCTGCAGCGGATGCTCGCGCGCCCCGCCGTGCGCGAGGCGCTGGCCGCGGAAGGCCTGGCCGAGCCCTTCGTCTAGGGGCGTGGCCGCCCCCGGGCAGTACCCCCGGGCGTCGAGCCACCGCCGGTTCAGAGCCTCTCGAACACCGCGGCGATGCCCTGCCCGCCACCGATGCACATCGTCACCAGCGCGTAGCGCCCGCCCGTGCGATGCAGCTCGTGGATCGCCTTGGTGGTGATGATGGCGCCGGTCGCGCCGATCGGGTGGCCGAGCGAGATGCCGCTGCCGTTGGGGTTGACCTTCTTCGGATCCAGGCCGAGCTCGCGCGTGACCGCGCAGGCCTGCGCGGCGAAGGCCTCGTTGGACTCGATCACGTCGAGCTGCGCGGTGGTGAGGCCCGCCCGCTCCAGCGCGCTGCGCGTGGCGGGCACCGGGCCGATGCCCATGAACTTGGGGTCGACGCCGGCATGGCCGTAGGACACCAGCCGCGCGAGCGCCTTGAGCCCCGCCTTCTCGGCGGCGCCACGCTCCATCAGCACGACCGCCGCGGCCGCGTCGTTGATGCCCGACGCGTTGCCCGCGGTGACGGTGCCGTTCTCCTTGACGAAGACCGGCTTGAGCTTGGAGAGGTCCTCCAGGGTCGCGTCCATGCGCACGTGCTCGTCGGTGTCGAACATCACCGTGCCCTTCCTGGACTTGAGCTCGACCGGAACGATCTGGTCCTTGAAGTGGCCGGCGCGGATCGCGGCGGACGCGCGCCGGTGGCTCTCCAGGGCGAGCGCGTCCTGGTCCTGGCGGGTGATGCCGAAGCGGGCGGCGACGTTCTCGGCGGTGACGCCCATGTGGATCGTGTCGAACGGGTCGTGCAGCGCCCCGACCATCATGTCGACCATCTTGTTGTCGCCCATCCGCGCGCCCCAGCGGCCGCTCGGCAGGAAGTAGGGGCCGCGGCTCATCGACTCCGCGCCGCCGCCGATCGCGACCTCGGCATCGCCGAGCAGGATGCTCTGCGCGGCCGACACGATCGCCTGCAGGCCGCTGCCGCACAGCCGGTTCACGTTCATCGCCGTGACGCCCTGCGCCAGCCCGCCGTCGAGCGCGGCCACGCGGGACAGGTACATGTCGCGCGCCTCGGTGTTGATCACGTGGCCGAATACCACGCTGCCCACCCGGTCGGGGGCGACGCCGGCGCGCTTGACCGCCTCGCGCAGGACCAGCGCGGCGAGCTGCGTGGGGGGCAGGTCCTTCAGGCTGCCCCCGAAGGTTCCGATCGCGGTCCTGACCGCGCTCACGACGACGACTTCACGCATGCTGGCTCTCCCTGATCCATGCCGGTTTGATGTGGATGCGGGATTATCGCCCCGCCGCGCTGACGGCCGCCTTACGCCGGCGGCTGCCTTATGATGCACGTCAGGAGTTACAAGAATGAGCGCTGCGCACCGGGCGGCCCTGCCGCCCCCGACCCCCTCGAACGCCCCGGGCCGCCGTGCACGGAGCGGGCGCGATGGCTGAGCCCGACGAGCCGCTGCGCCCGGTGGCACGGCGTGTCGGCGACGCCATCGTCGAGCTGGTCTCGGCGGTGCCGTCCACCACGCTGCACCCGGTCGCCGATCCGCAGCAGGCGGTGCGGCGCCTGGCCAGCCAGGCCGCGCGCCGCGCCGCGCTGATCTCGGGCGGGCTCGCGCTGCCGCCCGGGCCGCTCGGCCTGCTCACCCTGGTACCCGACCTGATCGCGATCTGGAAGATCCAGGCGCAGCTGGTCGCCGACATCGCGGGCGTGCGCGGGCGCAGCGGCTCGCTGACGCGCGAGCAGCTGCTCTATTGCCTGTTCCGCCACGCCGCCTCGCAGCTGCTTCGCGACGTCATCGTGCGCAGCGGCCAGCGGGCGGTCGTGCATCGCCTCACCGTGGGCACGGTGCAGGCGATCGCCGCGCGACTGGGCGTGCAGGTGAGCCACCAGCTGATCGCGAAGTCCGCCGGGCGCTGGATCCCCGGGCTTGGGGCGGCCGCGGTCGCGGCCTACGCGTGGTGGGACACCGACCGCGTCGCCCGCACGGCCGACGCGCTGTTCTCGCGCGAGCTGGTGCTCGATCCGAACACGATCGAGCTGGACCTGCCCGAGGCGGGCGGGGCGCACGAGGGCGAGGCCCCGGGCGCGCCGGAGCAGCCCCGCGCGCGTCGGCTGAAGGCCGCGCGGTGAGCGCCGGCGGCGAGCTGGTCCGCGAGGACGAGATCGAGCTGACCGCGATCCGCGCGCAGGGCGCCGGCGGCCAGAACGTCAACAAGGTCTCCAACGCGGTGCACCTGCGTTTCGACGTGCGCGCGTCGTCCCTGCCCGAGGACCTGAAGCTGCGCCTGCTCGCGGCGCCCGATTCGCGGATCAGCACCGACGGTGTCGTGGTCATCAAGGCCCAGCGCTTTCGCAGCCTCGAGAAGAACCGCGAGGACGCGATCGGGCGGCTGCGGGTGCTGGTGGACGCGGCGGCGCTGGTGCAGCGCGAGCGTCGCCCGACCCGCCCCACGGCCGGCTCGCAGCGGCGCCGCCTCGACGAGAAGCAGCAGCGCGGCCGCGTCAAGGCGCTGCGCGGGCGCGTCGACGACTGACGGCGCGCTTCGCGCCCGATCGCGGAGCGGGCCCGCGCGCGGGCTATTCGAGCGACTCGTAAGCCTCGGGCACGAAGCGCGGCGAGCAGATCGCGAGGAACACCAGGTCCGCGTCGCCGGTGTTGGCGATGCGCTGGCGGCACATCGGCGGGATCAGCACCACGTCGCCCGGCTCCACCTCGGCGGGCGCCAGGTCGCCGACCTCGACGCTCGAGGGATCGAAGCGGCGGACAAGGGGAAGCGAGGGGGTGTCCATGCAGGCGGGCTCGCAGGCGAGGCGCACCGCGCGTCGCGGGGGCATTGCGGCGCCGGGGCGTCCCGTATCTCGGGGATGGAGGGCGCGCAAGGCCCTGTCTACGATTGTTGCATGGACCTGCCCGCGCTGACCCTGGCCGTGTTCTCGGCGTTCAACCTGCTCCGGCTTGTTTCCTACGTCCCGCAGATCGTGTGCGTCGCCCGCGACGGGAACGGCGCGAGCGCGATCTCGTACACGACCTGGGGGATCTGGATCGGCGCCAACTCCTCGACGGCCGCCTACGCGCTGGTGAACCTCGGCGACCCGTGGCTGGCGGCGATCAACGGCGTCAACGCGATCTGCTGCACCACGGTGTTCGGGCTCGCGGTCTGGAAGCGCCGCTGCTGGCGCCTGCAGGCGACGCGCCGAGCCCGCGAGACCTGAGCCCGGCGCCGGGTCAGTTCAGGCCGGCCGACAGCCGGCGGCGGGCGTCGCGCACCAGCGCTGCGTCGTCGCACAGCTCGAACACCGCCAGCAGCCCGCGCCGTCCGGCATCGTTGCCGAAATGACGGTCCTGGCGCACCAGGTCGAGCAGCGCCTCGATCGCGGGTTGCCAGCGCGAATGTGCCATCAGCCATTGCGCGAGCCGCAGCCGTGCCGCGCCGCTCCTGGGCTCGGCCTCGATCGCCGCGCGCAGCGGCGCCTCGTCGGGCACGTCCGCGGTGGCCTCGGCGGCGTCGATCAGCATGGCCATCGCGGCGAGCTTGAGGTTGGCCGACGCGCGCGATCGCAGCGGCTCGAACGCGAGACGGGCACGGACGGGGTCGCCCAGCCGCAGCATGGTGTTCACATAGGTGGCGCGCACCGAGTCGAGCGCAGGGTTCAGCGCGAGCACGGTACGAAGCACCTCGGCGGCACGCGGCAGATCGCCCAGCGTGAGGAGGTTGCGCGCCTGCACCAGCAGGTCCTCGCCCGGGGGCGGCGCGAGCCGCGCCACGAAGGCACGCACCTGCGACTCGGGACGCGCGCCCACGAAGCGCTCGACCGCGTGTCCGCCGCGGAACAGCACGACGGTGGGCAGGCTGCGCACGCCCCAGGCGGTCATCAGCGCGGGGTTGTCGTCGGCATCGACCTTGACGAGCCGGAAGCCGCCCGCGGATTCATGCTCGAGCTTCTCGAGGATCGGGCCGAGATCGGCGCAGGGCGCGCACCAGGGCGCCCAGAAGTCGACCAGCACGGGCTGGTCGTGCGAAGCCTCGATCACCTCGGTCTGGAAGTTGGTCTGGTTGGCATCGATCACGGTTTGCACTCCTGTGCTCCGGACATCGGGGCAGGCAATGCGGATCTCAAGAGGGGGACGGCTGGCGCCGACAGCGATTCCAGGAACGCCACCAGCTCGAGGCGCCGGCGGGCGTCCAGCGCGAGCGGACGCAGCAGGGCCTCGCCGTCGGCGTGCAGCCGCTCGATGTCGAGCCCGGAGTAGTGGCCGACGACGTCGTCGAGCGTGGCCATCGAGCCGTCGTGGCCGTAGGGCGCGGTGGCGGCGAGCCCGCGCAGGCCCGGCACGCGGAACTCGCCGAAGTTCCGGTGCGAGGGGGCGAGGTGGCGGGTGCGCAGCGCCGGGTCGGGGCCGCCGGCATCGCGTTGGGCGTCGCTCCAGCGGCCCAGTCGGTTGTGGGGGTCGGCCAGCACAGCGCGCACGCCGCCGTGCCGCCCTGGATCGGGGCGCCCGGGCGCCGCCATGAACGGGCGGCCGGTGTCGTGGAACTCGCCGTTGGTGAACGCCGGGCCCAGGTGGCACAGGTTGCAGCGCCCCTCGCCCACGAACAGCCGCAGGCCACGCAGCGCAGGCGGCGGGAAGGCAGCGGCCACGGCCGCGTCGCCGCGGGCCAGCGCGTCACGAAAGACGTCGAAGCGGGTCCGCGGCGAGTCCAGCGTCTCGACGAAGGCGGCCAGCGCCTTGGCGATCTCGACGCGGACGGTGTCCGCTGCGGGCGGCGCGTCGCCGAACGCCGCCTGCCTGAGGCAGGCCAGCCCCGGGTCGCCGGCCAGCAGCGCGGCGAGCCGGGCGGGCTCGCCGCCGAGTTCGCGCGGGTCGGCGAGCGGGCGCATCACGAAGGCCCACAGCGAGTCCGCCCCGCCGTCCCAGCCGAACCAGTGCTGCAGCCGGGCGTCGAGCAGCCCGGGCGCGTTGCGGTCGAGCGGCGTGCCGTCGGCTGCGAGGCTGCGGGCCCGCCCGTCGGCGAAGCCCAGCGCGGGCTGGTGGCAGCTCGCGCAGGCACGGCGCCCGTCGGCCGACAGGCGCGGGTCGCCGAACAGGCGTCGGCCGAGCTCGATCGCGGCCGGGCGGCCGGAGGCGCGGTTACCGGGGTCGGGCGCGAACGGCACCGGCCAGGGGCCGTGCGACAGGATGGCCGCCACCTCGTCGGCCGACAGGCCGAGCGCGGCGCCCGCGGCTTCCGGGGAGGCTGCCCGGGCGCCCGCGCCGCCGGGGTCACCGGCGACCAGTGGCGCGCCCGCGGCAGCACCCGACCCGGCCCCCGATCCGGCGCCGAGGCATCCCGCGCCCGCGATGCCCAGCGCAACGGCCAACGCGGCCAGTGCGCCCCGGGGTGCAGCCCGCATCGCGTCAGCGGACCGTCAGGTCGTCGGTGAGCCGCAGCGCCCGGCCGCCCGACCGCATCTCGAACACCATCTGCCAGCGCCCTGGCATGTGGAACAGCAGCCCCTCGGCGCGCAGGACCTCCGGTGGGGCGCCCGACAGCGTGGTGCGGTAGTTCATGCCGTGGCGGTGGTCGGGCATCCAGGCGTCGACGGTCAGCCGCTCGGGTGCGGCGCCGGCGGTCCGCGGGCAGACCTCGAACTCCACCGCGAAGGGCTGGCCCACCGCCACCGGCTGCGGGACGGTGCGCCAGGCGACGTCGACCCCCGGGCCCTGGATCAGGCGGCCCAGCCGCCCGGCGAGCCGGAACGGGCAGGGCGCCGGGTCGGCGGGCCGGCTCGCCGACGGGGCCGGCACGCCGGCCTCGGCCGCCCGCGCCCCGCCGGGTGCGAGCCCCGCCAGCGCCGTGGCGAGCAGCGCGGCCCCCAGCCTGCGTCCGGTCAAGGCGCGTTGCCCGGGGCCCGGGCCGCGAGCATGGCCTCGGCGTTGCGCCAGGCGATCCGCTCGGCGAGCGGCGCCGCCAGGTCGGCCAGCCAGGCGCGCGCCCACGACGCATGCTCGGGCACGTAGTACCAGCGCTCAGGCGTGAAGGTGTCGGTGCCCACCATGAACCGCTCCGGGAACTCGGTGAAGGCGTCGCGCCACTCGGGCGCCACCTTGCCGCCGGCGGCCGGGTCGCTGCGGAAGGCGAGGTCGGCCCACAGCATGGCGTGGCGGCGCAGCGTGGCGCGCACCTCGGCGGGGGTCGCGAAGCCGGCGTGCGCCCACAGGACCCGGGCGCGCGGGTCCTGGCGGAACACCCGCTCGACCGCGTCGGCGTCGCCGTGCAGGTGCAGCAGCAGGCCGTGCTGGCGCGCGAGCTCCACCACGCGGCGCATCACCGGCAGGTCGGCGTCCGCCCCGTAGACGTGGAACTCGCCGATCGCCGCGTAGCGGTAGCGGGCCAGCCGCGATTCGAGGTGGGCGACCACCGTCGGGTCGCGGACCCAGGTGCCGATCTCGCTGCGGGTCCGGTAGGGGCGCAGCGACGGGACGATCAGGTCGGGCGCCTCGGCGAACAGCAGCTGGGTGCCGTCGTCCGACGAGCTCGACACCATCGCCCGGCGCAGGCCCGCCTTGCGCAGCAGCGCGACCGCGTCCTTGGGCGGCAGCACCTGGACCGCGTCGTGGCTGTAGTGGATGTGGGCATCGAAGAGCGGCAGGTCGGCCGCCCCCGCCGCGGGGGCGGCGCCCCAGGAGAGCGCGATCGCGAGCGCGGCGCTCGGCCAGGCCGACGGGCGGAACCAGTGCGTGCGGATCATCGGGATCCTCCGGGGGGCGCGGCCGCGCGGCGAACGCCGGGCCCAGCCAGGCATCGAGCATAAGCGCAAGCGGGCTCGCTACGCGACGATGACCTGTCCGGGCAGGTGCCGATACGAGGGGCGCTGCAGGTAGCGCACCCATGAATAGCGGATGTTGTGGTTGCCGCGGCCGTGGAACTCGAGCCCGGCCTGGGTGAACGCGACCGACGGATCGCGCTCCAGCACGTCGGCGATCGCGCGGGTCAGCAGCCGCGGGCCGGTGAAGTCCACCACCGCGGCCTTCACGTCGTCGAAGGGCTGCCCCCGGTACGCGGGCGCCGTCTCGACGATCCGCTCGATCGCCCGGGCCATGAACGGATGCCCAGGCTCGAAGGCGAGGCACCAGTTCAGCCGGTTCAGGTCGGGGTGCTGCAGCAGCCGGCGGGCGCCGGGCGGCAGCGGCTCGGTGTCGCGCGAGGCCGGCGCCAGCAGCGGCGTGGTCTCGGCGGCGATCACCGCCCCGTCGCTCGGCGCGATCAACTCGTCGAGCGGCAGCGTCAGCATCTTGTTGATGTCGCAGTACACCCCGCCGTGGCGCAGCAGCACCGCGTAGCGCCAGATGTCCGACTTGAGCGGGCCGATGCGCGCGCCGCGGTAGACGTCGAAGATCGGGTGGCCCGCGTACTCGGCCGCCATGAACGCGTCGCAGCCGGCGTTGTCAACCAGCTCGAAGCTCCACCGCGGGTTCATGGCGCGAAACCGCGCGAGGTGGCGCGCGTGAGTACGACCGAGCCTGGGATCGTCCCAAGTCTGCCAGAGTGTATTCGGGATGCGCCCGCCGCCGCGTGGCACGCGGGTGTAGAGGTGGCCGATCGGGCGCATCGGAAGCTGGGCGAGCAGCAGGGCCGCTGCCCGGTACTGCAGTCGTTTGCGGTTCATGCGGTCGGTCCGGGAGCGCCGATTCTAAGCGGTGCCGCCCGATTGCCGCTTGCCGGGCGGTCCGGGTGCGGCCAGCATGCGGGACCACCACGACGACGGGTCTCTCACGATGGACGATTTCGACTATGACCTGTTCACCCTCGGGGCCGGATCCGGCGGGGTGCGCGCGAGCCGCGTCGCCGCCGGCCTGGGCGCGCGCTGCGCGATCGCCGAGGACCACCGGGTGGGGGGCACCTGCGTGATCCGCGGCTGCGTGCCCAAGAAGCTGCTGACCTATGCCGCACACTTCGCGCAGGACTTCGAGGACGCCGCCGGCTACGGCTGGACCGTGGCGCCGCCGAGCTTCTCGTGGCCCGCGTTGATCGCCGCCAAGGACCGCGAAATCGCCCGGCTCGAGGCGGTCTACCGCAGCCTGCTCGCAGGCTCCAGGGTCGCGCTGCTCGACGGCCGCGCGGTGGTGCTCGATGCGCACACCGTCGAGGTGGGCGGGCGGCGCATCACCGCCCGCCACCTGCTGGTCGCGACCGGCGGCTGGCCGGTGCGCCCCGGGTTCCCCGGCGCCGAGCACTGCATCACTTCCAACGAGGCCTTCGCGCTGCCCGAGCTGCCGCGCCGCGTCCTGATGGTCGGGGGCGGTTACGTGGCGGTGGAGTTCGCGGGCATCTTCCGCGGTCTGGGCGCGATGGTCACGCTCGCCTACCGCGGGGAGCAGTTGCTGCGCGGCTTCGACGACGACGTGCGTGCGCACCTGTCGATCGAGCTGGTTCGCGGCGGCATCGACCTGCGCCTGCATGCGACCCCCCAATCGGTCGAGCGCCTGCCAGACGGCTCGCTGCGGGTGGCGCTGCGCACCGCGGCCGGCGTGTCCTTGCTGGAGGTCGACGCGGTGATGCTGGCGACCGGGCGCGCGCCCAACACGCAGGGGCTGGGGCTTGCCGAGGCCGGCGTCGCGCTGGACGACGACGGCGGCGTGGTGGTCGACGCCTTCGGCGCGAGCAGCGTGCCGAGCATCCACGCGGTGGGCGACGTCACCAACCGCATCGCGCTCACGCCGGTTGCGATCCGCGAGGGCGCGGCGCTCGCGGCGACGCTGTTCGGCGGGCGGCCCACGTCGGCCGACCATGTCGACGTGCCGCACGCGGTCTTCTCCGACCCGCCGGTGGGCGCGGTCGGCATGACCGAGGCCCAGGCCCGTGGCACACTCGACGCGGTGGCGGTCCACACGGCGAGCTTCCGGCCGCTGAAATCGATGCTGTCCGGGCGCGAGCAGAAGACACTGATGAAGCTGGTGGTGGACGCCGACACACAGCGCGTGGTCGGCGCGCACATGGTGGGGCCCGACGCGCCCGAGATCATCCAGGCGATCGCCATCGCGGTGAAGGCGGGCCTGACCAAGGCCCAGTTCGACGCGACGATGGCGGTGCATCCCACGGCGGCCGAGGAGTTCGTGACGATGCGCTGAGACACCCGCGCCGACAGGGTCTGCACCGGCCAGACACGACGCCTCCGATAGACTGCTTCGCGCCCGCACCCACCCCGAGCCCGCCCATGCGCCTGCCCCGATCCACCCCGCCGACCCACGCGATCGCCTTGGTCCTGGCCGGTTTCGCAACCGTGCTCGCCGCGCCCGCTGCGCGCGCGAGCGAATCGAAATCCGGCGAGGCGGTCTACGAGCAGGTCTGCAAGGCCTGCCACGCGACCGGCGAGGCCGGGGCGCCGCGGTTCGGCGACCGCGCGGCCTGGAAGCCGCTGATCGCCGAGGGGCAGGCGATGCTGTTCCGCGCCTCGATCCGCGGCATCCGAAAGATGCCGGCCCGGGGCGGTCGCCCCGACCTCGCCGACGTCGAGGTCAAGCGCGCCGTGGTCTATATGGCCAACGCCGCCGGCGCCAAATGGACCGAGCCGGCGCGCTGACGCCTTCGCGCGGCGGGCGGGTCGCGCCGCCCGGCCGCGGCCGTCAGTGCATCGGCAGCGCGTCGCCCGAGGCGAGCGAGGCGGGCCAGCGCCGCGCGATCATCAGATAGAGCGCGGGCAGCGCCACCAGCGTCAGCAGCGTCGCGCTGACCAGCCCGCCGATCACCACGATCGCGAGCGGGCGCTGTGTTTCGGCGCCGATGCCGTGCAACAGCGCCATCGGCGCCAGCCCCAGCATCGCCAGCATCGCAGTCATCAGCACCGTGCGCAGGCGCGTCAGCGCGCTCTCGCGAATCGCCCTGCGGATTGCCTCGAAGTCGGTCAGTCCGCCCGCGCGCGCGTTGAAGTCCGACACCATCACCACCCCGTTGAGCACCGCCTGACCGAACAGCGCGATGAAGCCGATGGCGGCCGACACCGACAGCGGGATCCCGGTCAGCCACAGCGCGACGATGCCCCCCGATCATCGCCAGCGGGATGTTGGCGATGATCAGCGCCGCGCTCGCCAGCGACCCGAACGCATCGAACAGCAGCAGGAAGATCAGCAGGATCGACAGCGGCACCACCCACGACAGCCGCGCCATCGCGCGCTGCTGGTTCTCGAACTCCCCCGACCAGGCGATGGTGTAGCCGGCCGGCAGCCGGATCTCGGCGTCGACCAGCTTCTGCATGTCGGCGACCACGCTGCCCATGTCCCGGTCGCGGATGAACACGCCGATCGCGGCGACCCGCTGGCCGTTCTCGCGCGAGATGTTCATCGCGCCCTCGGTCACCTGGAACTTCGCGAGCTGCGACAGCGGCACCTGGATGCCGCCCGCGCCGGCCACCAGCACGTCGGGCAGGCTCGGCAGGTCGCGCTGCTCGGCCTCGAGGCGCACCACCACCGAAAAGTGCCGCTCGCCCTCCCACAGCTCGGAGGTCGCCTTGCCGGCGAGCGCCGACTCGACCACGTCCTGCATGTCGGCGACGTTGACGCCGTAGCGCGCCGCGGTGGCACGGTCGATGTCGATGCGGAACTGCGGCAGGCGGCCGTCGCGGTCCACGAAGCTGCGGGTGACGCCGGCCACGCCCGCGATCCGCAATCGGATCTGCCGCGCGATCTGCTTGATGGTGTCGAAGTCGTCCCCCTGGATCTTGATGACGATCTGGCCGTCGATCTGGGAGATGCTCTCGAGCGCGTTGTCGCGGATCGGCTGCGAGAAGCTCGGCTCGAGCCCTGGCAGCCTGCCGATCGTCGCGTCCATCGCGCGGATCAGCATCGGCTTGGTCTTGCCCTTGGGCCAGTCGGCCTCGGGTTTCGTCTCGACGAAGAACTCCGCGGAATTGAAGATCTTCGGGTCGGTGCCGTCGTCGGGCCGGCCCACCTTGGAGATCACCGACACCACCTCGGGTACGGTGGACAGTGCGTCGCGCACCGCGCGCGCCGACTTCTGCGCCTCGGCGGGCGAGACCGACGGGGCGCGGGCCGCGCGGATCCGCATCGACGACGACGGCCCCGGCATCGCGCCCGCCGACCGGGGCCTCGTGCTCGAGCGCTTTCATCGGGGCGGTCGGCCCGCGTCGGGCGACGCTGCGATCGACCGCGCGACCGGCGTCGGGCTGGGCTTGGCGATCGTGGCCGAGATCGTCCGCGCCCACTCGGGCACGGTGCGCATCGAGGACGGCCCGGGCGGGCGGGGCACCCGCATCGCGATCGAGCTGCCGCTCGCGACGGGGCAGGCGGGGCAGGCGGGGCAGGGGACGGCCCGCGACGCGGCGACCCGGCCGGCGCGCCCCAGCCCGCGCCCTGAAGGGCGCAGCGCTGCGGCGCGCTGCCGCAAGGGCGGGCGAGAAGTCGCCGACCGGGCACCGATGGCCGCCACGACCTCCGCCAGGCATCGCCACGGTCCGCCCGCGCCGCCCCCCGGGCCGCCCCGGCGCGCGCAGCGGGTAATGCCGGCGTCCTTATACTGCCGCCTGCGGCACCGCACATCCCGTTCGATGTCCCCCCGTCTGGAGCCACACAGTGCCCTCTGCCTTTACCGATCGGCTCGCCCGCGGTCTGCTCGCCTGCGCCGCCCTGACATTCGCGCTCGGCGCGGCGCCCGCGGCGCACGCCCAGCAGCCCTTCAAGGTCACCACCATCCCGGAGGAGGCGGCGACCGAGCAGGTCCGCAAGTTCGGGCCGCTGGTCAGATACCTCGAGCGCAAGATGGGCACCAAGGTGGAGTTCACGCCGGTCACCGACTACCCGGCAGCGGTCGAGGCGCTGGTCAACAAGCAGGTCGACGTCGTCTGGTTCGGCGGCTTCACCCATGTGCAGGCGCAGATCCGCTCGGGCGGCAAGATCGTCCCGATCGCGCAGCGCGAGGAGGATACCCAGTTCCGGTCGGTGTTCATCACCCAGAAGGACTCGGGCATCAAGGAGCTCGCCGACCTCAAGGGCAAGCAGGTCAGCTTCGGCTCGGCGTCGAGCACCTCCGGCCACCTGATGCCGCGCAGCTTCCTGCTGCAGGCCGGCCTCGACCCCGACAAGGACTTCAAGCGCGTCGCCTACTCGGGCGCGCACGACGCGACCATCGCCTCCGTGGTGAGCGGGCGGGTCGACGCGGCGGCGCTCGACATCACCGTCTGGCGCAAGTTCGTCGACGAGAAGAAGGTGGACACCGCCCGGGTCGACGTCTTCTACACCACCCCGCCCTACTTCAACTACAACTGGTCGGTGCATGCCGACATGCCCGCCGCGACGCGCGAGAAGCTCACTCAGGCACTGCTCGACCTGTCGATGAACGACCCCGAGGGCAAGGAAATCCTGACCCTGAACCGCGCATCCAGGTACATCCCGACCAAAGCCGAGAACTACAAGGGCCTGGAGACCGCCGGGCGCAGCGCAGGGCTGATCAAGTGAACGGTGGGGCGCCGGGCTCGGGGGCGGGCGCCCGCGTCGAACTCACCGGGCTGGCGGCGCGGCATCCGGCCGCCGGCGCCGACGCGCCGCCGGCGCTCCATGCACTCGACCTGAGCATCGAGCCGGGCGAGCAGGTGGCGGTGATCGGTCCGTCGGGCGCCGGCAAGACCACGCTGCTGCATGCGCTCGCCTGCGCCCTCAAGCCCGCGGCCGGTTCCCTGCGGATCGACGGCATCGACCCCTGGTCGCTGCCGGTCTCCGGCCTGCAGCGGCTGCGCGGCAAGCTCTTCCTGGCCCCCCAGACGCCGCCTCTGCCGCCTCGACAACGCGTGATCACGTCCGTTCTGGCGGCGAGGCTGCCCGGCCTGTCCCTGGCGGCCAGTCTGCGCTCGCTGTTCTACCCCACCGGCATCGCCGGCGCCGAGGCGGCGCTCGTGCGCTTCGATCTCGGGCCCAAGCTGTGGGACCGCGTCGATCGGCTGTCGGGCGGCGAGCGCCAGCGGGTGGGCCTGGCGCGCGCGCTGCTGTCGCCGGCATCGCTGTGGCTGGTCGACGAGCCGCTGTCGGCCCTCGACCCGACCCGCTCGACCCAGGCGATCGATACCCTGACGGCCGCCGCCCGCGAACGCGGCGCCACCCTGGTCGCGACCCTCCACCAGGTCGAGGTCGCCATCACCCGCTTTCCCCGGGTCATCGGGCTGCGCGAAGGGCGGCTCGCCTTCGACCTGCCGGCGCGTGACGTGACGCGCGAGTTGCTCGCCCGGCTGTACGCCCAGTTCGAGCACGAGCTCGCGGGCGGGCCGCCCGCCACCCGCGACACGCCGCCCGAGGCGCCCCGGCCCGCGGTGATGCACTGCCGCTGAGCCGCCGATGGCAACCGACGCAGCCCTGAGCGCCACCGGGTCGCCCGCACTGCGCGACCCGGCGTGGCTGCGCCGGCTGGCCTGGGCAGCGGTCGCGCTGGTGCTCCTCGTGCCGGCCCTGGTCGCCTCCGAATTCACGCCCTGGGTGCTGCTGGAGCCCGACAATGTCCGGGTCACGCAGCGCTTCCTGGCCGACTTCTTCCCGCCCAAGCTGGAGCCGGCCTTCCTGAAGATGGTGGCGATCGAGACCTGGCGCACCGTCGCGATCGCGACCGCCGGCATCGCCCTGGCGCTGCTGATCGCGATCCCGCTGACCCTGCTGTCGACCGGCGCGCTGTCGATCTCGGCGCTGCCCGGCCGCATGGACCGGCTGCCCTTCGTGTTCCGCACCGCGATCCGCTGGCTGCTGATCGTGCTGCGCAGCGTGCCGGAGCTGGTCTGGGCGCTGGTGTTCGTGCGCGTGGTGGGGCTCGGCCCGACCGCCGGCGTGCTCGCGATCGCGCTGACCTACGGCGGCATGCTCGGCAAGGTCTACGGCGAGATCCTCGAGAGCGGCGAGCAGCATGCGACCGCCTCGCTGCTGCGCAACGGCGCGAGCCGCACGCAGGCGTTCTTCTACGGCCTGCTGCCGCAGAGCGCCGCCGAGCTCACCAGCTACACCGTCTACCGCTGGGAATGCGCGATCCGCTCGTCGGCGGTGCTCGGCTTCGTGGGCGCGGGCGGCCTCGGCCAGCAGATGGACACCTCGATGAAGATGTTCGCCGGCGGCGAGGTGGCGACGATGCTGGCGGTGTTCGTCGCGCTGGTCTGGCTCGCCGACCTGGCGAGCGGCTGGCTCAGGAAGTCGCTCGGATGAGCGGGCTGCCGGAGCCGGGCCGCCACCCCGCGGCGGCCAACGAGTCGTACCGGCTGCCGCCGCCGATGTTCGACGCCCGCTGCCGTGCCTGCTGGTTCGTCTGCGGGCTGGCGCTGCTCACCGTCGCGAGCTTCTGGTCGCTCGACCTGCAGTGGCTGAAGTTCCTGTCGGCCGAGTCGATGGGTCGGATGGGCCGCTTCCTCGCCGAGCTCCTCGAGCCGTCCGTCGATCCGCGCTTCCTTGCGAAGCTGGCGACGGCGACGCTCGAGACGCTGGCGATGTCGGCGGTCGGCACCCTGATCGCCGCGGTGTTCGGGCTGCTGCTGGCGGTGCCGGCGAGCCGGACACATGCCGATGACCGCGCGCGCTGGCGCGAGCCGACCCGGCTGGTGCTGAACGTGCTGCGGTCCATCCCGGAGCTGGTCTGGGCGGCGATGCTGCTGATCTCGGCCGGGCTTGGTCCCCTCGCCGGCACGCTAGCGCTCGGCATGCACACGACCGGCGTGCTCGGGCGGCTCTTCGCCGAGACCATCGAGAACGCGCCGTCGGGCCCGGGTTTCGCGCTGCGGGTGCAGGGGGTGCCGGCGGGCCGCGTCTTCCTGTACGCCACGTTGCCCCAGGTCCTGCCGCAGCTGATGTCCTACACGCTGTACCGCTGGGAGAACAACATCCGCGCAGCGGCGGTGCTCGGCGTGGTGGGGGCGGGCGGCCTCGGCCAGATGCTCGCCTTCCACATGGGCCTGTTCCAGATGAGCGAGACCAGTTCGGTGCTGATCGCGATGATCGGCCTGGTCGCGCTGGTCGACCTGCTGTCCTACCTGTCGCGGCGCATCATGTCGCGCTGACGCGCCGCGTCGGCGCGTCACATCACCGCGCCGAGGTACCAGGGCACGAACTCCTCCTGGCCCAGGCCGAGCGCCTCGCTCTTGCTCTTCTCGCCCGAGGCCACGCGCAGCACCATCTCGAAGATTTCCTGGCCCTTTTGCTGGACCGTCACGCTGCCGTCGACGATCTCGCCGCAGTTGACGTCCATGTCCTCGGTCATGCGCTCGTAGAGCGGGCCGTTGGTCGCGAGCTTGATGGAGGGGCTGGGCTTGCAGCCGTAGACCGAGCCGCGCCCGGTGGTGAAGCAGACCACGTTGGCGCCGCCCGCCACCTGGCCGGTGGCCGACACCGGGTCGTAGCCCGGGGTGTCCATGAAGACGAAGCCGTGGGCCGTGACCGGCTCGGCGTACTCGTAGACGTCGACGAGGTTGGTCGTGCCGCCCTTGGCCACCGCGCCGAGCGACTTCTCGAGGATGGTGGTCAGCCCGCCCGCCTTGTTGCCCGGCGACGGGTTGTTGTCCATGCTGCCCTCGTTGCGCTCGCAGTAGTCCTCCCACCACTTGATGCGGGCGATCAGCTTGTCGGCCACCGCCTGCGACACCGCGCGCCGCGTGAGCAGGTGCTCGGCGCCATAGATCTCGGGCGTCTCCGACAGGATCACCGTGCCGCCGTGCGCCACCAGCAGGTCGCAGGCCGCGCCGAGCGCCGGGTTGGCGGTGATGCCCGAGTAGCCGTCCGAGCCGCCGCACTGCAGGCCGATCGTGATGTGGCTGGCCGGCACGCGGCTGCGCTTCATGGCGTTGGCATGCGGCAGCATCGACTCGACCGCCGCCACCGCCGCAGCCACGGTCTTGCGGGTGCCGCCGGTGTCCTGGATGATCAGCGGCTTGAGCAGGGGCGACTCGTCGAGCCCCTCGGCCGCGAACAGCGCGTCCATCTGGTTGCCCTCGCAGCCCAGCCCGATGATCACGATGCCCGCGAAGTTCACGTGGCGCACGTAGCCGGCGATGGTCCGGCGCAGCACGTCCATGCCCTTGCCGTTGGAGTCCATGCCGCAGCCCACGCTGTGGGTGATCGGCACGACGCCGTCCACGTTCGGGAAGGCCGCGAGCGTATCGGGGGTGAAGTGCTGGGCGACGAACTTGGAGACGCTCGCCGAGCAGTTGACCGTCGAGAGTACGCCGATGAAGTTGCGCGTCGCGACCCGGCCGTCCGGCCGGACGTAGCCCATGAAGGTGGCTTGCTCGGCGGGCGCGTGCACCGGCTTGACGTCGACGCCGACCGCGTAGTCTCGCTCGAAGGCCTCGAAGGCCAGATTGTGCGTGTGCACGTGCTGGCCGGGCAGGATGTCCGTGGTGGCAAAGCCGATGATCTGGCCGTAGCGGCGCACCGGCTGCCCGCGGGCGACGGCGCGGGTCGCGAGCTTGTGGCCGGGCGGCACGGCGTCCAGGCAGACCGTGCCTTCGTCGGCGATCCGGCTGCCGGCCTGCAGCGGCCGGGCCGCGATGACGACGTCGTCGGCGGGGTTGAGCCGCAGCACGGGTTTCTTGATCAGCGTGACGGTGGCGTTCATGGCGTGTCGGTACGGTAGGAGGCGCGGCCGCCGGCGGGCGGCCAGGAAGGCATTATCGCGCGGCGCGCGCCGTCAGTGGTTCAGGACCCGCGGCAGCCAGGTGGACAGCGCGGGCACGTAGGTCAGCAACGCGAGCGCGCCGATCAGCGCCAGCACGAAGGGCCCGATCTCCTTGACGATCAGGCCGAGGTGGGTCCGCGAGACCGAGCTCGCGACGAACATCAGCACCCCCACCGGCGGCGTGATCTGCCCGATGACCAGGTTCACCAGCAGCACGATGCCGAAGTGCAGCAGGTCGATCTGCATCAGCTTGAGCAGCGGCAGCAGGATGGGCACCAGGATGATCATGATCGCCAGCGTCTCCATGAACATGCCGGCGATCAGCAGCGCGACGTTCAGGATCAGCAGGATCACCCAGGGCTCGGAGGAGATGGAGGTCAGCAGCGCCGCCACCTGCTGCGGCGCCTGCTCGACGCCCAGGATCCAGCCGAACGGCGCCGCGCCGGCGGCGATCACGAGGATGGCGGCGGTCTCGCGGCCGGTGGCCAGCAGGATGGCCGGCAGGCCGCGCCAGGTGAGCGTGCGGTACACGAAGAGCCCCACGACCAGCGAGTAGGCGCAGGCCACCGCCGCGATCTCGGTCGCTGTGAACACGCCCATCCTGAAGCCCAGCAGGATCAGCACCGGCATCGCGAGCGCCCACAGCGCATGCCTGAACGCGACCCACAGTCGCGCGCCGCTGAAGGCCGCGTCCTTCGGGAAGTTGCGCCGGCGTGCGGTACGGTCGATGACCAGCATCATCGCGCCGGCCATCACCAGCCCCGGGATCAGCCCGGCGATGAAGAGGTCGCCGAGCGACACGTTGGCCTGCCAGGCGTAGATCACCATCAGGATGGACGGCGGGATGATCGGGCCGAGCGTGGCCGCGGCCGCGCACACCGCAGCCGCGAAGCCGCGGCCGTAGCCGGCCTCGGTCAGCAGCGGCACGAACACGCGCGAGGTCGCCGCGCAGTCGGCCACCGACGATCCCGAGATGCCCGACAGAAAGACGTTGCCCACCACGGCCGTCTGCGCGAGGCCGCCGCGGATGTGGCCGACGAAGGCTCGCGTGAAGCCGAACAGGCGCTCGCTGATGCCCGACTCGTTCATCAGCGCGCCGGCCAGCGTGAACAGCGGCACCGCCAGCAGCGGAAAGGACTGGACGCTGGTGGCCACGCGCTGCGCGACCACCGACACCGGGATGCCGTCGAGGCCGATGACCAGCATCGCCGAGCCGAGCATCGCCAGGCCGATCGGCACGCCGACCAGCAGCAGGAAGACGAAGACGCACAGCAGGATCGTCAGCATCCGGCGCGCCTCAGGCCTGGGCGCCGTCGAGGATCGTCTCGGTCGCGTTGCGGAACACCGCGTCCGCGCCTTCGTCGACCAGGATCATCGCGCCGTGGAACAGCGTCAGCGCGAAGCCGATCGGCATCGAGACGAAGATCCAGCCCATCGAGTAGCCGAGCATCGGCGTGCGGCTGCCCCACACGCCGACTGCGTGCGACCAGCCCGCGTAGATGGCCCCCACCACGATCACCGCGCCGGCGATGCAGGCGATCCGGCCGATGACGCGGCGCGCCGTGGGCCCGAGGCGCAGGATCAGCGCATCGATCCTGATGTGCATGCGGGCGCGCAGCGCCGAGGGCACGCCGACCATCACCGACCACACGAAGAGCGTGACCACGAACTCCTCGGCCCAGGTGATGGGGTCGTTGAACACGTAGCGCAGCACGACGCCCGCGCCCAGGATCAGCGCGATCAGCGCGACCATGACCACCAGCGACAGGTCCTCGACCCGTGCCAGCGTACGGTCGAGCCCACGCAATGCCTGCATCATCGGAGCACCATCGGAAAGAGGGACGGGAGGACGGGCGCGGCGACCCCGCGTGCGGCGCGCACGCGGGGCGCCCGCGGCCTACTTGGTGCCGCGCATCCGGGCGATCTCGGCCTGCATGCGCTTCCAGTGCTCGGTGCCCCAGCGGGCCTCGAGCCTGGGGTACACCGCGCCCATCTTCGCGGCGAACGCGTCACGGTCGGCATCCTCGATGATCTTCGTCCTGCCCGACTTGCGGATGTCCTCGAGCATCGACACCTCGCGGGCCTGCTGCAGCTGCGTGTTCTTGGCGGAGGCGGCTTCGGCCTCGTCGATCAGCAGCTTCTGCAGCTCGGGCTTGAGCTTGGCCAGGCTCGCCTTGTTGATCAGGATGGTGTTGTTCTGCAGCATATGCCGGCTCATCGTCAGCACGCCCTGCACCTCGTAGAACTTGCGCGAGAAGATCGTCGGGATCGGGTTCTCCTGGCCGTCGACCGTCTTTTGCTGCAGCGCGGTGTAGACCTCGCCGAAGGGGATCGGCGTGGGCGCCGCGCCGAAGCCGCGCACCATCTCGACCCAGATCGGCGACT
This sequence comes from uncultured Bordetella sp., assembly GCA_964399635.1. Classification (GTDB taxonomy): domain Bacteria; phylum Pseudomonadota; class Gammaproteobacteria; order Burkholderiales; family Burkholderiaceae_E; genus UBA4615. The sequence goes on from CAYNRU010000007.1 coordinate 26,627, forward strand.
CGGGCACGCGGATCTTCAGGCCGGCCATGTCCTCGGGCTTGCGCACCTCCTTGGAGGTGAAGGTGAAGTTGCGCCAGCCCCAGTACCAGATCTTGGTCAGCGGCACGATGTTGTGCTTGTCGGCGAGCTCGGCCCAGATCGGGGTCATCGCCGGCCCGCGGATGGCCGCCTCGGCCTCCTTCCAGTCCTTCCACAGGAACGGGGCGCTCGGCATCTCGAAGGCGGGCACCATGGTGTTGAGCGTCGGCATCGACGGCGACGAGATGTCCAGGGCGCCGGACTTCAGCTGCTGCAGCAGGTCGACTTCCTTGCCGAGCTGCTCGGACGGGAAGACCCGCACGGTGAGCTGGCCGCCCGACTTCTTCGTGACGTTGTCGGCGAACTCCTGGTACAGGTCGAACGCGACCTCGCCGGCGTTGTTGGCGTGACCAAAGCGCAGCGTCGTCTGGGCGGACGCCGCCATCGCGAACACGGACAGCGCCGCGGCCGCGGCGATCCGGGCGAACGGATTCGGGGTCTTCATCGGGGGGTCTCCTCTCGGGTGTGTCGTGGGTGTCGTCGGACGCGACCGCGCGCCGCGGCGCACATCGTACGCCGCCTGGCGCCCCGCGGGCTCATTCGAAGACGTGGAGCGCGGTCCGGTGCCGCGCGATGTAGTCCCAGTCGTAGGTCACGCCCAGCCCCGGGCCGGTGGGCACGCCGACGGTGCCGTCCGCGGCCACGCACTCGAGCTGGTCGGTGTAGCCGCAGGCATAGACCGGCGGCAGGGCGTTCGGGCAGTCCGGCCCCACCAGCGCCACTTCGTAGAAGTTGGAGTTGCGCATCGCCGACATCAGGTGGCGGTGCGCCGGGCCGCTCGCGTGCACCTCGCAGTCGAGGCCGAGTGACTCCGCCATGTGGGCGATCTTCAGGGCGCCGGTGATGCCCATGTCGTACTCCGGGTCGACGCGCAGGAAGTCGGTGCCCCCGGCGATGACGAAGTCGGCCTTGGCCTCGACGCCGCGCACGTGCTCGGTCATCAGCAGCGGTGTCTTGATCATCTCGCGCAGCCGCTTGTGGGCGAACGCGGAGGTGCCGCCGTCGCGATAGGGGTCCTCGTACCAGAAGAAGCCGGCGTCGTCGCAGGCGCGCCCCACGTACAGCGCGTCGGCGAAGGTGCGCAGCTCGCAGGCCGGGTCGAGCATCAGCGTCATCCGGTCGCCGACGTGCCGGGCGAGGTGCAGCACGTTCTCGGCCTCCTCGCGGGCGTTGCCGTCGTTCCAGCCGTGGACCTTGAAGGCGCGGTAGCCGATCGCGTGGCACTGCTCCGCGAACGCGACGAAGGCCTCCTTGCTGTCCAGGCCGCCGGCGCGGTCGGCGTGGTAGGTGCTCGCGTAGGCCGGCAGGCGCTTGCGGTAGCCGCCCAGCAGCTCCGAGACCGAGGCGCCGTAGTGCCGCCCCGCCCAGTCCCACAGCGCGATGTCGATCGGGCCGTGGCCCATGTGGTCGAACTGCCGGATGTCGCGCTTGAGGTCCTCGTAGATCGCGATCCGCTCGCGGGCGTCCTTGCCGACGATCCGCGGACACAGCATCAGCATCTGGCCGAGCGTCGAGCGGGTGGCAACCCAGTGCGCGACATACTCGCCGCGGCCACCGTCGGCGGTGTGGATCACCACCGCGAACTTGGACAGGCGCACGACCGAGCCGCGCTTGAAGGTGATGGTCTGCGCGACGCCGTCGCGCGCGAGGTTGTGGGCGTCGAACTCGAACTCGTGGACCTCGACGCGCTGGATGCGGCTCATCGTGCGGGCTCCCGGGTCATGCGGTGTAGACCTTCTTCTCGAAGGCGTGGCGCTCGATGAAGTCCCAGTCGTAGGACACGCCCAGGCCCGGCCCGGTGGGCACCGGCATCGTGCCGTCGCGCCCGAGCGCCTCGACCTGGTCGCTGTAGCCGCAGGTGTAGACCGGCGGGATCAGGTTGGGCATGCCCGGGCCGGTGAGCGCGAGTTCGTAGTAGTGGGTGTTGCGGGTCGCCGCGATGCAGGCGCGGTGGGCCGGGCCGGGCGCGTGGAACTGCACGTCGATGCCCAGCCCCTCGGCGATGTGGGCGCACTTCATCGCGCCGGTGATGCCCCAGTCGTATTCGGGGTCGATGTGGTACATGTCGCAGGCCCCCGCGATCGCGTAGGCGGCCTTCATCTCCGGGCCGCGGACGTGCTCGGTGATCATCAGCGGGGTCTTGATCTTCTCGCGCAGGATCTTCGAGCCGGTCAGCGACTTGCTCGAGTCGCGGTACGGGTCCTCGTACCAGAGCGCCCCGATCTCGTCGCAGACGTGGCCGAGCTTGAGTGCGTCCAGGTGGGTGCGCAGCTCGCAGCCCGGGTCGTACATGACGTCGATGCGGTCGCCCACCGCGCGGCGCACCGCGCGCAGCGTGGCGGCTTCGCGCCGCACGTCGCCATCGTGCCAGCCGTGGATCTTGAAGCCGTGAAAGCCGCGGTCGGCGCAGGCGCGCGCGTACTCGCCGAAGGCCTCGGGCGAGTCCAGGCCGCCGGGGTCCTCCTGGCCGTGGTGCGTGCTCGCGTAGGTGCGCAGCGTCTTGCGGTAGCCGCCGAGCATCGTCGCCACCGACATCCCGTACTTCTTGCCCACCAGGTCCCACAGCGCGATGTCGAGCGGGCCGTGGCCCATGCCGTCGTAGGCGCGCAGTTCGCGCTTGAGGTCGTCGTAGATCAGCTCGCGCTGCTCCGGGTCGCGCCCGAGCAGGTGCGGCGCCAGCATGATCGTCTGGCCGAGCGCGCCGTGCGTGCCGACCCAGTGCGTGACGTATTCGCCGCTGAGGCCGTCGTCGGTGCGCACGCGCACCGCGTAGCGCATCACCTTGAGCGAGGCCCCCTTCTGGTATTGAAGGTTGCTCACGCCCATGGCCGCGTGGGACCCCAGGCCGAGGTCCCGGACCTCGAAGGTGAAGGGAACGACCGAGACTTCGGTGATCCTGGACATGCGAGCTCCTCGATGCGTGATGGCGTGCGTGCCACGGTGGGCCGCGGCGCCCGTCGAGTTGTACCGCGGCGGCGGCTGCGCGACAATGTTGTTCGATATCGAACAACCGTGTTGCCCCCAATGGAACAAATCACGATGCGTCGGCGCGGCGCGCCGGCGCGGCGATGAGCTCGCTCGAGAAGGGCCTGCAGGCGCTGGCGCTGATGTCGGCCGATCGCCCGCGGCTGCGCGTCTCGGAGGTGGCGCTCGCGCTGGGCCTGCCCAAGAGCTCGGCGTCGCGGTTGCTGGCCATCCTCGACCGGCACGGCTTCCTCGAGCGCGGCGCGCGGCACGCGGGCTTCGAGGCCGGCTTCGAGCTGCAGCGGCTCGGACGGATGTACCGCTCGGGCGACGCGCTGACCGAACTGGCCGACGAGGCGCTGCGCGAGCTGGTCGCCCGCCACCCGGCCACCGGCTACCTCGCCTACCTGGACGGCGCCGAGACCATCATCCTGCGGGTCCGCGAGAGCCCGGTGCCGGTGCGCTTCGTGGTGTCGGAGGGCGCGCGGCTGCCGGCGTTCGTCACCGCGATCGGCAAGGCGCTGCTGACGCGGCTCGACTCCCAGCAGCTCCTCACCGTGCTGCCCGAGCGGCTCGTCCATCCGCCGCTGGCGCTGGCCACCACCCGCGCGGCGTTGCTGCGCGAGCTGCAGGTGGCCCGCGATCGTGGCTGGACCGAGCTGGTCGACACCGCGCGGCGCGGCATCGGCGCGGCTGCGGTCACGGTCGGCGCGCCCGGCGGGCGCGCGATCGGGATCGCGCTGTGCTGGATGGAGCGCGACATGACCCGCGCCCGCCACAAGCGCACCGTCGCCGAGCTGGTGGCCGCCGCACGCACCGTTGGCCGGCGGGTGCGCGACCCCTACTGGCTGCCGCTCGAGGAGCGCTGAACGGGCGGCCCCGGAGCGTGTCCGCCACCGCCGATCGTCCCACCTGGAACAACACCGTTGTTCGATATCGAACAACGTTGTCGTGTGAGGTGGAATGCGTGACACTCGGCATGTACCGGGTCACGCGCGCAGCGCTGGGTCCGGGCCATTCACAGCATTCACGATTCGACGGCGACGCGCCGCACCGAGGAGACAGACCGTGCCCATCACCCGACGCAACCTTCTGGCCGGCGCCGCCGGCGCGACCGGCCTCGCGGCCGTGCCGATGATCGGCCGTGCACAGGCCCAGCCGGTCAAGCTGGTGTTCTCGCATCACCTGCCCACCACCCACATCGGCCACGCGACCGCGGAGCGGTTTGCCGAGCGGGTAGCCAAGGGCACCAACGGCCAGGTCACGATCGACATCAAGCCGGCCTCGCAGCTGTTCAACCTGCGCACCTCGGCCGAGGCGATCCAGCTCGGCACGCTCGACATGTGCTGGTCCGACCTGGGCACGCTGGCCAACTGGCAGCCGCAGTTCGGCTTCATCTCGATGCCCTTCCTGTTCACCGACTACGATCACGTCAAGCGCGTGATGTACGGCCCGATCGGCCAGCAGGTCGTCAAGGAAGCCCGCGACACGCTGAACGTCGAGATCCTGTCGCTCGGCGCGTCCGGGTTCCGGGTGTTCCTGGGCAAGAAGCCGATGAACTCCGCCGACGACGTGCGCGGCATCAAGCTGCGCGTGCCCGAGATCCCCACCTGGGTCGAGATGGCGCGTGCGCTGGGCACCAACCCGTCGCCGATCCCGGCCGGCGAGATGTACACGGCGCTGCAGACCGGCGTGGTCGACGCGGTCGAGCTGCCGCCCGACTATATCGTGACCGCCAAGCTGTTCGAGGTCGCCAACAACGCGACGCGCACCCACCACATCTTCACCGAGGTGTCGATGATGGCGAGCGCCAAGAAGATGGCGACGCTGCCCGCCAACGTGCAGAAGGTGATCCGCGACGCCGCCGTCGAGTCGGTCCAGGTCGAGCACTGGAACGCCAACCTGACCGAGCAGGAAGCCGCCTGGACCGAACTTGCCAAGCGCGTGAAGGCGATCCCCAACCCGGATGTCGCGTCGTTCCGCGCCAAGATGGCGCCGGTCTACGACAGCTTCGCCAAGCGCGGCGGCGCCCGCGGCAAGGCATGGGTCGAGGCCTGCCAGGCGGCGGCCAAGGCCTGAGCCTGCGTTCCCGCCGGGACGGCGCGCGCGCCGCGCCGTCCCGGTCCCATCCGAGACCTCCATGAATCCTTCGTCCGCCCGCGTGGGGTCGACGTTCGAGCGCCGCCTGCGCTCGACGCTGACCTTCGTCTCCGTCGTGCTGCTGGCCGGGTACTTCGTCACCGTGCTGCTGCAGGTGCTCTTTCGGTACGTGATCAACGACTCGCTCGAATGGGCCGAGGAGCTCGTGCGCTCCACGATGATCTGGGGCGTGATGGTCGCCTCGGCGCTGGTGGCCGCGCAGCGCGCCCACATCCGGGTCGAGCTGCTGGAGGACTGGCTGCCGCCGCGCGGGCGCCGTGTGGTCATGTTCGTGTCCAACGCGCTGTCGCTCGCCTTCTGCCTGATCCTTCTGTACGCGGGCATCGAGCTGGTCGACCGGACCTGGTTCCAGCGCTCGCCGATGCTCGACATCCCCAAGTGGTGGGTGTACGCGGCGATCCCCGCGGGGGCCGCGCTCGAGGCGCTGCTGATGCTGATGACCTGGGGCCGCCACGACGCCCCTCGCGATACCCCGACGGACCCGACGCTATGAGCATCACGCTGATGCTGGTGCTGTTCGTCGCCTTCATGGTGCTGGGCATGCCGATCGCCCACTGCATGGGCCTCGCCGCGATCCTCGTGATCCTGATCGACAACCAGCTGCCGGTGCTGCTGCTCGCCCAGCAGTTCTACGACGCGCTCGACAGCTTCTCGCTGCTGGCGGTGCCGCTCTTCGTGCTGGCGGGCGAGCTGATGAGCGTGGCCGGCATCACCGAGCGGCTGGTCAACATGTCGCGCGCGATGATGGGGCACCTGCGCGGGGGCCTCGCGCAGGCCAACATCGTCACCAACATGTTCATGGCCGCGATCTCGGGCTCGGCGCTGGCCGACCTCGCCGCGATCGGGTCGATGATGATCCCGGCGATGAAGAAGGAAGGCTACTCGCCGCAGTTCGCGGTCGCGGTCACCGCCTGCGCGGCGATGATGGCGCCCATCATCCCGCCGAGCATCATCGCCGTGATCTACGGATCGGTCACCGGCGTGTCGATCGGCGCGCTGTTCCTCGGCGGGGTGATTCCCGGCGTGCTCGCGGGCATCGCGATGATGGCGATCACCTGGTGGCTCGCGCCGCGCGCCGGTGCCGGCGTGTCGCCGCGGGCCAGCTGGAGCGAGCGCGGCGTGGCCACGCGGCGTGCGCTGCCGGCGCTCGCGATGCCGGGGATCATCATCGGCGGCATCCTGTCGGGCGCGTTCACGCCCACCGAGGCGGGCGCTATCGCCGCGCTCTACGCGCTGCTGTTCGGCCTGATCGGGCGGCGCCACTCGGCGCGCAGCCTCTACGAGAACTTCGCGGCGGCCGCGCTGACCACCGCCGGCGCGCTGGTCACGCTCGGCGGCGCAGCGCTGTTCAGCTGGGTGCTCAGCCGCGCGGGCGTGGGCCAGATGGCGCTGCAGGGCATGCTGTCGCTGACCACCGACCCGAAGCTCGCGATGCTGGTGCTGATCGTGTTCTTCTTCCTGCTCGGCACCTTCCTGGAGCCGGTGCCGGCGCTGATCATCGTCGTGCCGATCATGGGCCCGCTGATCAAGCACCTGGGCTTCGACCCGGTTCACTTCGGCATCGTGGTGATCATGCTGCTGGTCGTGGGCTCGGTGACACCGCCAGTGGGGGTGCTGGCGATGGTCGCCTCCAAGATCGCCGACGTCAGCTACAACAGCACGATCGCGATGCTCACGCCCTACATCGTCGCCTGGACCGCGGTGATCCTGCTGGTGGCCTACGTGCCCGAGCTGGTCCTGTGGCTGCCCAGGATGCTGCAATAGGGGAGGGTGACATGGAGCGATTCAGGATCGGCATCACGCCCGACGTGCTGCAGACAGACGGCGCGCCGATCTTCGGTCAGTCGCCCTACGGGCTGCTCGACGATCCGCGGATCGAGTGGGAGTACATGGCCGCCGGGCCGCTCGAGGTGAGCCCCGCGCAGGCCGCCCGCTATGACGCCATCTGCGCGATGTACACCAGGATCACGCCGGCCAGCCTCGCCGGCCCCGACCTGCGCCTGAAGCTGGTCGCCCGCTTCGGGGTGGGCTACGACACCATCGACGTCCCCGCCTGCACCGCTGCGGGCGTGATGCTCACGATCGCGCCGGACGGGGTGCGCCGGCCGGTCGCGACCGCGGCGCTGACGCTGGTGCTGGCGCTGGCCCAGAAGCTGCTGATCAAGGACCGCATCACCCGCGAGGCGCGCTGGGCCGAGAAGCTCGACCACATCGGCACCGGGCTCACCGGTCGCGTGCTGGGCTCGATCGGGATCGGCAACATCGGCGCCGAGCTGTTCCGGCTGGCGCGTCCCTTCGAGATGCAGCACCTCGCCCACGATCCCGCGGCCGACCCGGCGGTGGCGGCGGCGCTGGGCATCCGGCTGGTGGACCTGGACACGCTCTTTCGCGAGTCGGACTTCCTGACGGTCAACTGCCCGCTGAACGCGAACACCCGCGGCCTGGTCGACGCGCGCCGGCTCGCGCTGATGAAGCCGACCGCCTACCTGGTGAACACCGCGCGCGGCCCGATCGTGGACGAGGCGGCGCTCACGCGCGCGCTGGTCGAGCGGCGCATCGCCGGCGCCGGGCTGGACGTGTTCGAGGAGGAGCCCACGCCGCGCGACAACCCGCTGCTGACGCTGGATACGGTCATCGTCACGCCGCACGCGATCTGCTTCACCGACGAATGCATGCGGCGCCTCGCCGAGAGCGCGTTTCGCGCCGCGGTGTCGGTCGCGCATGGCAGGGTGCCGCCGTACGTGGTCGATCCAGCCGCGCTGCGCCATCCCCGCCTGGCCGGGCTCGCGCCCGCCTGAAGCCCGGCCGCGTCTCGCCGGCGCGGTGGCGATGTCGCCCGCGCGCTGACGCACCACCCAACCCGAGGAGAGGCCATGAGTGGAGTCCTGGTGATCACCGGCGCGTCGCGCGGCATCGGCGCGGCCTGCGCGCGCCGAGCGGCGCTGGCCGGCTGGAAGGTCGCGGTCAACTACGGACGCAGCCGCGACGCCGCGCTCGCGGTGGTGGCCGACATCGAGCGGGCCGGCGGCACGGCGGTCGCGATCGGCGCGGACGTGTCGCGCCCCGACGAGGCCGCGCGCCTGTTCGCCGAGACCGACCGGCTGCTCGGCCGCGCGACCGGCCTGATCAACAACGCGGGCGTGGGCGGCACCATCGCGCCCATCGAGCAGCAGACCGAGGCGATCCTGCAGGCGCTGTTCGCGACCAACGTGTTCGGCTACCTGTACTGCGCCGGCGAGGCTGTCAGGCGGATGTCGCCACGCCACGGCGGCCAGGGCGGCGTGATCGTCAACATCTCGTCGGCCGCGGCGCGCCTGGGCGGCCTGGCCAACATGGTTCCCTACGCGGCGAGCAAGGGCGCCGTCGACGCGATGACCCTGGGCCTGGCCAAGGAACTCGGCCGCGAAGGCATCCGCGTGACCGGCATCCGCCCCGGCGTCATCGACACCGACATCCTGGAGGCGATGGGCCGCGAGGCCGTCAAGGCCGCGGTGGCGCCCACCGTGCCGCTGGGCCGCACCGGCGAGGTCCACGAGATCGCCGAGGCCGCGATCTGGCTGCTGTCGCCCGCCGCGTCCTACGTGCACGGCACCACGCTGGACGTCTCGGGCGGGCGCTGACGCTGCACGGCCGCTGTGCCGCGCTGCGCCGCGCTGCGCCGCGTCCCGTCAGCGGACGTGCCAGTCCTGCGTCAGGGGCTTGGCGCCGTTCAGCTCGGCGTAGCCCGCCCCCGTCGTGCCGGGCGGGTTCGCGCCGAAGTAGCGCTCGTCCACCGGGAGCGAGGCGGGCTGCCAGCGCACGTCACACGACAGGCGCACGCGGTCTATCGGCGAGTGGTTGTCGAGCGAGCCGTGCGCGGTGTACATGCCGAACACCGCGATGTCGCCGGCCTCGAAGTCGCGGGTCAGCAGCCGCGTGCCGCGCGCCTGCGCGAAGCTGATCGCGTCGCTGCCGAACGCGGCCCGGCGCTCCGGGTGCTTCGAGATGTCGTGGCCGATCATCGGGTCGATCAGATCGCGGTAGTGGTGCGAGCCCTCCACCACCACGAGCGTGCCGTCGCAGGCGGGCACGTCGCCGAGCGGCATCCATACCGTGCACACGCGGTCGTGGCTGCGGGTGAAGAACGGATAGTCGTAGTGCAGGTCGGTCGCGCGGCCGCGCACGCCGGGCCGCAGGAACAGGTAGTCCTGCGGCCGGGCCGGCTCGCCGAACACGGCCGACAGCACCGCCGCCACCTGCGGCCCGTGCGAGACCGCGCGCAGCCGCGCGCCCTCGCTGACCGAACGCCAGAAGCGGCCGGCGTCCGGCTCGAGCTCGCGGCGCCGGCTGGTGCCGCTGAAGATGCCGTCCTCGACGGGCGTGCGGATCTCGCCGACCGCCGCCAGCCGCTCGAAGACCTCGCGCCGCGCAGCCAGCACCGCGTCGCGTGCCAGCACGCCCTTCAGGTACAGGTAGCCGTCGCGGGCCATGCGCTCGCGCAGCGCCGCGGGGTCGGTGCGCAGCGCGCTGCTGTCGGCGAGCTCGCCGAGCAGGGCGGGCGGCACGGGGCGGTCCTTGACCAGGCAGGTTTGCATCGTCGGTCTCTCCGGGGACGGGTCAGGCGGCGGCGTTGTCGGGCCGGCGGATGCGAACGGGTCCGACGCGCCGCTCGATCTCGGCCTGCAGCGGTTTGCGCAGCCCGGCGATGAACAGCAGCTCGGCCAGCACGAACAGCGGCCCGATCATGAGTCCGATCACGTCGTCGACGAAGGCCGGCTTGCGGCCCTCGTACGCATGCCCGACGAACTGCACGATCCATCCGCCGACGAACAGGCCCACGCCCCAGCCGAGCCAGGCACCGGTGGGTCCGGCGGCGATCGGGGCCGCGGCGGTGAGCATCGCCGCCAGCACCGCCGCCATCACGAGGCCCATCGGTCGGTCGAGCGCGACGTAGTAGCAGGCAGCGGCGACCGCGGCGAGCAGCGCCGGGGTCAGGGGCGCGCCGCCGAGCACGCCGAACGTGGGGCGCGACGCCAGCACGACCACCGCGAACACGATCACCGGCACACCCAGGAGGTGGGTCGCGATGTTGCGCCGGTCGCGATGGTAGGCGGCGTAGCCGGCGAGGTGGTCGGTCAGGGTCTTCATGAAGGTCTCCTGGCACGCCGTGCGTGCGATGCGCGCGGCGGGTTGCCGATTCTAGGCGCACCTGCTTGCCGAGGGTAACATCGGCCGCTTCGCGAGCCACCACCCCGGACCCACGCCGCCATGGAACTGCCCGTCAACACCTTCAAGCACGCGCTGGCCGCGGGCACGCCGCAGATCGGCCTGTGGTCGACGCTGTCCTCGAACATCACGGTGGAGCTGGTCGCGGCTTCGGGCTACGACTGGATCCTGCTCGACATGGAGCACTCGCCCAACGACCTGGAGTCGCTGGTGACACAGCTCCAGGCGGCCGAGCCCTATCCGACCCACGCGGTCGTGCGCGTACCGTGGAACGACATGGTCATGCTCAAGCGCGTGCTCGACGTCGGCGCCCAGTCGGTGCTCGTGCCGATGATCGACACCGCCGAGCAGGCGCGGGCCGCGGTGTCCTACATGCGCTATCCGCCGCGCGGCGTGCGCGGCGTGGGCGGCACCACCCGCGCGACGCGCTACGGGCGCATCCCGGGCTACCCGCACAAGGCCGAGGGCGAGCTGTGCATCCTGCTGCAGGTCGAGACCGAGCAGGCGCTCGACAACATCGAGGCGATCGCCGCGGTCGATGGCGTGGATGGCATCTTCATCGGCCCAGCCGACCTGCATGCATCCTTCGGCTTCGTCGGCGAGCGCCACCACCCCGCGGTGTGGGCGCGCATCGAGGACGCGGTCAGGCGGATCCGGGCGGCGGGCAAGGCGCCGGGCTTCCTCACGCCGGCCGAGGAGGACTCGCACCGCATCCTCGAGCTGGGCGGGCTGTTCGTGGCGGTGGGCTCGGACGCCGGCCTGCTCGCCAAGAGCGCCGACGCGCTGCTCTCGCGCTTTCGCGCGCCGCGTGGCTGAGACGGCGCCCGCCGCGCCCGCGCCGATCCTGATCGTCGGCGCCGGCATCGCCGGGCTCGCCGCCGCGCTGGGGCTGTGGGCGCGGGGCGTGCCCTGCACGGTCCTCGAGTCGGCCCGCGAGGTGGTGCCGCTGGGCGTGGGCATCAACCTGCTGCCGCACGGCGTGCGGGTGCTGGCGGAGCTGGGGCTGGCCGACGCGGTCGCGGACGTGGCCGTCGAGACCCGCGCGATCGAGTACCGCGCGCGCGACGGGCGGCTGATCCATTCCGACCCGCGCGGCCGTCACGCCGGCATGCCCTTTGCGCAGTACTCGATCCATCGCGGCAACCTGCACACGGTGCTCTATCGCGCGCTGCGCGAGCGCCATGGCGACGACACGGTGCGGGCGGGCGCGCGGCTCCTCGACTGGACGGCCGACGGCGATGCCGTGAGGGTGCGACTGGAGGACCGGCGCCGCGGCGGCGAGTTCCCGTTGCGGGCCGCGGCGCTGGTGGGCGCCGACGGCCTGATGTCGGCGGTGCGCGCGCGGATGCGGCCGGACGAGGGTCCTCCGCGCGACAGCGGCATCGACATGTTCCGCGGCCTCACCTGGGCGCGGCCGATGCTCGACGGCCGCAGCATGGTCATCGCCGGCGTGCACGAGTGCAAGGCCGTGCTCTACCCGGTGCGCGCGCCGCGCCGCGACGGCCTTCAGCTGATCAACTGGGTCGCCGAGCGCGGCGAGCGCTTCGGCGAGGAGCGGGTGATCGGCGACTGGAACCGCCCGGCCGATCCGGCCGAGGTCGCGCCGATGTTCGAGGCCTTGCGCTTCGACTTCGCCGACGTGCCCGCGCTGATACGGGCGGCCGAGGTCTGCCTCGCCTACCCGATGGTCGACCGGGATCCGATCGACGCCTGGGTCGACGGCCGTGTCGCCCTGGTGGGCGATGCCGCGCATCCGATGTACCCGATCGGTGCCAACGGCTCGTCGCAGGCTCTGCTGGACGCCGAGGCGATCGCCGAGTGCATCGCCGCGCAGCCCGGCGACCTGCCGGCCGCGCTGCAGGCCTATCAGGCGCGGCGGCTCGAGCGCGCCAACGCCGTCGTGCTCGCCAACCGCGAGCGAGGCCCCGAGAAGCTCCTGCAACTCGCCGACGAGCGGCTCGCCGCCGGCGGGGTGCCCGCCGGGGCGCCGCCGTTGGGTGCCGACGAGATCGACACGGTCACTCGTGGCTACCGGCGCACCGCGGGCTTCGAGCGCGAGACGCTGGAGGCGATGGCCGGGCGCCCGGTGCTCTGGCCGCGGCGCTGAGCGCCCGCGGGCGCCCGGCGCTCACCCGTCGATACGCTGCCTGCGTCGCGACTGCGCGCGGCGCAGCAGGCCGTGCAGCCCGGAGAGGATCAGCACCGGCCACAGGAACGTGCAGGTCAGCACCCAGAGGGCCAGGCCCTGCGGCCCTCCCCCCATGGGGTCCACGTAGCTGTCCGGATGACCCTCGCCGAACAGGCCCCTGCGGGAGCAGGTGAGCACGCCGAAGACCATGCCGAAGGCGAGGAACGACAGGATCACGAGATTCGACATGGCACTCCCTGCGGGGTCGTCGCCCCGGTGTCGATCAGGTTGGACGTGACACACAGTGTGGCCGTCAAGCTGTCTGGACGTCAAGCAGGCTGGACAGTTCGTGCCGACCCGGTGCGCCCGCCGGCCCGGCGTGGGCCGCCGCTCAGGCGCCCGGCCCGGCGACCAGCTTAGGCAGGTTGGCCATCGCCGCGGCGGCCTGCGTCCGGAGCCGCGCGAGGATCGCCTGGCGCGCCGCGTCCTGCGGGTCGATCGCGGCGATCAGCTTGCCGAAGCCGTCGAGCCGGCTCTCGCGGATCCAGGTCCGCAGCGCCTTGTCCTGGCCCCAGTGGAACTGGTTGCGCATGTTCACGATCAGCGAGCGCGGATAGTCCGCGAGCGTCCACGGGAACGGCACGCTCGCGCACAGGCCGTTCTTCGTCGCGTCGTCGGGGTAGTGCGCCTCGACGTAGGCGATCAGCGCGGCGCTGAAGGTCGGCAGCGGCAGCCGGGTCATCTGCAGCACCACCCGGTCGCCCTGGAAGATCGGCTGGATCGGGCGTTTCTCGACCGCCGACGCCGTGCAGTCGATGCACAGCGTGCCCGGCGGCAGCGGCACGCGGCCCTGCTCCATGTCCAGCCCGTCCGCGTCGACGGCGCGCACGTGCCCCTTGCGGATCACGCCGCCGATGCGGCGCAGCGTCTCGACCTCGCCGGTCGAGATCGTCGCGAGGTGGAACATCGTGGGGGTGCGCGACGGGTCGATGCGCAGCAGCGTGCCGCAGGCCTCGAGGCGCGCGTACAGGTCCTCGACCGAGGTGGCCTGCGCGCAGGCCGCCATCTGGTCGGCCTGCCCGCCGATCGTGTGCTCGAAGAACTCGTCGCCGGGCTGCGTCTGAAGGCGGTTCAGCAGCCACGAGTCGCGCGGCACCACCCAGCTGACGGCCTCGGGGGGCACGCCGTTGTCGAGCAGCCAGACCGCGACGTCCATCGCGGTCTTGCCCGCGCCCAGGATCGCGAAGTGCCGGGGTCGCTCGCGACCGCCGGCGAAGTGCCAGAGCTGCTGCAGCGCGCCGGGCGGTACGACCCGCGCGCCCGGTGCGACGCTGAATCGGGGCGTGTGGGTGGCCGGCACGCTCGGGCTCAGGTAGGTCGCGTCGACGAACCTGCGGCGAACGGTCACCTCGGTCGCGGCGCCCGACAGGATCGACACGAAGCGGCCCCCGCCCTGCCAGTCGCACATCGGGAAGTAGTCGACCCGCCCGCTCGGCAGCAGGCGCTGCTTCATCACCCGCTCGAAGTAGCCGTTGATCTCGGGGCCGGAGGCGAGCTCGTAGAGGCCCGCGTTGGCCCCGGCCGCGTCCTTGCGGCCCGTGCCGAGCTCCATCGAGTTGACCCCGTAGAACGCCGAGGGCTGGTGCAGCGCGACGAACGGGTAGGCATCGTTCCAGTGGCCGCCCGGCTTGGCGTGCCGATCGACGATCGTGATGCGGGCGTCGGTCTCGGCCAGCAGCGTGTCGGCGAAGGCGAGGCCGGCCGCGCCGCTGCCGACGATCAGGTAGTCGGTGTCGATCCGGCTCATGGTGTCTCCGTGGGGTCGACCGGGACCGTCCGGTGCGAGAGGCCCGGCACGCGCGGCCCGACCGTGCATCCATGCATTCTGCCCTGCCGCGCCGGTCACAGGTACGACACCACGGCACCGGGGCGCCGCGCGCCCGCCCGGTGATACGCTCGTGCGCAGGAGAGCGACCATGACCGAGACCCCGCCCCATTCGCCCGATACCGACGCCCCGTTCACGGTCGAGCCGCTCGCCGACGGCGCGCTCTTCACGATCGAGCGTGCGGCCAAGCTCAACGCGCTGACCCGGCCGGTGCTGCTGGGGCTGGCGGCCTGCATCGACGACCTCGAGTCGCGCGGGGCGCGGCTGCTGGTGGTGACCGGCCGCGGCACGCGCGCCTTCTGCGCGGGCACCGACCTCGGCGAGCTGCAGGGCCTGTCGATGGACGCGCGCATGGCCAAGACGGTGATGGCGCGCGAGCTGCTGGTGCGGCTGTCGCGCTCGCGCCTGATCAGCGTCGCCGCGATCAACGGCCTGGCCTACGGGGGCGGGCTCGAGCTCGCGATGGCCTGCACGCTGCGCATCGCGGCGCCCGCGGTGTCGGTGTCGCTGCCCGAGATCAAGCTCGGGCTGCTGCCCGCCTATGCAGGCACGCAGTTCCTGCCGGCCATCGTGGGCCCGGCGCGGGCGCTCGAGATGATGCTGACGGGCCGCGCGGTGCCGGTCGCCGAGGCGCACGCGATGGGCCTGGTGCACCGGATCTCGACCGGCGACGCCTCGCTGGTGGAGCAGGCGCTGGCGTTCGGGCGGGAGGTCGTGTGCTTCAGCCCGTCGGCCATCGACGCGATCCGCGTCTGCGTGGCGGCGGCGGGCCCGGTCGTCGCCGACACGGGCCTGGCGGTCGAGGACACGCAGGTCCGCGCGAACTTCGACTCGCCCGACGCGCGCGAGGGCGTCGCGGCCTTCCTGGACAAGCGGCCGGCGCGCTTCGGGCGCTGAGCGCCCGCGCCCCTGTGCGCTGCCGTCGGCCGCGAGTCCCGCGACGCCGGCGCTGCGGCGCGGGTTGACACCGCGGGTCCGGCCGGGCTAGCTTGGCGGCGTTTGACCTGCCCACACCTACGGCCGCGGGCCGTTGCCCGGCGCGGCACCTTCCGGAGCCCCGCATGTTCCCGATCGCACGCATCAAGGCCATCCTCCTGTCGCCCGGCACCGAGTGGCCGGTCATCGAGGCCGAGAAGACCGACGTCGCGTCCATCTACCGCGGCTACGTGGTGTGGCTCGCCGCGATCCCCGCCATCGCGAGCTTCATCGGTTTCTCGCTGGTCGGCGTGCACGGCATGGGCACGTCCTTCCGGGTGCCCGTGCTCGCCGGCCTGGTCAGCGCGGTCGTGTCCTTCGTGCTGGGGCTGGTGCTGGTCTACGTGATGGCGCTGATCGCCAACGCCCTGGCCCCCAAGTTCCAGGGCCGCTCCGACTTCCTCGCCGCGTTCAAGCTGGTCGCCTATGCCGGCACCGCGTCGATGATCGCGGGCGTGGTGTACCTGCTGCCGTCGCTGTCGATACTCGCGCTGCTCGGCAGCCTCTACAGCGTGTACCTGATCTACCAGGGGCTGCCGGTGCTGATGAAGTGCCCTCCCGGGCGCGCGATGATGTACACGGCGGTGCTGGTGGCCTGCGGGTTCGGGGTCGGCTTGGCGTTCGCGGCCTTGTCCGCGCTGTTCACGCCGTCCTGAGCGCGCGCGGGGGCGCAGCCCGGTCGGGCGTCACGCGCGGCTGCGTCCTCAGGCGCCGGACGTCGACGCAGCGCCGGTGGCATCGAGGCGCTTCCACATCGTCGCCTTGGCGACGAAGACCTCGCCCACCCGCACCGCCATCGGCTCGAGGCCGCAGCGCACGAATCCGCAGCGCGCGTACAGCCGCTCGGCCGCGACGTTGCCGTCGGTGACCGTCAGCGTCACCGTGAGCATGCCGGGGGTGGCGAGCATGTCGGCCAGCAGGGCCTCCACGATCGCGCGGCCCACGCCGCGGCCCCGTGCGTCGGGCGCCACCACCATGCCGAACAGCTCCGCCCGGTGCGCGGCCTGCTCGCGGGCCTCTCGCCGCCAGCCCGCGGCGCCGATCAGCCGGCCGTCGTCCAGGGCGCCGAAGATGCGCTCGGCGGAGCGCTCGCCGGGCACCAGACGCCAGGCCCACCAGTCGGGCGGCTGCGCGGCGCGCTCAGCGTAAGACGAGGTGAACGCGTCGGGGTGTTGGCGGTAGCCGCGCAGCATCAGCGTGCGCAAGGCCGGTGCGTCTTCGGGGAGGAGGCGACGGATCTGCATCGCCCGAGTCTACGACGGGCGCGCGGTGCCGGCGCCGCGCGCGGGGGTCATCGACGCGACGGCGGCCTCAGGGGTACAGCAGCTTCGGCAGCCACAGCACCACGCCCGGGAAGAACGTGATGATGATCAGCGTCGCGAACAGCGGCACCATCCAGGGCAGCACTGCCTTCACCGTCGCCTCGAAGCCGAGCCGCGAGACCTTCGCCAGCACGAACAGCACCATCCCCACCGGCGGCGTCAGCAGCCCGATCATCAGGTTCAGCACCATGATCAGGCCGAAATGGATGGGGTCGATGCCCAGCTTCATCGCGATCGGCAGCAGCACCGGCACCAGGATCGTGATCGCCGCGATCGTCTCCATGAAGCAGCCGACGAACAGCAGGAAGATGTTCACCAGGATCAGGAACACCCACTTGTCGCTGGTGATCGAGAGCACCCAGCGCGCGATCTCGTCGGTCACCTGGGTCGTGGTGAGCACCCATGCGAAGATCGACGCGGCGGCGACGATGAACAGCACCGAGGCGGTCGTCTCGATCGTCTCCATGCTGATCTTCACCAGCATCCGCCAGGTGAGCGTGCGGTACCAGACGAAGCCGAGGAACAGCGCCCACGCGACCGCGGCCACGGCAGCCTCGGTCGGCGTGAACAGGCCCGAGGCCATGCCGCCGATCAGGATCACCGGCGTGAGCAGCGCCATGAAGGCCTCGAACTTGAAGACCTTGTCGGCGATCAGCACCGCGGCCAGCGGCACGCCGAACTTCACGCTGCCACCGAGCGACTCGTTGCCCCACAGCACGTAGAGCGCGGTCGCCGCGACGACGATCGCGCCGAGCTCGCCGAACGCGCGACCCATCCGGGGCCAAGAGAACGCGATGTCGGCACCGTAGCCGCGGGTGTGCGCGTAGTAGGCCACCATGCCCATCATGAACAGCGCCATGAGCGCGCCCGGCACGAATCCGGCGGCGAACAGCTTGCCGATGGAGGTGTTGGCCTGCACCCCGTAGATCACCATCGGCAGTGACGGTGGGATGATCGGGCCGAGCGTCGAGGACGCAGCGGTGATGCCGACGGCGAACTCCACCGGGTAGCCGTGGTCCTTCATCGCCTTGATCTCGATCGTGCCCAGGCCGCCGGCGTCCGCCACCGCGGTGCCCGACATGCCGGCGAAGACCACCGAGCCCACGACGTTGACGTGGCCCAGGCCGCCCTTGAGCCAGCCGACCAGCGCGAGCGCGAAGTTGTAGATCCGGTTGGTGATGCCGGCCGAGTTCATCAGGTTGCCGGCGTAGATGAAGAACGGCACCGCCAGCAGCGGGAACGAGTCGACACCGCCGACCATCCGGTGAATCACCGTCAGCGGGGGGATGTTGCCCGACAGCCAGATGTACACCAGCGAGCCGATGCACATCGCCATTGCGATCGGTATGCCTGCCGTCAGCGCCGCCAGGAACGAGGTGAAGAGGATCGAATTCATGGGTCGGGTGCCTTCAGTCCTCGGTCTCGCCCGGTCGCTCGAGCAGGCTCCAGCCGCGCCGCTTGTGTCGCAGCGCGACCTGCACCGCGCGGAAGGTCATCATCGCGAAGCCGAGCGCGACGGCCCCGTAGATCCACACCATCGACAGGTCGACCACGGTCATGTTCAGGTTGACCATCTTCGGCATCAGCTCGATCGACAGCCAGGTCGCGTAGGCGAGAAACAGGATGCGGACCGCGTCGACCGCCGTTGACATCGCGCGCGCGATCGGCGCCGACATCCAGCGGTAGATGAACTCGACGTGGATGTGATTGTTGCGCCGGACCGCCATCGAGGATCCGATGAAGGTCACCACGATCAGCAGGTACCGGGCGATCTCCTCGGTCCATGCGGCCGAGTCGTCGAGCACGTAGCGCGTGAAGAACTGATAGAAGACCGTCAGCGCCAGCGCCCAGAAGAACGCGAGCGTCAGCCAGTCCTCCCAGCGGTAGCCGGACAGGTCGATCGGCGCGTCGGTCGCGTGGAAGCGGCCGGACTCGTCGAGCACGGCCTCCCCCCCGAACGGATCATCGTCGCCGGGGAGGGGAGCCTTGGCAGGGGCGGTCATGGCGTCGGGTGCGAGTGTGCGATTCGAGCGACGGGCTCGGCGGCATGCAGACGAAAGAGCCGGCGCGCGGGCCGGCTCTCTCGGCGCAACGGGCGAGCCCGGTGCGTCACTTCAGGGCGACGATCCGGTCGTAGTCCTTGCGGTCGTAGCCGAGCTGCTCGGGCGTGAAGTTCTTCAGCACGGCGTCGACGAAGCTCTGGCGGTTGACCGTCACCACGTTCAGGCCCCTCTTCTTGAACTCGTCGACCAGCTCCGACTCGCGCTTGACGATCTGCGCCGTCCCGCGGGCCGCGGCCTCCTGCGTCACCTCGGTGAAGATCTTCTTCTCGGCGTCGGTGAGCTTGGTCCACACGTGCGGGGCGATCTGCGTGACCACGCCGTCGACGATGTGGCCGGTCAGCATGATGTGCTTCTGGACCTCGTAGAACTTCTTCGCCTCGATCGTGGTCAGCGGATTCTCCTGAGCCTCGACCGTGCCGTTCTGCAGTGCGAGGTAGACCTCGGCGAAGGCGATCGGCGTCGGGTTCGCGCCGCAGGACCTAGGCGTCGCCATGTAGGCGGGCACGTCCGGCACCCGGATCTTCAGGCCCTTCATGCCCGCGCAGTCGTTGAACGCCCGGTTGGAGGTGGTGTGGCGCGCGCCGTAGTACGTGTAGGCGGTCATCACGATGCCGGTCTTCTGGCGGTAGCCCTCGGCGAGTTCCTTGAACACGTCGCTCTTGGCGTAGGCGGCCTGGTGGGCGGCGTCGCGGAAGATGAACGGGTAGTAGGCGACGCCCACGCGCGGGAAGCTGCGCGCCGCGAAGGACGGCCCGCTGATGATCATGTCGACCGTGCCCAGGGTCAGGCCCTGGTTGATGTCCGTCTCCTTGCCGAGCGAGGAGGCCGGGAACACCTGGATGTCGAACTTGCCGTTGGTGCGCTTCTTGATCTCCTCTGCGGCCCAGACCGACTCGGTGTGGTAAGGCTCCGAGACCTCGTACACGTGCGCCCACTTGAGCTTGGTCTGGGCCAGCGCGGGTGTCGCGCCGACCACGAGGGCGGCTGCGGACAGCATCATCGTCGCGAACAGTTTCATGTCGTCTCCTTCTCGATCCGTTGGGGATTCAGTCGTGCGGTGGTGGGGATCAGGCGCCTGCCGGCACCAGCTGGACCTTCATGCTGACGGTCTTGTCGCGCGCCAGGCCGATCGCGTGAGCGGCGTCGGTCAGCGGATGCGCGCCCGACAGCACCGGGCGCACGTCGACGCGGCGCTGCGCGATGGCGCGCACCGCCTGCTCGAACACGTTGCCGAACCGGAACGAGCCGCGCAGGTCGAGCTCGCGCGCCATGATCTGGTTGGCCATCAGGTGCATGCCCTCGGGCGGCAGCGTGCCCACCTGGACGATGATGCCGCCCCGGCGCACCGTCTCGATCGCGGCGCCGAGCGCGCCGGGCGCGCCCGACACCTCGAAGGCGACGTCCGGCTCGCCGACCACGTCCGACAGCTTCGCGCCTGCGGGCAGCAGGTCGGTGCGCACGGCGATATCGGCGCCCACCCGGCGCGCGACCTCGAGCGGATGGTCGACGACGTCGGTGATGGCGATACGTGAGGCGCCCGCCAGCCGTGCCGCGAGCACCATCATGCAGCCGATGGTGCCGGAGCCGGTGATCAGCACGCTGCGCCCGAGCAGGGGTCCCGCGCGGTTGACCGAATGCAGCGCGATCGACAGCGGCTCGGACATCGCGATCTCCTCGAGGGAGACGTCGGTGTCGACCGGCACGCACTGCGTCTGCGGCATCGTGAAGTATTCCTTGAACAGGCCCTGCATGTGCGGGAACACGCTGGCGCTGCCGAGGAAGCGCATGTTGGCGCAGAGGTTCTCCCGGCCCTCGCGGCAGCCCGGGCAGCGCCCGCAGGGCCGAGACGGGTTGATGGCGATGCGGTCGCCCGCCTTGACGCGGGTGACGCCGGCGCCGATGCCGGCGACCACCCCGGAGGCCTCGTGGCCGGGCACGAGCGGCTCGCGGATCTCGAAGCTGCCGTTGCGGCCGTGGAAGTAGTAGTGCATGTCGGAGCCGCAGATCCCGGCGGCGCCGAGGCGGATCAGCACCTCGCCGGGCCCCGGCGAGGGCATGGGCACGTCGACGACCCGCAGGTCTTCGGCGCCGTGCACCTGGCATTCCAGCATCGCTGGGTCTCCTCAGTTCGTTCTCGATCCGGAAAGGTACAGCAGGTCCGGCCTTCGCGGTGCAAGCGCGGCACTGTCGACACCCTGTACACTAGTATACATGTCACGCATGCCCCGGGCGCCGGGTGCGGCCGTCCCCGGCCAGGCCCTCGTCCCCTACCTGTATCGCGACCTGCGCGAGCGGATCGTGTCGGTGGCGCTGCCGCCCGGTGCGGCGGTCTCGGAGAGCCGCGTCGCCGACGGCTACGGCGTGTCGCGCACGCCGGTGCGCGAGGCCTTCAAGCGGCTCGCCGAGGACGGCTTCCTCGACGTCGTGCCGCAGGTCGGCACCTTCGTCGCGCGGATCGACCTGCGCCTCGTGCGCGACAGCCACTTCGTGCGCGAGACGCTCGAATGCCGGATCGTCGAGCTGGCCTGCGCCCGGATCGACGACGCCGCCCGCGCCCGGCTGCGCGACAACATCGCGCAGCAGCGGCGCGCGCTCGCCGACCACGACGCCGGCGCCTTCTTCCGCGTCGACGAGGCGATGCACGAGGCGCTGGCCGGCATCGCGGGTCACCACAGCGCCTGGCAGGTGATCCACTCGGCCAAGGCGCAGCTCGATCGCGTGCGCCACCTGTCGCTCGCCAGCGCGACGCGATCGCGCCTGCGCATGGCCGAGCACCGAGCGATCGCCGACTGCGTGATCGCCGGCGACGCGGCGGGCGGCGTCGCCGCGATGCGCGTGCACCTCGCGACGGTCTTCGACGCCATCGACACCATCGCCGCCGGGAACGCGCATTACTTCACCGACTCCGGCGTACCCGCGCTGGTGCCGCGGCCGGCCTGAGGCCGCGCCGACCCTCCCGCCTTCCGACCTTCTCGCCCTCGCCCGACCGACGTTCCAACGGAGTCTCCATGACCCGAATCGCCCGAATCCGCGCCACGCCCGTCACCGTGCCCCTGGAGGCGCCGCTTCGCCACAGCAACGGCGCGCACTGGGGCCGCTTCGTGCGCACCCTGGTGGAGGTCGAGACCGACGACGGCTACGTGGGCCTGGGCGAGTTCGGGGGCGGCGGCGAGACCGCGAGCGCCGCGATCGAGGGCCTGATCGGGCTGCTGCGCGGCCACGACGTGTTCCGCCTCGAGGCGATGCGCTTTGCGATCTGCAACCCGACCGCGAGCCTCTACAACAACCGCACCCAGATGCACGCGGCGCTGGAGTTCGCCTGCCTGGACATCATGGGCCAGAAGCTCGGCGTGTCGGTGTCGGAGCTGCTCGGCGGGCGCGTGCGGGACGCGGTCGAGTTCGCCTCCTACCTGTTCTTCAGACATGCCGACGAGCGCACCGGCGAGGGCGAGGTGCGCACCCCGGAACAGCTGGTCGCGCATGCGCGCGCGCTGCGCGCCGAGCACGGCTTCACGTCGCACAAGATCAAGGGCGGCGTCTTCCCGCCGATGCACGAGCTGGCCTGCTACCGGGCGCTGGCCGAGGCCTTTCCAGGGGAGCGGATGCGCCACGACCCCAACTGCGCATGGTCGCTGGCCGATGCGATCGCGTTCGGCCGCGGCATCGAGGGGCTGAACAACGACTTCTTCGAGGACCCTGTGTGGGGCATGCCGCAGATGGCGCGGCTGCGCGAGTTCGTGCGCATCCCCACCGCCACCAACACGGTCGTCGTCAACTTCGAGCAGCTCGCCGCCAACGTCGCGCAGCGCGCCGTCGACGTGATCCTGCTTGACACCACATTTTGGGGCGGCATCCGGCCGTGCATCAAGGCCGCCGCGGTGTGCGAGACCTTCGGGCTGGGCGTCGCGGTGCATTCGTCCGGCGAGCTCGGCGTGCAGCTTGCGACCATGCTGCACCTGGGCGCGGTGGTGCCCAGCCTGGGCTACTCCGCCGACGCGCACTACCACCACCTGCGCGACGACGTCATCGTCGGCGGCAAGATGACCTACCGCGACGGGCGCATCGCGGTCCCGAGCGGGCCTGGCCTGGGCGTGAAGCTCGATGCCGACAAGGTGGCGCGCTACCACGCGCTCTACCTCGAGCTCGGCGCCTATCCGTACGACCGCGACCCGGCGCGCCCCGGCTGGTACCCGCTGATCCCCAATGCCGACTGGGCGGACCCCGCGCTTGCCACCCGGCCCGCGCTGCGCTGAAGGCGCCGGCCCGGTGAGCCCCGAGGCCATGCGACTCTCGGACCGGACGCTGGCCGGACTGCCCGCGGGGGTCGCGTCGCCGGCCTACGACCGCGGCCGGTCGGCCGTCGGCGTGGTGCACCTGGGCGTGGGCAACTTCCACCGCGCCCACCAGGCGGTGGTCTTCGACGACCTGCTCGCCGCCGGCGATCCGCGCTGGGGCGTGTGCGGCGTGAGCCTGCGGCGTCCGGCGATGCGCGACGCGCTGCACCCGCAGGACGGGCTGTACACGGTGCTGGTGCGCGACGGATCGGGCACCCGGGCGCGCGTGATCGGCGCGCTGCGCGCGCTGCAGGTCGCCCCGGAGGCGCCGGCGGCGGTCATCGCCCGCCTCGCCGCCGCCGACACCCGGCTGGTCACGCTGACCATCACCGAGAAGGGCTACGACGAGACCGGTCCGGCCAGCGCGGTCGGCCTGCTCGCCGCGGGGCTGGCCGCGCGGCGCGCCGCGGGCGGCGCGGGGCTCTCGGTGCTGTCCTGCGACAACCTCTCGCACAACGGCGCGCGGCTGCACGAGCGTCTGCTGCGCGCGGCGCATGCGATCGACCCGGCGCTGGCCGCCTGGGTCGGGCGCGAGGTCGCCTGCCCCGGCACGATGGTCGACCGGATCGTGCCGGCGACGGTGGAGGCGGACCGCGCCGAGGCGCAGGCACTGCTCGGCTGCACGGACGCCTGGCCGGTCGCGGCCGAACCCTTCGCGCAGTGGGTGGTCGAGGGGCGGTTCGCGGGGGAGCCGCCGCCGCTGGCGGCCGCTGGCGTGCAGGTCGTCGCCGACGTCGCGCCCTGGGAGGCGATGAAGCTGCGCCTACTCAACGCGGCCCACTCCGCGCTCGCCTACCTCGGCGCGCCGGCGGGCCTGGCGAGCGTCGACGCCGCGATCGCGCAGCCGGTGCTGCGCGCCTTCGTGGCGCACCTGTGGCGCGAGGCGACGCCGACACTGCCGGCCGCGGTGCGGCGGGAGGCGCCCGCCTACGGCGCGAGCCTGCTCGCGCGCTTCGACAATCCGGCGCTGCGCCACCGGCTGCTGCAGATCGCGATGGACGGCTCGCAGAAGCTGCCGCAGCGGCTGGTGGCGACCCTGCGCGAGGCGAGGGCGAGCGGCGCGCCCCACGACGCGCTGCTGTGGGCGGTCGCGGCGTGGATGCGCTACCTCGCCGGCGTCGACGAGCGTGGCGGCGCACTGCCGCTCGATGATCCGCTCGCCGCGCGCCTAAGGGCGCTGGCCACGGCACCCGGCGACACGGCGGGCACGGTGCGCGGGTTGCTCGGGGTGGCCGAGGTGTTCGGCGCCGACCTGGCAGGCGACCCCGCGCTGGTCGCGTCGCTCGCACGGGCCCTCGAGGCGCTGCGCGTACGGGGCTCGATCGGTGCGCTCGCTGCCGCCGGCATGCCCGGCGCGCTATCATCCGCGCCTTGACGGCACGCGCGACGCACGACTGGGGGAAGACATGAGCGGACGACTCGAAGGCAAGCGGATACTGGTGACCGCAGCAGGGCAGGGGATAGGACGCGCGAGCGTGCTGATGATGGCGGCCGAGGGCGCGACGGTGATCGCCACCGACGTGAACGCCGCGCTGCTCGATTCACTGAAGGGCGTGACCGGCGTCGTTACCCGCAGGCTCGACGTGCTCGACGACGCCGAGGTCGCGGCAGTGGTGGGTGCGCAGCCGCTCGACGTACTGTTCAACTGCGCCGGCTGGGTCCACCAGGGCGGCATCGAGCAGTGCACCGACCACGACTGGGACCTGAGCTTCAACCTCAACGTGCGCGCGCAGTGGAAGACCATCGCCGCGGCGCTGCCGGGCATGCTCGCCGCAGGCGGCGGCTCGATCATCAACATGGCCTCGATGTGCTCGAGCCTGAAGGGCTTCGCCAACCGCTTCGCGTACGGCGCCAGCAAGGCGGCGGTCATCGGCCTGACCAAGTCGATCGCAATCGATTATGTCGCGCGTGGCATCCGCTGCAACTGCATCTGCCCGGGCACGGTCGACACGCCCAGCCTGGGCGACCGCATCAACGCCTTCGCCGATCCGGTCGAGGCCCGCAAGATGTTCGTCGCACGCCAGCCCATGGGCCGGCTCGCGACGCCTGAAGAGATCGCGCCGATCGCCGTCTACCTCGCGAGCGACGAGTCGCGTTTCGCCACCGGCCAGCCGTTCCTCGTGGACGGCGGCACGATGATCTGAACCCCAACCAAGGATAGGAACCATGAAACTCGTCCGCTACGGCAAGCCCGGCAAGGAGAAGCCCGGCATGATCGACGCCGAGGGCAGGCTGCGCGACCTGTCGGGCGTCGTGCCCGACATCGGGCCGGCCCAGCTGTCGCCGAAGTCGCTCGCGAAGCTCGCGAAGATCAAGCCCGCGACCCTGCCGCTGGTGCGCGGCAAGCCGCGCATGGGCATCCCGTTCAGCGGCGCGACCAAGTTCGTCGCGATCGGCCTGAACTACTCCGACCACGCGGCGGAAACCGGCAACCCGATCCCCAAGGAGCCGATCGTCTTCCACAAGACGCTGAGCTGCATGGTCGGCCCGGACGACGACGTGATGCTGCCCAAGGGCTCGAAGAAGACCGACTGGGAGGTCGAGCTCGGCATCGTGATCGGCACCACCGCGCGCAACGTGTCCAAGAAGGATGCGCTCGCCCACGTGGCCGGCTACTGCGTCGTCAACGACGTGTCCGAGCGCGAGTGGCAGCTCGAGCGCGGCCCGACCTGGGACAAGGGCAAGGGCTTCGACACCTTCGGCCCGATCGGACCCTGGCTGGTGACGGCCGACGAGGTGGGCAACCCGGGCAAGCTCGACATGTGGCTCGACGTCAACGGCGCGTCGCGCCAGCGCGGCAGCACGAAGACGATGATCTTCGATTGCGCCACCGTGGTGGCCTACGTGAGCCAGCTGTTCACGCTCAACCCCGGCGACATCATCACCACCGGCACGCCGCCCGGCGTGGCCGCCGGCATGAAGCCCGTGCCGGTGTTCCTGAAGGCGGGCGACGTCGTGACCCTGGGCATCCAGGGCCTGGGCGAGCAGCGCCAGACCATCGTCAAGTACACGGCCTGAGGCCGCGGGCGCGCCGGCTGGGCGCGCAAGGCAGCGATCACGACCGACCCCGTCCGCCACCGGCGGCCGGGTGCCGAACGGGCCGCCTGGAGCGGCCCGTTCGCATCGGGGGCCCGCCGGCCTCGCCTTCACGAAACTTTACGCGGGCGCGGGAACGGGCTTCACGTCGGCGGCGCATCGTGGCACCCATCGGCGGACCACTGTGGTCCGCCCCGTCCGATGGAGCCTGCCATGACCGATTCCGCCCCCACTCCCGACACCACTCCCCGCCGCGGGGGCTTCGCACGCCGCTGGACGCGCGCTGGCCTGGCCGCCGCGGTCGCCGGCGTGCTCGCGCTCGGCGCCTGCTCGCACGGCCCACATCGCGGCTGGGGCGACGGTCCGATGTCCGGTCAGGTCGACCCCGAACGGGCGGCGCGCTTCACCGAGAAGATGGCCGACCGGATCGTGTCGGCCGCGGACGGCACGCCCGAGCAGCGGCAGCGGATCGGCGCGATCGGACAGGCTGCGGTGAAGGACCTCGCGCCGCTGCGCGAGCAGATGCGCGCGGCGCGCGGGCGCTCGATCGCGTTGCTGAGTGCCGCCACGATCGACCGCGCCGCGATCGAGGCGCTGCGCGCCGAGCAGGTCGCGCTCGCCGACGCCACCTCGAAGCGGCTCGCGCAGGCACTGGCCGACACCGCCGACGTGCTGACCCCCGAGCAGCGCGTCAAGCTCGCCGAGCGCGTGAGCAGGCGCATGGGCCGCTGGTCGTGAGCGGGTGGGCCGACGCGGGCCCGCCGCGCCGCGCGTGTCGCGGCGCCCGCTGGCCGGGCGGCGCGGCGCAGGCCACAATTGCGTCATGCCGCGCGTGCTGATGATCGAGGACGACCTGCGCCTGGGCGCGATGGTGACCGCCTACCTCGCCGACGCCGGCTTCGCCGTGCAGCAGGCCACCGACGGCGCAGCCGGGCTCGCCGCGCTGGGGCCGGCCGCCGCCCGTCGCGAGCCGCCCGTCGACCTGGTCCTGCTCGACCTCATGCTGCCCGACGCCGACGGCCTGGACCTGTGCCGCCGCATCCGTGCGATGTCCGATGTGCCGATCGTGATGGTGACCGCGCGCGGCGACACCGCCGACCGCATCGTCGGTCTCGAGATGGGCGCCGACGACTACCTGCCCAAGCCATTCGAGCCGCGCGAGCTGCTGGCGCGCATGCGCGCGGTGCTGCGCCGGCGCGCCGGAGCCACGGCGCAGGCCACCACCGACGTGATGCGCTTCGGCCGCCTGGAGATCGACCGCGGCGCTCGCGAGGTGCGCCTCGACGGCCAGCCGCGGGCGCTCACCAGCCACCAGTTCGAGCTGCTCGTGGCGCTGGCCGAGCGGGCCGGCCGCGTGCTGGCGCGCGAGCAGCTGATGGCGCTGGTCCGCGGCGAGGCGCTGGAGGCTTTCGACCGGTCCATCGACGTGCACGTGGGCCGGATCCGCGCGGCGATCGAGGACGATCCGCGGCACCCCAGGCGGGTGATCACCGTGCGTGGCGCCGGTTACGTGTTCGCGCGGAGCCAGGATGCCGAGTGAGGCGCGGGGTCTGCGCGGCATCGCGGGCCGCCCGCCGCCCTGTGCGGCCTTCGCCGGTCCGGTCGCCGCGCCCGGCATGGTCCGCGCCCGTCGCGCCGTCGCCCGTCCCGCCTCGGTGGCCACGGCTTGAGGCGCCTGTACCTGCGGATCTACGTCGCGGTGCTCGCGAGCCTCGCGATCTTCGCGCTGCTCGCCGCGCTCGGCTGGAAGCTCGTGTTCGAGCGCGACCGCGCCGGCCACGACGAGCGCGCGCTGATCGCCGAGGTGATCGCCGAGATCCTGCCGGCGGCCGACGCGCCTCCCGACGCGCAGCGCGCCGCGCTCGAGCGCTGGCAGCAGCGATCGGGCGTGGACCTGGCGCTGTTCGACGCCCGGCGCCGCCCGATCGCCTCGGCCGGACACCCGCTGCCGGCGCCGACGTCGGCAGAGGGCGGCCGCGAGCACCGCGATGGCGGCTGGGGCTGGGCGGACGAGCGCGGGCCGGCGACCTGGTCGGTGCGCCTGCCCGACGGCCGCTGGGCGGTCGCCCGCCCCTGGCGCGCGCGTTCCGGTCCGCCCTTCGCCTGGGGCGCGATGCTGCTGGCGCTGGCGCTCGCCACCGCGATCGGCGCCTATCCGCTGGTGCGCCGGCTCACGCGCCGGCTCGAGCGCCTCCAGGCGGGCGTGGAGGCGCTCGGCTCGGGCGACCTCGCGGCGCGAGTGCCGGTGCAGGGGCGCGACGAGATCGCGCTGCTGGCGGCGAGCTTCAACCGGTCGGCCGAGCGGATCGAGGCACTGGTGGGGGCGCAGCGCGCGCTGCTCGCCAACGCCTCCCACGAGCTGCGCTCGCCGCTCGCGCGCCTGCGGATGGCGGTGGCGCTGCTGGCCGAGCGGACGGGCGATGCGGACGCCGACGCCGACGCCGACGCCCGGCGCGCCGAGCTGCGGCGCGAGATCGAGCGCAACGTCGGCGAGCTCGACGCGCTGGTCGAGGAGATCCTGCTCGCAAGCCGGCTGGATGCGACCCGGCTCGACGCGGGCGGCGGGCTCGCCCGCGAGCCGGTCGAGCTGGTCGCGCTGCTGGCCGAGGAGTGCGCGCGGGTCCGGGCCGAGCTGGAAGTCCCGCCCGCGCCGGGGGTCGGCACGCCGGGGGCCGGCACCACGGTCGACGGCGATCCGCGGCTGCTGCGCCGGCTGGTGCGCAACCTGCTCGAGAACGCCCGCCGGCACGGCGCCGGCACGCCGGTCGAGGCGGCGCTGCGCCTGCTGCCCGAGCGCATCGAGCTCGACGTCCTCGACCGCGGCCCCGGCGTGCCGGACGCCGAACGCGAGCGGATCTTCGAGCCGTTCCATCGGGTCGCCGGTCACGGCGAGGCGTCGGGGGGCGTGGGCCTTGGGCTGGCGCTCGTCAGGCAGATCGCGGACCGGCACGGGGCCGGTGTCGCGTGCCTGGCGCGCGAGGGGGGCGGGAGCTGCTTCAGGGTGAGCTTCCCGCGGGCCGCGCCCCGCGTCGACGCGGCCTAGAAGGGCCGACCGGGGCCGGCCGCGGCACGCCGCGGCCGATGTCGCGTCAGGTGAGCGCGGGCGGGTGCCGCATGCCCTGCGCGACCGGATAGTCCGGCCGGCCGGTCTTCATCCAGCTGACGATGTTCATCGCCGCCTTGCGGCGCAGCTCGACCTCGGAGGCCACCGAATAGAACGCCGAGTGCGGCGAGAAGATCACCCGCGGGTCGGCCAGCAGCGGATGCCCGGCGGGCACAGGCTCCACCGGCAGCACGTCCAGGCCCACCCCGGCCAGCCGGCCTTCGCCGACCACGGTCGTCAGGCCGTCGAGGTCGATGACGCCGCCGCGCGCGGTGTTGACGAGGTAGGACCCCGGCTTCATCCGGCGCAGCAGCTCGGCGCCGACCAGCCCGCGCGTGCCGTCGTTCAGCAGGCAGTGGATCGAGATCGCGTCGGCCTGCTCGAAGAGCTGCTCGAGCGACACGCGCCCGACGTAGGCGGGGAAGTCGCCCTCGATGAGGTTCGGGTCGTGCGCGATCACGCGCTTGAAGGTGTTGCGGGCGATGTGCGCGAAGCGCTTGCCGATGCGGCCGAGCCCGAGCACGCCGACCGTCATGTCGGTGGCACGCGGCACCTTGCCGGCGCTGGTGTAGTGCCAGGTGCCGGCCTTGACGTCGTTGTTCCAGCGCACGACGTTGCGGATCAGGCTCAGCATCATCGCGAAGGCGTGGGTCGAGACCTCGCCCACGCCGTAGTCGGGGCTGTTGGCGACCCACACGCCGGCCGCCGCGGCCGCGTTGGCATCGATGGTGTCGTAGCCCGCGCCGATCCGCGAGCACAGTCCGAGCGCCGGCAGGGCGGCGAACACCTTGGCGCCGACCGGCGCGTACTGGACCAGCAGCGCCGAGCAGCCTTGGGCGTGCCGGATCACCTCGTCCTCGGTCTTGCACTGGGCTTCGACCAGCTCGATGCCGGCTTCGCGGAAGATGGTGCGCTCGATGCTGACGTCGAGCATGTCGTAGTCGGTGAACAGGACTTTCATGGGGTCTCCGGGTATGCGCCGATGATACCGGCGTCCATCTCGCCCGGCCGCGGCATCCGGCCGATCGCGTTCCGAACGCGGCGTGGGGCGACGGGCACGGGGCGTCGAGGGCCTGCGGGCACGGTTGCGTCAGACCGACTCCCTGGCCACGATCTCGAATCCGACCTCGAGCGTCGCGTCGCCTGAGGGCTGGCCGTCGAGCCTGGCCACCAGGGCCTGCGCCGCGCCGCGCCCGATCGCGTCGCCAGGAATCCGGATGGTGGACAGCGCGGGGCGCGTGTGCGCGGCCACGTCGAAATCCCCGAAGCCCAGCACCGCCACGTCGTCCGGTACGGCCTGGCCGGCGTCGGCCACCGCGCGCAGCGCGGCCGTGGCGAGCGCGTCGTTGGCGCAGAAGATCGCATCGACCCCGGCGTGGCGGGCGAGCAGCGCGCGCGCCGCGTCGTAGCCGGCGGCCGCGCTCATGCCGTCCGACACGTAGGCGGTCAGCGGCGCCGCGACGCCCGCCGCGCGCGCCGCCTCCCGCAGCCCCTTGAGGCGCTTGCCCGACCGGTCCTCCCGGTCCGGCGCCGTCCCCACGAAGCCCCAGCGCCGCCGCCCGCGGGACGCGAGGAAGTGCCCCGCCGCCCGCCCGGCCGCCACGTTGGAGAACCCCACCACCATGTCGATCGGCTTGGTGGTGAGGTCCCAGATCTCGACGACCGGCAGCCGGTGCCGCGCGAGCAGCATCCGGGTCTCGGCGCCGTGCACGACGCCGGTCAGCACCAGCGCGTCCACGCGGCGCCCGAGGAAGCTCCTGACCAGCGCGGTCTCGACCGCCGGGTCGTAGCCGCTGTCCCCGATCATCAGCTCGTAGCCGGCCGGTCGGAGCACCGACGACAGTCCGTGCACCGTGCTCGCATAGACGGAGTTCATCAGCGTCGGCACGATGGCCGCGACCACGCGCGTGCGGCTCGAGGCGAGCGCGCTCGCCGAGCCGTGCGGCAGGTAGCCGAGCGCGGCCACCGCGCGCTGAACCGCCCGCAGCGTCGCGGGCGCCACCTGCTCGGGGCGGCGCAGCGCCCGCGAGACGGTCATGCTCGACACGCCGGCCAGCCGCGCGACCTCCACCAGCCGCACCGGCTCGCCCGGGGCGTCGTCAGCCGAGCCGCGGTCCGCCTCGCGTGGGATTTGTGCGGCGTGCCTTGACATGCGTCCGAGACTACCGCCAAATCCGGGTGACGTGTTAGCGCTAACACGCATTCGACGCCGTCCTTCGCACTCCGGATACCTCGTACGCCATGAGCCTCACCGCGGAACAGATCGCCTCCTATCGCCGGGAGGGCTACCTCGTCGTGAACGATGTGCTCGACCCCGACGCGCTCGCGCAGATCCGGGCGGCCACCGACGCGCTGCTGGCGGGTGCGCGCGGCGTGACCGACCACACGCCGCTCTATGACCTCGAGGACACGCACACGGCGCAAGCGCCGCGCGTGCGCCGCCTCAAGATGCCCCACAAGCACCACCCCGCGTTCAACGCGCTCATCCGCAGCGACACGATCCTCGCACTGCTCAAGCCGCTGCTCGGCGAATCGGTGCGGATGCAGACCTCCAAGCTGAACCTGAAGTCGGCGGGCTATGGCGCTGCGGTCGAGTGGCACCAGGACTGGGCCTTCTACCCCTACACCAACGACGACGTGCTCGCGATGGGCGTGATGCTCGACGACTTCACTCCGGACAACGGCCCGATGATGGTCGTGCCGCGCACGCACACCGGCCCCGTCCACGACCACATCGGCAACGGCGTGTTCTGCGGCGCCATCGATCCGGCCCGCATCGCGCCCGAACTCGCCCGCGCCGTGCCCCTGCTCGGCCGCGCCGGCTCCATCACGCTGCACCATGCGCGCCTGCTGCACGGCTCGGCGCCCAACACCTCGGGGCGCCCGCGCAACTTCCTGCTCTACGAGGCCATGGCGGCCGACGCCTGGCCGCTCGCCGGCGGGTTCGGGCACTTCTCGACGCTGGAGGAGTTCGACGCGCGCCTGCTCTGCGGGGAGCCCACGCTCGAGCCGCGCATGACCGCGGTGCCGGTGCGCATCCCGCTGCCGCGCGCGCCGGACCACTCGTCGCTCTACCAGTCCCAGAAGCACCTCGGCAACCGCTTCTTCGAAGTCGTCCGCTGACAGGTTCCGTTCAACGCGCCGCGCGCCCGACGCGGCCGACCCGCCCATACAGGAGGCATCACATGAGGCACTGGATCAAGGCATTGGCGCTCGGCGCCGCACTCGTCGCCGCACCGATCGCCCAGGCCCAGCCCACGCTGGTCTTCGGCGGCTCCGACGCCGTGGGCACCGTGCTCGACCGCAGCAACGCGATGTTCACCAGGCTCGTGAACGAGCGCGCCGCGGGGAAGGTCAAGATCAACTTCATCCAGGGCGAGCAGCTCGGGCCGGACGTGCAGGTGATCGAGCAGATGATGAAGGGCTCGGTCGCCTTCTACGGCGACGTGCTCGACTGGTACGCCAACTGGGTCAAGGACTTCTCGGTGCTGGCCTGGGGCTTCACCTTCCGCGACAACGACCACTACCAGAAGTTCCTCGACTCGCCGACCTTCGCGGCAATGGCCGAGGAGCTGCGCGTCAAGCAGGGCCTGCGCATCCTGGCCTCGGCGCCGACGCAGCCGCGCGTGCTGTTCGCCAAGAAGCCGGTCAACACGCCCGACGACCTGAAGGACGTCAAGATGCGGGTGCCCGAGATCAAGACCTACCTTAACCTGTGGACGACGCTCGGCACCAAGCCGGCCCGCGTCGCCTGGGCCGAGGTGTTCCTGGGTCTGAAGACCGGCGTCATCGACGCCGCGGAAGGCCCGATCGGCTCGGCCTACGCGCAGAAGTTCCACCAGGCCGCGACCAACGTGATGCGCACCGACCACCTGGCTTCCTCGCAGCACATCACCGTCAACGACAAGGTGTTCCAGTCGCTGCCCGCCGACGTCCAGAAGATCATGGTCGACGCAGCGCGCGAGGCGGTGGCCTGGGGCCGCAAGGAGGCCGAGGCCGAGACCGCCGACGTGACCGCCAAGATGGCGGCCGAGGGCGCCAAGGTGATCAACGTCGACCGCGCACCGTTCGCCGCGCGCGCGCTGTCCGGCGTGGAAGGCATGGAGAAGGACGGCGCCTGGTCGGCCGGCCTCTACCAGAAGATCCGCGACATCAAGTGAGCCTGCCCACCGGCGACCCCGCGGCCGCGGCGTCGCCGGCCGCGCCGCTCGGGCCGGCCGATGCCGCCGCGCCGCGCCGCCGCGCCCCGCGCGCGGCGGTCTTCGTCAACCTTCCCTGAAAGGACGCGACGCTGCCCGCGGCGCCGCCCGGACCCGCCCATGGATACGCTGCTCTCAGGCTGGTGGCGACTGATCACGCTGCTCGGCCGCGTCGAACGGGCGCTTGGCGTGCTGCTGCTCGGCACGATCGTCGTCACGATCACCGTGCAGGTGATCACCCGCTATGTCTTCGGCCAGCCGATCGTGTGGGTCGAGGAGCTCGCGGGCTACTGCTTCCTCTGGGGCGTGTTCCTCGGTGCGGCCGCCGGCACCAAGGAGCTGCGGCACATCCGCATCGACACCTTCGTGTCAAAGCTGCCGGCGCGCCGCCAGGCGTGGTGGCGCGCGTTCACCTGGGCGATCGCGACCGTGTGCTGCGTGCTGGTCGCGGTACTCGCCTGGGACATCATGGACGTCGAGTCTCGCAGCAAGACCGTGGCGCTGCCGATCGACCTGCCGCGCCACCTGTTCTACTCGACGCCGCTGTTCGTGTGCAGCGCCTCCATCGCGTTCACCACGCTGTACCTCGTCGTCGCAGAACTCGCCTTCGCCCTGACCGGCCGGCCGGTCGACGCCGAGCTCGCACGGCTTGCGGTCCGTGCCGAGGAGCGCGAGGCCGACGCCGAGGCCGACGCGATCGCCGACCGCATCGCCGAGGCGTCCCGCGTCGCCACCGCCACCCGCACGGAGCCCGCGCGATGAGCGTCCTGCCGATGTTCTTCGTGATGTTCGGGCTGATCGCGCTCGAGTTGCCGGTGGCGTTCGCGCTGATGGCGGCGGCGCTCGCCTTCCTGCAGTTCGCCTCGCCGGTGCCGATGTCGCTGGTGGTGCAGCGCATGACCTCCGGCATCGACAGCTTTCCGCTGCTGGCCATCCCGCTGTTCGTGCTGGCGGGCAACCTGCTCAACGTGGGCGGCATCGCGGCGCGGATCTTCGAGTTCGCGGTCGCGCTGGTGGGCCACCTGCGCGGTGGCCTCGCGCAGGTCAACATCTTCGCGAGCCTGATCTTCGCCGGCATGTCCGGGGTCGCGCAGGCCGACGCCGCGGGGCTTGGCACCGTCGAGATCAAGGCGATGAAGAAGGAGGGCTTCGACCCGGCCTTCGCGGCCGCCTGCAGCGCGGCGTCGGCCATCGTCGGCCCCATCATCCCGCCCTCGGTGATCATGGTCGTCTACGGGGTGCTCGCGCAGGTCTCGATCGGCGACCTCTTCCTCGCCGGGATCGTGCCGGGCTTCCTGATCGGCGCGCTGCTGATGGCGATGGTCTACTTCCTGGTCGCCACCGGACGCCAGTACGCGCCACTGCAGCCCAAGGCGTCGATGGGCCGCGTCGGCACGAGCTTCGTGCGGGCGATCCCCGCGCTGATGGCGCCGGTGATCCTGGTGGTGGGGCTGCTGTCGGGCATCGCCACCCCGACCGAGCTGGGCGCGATCACCGTCGTCTACGCGGTGGCGCTCGGGTTCGCCTACCGCGAGCTGACCCTGGCCAAGCTGTACAAGTGCGTCGGCGAGACCTTCGTGACCAGCGGCGTGCTGGTGTTCATCATGGCCGCCGCCGTGCCCTTCGGGTGGGCGATCGCCGTCAACAACGTGCCGGCCAACCTCAGCGCCTGGCTGCTCGACTTGACCACCAACAAGTGGCTGATCCTGGCCATGATCAACGTGCTGCTGCTGGTGGTGGGCTGCGTGATGGAGACCACGGCGATCCTGCTGATCGCGGTGCCGACCTTCCTGCCGCTGATCACGCAGCTGGGTATCGACCCGGTCCACTTCGGGCTGATCCTGATCCTGAACCTGCTGATCGGCGCCACCACGCCCCCGTTCGGGGTGCTGCTGTTCATCGTGCAGGACATCGCCCAGGTGAGCTTCGCGGCGGTGGTCAGGGCGATCCTGCCGTTCTACCTGCCGCTGGGCATCGCGCTGATCGCGATCACCTACTGGCCGGACCTGTCGCTGTGGCTGCCGCGCATGCTCAAGTGAGCGCCGCCGCGCCCCCGGCGCGCCGCGCTTTGGCCGGAAGGGGCCGTTCGGATTAAAGTCGCGGGTTCTGCGGACGCACCCCATTCCATTGGAGACCGGCACTTGAACACCATCGACATGAAGGACCGCTGCGCGGTGATCACCGGCGGCGCGGCCGGCATCGGGCTGGCCATCGGCCGGCGCCTGGCCGCGAGCGGCGCCCGCGTCGCGCTGTGGGACCTCGACGAGAAGGCCGCCGCCGCGGCCGCCGCCGGGCTGGGCGCGGGCCACCTGGGCCTCGCCGTGGACGTCGCCGACGAAGCATCGGTGCAGCGCGCCACCGATGCGACCGCAGCCGCCTTCGGCCGCATCGACGTGCTGGTGTGCAGTGCCGGCATCACCGGGCCCAACACCACCACCGTCGAGTACCCGCCCGATGCCTGGCGCAAGGTCTTCGACGTCAACGTGCACGGCGTCTTCTACTGCAACCGCGCCGTCGGCAGGAAGATGCTCGAGCGCGACTACGGCCGCATCGTCAACATCGCCTCGATCGCGGGCAAGGAAGGCAACCCCAACGCGTCGGCCTACTCGGCCTCCAAGGCGGCGGTGATCGGGCTGACCAAGTCGATCGGCAAGGAGCTGGCCAGGACCGGCATCCGCGTGAACTGCGTGACGCCGGCGGCGGTCAAGACCGGGATCTTCGACCAGATGACCCAGCAGCACATCGACTTCATGCTGTCCAAGATCCCGATGGGCCGGTTCGGCGGCGTCGACGAGATCGCGGCGATGGTCGCGTGGCTGGCGAGCGAGGAGTGCTCCTTCTCGACCGGCGCGGTGTTCGACCTCTCCGGCGGCCGGGCGGTGTACTGAGGTGGCCGGCGTCTCTTCTCCGACGCACGCCGGCGCGCCGCCTGTCCGTCACGCGGCCGCCGACCTGGTCGCCTGGTCGCAGGGGCTGCTGCAGGCAGCGGGCCTGGACGCGGGCCTCGCCGAGGACGTGGCCGAGGTGCTGGTCGAGGGCGACCTGCTGGGCCACGACACCCACGGTCTGGCGCTGCTCGCCGGCTACCTGGGCGAGATCGACACGGGCGCGATGGCCGCGACCGGCGAGCCCGAGGTGGTTGCCGAGCGCACGGTCGTCGCGACCTGGGACGGCCGCAGGCTGCCCGGGCCGGCGCTGGTGCGCCGTGCGATCGACTGGGCGGCGCCGCGCGCCCGCGAGCACGGCAGCGCCACGGTGGTGATCCGCCGCAGCCACCACATCGCCTGTCTCGCCGCCTACCTCGAGCCTTCGGCCCGCAGCGGCCTGCTGGTCGAGGTCTACAGCTCCGATCCGGCGGTGGCGAGCGTCGCGCCCTTCGGCGGCACGCGCGCGGTGTTCACGCCCAATCCGATGGCGGTGGGCATCCCCACCTCCGGCGAGCCGGTGCTGATCGACATCTCCGCGTCGATCACCACCAACGGCATGACGAACCGCATGAAGGCGGCAGGCCTGCGCGGCGAGCACGCGTGGTGGCTCGATGCGCTCGGCCAGCCCACCGACGACCCGGGCGTGCTGTCGGCGCAGCCGCCGGGCACGATCCTGCCGCTCGGCGGCCTCGACACCGGCCACAAGGGCTATGGCCTGGCGCTGGCCATCGAGGCGATGACCGGGGGGCTCGCCGGCTTCGGCCGGGCCGACGTGCCGCAGGGCTGGGGGGCGACGGTCTGCGTGCGGCTCACCGATCCGGATGCGCTCGGCGGGCTTGCGGCCTTCACCCGCCAGACCGACTGGATCGTCAAGGCCTGCCACGACTCGGTGCCCCGCGACCCGTCGCGACCGGTCCGATTGCCGGGCGAGCGCGCGCTGGCCCGCAAGCACGAGCAGCTGCGCCGCGGCGTTGCGCTGCATCCGTCGATCCTGCCGGCGCTCGCCCGCTGGGCGCAGCGCTTCGGCATGCCGGCGCCGCGGCCCGTCGCCTGACGGGCGGGCGGCCCTGGTCCGCCGGGAGCTCGGCCCGGGGCTGCCCGATCCGGCGACCGCATGACGCGACCGGCGACCCGATGCGGCCGACGAGACGGGCGGTGTTCAGGTAGTTCCGGCGCGCGTTGATCCCGCCGGCGCGGCTGCGCGCCGGCCCCCGGCCGTTGGGGCCGACGGGCGAGCCGATCGTCCTGCGCCTCGATGCCGACGGCCAGCCCGCGGCGGAATCGCTCGTCTATACTGCGGCGCCCCGCCCACCCGCCACGAGCCGACGCCATGTCCCGACCCGTCCTGCTGATGTCCCCCCTCTACGCGCCGACCCAGACCGAGCTCGAGGCGACCTGGCAGGTGCAGCGCCATCACGAGGCCGCCGACAAGGCCGCGCTGGTCGCGTCGATGGCCGACCGCTGCGAGGTGGTGGTCACCTCGGGCGGCCGCGGGATCGAGGCGGCTCTCATGAAGCAGCTGCCCCGGCTCAAGCTGGTGTCCTGCTTCGGGGTGGGGGTGGACGCGATCGACCTGGACTACTGCCGCGCCCACGGCATCGCCGTCACCAACACGCCCGACGTGCTCACCGACGATGTCGCCGACCTGGCGGTCGCGCTGATGCTCGCGTCGCTGCGTCAGATCGTCGCGGCCGACCGCTGGGTGCGCGACGGCAACTGGGTCGCGCGCGGCGCGCTGCCGCTCACCACCACGGTCACGCGCCGCAAGGTGGGCATCGTGGGGCTGGGGCGGATCGGCGCCGCGATCGGGCAGCGGGTGGCCTCGTTCGGCACCGAGGTGGCCTACCACGGACCCAACCGCAAGCCGGTCGAGTGGGCGTATCACGCCGACCTGGTGGCCATGGCCCGCTGGGCCGACGTGCTGATCGCCGCCTGCCCGGGGGGCGCGGCGACCCGCGGCCTGATCTCGCGGCCGGTGCTCGAGGCGCTCGGGCCCAGGGGCCACTTCGTCAACATCGCGCGCGGCTCGGTGGTCGACCAGCCCGCGCTGATCGAGCTGCTGCAGTCCGGCGCCCTGGGCGGCGCGGGCCTGGACGTGTTCGACGACGAGCCCAAGGTGCCGCAGGCGCTGATCGCGATGCCCCACGTCGTGCTGCAGCCGCACCACGCGAGCGGCACGCACGACACGCGGACCGCGATGGGCCGCCTGACGATCGACAACGTCGCCGCGTACTTCGCCGGCAAGCCGCTGATCACCCCGGTCGGCTGACGCGTCCGGCCCCGGGGGCGCGCGTCGCGCCGGCGCCCCTCCAGGCGCCGGCTGCGGAATATCCCAGTCGAATCAATCGCTTGGGGCCGCGGGCCCCGACGCTCAGCCGATGGCGGTGCCCGGTTCCGCGGGCGGCGGGTCGAGCGGGCCCGCGGCGGGCGGCGCCTCCGCGCTCACCGCCTGCTCGCCCCGAAGGCCGCGTTGCCGGGCGTTCTGGCGCAGGTAGCGCCCGGGCTCGGCGCGCGAGGCGCCGAACAGGTGGCGCGACAGCTCGGTCAGCGCCTGCTCGTAGACGCCGCGCTTGAACTCGATCACCGACTCGAGCGGGATCCAGAAGTCGTGCCAGCGCCAGGCGTCGAACTCCGGATGCTCGGAGGCGCGCAGGCAGACGTCGCTGTCCTTGCCCACCAGGCGCAGCAGGAACCAGATCTGCTTCTGGCCGCGGTAGTGACCCCGCCACTCGCGGCGGACCCAGTTCTGGGGGACGTCGTAGCGCAGCCAGTCGCGGGTGCGGGCGATGATCCGCACGTGATCGGGCATCAGACCGACCTCCTCGTGCAGCTCGCGGAACATCGCCTGCTCGGGCGTCTCGCCGCGGTTGATGCCGCCCTGCGGGAACTGCCACGCGTGCTCCCGGATGCGCTTGCCCCAGAACACCTCGTTGCGCTGATTGGCCAGGATGATGCCGACGTTGGGGCGATAGCCGTCCTTGTCCAGCATGGGCTACCCCTCGATCACTTAGAATTGCACCGATTATATCGATGAAGCGCCGCCTGCCGCGCATGCCCCGGACCCCATGAAAGCCTCCCGATTCCTGATCACCACGCTCAAGGAAGCACCCGCCGATGCCGAGGTGGTCAGCCATCGGCTGATGACGCGGGCGGGCATGATCCGCAAGCTTGCCGGCGGCATCTACAACTACATGCCGATGGGCCTGCGCGTGATCCGAAAGGTCGAGGGGGTCGTCCGCGAGGAGATGAACCGCGCCGGCGCCATCGAGCTCCTGATGCCGGTCGTGCAGCCTGCCGAGCTGTGGCAGGAGTCGCGCCGCTGGGAGCAGTACGGCCCGGAGCTGATGCGCATCAAGGACCGCCACGACCGGGACTTCATCGTGCAGCCGACCTCCGAGGAGGCGGTGACCGACATCGCGCGCCAGGAGATCCGCAGCTACCGGCAGATGCCGAAGAACCTGTACCACATCCAGACGAAGTTCCGCGACGAGCGCCGCCCGCGCTTCGGCGTGATGCGAGGGCGCGAGTTCACGATGAAGGACGCGTACTCGTTCGACCGCAGCCGGGACGCCGCGCTGGCGAGCTACCAGCTCATGTTCGACGCCTACCAGCGGATCTTCGGTCGGCTGGGGCTGACCTTTCGCGCGGTCGCGGCCGACACCGGCGCGATCGGCGGCTCGGCGAGCCACGAGTTCCAGGTGATCGCCGACACCGGCGAGGACGCGATCGCCTACAGCCCCGACTCCGACTACGCGGCCAACGTGGAGCTGGCCGAGGCGCTGTCCCTGATCGCCGAGCGCGCTGCGCCCGCCCAGCCGCTCCTCGAGACGCCCACGCCGGGCAAGGCGCGCTGCGAGGATGTCGCGGCGCTGCTCGGGTTGCCGCTCGAGCGCACCGTGAAGTCGCTGGTGCTGGCCGTCGACCAGCTCGAGCCGCTCAAGGACGGCGACGAGTCCGGCGCCCCGCGCCGCATCGTGTCCACCGAGGTGTGGCTGCTGCTGGTGCGCGGCGATCACGACCTCAACGAAATCAAGGCCGGCAAGGTGGCCGGGCTCAAGGGCTTTCGCTTCGCGACCGAGCCCGAGATCCTCGAGCACTTCGGCTGCCGGCCCGGCTATCTCGGCCCGATCGGCACGGTCAAGCCGGTGCGCCTCGTGATCGATCGCACCGTCGCGCAGATGAGCGACTTCGTCTGCGGCGCCAACAAGGTCGACGCGCACTACACCGGTGTCAACTGGGGGCGCGACCTGCCGGAGCCGGGCGGCCCGGGCGCCACCGTCGCCGACCTGCGCAACGTGGTGGCCGGCGACCCCTCGCCCGACGGTCGCGGGCGGCTGTCGATCCAGCGCGGCATCGAGGTCGGCCATGTGTTCTACCTCGGCACCAAGTACTCCGAGGCGATGAACGCCACCTTCGTCGACGAGGACGGCAAGTCGCGTTTCATCGAGATGGGCTGCTACGGCATCGGCATCACGCGGCTGCCGGCCGCCGCGATCGAGCAGAACCATGACGAGAAAGGCATCGTCTGGCCGCGTGCGCTGGCGCCGTTCGAGGTCGTGATTGCGCCGCTCGGCTACCTGCGCTCCGAAAACGTCCGCAGTGCGGCCGACGGCCTGTACGATCGGCTGATGGCGGCGGGCATCGATGTGATCCTGGACGACCGCGACGAGCGGCCGGGTGCGATGTTCGCCGATTGGGAACTGATCGGCGTACCGCTTCGCGTCACGATCGGCGAGCGCGGCCTCAAGGACGGCCAGGTCGAACTCACGGTTCGGCGCGGCCTGAAGACGAGCCTCGTGCCGCTGGCTGGCGCCTTCGATGCGGTGAAGGACACACTCGAAGCGTGCTGACGGAACACGGCGGATCACGGCGACTCCCGGACGGTTGGGCAGGATGGCGGCTGCGCGCGGCGCTCGCTGCGGTCGCGTTCGCCGTCGGGCTCGCGCTGCCCGCGCAGGAGGCCCGGGCCGGCGCGCAGCTCTACGAGCCGCTGTCCGATTCGCTGCGCAGCGCGCTCGCCGCAGCCCTCGTCGACCGCTCCCCGCCCGAGCCCCGCTTCGCGTCGCTGCAGGAGCGCGCCGACTGGCTGGCCGACATGGCCGATCGCCTGCCCGCGCGCCACAAGCCGAGCCAGCGCGAGCGCATCGAGTTCCTGCAGATGGTCCGCTACGAGGCGCAGCGCGCCGGCCTCGACCCGGAGCTGGTGCTCGGCCTGATCCAGGTGGAGAGCGGGTTCCGGCGACACGCGATCTCGATCGCGGGGGCACGCGGCTACATGCAGGTCATGCCGTTCTGGACGCGGCTGATCGGCGACGGGGAGGCCTCCGGGCTCTTCGATCCGCGGACCAACCTGCGCTACGGCTGCGTGATCCTGCGGCACTACCTCGACATCGAGCGCGGCGATCTCTATCGCGCGCTCGGTCGCTACAACGGCAGCCTTGGCCGTCCCGAGTACCCCGGCGCGGTGCTGGCGGCGTGGCGGCGTTGGACCTGGAACGGCGGGCAGCCACGGCTGCAGCAGGTGTCCGGGCGGCCGACCCTCGCCCAGCAGGGGCCGGCGCCGCTCCGATAGGTCTCGCGCCGGCCCGCGGCGGCTGCGCGCCGGCTGCCCGGCCCGGCCGGGCCAGGCCCATCGGATCGATCTTCCCCGGCGGCCCCGCGGCGCGGCAGCGGCCGTGAGGCCGGCGCCTGTCGTCGGCCCGCCGGGCCTCCCCGCATGGTGGCGGGTGCTGTGGCCCGGGATCGCGGCGCTGGTCGCGGTGATGGGCATCGGCCGCTTCGTCTACACGCCGATCCTGCCCGAGATGCTGGCGGCGGGCGCGCTGACGCTGCGCGAGGCCGGCTGGGTCGCAGCGGCCAACTTCCTCGGCTACCTGATCGGTGCGACGGCCGCCTCGGCGATCCACGAGCGCCGCCTGCACGCGCGGCTCGCGCGCGCCGGGCTGGTGCTCACCATCGCGACGCTCGCCGCGATGGCGGTGCTCGAGGGCAGCGTCGCATGGATGGCGGTCCGCTTCGCGGCGGGCCTGGCCAGCGCGTTGGGGCTGGTCTTCGTGTCGACGCAGGTGCTGGAGCGGCTGACCGCGCTCGGCGCGGCCGACCGCACGATCTGGCTCTATTCGGGCGTCGCGATCGGCATCGCCGGGTCCGCGCTGCTGACCCTGGGTGGCCATGCGATCGGGCTCGGATGGCAGGCCTCGTGGGCGGCGGCGGCAGCCCTCGCCGCGGCGTTCGCGCTGGCCGCCTGGCAAGGGGCGGGGGGCGGGCCGTCGCCCGCGTCGCCCCTGCAGACGCCGGCGTCGGTCGAGGCCGTCGGAGTGCCAGCCGGGGCGGTGCGCGCACCGGCCGGACCGCTGCCGTCGTTCCCGCCACCGGACGCCGGCGCGCCGCGCGCCTTCGCTGCGACCGTCGTCGCCTACGGCCTGTTCGGCCTGGGCTACGTGATCCATGCGACCTACCTGCCCGCGATGGTCCGAGCCGCCGGCTACTCGGCCGACACCGCGACGTGGATCTGGGTGCTGGTGGGGCTGGTGGCGCTGCCATCGATCGCTCTGTGGCGCGCGGTGGCGCGGCGCCGAGGCACGCGCGCCGCGATCGTCGGCTGCTACCTGGTCGCCGGCAGCACGGCGCTCGTGCCGCTGATCGGCGACTCGATCGCGGGCGCGGCGGTCGCCGCGGTCGGGCTGGGCGCGACCTTCATCCCGATCTCGGGCCTGTCGCTGCCGTTCGCGCGCGCGCTCGACCCCTCGCGCAGTGCCCGCGCGATCGGGCTGATGACCGCGGCGTTCGGGGGCGGGCAGATCGTGGGGCCGGTGGCCGCTGCCTACCTGGCCGACGGCCGCGGCTTCGGCGGCCCCTCCGTGCTGGCCTGCGCCGTGCTGCTGGCGGCGGCCGCGCTGTCGGTGCCC
Organism: uncultured Bordetella sp.; assembly: GCA_964399635.1. Classification (GTDB taxonomy): domain Bacteria; phylum Pseudomonadota; class Gammaproteobacteria; order Burkholderiales; family Burkholderiaceae_E; genus UBA4615. Next base: position 69,915 of record CAYNRU010000007.1, read on the forward strand.
AAGCTCGGCGCGCGCCGCTGAGCCCGCTCGCTCAGGCGCCGAGGATCGCCATCGTGATCCGCGACGTGCACACCAGCCGGCCGGCCTCGTCGCGCAGCTCGATCTGCCACACGTGGGTGCTGCGGCCCACGTGCACCGGCCTGCATTCGCCGATCACCCAGCCCTCCCGGACCGCTCGCACGTGGTTGGCGTTGATGTCCAGCCCCACCGCATGCTGGCCGGGGGGCAGGCACAGCGTCGCCGCGACGCTGCCGAGCGTCTCGGCCAGCACCACCGACGCGCCGCCGTGCAGGATGCCCGCCGGCTGGCGGGTCCGCGCGTCGACCGGCATGCGGGCGCGCAGCAGGTCGGGCCCGACCTGCAGGAACTCGATGCCCAGGTGCTCGACGGTCGTGCCGCGGTGCAGGGCCTCGAGGGCGGCGGGAGACGAGGGGCGGCGGAACAGGGTCGGGGCGGTTGCGTCGGACATGGCGGGGGGGCTGCGCTCGGGGCTCGGGCATCGGGGCCGGCCATGGTAGCCGCTGTGTCGATGCGTGGATAATCGGCGCAGGAGGAGACCCGCGATGAACCTCGCCGCACCGCTGCAGCGCTGGGCCCGCAACGCGCCCGCGCACCCCGCGATCCTGTTCGAGGGCGCGGCGATCGGCTACGGCGAGCTCGAGGCCCGTGCAAGCCGCCTCGCCCATGCGCTGCGGGGGCACGGCGTGGCCGCCGGCGACCGCGTCGCGCTGTTCCTGCCCAACGTGCCCGACTTCGCGGTCGCCTACTACGCCGCGCAGATGCTCGGCGCGGTGACGGTCTCGATCAACGCGGCCTTCAAGGCCGCCGAGGTCGAGTACCTGGTCAACGACTCGGGTGCGGCCGTGCTGTTCACGCTTGTCGAGCTGGTCGGTTGCGTGCCGCGCGACCGGTGCCCGGGCCTGCGGCACGTGGTCGCCTGCGACGCGCCGGTCTCCGGCCGGTCGCCGGGGGCGGCATCCGACGGCGCCGTTGCGCTGGCCGACTGGCTCGCGGCCGTGCCGCCGAGCACGGGCGGCCTCGAGCTCATCGAGCGCCGCGCCGAGGATCCGGCGTCGCTGCTCTATTCGTCGGGCACCACCGGCTTTCCCAAGGGCGTGACGCTGACCCAGCGCAACATCGCCACCAACGTCGCCACCGCCGCGGCGGCCTCCGGCTACCGGCCCGACGACCGCCTCGCGCTGTTCCTGCCGCTCTTCCACGTCTATGGCCAGAACTACATCCTCAACGGCGCGGTGCTCGCCGGCGCCACCGTCGCGATGTTCCGCCGCTTCGTCCCGGAACAGGTGCTCGACGCCATCCAGCGCGAGCGCATCACCATGCTCTTTGGCGTGCCGACGATCTTCATCGGCCTGCTCGGCATGGACCTCTCGCGCTGGGACCTGTCCTCGATCCGCTACGAGATGTCGGCCGCCTCGACCATGCCCGAGGCGGTGTCGCGGCGCTGGACCGAGCGCTTCGGGCGGCGGGTCTTCGAGGGCTACGGGCTGACCGAGTGCTCGCCCTTCGCCTGCTACAACGATGCGCTCGAGCACCGGTTCGGGTCGGTGGGCCGCGCGGTCGAGGGCTTCGAGCTGCAGATCCACGACGCGCAGGGGCGGGTGCTGCCGCACGGCGAGTGGGGCGAGATCGTGATCCGCGGGCCGGGCGTGATGGCGGGCTACTGGATGCGCCCCAAGGAGACCGCCGAGGCGCTGCGCGACGGCTGGCTCCACTCGGGCGACATCGGCCGTATGGACGACGAGGGCTACGTGTTCATCGTCGACCGCGTGAAGGACATGATCAACGTGTCAGGCTTCAAGGTCTGGCCTGCCGAGGTCGAGCAGTACCTGTACCGGATGCCGCAGGTCCACGAGTGCGCGGTCTACGGCACCCCGGATCCGGTCAAGGAGGAGCAGGTCGCGGCCGCTGTCGTCGCCCGGCCCGGCTCGGACCTCACGGGTGAGCAGGTCATCGCCTGGTGCCGCGAGCACCTCGCCGCCTACAAGGTGCCGGCGCGCGTCGACGTGGTCACCGACCTGCCCAAGAGCGCGACCGGCAAGCTGCTCAAGCGCGTCCTGCGCGAGCAGGCCACCCTTCCCAGGAACCCACCCCCATGACCGACCTGACGTTCCGCGGCTACGACCGCGCCGCGCTCGACGCCCAGTACAACAACCGCCTGAAGGTGCCGGACCACGCGGCCCAGCTCGCCCGCTGGCCCGTCGACGGCGAGCGCGCACGCGCCACCCTGTCATGCCGGCGCGACCAGCCCTACGGACCCGGCCCGGGCGAGACGGTCAACGTCTTCCCCGCTCGCGGCGGCACCGGCCTGGCCCCGGTGCTGGTGTTCATCCACGGCGGCTACTGGATGGCGTTCGACAAGTCCTCGACCGACTTCGTTGCGCTGTCGATGGTGCCCGCCGGGGTCGCGGTGGTGAACGTCGACTACACGCTGATGCCCGGCGTCCGGATGGACGTGGTGGTCGGGCAGTGCCGGGCGGCGGTCGGCTGGGTGCTTGCCAACGCCGCGTCGTTCGGCGGCGACCCGTCGCGCGTGTGGGTGTCGGGCCATTCGGCCGGCGGCCACCTGACGGCCGCCGTCGCCGCGACCGACTGGGCCGCGCAGCCGGGCGTGCCGACGGGCCTGCGGCCGGCGGGGGGCTTCGGGTTCAGCGGCCTGTACGACCTCGAGCCGATCCGCCTGTGCTACCTGAACGACACGCTCGCGATGGACGCGGCCGAGGCGCGCCGCAACAGCCCGGTCCTGATGCCGGCGCCCGCCGGCGGCGACTGGACCCTGTGGGTGGGCGGCGCCGAAGGCCCCGAGTACCTGCGCCAGAGCGTCGACCTGATGGCGGCCTGGGGCACGGACGGCAACCGCCGGGTCCGCGCCGAGGTGTTCGCGGGTGAGAACCACTTCTCGATCGTCGCGCCGCTGGCGGATCCCGGGTCGATGCTCGCGCAGCGGATGGCCCGCACGATGGGAGCGGCGGGCCGGGGGTGAGGGCGGCGCGGCGCGGCCGGCCCGCGGCGGATCCGCGGCCGGGTCGCCCGCGCCCGGGCGCCCGCCTGGCGTGGTCGGGCCGCCCGCGCCGTTGCCGGATCAGGCCGGCAGGACGCTCGAATCGAGCGCGGCCGGCAGGCGCGCGGCGCCGCCCGTGCCCGGCGCGCAGTCGGTCGCGGCCCCAACCGGCAGGCCCGGCGCCGACTCCGCCTGCCCCGCGCGCGACGGCCCGAAGGGCGCCACCTCGATCCGCAGCGACGCATCGACCCGCAGGCTGCTCCCCGGGGGCACCGGCGTCCAGGCGTCGCGATCGTCGTCGTAGGGCTCGGACACCAGCAGCACCGCATCGCCGGAGCGGCGCACGTACAGCGACGGGCAGCGCCCGTCCGACGCCCACCGGAAGGCGTGCACCGCGCGCCCGTCGGTGTAGCAGGCCGAGAAGCGCAGTGGCGCGCGGATGCCCTCGGCGCACTGCAGCCGCTCGATGCTCCCGAGCACCGCCGCGAAGGCCCGTGTCGGATCCTCGTCGAGGCCCGCCGACAGCGCGGCCAGGAAGATCGCCTCGGAGTCCGAGGTGCCCAGGCGCGCGTCGTACATCCGGTCATCGATCAGCGCCTCGACCCGCCTGCGGATCCGTGCGTAGCCGCCGACCTGGCCGTTGTGCATGAAGAGGCGATGGCCGCTGCCGAAGGGGTGGCAGTTGGCGCGCGAGGCGTCGGTGCCGGTGGCGGCGCGCACGTGCGCGAAGAACACGCCGGCGCGGATCTGGCGGCACAGTGCTCGCAGGTTGTCGTCCGACCAGGCGGGGCGCGATTCGCGGTAGACGCCGGGCTCGGGACGCTCGCCGTACCAGCCGATGCCCACGCCGTCGCCCTGCGTGGTCGTCTTGGCCTCGGCGGCCGTCAGCGACTGTGAGATCAGCGAGCGGACGGGCCGCTCGACGTGCTCCGACAGGAAGGTCGGGGCGCCGATGTAGGCAAGGAGGCGGCACATGTCCGGGAGGGCGCTGGGTGTGCCGTCGAGTCTACGTCGCAGGGGTCGGGTGCGCGACCCGCGGTCGTTGTGCGGATGCAGCATCCGCCGGACGGTCGGTCGCGCCGGACATAGACCCAGGCGATGCACGTCGGGCGGCGCGGCTTCAGAGCACCTTGCCCGGGTTCATGATCCCCAGCGGATCGAATGCGTGCTTGAGCGTGCGCATCATCGCGAGCTCCACCGGCGACTTGTAGCGCAGCATCTCGTCGCGCCTGAGCACGCCGATGCCGTGCTCGGCGGAGATCGAGCCGCCCGCCGCGGCCACCGCGTCGTGGACCAGCTCGTGCATCGCGGGCTGCAGCGCGAGGAAGGCCGCCTCGGACACGTCCGGCGGCGGCGAGACGTTGTAGTGCAGGTTGCCGTCGCCCAGGTGCCCGAACACCACCATGCGCACCCCCGGGAAGCGCGCCGCGATCGCGGCGTCGGTCGCCTCGACGAAGCGGCCGATCGCGGAGATCGGCACCGAGATGTCGTGCTTGATGTTCTTGCCCTCGGCGGCCTGCGCCTCCGAGATGTTCTCGCGCAGCTGCCAGAAGCGGCGCGACTGGGCGATCGACTGGGCGACCACCGCGTCGGCGATCAGCCCCGCCTCGAAGGCCCGCTGCATCAGCGCATCGAAGCGCTCGGCGGCGTGCGCCTCGCCTTCGGCGTCGGACGACTCGAGGAGCACGTAGTAGGGGTGGGCCTGCACGAAGGGCTTGCCGCAGTCGGGGAAGTGCTTCGCGACCAGCGTCAGGCACAGGTCGGACATCATCTCGAAGCCGGTGAGCGCGGGCCCGAGCAGGCGCTGCGCGAGCTCGAGCAGCTTCAGCGCATCGTGCGGCGAGCCCAGCGCCGCGATCGCGGTGACCTGCGCCGCGGGCAGCGGGAAGAGCTTCATCGTCGCCGCGGTGATCACGCCGAGCGTCCCCTCGGCGCCGATGAACAGGTCGCGCAGGTCGTAGCCGGTGTTGTCCTTGCGCAGCCCGCGCAGCCCGTTCCACACCTCGCCCCCGGCGGTGACCACCTCGAGCCCCAGGCACAGCTCGCGGGTGTTTCCGTAGCGCAGGACCGCGGTGCCGCCGGCGTTGGTCGACAGGTTGCCGCCGATCGTGCAGCTGCCCTCGGCCGCGAGCGAGAGCGGGAACAGCCGCCCGGCCTCCCGGGCCGCGGCCTGGACCGCGGCGAGCACCGTGCCGGCCTCGACCGTCACGGTGTTGTTGACCGTGTCGAGCGCCCGGATCCGGTTCATGCGGGCGAGCGACAGGACGATCGCCTCGCCCGAGTCGTCGGGCACGGAGCCGCCGGTGAGGCCGGTGTTGCCGCCCTGAGGGACCAGGGGCACGCGCCCGGCGGCGCACCAGCGCAGCAGCGCCGCCACCTCCTCGGCGCTGGAGGGCTGCACGACCGCGCGAGCGCGCCCGAGGTAGCGCCTGCGCCAGTCGACGAGGAAGGGGGCGGTGTCGGCGGGGTCGGTGAGGACGCGGCCGACGGCGGAAGGCAGGGGGGCGTTCATGGCGCGATTATCGCGCGCGGCGCGGCGGTTGCGCCGGTCGGGGGCATCGCGCAGGTGCCCTGTCGGGCGGCCGCCCCAATGGCGAAGGGGCCCCGTGGGGCCCCTGTTCGCGCGCGCGTCAGCGCATCCCGCCCGGCATCATCCCCTTCATGCCGCGCATCATCTTGGCGAGCCCGCCCTTCTGCATCTTCTTCATCATCGACTGCATCTGCTCGAACTGCCCGAGCATGCGGTTGACCTCCTGGACCTGCACGCCGGCGCCGGTGGCGATCCGCCGCTTGCGGCTCGCCTTGAGCAGCTCGGGCTTGGCCCGTTCGGCCGGGGTCATCGAGTGGATCATGCCTTGCATCCGCCGGATGTCGCGCTCGGCGCGGTTCATGTCGGCCTGCCCCGCGGCCGCCTGCATCTGCGCCGGCAGCTTGTCGAGCAGCGACGACAGCCCGCCCATCTTCTTCATCTGGCCGATCTGCGACAGGAAGTCGTTGAGGTCGAAGCGGCTGCCGCCCTTGAGCTTGTCGGCCAGCTCGCGCGCCGCGGTCTCGTCGACGCTGGCCTGCGCCTGCTCGACCAGCGCGACGATGTCGCCCATGCCCAGGATGCGGTTGGCCATCCGGTCGGGATGGAAGGCATCGAGTCCGGTGAGCTTCTCGCCCACGCCGACGAACTTGATCGGGCGGCCGGTGATCGCCTTGACCGAGAGGGCCGCGCCGCCGCGCGAATCGCCGTCGAGCTTGGTCAGCACGACGCCGGTCAGCGGCAGCGCCTCGTTGAAGGCGCGGGCGGTGTTCACCGCGTCCTGGCCCTGCATCGCGTCGACCACGAAAAGCGTCTCGATGGGCGACAGCGCGGCATGCAGCTCGGCGATCTCGCGCATCATCGCCTCGTCGATGCCGAGGCGGCCCGCGGTGTCGACGAGCACCACGTCGTGGTAATGATTGCGGGCCCACAGCACCGCCGCGCGCGCGATGTCGACCGGCTTCTGGTCGGGCGTGGACGGGAAGAAGTCGGCGCCGGCCTGGGCCGTGACCGCCTTGAGCTGGTCGATGGCGGCCGGGCGGTAGACGTCGCACGAGACCGTCAGCACTTTCTTTTTCTTCTGCTCGCGCAGCCACTTGGCGAGCTTGCCGACCGTGGTGGTCTTGCCCGCGCCCTGCAGGCCGGCCATCAGCACGATGGCGGGCGGCTGGGTGGCGAGGTCGAGCTCGGCGGTCGTGCCGCCCATCAGTCGGGTGAGCTCGGCGTGGACCACGCCGACCAGCGCCTGCCCCGGCGACAGGCTCGCCAGCACCTCCTGGCCGAGCGCCTGCTCGCGGACCTTCGCGATGAAGTCGCGCACCACCGGCAGCGCCACGTCCGCCTCGAGCAGCGCGATGCGGATTTCCCGCAGCATCTCCTGCGTGTTGGCTTCGGTGAGGCGGGCTTCGCCCCGCATCGTCTTGACGACGCGGGCCAGCCGCTGGGACAGATTCTCGAACATGGGCGTGCGCTACACTCCGAAGTCGATGATTGTACTGATTCTCTTCACACTGCCCGCCGTGGTGTACGGCGCCGTCTGGTTCGCCTCCCTGCGATGGGCGCGCCGGTCGACCGCGACGCCGGGCGTGCCCGCGTCCGCGCCGCCCAGCGACACCGGCGCGGTGCGCTGGCTGGTGCCCGCGGCCATCTTGCTGCACGGCGCGTCGCTCGCCTGGCCGTGGAACGAGGGCGGCTTTCACTTCGGCTTCGCCAAGGCGCTGTCGGCGACGCTCTGGATCGGCCTGGTGCTGCTGTGGTTCGAGGGCCGCAAGGTGCCGCTCGAGGCGATGCGCCTGCTGGTCCTCCCGCTGGCCGGCGTGCTGCTGCTGCTGCCGCTCGCGTTTCCGGGCGGAACCTTCGGCGCGCTCGCGCAGCAGCCCCTCTTCGTGCCGCACCTGCTGGCCGGCACGCTGGCCTACGGGGTGCTGCTGCTCGCGGCGCTGGTGGCGCTGCTGATGCTGTGGGTCCAGCGCGACCTGCAGCGCCCGATGACCGGCACGCCCTCCGGGCCCATGGCCCTGTGGATCGGCAGCCTGCCGCCGCTGATGGTGCTCGAGCGCATTCTCTTTCGCTTCATCGGAACCGGCTTCGTGCTGCTTCTGCTGACGACGCTGAGCGGCATGCTGTTCTCCGAGGAGGTGTTCGGCCGTCCGTTCCGGCTCGAGCACAAGACCGTGTTCTCGGTGATCGCGCTGGGGGTCTTCGGCGTGCTGCTGGCCGGTCGCGCGGTGCGCGGCTGGCGCGGCAAGATCGCGACGCGCTTCACCCTGGGCGGCTTCGCGGTGCTGCTCCTGGCCTACGTCGGCACCCGCTTCGTCCTCGAAGTGGTGCTGCGCAAGTTCTGAACGGACGCGCCGCGCGCGCCGGAGGTCGACGATGGGCAAGCTGCTGGTGTGGGTGGCGATCGGCCTGGCGGCCTGGCTGGCGTGGCGCTTCGTCGTGCTCAGCCAGCGCCGCTCCGCGCGCTCGGCCCGTCCCGACGCGCCCCCGGCGGCTGAGGGCACGGAGGGCGAGGCACGAGATGCCGCGCCCACGCCCGAGCTGATGATGCAGTGCGCGGTCTGCGGCATCCACCTGCCGGGCTCGGAGGCGCGGTTCGCCGGCGGTCGCGTCTATTGCAGCGACGCGCACCGCGACCAGGGTGCGGCGGCGGTGCGCGAGGCGGCCGGCCGCGATCGCGACGCCTGAGGTGAGCGTGCCGGCACACCGGCCGCAGGACGGCAAGGACGCCGCGCCCTGGCCCGCCTACTGGCGCTCGCTGCGGTACTTCGCGCTGTCGCGCCTGGTGGTGGCCGCCTTGCTGATCGCCTACGTGCCGCTGCTGCGCGGCAGCCTGGGCCTGGAGGACGGCTTCGACAGCCAGCGCTTCTTGATCGTGGCAGGCTGCTACCTCGCCGCCGCCGCGGTGTTCGCCGTCGTGTCGCGACCCGGCCGCTTCCGGCTGCAGGCGCTCGCGATCGCCCAGGTCGCGGTCGACCTCGTCGCGCTGTCGCTGCTGATCCATGTGGGCGGCGGTCTGCGAGGCGGGCTGGCAGTGCTGCTGATCCTGCCGAACGCCGGCGCGGCGATCCTGCTGGGCGCCCGGATGGCGCTGTTCTTCGCCGCGGCCTCCACGCTGGTGCTGCTGGTCGACACCGGGTGGCGGTGGCTGCAGGATCCGGCCGGCGATTTCGCCTTCGTCCAGTCGGGTCTGATCGGTGCGGCGCTGCTCGCGACGGTGCTGATCGTCAACCGCCTCGCCGCCCGGCTGGAGGCGCAGGAGCGGCTCGCCTGGCGCCGCGGCGAGGACCTGAGCAACCAGCTCGCGGTGACGCAGGCCGTGATCGGCGCGCTGCAGGACGGCGTGGTCGTGCTGGGCGAGGACGGCGCGCTGCGGGCGATCAACCGCTCGGCGCGCGAGATGCTGGGCGGCGTGCCGGAGGAACGGCCCGGCGCGGCGCTGCCTGGGCTGCTGCCGGTGCGCGCGGCGCTCGGGGTGCGCTCGCCATCGCAGGCCGGGGCCACCGGCATCTTCGAGCCGGTCACCGAGGCGGTCGAGATCACCGTGCCGGCCGGGACCGACGGCGCCGAGCGGCGGATCCGAGCACGGCGCCTGGGGGCGCCCTCGATGGGTGCCGACGCGGTGATCGTACTCGAGGACCTCGGGCGGCTGGAGCAGCGCGCCCAGCAACTCAAGCTCGCCTCGATGGGCCGCCTGTCGGCGTCCATCTCCCACGAGATCCGCAACCCGCTCGCCGCGATCCGCCATGCCAACGGGCTGCTCGCCGAGCGCCTCGACGACACCCGCCTGCAGCGGCTCGCGACGATCGTCGAGGACAACTGCCTGCGGATCAACCGCATCATCGAGGACGTGCTGTCGATCTCGCGCCGCGGCGGGGCCACCCCCGAGCCGCTGGTCGCCACGGCCTTCCTGCCCGCCACGATCGAGGAGTACTTCACGCAGGCGGCGGCCGACGTGCACCGCGTCGAATGCCGGATCGACAGCACCGCCCCGATCTGGTTCGACGCCGGCAACCTGCGGCAGGTGCTGCTGAACCTGCTGACCAACGCGCTGCGGCATGCGAGCGGCGCGGCGGGGGCGGTCCGTGTCGAATGGCACGAGGACGGCGCCGGGCGCCCGGTGCTGACGATCTCGGACGACGGCCCGGGCGTGTCGGCCGCGTCGCGGGCCCATCTGTTCGAGCCCTTCTTCACGACCGAGGCCCGGGGCACCGGCCTGGGCCTGCACCTGGCCCGCGAGTTGTGCACCGCCAACGGCGCGGCGATCCGGTATCGCCCCGCGGGCGATAATCCCCCTCTGCGTAGCGCGTTCGTCGTCGAACCGCAGCGCCTGCCAGGCCACCCCGACCGATGAGCGCCTCGATGTCCACCGACCCCGCCCGCACGCTGGCCCGCGGCATGCGAGTCCCCCGCGTGCTGGTCGTCGACGACGAGGCCGACCTGCGCGAGCTGATCGAGCTGACGCTGGTCGGGATGGGGCTGGACGTCGACTGCGCGGCCAACCTCGGCGAGGCGCGCCGCCTGCTCGCCGAGGAGCGCTATGCGCTGTGCCTGACCGACATGCGCCTGCCCGACGGCGAGGGTCTCGCGCTGGTGGCCGAGATCGGCGCGGCGCACCCGGACACGCCGGTGGCGGTGATCACCGCCTTCGGGAGCGCCGAGAACGCCGTCGCCGCGCTGAAGGCCGGCGCCTTCGACTACCTGTCCAAGCCGGTCGCGCTCGACGCGCTGCGCGCCCTGGTGCGCTCGGCGCTGCGCCTGTCGGCCGCTGCAGCAGCAGCCGCCGCCGCCGACCCCGGCGCTGGCGCTGGCGCCGCGCAGCCCGCCCAGGTCGAGGCCCCGCCGCCGGCGGCGGTGCAGCCTGGCGTGCCGGCGCAGGCCCCGCCCGCCCGGGGCGCGCGCGCCGTCGCGCCATCGGCCGACGCCCCGCCGGCCGGCGCTGCGCCGGCCGCGGGCGGGCTGCTGGTGGGCGTCTCCCCCGCCATCGAGTCGGTGCGGGCCGACATCCTGCGGCTCGCGCGCAGCATGGCACCGGTCGCGATCACCGGCGAGTCCGGCTCGGGCAAGGAGCTGGCGGCCCGGCTGATCCATCGCTCGGGCAGTCGGGCGCAGCAGCCCTTCGTCGCGGTCAACTGCGGCGCGATCCCCGAGAACCTGATGGAGTCCGAGTTCTTCGGGCACCGCCGCGGGGCCTTCACCGGTGCCGACCAGGACCGGACGGGCTTCTTCCAGGCCGCCAGCGGCGGCACGCTGTTCCTCGACGAAGTCGCGGACCTGCCGCTGGCGATGCAGGTGAAGCTGCTGCGCGCGATCCAGGAGCGCAGCGTGCGGCGGGTGGGCGCGACCGCCGAGGAGCCGGTCGACGTGCGCATCGTCAGCGCGACCCACCAGGACCTGGCGCGCTGCGTCGCGATCGGTCGCTTCCGCTCCGACCTGTACTACCGCCTCAACGTGATCGAGCTGCGCATGCCGCCGCTGCGCGAGCGGCGCGAGGACGTCGAGGTGCTCGCCCGCGCGGTGCTCGTGCGGCTGGCGGCGCGCGCCGGCTTGCCGGGGCCGCCCCGCCTCGCCTCGGTGACCCTGCGTTACCTGCATAGCTACGCCTTCCCCGGCAACGTCCGCGAACTCGAGAACATCCTCGAGCGCGCGCTCGCCTTCTCCAACGGCGAGGTCATCAACGTCGAGGACCTGGGCCTGCGCCCGATGCTCGTCGAAGCCTCCGAGGACGAGCCGGCGCTCGACGAGGAGCGTGCCGCGGCGCCCGGCGCCGACGGCCCGTCCGCGGCGCTCCCGGCCGCGGCGCGGGCCGCTGCCGCCGTCCGCCTGTCCGCGGACGGCATCCCCGAGTCCTTGCCCGACTACCTCGACCAGCTCGAGCGCGACGCCATCGCGCGCGCGCTCGAGAAGACGCGCTACAACCGGACCGCCGCGGCGAGGCTGCTCGGGATCAGCTTCCGCGCGCTGCGCTACCGGATGCAGCGCCTCGGCATCCAGTGAGCCCGGCCGCCGTCGCGGCGGACTTCGACGCGCGGGGCTGGCATCGCCGCGCGCGCCGCGTCCGCTCGCCCAACTGCGACGCCCGCCCCCCCGGCCTGCCGGTCGACCTGCTGGTGATCCACTACATCAGCCTGCCCCCCGACCGATACGTCGGCGACGCCATCGAGCGGCTGTTCACCAACCGGCTCGACGCCACGACCGACCCCACGCTCGAGCCGCTGCGCGCGCTGCGGGTGTCGGCGCACTTCCTGGTCCGTCGCCGCGGCGAGCTGTGCCAGTTCGTGTCGGGTGACGACCGGGCCTGGCACGCCGGCGTGTCGGTGTTCCAGGGCCGCGAGCGCTGCAACGACCGCTCGATCGGCATCGAGCTCGAAGGCAGCGGCACGCGCCCCTTCACGCAGGCCCAGTACCGGGTGCTCGCTGCGCTGACCGTGGCGCTGGCAGGGCGCTGGCCGCTGCGCCACGTCGCCGGGCACAGCGACATCGCGCCCGGCCGCAAGGACGATCCCGGCCCGCTGTTCGATTGGCCGCGTTACCTGCGCGATGTTCACGGGACGGGGATTGCGAGGCCGTTCGGGCCCAAGGCCCGCAGCGCGCAACGATCGTAATCATGACATCACGATTACAGGCGGCATTGCGGGTCGCAACGGCCCGCTGAACGGCACCGCTGCTGGGCTGGACCGTCCCGAACGAGAGTCCATGCGGGTTGCGAGGACCCATCGCCAAACCCTTGTTCTCGAATACGAAATTGCCTTCTCGTCGGGCTTGCGATCGGGGCCGTCAGCCACTAGAATTAGCCACCGACGAGCGGTAGCACCCTACATCTAGTGCCTGGATGCCTCCGCCGCGATCGGGCACAGGACGTGCAGTCGTCACGCTTACAGGTCCCCGATCCAGTCGACGCCACGCGATGAATCCCCGGCCGGCGCCGCAGAGCGCCGGATTCCCCACAAGAACCGATGCCCCCTCCCTGGACGGGGCACCTCGCATCAATCTCCAGTGGAGCGATCACCAATGCAACGGGCTGTAGAAACCACCCAGCGTCCAGCCGTCATCACGTCGAAGGGCTTCGGCTCGGTCGCGGACGTGCCCGGCACGCGCCCCGACGCCACCCGCTACGCCGACTTCAAGGTGATCCGCCGCAACGGCTCGGTGGTCGGCTTCGAGCCCGGCAAGGTCGCCGTCGCGATGACCAAGGCCTTCCTCGCCGTCAACGGCGGGCAGGGCGCGGCGTCGGCTCGCGTGCGCGAGTTGGTCGACCAGCTCACCCAGGTCGTGGTCGGCGCGCTGATGCGCAACAAGCCGGCCGGCGGCACCTTCCACATCGAGGACATCCAGGATCAGGTCGAGCTCGCGCTGATGCGCTCGGGCGAGCACGAGGTGGCCCGCGCCTACGTGCTGTACCGCGAGAAGCGCACGCAGGAGCGGGCGGCCAAGCAGGCCCAGGCGGTCGCCGCCGGCCAGCCGGCTGGCCCGCAGATCGGCGTGCTCGATGCCGGCGTCGTGCGTCCCCTGGACCGCGAGCACCTGCGCGGCCTGATCGTCGCGGCCTGCGCCGACCTCGGCGACAAGGTCCAGCCCGACCTGGTGCTCGCCGAGACGGTCAAGAATCTCTATGACGGCATCCCCCTGGAGGAGGTGCACAAGTCCGCCATCCTGTCGGCGCGCGCGCTGCTCGAGACCGACCCCGCCTACAGCCAGGTCACCGCGCGCCTGCTGCTGCACACGGTGCGCCGCGAGGTGCTCGGAGAGGAGGTGCTGCAGGCCGACATGGCCACGCGCTATGCCGAGTACTTCCCGCGCTTCATCAGGCGCGGCATCGAGGCCGACCTGCTCGACCCGCGCCTCGAGCAGTTCGACATGCACCGCCTGGGTCAGGCCCTGGTCGCCGACCGCGACAACCTCTTCACCTACCTCGGCCTGCAGACGTTGTATGACCGCTACTTCCTGCACATCGACGAGCAGCGGATCGAGTTGCCGCAGGCGTTCTTCATGCGCGTGGCGATGGGCCTGTCGCTGAACGAGATCGACCGCGAGGCCCGTGCGATCGAGTTCTACGAGCTGCTCTCGAAGTTCGACTTCATGAGCTCCACGCCCACGCTGTTCAACGCCGGCACGCAGCGCTCGCAGCTGTCTTCGTGCTACCTGACCACGGTCAGCGACGACCTCGATGGCATCTACGAGGCGATCAAGGAAAACGCGCTGCTGGCCAAGTACGCCGGCGGCCTGGGCAACGACTGGACGCCGGTGCGTGCGCTGGGCAGCCATATCAAGGGCACCAACGGCAAGAGCCAGGGCGTCGTGCCCTTCCTCAAGGTCGTCAACGACACGGCGGTCGCAGTCAATCAGGGCGGCAAGCGCAAGGGCGCCGTGTGCGCCTACCTCGAGACCTGGCACCTCGACATCGAGGAATTCCTCGATCTGCGCAAGAACACCGGCGACGACCGTCGTCGCACGCACGACATGAACACCGCCAACTGGATCCCCGACCTGTTCATGAAGCGGGTGATGGAGAACGGCGAGTGGACGCTGTTCTCGCCGGCCGACTGCCCCGACCTGCACGACCGCTACGGCCGCGCGTTCGAGGAGGCCTACGTGCGCTACGAGCAGAAGGCCGCCGCCGGCGAGCTCAAGCTGCACAAAAAGCTGCCGGCGATCGCGCTGTGGCGCAAGATGCTCTCGATGCTGTTCGAGACCGGGCATCCCTGGATCACGTTCAAGGACCCGTGCAACATCCGCTCGCCGCAGCAGCACGTCGGTGTCGTGCACAGCTCCAACCTGTGCACCGAGATCACGCTGAACACCGGCGACGCCGAGATCGCGGTCTGCAACCTCGGGTCGGTGAACCTGGTCGCGCACATGATCGAAGGCGCCGAGGGCCGCTGGGCGCTCGACCAGGTCAAGCTCAAGCGCACCATCGCGACCGCGATGCGGATGCTCGACAACGTGATCGACATCAACTACTACGCGGTCAACAAGGCGCGCAACGCCAACCTCAAGCACCGTCCGGTGGGCCTGGGCATCATGGGATTCCAGGACTGCCTGCACCTGATGCGTGTGCCCTTCGCGAGCGCCGAGTCGGTCGAGTTCGCCGACCGCTCGATGGAAGCCGTCTGCTACCACGCCTACTGGGCCTCGACCGATCTCGCCGCCGAGCGGGGCCGCTACGCGAGCTTCAAGGGCTCGCTCTGGGATCGCGGCATCCTGCCGCAGGACTCCCTGAAGCTGCTGGCCGAACAGCGCGGCGGCTACGTCGAGGTCGACATGTCGGAGTCGATGGACTGGTCCGCGCTGCGCTCGCGGATCGCCGAGCACGGGATGCGCAACTCCAACTGCGTGGCGATCGCGCCCACCGCGACCATCTCCAACATCATCGGCGTGGGCGCCTGCATCGAGCCCACCTTCCAGAACCTGTACGTGAAGTCCAACCTGTCGGGCGAGTTCACGGTGGTGAACGAGTACCTGGTGCGCGACCTGAAGCGGCTCGGGCTGTGGGACGAGGTGATGATCGCCGACCTGAAGTTCTTCGACGGCAGCCTCGCGCGCATCGACCGCATCCCGGCCGACCTGCGCGCCATCTACGCGACCGCGTTCGAGGTGGACTCGACCTGGCTGGTGGAGTGCGCGTCGCGTCGCCAGAAGTGGATCGACCAGGCGCAGTCGCTGAACATCTACATGGCCGGCGCATCGGGCAAGAAGCTGCACGAGACCTACACGCTCGCGTGGCTGCGCGGCCTCAAGACGACCTACTACCTGCGCACGCAGGGCGCCACGCATGCCGAGAAGAGCACGACCGACCGGCTCGGTCAGCTCAACGCGGTGTCGTCCGAAGGGGCGGCGGGCGGCGCGTTTTCCTACGCGACGCAAGGCGCGGCAGGCAACGGCATCGCGCCCGTCGCCGCCGGTGACCCGATCGCACCGAAGTTCTGCGCGATCGACGATCCGGAGTGCGAGGCATGCCAGTGATCCGACGTTGATCGATCGGTGTCGTCGACGCATCGCGAGGCGCCTCGGCGACACCGAAGATCGATTTGGCAAGGCCCATCCATGGTGGCCTGCAGGGATGACTGTTGCATCGACCCCGACGATTTCATACGGAAGTCAAGTTGGTGAGTGCCAACCCGTTGCAAGCGCCACACGTCCTACGTAAGATTCAGTCTGTGAATAACGGCGGAATCTCGCGTTGGTACAAGTAGTTAAGAGACCAAACTAAGGCGAGACATTAAATGCTGTCCTGGGACGAACCCACCCCCGCGAAACCGCTTCAAGCCGTCGGCCCCGGGCCGAGGGATGCCGCTGCCCGCCTCGCGACCGCCGTCGTGCCGGCCGTGCGTGCCGCCGCCGCCGTCCCCGAGGTCGCGCTGCGCCTGCACTCCGGCACGCAGATGGCCGTAGACGTTCGTCGCGTGCGCGTCGAAGACAAGCGGATCATCAACGGCGCCGCCGACGTCAACCAGCTGGTGCCGTTCAAGTACAAGTGGGCTTGGGAGAAGTACCTCGCCGGCTGCGCGAACCACTGGATGCCGCAGGAGATCAACATGGAGCGCGACATCGCTCTGTGGAAGGATCCCGCCGGCCTGTCCGACGACGAGCGCAGGCTGGTCAAGCGCAACCTCGGCTTCTTCGTGACGGCCGACTCGCTGGCCGCCAACAACATCGTGCTGGGCACCTACCGGCACATCAGCGCGCCGGAGTGCCGCCAGTACCTGCTGCGCCAGGCCTTCGAGGAAGCGATCCACACGCACGCCTACCAGTACATTGTCGAGTCCCTCGGGCTCGACGAGGGCGAGGTGTTCAACGCTTACCACGAGGTCGCCTCGATCCGGGCCAAGGACGAGTTCCTGATCCCGTTCATCGACACGCTGACCAACCCGGATTTCGTCACCGGCACGCCCGCGAACGACCAGGCGCTGCTGCGCTCGCTGATCGTGTTCTCGTGCCTGATGGAAGGGCTGTTCTTCTACGTTGGCTTCGTGCAGATCCTCGCGCTCGGCCGCCAGAACAAGATGATCGGCGCCGCCGAGCAGTACCAGTACATCCTGCGCGACGAGTCGATGCACTGCAATTTCGGCATCGACCTGGTCAACTCCATCAAGATGGAGAACCCGCAGCTCTGGACGCAGGCGTTTCGCGAAGAGATCGTCGGCCTGTTCCACGAGGCGGTGGAGCTCGAGTACCGGTACGCCGAAGACACCATGCCCCGCGGCGTGCTCGGCCTGAACGCATCGATGTTCAAGGAATACCTACGCTTCATCGCCAACCGGCGCGCGCAGCAGATCGGGCTCGACCCGCTGTTCCCTGGAGCGGAGAACCCGTTTCCGTGGATGAGCGAGATGCTCGACCTGAAGAAGGAGCAGAACTTCTTCGAGCGTCGCGTCACCGAGTACCAGACCGGCGGCGCGCTGAACTGGGACTGAGGCGACGTATCGTCGAAACGCGGATTGCCGCAATCGGGATCACACTTGACGGGGAAGCGACCTACCGACCGGATTCATTCGACGCACACGGCACGCAGCGCCACGCTGCCTGCTGCGGTGCCGGTTCCGTCCCCGTCCTCGAAGATGCAGGCGCCCGGCCGTTCGGCCCGGCGCCTTTTTCGTGCCTGCAGCAGGGCTGCGGCACGTGCCACCGCATTCATTAGCGTAAGAAAGAGAGCAAGTGTTCTTGCGCCGATGAATAGCCCGCACCTCGGCAGGCTCAGTGCCCGCCTGGAACGGGTTTCCATGTACGCAACTTCATCTTGAGGAGTATCACGATGGCAACCGCCAAGAAACCCGCTGCGAAGAAGCCCGCCGCCAAGAAAGTCGCCGCGAAGAAGCCTGCTGCGAAGAAAGTCGCCGCGAAGAAGCCCGCTGCGAAAAAAGTCGCCGCGAAGAAGCCGGCTGCGAAGAAAGTCGCCGCGAAGAAGCCCGCTGCGAAGAAGCTGGCCGCCAAGAAGGTAGCGGCGAAGAAGCCGGCCGCCAAGAAGGCAGCCGCCAAGAAGCCGGCCAAGAAAGCAGCCGCCAAAAAGCCGGCTGCCAGGAAGCCGGCCGCCAAGAAGGCTGCCAAGAAGCCGGCCAAGAAAGCCGAAAAGCCCGCCGCGGCTCCGGCGGCACCGGCCGCTGCTGCAGTGGCTCCGGCCCCCAAGGCGATCAACCCTGCGGCCGCATGGCCCTTTCCGACGGGCAACAAACCGTCGTGATCGGGGGGCCCGCCTAGGGCCGGCACCGACAAGAAGCGACTGCCGCACATCGATGCGGCAGCGACAGAGCCAGCCAGGTATTCGCGCCCCACGGGGCGCGATTTTTTTTGTGCGACAATCGCGCCGCAATGAGTCGAATACTCTGGTTGCTGATCGAAACGCTGGGCAGCCTGCTCGCGGTCGCCTGCGTGCTGCGGGCCTACGCGCATCGCGTCCACCTGAATCCGCGCAATCCCATCAGCCAGTTCGTGTCGGCGCTGACCGACTGGCTTGTGCTGCCGCTGCGCCGCCTCGTGGCCCCGAGCCGGACCATGGACTGGGCGAGCGTGCTCGCAGCGGTCCTGGTCACGACGCTGACCGCGGTGCTGTTCTTCCTGGTCGTGGGCGGCGTTATGGTGCCCAACCCCGGGCGGGTGCTGTTCCTCGCCGTGGTGTGGCTGGTGCGCTGGACGGTGTACCTGATGATCGGCCTGGTGATCCTGCAGGCCATCCTGTCGTGGGTGAATCCCTTCGCACCGCTGGCTCCCGCGATCCAGCAACTGACCCAGCCCTTCCTAGCGCCGATCCGCAAGGTCGTGCCCCTGATCGGCGGCGTGGACCTGTCCCCGCTGGTGCTGATCCTCGTGCTGCAGGTACTGCTGATGGTGGTCGATCCGGCCATGCTGCCGGGCCTGCTGCGCTGAGGTGTCCGGCTCTGCGGCACGGCCGCCGGCGCGGCAGGCGGCCACGCGCTGATCGAACGCGATGCGGTGCCCGACCCGTCGGTTGCCGGGCGCACCCGCAGGCTCACCAGGGGCCGGTGCCGTAGGCCTCGCGGTAGCGCTGCGCGACCTGCGCGCGGTCGATCCGGTGGTTCTGCGGGCCGGCGTGCTCGATCTTGAGCGCCCCCATCACGCTGCCCAGCCGCGCCGCGACCTGCCAGCCGAGGCCGGTGGCGAGCGCATGCAGCAGCCCGCCACGGAAGGCATCGCCGCAGCCGGTGGGATCGACGGCCTTCGCGACCGCGACCGGCGCGATCGTCTCGGTGACGCCGCCGTGGTGCAGCACCGAGCCCTCGGCGCCGCGTGTGACGATCATCGCGTCGACGGCGGCGGCGAGGCGCCCCTCGTCCAACCCGGTCTTCTCGGCCATCAGCTGGCACTCGTAGTCGTTGACGGCCAGCGCGGTGGCGCCGGCGAGCACGGCGCGCAGCTCTTCGCCGGAGAACATCGGCAGCGCCTGGCCCGGGTCGAAGATCCACGGCACGCCCGCCGCCGCGAACTCGCGCGCGTGGCGCAGCATCGCGTCCTTGCCGTTGGGCGCGACGATGCCCCAGGCGGCGGGCGGCACGGCGGCCACCTCGTGCGCGCGGGCCATCGCGCCCGGGTGGAAGGCGGTGATCTGGTTGTCGGCGAGGTCGGTGGTGATGAAGGCCTGAGCCGTGTAGAGGTCCTCGCACCGGAGGATCGACGCGGTGTCGATCCCCATCGCGGCGAGGCGCGCGACGTAGTCGCCGCCGTCGCGCCCGACCGCCGCGAGCACGGTCGGCGCGCCGCCCAGGCCCTTCAGCGTGTAGGCGATGTTGGCCGCGCACCCGCCGAACTCTCGCTTGAGCGTCGGCGCGAGAAAGGACACGTTCAGCATGTGCACGCGGTCGGGAAGGATGTGGTCCTTGAAGTACCCGTCGAACACCATGATGGTGTCGTAGGCGACCGAGCCGCTGATCAGTACGCGTGAGCTCATCGGGGGAGACCGGAAGGAGGGAAGGGGGGGCGTCAGGGGTAGAACAGCGCGACCGAGTAGCCGGTCGGAGGCGGGCCGCCGTTCTCGAGCGCGAGCCTCAGCGGCCACTCGGAGCGCGCCTCGAGCCCGCGGCTCGCGAGCGGTGCGCCGACGAGGTAGGTCTCGGCGGGGATCACCTTGCGCACCAGCAGGCCGCCCGCGCTGTCGGTCAGGGTCAGCTCCATCGCCGGGAAGCCGACCGGATGGCCGCTCCGGTTGCGCAGCACCGCGCTCATCTGCAGCAGATTCGGCGCGCCGGCCGACTGCAGCTCGAAGGACTCGATGGTCAACGCCGACAGGTTGCGCGGCGGGGCGATCGAGAGGCCGAACGGCGACAACACGGCGGCCAGCGCGGGGGCCAGCGCCGGCACGGCCGAGGCGATCGCGTCGCGCCATCCGATCGTCGCCTGCAGCGCGAGCAGCACCGACAGGCCGATCGCACCCATCCAGGCCGCCGGCGACAGGGCGAGCCCCAGGCCGCGCGTGCGCCGGCGCCTGGTCGAGAAGTAGTCGATCGCCGGCTCGGCCGGCGCCCCGACGGGCTCGGGCTCCGGCTCCGGCTCGGGCAGCCGCTCGGGTGCGCGCGCCGCGGCGACGGTATCGGCGGCCCGCAACGGCGTCGCCATCGGCCCGGTCCGCTGCGGCGCGGGCAGGGGCTCGGGCTCGGGCGCCGCGGGCGGGAAGGGCGTCTCCGGGCGCAGCGGCACGCCGGGCGGCGGGATCGCAACCGGCCCGAGGTCGCCGCGGATGAAGGTCGTGGGCTCGATCGAGGAGCCCGCGCGGTGGGTCGACGTCGGCGGCATGACGTCCGTCCGCTCGCCGGGGTTGGGACCGAATGCGGAGTCGGTCAGGAAGAACGCGGTCTTCAGGTCCTCGTCCGGGCTGATCACCGTCTGAGGGCCGGACCGCGTCGCCGGCAGGGTCGGCAGGGCGCCGGTGATGGTGTCGGGCGCCGCACACACCGGCGTGGCGGGCCTGCGGGCCGTGTCGGCGTCGCGCCCGCCATCGGCGTCGCCCGCATCCCTGCCCGCGCCATGCAGGTCGTCAGCCGCGGTCGCGGCCTCCCGGGGCCCGGCGAGCGGGGGCGGGGCCGGGGGCAGCAGCGCCGAGTCGTCGCGCAGCGAGCGTTCGTGGACGGCCGCGGCCGCTGCGGCCCAGGGATCGCCGCGCGGTGGCGCTGGCGGCTCGCCGAGCGGCATCGGACGGCTGGCGGGGGCCTGCCCGGCCGCGCTGTCCTGCGGTGCGGCGAGCGCCGCCCAGGGGGCGGCCGCTGCAGACGCGCGGAGCGACTCGGCGGTGGGCGTACCCGCGGCGGTCACCGGTCCGGACGGCGGGCGAATGCCGGGCGCCGCCGGCGCGGCGGGCTGCTGCGGCCCGTCGGTCGGCAGCCGCGCCGCGCGCTGCGCGGCCCGTGCGGCATCGTCCACGTAGCGCAGGTAGTCGATGCCCGAGAACACGTGCTGGCACACACCACAGCGCACGAGGCCGCGACGCAGCTTGAGCTGGTCGGGGACGACCTTGAAGCTGGTCTTGCATTGGGGGCAGGTGGTCGCGAGGGCCATCGCTGCCGATCATCTAGGTTTGGTGCCGGCCAGGCAAGCCCAACCGTCGGACTGCTCGAAGACTGTCAGCGGCAATCGATCTGCATAGGCCGCCGACACCTCGTCGACCTGTCGTGAGAGCACGCCCGACAGGACCAGCGAGCCGCCGGGACGCACCAGGTCGACGAGCATCGGCGCGAGCAGCTTCAGCGGGCTGGACAGAATGTTGGCGACCACCACGTCTGCCGGCTCGGGCCGGGGTTCGGTCGTGCCGCGCACGTCGATCTCGACGCGGTTGCGCTGTGCGTTGTCGCGGGTCGACAGCAGCGCCTGGGGGTCGATGTCGATGCCGGTCACGCGCCGCGCGCCGAGCCGCGCCGCAGCGATCGCAAGGATGCCCGAACCGCAGCCGTAGTCGATCACGGTCGCGGCCCTGGGCAGCTCGCGCTCGAGCCAGCCCAGGCACAGCCGCGTCGTGGGGTGACTGCCGGTGCCGAAGGCCAGCCCCGGGTCGAGCACGATCGAGATGCGCCCGTCGTCGGCCGCCTCGTGCCAGCTGGGCGTGATCACCAGCCGCTCGCCGATCGGGATCGGGTCGAACTGCGACTGCGTGAGCCGGACCCAGTCCTGGTCGGGCACGAAGCGGACCTCGCGCAGCGCCGGCACCGGGCAACCGAGCGCCGCGGCGCCGGCGGCCAGCACTGCGCCCGGGTCGTCGTCGGCGTCGAGCAGGGCGCAGAGCACCGTCCGCTGCCAGCCCAGGACCATGCTCGGCGCGGCCGCGGGCATGCCGGGCTCGCCGTAGAGCGGCTGCTCGTCGGGCGACTCGGCGTCGGCGTCCTCGGCCTGCACCGACAGGGCGCCCGCCTCGAGCAGCGCGTCGCTCCAGGGCTCGGCGTCGTCGCGGCCGACCTCGATCACCAGTTCGTGCCAGCCGCCCGGGGTCGCTGCGGTCAAGGCATCACCCGTTGCGCTGCGCGAGCTTGTTCTCGAGGTAGTGGATCGACGTGCCGCCGGCCACGAAGCGTGCGTCGGCCAGCAGCTCGCGGTGCAGCGGCAGGTTGGTCTGGATGCCCTCGACCACCATCTCCGACAGCGCGATACGCATGCGCCGCAGCGCCTGATCCCGCGTGTCGCCGTAGGTGATGACCTTGCCGATCATCGAGTCGTAGTTGGGCGGCACGAAGTAGTTGGCGTCCGCGTGCGAGTCGACGCGCACCCCGGGGCCGCCCGGCGGATGCCAGCCGGTGATGCGCCCGGGCGACGGCGTGAACTTGAACGGGTCCTCGGCGTTGATCCGGCATTCGATCGCATGGCCGCGGAACTCGATGTCGCGCTGCCGGAAGCCCAGCTTCTCGCCGGCGGCCACGCGGATCTGCTGCTGCACGATGTCGATGCCGGTGATCAGCTCGGTCACCGGATGCTCCACCTGCACGCGGGTGTTCATCTCGATGAAGTAGAACTCGCCGTCCTCGAACAGGAACTCGAAGGTGCCGGCGCCGCGGTAGCCGATCTTCTTGCAGGCGTCCACGCAGCGCGCGCCGATCCGGTCGATCAGCCGGCGCGCGATGCCCGGGGCAGGGGCCTCCTCGATCACCTTCTGGTGGCGCCGCTGCATCGAGCAGTCGCGCTCGCCGAGGTAGACCGCGTTGCGGAACTCGTCGGCCATCACCTGGATCTCGATGTGCCGCGGGTTCTCCAGGAACTTTTCGAGGTAGACGGCCGGGTTGCCGAAGGCCGCGCCCGCCTCGCTGCGGGTCATCGTGACCGCGTTGAGCAGCGCCGCCTCGGTGTAGACGACACGCATGCCGCGCCCGCCGCCCCCGCCCGAGGCCTTGATGATCACCGGGTAGCCGACCGCGCGGGCGATCCGGATGACCTCCTTGCCGTCCTCGGGCAGCGCACCCTCGGAGCCGGGCACCACCGGCACGCCGGCCGCCCGCATCGCGTCCTTGGCGCTGACCTTGTCGCCCATGATCCGGATCGACTCGGGCCGCGGGCCGATGAACACGAATCCGCTCTTCTCGACCCGCTCGGCGAAGTCGGCGTTTTCGGAGAGGAAGCCGTAGCCCGGATGGATGGCTTCGGAGTCGGTGACCTCCGCGGCGCTGATGATCGCCGGGATGTTCAGGTAGCTCTCGCGGGAGGGCGCCGGACCGATGCAGACCGATTCGTCGGCGAGCTTGACGTACTTCGCCTCGGTGTCCGCCTCGGAGTGGACGACCACCGTCTTGATGCCGAGCTCCCGGCAGGCCCGCTGAATGCGCAGTGCGATCTCGCCCCGGTTGGCGATCAGGATCTTGTCGAACATCGACTTACTCGATGACGTACAGCGGCTGGCCGTACTCCACCGGCTGGCCGTTCTCCACCAGTGCCGCCTTGATCGTGCCGGACTTGTCCGCCTCGATCTCGTTCATCAGCTTCATCGCCTCGATGATGCACAGGGTGTCGCCTTCCTTGACCTGGCTGCCAATCTCGACGAACGGCGGCGAGTTGGGGTTGGCCGACCGGTAGAAGGTGCCGACCATCGGCGACTTGACGACATGTCCCGGGGCGGCGGCCGGGGCCGCCTCCGCGACCGGGGCCGCGGGCGGCGCGGCCGGGGCGGGCGCCGGGGCGGGCTGCGCGACCGGCATCGGCTGATGGTGCATCATCATCTGCGGCATATAGCCGGGTGGCAGCGGCGGCGGGCCCTTGACGATGCGCACCTTGCCCTCGCCTTCTGTGATCTCGAGTTCGGAGATGCCGGACTCGGCGACCAGGTCGATCAGTGTCTTGAGCTTGCGCAGATCCATCGGAGTTTTCCCTGGGCTAGGAGCGATCGTCGGCTCGGCGCCGGATCGTCTCGATTGCAAACTGCAGTGCGCAGCGGTAGCCAGCCGGACCGAGTCCGGCGATCACGCCGACGGCCAGGTCGGAGAAGTAGGAGTGATGGCGAAACGGCTCTCGCCGGTGGACGTTGGAGAGATGCACCTCGACGAAAGGAATCCCGATGCCTGCGAGTGCGTCGCGGATCGCGACGCTGGTGTGCGTGAACGCAGCAGGATTGATGACGATGAACTCGACTGCGGCGTCGCGCGCCGCATGGATGCGCTCGACGAGCGCACCTTCGAAGTTGCTCTGGAAGGATTCGACGCGGACCCCGGCCGCTGCGCCCTCGTCGGCGAGCATGCGGTCGATCTGGGCGAGGGTGGTGGCGCCGTAGATGCCCGGTTCGCGCGTGCCGAGCAGGTTCAGGTTGGGCCCATGCAGCACCCAGATCGTCTCGTCCATCAAATCGCTGCAGTTTCGACGAAGTTGGCGCGTATTGTGCGCCGGGGCGGCGGGGACTGTCTAGCCTGCGAGTTTCCACCGGTGCGGCGGCGCCGCACGAACAAGCGGTCGGGCCGTCGATCAGGCGGCCAGTTCCAGCGCTATCGGGCGCAGCCGGGCCAGGTCGATCCGGCCGAGGATGCGCTGCGCAATCCGGCCATGGCGTCCGATCAGCACGGTGAAGGGCAGCGCGCCCGACGTGTTCCCGAACTGCCTCGCCAACTCGGTGCCGCTCATACCGGCAACCACCAGTGGATAAGTAACCGGCTTTTTGGATGCGAATTCGGCGATTTTGCCTGGGGAGTCGATGCCGATGCCTACCATGCGCACGCGCCCGCCGAGCTCCGCGTGCAGCGCCGACAGCTCGGGCATCTCCTCGACGCAGGGCGGGCACCAGGTCGCCCAGAAGTTCAGGATCAGCGGCTGGCCGGCGAGCTGCGCGAATGCGTAGGGCTGGCCGGCCGAGTCGGGCAGGGTCTGCGCCAGGAGCAGCGCGACCGCGTCGTCGGCCGCATCGGAGGGCGTGGTCCTGCGCCAGGCCACCGCGGCGCCGAGCGCGGCGGCGCCGATCGCCACGCCGGCGCCGAGCAGCAGGCGCCGGCTCCGGGGGGCGGGTCCGGCGCTCACCGGTCGGCCTCGCCGTGTGCGGCGATCAGTCGCTCGACGCCCGCCGCATCGCCCCGCTCGGCCGGCACGCCGCGCAGGGCGCCGCGCAAGTCGTTCTGGGGGTACAGCGACAGCATCACCGGCTCGCCGCGCCAGGTCAGCATGAGCGCCTCGACGTCGGGCCGGCCGCCGTCGCCGCGGAAGTGCGCCACCTCGCCGACCTCGAAGTCGAGCCCGTCGTTGAGCAGCCCGATCGCCACCGCCTTGACGTCATCATGGAACAATTGCAGGTGGATCGGCGCATGTTCGGCGACGATGCCCTTCCAGACGGCGCCGGTCAGATAGGGCTGGAACTCACCCAGCCGATGCATCAGCGCCAGCGCGACGCGTCGCATGCGTGCGACGCGCGCCGGGTGGCCGTCGTCGAAGAGCGCCAGGTGCTCGCGCAGCGCGACATCGATCTCGGCGTTGTCGGGCATCGCCCCGCGCGGCGCGGACCGGTCGTCGAGCAGGGTCTGCACGGCCTTGCGCTTGGCGCTGCCGTAGTCGAGACCGGTATCGGCGATCAGCCGGGCCGCGGCGATGGCGATCTCCTGGCGCAGCGGATCGGCGCCCGGCGCGATCGTCGGTTCGGGGGTGCCGGGCGGACGCGGGATCCGGTCGGCAGGCAGGACGGGATCTGGCATGGGCGATACGGCCGAGGCAGGTGTGCAGCGGGTCCGGAAGGGCACGAAGGACTGGGTCCGAGTGTATCCGAACGGTAGAATGCGACCCCCATGCACCTCCACATCCTAGGCATCTGCGGCACCTTCATGGGCGGCCTCGCGGCCATCGCCCGCGAGGCAGGCCACCGCGTCACCGGCTGCGACGCCAACGTCTATCCGCCGATGAGCGACCAGCTCCGGGCGCTCGGCATCGACCTGATCGAGGGCTTCGACGCCTCGCAGCTCGCGCTCGCGCCGGACGCCTGGGTGATCGGCAACGTGGTGTCCCGCGGCAATCCGCTGATGGAGGCCATCCTCGACGCCCGCCAGCCCTATGTTTCCGGTCCGCAGTGGCTGGCCGAGAACGTGCTCGCCGGGCGCTGGGTGCTGGCCGTGGCCGGCACTCACGGCAAGACCACGACCGCGTCGCTGCTCGCCTGGATCCTCGAGGCCTGCGACCGCTCGCCGGGCTTCCTGATCGGCGGGGTGCCGATGAACTTTCCGTTCTCGGCCCGGCTCGCCCAGCCGCAGGCGCCCTTCGTGATCGAGGCGGACGAGTACGACACGGCCTTCTTCGACAAGCGGTCCAAGTTCGTCCACTACCGGCCGATGACCGCGATCCTGAACAACCTCGAGTTCGATCACGCCGACATCTTTCCGGATCTGGCCTCGATCGAGACGCAGTTCCATCACCTGGTGCGAACCGTGCCGCGCAGCGGCCGGCTGGTCGTCAACGGCGCGGTGCCGGCGCTCGAGCGGGTCCTGGCCCGCGGCGCCTGGAGCGAGCGGGTCGACTTCGACACGCCCGGCGGCTGGCACGCCGAGGGCGTCGTCGAGTCGCCCGACGCCACTGGGTTCGACGTGCTGCGCGGCGCGCAGCACCTGGGCCGCTGCCGGCTGCCGCTGGCCGGCCGCCACAACCGCGCCAACGCGATCGCGGCGGTCGCGGCCGCCGAGCACCTGGGCATCGCCCCCGCCGACGCGATCGCCGCGCTCGGACGCTTCGGCGGTGTGCGCCGCCGCCTCGAGGTGCGCGGCACGGCGGGCGGGGTGACGGTGATCGATGACTTCGCCCACCATCCGAGCGCGATCGAGACCACAATCGACGGGCTGCGCGCCCGCCTGGCGCCCGGCGAGCGCATCCTCGCGGTCATCGAGCCGCGCTCCAACACCATGAAGCTCGGCGCGATGAAGGCGCTGCTGCCCGGCAGCCTCGAGGGCGCCGAGCGGACCTACTGCTTCGGCGGCGGGCTCGGCTGGGATGCCGCGCAGGCGCTCGCCCCGCTGGGCGCGCGGGCGAGCGTCCACACCGAGCTGCCTTCGCTGGTGGCCGCGGTGGCCGCCGAGGCGCGGCCAGGCGACCGGGTGCTGGTGATGAGCAACGGCAGCTTCGGCGGCATCCACGGGCTGCTGCTCGATGCGCTCGGGCGCCGCTGACCGGCCGATGCTCCTCTACCTGCACGGCTTTCGCTCCTCGCCGGCCTCCTTCAAGGCGCGGCTGCTCGCCGAGCGCATGGCCGCGCTTGGCCGCTCCGGGGAGTACGCCTGCCCGCAGCTGCCGGTTTCGCCGCGCGAGGCGCTCGAGCTTGTCGAGCGCGGCTGGGCGCCGGGCCCGGCCGACACACTGGTCGGCAGCTCGCTCGGCGGCTGCTATGCGACGCGACTCGCCGAGCGGCACGGCTGCAGGGCGGTGCTGCTGAACCCAGCCACGCGCCCGGCAGCGGGCCTCGCCCGCTACCTCGGCCCGCAGACGGGGTTCCACGACCCGTCGGTGTCGTTCGAGCTGACGCCCGTGCACCTGGACGAGTTGCGCCCGATCGAGGTCGACCGCATCACCCGCCCCGAGCGCTACTTCCTGATCGCCTCGACCGGCGACGAACTGCTCGACTGGCGAGAGATGGTTGCGGCCTACCCCGGTGCGCGGCACACCGTGATCCAGGGCAGCGACCACGGCATGTCGGACTTCGCCGGGCACATGGACGCGGTACTGGCCTTCGCGGGCATCCTGCCCGGGCCGGTGGCCTGAGCGCGACCGGCCGGACGGGCCGAGCGGCCCGGCATGGCTGCCCCGGGACAGCTGACCCACCGCCCCCGCGGCAGCCGCCCCGCGACCCTACCAGCCGCCCGCGCGTCAGCCGCCCCGCGACCGTACCAGCCGCCCTGGCGTCGCGCCGGTCGCGACGTCGTCCCGCAGCGTCTCCACCCCCGCCACGAAGGTGTGGCGGTAGCCGCTCGCCGACTGCAGGAAGCGCTTGCCCCCGGCCGGCAGGTCGTACTCGATGCGAGGCCGGTGCAGCGTGAGCCCCGCGAGGTCGATCAGGTTCAGGTCGGCACGCAGCCCCGGCAGCACGGCGCCGCGATCGGCGAGGCCGTAGGACAGCGCGCTGGCCCGCGTCTGCTTGTGCACCACGAACTCGAGCGGCAGGCGCGCGCCGCGGCGCCGGTCGCGCGCCCAGTGCGTCAGCAGGTAGGTCGGGCCGCTGCCGTCGCAGATGGTGCCGACGTGCGCGCCGCCGTCGCCCACGCCCATCACGGTCGCGTCGTCGGCGAGCATCGTGCGGACCACGTCCAGGTCGCCGCCGGTGTAGTTCTCGAACGGGTGGAGCAGCAGGCCGCGCCCGTCGTCGGCGAGCAGCGTCTCGAGCGCGACCGCCCAGACCGAGCGCCCGGCCGCCGCTGCGACTGCGGCGACCGAGCTCGCCGCGTCCGGCTCGTAATCGGGCACCGCGGCCATCGCGAACGCCCGCTGCAGCATGCCGCCGATCATCCGCGTGTGCGCGTCCTGCGGGCGCTCCTCGACCAGCCGGGCGCACAGCCCGGGGTCGGCCCGCAGCCGCGCGACCCGCTCGGCGGGCGCGAGGCCCGCCAGCGGCGCCCAGGCCGGATGGTTGCCGAAGGGATTGAGGCTCGCCTCCAGCCCCAGCAGCACCCCGATCGCGCGGCTGCCCACCTGGCCGTTGGCCTGCAGCCCCTCGGCGCGGGCCGCATGGATCACATCGAGCGTCTCGCGCCACAGCGTGGGCGCACGGTCGACCTGGATCAGCAGCAACGACAGCGGCCGGCGCGAGACGCGCGTGGCCGCCAGCAGCGTCTCGAACTCCCCCGGGCCGAAGTCCGAGTTGACCTCGAGCACGCCACGGCGCGCGCGGCGCATCGCGCCGGCCAGCGCGAGCAGCTCCTCCTCGCCCGCCGACAGGCTGGGCGTCGGCCGGCCGTCGCGCGCGCGGTGCTTGGTGGTGCGCGAGGTCGTCAGTCCGAGCGCGCCCGCGGCGAGCGCCTCCTCGAGCAGCCGGGCCATCGCGTCGCACTCGGCGCCCGTGGGCCGCTCGAAGTGGTCGCCGCCGCGCTCGCCCATCACGTAGCAGCGCAAGGCCGCGTGGGGCACCTGCGCGCCGATGTCGATCGCGTGGGGCAGGCGGTCGAGGGCGTCGAGGTACTCCGGGAAGCTCTCCCAGCCGAAGGGGATACCCTCGGCGAGCACCGTGCCGGGGATGTCCTCGACCCCTTCCATCAGGTTGATCAGGAAGTCGATGCCGCCCGGGCGCAACGGCGCGAAACCGACCCCGCAGTTGCCGAACAGCGCGGTCGTCACGCCGTGCACCGAGGAGGGTGCGAGCGCCGCATCCCAGGTCGCCTGGCCGTCGTAGTGCGTGTGGATGCCGACGAAGCCGGGCGTGAGCAGCAGCCCGTCCGCGTCGATTTCGCGCGTGCCACGCCCGATCGCGCCGCCGCCGGGCGCCGTCGCCGAGGCCGGCGCGTCGCGGAGCGTCTCGATGCCGGGCAGCGTGGCCGGGCCGCGCCGGTGCACCGCCGCGATCCGTCCGCCGTCCACCGCGACGTCGGCCACGCAGGCCGGCGCGCCGGTCCCGTCGACCAGCGTCGCGCCGCGGATCACCATCTCGTGGGCCGCCATGTCAGGGCACCGGCCGGATCATCAGCGCGTTGAAGCGGCGCTGCGGGCGGTGGGTGACCGCCAGGCCCTTGCGGGTCGCATAGTCGAACACCGGGTAGAACACCGGGATCAGTCCCTGGTCCGCCATGTAGGCCTCCATCACTTTAGAGAGCGCCGCGTTGCGCTGCGCGGGGTCCATCATCGGCAGCGCGGCCGACAGCTGCTGGTCGATCGCCGGATTGCTGTAGCGCGTGCGATTGGCGGTGCCGAAGCCGCGCGCCGGGTCCGTCGTGGCGAGCATCGCCCGCATGCCGCCGGCGATGTCGTCGGCGCCGTACTGTGCGGTGAAGGCAGAGAACTCCTGCTTGCTCGCGCGTCCGAAGAACACCGAGCCCGGCATCGTCTCGACCGCCACCGCGAGCCCGAGCCGCGTCCACCCCGACCCGATCGCCTGCGCGATGCCGGCGTCGTTGGGGTAGCGGTCGCCGGTCGCGTGCAGCGTGATCTTGAAGCCATCGCCCCAGCCCGCTTCCTTGAGCAGTGCCTGCGCGCGCGGCAGGTCGTAGGGGTCGGGCCTGAGCGTCGTGCTCACGCCCGGAAAGCCCGCGGGCAGCAGCTGCGAGGCGGGCACGGCGCTGCCCTCGAGCAGACGCTCGGCGATCGCGCCGCGGCCGATCGCAAGCGACAGCGCCTTGCGCACGCGGGGGTCGCGCAGTGGGTTCTTCGCGAGCGGCGAGCCGTCCTTGGCAGTGACGAAGGGCGAGACCTCGCGGGCGGAGTCGAGCGCGATGTAGTGCACCTGTGCGGCGGCGCCGCTGGTGATCGTCCAGCGGGCATCCTGCTTGAGGCGGGGCAGGTCGGCGATCGGGACCAGGTCGATCGCGTCCACCTGCCCCGACAGCAGCGCCGCGACGCGCGACGCGTCCTTCGCGATCACCCGTTCGGTGACCCGCTGCCAGGGCTGCTTCGGCGCCCAGTGCCCCTCGAAGCGCTCGACCACGAGTCGCTCGCCGTTGACCCACTCCACCAGCTTGTAGGGGCCCGTGCCGACGGCCGCCTTGCCGGAGTTGTAGTCCGCGGTGGTGGCGCCCTTGCCGGCGCGCGACGACACGATGAAGACGTTGGAGAGGTCGAGCGGCAGCGACGGCGTGGGCGTGCGCGTGTGCAGCCTGATCGTCAGCGGATCGAGGACTTCCACCCGCTCGATGCCGCGCGTGAACTGGGCGAACGAGTTGGGGCTGTTGGGCACCTCCGGCACGCGCGCGAAGGTGAAGACCACGTCGTCGGCGCCGAAGGGCGAGCCGTCATGGAACTTCACGTTGGGCCGCAGCTTGAGCTCCCAGGTCTGGGGGTCGATCGACCGCCACCCGGTGGCCAGCTGAGGCTGGATCGCGCCGGTCTCGTCCTGGAAGGTCAGCTTCTCGTAGAGGTTCTCGTGCGAGGAGCCGGTGGGGAAGGCCGCGAAGAAATGCGGGTCGAGCGTATTGAGCTCGAGTTTGGTGCCGAGCGTGAGGGTCTGTGCGGACGCGGCACCCGTCGGGAGCACGGCGGCGCCGATCGCGAGGGCCGCCAGGATGGCGGCCTGGTGCCGAACCAGCCGGCGAAAACGGAACTGCATCGGAACGTCCTTGGGAGGCGCGGCGACAGCCGCGGGGCGAGGCGCTATGCTCGGATCACCTCATTCTCGACCGGCTCGCGCACGATGACAACACGCACTCCCAGAATCGCCGTGGGCGGGTTCATGCTCGAGAGCAATTCGCATGCGCCGGTGGCCACCCGCGAGGAGTTCGAGGGCCAGTGCGAGCTGCGCGGCGCGGCGCTCGAGGCCGACTGGCGCAGCGCGCATCCCAAGGCGCCCGGCACCATCCTCGGCTTCGTCGCCGCGATGGACCGCATCGGTCCGTGGCGGCCGGTGCCGCTGCTGCATGCGCACGTCGGCGCGAGCGGCCCGGTCGACCAGGCCTACTTCGACGAGCTGGTCGACGCGATCTGCGCCGGCCTGCGCGAGGCCGCGCCGCTGGACGGGGTGTTCCTGTCCCTGCATGGCGCGGCGATCGCCACCGCGGACGACGATCCCGACGGCACGCTGCTCGAGCGGGTGCGCGCGGTGGTGGGTCCGGCCGTGCCGGTGCTGGCCACGCTGGACCTGCATGGCAACATCGTGCGCCGCATGGTGGACAACGCCGACGTGCTGGTGGCCTACCGCAGCAACCCGCACGTCGACATGTTCGAGCGCGGCGCCGACTGCGCGGGCGCGCTCGAGGAGATGCTGGCCGGCATGCGGCCGACCGCGGGCTTCGTGAAGCTGCCCTTCGTGCCGCCCTCGGTCACGCAGAACACCCGGTTCGGCCCGTATCACGACCTGATCGCCTACGGCCAGTCCATGCGCGATGCCGACGTCGTCGACGTCTCCATCCTGACCGGCTTCACGCTGGGCGACACCTCCAAGAACGGCATGTCGGTGATCGTGACCACCCGCGGCCAGCCGGCCAGGGCGCAGGCGCTCGCCCGCGACATCGCGCGCCACGCCTGGGCGGGCCGTCGCGCGTGGGTGCCGCGGCTGACCACGCTCGCCGATGCGACCGCGATGGCGCTCGCCTGCGGGCGCGACCCCGCGCGGCCGTCGCTGATCTTCGCGGACGTCGCCGACAACCCGGGCGGCGGTGGGCGGGGCAACACGGTCTGGATCCTCGAGGCCTTCGCGCGGGCCGGGGCCGAGGGCGCCGTCTTCGGGCCGATCTTCGATCCGGCGCTCGCTGCGCAGGCGCACCGGCTGGGCGAGGGCGCCGCCTTCGACGCGGTGTTCAACCGCGAGGAGACGCACCCGCTGTCCGGGCGCTTCGAGGCGCCGGCGCGGGTCGAGCGCCTGCATGCCGGTGCCTTCGTCGGGCGGCGCGGCATCTCGGCGGGCAACGCGATCGACAACGGCCCGACCGCGCTGCTGCGCGTGGGCGGCCTGCAGGTCGTGGTGATCACCCGCCGCGACCAGGCGCGCGACCCGGTGCAGTTCGAGATGATGGGCATCGACCTCGCACGCGTGCGTGCGCTGGTCGTCAAGTCGCGCGGGCACTTCCGGGCGGCGTTCGACGAGTTCTTCCCGGACGACCGGATCGTCGAGGTCGACGTGCCGGGGCTCACGACGCCGGTGCTCGCCAACGTCGCCTGGGAACGGATGCCGCGGCCTGTGTACCCGCTCGATCCGGAGATGTCCTGGGACTGTTGAGGGCGCTTGCTTCGTTCTTGGGTTGGCGCGAGGCGCTGCTGTGGGCGGCTCGTTCCTTCGCTCGGCGGTTGGCGCGAGGCGCTGCTGTGGGTGGCACGTTTCTTCGCTCGGCGGTTGGCGCGAGGCGCTGCTGTGGGTGGCACGTTCCTCCGCTCGGCGGGACGCACCCCCGGCTGCGCCGGGGGTCCCCGCGCGGGGCGGGGCGGCGAGGGAGGCGGGGCAAGAACTCGCTGCGCTCAGACAGCTTGCCCCTCTCGGCCGGCCTGAGGCCGTCCGAGCCCCCTCGCCACCCCGCCCCGCACGGTGCGTCCCGAGGTCGCTGCGGAACGTGCCGCCCGCAGCGGCGCCGGGCAAGGTGGATGCGCGCGCAGCCGCTCGTGGCTGGAAGCTCGGGGCGGCTCGGTGGCCACCTTGGGCTGCCACCCGTTCTCCGGCCGCAACACCGGTCAGGTCGACGACCCCCGGCACGCAACCGAGCAACATCTGCGAACGTCGCGGCGACAGCCGCAACAGCCACAACAGCCACAACAGCCACAACAGCCGCATCAGCCACATCAGCCGCATCAGCCACAACGACCCAGTGGCAGGCCACCGCTGCTTTCGATCGCCTCCCACGGTGTTCGACGCCGGTGCGGGGTGGGGGTCACGGAGCCGTTGGCCCGCACCGTGGGGTTGGTCGTCGCGGCGGGACTCGGACGGCCGCAGGCCGGCCGAGAGGGGCAAGCTGTCTGAGCGCAGCGAGTTCTTGCCCCGCTCCCGTCGCGGCGGCCGACCCCACGGGGATCCCCCGGCGCAGCCGGGGGATGCGGGACGCAGCGCAGTGACCCCCGCCCCGTACCGGCGTCGCGCTCCACGCATCGCCCGATCTCCGGCGTCACGCGCCACGCCACGTCCAGCGCCCGCCCGTCGGCGCCCCCGGTCCTCGCCGTCCGACCCGCCCCGCCGCGCACCGTAAAATGCCTGCCATCCCCACTCCGCAGGATCCCGCACCGTGCGCCTCTCCGACAAAGTCGCCATCGTCACCGGCTCCGCCCAGGGCATCGGCCTCGCCACCGCGCTGCGTCTCGCCGCCGACGGCGCGCGCGTCGTCGTCGCCGACCTCAGCCCCCAGCGCGTCGAGGCCGCCGTGGCCGCGGTCCGCGCCGCCGGCGGACGTGCGATGGGCTGCGTCGTCGACGTCACCGACCGGCCTACCATCGACGCGATGGTCGCGAGCGTGCGGACCGAGTGGGGCAGCATCGACGTCCTGATCAACAACGCCGGGATCACCAAGGACGCGCGCCTCCTGAAGATGACGTCGGCGCAGTTCGACTCCGTGATCGCCGTCAACCTCAAGGGCGTGTTCGAGTGCACCCAGGCGGTCGCCGACACCATGATCGCGCAGGGCAGCGGCTCGATCGTCAACGCCTCCTCGGTGGTCGGCCTGTACGGCAACTTCGGCCAGACCAACTACGCCGCGACCAAGGCCGGCGTGATCGGCCTGACCAAGACCTGGGCGCGCGAGCTCGGCCCAAAGGGCATCCGGGTCAACGCCGTGTGCCCCGGCTTCATCCTCACCCCGATCCTCGACACCATCCCCGAGGCGGTGATGCAGAAGATGGTCGACAAGGTGCCGCTCGGACGCCTGGGCAAGCCCGAGGAGATCGCCGCGGTGTACGCCTTCCTCGCGAGCGACGACGCGAGCTACCTCAACGGCGCGGTCCTCGAGGTCTCGGGCGGGATCCAGCTCTGACCGTCGCCGGGCGGCGGGCCGCTCAGGCGCTGCCCGCGGCCGGTCGCGACGCGTCCCGTGGGCCGGGCTCGGTCAGCCTCACGAGCAGCGCGACGCCCAGGATCAAGATCGCCGAGACCACCGGCAGCCCGCGGTAGCCCACGGCCGCGATCACCGCGCCGCCGATCGCGGCGCCCGCCGCCGTGCCCAGATACAGCATCGACGCGTTGAGCGCGAGCAGCACCGTCGCTTCCTGAGGCGCCAGCGCGACCAGCCGCGCCTGCTGCGACGCGTAGAACGCGAAGCCGATCACGCCCCACACCAGGAACACGCCCACCAGCGGCACCGTGCGCCCGGGCATCGCCCAGATCGCCGCGAACACCACGCAGAACCCGCCGCAGATCGCATACAGCACCCGCGTCGCGCCGAATCGGTCGGCGAGCGAGCCGCCCAGGAAGGTGCCCGCGAGCGCCGCGACCCCGAACCCCGCCAGCACCGGCGCGATCGAGGCCGCCGGCACGCCCGCGTACTCGCGCAGGAAGGCGCCCACGTAGCTGAACAGGCTGAAGATCGATGCGAAGTAGATGCCGGTGATCGCGAGTGCCAGCATCGTCCGACGCTCGCGCAGTACCCGCCCGTAGCCCGCCAGGCTGGCCGGCGCGCCGCCCGCGTCGGACGAGGCCCGGCTCAGCAGCAATGCGAGCGCGATCGAGGCCGCGGCCACGCCCCAGAAGGCGAGCGGCCAGCCGAAGCGCGACCAGCTGGCCCATGCGCCGAACGGCACGCCGACGATGTACGACAGTCCGACCCCCGAGAACACCACCGACAGCGCCCGCCCGCGCATCGCCGGCGGCACCATCGCGACCGCCAGGGCCGCGGCGGTTGGCGTGAACAGGCCGGCGGCGAAGGCCATCGCCACGCGCGCCGCCGCCAGTTCGCCCCAGGTCGCGGCGAGCGCCGAGGCGACGTTGCCCGCGGCCAGCAGCAGCGCGCCGCCGATCAGCACCGTCTTCGCGCGGTAGCGCCCGAAGCCCGCCAGCAGCACCGGCGCGCCGATCGCGTTGGCGAGCGAGTACACGGTCATCAGCTGGCCGGTCGCCGACACCGAGACGCCGAGCGACGCCGACATCGGCTCGATGATGCCCCCGATCACGAACGCGCCGGTGCCGACCACCAGGTTGCCGAGCGCCAGCACCCACAGGAAGGGAGGCAGCCGGGCGGGCGCGCTCACGCCTCGGTACCCGTCGGCGCCTGCGGCCCTCGGGCGCCGCGGACCGCGGCGTCTTGCCGGGACCGGTGGCGCGGTGCGTCGGTGCGCCCTGCGTGGCGCGGCGCAGGCCCGGCCGGGTCGGTCCGCAGCCTAGCGCCAGAAGCGGATGCCTTGCCGAATCGCGCCGCCCCGGGCGCGCAGGGTGATGCCGGGCTCGCGCTAGGCCGATGCATCGTGGTCAGGCCGGTGGCCGAGGACTCGAGGTTGGGGGTAGGGCGGGAGCGATCGGGCGGACTGCCTCGAAGTCGGAGCCGACCAAGGCGGTCTGCGGCACGATGCCGATCCCTTGGTCGATCCGCGTCGAGGTGTGCTGGCGGGTGCCCATCGTAGCACCCGGGGTGCCGTCGGGCAGCGCGGCGGCGGGTGCGCCGACCCGCCCCGTGACCCCTGTGCGGGCGTGGCCGGCGGCGCCCGGGCACCGCCCGTCGGATCGCCGCCCGAAGCCGCCGCGATGTCCCGCCGCGGGCCTGCCGCGCGCCGGTCGATCCCGGGCAAGTGGCTATAATCGGTCGCTCGGCGGCGCTGGCCGCATCACGGGCTGTCGGCGACGTTTCATGGCGAGCACTCACGTCCTGTTCGAGGAAGACGGCGCATTCAAGGCCGGTACGGTGCTCACGGATGCAGGCGCCAGCCTGCAGGTCGAGTCGGCGAGCGGCAAGCGCACCAAGGTCAAGTCGTCCTCGGTGATGCTGCGCTTTCCCGAGCCCTCGCCGGGCGAGCTGATGCAGCAGGCGCAGCGCGCCGCCGAGGGCATCGACCTCGATTTCCTCTGGGAGTGCGCGCCGCAGGACGAGTTCGAGTTCACCGGGCTGGCCGACGACTACTACGGCCATCCGCCGTCGCCGGTCGAGGCGGCCAGCCTGCTGTTTCGGCTGCATGCGTCGCCCGTCTACTTCTATCGCAAGGGCCGCGGCCGCTACCGGCCCGCGCCGCCCGACACCCTGCGCGCCGCGCTGGCCGCGGTCGAGCGCCGCAAGGAGCAGGCCGCCCGCGTCGAGGTGTGGGCGGCCCAGCTGGCCGAGGGCAGCGCCCCCGACCCGATCGTGCGGGAGGCGGCGCGCCTGCTGGTGCGCCCCGACAAGAACACCGTCGAGTGGAAGGCGCTCGACCGCGCCTGCGAACTCACCCGCGCGCCGCCGGCGCGCGTGCTGCTGGGGGCTGGCGCCTTCCCGGACGCGCACGCGCTCCACCTCGGCTGCTTCCTTGTCGACCTGTTCCCGCAAGGGGTGGGCTTCGGACCGGTCGACGTGCCGGCGCTCGACGATGCCCTTTCGGTCGCGCTGGCCGCCCTGCCGCTGTCCGAGGCTCTGCCGTTCTCCATCGACGACTCCACCACGACCGAGATCGACGACTGCCTGTCGGTGCAGTCGATGCCCGACGGCCGGCTGCGCGTGGGCGTGCACATCGCCGCGCCCGCGCTCGGCATGCGCCCGGGCGATGCGCTCGACCAGGTCGCGCGCGAGCGCATGTCCACCGTCTACATGCCGGGCGACAAGATCACGATGCTGCCGGACGCCCCGATCGAGCGCTTCTCGCTCGAGGCCGGGCGCGAGGTGCCGGCGCTGTCGCTGTACGTCGACCTCGACGCCGACGGCCTGCGCATCGAGTCCAGCTTCACCCGGGTCGAGCGCATCCGGGTCGCCGCGAACCTGCGCCACGACCGGCTCGACGAGCTCGTGACCGAGGCCGCGCTCGAACCGCCGGCCGCGGGCGAGCCCGATCCGCTCGCCTCGCTCGAGCAGGGCGCCGCGCTGCGCGCGCTGTGGCGGCTCACGATCGCGCTGTCCGACGCGCGCGACATCGTCCGCGGCAAGCCCGAGGCGCGCCACCGCGTCGACTTCAGCTTCTACGTCGAGCGCGACGCCGACGGCCTGCGGCAGGTGCGCATCGTGCAGCGCCGGCGCGACGCGCCGCTCGACCGCATCGTGGCCGAGCTGATGATCCTGGCCAACTCGGCCTGGGGCAAGCTGCTCGCCGACCACCGCGTGCCGGGCATCTACCGTGCGCAGCAGCCCGGCGGGCGCGTGCGGATGACCACCCATGCCATGCCCCACCAGGGGTTGGGCGTCGCTCAATACGGCTGGGCGACCTCGCCGCTGCGCCGCTACGTCGACCTCGTCAACCAGCGCCAGCTGATCGCGGTGGCGAGAGGCGAGGCGCCGCCGTACGCGCCCAACGACACCGACCTGTTCTCGGTCATCTCGGCCTTCGACACGCGCTACGCGGCCTATGCCGATTTCCAGCAGCGCATGGAGCGCTACTGGTGCCTGCGGTGGGTCGCGCAGCAGCCGGGCGCGCGCTTCGAGGCGGTGGTGGTGCGCGACGAGCTCGTCCGGCTCGCGCAGGCCCCGCTCTACATCCGTATCCCCGAGCTGCCGGCGATGAGCCTGGCCGCCGGGCGGCGCATCGTGGTCGACATCGTCGACCGCGACGAGCTCGACCTGTCGGTCTCGGCCCGCTTCGTCGAGTGTGCCGCGGTGCAGGCCGCTGCCGACGACGCGGTGCTGGTCGAGCTCGAGGACCCGCTCGACGGCGTGGACGAGGTGCCGGGCCCGCCGCAGGTGGAGGCCGACGCGCTGGCGCGGGTCGACGATCCTGCGGACGACGCCCGCGGGTCCGACGCGCCCGACACCGCCCCGCACCCCGCGGCGGCGCCTGCGGACTGACCCGCTGCAGCGATGGCCCGGTCGACCCCGCCCACCCCCCCCGGCGACGACGCCCGGTCCGCGACGGCGGCCGCGCAGCGGCTGGTCGCACGGCGCACTCGCGCGTCGGCAGAGGGGGCTGGGCCGGCGGGCGCTGCGGCCGGCGCGCGCCGGCCCGGCGTTCCCCGCACCGCCCCCGCCCAGAACCCGAACCCAGCCCCGAACCCGAACCCAGCCCCGGCTCAGG
The DNA here is from genome assembly GCA_964399635.1 of uncultured Bordetella sp. Taxonomy (GTDB): domain Bacteria; phylum Pseudomonadota; class Gammaproteobacteria; order Burkholderiales; family Burkholderiaceae_E; genus UBA4615. The sequence continues at coordinate 108,551 of CAYNRU010000007.1, forward strand.
GTCAGGCCCAAGGTCAGGCCCAGGCCCAGGCCCAGGCCCCGCGTCGCCCGAGCGCGGCGCCCCGGGCGCCCTCGGCCGCGCGTCGCCCGAGCGCGGCGCCCCCGGCCCCGTCGGCCCCGCAAGCGCCGCGCCCCGACTCGGCCGCCGCCGCGCCGCTGGCCGCCGTCGCACGCCTGCGCGAGCGGGCGGGCGCGCTGCTGGCCGATACCCTCGGCGTGCGCGATCCGCTCGCGGTCGCCCTGGTCGCGTCGCTGCTGCTGCACGCCCTGGTGATGTTCGTGCGCTTCGCGCCGCCGTTGCCGATCCGCCTGAACCCCAACGACGCGCGGCTCGAGGTCGTGCTGCTCAACGCCCGCAGCCCCGATCGTCCGATGACGCCCGAGGTCCTCGCGCAGGTGAGTCAGGAGGGCGGCGGCGAGCAAGAGCGCGGGCGGGCCCGCTCGCCGCTGCCGGCCGAGGCCGCCTCGCGCGAAGGCACCGCGTTGCAGGAGCAGCGCCGGCGCGTCGAGCAGCTCGAGGCCCAGCAGCGCCAGCTGATGACGCTCGCCAAGGGCCCGCAGGCCTACGTGTCGCCCGAGCGCCCGCCCGACGCGGCGCCCCGACCCGACGCCTCCGACCGCGAGGAACAGCAGGCGGTGCTCGCCCGGATGCAGGCCGAGATCGCCCGCAACATCGAGGACTACAACAAGCGGCCCAAGCGCCTGACCTACGGGGTCAACGCGGTGGGTGTCAACTACGCGCGCTACGTTGCCGACTGGGCGACCCGCGTCGAGCGGATCGGCACCGAACGCTATCCGGCGGACGCCCGGGGCCGCCAGTACGACTCGCTGATCATCACGGTCGAGATCGACAAGCACGGCAACGTCGTGGACGTCGTCATCAACAAGAAGTCGAAGTACGAGGCACTGAACCGCGCGGTCAAGAAGATCGTCTACGCCGGCCAGCCCTACGAGCGCTTCCCGCCCGAGATGGCGAAGGATGGCGACATCCTGCAGATCGTGCGCACCTGGACCTTCATCAACGATGCCCTCGAGACCCGCTCGCTACGCGGTGATCGGTAACCCGATCGCACACAGCCGCTCGCCGGCCATCCATGCGATGTTCGCCGCCCAGACCGGGCAGGACATGCAGTACGACCGGCTGCTCGCGGCGCCGGACGGCTTCGCGGCGGCGGTGGACGCCTTCCGGGCCGAGGGCGGGCGCGGCCTGAACGTCACGGTGCCGTTCAAGTCGCAGGCCTTCGGCTACGCGCGCTCGCACAGCGCGCGCGCCGCGGTCGCGGGCGCGGTCAACACGCTGGCCTTCGACGGCGACGCGGTGCTCGGCGACAACACCGACGGCGCGGGGCTGGTCGAGGACATCGAGGGCCGGATCGGCATGCGGCTCGAGGGGGCGCGGCTGCTGCTGCTGGGTGCCGGGGGTGCTGCGCGCGGCGTGCTGCAGCCGCTGCTCGCCGCCGGCGTCGCCCGTCTCGCCGTCGCCAACCGGACGGCGGCGCGCGCGCACGCGCTGCGCGATGACGTGGCGCCGCGGCTCGATCCGCGCCATGCGGCGCGACTGTCGGCGGGCGGGCTGGACGAGGCCGGGGCCGGCTTCGACCTGATCGTCAACGCCACCGCCGCCGGCCTGTCGGACGCCGCGCCGGTGCTGCCCGCGCAGGTCTGGCGGGGAGTGCGGCTCGCGCTCGACATGGTGTACGGCGCGCGGCCCACGCCCTTCATGCAGGCGGCGCTCGAGGCGGGCTGCGCGCGCGCCGAGGACGGGCTGGGCATGCTGGTCGGGCAGGCCGCCGAGTCGTTCGCGCTGTGGCGCGGGCTGCGGCCCGCGACGGCGCCGGTGTACGCGGCGCTGCGCACGCAGCTCGCCGCCTCGCACTGACGCGCGCCGGCACGCGCAGCACGATGGCCGCGAGGCGCAGCGTGATCGGCCGGGTCGGGCGCGGGCTCGGATGGCTGCTGCTCGCCGTGGTCGTGTCGGTCGTCGCGCTGCAGCTCTGGTACCTCGGCCACATCGTGTGGTGGAAGGCCCACGCGCCGGCCTCCACCCGCTTCATGCGCGCGCAACTGGAGGTGCTGCGCGAGAAGGACCCGCAGGCCACGCTGCAGCACCAGTGGCTGGCCTATCCCCGCATATCGACGCATCTCAAGCGCGCGGTGATCGCCGCCGAGGACGCCAACTTCAACGAGCACGAGGGCGTCGACTGGGACGCGATCGAGCGCGCCCACGAGCGCAACCAGCAGCGCGGCCGCGTGTCCCACGGCGGCTCGACCATCACCATGCAGCTCGCCAAGAACCTGTTCCTGTCGGGCGAGCGCAGCTACCTGCGCAAGGCCCAGGAGCTGGCCATCGCCTACATGCTCGAGGCGGTGCTCGGCAAGGACCGCATCCTCGAGCTCTACCTCAACGTCGCCGAGTGGGGCGTCGGTGTGTTCGGGTGCGAGGCGGCCGCGCGCCGCCACTTCGGGGTCTCCGCCTCGCAGCTGACGCCGGCGCAGTCGGCCCGCCTGGCGGCGATGCTGCCGCGGCCGCGCTTCTACGACAGGAACCCCGGGTCGGCCTTCCTGGCGCGGCGGGCCGCGGTGATCCAGCGCTGGATGGGGTCGGTCGGAGCCCCCTAGGACGCAGCCTGCCGACCCGTTCGCGGGGCGATTTCGGCAATTTCAGCGGCCCAGGGTGGCGCGCGTGCCCCGGCGGCGCCTAGAATGCCCGGCAACCGAAGCCACCGCAGCCCGTCGCGGGCTGTGACCGAACGTGAACAGACCCCAGACGTTCGCCTGGCGCGTGCCCGGCCGCAGCTGACCCCGGTCGCTCGGCGGTCCGCGGCGGGCGACCCCCGATCCATGGCCGAGCAGCTCCAGAAGACCGATCCGGATCGCGAGCCCGTGGGCATCGCGCAGGATGCGCACGACCGCGACATCCCGCGTGACCTCGAGGACGCGCAGCGGGCGCTCGCCGAGGTCGAGGATCTGCTCGCCCGCTACGAGATCGTCCGCGAGCAGGCGCACCACGAGTCCGAGAGCCTGGCGCCCGAGCGGCGGGTGCTGGTCGAGCAGGTGGCGGTCGCGCAGCACCTGGCGCACCTGCGGGCCCGGCTCGATCACCTGCATCCGGCCGACGTCGGTTACCTCCTCGAGGCGCTGCCGCGCGACCAGCGCCTGGTGGTCTGGGACCTCGTCAAGGCCGAGCGCGACGGCGAGATCCTGCTGGAGGTGTCCGACTCGGTCCGCGAGACCCTGATCGCGTCCATGGACCGCGACGAGCTGCTCGCCGCGGCCGGCTCGCTCGACACCGACGATCTCGCCGAGATCGCCGAGGACCTGCCGAGCGACGTCGTCGAGCAGGTCCGCCGCCAGCTCACGCCCGAGGAGCGCGAGCAGCTGCGCGCGGCCATGTCCTTTCCGGACGACTCGGTCGGCGCGCGGATGGACTTCGAGCTGGTGACCGTGCGCGAGGACGTCACGCTCGAGGTGGTGCTGCGCTACCTGCGTCGCTTCGACGAGCTGCCCGACCACACCGACCAGGTGTTCGTCGTCGACCGCAACGACGTGCTGCAAGGCTCGCTGCCGCTCGACCGGCTGCTGGTCAACGAGCCCGACGTGCTGGTCGAGGACGTGATGAAGCGCGATGTGCTGTCGCTGCAGGCGCAGGACGAGGCGGGCGAGGCCGCGCAGGCCTTCGAGCGCTACGACCTGGTGTCGGCGCCGGTGGTCGACATCCGGGGGCGGCTGATCGGCCGGCTGACCGTCGCCGAGATGATGGACGTGATCCGCGAGGAGAGCGAGTCGGAGGTGCTGTCGGCGGCCGGTCTGCTCGAGGAGGAAGACCTGTTCGCCTCCATCTGGAACTCCGCGAAGAACCGCTGGCTGTGGCTGGCGGTGAACCTGTGCACCGCGTTCTTCGCGTCCCGCGTGATCGGCGCCTTCGAGGGGACGATCGAGCGGGTGGTCGCGCTCGCCGCGCTGATGCCCATCGTGGCGGGCATCGCCGGCAACTCGGGCAACCAGACCATGACCCTGTTCATCCGCTCGCTCGCGCTCGGCCAGGTCACCGCCGGTAACACGCGCCGGCTGGCGCGCAAGGAGCTGCTGATCGCGCTGCTCAACGGACTGGTGTGGGGCGGTATCGCGGGCACCTTCGCATGGCTGCTGTACCGCGACACGCCGCAGGGCGTCATGCTCGGCGTGACGATGATGCTCGCGATGATCCTGAACCTGCTGCTGGCCGCGATGGTCGCGATGGGCGTGCCGCTGCTGCTGCAGCGCCTTGACCGCGACCCGGCGCTCGGCTCCTCGGTGCTGCTGACCTTCTCCACCGACAGCATGGGCTTCTTCATCTTCCTCGGCCTGGCGACGCTGTTCTTCAGGTGAGGGCCATCCGTCGCAGCGCCTGCGTCATGGTGCTCGTCTCGTCGCTGGTGCTCCGGGCGTTCGGCGACGGCGCGTTCGAGGTGCTGCGCTGCCGCTGGTGACGGGCGCGACGCGGCAGGTGACGCGCCTGCGCCGCCCGTCGTACCCTGTGCGCCGGCACGCCCGTCCCGAGGCCGTGCCGCAACAGGAGCGTCCATGACCCCGACCCGTTCCGACGGTCCGCCCGACACCGCCCGCCAGCTCGCGCTGTCGGCGCGCGAGGCCATCGACCTGATCCGCAGCGGCGGCCTCACGGCCGAGGCCTACGTGCGCACGCTGCTCGCGCAGGCCGCGGCGCAGGCCGGCCTGAACGCGATGATCCACGTCGACGAGGCGGGCGCGCTCGCCGGCGCGCGCCGCATCGACGCCGACCGCGCCGCTGGCCGCGCGCTGCCGCCGCTGGCCGGGCTGCCGGTCGTCGTGAAGGACAACATCGACGTACAGGGCATGCCGACCACCGGCGGCACGCCGGCGCTGCGCCAGGCGCGCCCCGTCGCCAGCGCCCCGTCGGTGCAAAGGCTGATCGAGGCGGGCGCGATCGTGCTGGGCAAGACCAACCTGCACGAGCTCGCCTTCGGCATCACCAGCACCAACGCGTCGCCCTTCGCCGGGCCCGTGCGCAATCCCTACGACCCCGGCCGGATCCCCGGCGGCTCATCCGGCGGCACCGCCGCGGCCATCGCCGCGCGCATCGCGCCCTGCGGGCTGGGCACCGACACCGGCGGCTCGGTGCGGGTGCCGGCGGCGCTCACCGGCACTGCCGGCCTGCGCCCCTCGGTGGGCGACGGCGGCACGCAGCGCCGCTACCACGACGAGGGCGCCGTCCTGCCGATCAGCCATACCCGCGACACCGTGGGCCCGATGGGCCGCAGCGTCGCCGACGTCGCGCTGCTCGATGCGGTGATCACCGGCACCGCGCCCGCGGTCGCGGCGCCGCTCGCCGGTCTGCGCCTGGGCGTACCTGCGTCGTTCTGGGCCGGGCTGGACGCCGGGCTCGCCGCGGTGGCGCGCGCCGCGCTGTCGCGGCTGGCCGCGGCCGGCGTGACGCTGGTGGACGCCGACCTCCCGGGCCTGGCCGCCCTCAACGAGAAGGTGTCGTTCCCGATCGCGCTGCACGAGCCGATCGCCGACATCCCGGCCTACCTCGCCGCGAGCGGCATCGAGGGCGTCACGCTCGCCGGCATCGTCGCGCAGGTCGCGAGCCCCGACGTGCGGGGCATCATGGAGGCGGTCGTGGCCGATGCCTTCGGGGCCGCCTACCCGGAGGCGATGACGGCCCACCGCCCGGCCATGCAGGCGCTGTACGCCGCGTACTTCGCCGACCACCGGCTGGATGCGATGGTCTTTCCGACCACCCCGCTGCCAGCCGCCCCGATCGACATCGAGCGCGGCTCCGGGTCGGTGTCGATCGACGGCGGCGAGCCGCTCGACACCTTCGGTGCCTTCATCCGCAACACCGACCCGGGCAGCAACGCGGGCCTGCCCGGCCTGTCGATCCCGGCGGGGCTCACCGCGGGCGGCCTGCCCGTGGGTATCGAGATCGACGGGCCGCTCGGCAGCGACGCCCGGCTGCTGTCGATCGGCCTGGCGATCGAGGCGCTGCTCGGCCCGGTGCCGGGCCCCCCGGCGGGCTGACGCGGGCGGCCCGGGCTTTCGCGCGGCGCGGCGCCCGGCCGCGCCTCAGCCGAGCGGGACCGAGTCGCCGAGCGCCGGCACCTCGACGCTCCAGCCGAGCGTGTCGTGCAGCGTCTGCGCGAAGGCCTGCGACGCGGGCGGCTCGCCGTGCACGAGGTAGGCGCGCCGCGGCGCACCGGGCATCGAGCGCGCCCAGCGCAGCAGGTCGTCCGCGTCGCCGTGCGCCGACAGCCCGGTGACCGTCACCACCTCGGCGCGGATCTCGTGGTCCGCGCCATGGATGCGCAGCGTGCGCTTGCCGGCCTGCAGGTCCGCGCCGCGCGTGCCCGCGGCCTGGTAGCCGGCCAGCACGATGGTGTTGCGCGGATCGGGTCCGAGCGCCTTCAGGTGATGCAGCACCCGCCCGCCCGTCAGCATGCCGCTCGCCGACACGATGATGCTCGGGTACTTGACCCGGTTCAGCGCCTCGGACTCCTCGACGCTGCGCACCATCTTTGCGACCGTCGACATCGCCTGCAGCTGCGTTTCGTCGAGCCGGTGGCCGCGCGCAAAGCGCCGGTAGAGCGCGGTGGTGTCGATCGCCATCGGGCTGTTCAGGAACACCGGCACGTCGGGGATCGCCTGGCGCCGCTTGAGCTCGGCGATCACGTGCAGCAGCAGCTGCGCGCGGCCGACGGCGAAGGCCGGGATCAGCACCGTGCCCCCGCGACGGATCGTGCGCCCGATCACCTCGGCGAACTCGTCGGCGGGGTCGTCGTCCGGATGCAGGCGGTCGCCGTAGGTGCTCTCGATCACGACCGTGTCGGCGGCCGGCGCGTCGGCCGGGTCGCGCATCAGCACGTCGTCGTAGCGACCGAGGTCGCCCGAGAACAGCACCGAGGTCGTCCCGGTGTCGATGCGCACGCTCGCGGCGCCGAGGATGTGGCCGGCGTGCGTGAAGCGCGCCGACAGGCCGTGGCCGAGGTCGAGCGGCTGCTCGAAGCGCACGGTCCGCAGGCGCGTCAGCGCGTGCTCGGCATCGGCCTCGGTGTAGAGGGGCAGGGCAGGGTGGTGCTTGGAGAACCCCCTGCGGTTGGCATAGGCCGCGTCCTCCTCCTGCAGGTGGCCGCTGTCGGGCAGCAGCAGCCGGCACAGCTCGAGCGTGGCCGAGGTGCACCACACCGCGCCCTTGAAGCCGTCACGCACCAGCGCGGGCAGGTAGCCGGAGTGGTCGATGTGCGCGTGGGTGAGCAGCACCGCGTCGAGCGTGCGCGGATCCACGGGCGGGGGCGCCCAGTTCATCAGGCGCAGCGGCTTGAGCCCCTGGAACAGGCCGCAGTCGACCAGCAGTCGCCGCCCCGCGTGCTCGATCAGGTACTTCGAGCCGGTCACGGTGCCGGCTGCGCCGAGGAAGGTCAGTCTGGTCGTCATCGGGTCTCCATCGGCGCGCGTCGCGCGTCGCTCAGCAACCGGCCCCAGCCGGCGTCGTAGGGGTGGACCCGCCGGGCGGGCCCGCCATCGTCCTGCAGCGGGCGGCCCTGGTCGGCCCAGCCGAAGATGCCGTGCCGCAGGTTCAGCACGCCGGGGCGCCCGGCCGCGGCGAGCCGCTGCGCCAGCCGCGCCGAGCGCAGCCCGATCGAGCAGTAGGCCACCACCGTCGTCGAGGCGGCCACGCCGGCGAGCGTCGCGTCGGCGAGCGCGTCGTCGAAGGCGGGCCGTGCCCCCGGAATGCGGCTGACCGCCCACTCGGCGGGGCTGCGCGCATCGAGCAGAACCAGCGTGCCGCCAGCGGCCAGCAGCGCGGCGAGCGCCGCGTCGTCCACGAGCGGCACCGCCGGGAAGCGCGCCGCGAGCTCGCGGTCAACCTCGGCCCAGTCGCGCGGTGCGCGCAGCGCCCACAGCCACTGCGCCGCCGCGGGCAGCGGGCAGGCCAGCATCGCCAGCGTCAGCACGCGGCGCCGATCGGCCGGGAGACGGGCCTCGGGTCGGGCGTCCATACATCCGATCATACTCGCGGCCCGGGACCCGTCCCGGGCCTCCGGTACCATGGGATCGACCCCGCTGCGGCGCCTGCCGCCGCAGGCCGGGCGCCCCCGACATCGACAGGTCAATCGGAGACAGCCATGCCCCACCCTTCGCGCCGCGCGCTCCTCAACGCACTCGGTGCAGCCGGTGTCGCGCCGATGCTCGCGCCCTCGGGCGCACTCGCGCAGCAGGGCGCGGCCTGGCCCGCCAAGCCGCTGCGGATCATGGTGGGCGCCAACGCCGGCGGCGGCACCGACATCATCGCGCGCATGCTCGCCGAGAAGCTGTCGGCGTCGCTCGGCCAGCAGGTGGTCGTCGAGAACCGGCCTGGTGCGTCCAACACCATCGCCGCCGACCTGACCGCCAAGGCCCCGCCGGACGGCTACACCTTGCTTGCCGCCACCAACACCGGCCAGGCGATCGCGCCCCACCTCATCAAGCTGGGCTTCGACCCCATCAAGGACGTCACGCCGATCGCGCTGATCGTCAACGTGCCCAACGTGCTGGTGCTCAACCCGCAGGTGCCGGCCCGGACGGTGGCCGACCTGGTGGCCCTCGTGCGGGCCCGACCCGGCGAGTTCCGATACGCATCGTCGGGGGTGGGCAGCACGCAGCACATCGCTGGCGAGGCGTTCGCCGCGGCCACCGGCACGAAGATGACCCACGTCCCCTACAAGGGCAGCGCGCAGGCGCACCTCGACCTCATGTCGGGGCAGATCGAGGTCATGTTCGACACCACGTCGTCGGCGATGCAGCACATCCGCTCGGGCAAGCTCAAGCCGCTCGCGGTCACCACGGCGCGCCGCTCGGCGGAGCTGCCCGAGCTGCCGACCCTCGCCGAGGCGGGTGTCGCCGGCGCCGAGATGAGCACCTGGTACGGGCTGTTCGTGACCGGCGGCACCCCGCAGCCGGTGATCGACCGGCTGGTCGCCGAGGTCGGCCGCGTCATGCAGATGCCCGACGTGCAGGCGCGCCTGCGCGGCCTCGGCGGCGAGCCCGGCACCCTGACGCGCGATCAGTTCGCGGCGCTGAACCGGGCCGAGTACGAGCGCTTCGGCAAGCTGATCAAGGACGCAGGGATCAGGCTGGAGCAGTGAGCGCGGCCCGCCTGCGTCACTCGAGCATCGCGGCCCGCAGCGCCTCCAGCGCCCGGGCGTCGAGCCCGCAGGCCTGCAGGTAGTCCGGCACCGACCCGAAGTCTCGCGCCACCGCGTCGAGCGCCGCGTCGAGGAACTCGGTGCGCACCCCCGCGATCGTCTCGATCGCGCCGAGCGCGCGGGGCGTGGGCGCGATGCCGCCCATGGCGGCCAGCGCCTGCGCGAGGGCGGCGGGCGGGCGGCGCCGGCTGCTCTCGAGGTAGTCGTCGATGATCGCGTCGTGGGGCACGTCGAGGGCGGCGAGCACCATCGCCACCACGAAGCCGGTGCGGTCCTTGCCGGCGGTGCAGTGCACGAGCAGCGCCCCGGTCGTCGCCGCGGACGGCACCGACAGCCGCCCGACCGCCTCGCGCACGGCCGGCGCGAAGGCCCCGGGCATGCGTGCGTAGGTGTCGATCATCCAGCGGCGCGCCTGACCGGCGTCGAAGTCCGGGTCGGCGAGGCGATCGCGCCAGCCGCCCGCGCGCACCGCCTGCAGGTCGGGTGCCACGTCGAAGGTCAGGGTCTCGGGGGCGGCGGGCGCGGGCCACCGGCTCGGCGCCGACGTGCGCTCGTCGTCGCGGCGCAGGTCGAGCACCGCGCCGATGCGCAGCGCGGCGAGGCGCGGCAGGTCGGCGTCGGTCAGGCGATGCAGCGCGTCCGAGCGGAACAGCCGCAGCGTTCGCAGCCGGCGTCCGTCGCCCGCGGGCAGCGCGGCGACCGATCGGAAGTTGGGGGCGCCTTCGAGGCGGTCGGAGGTCATGGCGGGCGGGGCGATGGACATCCTGAAATTATCGCATCGGGCCGCCGGCGGCTCCGGCCGCTCATTGGCCGCCGGGCGTGTCCTCGTGGCCGGCGTCGAGCCGCGCGAGGCCGAGGTCGATCAGCGCGTGCAGCGCGGCCACCTGCGGCTCGCCCAGGCGTTCGTTCAGCGCCAGCTGCGCCTTCTTCCAGTGGCGCCGCCCCTCGGCATGCTTGGCGCGGCCGGCCGGCGTGACCTGCACGCTGCGGCTGCGCGCGTCGCCCCCCGGACCCTGCACCACCCAGCCCTGGTCGATCAGCACCCGCAGGTTGCGCGACAGCGTGGATGCATCCAGCCCCATCCGGTGGGCCAGCTCGGCGGGCTGCACCGGCCCGAGCGACGCCACGTGGGACAGCAGCGAGTACTGCGTGCCCTTGAGGCCGGCGAGCGCGAGCTCGGCGTCGTAGTGGCGCGCCACCGCGCGCACCAGCTGGCGCAGCCTGAAGTTGGTGCAGCCTCTCGGGTGGACAGCGGGAGCAGCCATCTGTACATTGTAGCTGCAACGGTTGCAGATGCAACGATCAAGTCACCGCGCGGACGCGCATCGGCATGTCACTCACCTCCGGCCCCATCCTGCCGACGCTGCTGCGCCTGGCCCTGCCCAACGTGCTCGCGATGACGATGTCGGTGCTGGTCGGCATCGCCGAGACCCGCTACGTCGGCCTGCTCGGCACCACGCCGCTCGCCGCGATGGCGCTGGTGTTTCCGCTCGCCATGCTGGTGCAGATGATGTCGGCGGGCGCGATGGGCGGCGGCGTGTCGTCGGCGGTGAGCCGCGCGCTGGGCGCCGGCGACCCGGACCGCGCGCGTATGCTCGCGCTGCACGCGGTCGTGATCGGTGCCGTCGCGGGGCTGGCGACCACGGTGCTGTTCGTCGGCTTCGGGCCGGCGATGTTCCGCGGGCTGGGCGGCTCGGGCGACGTGCTGCGCGAGGCCGTCCGCTACGGCAACGTGCTGTTCCTCGGCGCCGTGCTGATCTGGCTGGTCAACACGCTCGCCTCCATCCTGCGCGGCACCGGCGACATGCGGGTGCCCTCGGTCGTGCTGCTGGCCGTGTCGGTGCTGCAGATCGCGGTGGGCGGCGTGCTGGGGCTGGGGCTCGGGCCGGTGCCGCGGCTCGGCATGCCCGGCGTGGCCATCGGCCAGCTGGTGGCGTTCGGGGCCGGCGTCGCCTTCCTGCTGTGGTGGCTGCTGAGCGGGCGCGCGCGGCTCACGCTGGCCTGGCGCGGCGTGGCGCTGCGCCGCGAGCACTTCGCCGACATTCTCAAGGTCGGCGCACTCGCCTGCCTGTCGCCGGTGCAGGCTGTGCTGACCGTGCTGATCTTCACCGGGCTGGTCGCGCGGCTCGGCGTCGCGCCGCTCGCCGGCTACGGCATCGGCCAGCGCCTCGAGTTCCTGCTGATCCCGGTCGCCTTCGGCATCGGCGTCGCATCGGTGCCGATGGTGGGCATGGCGATCGGCGCAGGGGACGTCGCGCGGGCGCGGCGGGTCGCCTGGACGGCGGGCGCGGTGTCGGCGGTCAACCTCGGCCTGATCGGCGCCGTGGTGTCGCTGTGGCCCGACCTGTGGGCGGGGCTCTTCAGCAGCGACCCGGTCGTGCTCGACTACGCGCGCCAGTACCTGCGCTGGGCCGGCCCGGCGTTCGCGTTCTTCGGGATGGGGCTCACCCTGTACTTCGCCTCGCAGGGGTCGGGGCGCGTGCTGGGGCCGGTCCTGAGCGCCACGCTGCGCCTCGCGGTGGTGGCCGGCGCCGGCGCCTGGCTCGCCGCGCGGGATGCCCCGGCCTGGCAGTTCTTCGCGCTGGTCGGCATCGGCATGGTCGTCTATGGTGTCGCCACCGCGGGCGCGATCCGCTTCACGCGCTGGGGGCCGCGCCGCCCGGGGGGCGGCGTGGCCGCGGCCGCTCCCCCCGCCGCCTGACGCATCCGCGCTCCCGCTCACCGCATCGGCACGCCCGACTATGGACCCACATCCCTTCGACGCCGCCACCGCCCTCGTCCCCGCCGCCGACGGCGGCCTCGAGGGCGCCACCCATCCCGCCTGGTCCAACATGGTGGGCCCCTATGGCGGCATCACCGCAGCAGTGATGCTGGGCGCCGCGGGCAGCCATCCGCAGCGGCTCGGCGAGCCGGTCTCGCTGACCGTCAACTTCGCGGGGCCGGTGGCCGATGGCCGTTTCCGGATCGACGCGCGGCCGGTGCGCACCAACCGTTCGACGCAGCACTGGACGCTGGCGCTCTCGCAGGCGGACGAGGTGGCTGCCACCGGGACCGCGCTGTTCGCGCTGCGTCGCGACACCTGGGGCCACCAGGAGCTGGCGGCGCCGGACGCGCCGCCCGCTGCCCGGGTGCCGGTGACGCCGTTCTCGGGACGCTTCGCGTGGCCCGCCCGCTACGAGATGCGCTTCGTGAGCGGCCCGTGGCCCGACCTCGCGAACCCGGCGTCGCCGCTGCCCGACGACTCGCTGTCGCTGATGTGGATCCGCGACCACCCGCCGCGCCCGCTCGACGCAGCGTCGCTTGTCGCGCTCTGCGACGCCTTCTATCCGCGGATCTTCCGGCGCCGGCAGCGCTTCAACCCGTCGGGCACGGTGTCGATCACCACCCACCTCCATGCCGACGCCGTCGCGCTCGCCGCGCAGTGCGCGCGCCCGGTGCTGGCGCGCGCCCGCGCGCAGCGCTTCGCCAAGGGATTCTCCGACCAGCTCGTGCAGGTGTGGGGCGACGACGGCACGCTGCTCGCGAGCAGCATGCAGACGGTGTACGCCAAGGACTGAACGGCGCGCCCCGGCCCGGCGTGCAGGCCCCCGAATTCCGGTCCGCGGGGTGGCGACGGCGCGCGGGGGGGCGTGCTATACCGTCGCGTGGGCGCCCTGCGAGCGCGCCCGTCCCGGAGCGCCGGCCCGCGCGCCGAACCACCACCCGACGAGACGAGACCCCACGCCATGCAATACGTGAAGTTCGGCCGCACCGGCCTAGAAGTGTCGCGACTGTGCCTGGGCTGCATGAGCTACGGGGTGCCCGAGCGCGGGCCGCACCCGTGGTCGCTGCCCGAGGCGGCGAGCCGGCCGTTCCTGCGCCGCGCCCTCGACCTGGGCTTCAATTTCTTCGACACCGCCAACGTCTATTCCGACGGCACCAGCGAGGAGATCGTGGGCCGCGCGCTCAACGAGTACGCCCCGCGCGACGATCTGGTCATCGCGACCAAGGTGCACGGCCGGATGCGCAAGGGGCCCAACGGTGCGGGCCTGTCGCGCAAGGCGATCATGAGTGAGATCGACCACAGCCTGCGCCGCCTGGGCACGGACTACGTCGACCTCTACCAGATCCACCGCTTCGATCCGGCCACGCCGCTCGAGGAGACGCTCGAGGCGCTGCACGACGTGGTCAAGGCGGGCAAGGCGCGCTACATCGGCGCGTCGTCGATGTATGCATGGCAGTTCGCGCGGGCGCTGTACCTTGCCGACCGCCACGGCTGGACCCGCTTCGCGTCGATGCAGAACTACGTGAACCTGCTCTATCGCGAGGAGCTGCGCGAGATGCTGCCGCTGTGCCGCGCCGAGGGCGTCGCGGTGATCCCGTGGAGCCCCAACGCGCGCGGGCGGCTCACGCGCGACTGGGACCAGGGCAGCGCCCGCCTCGAGACCGACGAGTTCGGCCGCTCGCTGTACGCCAAGACCGCCGACGCCGACCGCCGGGTCGTCGACACGGTGGCGGCCGTCGCCGCCGCCCGCGGCGTGCCGCGCGCCCAGCTCGCGCTGGCCTGGGTGCTGCAGCAGCCCGGCATCACCTCGCCGATCGTGGGCGCCACGAAGCTCGAGCACCTGGACGACGCGGTGGCGGCGCTGTCGCTGACGCTCACGCCCGAGGAGCTCGCCGCGCTGGAGGCGCCCTACGTGCCGCACGCGGTGGTCGGGCACGCCTGAGGCAGCTGCGATGAGCGCGACCCCCGCACCGGTGGACTTCTACTTCGACTTCATCTCGGGCTACGGCTACTTCGCGAGCCTGCGCATCGAGGCGCTGGCGGCCCGCCACGGCCGCGGCGTGCGCTGGCACAGCATGCTGCTCGGCGTGTCGGTGATGAAGGTGATGGGGCTCAAGCCCTTGCTCGACACGCCCCTCAAGGGCGATTACGTGCGGCGCGACGCGGCGCGCTACATGCGCCGCCATGGACTCGTGCTGGCGCGCGGCGTGTCCGACCCGATGATGGACCCGCGGCCGGCGGCGCGCGCGTTCTACTGGGTGCGCCGGCACCATCCGGGCATGGAGGGCGCGTTCGCGCGGGCCGTCTTCGACCGCTACTGGCGGCTCGGCCGGGACCTCTCGGACCGCGCCGAGATCGCGGCGCTGGCGCCCGAACTCGGCCTGGATCCGCAGGCGCTGCGCGACGGCGCCGACGACGACGACGCCCGCATCGACCTGCGCGACGCGGTGGCCAAGGGGATCGACCGCGGCGTGTTCGGCTCGCCCTTCGTGTTCGTCGACGACGAGCCGTTCTGGGGGTCCGACCGCCTGGAGATGGTCGATGACTGGCTGGAGCGCGGCGGCTGGTAGGCGCCGATAGGCCCGGCGTGAGCGCGGTTCAGGTCGCGGCCTGCCAGCTCCCCGACTTGCCCCCGCGCTTCTCCAGCAGCCTGACGTCCGAGATCACCATGCCGCGGTCCACCGCCTTGAGCATGTCGTAGACCGTCAGCAGCCCCACCTGCACCGCGGTGAGCGCCTCCATCTCGACGCCGGTGCGGCCCTCGCACTCGACCGTCGCGGTGCAGGTCACGGCGTGCGCGGCGGCGTCCAGCGCGAGGTCGACGGCCACGCGCGTGAGCGCGATCGGGTGGCACAGCGGGATCAGGTCGGCGGTGCGCTTGGCGCCCTGGATGGCGGCGATGCGGGCGATGCCCAGCACGTCGCCCTTCTTCGCGCCGCCGCTGCGCACCAGCGCGAAGGTGGCGGGCTGCATCGAGATGCGTCCGCTCGCCACCGCGACGCGCCGGGTCACGGCCTTGTCGCCGACGTCGACCATGTGGGCGCGCCCTGCGGCGTCGAAATGGGTCAGCGGGGCGTCGGCGGGCGGTGTCGCGGTCATTGGGGTCGGGGGCGGGTCCGAAGGGGCGGGTCCGAAGGGGCGGGCGCCGTCTGGCGGAAGCCCGGGCCGGCTTCGGCGGGGCCGGCGCGTCGTCGGCCTATCATAGCAACCATGGATAGCCGACCTCCCGCGCGCGCCCGCCGCGCCCGATGGCTGGCCGCCGCGCTCGCGGCGGTGCTCGCCCTCGGGCCGCCCGCTGCGCTCGCCCAGATCGAGAACCTGCCCAAGCTCGGCGACGCGTCGGGGGAGGACATGTCGCCGGCCGCCGAGCGCCGGCTGGGCGAGTCGATCATGCGGCAGATCCGCCGCGATCCCGCCTACCTCGACGACGCCGACCTGACCGACTACCTGAACCGGTTCGCCGCGCCGCTGGTGTCGGCGCCCGCGGCGGGCGGCATGGACTTCGAGTTCTTCGCGGTCGGCGATGCGTCGATCAACGCCTTCGCGCTGCCGGGTGGCTTCATCGGCGTGCACACCGGCCTGATCGCCGCGGCCGAGACCGAGTCGGAGCTGGCCGGCGTGTTGGCCCACGAGATCGGCCACGTCACGCAGCGGCACATCGCGCGGATGCTCGCGCAGCAAAAGCAGGTCTCGATGGCCTCGATGGCGGCGCTGGTGCTGGCGCTGCTCGCCGCCCGCTCCAACCCGCAGGCCGCGATCGGCGGGGCACTGCTCGGCGACCAGCTGGCCCGCAACAACATGATGTCGTTCTCGCGCGAGGCCGAGCGCGAGGCCGACCGGGTGGGCTTCGAGTTGATGCGCCAGGCCGGGTTCGAGACCCAGGGCATGGTCTCGTTCTTCGGGCGCATGCAGCAGGCGAGCCGCTTCTACGAGACCAACGCGCCCGCCTACATGCGCACCCATCCGCTCACCGGCGAGCGGATCAGCGACATGCAGCTGCGCATCCGGGAGACGCGCTACCGGCAGCGCGCCGACTCAGTCGAGTTCCTGCTGCTGCGGGCGCGCCTGCGCGCGATCGGCGACGAGAGCATCGACGGTCGCCGCAACGCCCGGGCGATCGCCGAGAGGCAGGTCGCCGCCAGCCCGAAGGCCGGCCCGGCGCCCTGGTTCGGCCTCGCCAGCATCGCGGCGGCGCAACGCGACTGGCCGCGTGCCGACGCGGCCCTCGCGCAGGCGCAGGCGCTGCACGGCGCGCCGCATCCGTACTTCGAACGATTGGCCGCGGCCAACCTGCTCGCGTCGGGCGACGCGCCGGCCGCGGTGGCGCGGGCGCGCCAGGCGATGCAGCGCTTCCCCGATTCGCGCGCGCTCGCCCGGGTGCAGGGCGAGGCGCTGATCGCGGCCGGTCGGCCCGAGGAGGCGGTGCGCCTGCTGACCGACCAGCTGGTCACCTGGCGTTCCGACGCGCAGCTCTGGCGCCTGCTCGCCGATGCCTACGCCCGGCAGGGCCTGCGCGCCGACTCGCACCGCGCGACCGCGGAGCAGTACCTGCTGCTCGGCTCGCCGCTGTCGGCGGTCGACCAGTTGCGGGTTGCGCAGAAGGCGGGGGACACGGACTTCTATACGGCGTCGGTCATCGACGCGCGCCTGCGCCAGCTCGAGCCCGAGGCGCGCCGCGAGCTCGAGGAATCGCGCCGCAACGGCCCGCCGCGCTGAGCGCCGCGGGCGCCGCCCACGTCAGCGCGGCCGCGCAACGAACCCGAAGGCGCGGGCAGGCGGCTCGTCGAGAGGGTGCAGCGCGTGCTCGCCCATCAGCGCGAGCCGGCCGGTGGCGCCGTCCGGCGCGGCCGATTCGAACAGCTCGAGCTCGAGCGCGCCGAGGTCCCGGTCGTCGATGCAGCCCGGCCCGAGCTCGGTCAGCACCCACAGGTTGCCGCCCTCGTCGGTGGCGGCCCGCAGGACCTGCCCGACCCGATAGCCGGTGCTCGTGACCAGCGACTGGCGCGGCGCCTCGCCGAGCACGCGCAGGTCCAGCGGCGCGAGGTCAAGGTCGACGTAGACGCGTTGCGGCCCGTTCTGCCAGCACCAGCGGCCCTGCGCGTCGGGGCCGTAGTTGCGGCCGATGAAGTCGATGATCGGCGGGCTGGTGATCTCGCTGCCCGCGCCGTGCAGGGCCTCGTCGAAGCCGGGCGCGCCGCGGTCCACCAGCCACCAGCGCCCGCGCCGATCGAGCCGCAGCCAGCCGGCCACGGTCGGCACGTCCGGCCAGCGGACCATCGCCTGGCGCACGAGGTCATCGATCGGCATACGGCGCGCCGAGCACGGCATCGAAGTGGGCGAGCAGCCGACGCGGCATCCAGTCGAGTCGGCCGGGCGGCGCCCCGGTCAGGAAGCCGACGTGCCCGCCGGTGTCCGGGTACTCGAGGCGCACGGCCCGCGACACCTCGCCGGGCGCGGCGAGCGCCGAGGCCGGCATGAAGGGATCGTTGAGCGCGTTGATCACCAGCGTGGGCACTGCGATGCCGCCCAGGAACTGTCGGCACGAGGAGCGGGTCCAGTAGTCGACCGCGCTCGAGAAGCCGTGCAGCGGCGCGGTGACCAGGCCGTCGAAATCGAAGAAGTCCCGGCTCGCCACCAGCCGGTCGCGCTCGAAGAGGCCGGGATGGCGATCGAGCATGGCCAGGCTCTTGCGGCGCAGCGTGTGCAGGAAGTTCCGTGTGTAGACGCGGTTGAAGCCGCGCGACAGACTGACCGCGCCCGCGTGCAGGTCATGGGGCGGCGACACCGCGGCTGCAGCCGCCACGAAGCCTGCGTCGTCGCCGCGCTCGCCCAGCCACTTGAGCAGCACGTTGCCCCCGAGCGAGACGCCGGCAGCCAGCAGCGGGCCCGCCTGCCCGGCGCCCGCGCGCCGCGCGGCCAGGCGCCGCAGCACCCAGTCGGCCTCGTCGGAGTCGCCGGAGTGGTAGGCGCGCGGCAGGCGGTTGAGCTCGCCGCTGCAGCCGCGGAAGTGGACCACCACGCCATCCCAGCCGCGCTCGCCCGCGGCGGCCATCAGCACCCGGGCGTACTGGCTGGCCGAGTTGCCCTCCAGGCCGTGGAACAGCGCGAGCAAAGGGCGTGCTGCGGGCGGGACGGCGGGGCGTTGCGGGACGGCGGGCGGATCGGCCCAGTCGAGGTCGATGAAGTCGCCGTCGGGCGCCTCCCAGCGCTCGCGCCGGTACGCCACCCCGGGACGCGGCGCGAGCAGGGCGGGCCAGATGGTCTGGGCGTGGGCGCCGCGTAGCCATGCGGGTGCGCGGTAGGGGTCGGCCGCAGGGGTCCCGGTCCGCCTGCCCGCCGCCAGCGAGCCCTCGTGCACCGCGGCGGGCTCGATCGGGCCGGTGGCGCCCATCGGCGTGCCGATCAGTGGAGGCGGCCCGGCGGCGGGCGGCCGGGGTCGCCATCGGTGGCTGCGTCGTCGTCGTCGCCGGTGTCGGCGAGACGGTCGAGTGCGATCCGGCCGGAGCGCCAGGTGTCGTCGTCGCCGTCCTCGTCCTCGTCGTCCTCGATCTCGTCGTCCTCGCCCGACTCGGAGACACCCGCGTGGTGGACCAGGATCCGCCAGCCGGCCGCCTTCGAGCGCACGAACACGTTGGTGGTCACCACCTCGATCACCTCGGTGCCGCCCCGGCCCTCCACGGCGATGCGCTCGATCAGGCTGTGGACGGCGACCTCGGCGCTGCGCCAGGCCTGCACTTGGGCCGTGGCGATGCGCACGCCGCCCCCCGCGAAGATGTCGCGGAACGAGTCGCGGATGGCGTCGACGCCGATCAGGCGCGGGCCGCCGGGGTGATTGCAGACGGCCGCGTCGTCGTCGGCCCAGAGGGCCATCATGCCCTCGAGGTCGGCAGCGGCCATCGCGGCGTAGAACGCGCGCTCGGCGGCTTCGGCGGTGGCGTGGGGGCGGGGCATCCGGTTGGGGGGGTCTGCGCGGGCCATGTCGAGGCCGCCCGGGACACCTCGGCAGGCGCCCCGCGGCGGGCCTGCCGACTCCCACGGAACCGTCAGTTTATCGGATGTCCCGGGTGGCGAATCGCATCGCGGCGCGCAGCGAGGCCAGCACGGCCTCGGGCCGCAGGCCGGCCATGCACTGACCGTGGCCGTAGCGGCAGGTGGGCGCGTTGCACGGGCTGCAGTCGTGGTGGAGCCACTCGACCTTGGCCCGGGGTGAGCGCGGCGGCGCGAACCGCGGGTCGGTCGGCCCGAACACCGCGACCATCGGCCGCGAGTAGGCCGCGGCCACGTGCATCAGCCCGCAGTCGTGCGAGACGACCGCGTCGGCCTGCGCGATGGTCGCGATGGTGTCGCCGACCGACTGCTCGCCGCACAGGTTGCGCGGGCGGCGTCCCGACAGCGCACCGATCTCGGTCGCGTAGTCGCGGTCGGCCCCGTCGCCCAACATCACCGGCACCAGGTCGGGCCAGTCTTCGGCGGCCTGCAAGATCAGCGTGGCCCAGTGGCGGGCCGGCCAGCGCCGGCTCGGGCTGCCTTCGGTGCCCACGTTCAGCACCAGCAGCGGCGCCTCAGGGTCGACCCGGGCCCGCGCGCGGGCGGCGGCCTCGCGCGCGCCGTCATGCTGCAGCGCCGGATTGGGCACCTGGCCCGGCAGGGGCTGCGACGCATCGAAGGCAAGGTGAGCGAAGCGCTCGACCACCTGCCGGCCGCGGTCCGCGCCGTCCTGCAGGCCGCTGTCGTGCGGCTGGTTGATCAGGCCCCAGCGCGTGTCGCGCTGCAGGCCGATGCGGATGGGGATGCCGGCCAGCCAGGGCACCAGCGCCGCGCGCCTGGCCGTCGGCAGCACGTAGACGCGGTCGTGGCGGTGGCGGTCGAGCCGCCGCGCCAGCACGAACTTGCCCCAGGGCTGGAGCGGGCCGAGCGCGTGACGGGACGCGAACACCTCGGCGACGTCGGCCATGGCCTCGAAGACCGCCGCCACGGCCGGGCCCGCGAGCACGTCGATGCGACCCTCGGGGTCGAACCGGCGCAGCAGCGCGACCAGCGGCTGGGCCATGACGGCCTCGCTGAGGCTGTCGGGAGCAATGATCAGGGTACGCATCGGCCTCGGGCACAAAAAAGAGAGGCCCCTTTACGGAGCCTCTGGATTCTGGTCGATCCGGTGTCGTGCGCCCGTGACGGATTCGTTGCCGGACGCCTCGCCGCGCGTGACTTTGTGCTCAGTGCCCGCGGACGGCCGTGCCCGGCTTGAGTCGGTACTCGGTGCTGCAATAGGGGCAGAGCGCGTGCCCGGTGTGGGTCACGTCGAGATAGACGCGGGGGTGCTGGTTCCACACCGCCATCCGGCGGTTCGGGCAGAAGGCCGGCAGGTCGGCGGCCTCCAGCTCGACCACGGCCGGTGCCGGCCCGGCGGGCGCCGCCGGGGGGGAAGGGTCGCGCACGTCGCTCATCCTGGGCCTCCGCGGATCAGACCGGCGTCAGCCAGGACCGGTAGGTGTCGGACTTGCCGGCGACCACGTCGAAGAACAGCGCCTGCAGCCGGGTGGTGATCGGGCCGCGCGTGCCTGCGCCGATGGGCCGGTCGTCGAGCTCGCGGATCGGGGTGATCTCGGCGGCGGTGCCGGTGAAGAAGGCCTCGTCGGCGCAGTACATCTCGTCGCGGGTGATCCGCTTCTCGATCACCGGGATCCCCATGTCGCGGGCCATCGTGATCACCGAGTTGCGGGTGATGCCGTCGAGGCAGGACGCGACGTCCGGGGTGTAGACCGTGCCGTCGCGGACCATGAACACATTCTCGCCGGCGCCCTCGGACACATAGCCCTCGGTATCGAGCAGCAGCGCCTCGTCGTAGCCGTTGGCGGTCACTTCCTGGTTGGCCAGGATCGAGTTCACGTAGTAGCCGCTCGCCTTGGCGCGCACGAGCGACGCGTTGACGTGGTGCCGCGTGTACGACGAGGTCTTCACGCGGATGCCCTTGGCCAGCCCGTCCTCGCCGAGGTAGGCGCCCCAGGGCCAGGCGGCGACCGCCACGTGGATGGTGTTGCCGCGCGGCGAGACGCCGAGCTTCTCGGACCCGATCCAGGCGATCGGGCGCAGGTAGCAGGACTCGAGCGCGTTGGCGCGCACGACCTCTTTTTGTGCCGCCATCAGCTGCTCGGCGGTGTAGGGCAGCTTCATCTGGAAGATGTGCGCCGAGTTGAGCAGGCGGCGGGTGTGCTCGGCCAGCCGGAAGATGGCGGTGCCGGAGGTGGTCTTGTAGGCGCGTACGCCCTCGAAGACGCCCATGCCGTAGTGCAGCGAGTGGGTCAGCACGTGGATCTTGGCGTCGCGCCAGTCCACCAGCTTGCCGTCGAACCAGATGTGCCCGTCGCGATCGGCCATCGACATGATCGTTCTCCCGTCCGTCCTCGATTCGTGAACGGCGATTCTATCGGAAAGCCCCGGGGGCTTCGGTCGGGCCGACTCCGGCGCCTGCACGCGACGCCGATGCCGTGCGCGCGGCGGTAGAATCGGGACCCGACCCGGAATCGCGATGATCCTCTCCTCCCTGCGGACCCAGGTGGGGCTGCTGGCGCTGCTGCAGGCGCTGCTACTCACCAACAACGTCACACTGATCGCGATCAACGGGCTGGCCGGCGCAGCGCTGGCCGCAGACCCCACCTACGCGACGCTGCCCGTCACCGGCTACGTGCTCGGGGCGGCGCTCTCGAGCATGCTGGCGGCGCGCCTGATGCGCCTGCGCGGCCGGCGCTTCGGCTACACGGTGGGCGCGGCTTTCGCGATCGTGGGCAGCCTGCTCGCCTGGTGGGCGGTCGCGCACCAGAACCTGCCGATGCTGGTCGCGGCCACCTTCGTGACCGGCGTCTACAACGCCTTCGGGGCGAGCTACCGCTTCGCCGCCGCCGACGCGGCCGACGCCTGGCGGCCGAGCTTCCGGGCCCGCGCGATCTCGCTGGTGCTGGCGGCCGGCATCGTGGGCGGCGTGCTCGGCCCCGAGATCTCCAAGCTCACCCGCGACGCGCTCGAGGTCCGCTTTGCGGGCTCCTACCTCGCGCTGACGGTGTTCGCGCTGCTGTCGATGGTGCTGGCGCAGGCGCTGCGCCTGCCCGAGCCCCGCGCCGCCGCCGGCTCGGCCCCGGCGCCGCTGCCCGCGCGCCCGCTGCGCGAGGTGCTCGCGCAGCCGGTCGCCTGGACCGCGGTGCTGGTCGCCGCGCTGTCCTACGGCGTGATGAACCTGGTGATGGTCTCGACGCCGCTTGCGATGGCGGTATGCAGCCATCCGTACTCGGCGGCCGCCTGGGTGCTCGAGTGGCACGTGATCGGCATGTTCGCGCCCGGGCTCTTCACCGGCTCGCTGATCGGGCGCGTGGGCATCGTGCCGGTGATCGTCGTCGGCTGTCTGCTGATGCTCGCCTGCACCGCGGTCGCGCTGTCGGGCATCGGCGTGCTCGAGTTCACGATCGCGCTGTTCCTGCTCGGCGTCGGCTGGAACTTCATGTACACCGGCGCGACGACGCTGCTGACCACCTGCTACCGCCCGTCCGAGAAGAACCGCGTGCAGGGCTTCAACGACGCCTGCGTGTTCGCGGTGATGGTCAGCTCCTCGTTCTCGTCGGGCGCGCTGCTGCACGTGAAGGGCTGGTACATCATCAATGCGCTGTCGGTGCCTTTCGTGCTGTTGGCGCTGCTCGCCACGCTGTGGGCCGCGCGGACCACCGGCTGGAGGCTGGGCCGCGTTGCGTGAGCCGGCCGGTCCGGACGCGGGCGGCTCTCCGGCCGGGGCGCCCCGCGCGGCGGGCTCGGCCGGTCCGGACGCGGCGGCGCAGCGGCGGGCCTTCGCCGACGGCGTGCGCGCCATCGGGACGACCGCGTTCGGCACCTTCTGCTGGGGCCTGGTGACCGGCCTGGCGCTGGTCAAGGGCGGGCTCTCGCCGATCCAGGCGCTCGGCATGGTCATGCTGGTCTTCTCGGGCACCGCGCAGCTGGCCGCGCTGCCGCTGATCACCGCCGGCGCCTCGTTGCCGGCGATCTGGGCGACCGCGCTGCTCGCCAACCTGCGCTTCGTCGTCTACAGCGCGGTGGTGGCGGGCGAGTTCCGGGGTCAGTCGCTGCCCCGGCGCCTGCTGCTGGGCTGGCTGACCACCGACACCGGCCTCGCCGCCTACCTGGGCGGGCAGGCCGGTGCGCCGCGCCAGCCCGAGCGGCTGCGCGTGGCTCGCTACCTGGGCAGCAACGGCCTCGTGTACGGCGGCTGGACGGTCGGCACCGCCGCCGGCGTCGGCCTCGCCGGGCTCGTCCCGGACTCGCCGCGGATCGCCTTCGTCGGCGTGCTGGCCATCCTCGCGCTGGTCGGGCCGCTGCTCGCCACGCGGGCGGCGTGGTCGATCGCCGCAGTGGCCGCCGTGGTGTCGGTGGTCGGCGGCGATTGGCCGTGGCGGCTCGGCATGTTCGCCGCGATCGCGGCGGGCGTGGCGACCTCGCTGGTCGCGTCGCGGTACGAGGCCGGGCGGGAGCGGGCGGCATGAGGCTCACCGACGCGCAGGTCTGGGGGGCGATCGCCGGGCTGGTGGTCGTGGTATTCCTGACCCGCAACGTGTTCATCGTGGTGCCCCCGCGCTTCCAGCCGCGCGGCGCGATCGAGCGGGCGCTGCGGCACGCGCCGCTGGCCGCGCTGGTGGCGCTCACCGTGCCCCAGATCGTGGGCCCGCTGCTGGCTGCCGGCGTCGACGTCGCGTCGGTGTGGCACGACGCCCGGCTGCCCGCGGCCATTGCCACGCTGGCGGGCGCGCGGATCGCCGGCAGCCCCTTCCCCGGGCTGGCGGCGGGCGTGGTCGTGCTGCTGGCGATCGGCGGGCTGTCGTGAGCGACGCCCTGCGGCCGGCGCCCGGCGAGGCCGCGGCCCCGGCCCCGGCCTCCCCCGCGCAGCTGTTCGCGGTGTTCACCTGGCTCGCGCTGCGCGGCTTCGGCGGCGTGCTGCCCTGGGCGCAGCGGGTGCTGGTCGAGGAGCGTCGCTGGGTGACCCGGGACCAGTTCGTGGAGCTGCTGGCGTTCGGGCAACTGCTGCCGGGCCCCAACATCTGCAACGTCGCGATCATGGTCGGCGAGCGCTGGTTCGGCTGGCGCGGCTCGGTGGCGGCGCTGGGCGGGCTGCTCGCCGCGCCCGCCGCGGTGGTGCTGGCCCTCGGGGTGCTCTATGGGCAGTACGGCGACGAGCCGATGGTGCGGCGCGCGCTCGCCGGCATGGGCGCGGTGGCCGGCGGCATGATCATCGCGACCGCGATCAAGCTCGCCGCGACCCAGCGCAAGCGCTGGCGCTGGATGGCCTTCGGGGCACTGGCTTTCGTCGCGATCGCGCTGCTGCGCCTGAACTTGGTCGGCGTGCTGGCGGTGCTCCTGCCGGCGGCGGTGGTCGCGGCCTGGGTCGCGGGGCGCGCCCCGCGCGGGGACGCCCGGTCGTGAGCGGCGCCGACCTCCTCGACGTGTTCCTGAAGTTCGCCTCGCTGTCGATGCTCGCGATCGGCGGGGCGCTCGGCACCGCACCCGAGATGCACCGCTACCTGGTCGATGACCGCGGCTGGCTCGGCGACGTGCAGTTCACCGACGCCATCGCGATCGCCCAGGCCGCTCCGGGCCCCAACATCCTGTTCGTCATGCTGCTGGGCTGGCAGGCCGGGGGCGCGGGCGGCGCGCTGGCCGCGACCCTCGGGATGATGCTGCCCTCGAGCTTCGCGACCTTCTGGGCCTGGCGCTGGAAGCGCGCGCGCGAGGACGCGCCGCTGGTGGCCGCGATCCGGCTCGGGGTGTCGCCGATCGCGATCGGGCTGACCGCGGCGGCGGGCTGGGTGGTTGCCTCGGGCGGCAACGGCCGGGACCCGCGCCTGTGGGCGCTCACCGCAGCGACCGTCGCGGTGGTGGTGCGCACGCGGGTCAACCCGATGTGGCTGATCGGCGCGGGCGCGCTGCTGGGCGTGCTCGGCGTCGTCGGCTGACCCGTCGGCGCGGGCGCGGTCCCCCATCGCCGGGCGTCCCGCCGGCCCCGCCGCGGCGCGTGTCCCACCGGCTGCGCGGGCGATGGCATCATTGCCCTTTGCGGCAGTGCCGCATCAGGGAGCTGAACCGACATGGAAACGGTCTTCGTCGATGGGCAGGAGGGCACCACCGGCCTGCAGATCCGGGAGCGACTCTTGGCGCACGGCGGCGTGCGCGTGCTCGACATCGAGACCGAGCGCCGCAAGGACGCAGGGCGCCGGCGCGAGCTGCTCAACGAGGCCGACATCGTGTTCCTGTGCCTGCCCGATGAGGCCGCACGGGAGTCGGTCGCCCTCATCGACGCCGGCAACACGCGCACCCGCGTGATCGACGCGAGCACCGCGCATCGGGTCGCCGAGGGCTGGACCTACGGGCTGCCGGAGCTCAGCCCTGCACAGCGCACCGCGATTCGCGGCTCGCGCCGGGTCGCGGTCACCGGCTGCCACGCGGCCGGCTTCATCCTCGCGCTCGCGCCGCTGGTGGCCGCGGGCATCGTACCGCGCGACTATCCGGTCGCCTGCCACTCGCTGACCGGCTACTCGGGCGGCGGCAAGAAGATGATCGCCGAGTACGAGGCCGCGCGCGCCGCCGGCAGCCACGCGCTGGACGCCGCCCGGATGTACGCGCTCGGCCTCGTGCACAAGCACCTGCCGGAGATGCGCGCCTACACCGGCCTGTCGCACGCGCCGGTTTTCGTTCCCATCGTCGACGACTTCCTCCAGGGCATGGCGGTGTCGGTGCCGCTGCACCTGCGGATGCTCGCGCCGGGCACCACCCGCGCGAGCCTGCACGCCGCGCTCCAGGCCCATTACGGCGGCGAGCGCTTCGTGCGGCTGATGCCGCTCGACGCCCAGTCCGCCGCGCCGGGCGGGTTCTTCGACGCGCTCGCCTGCAACGACACCAACCGCTGCGACGTCTTCGTGTTCGGCAACGACGAGCGCGTGCTGGTGGTGGCCCGCCTCGACAACCTCGGCAAGGGCGCGTCGGGCGCGGCCGTGCAGTGCATGAACCTGATGCTCGGATTCGACGAGGGCGCCGCGCTGGCGGGTTGAGCAGCGCGCACGCGGTGGGGCGGCGAGGGGCCTGCGGCGCGGGCCCGGCTCAGCCTGCGCCCGGCTCGCCGAGCACCGCGCGCCACAGGCTGCGGACCGCGTCGCGCTGCGCGGCGACGCTGGCGGGCTCGACCCGCGCGTAGCGCGCGTCGTTCAGGCGCAGCACGTGCTGCAGCCTGCGGAAGTCGCGGTAGGCCTGCGCGCAGGCCGCCGCCGCCGCCCGGTCGATCAGGTCGGCCCGCGCCGCACGGTCGAGCAGCGCGATGTTGCCGGCGTTGTCGAGCAGCTGCGGGTGCCGGGCGGCGTGGGCCAGCACCAGGTACTGCACCAGGAACTCGATGTCGACCATGCCGCCGGGGTCGTGCTTGATGTCGAACAGCTCGCTGCGGTTGGGATGGCCGTCGAGCATCTTGCGGCGCATGGCCACGACCTCCCCGCGCAGCGCGTCGGCGTCGCGGGGCATCGCGAGGATCTCGCGGCGCAGCGCCTCGAAGCGCGCGCCCAGGGCGGGGTCGCCGGCCGCGAAGCGCGCGCGGGTGAGGGCCTGGTGCTCCCACACCCAGGCCGACTCGCGCTGGTAGTTCTCGAAGGCGCGCAGGCTCGAGACGAGCAGGCCCGCGTTGCCGTTGGGCCGCAGGCGCAGGTCGATCTCGAACAGCAGGCCGGCGGCGGTGCGTGTCGAGACCCAGGCCGACAGGCGCTGCGCGAGCTGCGCGTAGAGCGGTGGCGCGCGCTCGTCGTCGTCGTCGAACACGAAGACGAGGTCGAGGTCCGAGGCGTAGCCGAGCTCCTTGCCGCCGAGCTTGCCGTAGGCCACCACCGCGAAGCGCGGCAGCTCGCGGTGCATGCCGCGCAGCTGGCGCCAGGTTCGGTCGAGGACGACCGCGAGCACGCGGTCGGCGAGCTCGCTCAGGTGGTCGGAGAGCCGCTCGACGCTCAGGCGCCCCGCCAGGTCCTGCGCGAGCAGGCGAAAGACCTGGGCGTGGTGCGCCTCGCGCAGCAGGTCCATCTGCCGCTCGACGTCCGGCTCGCCGCCCCGGGTGGTGGCGGCCGTGAGCGCGGCCCGCAGATCGCTCTCCCACGCCTGCAGGTCGGCCGGCTCGAGGATCTGCCCGTCGAGCAGCTCGTCGAGCACGACCGGATGGTGCATCAGGTACTCGGCGGCCCACCGGGACTGGCCGATCATCCGCAGCAGCTGCCGGTAGGCGCCCGGGAACTGCAGCAGCAGCGCGAGGTAGGCCGGGCGGCCGGCGACCGTCTCGAGCAGGTCGGCGAGCCGGCCGATCCAGACGGTGTCGGCCACGCCGGGGGCGGCGGGCTGGGACGCGCCCACCCCGGGCTCGCGCCCCTCGAGCAGCGCCTGCTCGAGCAGCTGGTCGATGCGCCGCTGGATGTCGGGCCGGGCAAGCCGGTAGCGCCGGCCCTCGCGCAGCGCCGCGATCCGCGAGCCCCCGGCGTCGTCCAGCGCCAGTCCGGGCGCAGCGCCCGCCGCGGGCGCGCCCTGCCCGTTGGGCGGCTCGGCGAGCAGCGCCTCGAACACCGACTCGACCTGGTCGCGTGCGGCGCCGAGCGCAGCGTCGAACGCATCGGGCGCCATGCCCAGCATCCCCGCGATCCGCGCGTGGACGGCGGGGTCGTCGACCAGCCGGTGGGTCTGGGCGTCGTCCTGGTACTGGACCGCGTGCTCCACCCGGCGCAGCAGCACGTAGGCGTCGGCCAGTTGCGCGGCCGCCGCGGGCTCGAGCAGTCGGCGCTGCGCGAGCGCCTGCAGCGTGACCAGCGTGCGCCGGTCGCGCAGCTGCCGGTCGCGCCCGCCGCGCACGATCTGGAAGAGCTGCGCGCTGAACTCGACCTCGCGGATGCCCCCGCGGCCGAGCTTGACGTCGATGCCGCCACCGTCGCGGCTGAAGCGGCGCACGCTGCGGCGGTCGGCTTCCGCTCGGATCATCGCGTGCAGCTCGCGCAGCGCGCCGAAGACCTCGAAGTCCAGGTAGCGGCGGTACACAAAGGGCTCGACGATCTCGGTGAGGTGGGCCTCGTCGCCGCGCCGCGCGGCGTCGCCCGCCAGGCCGGAGTCGGCGATGACCACGCCCTTGAGCCATGCGAAGCGCTCCCACTCCCGGCCCTGGTCGTAGAAATACTGCTCGAGCATCGACAGCGTGACCACCAGCGAGCCGGCGTCGCCGTTGGGCCGCAGGCGGGTGTCCACGCGGAACACGAACCCATCCTCGGTCTGGTCCGACAGCAGCCCGGCGGTGCGGCGCGCGACCCGGTGGAAGAACTCGCCGGACTCGAGGCGTCCGCCGCCCTCCGCGCCGCCCTCGGTGCGCCCGCCGTCGCGGTGCACGAACACCAGATCGACGTCGGAGGACACGTTGAGCTCGTCGCCGCCGAGCTTGCCCATGCCCACCACCAGCAGGTCCTGCGGGCGGCCCTCGGCGTCGAGCGGGCGGCCGTGGATCGCCGCGGCCTCGGCCGCCGCGTGCCGCAGCGCGATCCCGATCGACAGGCGCGCCCACGCGCTGATCGCGCCGCAGACCTCGGCGAGCGGTGCCTGCTGGCGGACGTCGCGCTCGATGATCGCCATCACGAGGAGCTGGCGGGTGCGGCGCAGCGCCGGGCCCGGGTCGGGGCCGGGCGCGCCGGCCCCGGACAGCGCCGCGACCGTCCGCCACAGCTGCCCGACCGTGTCCGCATCGAGCGCCCGGGCCGCCAGCCCGGGCAGCAGGGCGGCCAGCGCGGGCTGCCGGCGGGTGATCGCATCGAGCGTCCGGGCGAACCACGCGGAGCAGGCCGTGGCAGCGTAACTGTCTGACATCACTGAGCTTTTCCCACCGTTCAGGCTGCGGTGCCCGACCTGACCGGTATGCTACAGTCGAAACACCGACGCGCGATGCGTCCACGGTCGCGCCCCCCGGGCCCGAGCATTCGGATTCGGATCCAATGACCGCCCCCCCGCCGCCGCTCTCCGACAGGCTGGCCGGCATCCTGCTCGGCCTGCTCGGGGTCGTGCTGTGCGCGGCATGCCTCGCCTACCTTGCCGTCCGTTACGTGGCATGGCCGCGCCTCGACGCCTGGCGGCCTCAGATCATCGCGCAGCTCGAGCGCGACCTCGGCCGCCCGGTGTCCGTCGCCGAGCTGCGCCCCGGCTGGGACGGCCTGCATCCGGTGCTGGACCTCGAGCGCCTGCGCATCGACGGCGAGGACGGCCTGCCCCGCCTCGAGGTCGCCGGGGCCACGGTCGAGGTGTCCTGGCGCTCGCTGCTGACCGGCAGCCCGCGCATGGCCTCGCTGCGCCTGGCGTCGCCTGCGCTGGTCGTAGAGCGGCTCGGGCCGGGCCGGGTCGCCGTGGCCGGATTCGAGCTCGCCCGCGACGGCGCGCCGGGCGGCGGCGGGCTCGACTGGCTGATGGCGCAGGGCACGATCCGTATCGACGACGCCACCGTGAGCATCGTCGACCGCGAGGGCGGCTTCGCGCCGCTGCGGCTCGACGGCGTCGCACTCGAGGTGCACAACGCCGGGCGTCGCCACCAGGCGAGCCTGTCGCTGCGGCGCGCGGGCGACGCCGCGGGCCCGGTCTCGGCCCTGGTCGAGTTCTATCGGCCGCCGCTGACCCGGCCGTCCGAATGGCGTCGCTGGCAGGGCGATGCCCATCTGTCGGCGCAGGGGCTGGACCTCGCGCGTGCATCGGGGCTGGCGGCGGCGCTGCTCCCGCCCGGCACGAAGCTGCCCCCGCGCGCCGCGGGCCGCGTCGACCAGCTCGCGTGGCTGCGCTTTGACGACGGGCGCGTGCTGGACGCAACGCTCAAGCTGCGGGCCGAGGATCTGGAGCTGGACCTGCCCGAGGGGCGGCTCGCGCTGCGCGCGCTGCGCGGCGAGGCCCGCCTCGAGCGCGAACGCGACGGCGGGCAGGCGCTGCAGCTCACGGGCCTGTCGGCCACCGACACACGGGGCTTCTCGCTTGCCGTCGACGGCGATGCCGCGCTGGGCATCGACGCGGCGGGCGAGCTGCACACCGCGCGGCTGCGGCTGAAGTCCTTCGATGCGCGCGCCGCCCTCGCCGCGGCGCGCCGCCTGCCGCTGCCTGCCGCGACCGCCGGCCGCCTGGGCGCGATCGACGTGGAGGGTGCGGTGAGCGAGCTGGCGCTGCGCTGGTCGCGCCCCGCCGCGCGCCGGGCCGAGCTGCGGCCGGCCGACCGCAGCGCGGAGGTGCTGCTGCCGCAGCCCGACACCGGCAGCTTCCAGCTCAGCGCCGCGTTCGAGCGACTGGGGCTGCGTGCGCTCGAGCCGCTCGAGGCAGGCCGCTTCGGGCGGCCCGGTTTCGCCAACCTGACCGGTACCGTGCGGGCGACCGAGCGCGGCGGGCAGGTGGTCCTCGCGTCGCGTCGCGCCACCCTGATCTTTCCCGGCGTGTTCGCCGAGCCGGCCATCGCGCTCGAGCGCCTCGACGCCGACCTCGACTGGAGCGTCGACCCCGATCGCGGCGAGCAGTGGCTGCAGGTCGCGGTGCCGCGGCTCGCGTTCGCCAGCGCCGACGGCTCGGGAAGCGCCGCCGGCACCTGGCGCAGCGGCGGCAAGGGGCCGGGGATGTTGGAACTGAGCGGGCGCATCCCGCGCGTCGAGGCGCAGCGGGTCAAGCGCTATCTGCCGCTGAAGATCGCGCCACGCGCCCGCGAGTGGCTCGATGCCGCGCTGGTCGCGGGCATCGCCGAGAACGTCGCCTTCGAGGTTCGGGGTGACCTGTACGACTTCCCGTTCCGCGACGAGTCCACCGGTCGGCTGCGGATCTCGGCCGCGGTCCGCGAGGGCACGCTCGCCTACGCGGCGCAGTGGCCGCGCCTCGAGCAGGCACGCGGCGAGATCCTGTTCGCCGGCGCCGGTTTCGAGGCCAGGACGCAGTCGGCGCAGCTCGCGGGCGTGCGCGTCGCCGAACTCGTTGCGCGGATCCCCGATCTGCGCGACGGGCAGCTGACGCTCGAGGGCCGCGCCGCGGGGCCCGCGCAGAGCGTGCTGCGCTTCGTGCAGGACAGCCCGATCGCGGCGGTCGTGTCCACCTTCACCCGCGACCTCAGCGTCGGTGGCGATGCGCGCGTCGCGGTGAGGCTGCAGGTGCCGCTCAAGGAGCTTGCCGCGACACGGGTCGCCGGCACGTTGGAGCTGCCCGGCAACGACATCGTGCTCGACCGTACCCTGCCGGAGTTCACCAGCGCGACCGGGCGCCTCGAGTTCACCGAGCGCGGCATCACGGTCCCGGAGATCCGCGGCACGCTGCTCGGCGGCCCGCTGCGCATCGAGATGCGGCCAGGGGGCGACGGCCAGCTGCGCGTGGAGGCGAGCGGGTCGATCGACGCGCCCGGCATGCGCCGCCTCGTCGACAACCCGCTGACCCGGCGCCTGGAAGGCCGCACCGACTACCGCGCCAGCATCGATGTCGACCGGCGCGCCTCGACGCTGCGGCTCGAGTCGGACCTGGTCGGGCTCGCCAGCACGCTGCCCGAGCCGTTCGCCAAGGCGGCCGGTGCGGCCTGGCCGCTGCGGGTCGTGTCGCGCCCGCTGCGCCCCGCCGAGCCGTCCGCACGTCCGACCGGCGACCGGCTCGACGTCAGGCTACGCGACTCGATCGCGCTGGCGCTCGAGCGCGAGCGCGACCCCGCGACCGAGCGGCTGCTGGTGCGGCGCGCCGGATTCGCCGTCGACGGCGAGCCCGTGCTGCGCGAGTCCGGCCTGTCGGTGCTGCTGCGTACCCGTCGCCTCGACATCGACGCATGGCGCGCCGTGCTGTCCGACAGCGACCTCGACCAGCTCGACCGCAGCGCGCGCACGGGCATCGCGCCCGGCATGTCGCTGGTGCCCGACCTGGTCTCGGTGGTCGCCGACGACCTTCGCGTCGCCGGGCGCGAGCTGCACGACGTGGTGTTCGGCGCGTCGCGCGTCGACGGCCGCTGGCGCGCCAACGTCGCGGCGCGCGAGGTCCAGGGCCACTTCGAGTGGCTCGACGCGCGGCCCGGCGAGCGCATCGGCACCCTGGTCGCGCGCTTCAACCGGCTGGAGTTGCCCCGCTCGCGGGAGGGCGAGGTCGAGTCCGCGCTGTCGGCCTCGCCAGCGCAGTTGCCCAGCCTCGACATCTCGGCCGACGAACTGGTGCTCGGCAAGGTGACACTCGGCAGCCTGGCGCTCGCCGCGACCAACAGCGGTACCGCCGCCCGCCCGGTCTGGACGCTCGACCGGCTGGTCGTCCTCAACCCGTCCGCGCGGCTGGAGGCGAAGGGATCATGGGCGTTCGGGGCGTACGGGGCGGCCGGGCCGACCGCCGCCTCGACGGGTCCGCGCAGCACCCGGCTCGACTTCGATCTCGAGATCCGCGACGCTGGCGGCCTGCTGGCGCGCTTCGGGCAGAAGGCGGTCATGCGCGGCGCCGGTGGCACGATGGGCGGAGCGATCCAATGGCGCGGCTCGCCGCTGGCGCTCGACTACGCCTCGCTCGACGGCACGGTCCGGCTGGCCCTCGGTCAGGGTGAGTTCCTGAAGGTCGACCCTGGCATCGCCAAGCTGATCGGCGTGCTCAACATGCAATCGCTGCCCAAGCGCCTGTCGGGCGACTTCCGCGACCTGTTCGGCGAGGGCTTCGCGTTCGACCGCATCGAGGGCGACGTGCGCATCGACAACGGCATCGCCCGTACCGACGACCTGCGGATACGTGGCCTGCAGGCGCAGGTCCGGATCCGCGGCGAGGCCGACCTGCGGCAGGAGACCCAGCGGCTGCAGGTGGAGGTCACCCCCGAGCTGAACGCCGGGCTGGCGTCGCTCGCGTTCGGGGCGATGGTCAACCCGATCATCGGCCTGGGCACCTTCGCCGCGCAGTACGTGCTGCGCAAGCCGCTGCAGGACGTGCTGGCCTACGAGCTCGACGTCACCGGATCGTGGTCCGACCCGGCCGTGAGCGAGCGCAACCGGCGCCTGGCGGCGCCGCCGCCCACGGCCCCGGCGCAGTAGGCAGTCCGCCCGCCGGGGATGCTACCCTCGCCCGATCGGTGGTACCGGACGGACGGAACATGACGGACAGGCTCGCGGTCGCGGGGATCCAGATGGTGTCGGCAGCGAGCGTCGCGCCCAACCTCGAGGCGGCGCGCCGCCTGGTCGGGCAGGCCGCGGCGGGCGGCGCGTGGCTGGTGGTGCTGCCCGAGTTCTTCTGCCTGCTCGGGCGCAAGGACACCGACAAGGTCGACGCGCGCGAGCCCGCCGGCGACGGCCCGATCCAGCGCTTCCTGTCGGACACCGCGCGCGAGTTCGGCGTCTGGCTGATCGGTGGCACGGTCCCGCTCAAGTCGGCCGAGCCCCGCCGCATCTGGAACACCAGCCTCGTCCACCGGCCCGACGGCACGCTCGTCGCGCGCTATGACAAGGTCCACCTGTTCGGCCTGAAGCGCGGCAACGACCGCTTCGACGAATCCGCGACCATCGTGCCAGGCCGCACTCCGGTGGTCTTCGACCTCCCCGGGCCGGGTGGCCGGACCTGGCGGATCGGCCTGTCGGTCTGCTACGACCTGCGCTTCCCCGAGTACTACCGAGCGCTCGGCACGGTCGACATGGCGGTCGTGCCCTCGGCCTTCACCTACGTGACCGGTCAGGCCCACTGGGAGATCCTGCTGCGCGCCCGCGCCATCGAGAACCAGTGCTACGTGCTCGCGCCGGCGCAGGGCGGCACGCACGAGAACGGGCGGCGCACCTGGGGTGACACGATGCTGGTCGACCCCTGGGGCGACGTGTCGGCGCGGCTGCCGGAGGGCGAGGGCGTGATCGCGGGCGAGCTGTCCCCGGAGCGGATCGCCGAGGTCCGCACCCAACTGCCCGCGCTCGCGCACCGCGTGCTCTAGGAGGCGTCCACACGGGCGCCACGGCCAGGCCGGGCGCCCGGCCTGCCTGCGTTAGACTGGCTGCCATGAATACCGTCGCAGACCCCCAGCTCGCCCGACTCGACCAGGCCCGCAGCCTGCTGCTCGAGCCCTACGAACTCGACGAGTCCCGCCTGAACCAGGCGATCGCCGAGGTCTTCCGCCACAAGGTCGACTACGCCGACCTGTACTTCCAGTACACCCGCAGCGAAGGCTGGAGCCTCGACGAGGGCATCGTCAAGTCGGGCAGCTTCTCGATCGACCAGGGCGTGGGCGTGCGCGCGGTGTCCGGCGAGAAGACCGCCTTCGCGTACAGCGACGAGATCGGCCTGGACGCGCTGCTGTCGGCGGCGCGCGCCACCCGCACCATCGCGCGCAGCGGCGCCGGCCGCGTCAAGGTCGCCTCGCGGATGGCCCCGGCGGCGGGCCGCGCGCTGTACGGCGTCGCCGACCCGATCGCCTCGCTCGACGCCACCGCCAAGGTCGGCCTGCTGCACAAGGTCGAGAAACTCGCCCGCGCCAAGGACCCGCGCATCGCCCAGGTGATGGCCGGCCTTGCCGCCGAGTGGGACGTGGTGCTGGTCGCGCGCTCCGACGGCGTCATTGCCGCCGACGTGCGCCCGCTGGTGCGCCTGTCGGTCACCGTGATCGCCGAGAGCGGCGGGCGCCGCGAGCAAGGCACGAGCGGCGGCGGCGGGCGCTTCGACTTCGCCTATTTCACCGACGCGATCATCGAGCGCTACGTCGATGAGGCGGTGCACGCCGCGATGGTGAACCTCGAGTCGCAGGCCTCGCCCGGTGGCGTGATGACGGTCGTGCTCGGGCCGGGGTGGCCGGGCGTGCTGCTGCACGAGGCGATCGGCCATGGCCTCGAGGGCGACTTCAACCGCAAGGGCTCGTCGGCCTTCGCCGGGCGGCTCGGCGAGCGCGTCGCGGCCAAGGGCGTGACCGTGGTCGACGACGGCACCATCGCCGACCGCCGCGGCTCGCTCAACGTCGACGACGAGGGCAACCCCTCGCAGCGCAACGTGCTGATCGAGGACGGCATCCTCAAGGGCTACATCCAGGACACGCTGAACGCGCGCCTGATGAAGGTGCCGGTGACCGGCAACGGGCGGCGCGAGTCCTTCGCGCACCTGCCGATGCCAAGGATGACCAACACCTACATGCTCGGCGGCGACCGCGACCCGGGCGAGATCCTCGCATCGGTCGAGCGTGGCCTCTACGCGGTGAACTTCGGCGGCGGCCAGGTCGACATCACCAACGGCAAGTTCGTGTTCTCGGCGAGCGAGGCCTACTGGGTCGAGAACGGCAAGGTCCAGTACCCGGTCAAGGGCGCGACCATCATCGGCAACGGGCCGGATGCGCTGACCCGCGTCACCATGATCGGCAACGACATGCGCCTGGATTCCGGCGTGGGCGTCTGCGGCAAGGACGGGCAGTCGGTGCCGGTCGGCGTCGGCCAGCCGACGCTGCGTATCGAGGGGCTGACGGTGGGCGGCACCGCCTGAGACGGGCCGCGCACGACGCGCGCTTTGGTCCGCGCGCTTGACGCTGCGCGCCGCAACGGCAACGATGCACCCCGGCGGTGCGTCCGGCAGCTGCAAGGGTGCCGCCACGCGTTCCCGTCGCGCCAGTTGCGTCCCGTTGCCACCTCAAGGAATCAAGGGAGAACGATCCCGATGAAGACAGTCATCGCCGCAGGCGCCCTCGCGCTCGCCTGCACGGCCCCCGCCCTCGCCCAGTCCCACGCCGCGTCCTCCGAGCCCCGCGGCTGGGAGCTCGGTGCCGCCTACGGCAAGGACCTGCGCGCCGAGGAAAGCCTGTGGGCCGTGTCGATCGCGCGCACCTACGGCGCAGGCGCCAAGGGCGTGCTCGAGTATGCCGACGGTCGCCACGGCGACGCCGGCGCGCGCGTCTACTCGCTCAAGGGGTTCCTTCGCGTCGCCGAATGGTCGGGCATCGAGGTCGGCGCCGGCGCCGGCGTGTCCTACCTGTCCGAGGCGCACGAGTCCGGCTGGGGGCTGCTGTTCGCCCTCGAGGCCGCGTATCGGCTGACGCACCAGCTGTCCCTGCGGGCCGAGGTATCGCGGACCTTCTCCGTCTCGGGTGACGTGCTGCTGCCGGCGAACGTCGTCCAGGTGGGCCTGGCCTGGCGGTTCTGAGCGCAGCCGGGAGGGCGTCGATGGCCGAGCACGATCCGGGCACGACGCCGCGCCCGGCCCCAGTATTCGAGCCGCTGAGCGGCCATGTCGAGCATCCGCCGCAGGCGATGCGCGAGCGCGCCGGTGCCTTCCTCGCCGAGATCCGCAGGCGCCGCTCGGTGCGCGAGTTCTCCGACCGCCCGGTCGCGCGCGAGGTCCTCGAGGACTGCCTGCGGGCCGCGGGCAGCGCGCCGTCGGGCGCCAACCTGCAGCCCTGGTTGTTCGTGGTGGTGACCGATCCGGCGCTCAAGCACACCATCCGCGTCGAGGCCGAGAAGGAGGAGCGCGAGTTCTACGAGCGCCGTGCGCCCCAGGCGTGGCTGGACGCGCTCGCGCCGCTGGGCACCGACGCCGACAAGCCCTTCCTCGAGATCGCGCCCGCGCTGATCGTGATCTTCGGGCGCAAGCACGGCGAGACGCCCGAGGGGCGGCGCGTCAAGAATTACTACGTGGCCGAGTCGGTCGGTATCGCCACCGGCTTCCTGATCGCCGCGCTGCATCACGCGGGCCTGGCCACGCTCACCCATACGCCCAGCCCGATGGGCTTCCTCAACCGGATACTGGGCGTCGACGCCGACGCCCGGCCGACGATCCTGCTGGTGGTGGGCCATCCGGCTCCCGACTGCCGGGTGCCGGCGATCGGCAGGAAGCCGCTCGAGGCGATCGCGAGGTTCCTGTGAGGCCACCGTCCCGAGCCCTTGTCGCGCCCAGCGCGCGCCGCCGCCTGCTGCAGGCCTCCCTGTCCGGGGCGGTACTGGCCGCGGCCGGTCTTGCGCCTCGCCCGGCGCGCGCGCAGGCCGGGTTCCCCAACCGCCCGGTGCGGATCGTGATCGGGTTCCCGGCGGGCGGCCCGCTCGACCAGCACGCGCGGCTGTGGGCCGATGCGCTCGCCAGGCTGCTCGGCCAGCCGGTGCTGGTCGACTACAAGGCCGGCGCCGGCGGCACGGTGGGCGCGCAGGCGGTCGCGACGGCCGCCCCCGACGGCCACACGCTGCTGCTCGCCAACACCGGCACGATGGTCATCAACCCGGCGCTCTACCGCAAGCTCCCCTACGACACGCTCAACAGCTTCGTGCCGGTGGCGCGCACCGCGCAGCAGCCGCTCGCGCTGCTGGTGCACCCGGAGGTTCCGGCGCGCACGCTGCCCGAGTTCGTCGCGCTGCTCAAGGCCCATCCGGGCCGCTACAACTACGGATCGGCCGGCAACGGCGGCATCTCGCACCTGGTGCCCGAGATGCTCAAGACGCGCACCGGCACGTTCATGGTCCACATCCCCTACCGCGGCAGCGCGCCCGCCTTCACCGACCTGATCGCGGGCCAGGTGCAGTTCATGGCCGAGTCGATCCCGCAGGCCGCGCAGTACGCGCGCGCCGGCAAGGTCCGCGCGCTCGCGGTCACCAGCCGCGAGCGCAACCCCGCGCTGCCCGAGGTGCCCACCGCGATCGAGGCCGGGCTCGGCGGCTTCGAGGTGGTCGGCTTCTACGGCGTGCTCGCGCCGGCAGGCACCCCTGCCGCCATTGTCGAGCGCCTGTCGGGCGCCTTCGGCCAGCTGCTCGCCTCGCCCGAGATCCGCGACCGCATGATCGCGCAGGGCGCCGACCCGGCCTTCCTCGACGCGGCGGGCTTCCAGCGCTTCCTGCAGGGCGAGATGCCCAAGTGGGCGGTGGCGGTCAAGGCCTCGGGCGCGCAACTCGACTGACGGCGCGCGCCCGCGGCCCCGGCCTTAGAATCGGGCCCTGGCATTCCTCGCGGGCGTCAAGCCATGGTGCAGGTCGATTTCCTCGTCGTGGGCGCCGGCATCGCCGGCGCATCGGTCGCCTACTTCCTCGCCCCGCACGGCAGCGTCGTCGTGCTCGAGCGCGAGTCGCACCCCGGCTACCACAGCACCGGGCGCTCGGTCGCGCTGTTCAGCGAGACCTACGGCACGCCGCAGGTCCGCGCGCTGTCCAAGGCGAGCCGCCCGTTCATGCAGGCCTGCCCGCCCGGCTTCTCGGAGGTGCCGGTGCTGACGCCGCGCGGCGCGCTGATGGTCGGCACACCCGGTGACGACGCCGCGCTCGACGCCGAGCTGGCCGCGATGCGCCGGCTGGTGCCCGAGGTGCGCCGCGTGACGCCCGCCGAGGTGCTCGCCACCGTGCCGGTGATGCGGCCGGCGCTCACCGGCCCGGCCATCCTCGAGCCCGGCGCCTGCGACATCGACGTGCACGCGCTGCACCAGGGCTTCCTGCGCGGCATGAAGGCGCGTGGCGGGACGCTGGCCTGCGATGCGGGCGTGGACGCGGTCACCCGCACCGCCAGCGGCTGGGAGGTGCGCTGCGGCGACCGTGTCTGGCGGGCGGCGGTGCTGGTGAACGCCGCCGGCGCCTGGGCCGACGTGCTGGCGCGGCTCGCCGGCGTGCCCACGATCGGGCTGCAGCCCCGTCGCCGCGCGGCCTTCACCTTCGCGCCGCCGGCAGGCCTCGACACGCGCCACTGGCCCGCCGTGATCGCGCTCGACGAGAGCTGGTACATGAAGCCCGATGCGGGCGTGCTGATCGGCTCGCCCGCCAACGCCGACCCGGTGGCCCCGCAGGACGTGCAGCCCGAGGAGCTGGACATCGCGATCGCGATCGACCGGATCGAGCGGGCCACCACGCTGACCATCCGACGCCCGATCCGCAGCTGGGCCGGCCTGCGCTCCTTCGTCGCCGACGGCGACCTGGTCGGCGGCCCCGCGCCCGCCGATCCGGCCTTCTGCTGGTCGGCCGCGCAGGGCGGCTACGGCATCCAGACCAGCGCCGCGATGGGCGAGGCCTGCGCTGCGCTCGCGCGCGGTGCGCCGATGCCCGCCCACCTCGCCGACCACGGCATCGACGCGGCGATGCTGTCGCCCGCCCGCCTCGGCACTGCTTCCGGAGCCGGCGGGTGAAGGTCTTCTGCGCATCGCTCGCCACCGAGACCAACACCTTCGCGCCGCTGCCCACGGGCCTCGCCGCCTTCCGCGACCGCGGCTACTTCCCTGCCGGCACCCACCCGGACGCGCCGCAGCTCTTCACCGGGCCGCTGTGGGCCGCGCGCCTGCGCGCGCAGGCGCTCGGCCTCGAGCTGGCCGAGGGGCTGTGCGCGGCCGCGATGCCCGCCGGCCCCACGACCCGCGCCGCCCACGAGGCGCTGCGCGACGAGCTGCTCGCCGACCTGCGCGCGGCGATGCCGGTGGACGTCGTGCTGCTCGGCCTGCACGGCGCGATGGTCGCCGACGGCTGCGACGACTGCGAGGGCGACCTGCTCGCCCGCGTGCGCGGCATCGTGGGCCCCGGTGTCGTGGTCGGCGCCGAGCTCGACCCGCACGCCCACCTGTCGGAGGCGATGGTCGCCCACGCCGACCTGCTGGTCGCGTTCCGCGAGTACCCGCACACCGACGCGATCGAGCGCGGCGTCGAGCTGGTCGACCTGTGCGTGGCGACCGCGCGCGGCCAGATCCGCCCGGTGCCCGCGGTGCACGACTGCCGCACGATCCGCATGCTGCGGACCTCCCTCGAGCCGATGCGCGGATTCGTTGACCGCGTCCGCGCGCTCGAGGGCCGCGACGGCATCGTGTCCATCTCGGCGATCCACGGCTTTCCGTGGGGCGACGTGGCCGACCTCGGCACGAAGCTGCTGGTCTACGCCGACCGGGATGCGGCGCGCGCGCAGGCGCTCGCCACGCGGCTGGGCACGGAGCTGCGCGGCATCTGCGACGCGATGCGGGTGCGCGGCCCGTCCATCGACGCCGCGATCGACACCGCGCTCGCCGCGAGCGCCTGGCCCGTGGTGTTCGCCGACGGCGCCGACAACGCCGGGGGCGGTGCGCCGAGCGACGCCACCTGGGTGCTGCGTCGGCTGGTCGAGCGAAACGTCGACGCCGCTGTGATCGGCCCGCTGTGGGATCCGGGCGCCGTCGCGATCGCCTTCGAGGCGGGCGAGGGCGCACGCCTGGCGCTGCGCATCGGCGGCAAGGTCGCGCCGGTGTCGGGCGACCCGCTCGATGCGCGGGTCGAGGTGCGCGCGCTGCGCCGCGACGCGACCATGACCGGGCTGTCGGGCACGGTGGAGTCGCTCGGCGACTGCGCGCTGGTGGCGATCGGCGGCGTCGAGGTGCTGCTCAACGCACGCCGCACGCAGGGGTTCGGCACCGACATGTTCACGCAGTTCGGCATCGACCTCGCCCGGCGCCGGATCGTGGTCACCAAGTCCTCCCAGCACTTCCATGCGTCGTTCTCGAAGGTCGCGGCGCAGGTGATCTACGTGGACGCACCCGGCACGCTGACCACCGATCTCGCCACGCTGACCTGGTGCAAGGCCTCCCGCGAGGTCCTCGCATCGTTCTGAGCGTGGTCACCGGCCGACTTGCCGTCGGCCCCCGATCCGGCTAAAGTCGCCGCCATGGTGTGCCGCTGGTTCCGCGCGTTCTATTTTTTCGGCTTTCCGCCCGCTGGCGGGACGAGTCCGGAGCGCGCACGACCCTAGCAGCAGCCCTCCCCGACACGACCGCCAGCCTGAGAAGCCTGGCGGTTTTTGTTTTCCGGGACGCCCCGCCAGGCTCCAAGAACAAAGCCCCGGACCGCCCGAAGGGAACCGACCGATGACCGCCAAGCACGCCACCGACGACGTCCGCATCCGCGCCATGAAGGAGCTGGCGCCGCCGTCGCACCTGATCCGCGAGTTCCCGCTGCGCGAGGCGGCGGCCGAGCGCATCTTCGAGACCCGCCAGGCGATCCACCGCATCCTGCACGGCATGGACGACCGGATGCTGGTGATCGTCGGGCCCTGCTCGATCCACGACCCCAGGGCCGCGCTCGACTATGGGCGCCTGCTCGTCGAGCAGCGCGAGCGCTTCCGGGATCGCCTCGAGATCGTGATGCGCGTGTACTTCGAGAAGCCCCGCACCACGGTCGGCTGGAAGGGCCTGATCAACGACCCGGACCTCGACGGCAGCTTCGACATCAACAAGGGACTGCGGATCGCGCGCGAGCTGCTGGTCGCCATCAACGAGCTCGGGCTGCCCGCCGGCACCGAGTTCCTGGACATGATCACGCCCCAGTACGTCGCCGACCTCATCGCCTGGGGCGCGATCGGCGCGCGCACGACCGAGAGCCAGGTGCACCGCGAGCTCGCCTCGGGCCTGTCCTGCCCGGTCGGGTTCAAGAACGGCACCGACGGCAACGTGCGGATCGCGCTCGACGCGATCAAGGCCGCCTCGCAGCCGCACCATTTCCTGTCGGTGACCAAGGGCGGCCACAGCGCCATCGTGTCGACCAACGGCAACGAGGACTGCCACATGATCCTGCGCGGCGGCAAGGCGCCCAACTACGACCGGGCCAGCGTCGAGGCCGCGTGCCGCGAGGCTGGCGCGGCCGCGCTGGCCTGCCGCCTGATGATCGACGCGAGCCACGGCAACAGCCAGAAGAAGGCCGAGAACCAGATCGCCGTGATCCGCGACGTCGCCGAGCAGCTGGCCGACGGCGAGTCGCGCGTGTTCGGCGTGATGGTCGAGAGCCACCTGGTGGCGGGCCGCCAGGACCTGGTGGCCGGTCGCGAGCTCAGCTTCGGCCAGAGCATCACCGACGCCTGCATCGGCTGGGACGACACCATCGGCGTCCTGGAGACCCTGGCCGAGGGCGTGACCGAGCGCCGCGTGGCGCTGGCCCACTAGGCGCCGCGCGCAGTGCCCGCTTCTGCCGGCCCGGGCGATCCGGGCGCTGCCGCGGGCGCCGCCAGCCGCGCCGATCGAGCCTTCGGAGGAGGCGCACATGACTGACAGGGAGACGGCCGGCGCGAAGTGGTTCCGCGAGGAGAAGGAGCGCCGCGCCAGGCAGGCCGCCGACACGGAGCGCGCCCTGCGGCGCAAGGGCCTCGACGCGCTGGCGCGTGCACGCACCGCCCGGGAGCGCGGGCTGCAGGGCGGCTTCGCGGCGTCGGCCTCGCAGGCCGACGAGGAGCGCGCGCTGCTCGGCCGGATCCTCGCCGAGCCCGACGACCGGGCCCGCGAGCGGCTCGAGGCCGAGCTGCAGCGCCTGCGCGACCGCATGAAGCTCGACGCCGCCCGGCAGGCTCAGGGCAGGGCGCGCCGACCGCGGTGACCCCCGGGCCCAGGCTCCAGGCCCAACCCACACCAGGACCCGCCATGCAGACCTACCTCAGCCAGGACCAGCTCCTGCACCATCCCCGGACCTACTATTCGCGCGGCCGGATGCGCACGCCGCAGGAGACCCCGGACCGGGTCACGGCGCTGCTCGAGGGCGTGACCGCACTGGGCTTCGACGTCCGGGAGCCGGCCGATGCCGGCATGGCGCCGCTGCGGGCCGTGCACAGCGACCCCTACCTGCGTTTCCTCGAGACGGCCCACGCGCAGTGGGCGCGGATGCCCTCCGACTGGGGCGACGAGGTGATGTCGAACGTCTTCGTGCGCGAGCCCAACGCGCTGCGCGGCATCCTCGCCGAGGCCGCCGCCTATCTCGCCGACGGGAGCTGCCCGGTGGGGC
The DNA here is from genome assembly GCA_964399635.1 of uncultured Bordetella sp. Classification (GTDB taxonomy): domain Bacteria; phylum Pseudomonadota; class Gammaproteobacteria; order Burkholderiales; family Burkholderiaceae_E; genus UBA4615. Next base: position 151,188 of record CAYNRU010000007.1, read on the forward strand.
CGTCCACCTGGCGCTCGGCCTATGCGTCGGCCCAATGCGCGGTGGCGGCCACACAGGACGTGCTCGACGGCGCCCGCCACGCCTACGCGCTGTGCCGCCCGCCAGGCCACCACGCCCGTCGCGCCGCGGCCGGCGGCTTTTGCTACGTGAACAACGCGGCCATCGCGGCGCAGCTGCTGCGCGGCCGGTTCGGGCGCGTCGTCGTGCTGGACGCCGACGTGCACCACGGCCAGGGCATCCAGGAGATCTTCTACGAGCGGGACGATGTCTTCTACGTGTCGATCCACGCCGATCCCACCAACTTCTATCCCGCCGTCGCCGGCTTTGCCGACGAGACCGGCGCAGGCGCCGGGCGGGGGCTCAACCTGAACCTGCCGATGCCGCACGGCTCGTCGGAGCAGGTGTTCCTCGACCGCCTGGACGAGGCGCTCGCCGCGATCCGCGCCTGGGGGCCCGATGCGATGGTGTTCGCGCTCGGCTTCGACATCTACGTCGAGGACCCGCAATCGCAGGTCGCGGTCACCAGCGAAGGCTTCCACCGGCTGGGGCGGGCGGTGGCGGGGCTGGGCGTGCCGACGGTGTACGTGCAGGAGGGCGGCTACCACATCGACACGCTCGCCCGGAACGCACGGCAGTTCTTCACCGGCGTGCTGCAGGAGCCGTCGCGCTGAGACGCCCCCGCCCATGCTCGGTGCGCCGCCTGCAGTCGCTGCTCGGCGCCGGCGCCGGTTGCCGCGGCTGCCGCGGCCTCATTCGGGCTGGATGCCCGCGTCCTTGACGACCTCTACCGCGCGCGCCACCTCGGCCTTCAACAGCGCGGCGAGCATGTCCGGCCGGCCGATCATCGGGTCCAAGCCGCTCGCCTGGATCCGCTTCGCGACGTCAGGCTGCCTGAGCACCGCCGCCTCCGCGGCGTTCAGCCTCCCCAAGCTTCCCGGCCGGGATCCGGGCGCTGAGGTCGGGGCCCCGGCGGGGCGAGCGCCTCGTTGCCCGCATGTCGCGCGCGCCCGGCATGCGCACTCGGTCACGCCCTGCGGGTCTGTATCGGCTCCTCGGCGCCACCGGTCGGCCCGTACGCATCGATCGGACACCAGGGGGTGTCCACAGGCTCCGTGCGCCGTTCGAAGCGTGCTATAAACCTCGGCAAACCATGATGGAGAGAGGCATGGAGGCTTCCACGATCAAGTCGGCCGGCGGCAGCGCCGGGGGCACCAAGCCCGAGGCCGCGATCCGGCAGACGCCCCACGAACGCCTGACGGCGATCGGACTGCGGCCCATCGGCCGCGCCAGCGAGTTCGCCGACGAGATCCACACGCTGATGGCCAAGACCCCGCTGTTCTCGGGTCTCGACATGGAAGAGACGCGCAAGCTCGGCGCCTTCATGTACGTCTACGAGGCGCCGGTCGGGGTCACGCTGATCTCCGAGGGCGAGGCCGGCGACTTCATGACCCTGCTGATGCACGGCATGGTCGACGTGTTGCGCCGCAACCGCTACAACTTTCCCTCCCGCATCGCGGTCGCGCATGCCGGCCACGCGCTCGGCGAGATGTCGATGTTCGACGGCGAGCCGCGCTTCGCGTCCTGCGTCACGCTCGAGCCGTGCCGGATCGCGGTGCTGTCCCGCGACGCGATGCTGCTGGTGCTCCACGACGAGCCGCGCCTGGGCAGCAAGATCCTCCTGAAGCTCGTGCAGCTGCTGTCCGACCGCCTGCGCCAGACCAGCGCCAAGCTGGTGTCCTACCTCGAGGCGGCGCGCGACGCCTGACCGGCCCGCACACCCCGCGCACGCGCCTGCCCGCTCCCCGGGCGGCATGCTGACCGCCCTGGCGCCGCAGCCGGGTGCCCGATACCCCGAATCGCGCACCGCGCTCGCGCGGCATCGAACTTGCTAGCGATGGGGCTCCGTCCGACGGACCGGAGCCCGACATGCTTCCCCAGCCCGCAGCGCCTCCCGCTTCCCCCTCCGTGCAGGTCGACTGGCACCAGCAGGAGGTGCTGCTGATCCGTGAGGTCGGCAGGCTGCTCGGTCGCAGCGTCGAGCCGCACTTCGTGATCCGCCAGTCGCTGCGCCTGCTGTCCGAGTGGGTCGGCCTGAACCGCGGTCGCGTGCTGCTGTGGGACGACGCCGACGAGGCGCTGTGCATCCGGCACGCCTACGGACTGACCGCGCAGGAGATCGCCCGCGGGCGCTTCGCGCGGGGCGAGGGCGTCTGCGGCGAGGTGCTGCGCAGCGGCCTGGCCCGCCTGGTCCAGGATATCGACGCTGAGCCCGACTTTCTGTGCCGCTCGGTCGAGCGCTCGCGGCTGCCCGGCGAGACGGTGTCCTTCATCGCCGTGCCGCTGCGCGAGGGCGACCGGGTGTGGGGCGTGCTGGCCGCGCACCGGCTTCGAAACCGCCGCCGCGCGATCAATGACGACCTCGAACTGCTGCAGACGGTCGGTGTCCTGCTCGCGCAGGTGATCCGCATCAACGACGAGCTGCAGCGTCGCACCGCGCGCCTCGAGAACGAGAACCGCCACCTGCGCGAGCGTCTGGGCAGCCAGCTGCCCAACTTCGGCATCCTCGGCGACTCCGCGCCGCTGCAGGCCAGCCTCGCCCAGGCGCGGCGCGTCGCGACCGGCGACCTCACCGTGCTGCTGCTCGGCGAGTCCGGCACCGGCAAGGAGCTGTTCGCGCGGGCGATCCACCAGGCCGGAGACCGTGCCGAGGGCCCCTTCGTGAAGGTCAACTGTGCGGCGGTGCCCGAAAGCCTGTTCGAGTCCGAGTTCTTCGGCCACGAGCGCGGCGCCTTCACCGGCGCGTTCGCCGCGCAGCCCGGGCGCTTCGAGCAGGCCGACGGTGGCACGCTGTTCCTCGACGAGGTGGGCGAACTGCCGCTCACGATGCAGTCCAAGCTGCTGCGCGTGCTGCAGGACCGGGTCGTGGTGCGGGTGGGCAGCCGCCGCGAGCTGCGGCTCGACGTGCGGATCGTCGCGGCCACCAACCGCGACCTGGCGGTGGCCGTGGCCCGGGGCGAGTTCCGGCTCGACCTGTACTACCGCCTCTCGGTGCTGCCGCTGACGCTGCCCCCGCTGCGCGAGCGCCCGGGCGACATCCCGATGCTGGCGCGACACTGCGCGCACGAGGCCAGCCTCGCGTGGCGTCGCGACCCGGTGCAGTTCAGCGAGCCGGCGATCCGGCTGATGCAGGACCACCCCTGGCCGGGCAACGTGCGCCAGCTCCAGAGCGTGGTGATGCGTCTGGTGCTGATGACCCATGGCACGCTGATCGATGCTGCCGCCGTCGCCGCCCAGCTCGACGCCGAGCCTGACCCCTCGGTGCCCGCCGCGGCTCCCACCGGGTCCGCCGGCACGCGTACCGCCGCGTCGGGCCCCGTGCCCGGCGGCCCGGAGCTGGTGCGCCCCTACGCCCAGGTCGTGCCCGCCGACGCCGACCGCGTGCGCGACGCGCTGGCGCGCGCCGGAGGCAACCGCTCGCGCGCCGCGCAGATGCTCGGCATGACGCGGCGCCAGTTCACCTACCGCCTCGAGAAGCTCCAGCCGGCCGACGAACTGCCCTGACCGGGTGGTGGTGCCGCCCAATGTAAACAATTTGCGCGGCAGATGACCAATTTGCGCGGCCCTGTTCGCGACGGCGGGCCCGCGCGATGCGGCCGTGCGGGGGCCGGGGTCTGCGAAGGGCGCCTGGAGGCCTGGTGCCGGCGTGGTGCCCGGTCGAGCCGGCGGCTCCGGCGGGGCAAGGCGGCGATGGCACGCCGCTTGCAAAGGAGGGGATCACCGACACTCCGGAGGCATCCCCGATGGCAGCAGCACAGCAGACGATCGTCGACACCGCATGGGTCAAGCCGATCGATGCGACCGGCCTCGCCGCGTTCGCGCAGAAGGGCCGCGACAATCCCTACTCGAAGGGCACGGTCCGCAGCCGGACCGTCTACGACGGCCAGTTCCGCTCGCTGACCTACGTCGGCGACCATTCACCGGTCATCGTCGACGAGCCGCCGCACCTGTTCGGGCAGGACACCGCCCCCGCGCCGTCCGAGATCCTGCTGTCGGCGCTGGGCGGATGCCTGTGCGTCGGCATCCATGCGGTCGCCACGCACCACGGCGTGACGATCTCGAAGATGGAGGTGATGCTCGAGGGCGACATCGGCAACCCGGCCGCATGGGGTGCGGGCGGCGCCCGGAAGGAGCCGCTCCAGATGGGCTTCCAGGCCGTCCGCGCCAGGATCCTGCTGGAGGCTGACGCGCCGCGCGAGGTACTCGCGGAGATCGTCCGCCAGGCCGACTTCGCGTCGCCGATGGCCAACTGCTTCCGCAACCCGATCCCGACCGAGGTCACGCTGGCCTAAGCCGCGTGGCATGGGCACAGGAGCACAGTGCATGGGCGCCATCGATTCCTCCGTCGCGCTCGCCGACCGGGGCGCGCTCGGCGCTACCGTCGCGCGCGAACTCGACCCGCTGGTGGGTCGTATCGACCGCGGGCTCTATCCGGGCGCGGCGCTGCGGGCGCTGGGCGCCGACGGCGCCTACCGCCACCACCTTGCGTCGCAGCGTCCCGACGGGCGCGCCGACCTGGTCGGCGCGATCGACGCGATGACCGCGATCGGCCGCAGCTGCGGGTCGACCGCGTTCATGGCGTGGTGCCAGGACGCCTGCGCGTGGTACGTCGAGCACGGCCGCTCCGAGGTGCTGCGTGCGACCGTGCTGCCCGCGCTCGCGCGCGGCGAGCTGCTCGGGGGCACCGGCATGTCCAACCCGATGAAGTACTTCGCGTCCATCGAGCGGCTCGCGCTGCGCGGCGAGCGGGTGCCGGGCGGCTGGCGCGTGTCGGGGCAGCTGCCCTGGGTCTCCAACCTCGGGCCCGGGCACGTGTTCGGCACCGCGTTCCAGCCGGTCGGCCCGGACGGCCCAGCGCCCACCGGCGAGGGCCGTGAGGTGATGGCGTTGATCCGCTGCGACTGGCCGGGCATGCGCCTCGCCGAGGTGCCGCCCTTCCTCGCGATGGACGGCACCGGCACCTACGCGCTCGCCTTCGACAGCGTGTTCGTGCCCGACGACCATGTCCTGGCCGACCCGATCGGCCCCTGGCTCAAGCGGATCCGCAACGGCTTCGTGCTGATGCAGGTCGGCATCGGCGCGGGCATCGTCGAGGGCTGCGTGGCACTGATGCGCGACGCCAACCTGAGGCTGGCCCAGGTCAATGGCTTCCTCGAGGACGGCCCCGACCAGCTCGAGGACGAACTCGGCGCGCTGCGCGAGCGGGTCGCCGCGCTCGCGGGGTCGGTGCTCGACCCGGCGGACGGGCAGTTCGCAGAGGTGCTGACCGCGCGGCTGATGACCTCGGAGCTGACGCTGCGCGCGACGCAATCGGCGATGCTGCACACCGGCGCCGCCGGCTACGCGCTCGCGTCGCCGGCGCAGCGCCGGCTGCGCGAGGGCTACTTCGTCGCGATCGTCACGCCCGCCATCAAGCACCTGCGCAAGGAGATCGACCGCCTGATGGCCGCGGGGGCGCGATGAGCGCCGCCGGCGGCCCGGCGGCGAGCGCGCTGCGGCGATGGCTGTGCGAGGCCTGCGGCCTCGTCTACGACGAGGCCCGCGGCGATCCGGACGGGGGCCTTGCGCCGGGCACCCGGTTCGAGGACATCCCGGACGACTGGCGATGCCCTGTGTGCGGCGTCGGCAAGGCCGACTTCCGTCCGATCGAGCCGCCCCCGCCGCGGGGCGCGCGCAACGCAGCCGGCGCGGCGCGCCCCGCCACTGCGCCCGGCGCCGCCCGTGGCGCGCGCGACGCGGTGGTGATCGTGGGCGCGGGCGCCGCCGGCTGGGCCGCGGCTCGCGCGCTGCGCGAAGCGGGCCACGGCGGGTCGATCACGCTGGTGACCGCCTGCGGTGGCACCGTGTACGCCAAGCCCGCGCTCTCGGTCGCGCTGTCGCGCGGCCTGTCGCCTGCGGCGCTGGTGGCGCAGTCCGGCGCGGCGCTCGCCGACGAGCTCGGCGTGCGCCTGCTGCCCCACGCGTGGGCGGTCGACCTGGACGTCGCGCGGCGCCGCCTGCTGACCACCCGCGGCACCCTGCGCTTCGGTCATCTGGTCCTCGCCACGGGGGCGCGGGCACGTCGGCCCGCGATCGCGGGGCACGGCGCCTCGCGCCTGCATGCGGTCAACGACCTCCATGCCTACACGGCACTGCGAGCGTCCTTCGACGCCGCGGCCGCGCACGCCGGTGCGGGCGGGCGCGCGCCGCGCCTGCTGATCCTCGGCGCGGGCCTGGTCGGCTGCGAGTTCGCCGAGGACTTCGCCGGCGCCGGCGCCGAGGTGACCTTGCTCGAGACCCGTGCGCTGCCGCTCGATGGCCGGCTGGACGCCGCCACCGGCGCCCGGCTGGGTGATGCGCTGCGCGCGCGCGGAGTGCGCTTCGAGGGCAGCGTCGCGCTCGGCGCGCTGCAGCCGGCCGAGGGCGGGCCCGACTCGGCCGTCGCCCTCGAGTGGACCAGCGCCGACGCCACCTCCCGCCGACAGCGCTTCGACCTCGGCGTCGCGGCGGTGGGCATCGAGCCCGAGACACGGCTCGCCCGGCGCGCCGGGCTGCCTGTCGGGCGCGGCGTCGTCGTCGACGCGGTCACCCTGTCATGTGCCGACGGCGCGGTGTTCGCCCTCGGCGACTGCGCCGAGGCCGGTGGGCGCCTGGGCTGCACCATCGAGCCGATCCACCGCCAGGCCCGCAGCATCGCGGGTGCGATCGTCGGCCGCCCGGTGCCCTACGCGTCGCGCGACCCGGTGTGGGTGGTCAAGACGCCCAGCCTGCCGCTGACGATCCGGCCGACGGCGGCCGCGGCGCCCGGCGCGGCGGGCTGAGGCGGACGCGCGGGCGCCACGCGCCGTCGGACGAGCGGGCGGCGGCCCGCTGGTTCGCCCGCGCCCGCCGTCGCTCGCAGCCCGCATCGGCGCCTGGCGGTCGCAGCATGGCTGCCGGCCGTCCGGGCCGCCGGTCCGGTCCGACGGCCACAGGCGCTCCCGCCCGCGGCACTGTGCTAGGTTTCGCGACACTGCGCCGCGGATGATCCGCGGCGTCTCACCACTACGTGCCGGATCCCGATTCCATGCAGGCCTTCCTCATCGACCCCGCCGCGAAACTGATCAGCCCCGTCGAGATCGACGATGGCCTGCAGGGCGTGCGCAGGCTGATCGGCTTCGACAGCATCGACGCCGACGAGATCGACGACAAGGGCGACCGGCTCTACTTCGACGAGTCGTGCTTCATCCGCGAGCATGCCGGCACGGGCCGCTTCCAGCTCGATCGCCTCGCCCCGGTCTCGGGGCGCGCCGTGGTGATCGGCGGCGACGCAAGCGGCAAGGCGCTGCGCGCGCCGCTGGTGACTCTCGAGGCCCTGCAGGCGCGCGTGCGCTTCGCCTGATCCGGCGCGCGCGGCCCGCCGCCGGCAGTCCGGCGGCGCCGGCTCGCGCGACCACGCGTTGCACGCGGTGAAATCACGGCGCCATGCGACCCGCCGCCGCCTTGCGCCCGCACGCCCCGTCCCGTGGCGCGCGCGTGCACCGTTCGATGCATCGCGCACGGTCGTGGCGCGCGATGCCTGCCTGACGGGCCGGCGGCCCGACCCTCGACGCGCTGGACGGGGCCCGCGCCGTCCGCGGGCGCGTCGCGCGAGGCCGCGCGTCCGTACGCTGCGCCGGCCGCTGTGTGCGCAATCGGTGCACATTGGCGCCGCCCGCGATCGACCCCGCGGAGGCGCGTCCCGCAGGGCTCGCAGGGCGGCGTGGGGTGCCTCGTGGCATGGGGATTGCTAATCAGGTGGCTACTTCGGAGCGGCCACCACCATGTCCAACGTCTACACCCCCTACGATGCCTACCGCCGTCTCGGCGCAGCCTGCGGCCAGTGCGGCCGGCAGCACGCGGCGGACGGAACCGATCCGCATGCCGCGGCGGCGCCCGCGACCGACGCCGGCGCGATCGGTGCCGAGAGGCTGTCGCAGGACTTCGTGGAGGCGACGCTGGTCAAGGCGCTGTTTCCCGACGACGGGCTGCGTCGGCGCTTCCTGAAGGCCGTGGGCGCCAACACCGCGCGCGCGGCCATCGCATCCGTGCTGCCGATCGGCGCGATGCAGGCGATGGCGCAGGACAAGCCGGGCTCGCTCGAGAAGAAGGACCTGAGGATCGGCTTCATCCCGATCACCTGCGCCACGCCGCTGATCATGGCCGATCCCCTGGGCTTCTACAAGCGCCAGGGCCTGACCGTGTCGCTGAACAAGACCGCGGGCTGGGCGCTGGTGCGCGACCGCATGATCAACAAGGAGTACGAGGCCTCGCACTTCCTGTCGCCGATGCCACTGGCGATCTCGATGGGCCTGGGCTCGGTGGCTGCGCCGATGCGCGTGGCGACCATCCAGAACATCAACGGCCAGGCGATCACGCTGAGCGTCAAGCACAAGGACAAGCGCGATCCCAGGCAGTGGAAGGGGTTCAGGTTCGCGATCCCCTTCGAGTACTCGATGCACAACTTCCTGTTGCGCTACTACCTGGCCGAGAACGGCCTGGACCCCGACAAGGACGTGCAGCTGCGCGTGACCCCGCCGGCCGAGATGGTCGCGAACCTGCGCGCAGGCAACATCGACGGCTTCCTCGGGCCGGATCCCTTCAACCAGCGCGCGGTGTTCGACGAGGTCGGCTTCATCCACATCCTGTCCAAGGAGATCTGGGACGGCCACCCGTGCTGCGCGTTCGGCGTGTCCGACCTGTTCATCAAGGAGAACCCGAACACCTTCGCCGCCCTGTACCGCGCGGTGCTCGAGGCCGCCGCGATGGCGCGCGACCCCAAGAACCGCCCGCTGATCGCGAAGGTGATCGCGCCTGCCGCCTACCTGAACCAGCCCGAGACCATCGTCGAGCAGGTGCTCACCGGCCGCTACGCCGACGGCCTGGGCGGCGTGAAGAACGAGCCTGCCCGTGCCGACTTCGATCCGGTGCCCTGGCACTCGATGGCCGTGTGGATGCTCACCCAGATGAAGCGCTGGGGTTACGTGAAGGGCGACGTCGCCTACAAGGACATCGCCGAGCAGGTGTTCCTGCTGACCGACGCCCGCAAGCGCATGAAGGAGCTCGACCAGAAGGCGCCGGACACCGGCTACCGGAAGTTCAAGGTGATGGGCAGGGAGTTCGACCCGATGCAGCCCGAGAAGTACGTGGACAGCTTCGCAATCCGGCGCAGCTGAGGGCATCGCGATGGACTTCACCAAAAGCCTGGGCTTTCGCTCGGCGCTGCTGTCGGTGCTGCTGCTGGTGCTGCTGCTCGGTGCCTACCACATCGCCACCAAGCCCGCGCCAGCCGGCGTGGCGGGCGCCGACGACGAGTACGCGAAGCTGATGGGCAAGTCGGGCGGCGCGACCAAGAGCGACGGGCTGCCCACGCTCGCGCAGATGGGCACGGCCGCGGTGCGTCACCTGTCTCAGCCCTTCTACGACAACGGTCCCAACGACAAGGGCATCGGCATCCAGCTCGGACACTCGCTCGCCAGGGTCGGGGGCGGCTACCTGCTCGCCGCGATCGTCGCGATCCCGCTGGGCTTCCTGATCGGCATGTCGCCGCTGCTGTACGGCGCGCTCAACCCATTCATCCAGGTGCTCAAGCCGATCTCGCCGCTCGCCTGGATGCCGATCGCGCTCTACACCATCAAGGACTCCTCGGCCTCCGGCATCTTCGTGATCTTCATCTGCTCGATCTGGCCGATGCTGATCAACACCGCGTTCGGTGTCGCAGCGGTGCGGCGCGACTGGCTCAACGTCGCGCGCACGCTCGAGGTCGGCCCGGTCCGCAAGGCCTTCGAGGTGATCCTGCCCGCGGCCGCGCCCACCATCCTCACCGGGATGCGGATCTCGATGGGCATCGCCTGGCTGGTGATCGTCGCCGCCGAGATGCTGGTCGGGGGCACGGGCATCGGCTACTTCGTGTGGAACGAATGGAACAACCTGTCGCTGACCAACGTGATCTTCGCGATCCTGGTGATCGGCGTCGTCGGCATGCTGCTCGACCTGGCCTTCGCCAGCCTGCAGCGCTTGGTGACGTGGCGCGAATGAGCGCCCCCGCTGACGCCTTCCTGCGGGTGCAGGGGCTTGCCAAGCGCTACCCGCCCAGCGGGCGCGGCGAGCCGGTGCCGGTGTTCGAGGACATCGACTTCGACATCGCGCGCGGCGAGTTCGTGTGCATCATCGGCCACTCGGGCTGCGGCAAGACCACCATCCTCAACGTGCTGGCCGGCCTCGAGAAGCCGAGCGACGGCTACGTCTTCATGGACGGGCGCGAGGTGAGCGGGCCGGGCCTCGAGCGCGGCGTCGTGTTCCAGGGCCATGCGCTGATGCCGTGGATGACGGTGCTGGGCAACGTGTCGTTCGCGGTGCGCTCGCGCTGGCCGCAATGGAGCCGCGCCAAGGTCGACGCGCACTGCGCGCGCTTCATCGAGCTGGTGGGCCTGTCGGGCGCCGAGCACAAGAAGCCCGCCGAGCTGTCCGGCGGCATGAAGCAGCGGGTGGGCATCGCGCGGGCATTCGCGATCGAGCCCAAGATGCTGCTGCTCGACGAGCCCTTCGGCGCGCTGGACGCGCTGACGCGAGGGGTGATCCAGGACGAGCTGCTGAAGATCTGCGCGGCCACCCACCAGACGGTCTTCATGATCACGCACGACGTCGACGAGGCGATCCTGCTGGCCGACCGTATCCTGCTGATGAGCAACGGCCCGCGCGCGCGCATCGCCGAGGTGGTCCGCAACACGCTGCCGCGCGACCGCACGCGCCTGACCATCCACCACGACCCGCAGTTCTACCGGATCCGCAACCACCTGGTGGATTTCCTCGTCCACCGGTCCAAGCTGATTCAGCAGGGGGGCACCGACGCCGCGTCCGGTGGCGCAGGCCACCCCGTCGAGGTATCGCCGGGGCTCGACCCCGAGCCCGACGCAACGTCGCCGCCCCGCCTGCACGCGGTGCGCTGAGCCGCACGCATCCCACACCCAGGAGATCATCGAGATGGACCGCAACGACGTCACCCGCAAGATCGTCGAGACCAAGGTGCGCAAGCGCATCAAGTGGGCCGACGTGGCCGCCCGCGTAGGCCACAGCAAGGAATGGGTCACCGCCGCGTGCCTTGGGCAGATGACGCTCGACGCGAAGCAGGCATCGGTGGTGGGCGACATCTTCGGCCTCGACGAGGACGAGATGGCCTGGCTGCAGGTCGTGCCCTACAAGGGCTCGCTGCCGACCGCGGTGCCCACCGACCCGCTCATCTACCGCTGGTACGAGATCGTCAGCGTCTACGGCACGACGATCAAGGAGCTGATCCACGAGGAGTTCGGCGACGGCATCATGAGTGCGATCGACTTCTCGATGGACATCACGCGCGAACCCGATCCCAAGGGTGACCGCGTGCACGTGGTCCTGAGCGGCAAGTTCCTGCCCTACAAGACTTACTGAGCGCATCCGGCGCGCCGGCGGGGGGCTTGCGGCGCCTCTGGCCGGGCGCCGCCCGGCGGCCTTACGATACGGCTTGCGCGCAACCCGGCGCCGTCCTGGAGAGTCCGCGATGCGCACCGTCCTGCTGATCAATCCCAACACGTCCGAGTCGGTCACGCGGCTGATGGCGGGCGTGACGGCCCCGCTGCTGGGCGACGGCGTCGCACTCGCGACGGTCACCGCCCGCCTCGGCGCGTCCTACATCGCCTCCGAGGCCGCCTACGCCATCGCCGCGCATGCGGTGCTCGATGCCTGGGCCGGCTTCGTCGCGCAGGGCGGTCGATGCGACGCGGTGATCGTCGGCTGCTTCGGTGATCCGGGCGTGGCCGCGCTGCGCGAGGTCGTGGGCGTGCCGGTGATCGGTCTGGCCGAGGCCGCGCTGCGCGAGGCCGCCGCGCACGGACCCCACGCGATCGTCACCGGCGGCCTCGCATGGCGGCCGATGCTCGAGCGCTTTGCGCTTGCCCACGGCCTGGCCGACGGCCTGGCCGGTATCCACGTCGTCGAGCGCAGCGGCGTCGAGCTGATGGGCCAGCCCGACGGCGGTGCGGCCGAGATTCTCGGTGCGCTCCTCGTCGCGGCCCGCCCGCCGGTGCGGGCGGTGGTGATCGGCGGTGCCGCGCTCGGCGGCATCGCGCAGCGGGTCGCCGCCGACGTCCCGGTGCCGGTCATCGACAGCGTGCAGGCAGGTGCCCGTGCGGCGGCGGCCGCGCTGCAGGCGGGGTCTGTGCCCGCAGCGATGCACGATGCGGGCGCGCGGTGGTCAGGGCTGTCTTCGGCGCTGGCTGAGGCGCTGGCAGTGCCGGGCGGCGGCAGCGCCTAACGCCTGACGCCTGACGCCTAACGCGTGACGCCTAACGCGTGACGCGTGCGGGGCCATGGGCGCGGGCGTGGGCGCGATCCCGTCGCACCGCGCAGGATGGCGGTTTGCCGTCCGCCGCTGCCGCATCGCGCGGGTATCGCGGGATCGACGGGGGAGGTCTGCCGCGGGGATCCGCGCTCAGCCCTTGGCGCGCCCCTTTTCCCACATCACGTCGGTGCCGCCCGCGTGCCGGTTGAGCACGCGCGCCAGCACGAACAACAGGTCCGACAGCCGGTTCACGTACTGGCGGCAGGCCGGGCGCACCGGCTCGGTCTGGCCGAGCGCGACGATCGCGCGCTCGGCGCGTCGGCACACCGTGCGGGCCACGTGCGCCACTGCCGCCGCGCGCGAGCCGCCGGGCAGGATGAACTCCTCGAGCCTCGGCAGCGTGTCGTTGTGCCGTGCGAGCAGGGCGTCGAGCCGCTCGACCTGCGCGTCCGCGATGTTCTCGAAGCCCGGGATGCAGAGCTCGCCGCCGAGATCGAACAGGTCATGCTGGATGTCGAGCAGCGAGGCGCGCACGTCGTCGGGCAGCGGCTCGGTGAGCAGCACGCCGAGCGTCGAGTTCAGTTCGTCGACATCGCCCATCGCAGCGACCCGAAGGCTGTCCTTGCGGGTGCGGCTGCCATCGCCCAGACCCGTGGTGCCGTCGTCGCCCGTGCGTGTCGCGATGCGTGTGAGTCGCTTGCCCATGACCGTCCAGATACGTGTCCGAAGTATTTCCAGGGGGTGCCCAACCGTGGCGCCCAGGGCCGCATTCTAGAGGCGTTCCGTAGGTGTCATCGCCAAAGCCCCGGTTGGAACATATCTTGCGGTGATCTCTCGGCTGCTCCGCTTCGGCGTCCGATGCACCGAAGCTGAGCGGTCCTGGCGAACCACAACACCTACCAACGTCCATCGAGAGATCCCCACATGCGAAGCATCCCCGCCCTGGTGGCTGCCAGTCTGGTCGCCGTGTCCGGCGCCGTGTCGGCTGCAGACTTCAGCGACACCTATATCGGCTACCGCTATGGACCGAACTTCACCGAGCCGTCCATCTCCGGGGACGTTCCCAAGAACATCTACATGATCGGGCACTTCAGTGCCTACAAGTACGGCACCAACTTCTTCAACCTCGACATCCTGAGGTCGATCGAGAACGATCCGGCCGCGGGACGGGGCAACACCAGCCAGGCCCAGGAGCTCTACTTCGCCTACCGCCATGCGCTGTCGATGGGCAAGACGCTCGGCTCGCCGGTCGCCTTCGGCCCGTTTCGCGACGTGTCGATCACCGCTGGCTTCGATGCAGGCGCCAAGAACACGACCTTCGCGCCGCGGCCCCTGAAGCTGCTGATCGGCCCGACGCTGAACGTCGCGCTGCCGGTCGGCTTCCTCGACCTGAGCCTGCTGGCCTACAAGGAGACGAACAACAACGGGATCGTCGGCAAGAAGGTGCAGTTCGACACGACGTACCAGGTGGGCGCCACCTGGGGCGTGCCGTTCACGCTCGGCGTGCCGGCGATCTTCAAGGGTTTCGTGGCCATCACCGGCGCCAAGGGCAAGGACGGCTTCGGGGTCGAGACCGAGGTCGAGACGCTGCTGCGCACCTCGGTCCAGTGGGACGTGGGCGTGCTGGGCGGCCTGAACAAGGGCACCGTCTTCGCGGGTGTCGGCTACGAGTACTGGAAGAACAAGTTCGGCAACCCGCCGGGCAGGGGCACGCAGACGTCCACGCCGACGCTGCACGCCGAATGGCACTTCTGATCGGCCGGTCCTGACGGACCGGGCGATGCGGTCCGGGCCTCGGCCCGGGCGCGATCGAACAGGGCGGCTCGCTTCGGCGGGCCGCTTTCGTTTGTGGGGTGGTAGGGGCGGCCTCGTTTTTGGGTTGGCGCGAGGCGCCGCTGCGGGCGGCACGCTCCTGCGCTCGGCGGGACGCACCCCCGGCTGCGCCGGGGGTCCCCGCGCGGGGCGGGGCGGCGAGGGGGGCGGGGCAAGAACTCGCTGCGCTGCGCTGCGCTCAGACAGCTTGCCCCTCTCGGCCGGCCTGCGGCCGTCCGAG
>CAYNRU010000008.1:0-50735 GCA_964399635.1 uncultured Bordetella sp.
CCTATGGGCAGGTGCTGGCGACGCGCTCGTCGATCGGCAGCCCGGTGCCGATGGCGGACTTCATGGACTTCAGCAAGATGATGGGGTTCGAGGCGGTGTGGGCGTTCGACAGGCGGCACGCGGAGGACTGAGCGCGGCTGCGAGCGAGGATCGCCGCCCTGCGTGATGCGGATCCGATGCTGGAGTCCCGCGTCGTCACCGAGCAGATCATCAGCACCGCGCAGTCCCTCGATGCGGCCAGGCTCGAGGCGGACGCGGCCGTGCTGAACGACGATTACAGGATCAACGACACCGGCAAGCAGTACGGGAACGAGTTCGCAATCATGCCGGCCGGACCGGAAGCGGACTTCCCGGCCGCGGTGACCACAGCCAAGGGCGTGTCGTGCGCGCCGGCCTTCAGCGAGGGGTGAGCCAGATGGACGCCAACGACACGGGCACCCCGTCCCTGCGAGAGCGAGGGCGGCAGATGATGGCCCGCATCCTCGGCAGGCCCTATGTGACGCAGCGGGATGCCTCGACCAACGCCTTCAACGCGCCGATCCGGCGCTTGAGCGAGGAGTTCGCCTACGCCGGCCTGTGGACGCGCGAGGGGCTCACCCCGCGCGAGCGCAGTCTGGTGACGGTGGCGATGCTGTGCGCGCTGAACCGGCCGCACGAGCTGAAGATCCACCTGCAGGGCGCCCTCAACAACGGCTGCACCCCGCTGGAGATCCGCGAGGTCCTGACGCACAGCGTCGCGTACTGCGGCTTTCCGGCCGCCATCGATGCACTGCGGATCGCCGAGGCCTTGCTGGCCGAACAGGGCCTGCTGCCGACCTGAAGCGCCGCCGGGGCCGCTGCGCGCGCAAGCCCAGCGGGCCCGGACGGACGGCGCCCGGAGCGTCTGGCAAGGCGCGCGGGTCGGCGCGACTACCCGGTCCTGTGCCGGGCGCCCCGTGCATCGGGCGCGATCCGATCGGACCTCCCCGAGAAGCCCTGACGCCATGCAACCGGCGTCAGCCCGCAAGCCCTGCGCAGGTGCTGGCGCAGCACCGTGGCCGACGCGAAGCCGACCCGCTGCGCGACGCGCTCCACCGGCTCCGTCGTGGCTTCGAGCAGGCGCTGGGCCAGTGCGACACGCTCGCTCAGCAGCCACTGCTTGGGCGTCGTGCCGGTGACCCGGCGGAAGTGCCGGGTGAAGCTGCGCCGGCTCATCGCGGCGTCGTCGGCCATGCGGTCCACGTCGTGCCCCTCGGCCAGCGACGCGCGCACACGGTCGAGCACCGCGGCGATCCGCGCGTCGCCCGGGGTGTCGGGCAGCGGATGCTCGATGAACTGGGCCTGCCCGCCCTGCCGATGCGGGGCGACCACCAGTCGCCGCGCGACCCGGTTGGCCGCGTCGGCGCCGAAGTGGCGACGCAGCAGGTGCAGCCCGCAATCCAGCCCGGCGGCCGTGCCGGCGGAGGTGACGACCCGACCGGCATCCACGTACAGCACGTCGGGCTTGACGCGCACCGCGGGGAAGCGTCGCGCGAACTCGTCGGCCGCCGACCAGTGCGTGGTGGCTTCGTACCCGTCCAGCAGCCCGGCCTCGGCCAACAGGAAGGCGCCCAGGCACAGGCCCACCATCAGCGCGCCGCGCCGGTGCGCGGCCACCAGCGCCCTCAGGACGCGATCGGGGGGGCGCTCGGCAGGATCGCGCCAGCTGGGCACGATGACCCAGTCAGCCCAGCGCAGGGCATGCAGGCCGTGGCGGGCGTGCACCTCGAAGCCGGCCGTGGTGCGTAGCGCTCCGGGCTCGGCGGCGCACACGCGCAGCTCGAAGACCGGCGCCCCGGGGTGCCGATCGCCAAACAGCACGCAGGGTACGGCCAGATGGAACGGGCTGATGCGGTCGAAGGCCAGCACGGCCACCCGCAACGGTCGCCCGGCGGGCAGGCGACCGATCGGACCGGTCGTGTCGGCAGCAGCAGCGGCAGCGGCAGCGGCAGCGGAAGGTCTCGGCATGTTTGGCCCGAAGCTTTCGATCATTGTCTTTCAGGCCGCTCGCGCAGGCCAGCTGGGCCGCCCAGAATCCGGACCAACTTCCGTCCCGAGGCATCACCATGGCATCCAAACTGCTCCGCATCGCCCTGCTCGCGGGAGTCGCCTACTTCTGCGCGATGGCGGTGGCGCACTTCTTCGGCATCAAGTGGCCGCTGCTCTTCGTCTACTACGACGTGCCCTTCTACGCCTACCAGGACAAGATCATCTCGTTCGCGGTGGTGGCCTACGCCTGCCTGTGGTGGAGCGCCGCACGCGAGCGCAGCGTGATGCCGGCCGTGCTTGTTGCGCTGGGCGCCACGGTGGCCGGACTGGCGGCGGTCAACGTCTCAGGGGCACTGGCCACCGTGCTGAACGGGCGTTCCACCCAGGCCTACTGGTGGCAGACGGCGCTGTTCGCGGGCT
The DNA here is from genome assembly GCA_964399635.1 of uncultured Bordetella sp. GTDB lineage: Bacteria > Pseudomonadota > Gammaproteobacteria > Burkholderiales > Burkholderiaceae_E > UBA4615. Next base: position 2,428 of record CAYNRU010000008.1, read on the forward strand.
ACTGGCTGGTGCTGTTCGTGCTGTACCGCCGCGCGCGCTGAGTGCCTGGGCGCGGGTCCGTCAGGCCGCCCTCCGGCCGATGTCGTGCGGCCGCAGCAGCCGCTTCGAGACCGCCGCCACCACGGCGCGCGGCGCGAACCGATTGGCGAAGATCAGCGCCCGATTGCCCGGCCCGACCACCCGCGACAGGCCGCCGCCGAGCATCAGCTCGACCCCCGCCAGGGCGACCGCGCGCGGGTCGGCCCGGCTCGCCTTGCCGAAGTGGTGACCGCCGCCGATGCGCTGCGGGTCGACGCCGTCGAAGAACGCCGTGTCGGTCGGTCCGGGCGACAGGCAGCTCACGCTCACCCCGAAGTCCTCGAGCTCCTTGGCGAGCGCCTCCGAGAAGTTCAGCACGAACGCCTTCGATGCGCCGTACGCCGCGAAGTACGGCGTGGGCTGGTAGGCCGCCGCCGAGGCAATGTTGAGGATCATCCCGGCGCGCCGCCGCTTCATCTCGGCTCCGTAAAGACGGCTCAGCTCGGCGACCGTCCCGACGTTCAGCTGCAGCATGCGATGCAGGCGCTCGGCATCGAGCGCCACATGCTCCTCGATCACGCCGAAGCCCGCGTTGTTCACCAGCGCGTCGATGCGCAGCGCCTCGCGCTGCGTGTGATCGAACAGGCGCTGCGCCGCGTCGGCATCCGACAGGTCGATCGCGTGGGTGTGCACCTCGGTGCCGTGCTCGCGCCGGATCGCGCTGGCCGCTTCCTCGAGCTTGCCTGCGCCGCGGGCCGCAAGCACGAGCCGGTGGCTGCGCGCCGCCAGGAGGCGCGCCATTTCGAGCCCGATGCCGCCGCTGGCGCCGGTAAGCAGGGTGGTCGTGACGTGGTTCATGCGATGGTCCTCGTTGCTGCCCGGCCATCGCCGGCGCATTGGGTGGGATCGGGACGGGCTTCGGACGCGCAGCGTCGCGCGGCGCGCGCTCGCCGGCGCTTCAGTACCTCAGGCTCACGCGCAGCACCACGGGTTCGTTCGCCGCGAGGGTGAACTTCGACTCGTCCCACTTCGGGCTGGACAGGGAATAGGTGCGGTTGTTCGACACCCCGTAGCCTTCGCTCGGCACGCCGAGCAGGTTCCTGTCCATACGTCCATTGCCGTTCTCGTCGTGGACGACCGCCACCGCATAGGTGCCCGGACGAAGGTTGGCGAAGGCGCAGACGGCCTGCTTCCCATCGATCGCAGCACGCACCGTCACCGCTCCCTCACCGTCGGGAAAGTCGGCCGGCTGCGAGAACAGCCGGCAGTTCAACGTCCCCGTGGGGTTGCGAAACTCCGAGACTTCCAGGCGCAGGACCGCGCCCGCGGCCGACTGGGCAGCGGCTGCCGGTGCATGGAGCATCCCCGGCAGGCCGACCGCACAGACACCGAACATCCAGATCGCCGCATGTAGTCGTTTCATCATTGCTCCTTGAGGTGGGTTGACCGCCATCCCATAACTTGACGGTGGAAAGATCATCGCATCCGATGTTGCCACTGTCAACATGTATCTTGACGCCGTCAGGACCAATCGGCGACACTGCCCTCATGGACGCCACCCTGAAGCCGACCGCCGTCGTCCCCGCGGAGCGCCCGTATCACCACGGCGACCTGGCCAGTGCCTTGCTCGATGCGAGCGAGGCGGAGCTCGCCGAGAAGGGCATCGAGGGCTTCTCGCTGCGCGGGGTGGCCAAGCGTGCAGGCGTGAGCCACGCGGCCCCTGCGCATCACTTCGGCGACGTGGACGGCCTGCTCACCGCGCTGGCGGCGCGGGGCTTCGAGCGCTTCCTCGCCCGCCAGCAGACGTTCCGGCAACAGGCGCGGCACGAGCCGCAGGCGCAGCTCCAGGCATCGGGGCTGGGCTACGTGGTGTTCGCGCTGGAGAACCCCGCCCTCTTCAGGCTGATGTTCGGTTCGCGACGCCCGGACTTCGGCAGCGAGCGGCTCGGGCGTGCCGCGAACACCGCCTTCGAAGCGCTGGTGCGCCAGGTCGCCGACGTGACCGGCAACCACACCCCGCCCACGAAGGACCGCTCCGTGCTGACCGACGTCGGCGCCGCCTGGGCCATCGTCCATGGCCTGGCCGACCTGCTGGCCTCCGGGCGGCTGCCCTCGTTGGGGGAGTTGCCGGAGAAGGCCCGGAACCGGGCGATCCTCGCGATCGTCGGCCGCGCGGTGAGTCCGGGCACTCAGGGCTAGGAGGCTTCGCCCCCGGGCCGCGGCCTGAAGCCGGGCCGGCGCGTGCGGCGTGTCCGGCACGCCCTTCGAATAGGCCACGATCACGATGCGGCCGACTCCCGGGCACACCGCCTCGTCGCGAATCGCATCGGCGAGGCCCCGTCCGTTGGCGCCGCCGCCGGCTGCGAGCTGATCGCCAGACACCGCGGCAAAGGGCTGGCGGGCATCGCCGATACCGGCCTGGCTGAGCGGGCGCGTGACCATCGTGGCGTGGGCCGACCGGTCGGGCAAGGCCGGTGGCGACGAACAGGCGCTGCACGCGAGCGCAGCGAGCGCAGCGACCCAAGAGCGGGTCGGCAGTGGCTGCGTCATCGTTCCGGGACCGGGCGGCCTGATCCCGGCCCGGCCCTACAATCGCGTCAGAGCGCCATCATCCGCGACATCCTCGCCGCCGCAGACCCTACATCCTTCTTTCGATCCCATCCCATGCGCAGGCAGACCGACCCGAAGCATCGCCGCCAGCGATGGCTCGCCCATGCCTGGCTCGTCCTCGCGCTGTCGCTCGCGGGCTGCGCCGCTACGCCCCCCAAGGTGGAGCGCCCTCCGCCCTCCTATGCGGCGGCGCCGCTCCCGGGCGGCACGCTCGCCGACATCGAGGCGCGCATCGGCGCGGAGCACGGCGCACAGGCGTCCGGGTTCCGGCTGCTCGACCGCAGCTCGGAGGCGCTGAAGTGGCGGCTGGTGCTGATCGACACCGCCCGCGATGCGCTCGACCTCCAGTACTACGTCTGGTTTGGCGACGCCGCCGGCCAGTTGCTGCTGTCGCGGGTCATCGCCGCCGCCGACCGCGGCGTGACCGTGCGCATCCTGTTCGACGACCTGAACACGATGCTGCTCCGCATGACCAGCCCCGAGCTGCGCGACGCGATGCTCGCGCGCATCGACCGGCACCCGAAGATCGAGATCCGGGTGTTCAACGCATGGCGGGAGCGCGGCTGGTTCGGTCGTGCGGCCGAGGGCGCCGCCGACTTCGCGCGCCTGAACCGTCGCATGCACAACAAGCAGATGATCGTCGACAACCGCGTGGCGATCATCGGCGGGCGCAACATCGGCGACGAGTACCTGGGGCTGAACGGCGAGTTCAACTTCCACGACCTCGACGTGCTCGGCGTCGGGCCGGTGGCCCGCCAGGCAAGCGCCGTGTTCGACCGCTACTGGAACAGCGAATGGGTGACCCGGATCCCGTCGTCCGGCGAGGCCGGGGCGGTTGCGCCGACGCCGGCCATGATCGCGCTGCCGCCCGACGCGGCGGCCCACCCCGCCGTGCAGGAACTCATCGCCGGCGCGCACAGCTGGGCCGGCGATCTCGCCGCCCTGCCGGCGTCGCTCGCGATCGGCCGCAGCGCCGTGCACACCGACTCGCCGTCGCGAGCGGCTGCCACGCGCAATCACATGCCGGAGGCCTTCCGCGCCCTCATGCGCTCGGCCCGCAGCGAGGTGCTGATCACCAACGCCTACATCATTCCCGACGCGAACTTCATGAGCGACCTGCGGGAACTGGCCGCGCGCGGCGTCAGGCTGCGGATCCTCACCAACTCGCTCGCCTCGCACGACGTCCCCGCGGTCAACGCCCACTACGAGGGGTGGCGCCCGGAGATCCTGCGCGCCGGGGCGACGCTGCACGAGTTCAGGCAGGATCCGGCGATCAAGGCGGAGTTCGTCGACACGTCACCGGTGCGCAGCGCCTTTGCCGGGCTGCACACCAAGGCCATGGTGATCGACCGCGAGCGCAGCTTCGTGGGGTCCATGAACCTGGACCCGCGCTCGGAGGTGTTCAACTCGGAGATGGGCGTGATCATCGACAGCGCGCCGTTCGCCCTGGCGCTCGCCCGCCGCATGGAGCGCGACATGGATGGCGCCAACAGCTGGCAGGTCACGCTGTCGCCCGACGGCACCCCGCGCTGGCGAAGCGATGCCGGCGACCGGACCATCCAGCCCGCCCGCAACGTGTGGCAGCGGCTGGAGAACGTGCTCTTCAAGCTGCTGCCCGCCAGCTACTACTGAGGCGTGCAAGACCGAGTCGCACGGCGCCGGCACGACACTGCCCAGCGGCCGCACCGCCCGCGCGTAGGCGCGCCACCGCGACGCGTCCAGCGGGGCTTCGTCTGCGTGCCCTGCGTGATGTCGCGACGATGTTTCCCGGACGACCGAGGGCTGCAGGCGCCTAGCGTGCGACGTGCGACCGAGTCCTGCTGCCCCCACCCGAGCGCCACCCGCCCCGAACGTCGAGGGCCGTGACATCGGACACGTTTCGGGACTCTTGCGATCTGGTCACGCCGCTGGCGTCTGATACATTCAGGTGGCGTATCCTGATCCGAGACGTATAGACAAGGCGATCCCCCCATGAACACCAGACTGGTCACCGCCGCTGCGGTCGTTGCCTGCGCGCTCCTGAATGCCGTACCGGCGCAGGCCATCGAGATCAACGGCGGGGCGTCATGGGGCGGCTGGGACGATCGCGGCAACTCGCTCGACGTCGGGATCTGGGGCTCGGGTAGCACGACCCGCAGCTACGAGCTCTACACGACCGTATTCACCTTCGCCGGCAACGTCTTCGACCCGCTCCGGGGTGGCCAGCAGGTCCGCGCAAGGGATACGCCGATCGGCTTCGCTCAGGGGAAGTACTCTACCGGCGCCTTCGCCAACGGCAACGTGATCCTGGGCATCGGCGCCAGAATGAACGGCGCGTCGACCGTCGTCGGGAACACCTTCGTGAAGTTCGACCTCGGCAGCGACAGCTTCCAGGCGGCGTCCTTGCTCGGGGCCGCCGATGGCCGGGTGAGCGAGTCCACCTGGGGGCACGCCGGCGATTTCTCCGTGTGGATGAACAGCTACCAGGGCGCCGGCCCCTCCAACCTCTTTGTGCTGACGAGCAACGGGACCTTGCAGAGCGGCACTGGGACGGGCACCAACCTGGTCGGCGGATACGGCTCGGGCGTGAGTTACGACTTCGCCATGCGCATGTTCAGCGTCGGCGACGCGGGGGGCGCCTTCCAGTTGTTCTTCGACCTGACCGCGATGCAGGATCTGTACGGAGGCGGCCCCAACGGCATCACGGCGGGATGGTCCAACGGACCGACGCAGATCAGGATGATCGGCAGCGCCTTCAAGGTCGCGATGTACAGCGAGGACGTGGGCCCCACGGACCGCAACGGCAACACGGTGACCTTTGGAATCGGGGCTCCTGCCCCCGTCCCCGCGCCGTTCTCGCTGGGCCTCGTCGCCGTGGGGCTGCTGTGCATGGGTGCCATTCGCCGCAGGGCGGCCTGACCAGAAGATCTGCCGCAGACCGCCGCGTCACTCGGGACACCGAGCGACGCGGTGACCGTCGCGGGCGACCGCTGGCTTCACGCCTGACGAATCGCCGACGTGGCGCGGTCCAGGAAACGGCGCGGCTTTCCGCCCGGACAGCGGCACGCCAATGACGGGACGGCAGGCGTACGCATGCATGGCGGGTCGGCAGGCCGGCTGACCCAGCCCGAGCCCGCGCCCGCGCAGCGAGACCGCGGACCCCGGGGACGCGCCCGCAGACGCGCCGGACGAGAGACATCGGGCCGCCGCCCGCGTGATGCGATCGTCCGCCGATCGTCCGAGCGGGGCCTGCGGACGACGGCCAGATTACTGTCTGGCCAACCTTCCCGCGACCATCATGCTCGATCGCTTCACGCAAGCCTCCTCGGAGATCACCGCTGCGGGGCTGAGCCGGCTGTTGCAAACTGGTCCGGTGCGCCTGCTGCTGCTCGGTCTGGTCGGCTACGGCAGCCTCACCTTCGGTCGTCCGGTGCTCCAGGCGATCGACCCCTTCTCGCTCGGTGGCGGTCGACTGCTGTCCGAGTTCGCGATCGGCGCGAACCTGGACGCGCTGCCCGACTGCCGCAGCAACGCCTGCACGGTCGAGACCGTCGCGCCGGCGGCGTCCCCGCCACGCGCAGTCCCCGCTCGCTGGTTGCCCGATCCAGTGCTGCGCTACCCGTGGCCAGCCAGCCTGCCCTTCCCGAATTCGTTCCTGGACCTGGGCACCACAGACTGGCGCGCGGTGTCCGCGCAGGAAAGCCCCGACGGACCGGAGCAGGCCTGGCGGCTGTCGCTCGGCACGAACGTGGGCGTCCTGCGGTACGAGCGGATCGACGTACCGGCCGGCGGCTACGTATCGCGGCTGGTATTCCCCGAGGCATCCGGGGTGGCGCCGCTCGGCGTCGAGACCCACAGCGCCAACGGCCCGCGCCGGCAGGCCCTCCACTCGCGCAACGCCGATGCGATGCGACGCTGGCGCGCGGCGGGCAACGGGCGCCTGCCCAATGGCCAGATCGACCTCAGCGCCCACTGGCCCGAGGAGATCCTCGAGAAGGACCCTGGTGCGATCACCGTGTCGCCCGAGGGGCTGGAGTTCCAGCCGATGGCGATGCCGATGCGCGTGCAGCTGCCGCCCGAGATGGTCGGGCGCGTGCGGGCCGGCGATCCGGCCACCCTCCGCTTCGAGGCGCCCCGCGGCTTCTCGCCTCCGTTCGACCTGACCGGCAAGGTCACCGGCACGCGGGACGACGTCGCGCTGGTGGCGGCCGACGAACGGACGAGCGCATGGCTGGCAGCCTACTTCCACAAGACGGTGGGCCGCGCGCCGGCGACCGATCGGCTCACGCTGCTGGTGCGCGAGAGCCTGGGCAGCCGTGCCGGCGCCTCGGTCCTGGTGCCGGCCACCGCCGTGGTGCGGCGGCCGGCCGTCGACAAGGCTGCCGAGGACCTGGGGATCGTCTGGGTGATCGCCGGCGGCACCGCCGCGCCGGTGAACGTCCGCGTCGGCGCGGTCGACGGCGACCAGGTGGTGGTGAACGAGATCCGGTCGCCGCAGTCGGGCGGCATCCACCCGGCGGACTGGAACGTGCTGCCCCTGGAGAGGCGGGCCCAGCTCTACCGGCTGCAATCGACCCGGGTGGCGCCCAACCTCGGCCTGCTGTTGCACACGGACGCCCGCGTCGTCGCCCGGCCGGGCGCTGGCCTGCGTGCCGGCGATCCGCTGCGGAGCCGCTGAGATGGCGCTCGCGCAGGCGGCAAGCCGGCCGCAAGAGCCGTCAGGGACGCTCGAGTTCGCGCTCGAGACCGGGCCGCGCGCCCCCGCGGCGAGCCCCTCGCGACGGCCGGTGGCCCCCCTGCCCGGTGGCGACCAGGCCGCGCGCATCCGGGCGTTCCTGCGCGATCCCGAGGCGGGCATCGATGCGCTCGGCGTCGTCGAGGGCGCCGGCCGCGACACCCTCGATCTGCTCGACCGCATCAGCACGAGCCAGAGGCGGCTCAACGAGCTCAACCAGAACCTGGTGCCGCTGATCGCCCGCTTGCGCGAGCACGGCAAGACCGGGCGCTTCCTGCGCTGGTTCACCGGCGAGCAGCTCGAGCACGAGCTCAGCCTCGGCAACACCTGCGCCGAGGTCGAGGCCAGCGCCGAGCTCGGCGTGCTCGAGACCGCGACCATCCGCGAGCTGATCGACGAACTGAACCGCGACAGCGACCGCCTCGAGCACGAGGTCGCCGCCCTCGAGGCGGACATCGAGCTGGGGCGTGCGGTGGCGTCGGACCGCTTCCAGAAGCTGCGCGAACTCACCGGCTGCGGCAGGGAGACCTGGCAGCGGCTGTCGCGGCGGACCGGGAACCTGGAGGCGACGGCGACCGCGCTGCGCCTGACGCAGCAGCAGTACGGTCTCGCTGTCGAACACAGCAAGACGGTGGTGTCCCGCTTCGAGGAGGTCCGTACGCTGCTGATCCCCATCTGGTACCAGCGGATGGGCTTCGCCCTGTTCGCGCGACGCGCCGGCGCCACCGGCAACCCCATGGATTCCGACCGAGGAGCCTCATCGTGAGCTCAGAAACCAGTACGCCCGATCGGGTGTCCCGTCCCCGCGCCCAGCGCGGCGCAAGCGAGGCGGCGCTGCCCGTCGCGCCCACGGGCGAGCGCAACCCGGCGCTCGCCGCGCGCATCTCGGCGCTGGCCGCCGAGCTGGCCGCCGGCGACATCGCGCTCATCCACGCCTTCGGCCGGGAGATCGGCGTCCAGGCAAGCCAGCATACCGACGCGATCCTCGCCAAGGTGCGCGGCAGCGAGCTCCAGGAGATCGGCAGCAAGCTCACCGAGATCGTCACCGCCGCCCAGACCATCAACGTCGCGGCCCTGTCGAACAGCCGGTCGTCGTTGCCGCTGATCGGGCCGCTGATCGATCGCTTCCGGCTGAAGGCCGGCGAGGTCGTGCGTCGCTTCCAGGACGTGCGCACGCAGGTCGATGCGCTCGTCACCGAGGTGGACGCCATGCAGTCCGGCCTGGCCACGCGCAACGAGGCGCTCGAGGACTCCTTCCACTCGGTGCGGGAGGAGCACGAGCAGCTGGAGATCCACATGGCGGCCGGCGAGCAGACGCTGGTCGTGCTGCGCCGGCGCGTCGAGGCGATGCCCGACGCCGGCGCCGACCCGATGTCGGCGCAGGCGCGCAACGACCTGCAGTCGGCCGTCGACGCGCTGGAGAAGCGCGTCGCCGACATGAAGGTGCTGCAGCACGCCGCCCTGCAGCAGCTGCCGATGATCCGGATGGTGCAGACCAACAACCGGATGCTGATCGAGAAGTTCCACACCATCCGCGAGCTGACCGTCCCCGCCTGGAAGCGGCAGTTCATGCTGGCGCTGTCGCTGAACGAGCAAAAGAGCGCGGTGCAGCTGGCGAACTCGATCGACGACGCGACCAACCGGTTCCTGCTCGAGAACGCGAAGCTGCTCAAGGACAACACGCTGTCGACCGCACGCGCAAACCAGCGCCTGGTGATCGACGTCGAGACGCTGCGCCAGGTGCACGACAGCCTGGTCGAGACGATGCAGGAGGTGATCCGGATCAACGCCGACGGGGTGAAGGCCCGCGCCCAGGTCAGCAACGACCTGCGGCAGATGCGCGAGGCCCTCGCGGCCGGACACACCCTGCCGGCTCGCGCGGAGAAGGCCGGCGACGGGCAGGCCGTCCGGGCCCTGGCCGGCTCCGGTCGCAAGAAACAGTGATCCCGCATGACGCCGACTGAAAGCGCCGCGGTCGATGACCGGGTCCGGGCGCTGCAGTGGCGCACCACCGGCGTCGGATGGGTCGCGACCGGCGTGCTGGCCGGCGCGGCGGCCGCGACGCTACTGGCCCTCGGAGACCTCGGCAACCTGATCGCAGGCCCGGGAGCGGACGACCTCGCGGCCTTCCACGTGCCGGGGTCCCTGCGTCACGCCGAGAACCTGCCGCTGCTGTCGATGCTGTTCGCCGCGCTCGCGATGGTGGGCGGGTGGGGGCTCTCGACCGGCCGCCTCCGCCGGTCACACAGCTACGCGGCGCTCGCGCTGTGCGTGCTGGTGGGCGCCGGCGACTTCCTCCTGGCCGCGCCGCTGCACAAGCCGCTGTTCGTGCTGCCCAGCCGGGTCGAGCGGCTGGTCTCCGAGGGCGAGCACGCCGAGGCCGACCGGCAGCTCGCCGAGATCAACCGCGACACCATGCGCCAGCGCGCGGAATACGTCCGCGCGCAGATCGCGCTGCGTGCCGGCGACACGCAGCGGCTCGAGACCCTGGGTCGCCCGCTGCTGAAGGACGCGGACGACTATGTCTACGCCGGCAAGACCGACCCTGGCAGCGCGCACGTGTACTTCGAATCGATCGGCGACTTGCGTATCGAGGTGCTGGCGACGATCGACCGCCGGCTCAATGGCACGCCGACCTCGGCAGCCGGCATCGCCGGCTCGGCCGAACAGTCCGGACGCTCGACGCGCTGGCTGAGCGCCGGCACCACGGCCGTCTCGGCGATCGGACTGCTGGCAGCCGGGCTCATGCTGATGTCGCTGTGGCGGCGGATGCGGGCCAACGTCCTGCGCATCATCGACCTGATCGACTGAGGCTCGCCGAGCGCAGGCTCGAGTGCTGATCGGCTCGGGCAGTGCCGCAGGGGGTCCGCACAACCGACCCTTGCAAGCTCAGAACTGATAGATCGCCGAGACGATGCCATAGCTGAAGCGGGCGAAGTTATAGACCCTGTCGTTGTCGGCGCCGCCATCGAGTATTCGCAGGCCTGCGGTCAGCGTCAGGTTGGGATTGAGCTGATAGCCCACCTTCGCCGAGAAATCCACGGCTCGGCCCTGGGGTGACCCGAGGGCGTCCAGATCGAGAATCAGGCGCCAGCGCTCCGAGAAGCGTCGCTCAGCCCAGGCGTTGAGCAGTGGTACGAAGCCCACATCTGAGTAGCTCGAAGAGATCCCCCCCTGAGCAAGGGCAATCTTCGCCTGGCGGATGTTTCCCGTGACACCGAGCTTGATGGTCCAGTCTCGATCCTGAAAGACCCGATAGCGCCAAGTGGCTCGATAGGAGTTGAATCGGTACGTGATATCGGTGGGGCTTGCCGCATTGAAGCTGGCGCCGTTGAAGTTCACCGGGCCCGCCAGGGTGCCGGACTCATTAAAACCGAATGGCGCCGCAAGAAAGCGCAGTTCCTGGCGATCGTTGAGTGCCCAAGTGAAATCGACCCTCGCGGCCGGGACCGGGCCGGAACCGACCGTGTCAGCAATGGAGAATCGCGTGCCGGAGGCGTCATTGGGTATCTGGACGTCATTGCGCCCTTGCCAGGCGAGGGCCGGTTCCACTTCCAGGCGAAACCGACTGGGAATCTCGGCGGCCTGTATCGCAGTCATCGGCAACACCATCAACACGCCAGACAGCCCGATGATCATTCGGATCGACATTTCACCCCTCCTGAGGTCCAAGACATCGTAACCCAAGCTTGTAGCTTGGCACCACGACCCCTCTTTGAGTCTTGACTCAGTCACAGGGAATTTCTGTCACGCCATCAACCAGGAACGGCGCGCCGAAGTTAACTCCGGACTGCTTAAGCGTCATCCTTTTCAGTTTGGCGCGATCAATAGGCTGGCCTCTTACCAGCCAGTCATGAAATTCCAGGTCTTTACCGCTGAGTCGCGCACAGATACGTTGACCTTGTCTAGAGGCCAGTTCATCGAGGGTTTCTTGGGCGCCAGGGTTTTGTGCGATCACCACGATTCGCAGGCCATTTTCAGCGCTTTCTCGTTCGCAATACGCTCTCTTGAACTTGGCGTTGACAGTGTTCCTGTAGTTGGCAACCAAGAGATGTGTGGTCAACATAGGCGCGCCAAATGATTCGACGTAGTCATCCCGATTATTGCTGCCCATGGGGTTGGCATTCACGCCAAACAAGCGGTATTCACGTAGCAGCGTGCCGCGGTCGTGATACAAGAAGTCGGACTCGCTTCGCGACAGTTTGATCAACTCGCCTGAATCGGACTGTTTGGATGCTCTATTGGGTTTATCGCATCCAATCAAGGTCAGGGTGGTCATCAAGACGAGTAAGCCGGCAATCAATCTGCTTGTCTTGAGCATGTTTGGTTCAAGGGTTGACGTGGCTGGCGCGCAGGCCGAAGGGCCTGTCCGAATGTCTGTGTGCGAGGCATACGCTGAGCAGAACATCCCGAAGGAACTGCTGGACCAGCTGAGGTCGTGGCCTGGCACACGGCCGCCACTGGCACGGCAGCGCTGGCCGAACGCGACGCGTTCGCCTCGAGACGCGATGCCACTTCCCGAACGACGACGCGGCCACCAAGCTGCTGCGACTGGCGCTGCGCAACGTGATGAGCAAGTCGACAAGATCGACCCGAGGGTGGAAGATCGCGATGAATCAATTCGCCATCCTGTACGGCGAACCAGCTTAGCAATCCGCTTGATCCGAGCGTAAGGGCGCAAGGGATCGGCGGTCGCTCAGAGCGTATAAACGCCCCTCCGATAGCTCAAGCTGAAGGTGTTATTCCGAACGCGCCCCCCGCGGGTCGCAGTCGGGAGACCGCCTGGCCCGTCGTCGGACAGTGAGCGCCTGAGGGCGTTGGCGGGGCGGGCCTTGGGAGGGCGTTCGAAATTCCTATCGGCCGTCGATCCGCGCGGCGTCCAGGCCGAGCGCCCACAGCGCGCCCGCCACCGCGCCCGCGCTGGTGCCGGTCACCAGGTCCGGGCGGAAGCCGCGAGCCTGCAGCGCGCGGATCACGCCCACGTGGACCATGCCGTGACGCGAGCCGCTGCCCAGCGCTATCGCGACGCCGCGCGGCGGCCCGCTCGTGCCGCGCACGCCGGGCGGACCGCTCGCACCGGCTGCGGCAGGCGTGGCGGGTGCCGCGCCTGCGGCCCCGCCTGCGCGTGATCCGGCCGCCGCGAGCGCCAGCGACCCGGCCAGTGCCGCCGACCGGGCGAGCCATCGGCGTCGGGCCGCTGCCAGTCCTGCCGTCGTGTGGGGGAGCGTGTCCATGGTGGACCGCGATGATAGGTGCCGGCAGGCTTGCCCGAAACCCGTCGGCGTCCGAGACTGTGGTCCCGCCCCCGCCCGAGCGCGCCCGCCGATGCCCGACCTGCACACCCTGACCCGCATCCTCGCCACGAACCGCAGCATCGCGGTCGTCGGCCTGTCCGCCGACTGGTTCCGTCCGAGCTTCTTTGCGGCCAAGTACATGCAGGCGCACGGCTACCGGATCGTGCCGGTCAACCCGAAATACCCGTCGATCCTGGTCGAGACCTGCTACCCGTCGCTGCGCGACATCCCGTTTCCGGTCGACATGGTCGACGTGTTCCGCCGCAGCGCCGAGCTGCCGCCGATCGCGCGCGACGCCGTCGCGATCGGCGCCAGGACGCTGTGGCAGCAGCTCGGCGTGGTCAGCGCCGAGGCCGACGCGATCGCGCGCGAGGCCGGCCTGGAGTCGGTGATGGAACGGTGCGTGAAGATCGAGCACGGCCGCCTGTCCGGCGGCCTGGGCTTCGCCGGCGTCGACACCGGCGTCATCTCTGCCCGCAGGCGCGTGCCGATGCGTTAGGGGCGCCGACGCGACCCGGGCGCGGCCGTCGTCGCGACGCAGGTCATGGGATCGGACCCGCGCGTGAGGGCGGCGCGGGCCGCAGCAGCGGATCCGTCCGCGGCTGCCCCGATCGGTGTTGCCCGGACGGTGACAGGCATGTTAGCGTCCAATCGCGGCCATGACGCCGCAATCGGGCCGCGCACTGCACAGACGGCATACGACAGATTGCACTGGAGGAGACCGATGAAGAAGTTGATTTCGACCGTCGCGACCGCATTGGCCGTCGCGCTCGTCGCGTCGCCTGTCGTCGCGCAGGAAAAGCGCGTCAGGGCACAGATGGGCTGGGCGTTCCCGGCCAACACCGGCCTTCTCGGCCCGGCCCAGATCCGGCTGGTGGAGAACATCCGGGCGATGTCCGGCGGCTCCATCGACGTCAAGGGCTTCGAGCCCGGCGCGCTCGTCCCGGCCAACCAGTACCTGGATGCGGTCGGCAACGGCTCGCTCGACATGGCCTTCACGGTGTCGGCGTTCTGGACCGGCAAGGACATAGCATTCGCGCTGTACGGCGCAGTGCCGTTCGGGCCCGAGGGTGGCGAGTACATCGCCTGGCTCAAGCACGGCGGCGGCGAGAAGCTGATGAAGGAGCTGCACGCCAAGTACAACGTCGAGGTGATTCCCTGCGGGCTGATCTCACCCGAGGCGTCGGGCTGGTTCCGCAAGGAGATCAAGTCGCTCGACGACCTCAAGGGCCTGAAGATGCGCTTCCTGGGCCTGGGCGCGAACGTGATGCAGAAGTTCGGCGTCTCCACGCAGCTGCTGCAGGCGGGCGAGATCTTCCAGGCGCTGCAGCTCGGCACCATCGATGCGACCGAGTTCTCGATGCCGGTGATGGACGCGACGCTGGGCTTCCACCAGGTGGCCAAGCACTACTACTTCCCGGGCTGGCACCAGCAGTCGACGCTCAACGAGCTGATCATCTCCAAGAAGAAGTGGGCCGAGTTCAGCGCGACCCAGCAGTCGATCATCCGCAATGCATGCGACGCCAACATGCTGCAGATGTTCGCCGACGGCGAGGCGGCGCAGTTCGCCGTGCTTCAGGACCTCCAGAAGAACAAGGGCGTCACGCTCCACCGCTGGCCCAAGGAGATCCTCGGCGCCTTCGAGAAGGCCTGGGTCGAGGTCGCGGCCGAGCAGTCGGCCAAGAGCCCGGACTTCAAGAAGGGCTACGAGTCGTACATGGCCTTCCGCAGCAACTACAAGATTTGGCAGGACCTCGGCTATTTGAGGTGACCCGCCCCGGGGGCCGTCTCTGCTGAGACCGGCGCGGCGCCGCCAGGCGCCGCGCCGTCGGACGTCCCCCTTCCGTCCGCTCGACCTCGCCCGGGAATCCAATGTCCTTCCTGCTGAAACTGTCCGACTTCATCGAGTCGGTGCTGCGTCGGATCGCCGATGCCGGTGCCTGGGCATTCATCGCCTGCATCGTCGTGATCACCTTCGACGTGATCACGCGCAAGGCGGGCTTCCAGCTGCCCGGGATGGGGTCGACCCGGCTCCAGGAGCTGGAATGGCACCTGCATGCGGTGCTGTTCTGCACCTGGCTCGGCTACACCTACATCCGCAACGGCCACGTGCGCATCGACGTGTTCACCGGCGGGCTCGCGCCGCGCAAGAAGATCTGGCTCGAGCTCATCGCCTGCATCGTGTTCGCGCTGCCCTACCTGTACGTCGCGCTGCCCTACGCCCATGACTTCTTCATGGTCTCGTTCCTGCAGAACGAGTCCTCCGATGCGCCCACGGGCCTGCCGTACCGCTGGGTGGCCAAGTTCTTCCTGAACCTCGCGTTCGTCACCGTGCTGATGGCGGTGATCGCGGTGATGGCCCGCTGCGTGGTCGCGCTGTTCGGCACGCCGGAGCAGCAGGCCCGCGCGTACGTGCCGTTCGCCCGTCAGGCCTGAGGCGCTCACGATGATCGATTGGCTGACCGATCACCTGTCGGTGATCATGTTCCTCGCCCTGGTCTTCATCATGTTCCTGGGCTACCCGGTCGCGTTCCTGCTGGGTGCGATCGGCATCTTCTTCGGCGCGCTGGGCATCGTCTTCGACGTCTTCAGCGCCAATCAGTTCGCCAACCTGCTGCCGCGGATCTACGGCCAGGCGGTGCAGAACCA
This sequence comes from uncultured Bordetella sp., assembly GCA_964399635.1. Classification (GTDB taxonomy): domain Bacteria; phylum Pseudomonadota; class Gammaproteobacteria; order Burkholderiales; family Burkholderiaceae_E; genus UBA4615. Next base: position 17,713 of record CAYNRU010000008.1, read on the forward strand.
GGTGCTGGTCGCGATCCCGATGTTCGTCTTCATGGGCACCATGCTCGAGAAGAGCGGCGTCGCCGAAGACCTGCTGAAAACGCTGCAGCTGATGCTGCGCCGCATGCCCGGCGGCCTGGGCATCGCGGTGACGCTGCTGGGCACGATCATGGCGGCCACCACCGGCATCGTCGGCGCGTCGGTGATCATGCTGACGCTGATCGCGCTGCCGGTGATGCTGGCCACCGGCTACGACAAGTCCCTCGCGGTGGGCACGATCGCCTCGGCCGGCACGCTCGGCATCCTGATCCCGCCCAGCATCATGCTGGTGATCATGGGCGACCTGATGGGCATCTCGGTCGGCACGCTGTTCACCGGCGCGATCCTGCCCGGCCTGCTGCTGAGCCTGCTGTACGTGATCTACATCGGGGCGGTGTGCTTCTTCAAGCCCTCGCTCGCGCCGCGGTTCACCGGGCCCCTGGGCCCGGACGACGAGCGGCTCACCGCCGGGCTGCTGTTCAAGAGCTTCCTGCCGCCGGCGGTGCTGATCGGCCTGGTTCTCGGCTCGATCTTCGGCGGGCTGGCCACCCCCACCGAGGCCTCCGGCGTGGGTGGGCTCGGCGCGATCCTGCTCGCGATCGCCAACAAGCGCTTCAGCATGAAGGTGCTGCGCGAGGTCATGACCTCCTCGGCGCTCACCAACGCGATGGTGTTCTTCATCGTGTTCGGCGCGACGCTGTTCTCGTACGTGTTCCGCGCGCTCGGCGGCGACGACGTGGTGGCCGAGCTGCTGGCGGCGATGGGGCTGGACACCGGCTGGGAGGTGATGATCTTCGTGATGGCCCTGGTGTTCTTCATGGGCTTCTTCTTCGACTGGATCGAGATCTGCCTGATCGTGCTGCCGATCTTCGCCCCGATCATCGCGAAGCTCGACTACGGCACGATGATCCAGGGCAAGGAGCTGATCCTCGCGTGGTTCGCGATCCTGATGGCGGTCAACATGCAGACGGCCTTCCTGACCCCGCCCTTCGGCTTCGCGCTGTTCTACATGAAGGGCAGCGTGCCGCCGTCGGTCACGATGATGGACATCTACAAGGGCATCGTCCCCTTCGTGCTGGTGCAGCTGGTCGCGCTGATCCTGTGCATGATCTTCCCGGACATCATCCTCTACCTGCCGAGGCGCTTCGGGTTCCTGGATTAGGCGTCGGGTTCCTGGACTAGACTTCCGGGAACCCCGCTCCCGAAGGCCTCGCCATGACCGATCGCCGCTTCGGCATCGAAACCCTCTGCCTGCACGCCGGCTATTGGGTTTGTCGCATCCAATCAAGGTCGGGGTGGTCATCAAGACGAGTAAGCCGGCAATCAATCTGCTTGTCTTGAGCATGTTTGGTTCAAGGGTTGACGTGGCTGGCGCGCAGACCGAAGGGCTTGTCCGAATGTCTGTGTGTGAGGCATACGCTGAGCTGAACATCCCGAAGGAACTGCTGGACCCGCTGAGGTCGTGGCCTGGCACACGGCCGCCACTGGCACGGCAGCGCTGGCCGAACGCGACGCGTTCGCCTCAAGAAGCGGGGCCACTTCCCGAACGACGACGCGGCCACCAAGCTGCTGCGGCTGGCGCTGCGCAACGTGATGAGCAAGTCGACAAGATCGACCCGAGGGTGGAAGATCGCGATGAATCAATTGGCCATCCTGTACGGCGAACCAGCTTGCAATCCGCTTGATCCGAGCGTAAGAGCGCAAGGGATCGGCGGTCGCTCAGAGCGCATAAACGCCCCTCCGATAGCTCAAGCTGAAGGTGTTACTCCGAACGCACTCCCCGCGGGTCGCAGTCCCGAGACCGCCTGGCCCGTCGTCGGACAGTGAGCGCCTGAGGGCGTTGGCGGGGCGGGCCTTGTGAGGGCGTTCGAAATTCCTATCCGCAAGGCACGGACTTGGCAACGACGGCGATGCCGTTCATGCTGCACGTCGTCCGGCTCGTCGGCGTCGATTCTGCGAGGGTGCCGGGCGAGGCGTGCACCACCGAGACCATTGCCATGCAAGAGCCCCTTCTCGCAGGCGCGCTTCGATCCGCCTGCGAACGCCACGCCACGCGCATTGCGCTGTCCTGGGAGGGCGTGGCGCTCTCCTACGGCGCGTTGCTGGACGGGGCCGGCGCGCTGGCGAAGCGGCTTGTCGCCGCCGGCCCGGTGACACACGAGCCGGTGCTGGTGCGTTGCTCGAACCACCCCACCGACTTCGTCGCGTTCCTGGGCGTGTGGATGGCCGGTGCGCTGGCGGCGCCGATCCATCGGTCGGCGCCGAGCGAGGTCGTGCGCGCGATCCAGTCGAAGGCCCGCTGTCCGATCGCGGTCGACCTGCTCGCCGCTCCCGGCCAGGACATCGTGCCGCAGGCGCCGGCCGGCGATACCGACGACGCGTCCCGTGCGGCGCGCCGGCGCATGCTCGAGGGCGGCGCGCTGGTCATCTTCACGTCGGGATCGACGGGCACGCCGAAGGGCGCCGTGCTGTCCCACGCGGCGTTCCACGGCAAGCTGATGCAGAACCAGCTGCTCTTGCAGCCGGGGGCGGACACCTGCACGCTGCTGGTGCTGAACAATACCTTCAGCTTCGGGATCTGGGTCGCACTGATGACGCTGATGCAGGGCGGCAGGGTCGAGACGGTCGGCCGCTTCGAACCTCGGCAATTCCTCGAGGTGCTGCATGACCGGGGCATCACCTTCATGGGCGTCGTGCCGACGATGATCCGCTCGCTGTTCGGTACGCTGGATCGCGACGCACTGATCGACGCCAAGCGGCGCATGTCGGCCGGCGGCCGGCTCGGGCAGGTCGTGATCGGGGGCGAGCCGCTCGGCCGACAGCTGTCCGCCGAGCTCCGCGAGTTCATCGCGCCGGCCGAGCTCTTCGACATCTACGGGCTGACCGAGACCTCCACCTGCGACTTCGTGCTGTTGCCGACGGACTACCCCTCGCATCCGGGCAGCATCGGCAAGCCGTTCGACGGGATCCGATGCCGTGTGGTCGGGGCCGATGGCGAGACGTGCGCGCCGGGCGTCACGGGCGAGCTCCAGCTCCGGACGCCCTACATCATGTCGGGCTACCTCGGTGACGACGACCTCACGCGTGCGGCCTTCGCGGACGGGTGGTTCCGTACGGGCGACCTCGCCAAGTCCGACGCGCAGGGCTTCGTCGACATCGTGGGTCGGCTGAAGGAGCTGATTTTCCGCGGCGGCAACAAGATCACGCCACTCGAGGTGGAGCTGGCGCTGCTGCGCTGCGATGGCGTGGCCGGCGCGCTCGTGACCGGGATGCCCGATCCGATCCTCGGGCAGCGTATCCACGCGCTGCTCGTCCCGAGGCCCGGTGTCCGGTTGAGTGCCGCCGCGCTGCGTCGGACCCTGTCGGGCCACCTGGAACGATTCAAGACGCCGGACAGCTTCTACGTGGCCGATGCCCTCCCGACGGGGCGCACAGGCAAGATCGACCGCGGACAGCTGCAGGCCCGGCTGGTCGACGGCGTACTCCATCCGTTGACCGACTGAATCCATCGAGCGATGCCATCTGCGATGACGCCTAACGCCTACACCTGCATCCGAACGTCGAGCGTCGATGGCGTCGGTCATCTCGAGCTGCACCGGCCGGAGCGCCTGAACGCATTGTCCGCGCCGATGCTGGTCGAGATCGGCGACGCGATGGATGGCTTCGAGCGCGATGAGGCGGTCCGGGTGGTGGTGCTCAGCGGTGCCGGCAAGGGGTTCTCGTCGGGGTTCGACCTGAAGGACCAGATGCAGCGCAACCCGAAGGGCTCGAAGGTGTGGAAGGAGATCCTCGATCTCGACTTCCATACGACGATGCGGTTCTGGCGCTGCCCGAAGCCCACCGTCGCGGCGGTTCACGGGCCCTGCGTCGCCGGCGCCTTCGAGATGGCGCTGGCGTGCGACATCACCATCGCTGCCGAGGACGCGACCTTCGGCGAGCCGGAACTGCGCTTCGGGGCCGGCATCGTGACGATGCTGCTGCCCTGGATGGCCTCGCCCAAGCACGCCAAGCGCATCATCCTGAGCGGGCAGGACAAGGTGTCGGCCGCATTGGCGATGCAGATGGGTCTGGTCAGCGAAGTGGTCCGGACCGGCGAGCATCTGGACGTCGCGCTGCGGGTCGCGCGCAACATCGCCAGGATGGATCCCGACCTGGTGCAGCAGACCAAGAAGGCCCTGCAGCGCACGTACGACGTCCAGGGCCTGGAAACCGCGCTGGCCACCGCACTCGACATCGACCACTCGATCGAGTCGCACGGATCGCCCGACAAGGTGCGTTTCATGGACATCGCCCGCGCGGAGGGCCTGCAGGCCGCTCTCGCCTGGCGCGCGCAGCGCTTCGAGGCCGAGTGAGGGCCGGGGTACCTCGGGCCTGCGCTCGCGGCCGCCGTACATCCGGCCCGCCGGTTGCGCCGGGCCATGGTGATGACCTGCCCAACAACTCAGTACCACGCTTTACTCGAAAGCGGCAGCCCAAGCATCCGAACAGCCGCATCGACGCGTTGCTGCCGCATCACTGGGCGATGGCCACGGCGGCCGGCTGTACACCCCGTCCTTCCCGCCGCAAGGTGTGATCGCCGCGCGCTTAAGTCTCGTGTTGCTCGATTGGCGGAGCGATTGCGCTGGGGCTTTCAGCATGGGTGACAGCGGGTCCCACGTTGGTCGAGCTCGAAGGACGGGTCCACGCTGACAACAGCGACCGGCGCGGCCCACCTGAACCGCCATGTCATGAACTTCCCATGGAGACATCACGATCTTCTCGCTGGTGACCAAGGACACCGGGTTGATCGGTTTTCCGGTCGCTGCGTTCGACAAGCCCCAGCCCGGCAGGTCGGCCACCCAGGAATCGCAGAAACGCTTCTTCTTCATGGGCAGGATGCAGGCGTGCCCGTTGGCGTGCCTGGCGGCGGTGGCAAGCCCGCGGATGGTGCCCGGGCCCTGGGCCTTGCCGTCCACGTCCTCGACGCGGACACAGAACAACTGATTGCCGAGGCGAAACGACAGGTGCGCCAAGAACGGCGGATTAGCCAGCATTCATGCGGGTCTCAGGGGCTTGAACTGGCCGAAAAAAAACCGCCTTGCGGCGGTTTTTGGCGGCCCAGAAGCGATTGTTTAACTAACTCGCTCAGTTTTCAGGCCCCCTGTTTTTGGTGGGGTCGGGGATTCGAACCCCCAATGGATTGCTGCCGCACTTGCTGCGCGTGGCGCTACACGCTACAATCTCAGGATGATTCGAAGCTTCAGGCACAAGGGCGTCGAGCGCTTCTTCAAGTCCGGCTCGCGTGCCGGGATCCAAGCCGCTCATGCCCAGCGCCTGGCTCGGCAACTGTCTGCGTTGGACGCGGCCACAAGGCCCGAAGACATGAACCGTCCCGGGTGGGACTGGCATCCCCTCAAGGGCGGCCTCTTCGGCCACTGGTCAGTCAGCGTGAACGGCAACTGGCGTCTGACTTTTGCTTTTGAAAACGGCGATGCCATCCTGGTGGACTACCAGGATTACCACTGAGGTGTTTATGAGTTCGATGTTCAACCCACCCCACCCTGGCCTCACTTTGAGGGACGACATCCTGCCTGCCTTGGATCTGCAGGTGGGCGAAGCAGCTGCCCAGTTGGGTGTCGACCGGACGACTTTGTCCAAGGTAGTCAATGGGCGGGCCGCGATCAGCCCTTCAATGGCACTGCGCATTGAGCGTTGGCTGGGGCGCGACCATGGCGGGGCGGCTGAGGTGTGGCTGGCTCAGCAGGCTGCATACGACCTCTGGCAAGCACGGGTCGCAGCGAAGGCCAGCAAGACCCTTTCGGGCGTCAAGGCACTGAGGCTTCAAACGGCATGACCAGGGAGCAGGACTCCGCGGATGCAGCCGTCACCGCGGCGCTGCTCCTCTGGTCGCGCCTTGTTCAAGGCGCAGCGGCTGTCGTCATCGTCCTGAGCTTGACACTGCTGTTGGCGCCACGTCTCGGGGAAGCCATTTTCAACCTGGTTTACTTCCAACAGTTTTCCATGCCCGTTGAAGTGCCGAGCCTGGCGCAGGGCTACATTTGGTTTGCCAACGGCATCATCGGCGCCGTGATGGCGGGCTGGATGATCTGCATCATCCTGTTGGCCAGGGGCCCGTTCCTCGAAGGCCGGCTGCACGCTTGGAACATCATCGCGATTCCACTGGCCAGTTGGTTTCTGATCGACACGGCGTTTTCAATCGCCCATGGCGTCTGGGGCAATGTGCTGCTCAATGCAGCAACTGGGCTGATGTTCGGTATCCCCTTGCTCTTTTCGCGCCGGCACTTCATCGACAAGCCCTAATTTCGTAGTCGTCAAGGTAGGGGGGCGTTTTTGCCAAAACCCGAAAACACACGCCTTCGTACCTTGCCCGAATAAGTCAGGAGGTGTTGAGACAAACGGGGTTTGAGACGTCTTTGCCGAGCCGCTGCAAGAGGTCGCAGTCGGGGCGCAGAAGCAAAAAGCCCCGCGTGGTGCGGGGCTCTGAGCGCCTGACAACCCGTCTCAGCGAGTTGGAAGGTCTTGTTCTGGCGGAGAGGGTGGGATTCGAACCCACGGATGGGTTGCCCCATCGCCTGATTTCGAGTCAGGTACATTCGACCACTCTGCCACCTCTCCGGGTACGTGCACCCGCCGCCGCAAGAAACGACGACAGGCCAGCAGTCAAGCCCAAAAGTATATCACCGCCCGCGACGTCCTCGCGCAGCGACCGTTCGTCGGCCCGCAGACACCGCCCGCCACGGCTGCGGAAAGCCGATACGGTCGAGCCAACGGCCAAGCCGATAAGCTCCAGTGGAACAGTCCCCGTCCGTGGGACGCCCACCGACCCCAGCAGGCCCCCCGTCACCATGACCCTTCGATCCGCCCTGATGCTGCTCGCCGTCGTCGCGCTGCTGACCCCCGTGGCCTCGATGCTCGGCGTGTACGAGACCTCGTTCGAGCAGCTGCTGGGCTTCGCCGGACCGGTGCTCGGCGCCGCCAGCGCGATCGGGTTCATGCGATTCCTCGCACGCCGCGCCTGAGTGCGGCGCGGGGCAGGCGCGCCCTCGGTCAGGCGCGCAGCACGTCCAGCCCGCCCAGCCAGGGCCGCAGCGCCTGGGGGATCGCGATGGACCCGTCGGCCTGCTGGTGGTTCTCGAGCACGGCGACGAGGGTGCGCCCGACGGCGAGGCCCGAGCCGTTGAGCGTGTGGACCAGCTCGGGGCGGCCCTGCTCGTTGCGGTAGCGCGCCTGCATCCGGCGCGCCTGGAAGGCGCCGCAGTCGGAGCACGACGAGATCTCGCGGTAGGCGTCCTGGGCCGGCAGCCAGACCTCGAGGTCGTAGGTGCGGGCCGCACCGAAGCCCATGTCGCCGGTGCACAGCGCCATCACCCGGTAGGGCAGCTCGAGCCGCCGCAGGATCGTCTCCGCGTGGCCGACCATCTGCTCGAGCGCCTCGCCCGAGGCCTCGGGCCTCACCACCTGCACCATCTCGACCTTGTCGAACTGGTGCTGGCGGATCATGCCGCGCACGTCACGCCCGTGGGAACCGGCCTCCGACCGGAAGCACGGGGTGTGCGCGGTCAGGCGCATCGGCAGGGCGTCCGCAGCGAGGATCTCGCCGCGCACGATGTTGGTCAGCGAGACCTCGGCGGTCGGGATCAGGTAGAGCGCGGCCTGCTCGCCGTCGGCGTCGGGGCCGTCCTGCCCGCCCTTGCGGACGGCGAACAGGTCCTGCTCGAACTTGGGCAGCTGGCCGGTGCCGCGCAGCGTCTCGGCGTTCACGATGTAGGGCGTGTAGCACTCGAGGTAGCCGTGCTCGGTGGTGTGCACGTCGAGCATGAACTGCGCGAGCGCGCGGTGCAGCCGCGCGATGGGGCCCTTCATCAGCGAGAAGCGCGCGCCGGACAGCCGGGCCGCAGTCTCGAAGTCCAGGCCCAGCGGCGTGCCGAGATCGACGTGGTCGCGGGCCGGGAAGCCGAGCGGGCGCGGCGCCGGGCCCTGCGGCCCCCAGCGCCGGACCTCGACGTTGCCGTCGGCCGAATCGCCCACCGGCACCGACTCGTCGGGCAGGTTCGGCAGGGTCAGCAGCCAGGCGTCGAGCCGGGCCTGGACCTCGTCGTTGAGGCGGGTGCTGTCCTTGAGCGCATCGCCCAGGCCGGCGACCTCGACCATCACCGGCGCGGTGTCCTGGCCCTTGGCCTTGAGCTGGCCGATGGACTTGGAGAGCGCGTTGCGGCGCGCCTGCAGCGCCTCGGTGCGAGTCTGGACTGCCTTGCGCTCGGCATCGAGCGTGCGGAAGGCGTCGACGTCGAGGGTGAAGCCGCGGGTGGCGAGACGCGCGGCGACGGCGTCGAGGTCCTTGCGGAGCAGGTGGATGTCTAGCATGGCCGACATTCTAGCGGGCGGGGCCGGCTCCGCCCGCGGGGCTCAGCCGCCGCGCGCCTGCGCGTCCAGGCCGCGCAGCCACTGCAGCTTCTCGCCGATCCTGGTCTCGAGCCCGCGCTGCACCGGGCGGTACCAATCGGGCTCGGCGAGGTCGTCCGGCATGTAGGCCTCGCCCGCCGCATAGCCGTGCGGCTCGTCCTGCGCGTAGCGGTAGCGCCGGCCGTGGCCAAGCTCCTTCATCAGCGCGGTGGGGGCGTTGCGCAGGTGCAGCGGCACCTGGCGGGAGCCGTCCTGCTTCACGAACGCGCGCGCCTCGTTGTAGGCCGCGTAGCTCGCGGCCGACTTGGCCGCGCAGGCGAGGTATATCACGGCCTGCGCGAGCGCGAGCTCGCCCTCGGGCGAGCCCAGTCGCTCGTAGACCTCGGCCGCATCCAGCGCCATGCGCAGGGCGCGGGGGTCGGCCAGACCGATGTCCTCCACCGCCATCCGCACGATGCGACGCGCGAGGTAGCGCGGGTCGGCGCCGCCGTCGAGCATGCGGACCAGCCAGTACAACGAGGCGTTGGGGTGCGAGCCGCGCACCGACTTGTGCAGCGCCGAGATCTGGTCGTAGAAGGCGTCGCCGCCCTTGTCGAAGCCGCGCACGCGCTCGGCCAGCACCTGCTCGACCTGGGCGGCGCCGAGGCGGCGCGCGGGGGGCGCGGCGCCCGGCGCCACGGGCGGGGCGTCGGCCGGCGGATCCGGCGCGTCGAGCACGCCCGCGGCCGTGGCCGCGAGCTCCAGTGTGTTGAGCAGCCGCCGACCGTCGCCGTCGGCCGCCGCCACCAGCAGCGACGCCGCGCCCTCCTCCAGCTCGAGGCCGCCGAGGTGGCGCTCGCAGGCCCGCAGGATCAGCGCGCGCAGGTCGGGCTCCTCGAGGCGGCGCAGCACGTAGACGGCCGCGCGCGACAGCAGCGCGTTGTTCACCTCGAAGGACGGGTTCTCGGTGGTCGCGCCCACGAAGGTGAACAGGCCCGACTCGACGTGCGGCAGGAAGGCGTCCTGCTGGGCCTTGTTGAAGCGGTGAACCTCGTCGACGAACACCATCGTGCCGCGCGTGCCGGCGGCGCGCTCCATCCGCGCGAGCTCGACGGCCTCGCGGATCTCCTTGACGCCGGCCAGCACCGCCGAGATCGCGATGAAGCGGCAGTCGAAGGCGGCGGCGAGCAGGCGCGCGAGCGTGGTCTTGCCCACCCCGGGCGGGCCCCAGAAGATCATCGAGTGCGGCCGCCGGGCGTCCAGCGCGGCGCGCAGCGGCTTGCCGGGCCCCAGCAGGTGCTGCTGGCCCACGACCTCGTCGATGCGGGCCGGGCGCATCGCCTCGGCGAGCGGCATGCCGGCGGCGATCATCGCGGCCCTACTGGACGACGTCGACGCCCTTGGGCGCCGTGAACCGGAACAGCGCCGGGTCGAGCGTCGGGTTGCGCTCGATGGCGCGGAACGCGAAGCGCGTCGTCTGCCCGAAGGCGTCGAGCACCTCCATCGATTCGGGCAGGCCGGCCCGGAAGCCGATCCGGATCTTCTCGAAGCCCGACTCGCGGCTGCGCGGCGTCGCCTCCAGCCAGTCGAGGCCGTCGACTGCGCCCGCCTCCTTCAGCGTGAAGGCCCGGTCGAGGTCGTTGGAGCCGAACAGGATGGCCGCGGGCGTCGCGCTGATCGCGTCGCCCACCTTGCGCACGGTCACCTGCCTGAGGTCCTTGTCGTAGAAGTGCAGCCGCTCGCCGTCGGTCACGATCAGCTGCTCATAGGGCTTGACCACCTCCCAGCGGAAGCGCCCGGGACGCGAGAACGCGAAGCTGCCGCTGGAGGCCTCAGCGGGCCGCCCGTTGCTGCGGACCGACTGCTGGGTGAACTCGCCGCGCGCGGTGCGCGTGGCGGCGGTGAACTCGCGCAACTGCTCGATGGCAGCGGCGCGGGCGGGCGGCTGGACCGCGAGCAGGCCGGCAGCGACGCAGGCCAGGCTCAGCCAGCGGGCGATGCGGCGCCCCGTGGCGGTGCCGGGCAATACCGGCGGGGAGATGACTTGGACCATGCCGGGCATGGTAGCGCACCCCGAAGCGCGGCCTGCGGCGGCGCGGCGCGCGCCCCGCCGGAGCGGCTCAGTCGTCCTCGCGGCGCGGAACGATGATGTCGCGGTTGCCGTTGGTGGCCATCGACGACACGACGCCCGACTTCTCCATCTGCTCGAGCAGGCGCGCCGCGCGGTTGTAGCCGATGCGCAGGTGGCGCTGGACCAGCGAGATGGACGCGCGCTTGTGCTGCAGCACCACCGCGACCGCCTGGTCGTACAGGGCGTCGGACTCGCCGTCGACGCCGGCCTCCTGCAGGGTCGCCTGCAGCCCGCCGAAGCCGACCGCGCTGCCGGTGTCGACCGACTCGGCGGTGACGCCGCCCTCCAGGATGCCCTCGACGTAGTCGGGCTCGCCGCCCCGCTCCTTCCAGTGCGCCACCACGCGGTGCACCTCGTCATCGGCGACGTAGGCGCCATGCACGCGCACCGGCAGGCCGTTGCCCGACGACATGTAGAGCATGTCGCCCTGCCCCAGCAGCGCTTCGGCCCCCATCTGGTCGAGGATGGTCCGCGAGTCGATCTTGGACGACACCTGGAACGCGATGCGGGTGGGGATGTTGGCCTTGATCAGCCCGGTGATCACGTCGACCGAGGGCCGCTGCGTGGCGAGGATCAGGTGGATGCCGGCGGCGCGCGCCTTCTGCGCGAGCCTTGCGATCAGCTCCTCGATCTTCTTGCCGACCACCATCATCAGGTCGGCCAGCTCGTCGATCACCACGACGATGGTCGGCAGCTTGTCGAGCGGCTCCGGCATGTCGGGCGTCAGCGAGAAAGGGTTGGGGATCTTCTCCTCCCGCTTGTCGGCCTCGGCGATCTTGGCGTTGTAGCCCGACAGGTTGCGCACGCCCAGCTTGCTCATCAGCCGGTAGCGCCGCTCCATCTCGGCCACGCACCAGTTGAGCGCGTGTCCGGCCTGGCGCATGTCGGTCACCACCGGCGCGAGCAGGTGGGGAATGCCCTCGTAGGTGCTCATCTCGAGCATCTTGGGATCGATCAGGATCAGCCGGACCTGCGACGGGTCGGACTTGTAGAGCAGGGACAGCAGCATCGCGTTGATGCCGACCGACTTGCCCGAGCCGGTCGTGCCGGCCACCAGCAGGTGCGGCATCCTGGCGAGGTCGGCGACGATCGGGCGACCGGCGATGTCGTTGCCGAGCGCCAGCGTGACCGGCGAGGCCGAATCGGCGTAGACCTGCGAGCCGAGCACCTCGGACAGGCTGACCGACTGGCGCCGCGCATTGGGCAGCTCCAGCCCCATCAGGCTCTTGCCCGGGATCGTCTCGACCACCCGGATCGACACCAGCGACAGGGCGCGGGCGAGGTCCTTGGACAGGTTGACGATCATCGAGCCCTTGATGCCCGTGGCCGGCTCGATCTCGTAGCGGGTGATCACCGGGCCCGGATAGGCGGCGACCACGTTGGCCGACACGCCGAAGTCCGACAGCTTCTTCTCGATCAGGCGCGAGGTGTACTCGAGGGTCTCGGGCGACACCGTGTCGCGGACCGCGGGCGGCGCATCGAGCAGCGACAGCGGCGGCAGCTCGGTGTCGGCCGGCAGGTCGGCGAACAGCGGCTTCTGGCGCTCGCGCTGCGCGCGCTCGGAGCGCTCCACCGGCGGCGCCGGCGGCTCGATCCGGACCGGCTCTGGGTCCCCCGACAAGATCTTGCGCTTGACCTCGACGGTCTCCTTGCGCACGGTGGCGGCGATCAGGCCGGCGCGGCGGTCGCGTCGTGCCTCCCAGCGGGCCCGTGCCCAGTCGACGACCCCGTCGAGGCCGGCGCCGATCCGCTCGAAGATGGTCAGCCACGACAGTCCGGTGGCCAGCGAGAAGCCGACCGCGGTCATCAGCAGCATCAGCAGCGTGCCGCCGATCGGGCCGAGGTGGGTCAGCATCGGATCGGACAGCATCCGGCCGGTCAGCCCGCCCGGTGCGAGCGGCAGTTGCGCCGGCAGGCCGGTGAGCCGCGAGGCCTCCAACGAGACGCAGCCCGCAAACAGCAGCGCGAAGCCCAGCCAGCGGTCCCATCCGAACGGCGCATCGTCCATCGCGCGCCGCCGCTCGGCGAGCTTGGGCGGATGCAGGCGCCGGTAGCCGGACACCACCCGCAGCAGCAGGAAGCCCGCCCACAGGTAGGCAGACAGGCCGAACAGGTAGAGCATCAGGTCGGAGAACCAGGCCCCCACCCGCCCGCCGTAGTTGTGGATGTCGCGGACCGGCGCGGCATGCGACCAGCCCGGATCGCCCCGGTCGTAGCTCAGCAGGATCAGCGCGACGAACAGCGCCAGCGTGCACAGCAGCAGCCAGCGCGCCTCGCGCAGCAGCACCAGCGCGCGGTCGGACAACAGGGAAGAGGCGCGAGAGGCGCTCCCCCGCCCGCCGGCAGCCATCACCGAAGCTCGAGCCATCTTTCTCCTGGGGGAATGTCCGTGCGGGTCAGTGCAGGTAGGAGCTGAGCTTCTCGCGCAGCACCAGCCTGCCCTCGGCCGCCGGCACGATGTAGCCGTCGACCTCCAGACCCTTCATGACCCGCGAGACCATCTCTCGGGAGGCGCCGATCATCTTGGCGATCTCCTGGCGCGGCAGCTTGCTCTTGACCACCCGCTCGCCGCCGACCTGCTCGGAGAAGTCGAGCAGCACCCGGGCGACGCGGCCGTAGACGTCCAGCAGCGCGAGGGTCTCGATCTTCTTGTCGGCCTCGCGCAGGCGCTTGACCAGGCCCTTCATGATCTTCATGGCCATGTCCTGGCTCTGCGCGAGCGTCGCCTTGAACGTGTCCTTGTTGATCGCCATGAAGTCGCAGGGCTCGATGGTGATGACGCTCGCCGAGCGCGGCGCGTCGTCGATCAGGCTCATCTCGCCGAAGCACTCGCCCGACCCGAGCACGGCGAGGATGACCTCCTTGCCGTCGGAGTCGGAGCGCTGCACCTTGGCGCGCCCTGACAGCAGGATGTACAGGGACTGGGAGGGCTCGCCCTCTGCAACGATGGTGCGCCCCTTGGGGAAGGCACGCCTGACGCTGCCTGCCGCCAGGGCGTCGAGATGCGACTCGGCCAAGCCGACCAGCAGCGGTACACGCCGCAGGAACGCCTTGTTTTCTTCGTGAGCCATACTTACCTCAATTGGGTGTCGAGACCGAAACGCCTCAGCCCAGTGCTTGTGTTATTTTGCACGAGCTGCGGTCGAATGCCAAGGAACTGGTCGAAGTCACTGCTCCAACTCACTGTTTTTTAAGAAAACTACAACGTAAAGAGGTTATCGATGAGCGCCGCCAAGCACTGCCGGGTCCTGATCCTGGGCTCCGGTCCCGCCGGCTACACCGCCGCCGTCTATGCCGCGCGCGCCAACCTGAAGCCCGTCCTGGTCACTGGGATCGCCCAGGGTGGCCAACTGATGACCACCACCGACGTGGACAACTGGCCGGCCGATGCCCAGGGCGTCCAGGGCCCCGAGCTGATGCAGCGCTTCCATGCCCATGCCGAGCGGTTCGACACCGAATTCGTCTACGACCATATCCATACAGTGGACCTGTCGTCGCATCCTTTCCGGCTGACGGGGGATTCGGGCAGCTATACGTCGGATGCGCTGGTCATCGCGACCGGCGCGTCGGCCAAGTACCTGGGCCTGCCGTCGGAGCAGGCCTTCATGGGCAAGGGTGTGTCGGGCTGCGCCACCTGCGACGGCTTCTTCTACCGCAACCAGGAGGTCGCGGTGATCGGGGGCGGCAACACCGCGGTCGAGGAGGCGCTCTACCTGTCGAACATCGCCAGCAAGGTCACGGTGGTCCATCGGCGCGACCGCTTCCGTGCCGAGGCCATCCTGATCGACAAGCTGATGTCCAAGGTCGAGTCGGGCAAGGTCGAGCTGCGCTGGCACAGCGTGCTCGAGGAGGTGCTCGGTGACGCGAGCGGCGTGACCGGCATGCGGGTGCGCAACCTCAAGTCCGACGCGACCGAGGACAAGACACTGCACGGCGTGTTCATCGCGATCGGGCACCAGCCCAACACCTCGCTGTTCGAGGGGCAGCTCGAGATGGCCAACGGCTACATCGTGACCCGCAGCGGGCTGCAGGGCCTGGCCACCATGACCAGCGTGGAGGGGGTGTTCGCCGCGGGCGACGTCCAGGACCACGTGTATCGGCAGGCGATCACCAGCGCCGGCACGGGCTGCATGGCGGCGCTGGACGCGCAGCGCTGGCTGGAGAGCCGCGAGCAGGGCTGAGCGGCGCGGCCATAGGACGCACGGGAGCCTGGCGATGGGCCGGAGCAGGAGCGCCCCCCCCGGCCCGGCGGGGGCGCAGGCGCCGAGCGGGGCGGCGGGCGGCCTTGCCGGGCTCGGCGCGGTTCGCGACGCGCTGCGCGACCGGGCCCGGCAGGAGGCGCGCACACGCGCGGCGGCCCAGGCCGAGGCACAACGGCTCGAGCGCGAACGCAATGTGTTCAGGCACGCGGTCAGCGATGCCGTCCCGCTCGGGCCGACCGGCCGGGTCGACCCCGCGCCGCTGCCAGTGCCGCCCGTGGCGCGCCAGTTCCAGCAGGACGAGTCGCGCGCGCTGGCTGAGTCGATCTCCGACGAGATCGACATCGAGCGGCTGCTCGACACCGACGAGGAGTTGTCCTACCGCCGCCCCGAGGTGGGCCAGGACGTCGTGCGCCGCCTGCGCAGGGGCCACTGGGTGATCCAGGGACAGATCGACCTTCACGGCCTGCGCGTGGACGAGGCGCGCGAAGCGCTGGCGGTCTATCTGGCCGACTGCGTCCGGCGCGAGGTCCGCTGCGTGCGGGTCGTCCACGGCAAGGGGCTGGGCTCGGTGAACCGCGAGCCGGTGCTCAAGGGCAAGGTGCTGCGCTGGCTCGCGCAGCGCGCCGACGTGCTCGCCTTCTGCCAGGCGGGGCCCTACGACGGCGGCAGCGGGGCGCTGGTGGCCCTGCTCAAGCCCCCGCCGCAGCCCAGGCGACGGCGCGGCTGACCGCGGCGCCGCAGGGCGCCGGCCTGCGGTTACTCAGCGCGCCCGCCACTCGCGCTCGACGACGGCGCGGATTGCGGCGAGCCGCTTGTAGTCGAGCGTCGCGTCGGACATGCTCGCCAGGGACGCGAGCAGGCGGGCGCGACGCGCGGGATCGGCCACGATCCGGGCGAGCGGCGCGAGGTGCAGCCGGATCAGGAAGAGCGCGGCACCGCCCGCCGCCGCCCCGGCCTGGCCCGCCTGGCCCATCGGCAGCGTGACCTGCCGTTCGGCGCGGAACCACAGCGCGTCGGCGCGGGCATCGAGGCCGGCGGCCGGGCCGGGCGGATCGCCCGGATGGCGGGACCTGGCGTCGTCCGGCGCGATCGTCCACACGAAGCGCACGAACGGCCCCTGCGACACCAGCACGCGCGACAGCGGCGCGGCGGCCGCCCGCAGCGGCCCGCCGTCGCCGACCGGCGCGTGGATCGCACCGAAGTCCAGACCGACCTTGTCCGCCGGGCTCCAGCCGCTCGGCCAGCAGACATGGAGCATCGCTGCCTGGACCGGCTCGCCGGGCGACGGCGACTCGATCCAGGCCAGATCCTCCTGAATCGCCAGCGCGAGCGCATGGAGCGGGCGTTCCGCGGCGGGACGACCGGCGATCCAATCGAGCACAGGCTGCGCGTCGGCACGCAGCGCGCGCAGCGCGAACGGGGCGCCGGGGTCGGCGGGCATCGACCAGCCGGCGGCGAGCGCCTCGATCGCATCGCCCGAGCGGCGCAATAGCGGCGGCGGCGCGCGACTGGCTGCGTTGGCTGCGGTTGCGGCGGTGGTTGCAGAGGGCGCGGTGGGCGTATCGATCGCACGAGCCGCACTCGGCACGCCCGCCGCATCGGTCGCGTCCAGCCGGCGAGGCCGGTCGCAATCCGCCCCGTCGCGGCCCGCCCCGTCGCAGTCCGCCGCGTCGCGCCCCAGGCCACCGGACGCCGCCGCGGCCTCCTGAGCCACGATCGCCAGCGCCGCCGCGCACACCCTGCGCCAGACCGCCTGCGGATCGTCCGCCAGGCCCGGTGCAATCGCGACGCAGCGCCCGGGCAGCTGCTGCAGCCGCCGCCACTTGGCTGCCAGGCACTGCGGCAGCGTCGCGTCAACGTCGAGGACCCGCGCATCGATCGCACCGTCGACCGTCGTGCCCAGCCGGGCCAGGTCGGGCCGGGGACGGTACGGCACCGACACCGGAAACGGCACGCGCGGCTCGGGCCAGCCTGCGACGTCGACCGCCGGCCAGGTGCACAATTCGGGATCGGATCGATTCGTCACGGATTGGAGACTGCCTGCCTTGGATGCCATCGTCCAGCACCTGCCCGAGCTCGCACTCGCCGGCGCCCTCGCCTGGGGCGCGGGCCTGCGCCTGTACCTGGTGGTCTTCGGGCTGGGCCTGGCGGGCCTGCTCGGCTGGCTGCCGCTACCCGAGCACCTGAGGCTGCTGGCCAGCCCGGTGGTCATCGGCGCGGCAGGCTTCATGGCGATGGTCGAGATGTTCGCCGACAAGCTGCCCTTCCTCGACTCCCTCTGGGACGGCCTGCAGACCTTCATCCGGATCCCGGCGGGCGCGGCGCTCGCCGCCGGCGTGTTCGGCGACGCGGGCACCGGGGTCGCGCTGGCCGCGGCGCTGCTGGGCGGCTCGGTGACGGCCGCGACGCACTTCTCGAAGGCGGGCATGCGCGCCGCCGCCAACACCTCGCCCGAGCCCTTCTCGAACGTCGGACTGTCCCTCGCCGAGGACGCGGTCGTGGTCGGCGGCACCTGGCTCGCGATCCAGCAGCCGGCGATCTTCCTCGGGCTGCTGGCCGTCTTCCTGCTGGCGGCGGTGCTGCTGGTCGGCTGGCTGGTGCGCGGCTTCAGACGCCTGTTCAGACGGCAAGCAGTCGATTCGCCAGATCTGCCGGTGCGGTGACCATCATGTCGTGGCCGGTGTCGATGGTCTCCCAGCGCCAGCTCGGGTCGTTGCGCACGCGGTCGTAGACCGGCTGCATGGGCAGGTAGGGCGGCTTGTCGGCCGCCACGTAGGTACGCGGCAGGCCGTCGCTGCCGCCCTGCGACAGCTCGATGTGGCCGACGTAGGTGCCCAGCGGCATCGGGCGCATCCGCCGCTTGAGCCAGTGCACATCGGCCAGCGCGGTGACCCCGAAGGACTGCGGGCTCGGCGGGGGCA
This sequence comes from uncultured Bordetella sp., assembly GCA_964399635.1. Classification (GTDB taxonomy): domain Bacteria; phylum Pseudomonadota; class Gammaproteobacteria; order Burkholderiales; family Burkholderiaceae_E; genus UBA4615. Next base: position 35,367 of record CAYNRU010000008.1, read on the forward strand.
GCGCCAGGCCGGCGCCGTGCTCGCGCGCGGCATGCAGCCTGAGCTGGCGGTCCTCCGGGCTGTTGAAGTCCGACCACGACCAGCGCGTGGCCCCCGGCGGCGGCACGACCGCATCGAGGAAAACATAGTGGGCGATCCGCTCGCGCAGCACGTCGGCCACCCCGGTGATCACGTTGCCGCCGTAGCTGTGGCCGACCAGCACGACGTCGCCCGACAGCTCCTCGGCGTCGATCAGCGTCAGCACGTCCTCGACGTGGGTCGCGAGCGAGACCTGGCTGCCCGACAGGTGGGCGCGATCACCCAGGCCAGTCAGGGACGGCGCGAACACCCGGTGGCCGGCGGCCCGCAGCCTCGGCTCGACGCGGGCCCAGCACCAGCCGCCATGCCAGGCGCCGTGCACCAGCACATAGCTGCGGCCGACGCTCGCGGACTGGGGCACGACGCGGTCAGACTGCTTCGTTGCCGGTCTCGCCCGTGCGGATCCGGATCACCTGCTCCACCGCGGTCACGAAGATCTTGCCGTCGCCGATGCGCCCGGTGCGGGCCGCCCGCACGATGGCGTCGATGGCGGCGTCCAGGGTCGAATCGGGCACGACCACCTCGACCTTCACCTTGGGCAGGAAGTCGACCACGTACTCGGCGCCCCGGTACAGCTCGGTATGCCCCTTCTGGCGACCGAAGCCCTTGACCTCGGTGACCGTCAGGCCCGTCACCCCGACCTCGGCGAGCGCTTCGCGGACCTCGTCGAGCTTGAACGGCTTGATGATCGCGGTGATCCGTTTCATGGCGAAAGCTCCGTGGAGTCTGTGGATGCGTGGAATGCGGTGCTGGAGCCGATTGTAGTCAGTCGCGGAATTTCGAGGTGATCGGGTAGCGCCAGTCGCGGCCGAAGGCGCGGTGGGTGACCCGGATCCCGACCGGCGACTGGCGGCGCTTGTACTCGCTGATGCGCATCAGCCGCACGACCTTGGCGACCGCCTCCGCCGGGTAGCCCGCCGCGACGATGTCCTCGATGCGCCGGTCGTCCTCCATGTACATCTGCACGATGCCGTCGAGCTGGTCGTAGGGTGGCAGCGAGTCCTGGTCGGTCTGGTCGGGGCGCAGCTCGGCGCTGGGCGGGCGCGTGATGATCCGCTCCGGGATGACCGGCGAGACCCGGTTGCGGTACTCGCAAAGCCGGTAGACCAGGGTCTTGGCGATGTCCTTGATGACCGCGAAACCGCCGGCGAGGTCGCCATACAGCGTCGAGTAGCCCACCGCCATCTCGGACTTGTTGCCGGTGGTGAGGACGATCGATCCGAACTTGTTGGACAGCGCCATCAGCAGCGTCCCTCGGATCCGGGCCTGCAGGTTCTCCTCGGTGGTGTCCGGCGCACGCCCCGCGAACTCGCTCTCGAGCGTGCCCAGGAAGGCGTCGAAGCAGCGCGCGATCGGGATCTCGTCGTAGCGCACGCCGACCCGCTCGGCCATGTCGCGGGCGTCGATCCAGGAGATGTCGGCGGTGTAGCGCGAGGGCATCATCACCGCGCGGACCTTGTCGGCGCCCAGCGCATCGACCGCGATCGCCAGCGTCAGCGCGGAGTCGATGCCGCCCGACAGGCCGATGATCGCCCCGGGAAAGCCGTTCTTGCCGAGGTAGTCGCGCACACCGAGCACCAGCGCCGAATAGACCTGCGCCTCGAGCTCGAGCGCGGGCTCGACGGGACCCGACAGCGTGCCGTCGTCGGCGACGTCGACGATCAGCAGGTCCTCGGCGAAGGCCCGAGCCTGCGCGGCCAGCGCGCCGTCGGCGTTCAGCGCGAACGACATGCCATCGAAGACCAGTTCGTCCTGGCCGCCGACCAGGCTCGACAGCACGATCGACATGCCCTGCGCGCAGACGTTGTCACGCATGACGTCCATGCGCAGGTGCTGTTTGTTCAGGTGGTACGGCGACGCGTTGGGCGCGAGCAGGACCTGCGCGCCCGCGGCCCGCGCCGCGGCCGGCGCGCGGGGGAACCAGAAGTCCTCGCAGACGACGACACCGAAGCGCACGCCGCCAACGTCGAACACCACCGGCGCGCCGCCGGGCTCGAAGTAGCGCGGCTCGTCGAACACGCCGTAGTTGGGCAGCTCGAGCTTGTGGTACTCGCCGACCACCCGCCCGGCATGGACCACCGCGGCAGCGTTGTAACGGTGGCCGTCGCGGTCCACCGGCAGGCCGACGACCAGATGCAGGTCCGGCCACTGCGCGGAGTCGGCGACGAGCGCGGCCATCGCGTCACGGGTCCTGTCATAGAATGCGCCGCGCAGCAGCAGATCTTCGGGCGGGTACCCGGTCAGGGACAACTCGGGCGTCACCAGCACCCGGGCGCCCTGCGCGACCGCGTCCTGCGCGGCGCGCGCGATGCGACTCCGATTGCCGTCGAAATCACCGATGATCTGGTTCAGCTGGGCACTGGCAACCCGGGTAGGCATGAGCGAATCCGAAGAAACTGCGCGAGCAGGCGATTATCGCACGCGTACCGTGGCCGACATCCGGAGCATCCCGGCCGGACAGTGGGATGCCCTCGCCGCGACCGCATCCGGCGCGAGCGGCCCGTTCGTGCGGCACGCATTCCTGGCCGCCCTGCAGACGGCCGGATGCGTGGGCGATGCCACCGGCTGGCAGCCCCACTTCGTGTGCATCGAGGATCGTGCGGGCCGGCTGGTCGGCGCTGCCCCCCTGTACCTGAAGGCGCACTCGTACGGGGAGTACGTGTTCGACTGGGCATGGGCCGACGCCTACCAGCGTCACGGGCTCGAGTACTACCCCAAGGGGCTGGTCGCGGTGCCGTTCACGCCGGTGCCCGGGCCGCGGCTGCTCGCGCGCGACGACGCGGCGCGCTACGCCCTGGTCGGGGCGCTGATCGCCGAGACCGAGCGGCTCGGCCTGTCGTCGCTGCACATCCTGTTTCCGGAGCCCGCCGACGCGCGCGCGCTGCAGGCGGCCGGCCTGATGCGCCGGCGCGGCGTGCAGTTCCACTGGACCAACCCGGGCTGGCGCGACTTCGAGGCCTTCCTGGCGGACCTCGCCCAGCCCAAGCGCAAGAAGATCCGCGCGGAGCGTCGGAAGGTGGCCGAGGCCGGGGTGGTGGTCGACATGCTGGCGGGCGACGCGATCGGCGAGGCAGACTGGGCCTTCTTCTCGCGCTGCTACCGCAACACCTACGCGCAGCACCACTCCACGCCCTATCTCAACCGGACGTTCTTCCTGGAGCTCGCGCGCACGATGCCCGAGGCGCTGCTGATGGCGAGGGCGCGCCGCGGCGCGAGTCCGATCGCGGCCGCCCTGCTGATGCGCGATGCAACAACGATCTATGGACGCTACTGGGGTGCGCTGGAGCACGTCGCCTGCCTGCACTTCGAGGCGAGCTACTACGCGCCCCTCGAATGGGCGATCGCCCGGGGCATCTCGCGCTTCGAGGGCGGCGCGCAAGGCGAGCACAAGATGGCCCGGGGCTTCCTGCCGGTGGAGACCTGCTCGTTCCACCGTCTCGCGCACCCGGCATTCGCCGACGCGGTGGAGCGCTTCCTGGAGCGCGAGGCGGGCGGCATCGACGCCTACCTCGACGAGCTCGACGAGCGCTCGCCGCTGCGCCGCGCCGGGACGGCGTCCCCGCCGGACGCCGACTGAGGCGCGGGGCCCAGCCTCAGAACCGCGGCTTGTCCTTGGCCGCCTTGTAGCGCTCGATGCCGTCGACGATCTCGGTCGCCGCTTCCTCGGGTCCGCCCCAGCCCTCGACCTTGACCCACTTGCCGGCCTCGAGGTCCTTGTAGTGCTCGAAGAAGTGCTGGATCTGGTGGAGCCGCACCGCGTTCAGGTCGGTGTGGGTCTTCCAGTGCGAGTAGATCGGCAGCACCTTGTCGATCGGCACGGCGAGCAGCTTGGCGTCGCCGCCGGCCTCGTCGATCATCTTCAGCACGCCGAGCGGGCGGCACCGGATCACCGCGCCCACCGCGATCGGGTACGGCGTGATCACCAGCACGTCGACCGGATCGCCGTCGTCGGCGATCGTGTGCGGGATGTAGCCGTAATTGCACGGGTAGTGCATCGACGTCATCATGAACCGGTCGACGAACAGCGCCCCGGTCGCCTTGTCGACCTCGTACTTGATGGGGTCGGCGTTCATCGGGATCTCGACGATCACGTTGAACTCGTTCGGAAGGTCGCGGCCCGAGTCGACTCGGTCGAGGTTCATGGCGGTGGTCTCGGAAGGTGGGAAATGGAAGTTGCTGCAAATCCGGCATTGTAGCAGCGGATGCTGCATTGCAGCATACCGGTCCACCGGGGGCGATCGGGGATAATCGTCCGTCGCCTGGAGACCCAAGCCATGTTGCAGACCCCGATGCGTTTCGTCCACTTCATCGACAACGAGTCGGTGCCGGCCCAAGGCGGCGACGCCATCCCGGTCATCGACCCGTCCACCGGCGCCACCTTCGCCCAGATCGCCCGCGGCGATGCGCTCGACATCGATCGCGCGGTGGCGAGCTCGCGCGCCGCCTTTCAAGGCCCCTGGGGCAGGCTCTCGGCGGTGGAGCGCGGCCGGCTGCTGCGGCGCTGGGCCGACGCGGTGGAGGCCCACCAGGAGGAGCTCGCGCAGCTCGAGTCGCGCGACACCGGCAAGCCGATCCGGCAGGCCCGCGCAGACGCGGTGTCGCTCGCGCGTTACTTCGAGTTCTATGCGGGCGCCGCCGACAAGCTGCACGGCCAGACGATCCCCTACCAGGACGGCTACACCGTCCTGACGATCCGCGAGCCGCACGGCGTCACCGGCCACATCGTGCCCTGGAACTACCCGATGCAGATCTTCGGGCGGTCGGTGGGCGCGGCGCTCGCCGCCGGCAACGCCTGCGTCGTCAAGCCGGCGGAGGATGCCTGCCTGTCGCTGCTGCGGGTCGCGTCGCTCGCGGCCTCCGTCGGCTTTCCGCCGGGGGCGCTCAACATCGTCACCGGCCTCGGCCCCGAGGCCGGCCAGGCGCTGGCCGAACACCCCGGCATCGACCACATCTCGTTCACCGGCTCCACCGACACCGGCAGGCGCGTCGCCATCGCGGGCGCCGCCCACCATTGCCCGGTGACGCTCGAGCTCGGCGGCAAGTCGCCGCAGGTGGTGTTCGCCGACGCGGACCTCGACGCCGCCCTGCCGGTGCTGGTCAACGCGATCATCCAGAACGCCGGCCAGACATGCTCGGCGGGCAGCCGCGTGCTGATCGAGCGCAGCATCTACGAGCCGGTGCTCGAGCGGCTCGCCGAGCGCTTCCGGGCGCTGCGGGCCGGCCCGGCCGCGATGGACCTGGACCTCGGCCCGCTGGTCAACCGCAAGCAGCAGCAGCGGGTGTGGGACTTCCTGTCGGACGCGCAGGCCGATGGCGTGACGATGATGGCGCAGGGCGAGATCGTCGAGGAGGCGCCCGGCGAGGGCTACTACCAGGCGCCGGTGCTGCTGCGCGACGTGCCCGCCACGCACCGCCTGTGGCAGGACGAGGTGTTCGGCCCGGTGCTGTCGGTGCTGGCCTTCGACGACGAGGACGAGGCGATCGCGCTGGCCAACGGCACGCCCTACGGGCTGGTGGCCGGGGTCTGGTGCCGCGACGGCGCCCGTCAGTTCAGGATGGCCCGCAAGCTGCAGGCCGGCCAGGTCTTCATCAACAACTACGGCGCCGGCGGCGGCGTGGAGCTGCCTTTCGGCGGCGTCAAGCACAGCGGCCACGGCCGCGAGAAAGGCTTCGAGGCGCTGTACGGCTTCACCACGCTGAAGACGGTGGCGATCCGCCACGGCTGATCCGCTCGACGGGAGAACGACGATGAGACTGCAAGGCAAGGTGGCCCTGGTGACCGGCGCGGGGTCGGGGTTCGGCGAGGGCATCGCGACGCGCTTCGCGGCCGAGGGCGCCAAGCTCGTGGTGAACGACGTCGCGCGCGACAACGGCGAGCGCGTGGCGGCGGCGATCCGCGCCGCGGGCGGCGACGCGGTGTTCGCCTATGGCGACGTATCGAAGGATGGGGACGTCGGGGGGCTGCTGAAGGCCGCGACCGGGTCGTACGGCGGGCTGGACATCGTGGTGAACAACGCCGGCGTCTCGCACCGCAACCAGCCGCTGCTCGGCATCACGGAGGCCGAGTTCGATCGGGTCTTCTCGATCAACGTCAAGAGCCTGTTCTGGACCGCGCAGCACATGGTGCCGCACTTCCGCGAGCGCGGCGGCGGCGTGTTCATCAACATCGCGTCCACCGCCGGCGTGCGTCCGCGCCCGGGGCTCGTCTGGTACAACGGCAGCAAGGGCGCGATGATCACCATATCGCGCGCGATGGCCGTCGAGCTCGCGCCCGACCGGATCCGCGTCAACGTGATCAATCCGGTGGCGGGCGACACGCCGCTGCTGGCGACCTTCATGGGTGAGGACACCCCCGCACGGCGCGCGCAGTTCATCGGCAGCATTCCGCTCGGACGCTTCTCGCAGCCCCGAGACATCGCCAATGCGGCGCTCTATCTCGCCTCCGACGAGGCGGACTTCATCACCGGAGCCTGCCTGGAGGTGGACGGCGGGCGCTGCGTGTAGCGAGCCGGGCGCGACGCCCCGCGCGCGGCGTCAGGCCGCCGCGAGGCGGGCCGCGCTGCGGAACTGCCCCGCCGCGTCCTCGCTGCGCCCGAGCGTCTCGTAGAGTTCGGCGAGCGCGGCGTGCGCCGCCACCGACGGCTGGCGGCGCAGCGCCAGGCGCAGGTAGTCCTCCGCCTTGCCCCACAGCTTCTCGGACGCGCAGACGCGCCCGAGCGCGAGCAACAGCTGCGGCTCGTCGCCATAGCGCTGTCGCCAGGCCTCCAGCCTCTCGAGGCGATCGCGCAGCGGCGCCCCGCCGATCCGTGCGTACACCGCCGCGAGCGCATCGTTGTAGCTGGCATCGAGCCCCTGCTCGACGATCCGGCGGGCGTCGTCGGGGGCGCCGGCCGCGAGCAGCGTGTCGGCCACCTGCGCGGCGACCTCGGGCAGCGCGCGCTCGTCGGCACGCAAGGAGCGCCAGGTGTCGCGCAGCGCCGGCGCATCGCCCGCCTTCGCCGAGACGATCTCGCACAGCGCCTTGACCCGCAGCCGCCGGACCGCCGCGGCGTGCAGCGCGTCGCGCTTCTCGAGCAGGCGCAGGGTATGCAGCACGTCCGGCCAGCGTTCGGCCTGTTCGTAAGCCCGCAGCGCGGTGCGCAGCGACACGATGTGGCGCGCGCCGCGCGCGTGCAGCGTCTCGACGATCAGGATCGCCTCGTCGGCGCGGCGATCGTCGACCGCGAGCTCGGCCTGGGTCATCAGCAGCGCGGCGGCGGCGGCGGGGTCGGCGCCCGCCTCACCCAGCCAGCGATCGCGGCGCTCATGCTCCTGCATGCGCTGCGCCGAGCGCGCCGCGATCAGCGCAGCCGCACCGGCGGTGACGGGATGGGCCTGCGCGGACTGCGCGAAGCGCTCGACCCGGCCCAGGCGCCCCTCGAAGAAGGCGAGCACGCTGTCACGCAGCGCCATGCCGGCCTGCTCGCGCTGGCGGCGCGTGCGGTACTCGCGCACCCGCTGCGGCAGCCCGAGCGCCCGCGCCGTCGCGATCAGCACGAGGTGCAGCAGCAGGAACCCGCCGGCGAGCAGCGCGAGCGCGAGGTTGACCGAGATCTCGATGCGGTATGGCGGCCACAGGATGGCGACGTTGCCGTAGTTGAAGCGCATCAGCAGCGACAGCCCGACCGCGGCCGCGAAGGCCAGAACCAGCCAGACGACCCAGCGCATCGGGGGCCTACCTCGCGTCGCTCGCGGCGCGCGCCGCGCGCACCGCGCCGATGCTCTCGGCGAGGGACGGCAGCTCGATCGAGAGCGGCGCGCCCTGCAGTTGTGCGAGCGAGGCGATCGCGCTGGCGGTCACGCGCTGCTGCGGGTCGAACCAGCGCTCGATGGTGCGCGTGGCGCGGGCGAGGTCGGCGCGGAACAGCGATTCGTTGCGGGCGAGCAGGTTCAGGCGCGCGTTGAGCAGTTGCAGGCGCAGGTTCTCGCGCGCAAAGAAACGCTGATCGGGCGACAGCAGCAGTACATCGGGCTGGTCGAGGCGCTGCACGCGGACCAGCTGGCGAAGCTCCGCGACGAAGGCGTCCCAACCCTGCAGCCCGGTGCGTGCCACCCGCTGGGGCAGGCCGCGAAGGCCGTCGGGCGGCGCCTCGCCACGCAGCGCCACCGGGCTCGGATCGACGGGCGAGACGTCGGCCAGCAGCGACATCTTCTCGACGCCCCCGATCACCGCGTCGAGCCGATTGACGGCCGCCGCGAAGTCGGCGAGCGGCACGCCCTTGAGGCGCTCGATGTCGCGGGTCAGCACGCGCCTGAGCCCGATCATCGCCGACTGGTTGGAGCGCGCCAGCACCTGGTCGGCATCCTGCAGCGCGAGCAGCGCGCTGTTCACGTTGCCGCCCAGCTGGAGCTGCTGGGCCGCGATCATGATGGAGTTCTCGACGTCGGCGAGCATGAGGTCGCCGCGGGTGCGCGCGATCTCGTCGTAGAGCTGGCGCAGCTGGCTCTGCTGCCCGAGCGAATCGGAGAGCTTCGCCTCCAGCACGGCCGCCCTGCCCTGCGCGTCGCGCAGCGTGTCCGACAGCAGCTTCAACTGTTGCTCGAGCTGCTGGCTCCGGATCTCGGTGTCCTGCAGGCGGCGCGCCAGGTCGCGCTCGATACGCCCCACGCGGTCCTGGGCAAACCAGAGCGCGCCTGCCGCGAGCAGCGCGAAACCGAGGGCGAGCATGGTGGCGATCAGGGGGAAGCCGCGGCGCGGCGGGCCCACCGGTACCGACCGTCCGACGCCAGCCGGGCCGTCGGCCGTGGCGTCGCCGCGGATCGCCGGACCCTGTGGCCTGGACGACCCCTGCTGCGCCGTCACCTGCGGCGACCGCCCGGACGCGCCGGCCCCGTCCGCGCCGGATTCGGGCGGGATGCGGGAAGCGGTGTCGGAGGTGTCATTCATGGTGTCGGGTCTGGCAACGATTCTAGCGCGCCGCTCAGGCCAGACAATCCCGGCGGATGCTTGCGGACAGTGCGCCAGCCCTGCGTGCGCAGCGCCTGCGCGATCCGCGGATGCTGGGTAAGGACCGGCTGCCCGCGCACCCAGTCGGCGCAGCCGAGCCCGGCGACGAAGGCCGCAAACCGCAAGCCCGCATCGGCGCTCGCGATCGAGACCGCAAACGGCCGGCCGGCCGCGGCACGCTCGGCGAGCCACGCCGCGGCCCCCTCCGGCGGATCGGCCGGCTGCGCACGGTAGACATCCACCGCGGCCAGCGCCGCGCCCCGCTCCTCGAGGGTGCGCAGCCAGGCCTCGCGGCCGTCCGATCGGCGCAGCACCGCAACGCCCACGCCCTGCAGCGCGGCAAACTCGGGGCGCTCGAGCAGTGCCGCGGCGTCGTGCTCCGGACCCTCGGGCGCCGCCGTCGGCGCCTGCTCGAGGCCGGCGACTCGACGATGCCAGCCGGCGAGCGCCTCGCGGCTGCCCGGCCCGATCAGCCCGATGCCGGTGCCGGGCGGCCAGGCGAGGCCATTGCGCTCGAAGGCCGCCATGACGACGGCGATGGCCCCGGGGCTCGGCAGCAGCACCCACCGGCACGCGCCCAGCCGCTCGCGCAGCACCGCCCAGTCGATGCCGGGCGCCTCGGCAATTTCGCTCATCGGCCAGGCGAGCGGCTCATAGCCGCGCGCTCTCAGGCGCTCGGCCAGCTCGGCGGCACGCAGGAAAGGCTGCGTGAGCACGACGGTTTTCACGGTCGGGCCGGCGTCATGGGCGCCACGCTGCGGCGCGCCGCAGGCGCGGGGCGGGGCCGGGCGTCAGCGCAGGCCGAGCGCGGCCCGCTCGCCGAGCGACTCAGCCGCGTCGAAGTCGGCCCCGAGCCCTTCCACCGCGCCGGCCGCGGCCTGGAGGGACACCGGCCGCGGCGTGCTCACGCTCGAGCGGCGTACCGCGCCGTCGGTGGCGAGCAGCGCGTCCAGCCGCAGCGCGCCGTCGGGCTGGACCACGGCGTACGCTGCGAGCGGAATGCGGCAGCTGCCGCCCAGCGCGCGCGACACCGAGCGCTCGGCCGTGACCTCCAGCCAGGTACGGCGGTCGGCCAGCGGGGCCAGCCAGGCGCGCACTTCGGGGCGCCCCGCCCGGATCTCGATACCGAGCGCGCCCTGCCCCGGGGCCGGGAGGCTCGACGTCGGGGGCAGGATCTCGCGGATGCGGTCGGCCAGCCCGAGGCGCTTGAGCCCCGCGGCAGCCAGCACGATCGCGTCGTACTCGCCGCGATCGAGCTTGCCCAGCCGGGTGTCGAGGTTGCCCCGCAGCGGCAGCACCTTCAGGTCAGGACGGCGCTCGGCGATCTGCGCCTCGCGGCGCAGGCTCGAGGTGCCGATCCGCGCGCCGTGAGGCAGCGCGTCCAGGCCCGCGAAGTGCGGCGACACGAAGGCGTCGCGCGGGTCCTCGCGCCGCATCACCGCCGCAAGCTCGAACTCCGGCGGCAGGCTCATCGGCACGTCCTTGAGCGAATGCACGGCAAGGTCGGCCCGGCCGTCGAGCAGCGCGACCTCGAGCTCCTTGGTGAACAGCCCCTTGCCGCCGATCTCGCTCAGCGAGCGGTCGAGGATCTGGTCGCCGGTCGTGGTCATGCCCAGCAGCACGACCTCGCAGGCCGGGTACAGCGTCTGGAGCCGGTCACGAACGTGGTGCGCCTGCCACAGGGCGAGGCGGCTCTCGCGGGTGGCGATGACCAGCCGGGCGGGCGGGGGCTGCTGCGACATCGTCGTGGACGGCGACGCCGAAGGCGCCGCGGATACCGTGGGCACGTTCAGCTGACCAGCCCTTTGACGATCGACCACTGGCGGCGGCTCACCGGCAGCTTCTCGGTCACCTCGCGGAGCACCACCTGCCAGTACGGATCACCGGCCTCGCCTTCGCCGGTTGGCGTCACCCGCTCGAAGCCGGCGATGGACGGCCTGGCGACGAGCGCGTTGCGATGGATCCGGACGAATCGGTCCTTGAACTCCTCCTCGAGGGAGGTCAGCGACTCCTCGATGAGGAATTCGCGTTCGCGGGTGCGCACGGTGATGTACTTGAGCTCGGCCTTGAGGTAGAGGACCTGCTCGAGCGGCACCAGGATCACGCGACCGCGCTCGTGCACCGACAGGTGGCGGCGCCGCGTGTTGGTGGCCTTGACGAGCTGGTCGATGGCCTCCAGGTGCTCGGCGGGCAGCAGCGTCTGCGCCCGCTTGAGCGCGCCGACGAGCCGCTGCGCACGCACCGGCTTGAGCAAGTAGTCGAGCGCGTTGACCTCGAAGGCCTCGACCGCGAACTCGTCGAAGGCGGTCACGAAGATCACCAGCGGCATCGGCTTGGGATCGTCCTGGTCGCCCTCGGCGGCGCGCGCCGAGATGTGGCGGGCCAGCTCGATGCCCGACATGCCGGGCATCTGGACGTCCATCAGCACGATCTGCGGGCGCTGCGACTCGATCTGTGCGAGCGCCTCGGGGGCGTTGGCCGCCTCGCCGACGATGCGGTGAGGGAATTCGGGAGCGAGATCTGCAAGGACTTCGCGGAGCCGGGCCCTGGCCGGCGCCTCGTCGTCAACGATCAGGATCGAAGTAGCGTCGGACATCGCGGCGTCTTCTTTCTTTTCGGTAGGGGAATTCGAGTTGGAGCCGGAACCGACCGTCTTCTATACCGGTTTTCAGTTCAGCTTCCATATCGTACAGCAGCATCAGCCGTTCCCGCACGTTGGACAGTGCCATCTGGTTACCCGGACGGACGGGGGGGGTGGCCGTGAGCGGATTGACCACCTCGACGCGGACCCGCTCGCCGGAGCGACCGATCGAGATCTCGATGGTTCCGGTCTCGCTGCTCGGCTCGATACCGTGGTGGACCCCGTTCTCGATCAGCGGCTGCAGCAGCAGCGACGGCAGCAGCGCGTCGCCGGGCATCTCGTCGAGGTGCCAGACCACCTGCAGCCGCTCGCCCAGCCTCAGCTGCTCGATGGCGAGGTACTCCTTGCAGGTCACCACCTCGTCGTCGAGCGGCACCAGCTCCCGGGCGTCGCGCATGAACACGCGGAACAGGTCCGCCAGGTTCTCGAGCGTGGCCTCCGCGCGACGCGGATCGCCGCGCATGAGGCCGAGGACCGTGTTCAGGCTGTTGAACAGGAAGTGCGGGCGGATCCGGGCCTGCAGCGCCTGCAGCCGCGCCTCGGAGAAGGACGGCGAGTAGGCGCGCGCGCGCAGCCTGAAGTATTCGCAGAAGGCCCAGGCGGCGGCGGCGGCCACTACGGCCCGAGTGCCGACCCACCAGGCGACGTCGGCCGCGGGCAGATCGGGCTCGGCGTAGCGCTGGACCGCGAGCGCGGCGCCGGCGGCGAGCAGCGCCGGCAAGCCGACGCCGACGCCCCACTGCACGGCAGGCGCCGCGCCATTGACGACCTTGCGGGCGAGGCACAGCATCACCAGCGAGGCGAGTGCCACCGGCTCCAGGATGAGCGCGATGCCGAGAAAGCGCGTGAGCGCGTCGAGCGGGCCGGCCGTGAGCGCCAGCGCAGCCAGCATCGCGATCACGTTCAGCGGCACCATCGTGCGCAGCACGATGCCGAGATTGCAGGTATCGGGAATGACGGGGGCCAGGCCGCCCTCGGACTGGCGCCGCGCTTTGCTACCGAGCGTCGAGGCATCGCTCGGGGCTTTATAATCCGCTGTTTTTGCGTCGCTCGGCGCCATGGGTCGCGATTATGACAGATCAGTTCGCCAAGAAATCCGAAGCGTGGTCCGCGCGCTTCTCCGAGCCGGTGGCCGAGCTGGTCAAGCGCTACACCGCATCGGTCGATTTCGACAAGCGGCTCGCCCCGCACGATATCGACGGCTCGCTCGCGCACGCCGACATGCTGCACGCCGTGGGTCTGCTGAGCTCGGCCGACCTCGACGCGATCCGCGGCGGCCTCGCGACGATCCGGGCCGACATCGAGCGCGGCGCCTTCGAGTGGTCGATCGACCTCGAGGACGTCCACCTCAACATCGAGAAGCGGCTGACCGAATTGGTCGGTGACGCAGGCAAGCGGCTGCACACCGCCCGCTCGCGCAACGACCAGGTAGCCACGGACATCCGCCTGTGGCTGCGCGCCACGATCGACGAGACGCGCCTGCTGCTCGCCGCGCTGCAGACGGCGCTGGTCGATCTGGCCGACGTGCATGCGGGCACGATCATGCCTGGCTTCACCCACCTGCAGGTCGCGCAGCCGGTGACCTTCGGCCACCACCTGATGGCCTACGTGGAGATGTTCGCGCGCGATGCCGAGCGGATGACCGACTGCCGCCGCCGCGTCAACCGCCTGCCGCTGGGGGCCGCCGCGCTGGCCGGCACCAGCTACCCCATCGACCGCGAGCGCGTGGCCCGCTCGCTCGGCTTCGAGGGGGTCTGCGCCAACTCGCTGGACGCGGTGTCCGACCGTGACTTCGCGATCGAGTTCTGCGCGGCCGCCGCCCTGGTGATGACCCACGTGTCGCGGCTGTCAGAGGAACTGGTGCTGTGGATGAGCCCGCGGTTGGGCTTCATCGACCTGGCCGACCGGTTCTGCACCGGCAGCTCGATCATGCCGCAGAAGAAGAACCCGGACGTGCCCGAGCTCGCCCGCGGCAAGACCGGCCGGGTCAACGGCCACCTGGTGGCGCTGCTCACCCTGATGAAGGGCCAGCCGCTCGCCTACAACAAGGACAACCAGGAGGACAAGGAGCCGCTGTTCGACACCGCCGACACCGTCAACACGACGCTGCGCATCTTCGCGGACCTGGTCGGCGGCATCGACGTCAAGGCGGCCCGGATGCGCCAGGCCGCAGCCGAGGGCTTCTCGACCGCGACCGACCTGGCCGACTACCTGGTCCGCAAGGGCCTGCCGTTTCGGGACGCGCACGAGGCCGTCGCCCATGCCGTGCGGACGGCCGCACACGCCGGAAAGGATCTCTCCGATCTGAGCCTCGAAGAGCTGCGCCGCTTCAGCCCGCTGATCGATGACGACATCTACCAGGTGCTGACGCCCGAGGGCTCGGTCGCGGCGCGCGACCATGTGGGCGGCACCGCCCCGGCGCAGGTCCGGGCAGCGGTGGCCCGGGCGCGGTCGAGGCTGTCCGCCCTCGCCCGCGGCTGAGCCAGGCGCTTGCGGCGCACGGGCGGCCGGCGCGCCGCCTCAGTTGCCCTTGCCCGAGCGCATCAGTGCGGCACCGAGGTCCTCTTCCTTCGCGGCCCCCTGTTTGTCCGTGCCCTCGGCACCGGGCGCGGGCCCCATGTCGATCTTCCCGTCGCTGTCGCCCTTTTCCCGCTCGCCTGCGCCATCCCTCGAGCCGGCGCCCGGCTCGTTCCCCATACCAATTGCTCCGCCATCTCCCGAAGGCGCGGTATCGCTCGGAATGTCGAAGTTGACCGTCGCCGGATCGACCAGGCTCTTCTTGCCGAGCGAGTCAAGGGTCAGCGCGGGGAACGCGATAACCACGGCGACCATCACCAGCTGCATGAACACGAAGGCGATCGACCCTCGGTAGATGTCGCCGGTGGTCATCTTCCCGATGCGCTTGCCGGTCACGCGATCGTCGTAGTCGGCCGACGGCGCGACGCTGCGCAGATAGAACAGCGCGAATCCGAACGGCGGCGTCAAGAACGAGGTCTGGAGGTTCATCGCGACGATGATGCCGAACCAGACCAGGTCGATGTCCATCTTGACTGCGATCGGCGCGAGCAGCGGCAGCAGGATGAAGGCGATCTCGAAGAAGTCGAGAAAACAGCCGAGGATGAAGATGATCAAGTTGACGACGATCAGGAACCCGATCTGCCCGCCCGGCAGCTTGTCGAACAGATGCTCGACCCACCGCGGCCCGTCGACTGCCGTGAAGGTCAGGCTGAACACGGTCGAGCCCACCAGCACGAACACCACGAAGACCGACAGCTTCGCGGTGGTGTTCAGCGCCTGCTTGAGCAACGGCATATCCATCCGGCGGCGCAAGAACGCCAGGATCAGTGCGCCTGTGGCGCCCATCGCTCCGCCCTCGGTCGGCGTCGCCACCCCAAGGAAGATCGTGCCGAGCACCAGGAAGATGAGCGCGAGCGGCGGGATCAGCACGAACGTCACCTGCTCGGCGATCCGCGAGAGCAGTCCGAGCTTCAGGGCCCGGCTGATGACTGCCGCGAAGAACGCCACCCCGACCGCCACGCTGGCGCAAAGGACGATGCGCTCGTCCGTCGCCGCATCGGGCTTGTACCGATTGAAGTACAGGAACCAGTAGGCGATGCCGGCGGCGGTGGACAGCGCCACCAGCACCGCCAGCGAGCGCGTTCCC
>CAYNRU010000009.1:0-2141 GCA_964399635.1 uncultured Bordetella sp.
TGGTTGACGCTGGGTGGACTCATCGCACCGTCCTCCTGAGCTGCTCGCTCGTCGTACCCGCACGAGGCGGCACCCCCTCGGCATCGAAGGCGTCGTTCCACACGCCGATCACCGCCTTGCCCAGCCGCAGCACGAAGCGCCGACTCATGCGCTGGACGACCGCGAGGTCCCCGTCCATGTGGTAATTCACCCGGCCCTCCTCGCCATCAGCCGATATGACGAAGATCGAGGGCACCTCGCGGTTGCCGGGGAATTGGAAGTAGGTGAAGCGACCGTCATCGAAGACCAGGCTCGGCACGATGTCGTCGGCGCCTGAGAGCACCTGCATCGAGTACGACCAGTTGCGAGGCGTCGGCGGCTCCGGGGCCTGCGGTGTTCGGGCCCGTGGCGCGGGCCCTCCTTGCACCGGCATCGACCCGGTGGCCAGCATCTGCGATACCGGCACGGCGAGCGGGTACTGGAAAATCACCCGGTACATCGGCTCGGCTGGCGTCGGTGGCTGCGCACCCCTTCCCTTGGGGGCGTCGGGCAGCACCCTGAACTCGATCGAGTAGTCCCGTCGGTCGGTGTGTAGTTCGAGGTTGTTGTGGGTGGCACCCTCCTTCGGCTTCACCCAGATCTGATTGGCGTCATGGTCGGCGCGTACGCACCACTCCAGCTCGGCTTTCGCGCAGTCGGCAGAAAAGCCGGTCGCCGCCATCCGGATCCGTTCGGTCGGTTCGAGCATCAGCCGAGTGACCACGCCACGGCGGACATGGATCACCGTCACCTCGTCACGGACGTACTCGACGTAGCGGACGCGCGCGTCGCGCTCGCCTGGGGTGGGAACGTCCGCCGCCCTGACCGCGAGGCCACCTACGATCGCAGGCGCGGCGAGCAGTGCGATCGTCAGGGCAAGCCGGATCCCGGAGAGCGGCATCAGCGGACTCCCTGCGTCGGGGCGTTGGCGATCTCCGCGTCGACCCGGTAGGTCGTCACCCGGAACCCGAGCGGGTTCTCGATGAGCTGCTTCTCCTTGCCGAACATCGAGCCGCGATACTCGTAGCTGAAGGTCGCAACGAAGGTCTGTGGCGGCTCGACATCGTTCGTCTCAAGGCGGCGCATCCGCTTCTCGAAGCGGACCACCGCCCGGCCGGGCGTGTCCGGCGGCAGCGTGACGCTGCGCACCTCGACCCGCATCTCGACCGAGGGTCCGAACTTGCGGTCCCTGGCCTGGGGTCCGTCATAGAGCTTCGCGTACTCGCGTCCGACCTCGTCCGCACTCATTGCGAGCACCGTGTCGTAGTCGTACTGCAGCAGCTTCCACATGTACGACTCCCGCGCGATCACGTAGCGCTGAGCCCAATGCTTGTCGAGCAGGTCCTGGTAGCGGATCGACCGGGCGTCGGCCGTACTCATCACCTCGACATTGCCGGTCGCCTTCTCCACGGACAGCACGTAGGGCACCGCCTGCTTGAGCGGCGTGAGCAGGGCGAGTGCAATCGCCAGGCAGATGGCCACGCAACACGCTGCGGCAGCGACCCACCACGCGCGACGCTCCGAGCGCTCAAGCCGCAGCTGGCGGTCAGTCTCCCAATCCCGACCCTCGCGGTAGAACTTCGCTTCGTCAGCCGGGGAGACGGTCGAGGGAAGTTGCGACGGCACGGCTGCCATCAGAATCTCCCCGCCTTGCCTGCAGCCCAGCCCCGGATGACGCCGGTGCCGTCTTCCGGTCGGGCGAGATTCTTGAGAGCCGCCTCGCGCTGAGCCTGTTCGGCCGCTACCTGCTCTGCCGCAGCAAGCTCGCGCAGAACAGCGATGCGGTTCTGATCGTTTGCAACCTGCGCGGTCTCCGCCTGTAGCCGTGCCTGCAGTTCGGCGATCGCCTTCGGGTCTTCGGTCGTGTTGATCTGCTGCATCAGCTTTTCGATCTGGTCGACCCGGCCGGACACGACCTCGAGCGCCTGGCGTGCGTAGGCCTGGGTCTGTGCGTTCAACGACAGTCGAGCGCGGCAGCGTCGCTGGTCCTCGCCGAAGACGTTCTCGCAGTCGTAGATGAGCGCTGCATTGCGGATCGCCCGGGCGGCGACGTTGAGGCCGTTGATCCCGCCGATGTGCACCGCCGTGTAGATCTGCGCCGCCTCAGGTGGCAGGACGTCCTT
>CAYNRU010000010.1:0-6669 GCA_964399635.1 uncultured Bordetella sp.
CAGGCTCGACACCTCGTTGGTCAGCGTGGTCCGCCGCATGTCGCGCACCTCGGTCGAGCGGAACGGCCGGGCGCGATGCATGGTCACGCGGTTGTCCCACATGACGAGGTCCCAGGGCCGCCAGACGTGCTCGTAGACGAACCGGCGCTGAGTGGCGTGTTCGTTCAGATCGCGCAGGAACGCGCGCGCTTCGGGCGTGGGCCAGCCTTCGATGGCGCCGGCATGGCTGGACAGATAGAGTGAGCAGCGGCCGGTGTTGGGGTGCCGGCGCACGAGTCGCTGGCGCACCGGCGCCCACTTGAGGCGTTCGGCTTCGGTGAAGTCATCAAAACCGAGGAGGCCGCGCGAGTAGAGCTGGCTGTGCAAGCAGACGAGGTCCTGGATCTCGCTGCGCGTTTCAGCGTCGAGCGCGTCGTAGGCGGCGCGCATGTCGGCAAACTCGGTATTGCCACCGGCCGATGGGATCTGCCGGGCCGAGAGCAGCGAGTACTTCGCCGGCACGTCCTTGAACGAGCTGTCCGAATGCCACAAGCGGTTGCCCAATCCAAACAGGCGCGCCCGGTTGTCCCGCGGCAGGACCTCACCGTGCTTGTCCAGGTTCGAGATGTCGTTCAGCTCCATCGCGAGCCGGCGGTCCTTCGCCTCACCGATGTCGCCGGTCGCGAGTTCGAGTGGCCCGAGCTGGCGACTGAACGCCACCTGCTGCGCGTCGTCCAGGTGCTGGTCGCGAAAGACGAGCACGCCGTAGCGATCGATCGCGGCGTGGATCGCGTCGACGGCTTCTGCGCAGAGTGGCCGCGTCAGGTCGATGCCGTGCAGGATGGCCGCAAAGCCTGGCCGCCCCGACGGGTCGATGGCTTCGGTGCGCGGTTGCCGGTTTGGGTCTGCGAGCCTCACCGACGCCCTCGGTCCAGTGCCTGGATTGCTGGTCATGTCCCCGATCTCCTCGTTGCGCTCTGGCGCGCTACCGCCTGCATTGCGCCAAAATCTTACCGGAGCGGCGGCGCAGGCGAGGCGCTCGGCCGCGGCGGCCCAGGTCCTCGACGCAAAACGATTGCATCATGACCCCATGAACCCCGAAGACCTCGAGAAGCTCGTCACCCGCGAGATGCCGTTCGGCAAGTACAAAGGCCACCTCGTCGCGGACCTTCCCGGCAGCTACCTGCACTGGTTCGCACGCAAGGGCTTCCCGGCGGGCGAGATCGGCCGTCTGCTCGCACTGATGCGGGAGATCGACCACAACGGCCTGAAGCCCATGCTGGAGCCTTTGCGGCGCGGGAGCGGGCCGGATGGATCCGTGCGCGAGGACTGAGTTCCTGACATGCGGAGGCAGTTCCGGGGTACCGCCGTCACAAGCGTGAGGCGATGCCCCCCATCCACAAGCATAAGCTCCGCGATCTGCTGGACTCGTGGGCCCCACTTGCGGACGCGCTGCCCAAAGTGGAAGACCCGCCCCCCAGACGCGGGATGCACTGTGATGGCCGAGTCGCCCTGATTGCTGGATACCCACGCACTGTCTGAGCTGACCCGCAACCCCAACGGCGCCCTCGCCCAAAAGTTGAACGCCCTGGACCCGGATGCGATCTGCACCGGGATCGTGGCCGCCTGGGAGCTGCGCTTGGGCGCGCAGCGCATGGGTTCTGCGCCGCTCACGCAGCGCGTGGCGCTGCTGCTGCAGGCGCTCGATGTGTTGCCACTGGACGCACCCGCCGACGAGCACTACGCCGACATCCGCGCCACGCTGGCGCGCAACGGCACCCCCATCGGAAGCCACGACCTGTTCATCGCGGCGCATATGCCCGCTCGCGCGGCATGGCGCTGCTCACGCGCGACCTGCGCGAATTCCAGCGCGTACCGGGCTTGACCGTGGAGAACTGGGCTTTGAGCCCGGCGTGATCCCGCGGGCCCCAGGGAAAACAACACCTGAACGGCGTCTTCGATTTCCGCAGCCGTCTCATCGGCAAATACTCAGCCTTCTCGCGCAGCCTCTCCAGGATCGCGGCACCGGAGCCGGGTGCGCGTGGCCGGCGACGATCCGGCACCAACGGACCATGACTTCGCCTTCGAACGCAGGCGGATCGAGACCGGGCGTCGTCACGACAACGACGTCCGCACGCTTTCCGGCCTCGAGTACTGCACACCCCTAGACTTTCGTCGGCGTCACGAGTCCATCAACGTGGAAGCTGCTTTCAAGTAGAGCCTGGCACTGAAATCGCCGGGCAGGTCAGAGGGATCGGCCGAACTGACCGGCCGCGGTACCTCATCTCTCCCTCTGAGCACGCCGCCTGCCGCGGCCGCTCACCCTCAAGTTGTTCATCCGTTCTGCCGTAATTCATCATGACGGTTCTCGTCCTGCGTCGACGTGGCCTGCGGCGTGAACCTGGAATCACTGACCGAACCGATCGCTTCACCGTGGCCCTGGGCATCAACACCAACCTGTCGAGCCTTGCGACCCAGCGCGCCCTGAGCCAGTCTCAGGACCTGCTGGCCGCGGCCGTGCAGCGCTTGAGCTCGGGTCTTCGCATCAACGCCGCCCGCGACGATGCGGCGGGGCTGGCCATCTCCGAGCGGCTGACCACTCAGATCCGCGGTCTGGCCCAGTCCGCCCGCAACGCCCAGGACGCCATCGGCATGAGCCAGACCGCCGAGTCCGCATTGGCCTCCATCAGCGACAACCTGCAGCGGGTGCGCGAGCTGGCGGTGCGGGCGGCCAACGGCACCAACTCGGATGCCGACCGGAAAAGCCTGGATGCCGAGGTGCAGCAGCGGGTGGCCGAGATCGACCGGATTGCCGCCGCCACTTCGTTTGGCGGCATCGAGCTGCTGGATGGCAGTGCCGGCACGCTGGCGATGCAGATTGGCCCGAACGTCGGGCAGACCGTGGGGGTGGATCTGAGCGCCAGCCTGCGCAGCAATGCGTTCGGGGCGATGGCCAGCGTGCGGTCGGCGGATCTGACGGCGCGGCTGGCCACCCCGGGCGGGCTGGTGCTGGGGGCCGGCGACCTGACGGTGCAGGTGGGCAGCGGTGGGGCGGTGAGCGTGACCGGGACGTTCAGGACGATCGAGGCGCTGGCCAGTGCGGTGAATGCGGCAATGGGGGGCAAAGGCACGGCTTCGGTGACGCAGGTGGCGGTTGCCAACGCGAATCAGGCGATGCAGCAGAGCGGTGGGCGTTGGGACAGGTCAAGCGGGGAGGTCAGGAATGACTACGCCTTTGCCGCGCTGAAAGCCGACGGCTCGGTGGTGACCTGGGGCAGCAGCACCACTGGCGGCAACAGCAGCGCTGTGGCCGCGCAGCTCGCCAGCGGGGTGGAGGCGATCTATTCGACGAGTCAAGCCGTCGCCGCGCTGAAAACCGACGGCTCGGTGGTGACCTGGGGCAGCAGCAGCTTCGGCGGCAACAGCAGCGCCGTGGCCGCGCAGCTGACCGGCGGGGTGCAGGCGCTCTATTCGACGAATCAAGCCTTCGCCGCGCTGAAGGCCGACGGCTCAGTGGTGACCTGGGGCGATAGCAGCTACGGCGGTAACAGCAGCTCGGTGGCCGCGCAGCTGACCGGCGGGGTGGAGGCGATCGATTCGTCGAATCGTGCCTTCGCCGCGCTGAAGGCCGACGGCTCGGTGGTGACCTGGGGCAACAGCACCTACGGCGGCAACAGCAGCCCCGTGGCCGCGCAGCTGAGCAGCGGCGTGCAGTCGCTGGCGAGCCCGTTGAATGAAGAGCAGGCAACGACCGGCAGCACCGTTGCAGGCGGCACTCGACTGATATTGAGCGCCGCCGAGGCCATCACCTTCGGCGGCACCCAGCGCTCGATCCTCGGCTTTGCCGCCTTGACCGCCCCCTCTGGTGATGTGGCCAGCATGCGCACCACGACGGCAGCCGAAGCCACCGAGACGTTGCAGCGCGCCGACGTGGCCCTGCAAACCATCGCCACCGAGCGCGCCCGCATCGGCGCCACCCTGAACCGCTTCGACTTGCTGATCGGCGACCTTGCGACCACCGGCAACAATCTCACCGCCTCGCGCTCGCGCATCACCGATGCCGACGCGGCCGCCGAGATCGCCACCCTGACCCGCGCGCAGATTGTGCAGCAGGCCGGTCAGGCCATGCTGGCGCAGGCCAACACCAACGCGCGGCTGATACTGGCCCTGCTGCCGACGAGGACGCCGTGACCGGTGCTGTGACCGAGGCCGGCTGCATGGCGCATACGCGGCGAAGACTCCACGAGCTGTGGGCCAACCACAAGAGCG
Organism: uncultured Bordetella sp.; assembly: GCA_964399635.1. Lineage (GTDB taxonomy): Bacteria > Pseudomonadota > Gammaproteobacteria > Burkholderiales > Burkholderiaceae_E > UBA4615. Next base: position 4,249 of record CAYNRU010000010.1, read on the forward strand.
GGTCGCGGTAGGGACGGGGATTGCTCCCCGCCCCCCGCACAGATCCGCACATGCGGAACTACCGCATACGGCTTCTGCCTTGAGTCATAACGCGAAGCGCTCGTTCGGATATGGGTGAAGCACACGAACGAGGGGAAGGTAGCGAGCGGCAAACTGGCGCATCTTGGCCCAGGTTGTACGACCATGCTGCCCACGCCGCCGACGGGCGTGCAGCCAGGCCCGACCGACTTCCTTTCGGAAGACGCTCAGGCGGTGGCTGTTCCCCGGCACTGCGTGGTAGTTGAAGTATCCCTGAACCACGCGGCGCAGCCAGTAAAGCTTGGCACTGAATTCCCCGGGCAGGTCAAAACCGTCAGTCGGCAATTGCCCCCTCAAGTATCTCGGGCAGAGGCGAAGGTTAAGTGACCGCTAACGACCCTGAAGCGACATTGACTGTCCCGATCTCGCCGCCCTGAAGCTGCCGGTCGGCCTCCGCTTCATTGCCAGCCAAAGCGCCGGACGTAGGGGATAGGAAATGCAAACGCCCTCACCCTGGCCTGGCGCAAGCGGCGGGTCGGATCCAAGGCGGCTGTATCGGCGCCTACTGCATCTCGAAGGCTGCCGACATGCAGCTCGCGCGCAACCTCGCCTGCGAGTGGGGTCCGCTGAATATCCGGGTGAACTGCATCGCGCCGGGGCTGATCAAGACGGATTTCGCGCGGGCGCTCTACGAGGATCCGGTGCGCAAGGCGGCGGCGGAGGCGCGGTTCCCGTTGCGGCGGCTGGGCGAGCCGGACGACATCGGAGGGATCGCGGTGATGCTGGCGCGCCGGGCGGGCGCGTTCATCACCGGGCAGAGCATCGTGGCGGACGGCGGGGCGACGATCACCGGGTGATCGGGGCGGCTGTCGGTCGGCTCCGTTTCCGGTCGGCGCCGCCGCGGGTCGGCGTCAGTGCCGTCGGCGCGCACGCCGACGGCCGGAGCAAGCCGGCACGCCCTTCAGCGGCGCAGGTTTTCGAAAGCCTCGAACTCCCAACTGCGCATCGCGAACAGGAGCGTGTAGCCGGCACGGTCCTTCGGGGCGAGCCTCTGATCCGCGAGATGCTGTTGGGAAAAATCCTGCGCCAGACGCTGCATCCGCTCCACGAATGACGGTGCGAGACTGCTGCTGATGGAGCCGTGCGCAAGCACCAGTCCTTCGCCGTGACCGTCGAAGGAGCCGGAAAAGTAGTCCTGCAGCGCATGACTGCGAAAGTAGTCCATCACCGGTCCATGCGGCCGCCAACGGAAGGTCTTGGCCAGCTTGAGCCGATAGCGGTTCAGTGGCTTGAGTTCGATGACGCCGATGCGGTCGAGTCGAGCGAAGTACTTCGTGCACTCCGCTGTCGTCAGCCGGTAAGTCGACACGATCTGTTCCTGCGTCCACTGGCTCAGCACGCAGATGGCCACCAGCAGCAGCTTCACGTCAGCGACAACGGCTTCTTCCTGCGCCTGCGTGAGTTCCGCCAGCAGGGGCTGGGCGTCTGCGACACGTCTGGCGAGCTCGGCGAAATCGAGCTTGAGCACCCGGCAGATCGCGTCGATGCGCGAGAGTGCCATGTCGCCCTTGGCCAGCATCCGTTTGACGCTGGACTCAGCCATCCCCAGCCGTTCCGCCAGATCGGCGTAGGTCATGCCGGCGGCCTTGAGCTCCTTCTTGAGGGCGAGAACGAGATCTGCGGTTGTGCTCATGGTGGAACCCGTAGAGGTGGAGCGGATTCGCCCCCATCCGGATAAAGTATCCGATAACGATACCGCGAGGCGAACAAACCTCGACTTGTCTCGTTTCGCTATGCAGCGCGATACGGACGCTCCAAGCTGCGCTCCATACCCACTGCCGGAGCAACTTCATGTCCACATTCGATCGCGGTCTCGATCCTCGGGCTCGCACCGCCGCGCGTGTGCCCGGTGCCGGTGCCGGCGTACCGGCCCATTCGGAAGCAGGCCCGCGCCGGCTTGCGGCTCAGGACGTCCCGGTGACGGCCGGAACCGGTCATCCCGCGCTGGCCGTCGGCGACCTGATCTTCACCAGCGTGTCTGCCAGACCGTTCCGCGAGGTTGCCGCGGCGACCGATTCGTGGACCAACCACGTGGGCATCGTTCTCGCCATCGACGGCAAGGAGCCGCTGATCGGCGAAAGCACCTTCCCGTTCTCGCGCACCACATCACTCTCGAAGTTCGTCGCGCGGTCTCGGAACGGACGCCACGCGGTCGCCAGGCTGAAGGTCGATCTGACCTCCGATGAACGGCGACGCGTGGTCGTCGCGGCCAGGCGGCGCACCGGCGTGGTCTACGACACCGGATTCGACCTCCATTCCCGCCGGCAGTTCTGCTCACGCTATGTGCGCGAAGTGCTGGCCGAGGCAACCGGCGTCGATGTCGGTGAGGTTCAGACCTTCACG
>CAYNRU010000011.1:0-78133 GCA_964399635.1 uncultured Bordetella sp.
CCCCGCGGCTCACCCGCAGGTGCCGATCCATCCGCAGTTGCCGCAGCGGTCGCAGCCGTCGACGCGGGCCAGCGTCGGGTTGTGGCACTCCGGGCACTCGCGGCCGGTGACGCGCGGCGCGCCATGCGCGGTCGCCGCCGGGCCGCCGGCCGGCCCCGGCACGCCGGACGGCCCCGCGCCCACCCCCGGCGCGAAGGCCTGCATCGGCGTACGCGGCGCGCCCTCTGCATCGAGGATGCCGAGCATGCGGTAGCGATGGAGCAGCAAGGCGGCGATGTAGGCGATCGTGGACGGCCAGACGCGGCTCTTCGACTCGCCGGGCACCGGCGCCCAGAAATCGCCGCGAGGCTCGGCGAAGTCGACGAGCTTGACGAGCTTGCGGCCGATCCAGGCCGGGTCGACGATTCGCATGTCGAGCGACAGCAGCTTGGTCAGCCCGTCGAAGGCGCGCGGATAGCTGCCTGCGAGCCACACGGAGTACGGCCGGCGCGAGCCATCGGGCAGCGTCAACTCCTTGACGACCATGTGGATGTCGTCGCCGGTGGCCGGGTTGGACACGTCCACCGACCAGGACATCGTGCCGTCGGTACCGGTCTTGGGCTCCTTGCGCGAGATCAGCGCATCGAGCATCGGGGTGGCGGCGGGCGGATCGCTGAACACCCCGAGCGCGTCACACCGATGGCGCACGATCCGGGCGAGCCCGGCGACCAGCGACGGCATCCGCTCGGGACGGCCCGGGTCGAGCTCCAGCACGAAGCCGTCCTGGCCCGGCGTCGCGGCCAGCGAGTCGAGCTTCTTAGCCACCCACGCGGGGTCGTCGCAGCGCAGGTCCATCGAGAGGGTCTTGGCGATGGCCGCGAGGCCGCGCGGCTGCTCGTTGCCGGTGACCCAGGCCTCGAAGGGCCGGGACCGCCCGCCCTGCTCGACATGCCCGACCACCACCGCGAAGCTGCCCGCCGGATGCTCGACCAGCACGGTCCAGGACGGGTTGCCCCCCGGCAGGATGGGCCGATCGGGCCAGCGCAACGAGGCCAGTGCCGGCGCGGGGATCGCCTTGAGCGCGATGCGCCGGTCGGCGTCCGACTGCTGGAGGTCGTCCGGGGCCAGCTGCGACGGCACCGCCGCCGGCGTCTTCGGGGCGTCGACCGACAGCACCGCGCCGGTGACGTCGTTGGGCCGGTAGATGGTGATGCCCTTGAGCCCCATGCGCCAGGCGTCGACGTACAGGGACGCGGTGTCGGCGAGCGGCGTCTCGATGGGCACGTTGACGGTCTTGGAGATCGCCGCGTCCACGAAGGGGGCGACTGCAGCCACCATCAGCAGGTGGTCCCGGGCGCGCATCTGCAGCGCCGACACGAAGGCGTCCGGCAGCGTCGCGGTACCGGCGTCGAAGGCCGCGTCGAAGGCCTCGGGGTCGGGCTGCATCGCGCGCCACAGGCGGAACGCATGGTCGTGGACGCGAAAGGCCTGCCGGCTGCCGTCGGCCATCCGCTTCATGCGGGTGTACGACCAGGAGAAGGCCGGCTCGATGCCGTTGGACGCGTTGTCGGCGAAGGCGAGCGTGATGGTGCCGGTGGGCGCGATCGAGAGCAGGTGCGAGTTTCGGATGCCGTGGCGCGCGATGTCCTCGCGCAGCGGGGCCGGCAGCGTCGACGCGAAGCGCGGCGCGGCGAGGTACTGCGCGGCATCGAACAGCGGGAAGGCGCCGAGCTCGCGGGCGAGCGCGACGGACGCGGCGTAGGCCTCGTGGCACATGAACTCGGCGATGCGCCCGGCGATGCTGCGGCCGGCGTCGGTGTCGTAGCGATGACCGAGCATGATCAGCGCATCGCCCAGGCCCAGGAAGCCCAGGCCGATCCGGCGCTTGGCCTGCGCTTCGGCGGCCTGCTGCGGCAGCGGCCACAGCGTGACGTCGAGCACGCGGTCGAGGATCTCGACGCCGGTGCGCACCACGCGGCGCAGACGGTCCCAGTCGATGGCCGCGTCGGGCTGGAACGGCCGCCCGACGACGCGGGTGAGGTCGACCGAGCCGAGGTCGCAGCAGCCGTAGGGCGGCAGCGTCTGCTCGCCGCAGGGATTGCTGGCCGCGATGACCTCGCAGTAGGACAGGTTGTTGCGTGCGTTGATGGTGTCGATGAACAGCACGCCGGGCTCGGCCGATTCGTGCGCCGCGCGCATGATCGTGTCCCAGAGATCGCGCGCGCGCAGGCTGCGGTACACCCAGCGCCCGTCCGGCCGGCGGCGGGCGCCCGCGAGCTCGGCCGAGGGCTCGGCGTCGTGGACCAGCTCGAACGCCGCGTCGGCCTCGACTGCGCGCATCAGCGCGTCCGTGACCGCCACGCTGACGTTGAACTGGGTGAGCTCGCCCGGTGTGCGCTTGGCTGCGACGAAGGCCTCGATGTCAGGGTGGTCGCAGCGGAGCACGCCCATCTGGGCGCCGCGCCGGGCGCCGGCGCTCTCGACGGTCTTGCACATCGCATCGTAGACGCGCATGTAGCTGACCGGCCCGGAGGCGCGCGACATCGTGCCGCGCACCAGCGCGTTGTGCGGGCGGATGGGCGAGAAGTCGTAGCCGACGCCGCCGCCGCGGCGCATCGTCTCGGCCGCCTGCTCGAGCGCCCGCATGATGCCGGGCACGCCGTCCTGCTCGCCAGCCATGAAGTCGCCGATGGGCTGGACGAAGCAGTTGATGAGCGTGGCCTGCAGGCCGGTGCCGGCGGCCGAGGCGATCCGGCCGCCGGGCACGAAGCCTTCCTCCATCGCGTCGAGGAAGCGGCGCGCCTGCCCGTCGTCGCGGGCGAGCGCGCGTGCCGTGCGCGCAAGCACCTCGGTAGCGCTGCGCTCGGGGCCCTTGGCGTACTTCTCGAGGAGCACCTCGGTGGCGACCTCCTGGGGTGGGAGCTCGGGTGCAGGCGGTGCGAGCGCGGGCTTGGGATCGCGTTTCATCGGGTCGGCTCCATTCGATGCCGGGCCGGGCGGACGCCGCGTCGTGCGACGGGGTGCGCGGGCGCTCGGGACTGGGTGGCGCCGGCCGGACTCGACCGGGCTGCCCCAATGGAGACATCGTACGTTGTCGGTGGCTCATCCGGTGCGCCACCCGGCGCGCCGGGGACGGCCCGCGTGGCCCGCGAACCGCTATGATCGGGGTCCTATGACCCGAATCCGATCCGGCCGCGGCGTGAGTGCCCGCCCGCCGCGCGCCGCGAGCGTGCTCACCACGATCGGGGTCTTCAGCCTGCTGGTGCTGTCCGTCGCGCTCATCGCGCAGCACGTCTTCGACATCCAGCCGTGTCCGTGGTGCGTGATCCAGCGGATCGCGGTGATCGCGATCGCGCTGATCGCGCTGGTGGGCGCGGGGCTGGCCGGCATCGCGCCCCGGGTCGCGCCCGGCGTGGCCGCGGCAGGCGTGCTGGCCCTGGCGGTCGGCGGGGCGGTGGCCGCGTGGCACCAGCACACGGTGGCTGCCAAGCAACTGACCTGCGCGTTCACCTGGGCCGACCGCACCCTGATGAGCCTTCAGCTCGACGCGCTGTGGCCGTCCGTCTTCAAGGTCGGCGCCACCTGCGCCGACGCCGCCCAGGCGCTGATGCTCGGTCTTCCCTTCGAGGCCTGGAGCGGCGCATGGTTCGTGCTGGCCGGCGGCGCGGCGCTGTACGCGTTCGTCCTGGCGGCCCGGCAGGGCCGGCGCTGAGCCGGCTCAGCGGCGCCTGGGGCGTCCGCGCGGCGCCTCGGCGAGCGTCGTGGCGATCCCGGCCAGCGCGTCCAGTTCGGCCGTGCGCGCCGTGCTCAAGCGCGCCACGATCGCAATGCCGCGGCGCGGCGCGGGCGCGGCGATCGGGCGCGCCACCACCGATGTGCCGTTGAGGGCGCCCGCCCGGATCGCCATCTCGGGCAGCAGCGCGATCCCCATCCCCTCCTCGACCATCTGGACCAGGGTGGCGACGCTGCTCGCCTCGATGCCGCTCGGGTTCGCCCGCTCGGATAGCCCGCAGCCCTCGAGCGTGTGGCTGCGCAGGCAGTGTCCCTCCTCGAGGAGGAGCAGCCGCTCGGGGTCGAGCGCGGCGACGTTCGGGCGGGCGCGCCTGGCCGCAGGGTCGCCCTCGGCCGCGATCAGCCACAGCTCCTCGACGAACAGCTCGCGGGTCAGCAGGCCGCTCACGTCGTAGGGCAGCGCGATCAGCGCGAAGTCGAGGCTGCCGTCGCGCACTCGCTCGAGCAGCCGCGCCGTCGGATCCTCGCGCAGCGCGATGCGCAGCCGCGGGTGGCGCTCGCGGCTGGTCCGCAGCACCACCGGCAGCAGGTAGGGGGCGATGGTCGGGATGGCGCCCAGGCGCAGCAGCCCGGTCATCGGCTCGGCCGCGCGGATCGCATGCGCGACCAGGTCGCCGGCCATCGACAGCAGCACACGGGCCCGCTCGACCACCTCGATACCCACCGGCGTCATCCGTACGCGTTGGCGGTCGCGCTCCACCAGCTGCACGCCCAGCTGGCGCTCGAGCTCCTGGATGCCGCCCGACAAGGTCGATTGCGTGACGAAGCAGGCCTCGGCGGCCTGGGTGAAATGGCGCTTCTCGGAGAGCTTCACCAGGTAGGACAGCTGGCGCATCGAGGGCAGGGCGTTCATCGGAATATCCGATTGGATAAATCGTCATTATCCGTTGGATCGATCGAACGGGGAAGCCCAGACTCCGCTCATCCGATCCGCACCGTGCACCGCAGGGGCGGATCGAGGTTCCCCCCAAACCCCCGATACCGGAGTGCCACATGCCCCTCATCAACACGCAGATCAAGCCTTTCTCGGCGACCGCCTTCCACAAAGGCAAGTTCGTGCCAGTCACCGACGCGACGCTCAAGGGCCGGTGGTCGGTCATCGTCTTCTACCCGGCCGACTTCACCTTCGTGTGCCCGACCGAGCTTGGCGACCTCGCCGATCACTACGCGACCTTCAAGTCTCTGGGCGTCGAGGTGTACTCGGTCTCGACCGACACGCACTTCACGCACAAGGCGTGGCACGACACCTCGGACACGATCGGCAAGATCCAGTACCCGATGATCGCCGACCCGACGGGTACGCTGACCCGCAACTTCGACGTGATGATCGAGGAGGAGGGCCTGGCGCTGCGCGGCACCTTCGTCATCGACCCCGAGGGCCTGATCAAGCTCTGCGAGATCCACGACAACGGCATCGGCCGCGATGCGTCGGAGTTGCTGCGCAAGGTGCAGGCCGCCCAGTACGTGGCCGCGCACCCGGGCGAGGTCTGCCCGGCCAGTTGGACGCCGGGCGCCGAGACGCTCGAGCCGTCGCTGGAACTGGTCGGCAAGATCTGACCGCAGCGGCATCGCCTGCCACGCCCCACCGCACGCATCACGAGGTCACCCATGCTCGACACCAAGCTGAAGACGCAACTGAAGGGCTACCTGGAGCGGGTCACGCTGCCGGTGGAGATCGTCGCCTCGCTGGACGACGGCGAGCCGTCGCGGCGCATGGCCGCACTGCTCGCGGAGATCGTCGCGCTGAGCCCGCTGCTGACCCTGTCCGAGCGTCGCGACAGCGCCGAGCGCGCGCCGTCCTTCTCGGTGGGCCGCGCCGGCCAGCCGGCGGGCGTGCGGTTCGCAGGGATCCCGCTCGGCCACGAGTTCACGTCGCTGGTGCTCGCGCTGCTGCAGGTGGGGGGGCATCCGCCCCGGGTCGAGTCCGACGTGCTCGACCAGATTCGTGCGCTCGATGGCGACTACGCGTTCGAGACCTACGTCTCGCTCGGCTGCCAGAACTGTCCGGACGTCGTGCAGGCCCTGAACCTGATGGCGATCGTCAATCCCAGGATCCGCCACACGATGATCGATGGCGCGCTGTTCCAGGGCGAGGTGGCGTCACGCAGGATCATGGCGGTGCCCTCGGTGCACCTGAACGGCGAGTCGTTCGGGCAGGGCCGCACGACGCTCGAGGAGATCCTCGCCCGGCTGGACACCGGCGCGGCGGCGCGTGCCGCCGGCAAGCTCGCCGCCAAGGAGGTCTTCGACATGCTGATCGTCGGGGGCGGGCCGGCGGGCGCGTCGGCCGCGATCTATGCGGCGCGCAAGGGCATCCGAACCGGCCTCGTCGCCGAGCGCTTCGGCGGCCAGCTGCTCGACACGATGGGCATCGAGAACTTGGTATCGCTCAAGGCGACCGAGGGCCCGAGGCTCGCCGCGTCGCTCGAGCAGCACGTGCGCGAGCACGCGGTCGACGTGATGAACCTGCAGCGCGCGAGCGCGCTGGTGCCGGGCGCGCGCCCGGGCGACCCGATCGAGGTGAGGCTCGAGAGCGGTGCGACGCTGCGCGCGCGCAGCGTGGTCGTGTCGACGGGTGCGCGCTGGCGCGAGCTGGGCGTGCCCGGCGAGCGCGAGTACCGCAACCGCGGCGTCGCCTACTGCCGGCACTGCGACGGTCCGCTCTACAAGGGCAAGCGCGTCGCCGTGGCCGGCGGGGGCAACTCTGGCGTCGAGGCCGCGATCGACCTCGCAGGCATCGTCGAGCATGTGACGGTGCTGGAGTTCGCGGCCGGGCTGCGCGCCGACGCGGTGCTGCAGCGCAAGCTCGCCAGCCTGCCGAACGTCACGGTCGTGACGAACGCGCAGACGACCGCGGTGCTCGGCGACGGCGAGCGGGTGGTCGGGCTTCGCTATACGGACCGCGCCGGCGGCGGATCGCACGAGCTGCCGCTCGCCGGTGTCTTCGTGCAGATCGGGCTGTTGCCGAACACCGGCTGGCTCGAGGGTACCGTCGCGCTGTCGCGCCACGGCGAGATCGAGATCGACGCGCGCGGCCAGACCTCGGTGCCCGGCGTGTTCGCGGCCGGCGATGCGACCACCGTGCCGTTCAAGCAGATCATCATCGCGATGGGAGAAGGCTCGAAGGCGGCGCTCGCGGCTTTCGAGCATCTGATCAGGGCGCCGGCGCCCGGGCCGCTCGCCACGCCGATGCCGCTGGCCGCCTGAGGAACGGTCACGCCGGGTTCTTCGGGAGCGCCACCGCGGTGGGCCCGAACTCCGGGCGTGCTAGCCTCGTGCTCCGATTTCGTGCCCCGATCTCGTGCCCCGATCTCGTGCCCGGGGCCAGGGCGTCCCGCAGTCGACCTTCACGGAACCCGCACATGGACCGACCCACCCGCCTCCTCACCGGTCGCCGCGCGCCGCCTGCGTACGGTCTCCTCGCCGCCTGCATGCTCGCCGTACCGCTCGCCCTGCCGGGGCCGACCGTGGCCGCGGATCCGCGGGTGCCGCCGCAGCTCGCGCAGGCCGCCACGGACGCCTACACGCAGGCGGAGGTGCGCCGCGTCGACCGCGACGGGCGCAAGATCACCCTCAAGCACGGCGAGATCAAGAGCCTCGCGATGCCGCCCATGACGATGGTGTTCCAGGTGTCCGACCCGGCGATGCTCGACACCGTGAAGGCGGGCGACACGGTGCGCTTCAAGGCCATCGAGCGCAGCGGCACCTACGTCGTCACGGCGCTCGAGCGGGCGCCCTGATCGCGGCGCGCGCCCCGCGCCGGGGGCGGGCGGATCGCATCGCCGCGGGTCGCGCGGATCGGCGCCGCGGCGTAAGATCGGTCGCGTCCGACGCGGGGGCACGGGGCCCGCCGCGCCTGGGCAATCGTGCAGAACCAGGGAGGTTCCACCTTGATGAAGCGACTCGTCCTGATCACCGCGCTGCTCGGCTTCGCCGCCGTCGCCCAGGCTTCCGAGCCCACGTGCGCCCTCAACGCGACGGAGAAGAAGCTCGCCGGCGCTGCGAAGAACAGCTTCATGAAGAAGTGCGAGACCGACGCGAAGACGTCCTGCGACGCCAAGGCCGCCGAGAAGAAGCTGGCCGGCGCAGCCAAGAACAGCTTCGTCAAGAAGTGCGTCGGTGACGCCGTCGGCAGCTGATTCCGCAGCCAGACGCCTCCGGCCGCCCGGACCGCCTTACCTGGAGTCTGACCATGGCGGGCAGCGCTGATACACACGGCGGGCTCAGGACGCTGCCCCCGGTGGCGCTTCTGGAGTCGATGGGCTTCGTGCGCATCGTCTCGGTCGATCGCGAGGCGGGCATCGTGCGCGCGGAGTTCGATGCGCTTCCGCGCTTTTGCCACAGCGAGGGCACGACGGTCCAGGGCGGTTTCATCACCGCCTGGCTCGACTTCACGATGGCGCAGGCAGCGCTCGCCCGCGCCGCGCAGCCGATCGGCGTGGCGAGCCTTGAGTTGAAGGTCAGTTTCCTGCGCCGTGTGGGGCCGGGCCGGGTGCTTGCCGAGGGGCGCGTGTGCCGGCTCGGCGGGCGAGTCGCGTTCCTGGAGGCCAGCCTGTTCGATCCGCAGGGCGGGCTGCTGGCCACGGCGTCGTCGACGGCGCTGACCGCCGCCCCGCCCGCGCGCCACGGCTGAGGTGTGCGCCCGGCAGGGCGCCCGGGGTCACCCACGCACCGTTTGCGATCGTGTCGTCGATGCGCGCGCGGCCCGGGCCGGCGTACGCCGCGCCAACGACCGCCGGGCCGTCACCCGGTACGGAGTGCCGGTGTTCCCTGCTGGCGGCCAGCGCCCGGGGCGCTCAGCGGCCGACGCCGCGCAGCGCGCTCGTCGCGGCGGTGCCGGTCATGCGGCGCCGACCGGGCTCCATTCGACACTCGTGCACCGGCGTCACCCGCCCGTCCTCGGCCTGGGTCTCGAGCTTGACCGTGAAGCCCCAGAGCTGGGCCAGGTGGCGCACGACTTCCTCGCACTCCGGCGCGAGCGGCCTGCGGTCGCGCCGGAAATGGCGCAGCGTCAGCGAGCGATCGCCCTCGAGGTCGACCGAGACGACCTGGATGTCGGGCTCGCGTTCGCCCAGCGCGTACTGCCTGGAGAGCGACTCGCGCACCTGGCGGTAGCCCTGGTCATCGTGGATCGCACCGATCCGGCGGGTCGACTCGGCGTCGTCGTCGACCAGGCTGAACAGCCGGAAGTCGCGCATCAGCTTGGGCGACAGGTACTGGGCGATGAAGCTCTCGTCCTTGAAGTTGCGCATCGCGAAGTCGAGCGTCTTCTGCCAGTCGGCGCCCGCGATGTCGGGGAACCACTCCCGGTCCTCCTCGGTCGGGGACTCGCAGATGCGGCGGATGTCGCGGAACATCGCGAAGCCCAGCGCATAGGGGTTGATGCCGCTGTAGCGTGGGCTGTCGAAGGCGGGCTGAGTCAGCACGTTGGTGTGCGAGGTGAGCACCTCCAGCATGAACGCGTCGGACACCAGTCCTTCATCGTAGATCGTCTGCAGGATGGTGTAGTGCCAGAACGTGGCCCAGCCCTCGTTCATCACCTGGGTCTGGCGCTGCGGATAGAAATACTGGGAGACCTTGCGCACGATCCGGACCAGCTCTCGCTGCCACGGCTCGAGCAGCGGCGCGTGCTTCTCGACGAAGTACAGCAGGTTTTCCTGCGGCTCGGCCGGGAAGCTGCGCTGCGGCTCGTCGGCGCCGTCGCTCGGGCGGCGGGGCAGCGTGCGCCACAGGTCGTTCACCTGCTGCTGCAGGTAGGTCTCGCGCTCCTTGAGGCGCGCCTGCTCCTGCGCGAGCGAGCGCTTGTTCGGGCGCTTGTAGCGGTCTACGCCGAGGTTGGACAGCGCGTGGCAGGCATCGAGCACCCGCTCCACCTCGAGCTCGCCGTGGCGCTGCTCGCACTCCGCCACGAAGCGCTTGGCGAACACCAGGTAGTCGATGATCGAGTCGGCGTGCGTCCAGGCGCGGAACAGGTAATTGCCCTTGAAGAAGGAGTTGTGGCCGTAGCAGGCGTGCGCAATGACCAGCGCCTGCATCGGCATCGTGTTCTCCTCCATCAGGTAGGCGATGCAGGGGTTCGAGTTGATCACGATCTCGTAGGCGAGCCCCATCTGGCCGCGCCGGTAGGTCTGCTCGGTCGAGAGGTAATGCTTGCCGTACGACCAGTGGGTGTAGCCCACCGGCATGCCGTGCGACGCATACGCGTCCATCATCTGCTCGGCGCTGATCACCTCGATCTGATTGGGGTAGGTGTCGAGCCCGTAGCGCGCGGCGACCCGGGCGATCTCGCGGTCGTAGCGCTCCACCAGCTCGAAGGTCCACTCCGAGCCGCCGGGCAGCTGGCGCTCGGTGCGCGACGGCGCGACGACCGGGCGGGGCAGGGCACTTGCGGTCGGGGGCGGCGCCTCCTGCGGCGGCAGGTCGGCGGGTGCGCGGGACGCGTCGGGCGGCGGGGTGTCGTCGGCGGGGGGCATCGCGGCGGAATGTCTCATGCAGCCAGCTTCTGCTTTCGCGCGAACAGCTCGCGCAGCACCGGGTAGACGTCGGCCCGGGTCATGATCCGGCCGAGCGCGAGATTGCGCGCGCCGGCACGCGCGAGCTCGAACTGCTCCCACAGCGACTGGGGCCGGGCTGCATCGATCTCGACGTAGCAGTAGTACTGCACGCGCGGCAGCAGCTCCTTGAGCAGCAGCTCGTGGCACTTGGGGCAGTCGCTCTCCCAGTTGTCGCCGTCCGAGGCCTGCGCCACATAGACGTTCCACTGGTCGAGCGGAAACTGGTCCTTGATGGTCTCGGCCGTCAGCTCCAGCGCGCTCGACACCAGCGTGCCGCCCGACTCGCGCGAGTGGAAGAAGCCCTCCTCGTCGACCACGGCCGCGGTCGTGTGATGGCGGATGAAGACGATCTCGATCCGCTCGTAGTGCCGGGTCAGGAACAGGTGCAGCAGGATGAAGAAGCGCTTGGCGAGGTCCTTGCGGTTCTCGTCCATCGAGCCCGACACGTCCATCACGCAGAACATCACCGCCTGCGAGATCGGCCGGGGCTGCGGGATCCGGTTGTTGTAGCGCAGGTCGAAGTCGTCGATGAACGGCACGCGGGCGATCCGCCCGAGCAGCCGCTCGCGCTCGGCGAGCAGCGCCTGCAGCCGGCTCTCGTCGGGTCGCGCGGCGCCGGCATCGAGCACCGCCGGCAGCACTGGGTGCTCGGCGGCGAGCCGCCGGCGCTCGGCGACGACGGCCTCGTCGACCTTGCGCAGTTGCTGGCGGTAGGGCGCCGCCAGCGCGATCCGGCGCGCGAGCGACTCGCGCATCGTGCGCACGATGGACAGGTTGGACGGCGTGCCGTCGCTGCGAAAGCCGCCCCGCTTGAGCTTCGTCTGCTGGATCTGCGCGAGCTGGGTCTTCACCAGGTCGGGCAACGCCATGTCCTCGAAGAAGAACTCGAGGAACTCCTCGCGCGTGAGCGCGAACGTGAACGCGTCCTCGCCCTCGCCGGAGTCGCCGGCCTTGCCGCTGCCGCTGCCGCCCCCGCCGCCCGGCGGCCGGGCGATGCGGTCGCCGGTCGTGAATTCCTTGTTGCCCGGCAGGATACGCTGGCGCATGCCGCCCTGACCCAGGGAGAAGTTGGGCTCGCCGAGGTCGCGCGCCGGGATGGTGACGTTTCCGCCCTGCGCGGTGTCGGCGATCTTGCGCTGCGACACCGCGCGGGCGACCGCCTCGCGGATCTGCGCCTTGTACCGCTTGAGGAAGCGCTGCTGGTTGCCAGCGCTCTTCCTGCGCCCGTTGGCCCGTCGGTCGATGATCTCGGACATGGCCGACCCCTCGCGCCCCGCGCCGGTGTCAGGAGGACTTGCGCACGCGCAGGTACCACTCGACCAGCAGGCGGACCTGCTTGGGCGTGTAGCCCTTCTCGACCATGCGATCGATGAAGTTCTGGTGCTTGCGATGCTCCTCGGCCGAGGCCTTGGCGTTGAACGAGATCACCGGGAGCAGGTCCTCGGTCGTGGAGAACATCTTCTTCTCGATGACGCCGCGCAGTTTCTCGTAGCTCGTCCAGGACGGGTTGTTGCCGCCGTTGTTGGCCCGCGCGCGCAGCACGAAGTTGACGATCTCGTGGCGGAAGTCCTTGGGGTTCGCGATGCCGGCGGGCTTCTCGATCTTCTCGAGCTCCTCGCTGAGCTGGTTGCGGTCGAGGATCTCGCCGGTGTTGGGATCGCGGAACTCCTGATCCTGGATCCAGAAGTCAGCGAACGTGACGTACCGGTCGAAGACGTTCTGGCCGTACTCGGAGTAGGACTCCAGGTAGGCGGTCTGGATCTCCTTGCCGATGAATTCGGCATACGGATGGGACAGGTGCTCCTTGATGAAGGCGAGGTACTTCTTCTCGGTCTCGGGGGCGAACTGCTCGCGCTCGATCTGCTGCTCGAGCACGTACAGCAGGTGCACCGGGTTGGCCGCGACCTCGCCGTGGTCGAAGTTGAAGACCTTGGAGAGCACCTTGTAGGCGAAGCGCGTCGACAGCCCGCTCATGCCTTCGTCGACGCCCGCGAAGTCGCGGTACTCCTGCAGCGACTTGGCCTTGGGATCAACGTCCTTGAGGTTCTCGCCGTCGTAGATCCGCATCTTGGAGAACAGGCTCGAGTTCTCGGTCTCCTTCAGGCGCGTCAGGATCGCGAATTGCGCCATCATCTTCAGCGTGCCAGGCGCGCAGGGCGCCTGCGACAGCGAGCTCGACTCGAGCAGCTTGTCATAGATCCGGACCTCCTCGGACACACGCAGGCAGTACGGCACCTTGACGATGTAGATCCGGTCGAGGAAGGCCTCGTTGTTCTTGTTGTTTCGGAAGGCCTGCCACTCGCTCTCGTTGGAGTGGGCGAGGATCACGCCGTCGAACGGGATCGCGCCGAAGCCCTCGGTGCCCTTGTAGTTGCCTTCCTGCGTCGCGGTGAGCAGCGGATGCAGGACCTTGATGGGCGCCTTGAACATCTCGACGAACTCGAGCATGCCCTGGTTGGCGAGGCACAGCCCGCCCGAGTAGCTGTATGCGTCCGGGTCGTCCTGCGAGAAACGCTCGAGTTGGCGGATGTCGAGCTTGCCCACCAGCGACGAGATGTCCTGGTTGTTCTCGTCGCCCGGCTCGGTCTTGGCGATCGCGATCTGCTGCAGCACCGACGGGCGCAGCTTCACGACTCGAAAGCGGGAGATGTCGCCTCCGTACTCGTTCAGGCGCTTGACCGCCCACGGCGACATGATCGGGTTCAGGTAGCGGCGCGGGATGCCGAACTCGGCTTCGATCGCGGGGCCGTCCTCGAGCGGCGAGAACAGGCCGAGCGGCGACTCGTTCACCGGCGAACCCTTCAGCGCGTAGAAGGGCATCAGTTCCATCAGGTGCTTGAGTTTCTCGGCGAGCGAGGACTTGCCGCCACCCGGAGGGCCCAGCAGGTAGAGGATCTGCTTGCGTTCCTCGAGCGCCTGCGCCGAGTGCTTGAAGAACGAGACCATCTGCTCGATGGTCTCCTCCATGCCGTAGAACTCGCGGAATGCGGGATAGACCCGCATCACCTTGTTCGAGAAGATCCTCGAGAGGCGCGGATCGGACCGGGTGTCGAGCAGTTCGGGCTCGCCGATCGCCATCAGCATGCGCTCGGCTGCGCTCGCGTAGGCGCTGCGATCGCGCTTGCAGAGCTCGAGGTACTCCTGCAGCGAGTACTCCTCCTCGAGCCGTGCCTCGTAGCGGGCCTTGAAGCGTCCGATGATGCCCGGACCACCCGGTTGCTGAGGGAGCGCGACGCTGCGTGCAGCCAGTCGTGCGGTGCCTTCGTTTAAGGCGGAGAGGACCTGGTTGGGACCGGCTTCCATGGGATTCCTCCAATCACGCAGGCGCCTGAACCATCTTGATCCTGCGTCTGCAGATCCAAGAACGAACGGGATGCACGTCACGATGACGCCGATGGGCGGTAACGGCTGTTGCGCTTGCGCGCCGCTACATCCCTTCGTCTCGCAAGTTTCGTACCTGCTCGACTCTGCATCATCCGGCCGGAAGCGCGGTTGTGTCGACGCAACTCGCGCGGGTGCCCGCAGAAACGACCGATGCCGGTCCGGACGTGCCCCGTTGCACTGGGTCACATCCAGGGGCGCTGCCTTTCAGGTGCGCTCGAGATCGTCCAGGATGGGGCACACGGAGCGGCGGTCGCCGCGACAATGGCTGGCGGTGTCGGCGAGCGCATCGCGCATGCGATGCAGCAGCTCGATCTGCCGATCGAGTTCCGCGACGTGCTCGAGCGCGATGCGCTTGACGTCGGCGCTCGCTCGGCCGGGATCCCGCCACAGGGACACCAGCTGGCCGATGCGCTCGAGGCCGAATCCGAGCGCTCGCGCATGACGCACGAACCGCAGCGTGCGCAGGTCCTGCGCATCGTAGCGCCGGTAGCCGGCCTGCGTGCGGGAGGCCGTGCCGATCAGGCCGATGGATTCGTAGTGCCTGATCATCTTGGCGGACAGGCCGGTCTGCGCGGCGGCCTGTCCGATGTTCAACGGGCCCGGTACGGTGGCGCGCCGCGCCACCGCGGGCGGCTCGGCGGGCAGCGCGCGGGGACGGCGCAGGGCGCCGGGCGCGGCGTCGCGACGGGGGCGTGGGGGTGTGGTGGAGGTCATCGCGGCCTTGTGGGTCAGCGCGCCTCGGCGGTCGCGGCGGCGGCTGCGGGATCGAGACCGGGCGGCGCGGCGGGCGCCGTCGGGAGGGTGCCCCGCGCACGCGGCGACCAGCGCGAGAGCAGCAGGGCGTTGGTCATCACGCTGACCGAGCTCATCGCCATGGCCGCGCCCGCGATCACCGGCGAGAGCAGACCGGCGGCGGCCAGCGGAATCCCCACGACGTTGTAGGCGAACGCCCAGAACAGGTTCTGCCGGATCTTGGCCACGGTGCGTGTGGAGATCTCGATGGCGGCGGGCACGAGCGCCGGATCACCGCGCATCAGGGTGATGCCAGCGGTGTGCATCGCGACGTCGGTGCCGGTGGCCATCGCGATGCCGACGTCGGCCGCGGCGAGCGCGGGCGCATCGTTGATGCCGTCGCCGACCATCGCGACCGCCGCGCCGCCGGCCTCGCGGCGCAGCGCTGCGATCCGCCCGGCCTTGTCGGCGGGGAGCACCTCGGCGATCACCGTGTCGATGCCGAGCGTGCGTGCCATCGCCTGCGCCGCGCCGCGGTTGTCGCCCGAGATCATCACGCTGCGGATGCCCATCGCCGCGAGCCGCGCGACGGCCTCGCGGGCGCCGGGCTTGGGCGCGTCCCCGAAGGCCAGCACGGCGAGCGCGCGCGGGCGCCCGTCCGCGGCGTCCTCGATGACCCAAGACACCGTCCGTCCGGCCGCCTGGAACTCGGCCGCGCGGTCGGCCAGCGCGTCGGCGTCCGGCGAGCCCCCGGCCACGCCCAGCTCGCGCGCGAGGCGCTCGCTGCCGATACGCAGCAGGCGGCCCGACACCCGCCCCTGGACGCCGCGGCCGGGCAGCGCCTGCACGTCCTCGGCGGTCGCGACGGGCATGCCGGATGCGGTGGCCGCGGCGCTCATCGCGCGGGCCAGCGGATGCTCGCTGCCGGCCTGCAGCGCGGCTGCGTCGGCCAGCAGCGCTACCGGGTCGACGCCTTCGACCGCAACCGTGTCGACGAGTGTCGGGCGGCCCACCGTGAGCGTGCCGGTCTTGTCGAACGCCACGATCTTCACCCGGTGGGCGATCTCGAGCGCCTGCGCGTCCTTGATCAGCACGCCGTGGCGCGCGGCGACGCCGGTGCCGGCCATGATCGCGGCCGGCGTGGCGAGCCCGAGCGCGCAGGGGCATGCGATCACCAGTACCGCGACCGCGGCCACGATCGCGGGCTCGACGCCGTGGCCGGTGGCGAGCCACGCGACGAAGGTCGCCGCCGCGATCGCCAGCACGACCGGCACGAACACTGCCGACACCCGATCGACGATCCGCTGGATCGGCGCCTTCGCGGCCTGGGCGTCCTCCACCATCCGGACAATGCGCGACAGCACCGTCTCGGTGCCCACGGCACCGACCTCGAGCACGACACGCCCCGATCCGTTGATCGACCCTCCGACCAGCCGGTCGCCCGGCCCCTTGGCGACCGGCAGCGGCTCGCCGGTCAGCATCGATTCGTCGACCTGCGTGTCGCCCTCGCGCAGGGTGCCGTCGACCGGGAAGCGCTCGCCCGGCAGCACGACCAGTCGATCGCCGACCGCGACCCGGTCGAGCGGGACGATCTCCTCGCGGTCCGCGTCGAGGCGCCGGGCGGTGTCCGGGCGCAGCGACTGCAGCGCGCGGATCGCCTCGGTGGTCTGCCGCTTGGCGCGGGTCTCGAGGTACTTGCCGAGCAGGACCAGCGCGATGACCACGGCGGACGCCTCGTAGTAGAGGTGGGGCGCGTGGCCGGCGTGCGAGGTCCACCACAACCAGGTCGACAGCCCCCAGCTGGCGGTGGTCCCGATCGCGACCAGCAGGTCCATGTTGCCGGTGCCTGCCCGCAGCGCCTTCCAGCCCGCCCGGTAGAAGCGCGCGCCGAGCCCGAACTGAACGGGCGTGGCGAGCGCGAACTGGATCCAGGCCGGCAGCATCCAGTGCCCGCCGAAGGGCAGCGCCAGCATCGGCAGCACCAGCGGTGCGGCGAGCGCGAGCGCGACGGCGACGCGGCGCCGCTCGCGCGCCAGCCGTGCCTCGGCGGGATCGGCCGCGGGCGCGGCGCCCGGGACGAGCCGCGGCCGGCGTAGGGTTGCGCTGTAGCCGGCCGCCTCGACCGCCTGCAGCATCGCCGGCTCGAGCTCGGCGGCGCGTCCGACGACGGTGACGCGGGCGGTCTCGGTGGCGAGGTTCACCGCGGCTTCGAGCACGAAGGGCAGTCGGGCGAGGGCGCGCTCGACGCGGCCCGAGCAGCTGGCGCAGGTCATGCCCTCGATGGCGAGGTCGACGGTGGCGCTGGGCACCGTGTAGCCCGCCTGCCCGACCGCCGCGACGAGCGCAGCCGCCGACAGCGAGGACCCGCGGACGGTAGCCGTCTCGGCGGCGAGGTTGACCGACGCCTCGGCGACGCCCGGCAGCTTGCCCAGCGCGCGCTCGACGCGAGACACGCACGACGCGCAGGTCATGCCTTCGACGGGCAGCGTGACCGTCGCGAGGGGGGTGGGAGCATCCATCGAAAGAGTTTCGGCCTTACCCCGATGGGAAGGTCAAGTGTAGCCCCGTCGCACGGTGCACACTGCGAATCATCGACATCGACGACGAACCGGGGGGCCTGCGATGCAGGAGCAGTTCAAGGTGCAGGGCATGACCTGCAGCCATTGCGCGAGGGCTGTCACCGAGGCGATCCGCCGCGTCGACGCCACGGCCAGGGTGGAGGTGGACCTCGCCGCAGGCGCGGTCAGCGTGGAGTCGGGGGCGCCCCGCGAGCGGCTGGCCGACGCGATCCGCGAGGAGGGCTACGCGGTGGCCGCCTAGGGCCGCAGCCGCGCGGCCAGCGCGCGGATCGCAGGGTCCAGGCCCTCGCCCGGCCCGCCAGCGAGCAGCGCCTCGACCGAGCTGGCCATCACCTTGCCGTACTCGACCCCGAACTGGTCGAACGGGTTGATGCCGAGCACGGCCGCCGCGGTGAAGGTGGCGTGCTCGTAGCAGGCGAGCAGCGCGCCGAGCGCTCGCGCGTCCAGCTGCGGCAGCACCAGCGTCGTGCTGGGCCGGTTGCCGGGGAAGGCGCGGTGCAGGTCGCCGTCTGCCGGCGCGCGTCCGAGCGCGAGGGCCGCGCCCTGGGCGAGGCAGTTGGCCACCAGGATCCGGTGGCGGTCGTCGCCGTCCCAGGCGGGCGCCGTGCCGCTGCGGCGCGCGATCACGAAATCGACCGGCACGATGTCGGGCCCCTGGTGGAGCTGCTGGAAGAACGAATGCTGGGCGTTAGTGCCGGAGGTGCCCCACACCACCGGCGAGGTGGGCAGCGAGACCGTGCCGCCGGCGAGCGTGGCCGACTTGCCGTTGCTCTCCATGATCAGCTGCTGCAGGAAGGCGGGCAGCAGCCGCAGCCGCTCCGCATAGGGGATGACCGCCTGCGACGGCAGGCCGAGGAAGGAGCGGTTCCAGACCGACACCAGGCCCAGGCGCGCCGGCAGGTTGGCGGCCAGCGGCGCATCGCGGAAATGGCGGTCGATGCCGGCGGCGCCGTCGAGCAGCGCCTCGAACACCTCGGGCCCGCAGCCGGCCGCGACGCCCAGCCCGACGCTCGACCACAGCGAGTAGCGCCCGCCGACCCAGTCCCAGAACTCGAGCAGCAGGTCGTCGCGGATGCCCCAGCGGCGGGCCGCCCCGGGCGCGGCGGTGACGCCGACGAAATGCCCGCCGAGCGCCGGGCCGGGGCAGCCGGCGGCCGACAGCCAGGCGCGGGCGGCCAGCGCGTTGGCCAGCGTCTCGCGCGTGGTGAAGGTCTTCGAGACGACGGCGAAGGCGGTCGCCGCCGGATCGAGCCCCTCGAGTTCGCGGTCGAGGTCGTCGGGGTCGACGTTGGCGACGAAGCGCACCTCGAAGCCACCGACGGGCCGCAGCGCGTCGTGGACGAGTCGCGGGCCGAGGTCGGAGCCGCCGATGCCGATGCACACCAGTGTGCGGACCGGCGTGCCGCGAAAACCGGCGACACCGCCCGCGCGCAGCCGGCGCGCGAGCTCCGCGAGGCGGGTGCGCTGCCCGGCCACCGCGGCCGCCACCGTGGCGTCGCCGCCGACGCCGCGCAGCGCGGGATGGAGCGCAGGACGGTTTTCGGTGGGATTGACGACGCGCCCGGCGAACAGGTCGGCGCGCAGGCGCTCGAAGCCGCAGTCGTGGGCCCAGGCCTCGAGCGCGCGCAGCACGGCGTCGTCCAGGCGCTGTCGCGACATGTCGGCGTACAGCGGGCCTGCCTCGAGCGACAGGCGCTGTGCGCGCTGCGGGTCGGCGCCCAGCAGGTCGCGCAGGTGCAGGCCGGCGAAGCGCGCGGCGTGGCCGCGCAGCGTGTCGGCCGCAGCGCGGCCAGCGAGGTCGGCGGGGTGTCCGGCAGTCATGTCCGAAAATGGCGAGCGTCGACGAGGCGAGGGCCGGATAATCCGGTCATGTCCACGATGCTGCCACAAACCGCCGATGCCGCCGCCTTCTGGCAGATGCTGCGGGCGCGCGACGCGCGCTTCGACGGACGCTTCTTCGTGGGGGTCACCAGCACCGGCATCTACTGCCGCCCCATCTGCACTGCCCGCACGCCCCGCCGCGAGAACTGCCGCTTCTTCACCACGGCGGCGGGCGCGGAGGGCGGGGGCTTCCGGCCCTGCCTGCGCTGCCGCCCCGAGCTCGCGCCCGGGCACTCGAGCGTCGATGCCTGCGCACGCATCGCGCAGGCCGCCGCCGCGATGATCGAGGAGGGCGCGCTCGAGCAGGGCGGCCTGCCGCGCGTCGCAGCGCGTCTGGGGGTCACCGACCGCCACCTGCGCCGCGTGTTCGAGGCGCAGTTCGGCGTGTCGCCGATCGCCTACGCCCAGACGCAGCGCCTGCTGCTCGCCAAGCGGCTGCTGACCGACACCCGGCTGCCGGTGACCGAGGTCGCTCTGGCGGCGGGCTTCTCGAGCCTGCGGCGCTTCAACGACTGCTTCGCGAGCCGCTACCGCCTCGCCCCCACCGCCCTGCGCCGACGCGCCGACGGCGCCGCCTCCGACGAGCCGCCCGCCGAGCTGGGCCTGCTCTTTCGGCTCGCCTACCGGCCGCCCCTCGACTGGCTGGGCATTGCAAGCTTCCTGGAGATGCGCGCGGTCGTGGGCGTCGAGTCGGTCGCGATGCTGCCGCGGCGCGGCGGGCGCGCCGAGCCGGTGTACCGGCGGATCGTGCGCGTGCCGGGCGCCGGCGGCGCCGAGCGCCTGGGCTGGATCGAGGTCGCGCGGCCGACCGGACGCATCGCCGCGCGCGACCTGCTCGCGCTGCGCGTCGACCCGGCGCTGGTCGGCGCGATCCCGGCGGTGCTCGCGCGTGTCAGGCGCGCGTTCGACCTGGGCTGCCGCCCGGACGAGGTCGCCGCCGCGCTCGGCAGCCTGGCCGCGGGCCACGAAGGTACGCGCCTGCCCGGTGCGTTCGACGGCTTCGAGATCGCCGTGCGCGCCATCCTCGGCCAGCAGATCACGGTGCGCCAGGCCCACGTGCTCGCCGGGCGGTTCGCCGCCGCCTTCGGCGAGCCGGTGGCCACGCCGTGGCCGGCGCTGCGCCACGCATTCCCCGGAGCGGCCGCGATCGCCGGCCGGGATCCGGCCGAGATCGGCCAGCTGGGGGTCACCCGCCAGCGCTCACGCACGATCGTCGCGCTCGCGCGGGCGCTGGCGGACGGCGCTCTGGTCCTCGAGCCCGGCGTCGACGTCGACTCAACGATTGCGCAGCTGCGCGCGGTGCCGGGCATCGGCGACTGGACCGCGCAGTACCTCGCGATGCGCGCGCTCGGCTGGCCGGATGCCTTTCCCGCGGCCGACGCGGGCGTCATGAAGGCGCTCGGCGTGGGCACCGCGCGCGCCGCCGCGCAGGCCGCGCAGGCCTGGCGCCCGTGGCGCGGCTACGCGGTCATCCACCTGTGGCGCTCGCTCGCGCCACGCCCCGACCCGGAGATCCCTGCATGACACACGCCCTGCTGCCGAGCCCGCTCGGCGAGATCCTGCTCACCTTCGACGACACCGCCCTGACCGGGCTCTACTTCGTCGGCCAGAAGGACCAGCCCGCGGTGCCGGCCGACGCGGTGCGCGACGACGCGCACCCGATCGCCGCGCGCACCGCCGCGCACCTGGCGCGCTGCTTCGAGGGCGCCGACCCCGGGTTCGACGTGCCGCTGCGGCTGCGCGGCACGCCTTTCCAGCAGGCCGTCTGGACCGCGCTGCGCACGATCCCGCGCGGCGCCACCGTCAGCTATGCGACGCTCGCGCGGCAGGTCGGCGCGCCGGCCGCGGTGCGTGCCGTGGGCGGCGCGGTCGGCCGCAACCCGGTGTCGGTCTTCGTGCCCTGCCACCGCGTGGTGGGCAGCGACGGCTCGCTGACCGGCTATGCCGGCGGACTGCCGCGCAAGCTGCGCCTGCTGGAGCTGGAGGGCGTGCTGCAGGCCGGGCAGCGCTCGCTGCGGGTCGGGGCACGGCGGCCGGCCCCGGGCCCGCTCACGCCGCCCGATTCGCCGCCCGCGATGCCAGGAAGGCGCTGAGCACCCGCCCGGTGTGCGTCGCGGCGCGCCGGGCGAGCTCCAGGGGCGGGCCGGCGTCGACGATCCGACCGCCGCCATCGCCGCCTTCCGGCCCGAGGTCGATGATCCAGTCTGCCTCCGCCCAGATGTCGACGTCATGCTCGATCACGACCAGCGTGTTGCCGGCGTTCACGAGGCGGTGCAGCACGTGGATCAGCCGGTCGACGTCCGCCATGTGCAGGCCGACCGTGGGCTCGTCGAGCACGTAGAGGGTGTGCACCGGCCCGAAGCGCGACGGCGGCCCGGCGCCGAGGTCGCGCACCTTGGCGAGCTCGGTGACCAGCTTGATACGCTGCGCCTCGCCACCCGACAGCGTGGGGCTGGGCTGCCCGAGCGTCAGGTAGCCGAGCCCGACGTCCTGCAGCAGCCGCAGGGGATGGGCGATGGACCGGTGCGCCGCGAAGAACTCGACGCCCTCGTCGACGCTCATCGCCAGCACCTCGCCGATCGACTTGTCGCGCAGGGTCACCTGCAGCGTCTCGCGATTGAAGCGCTGCCCTCGGCAGACGTCGCACAGCACCTTCACGTCGGGCAGGAAGCTCATCTCGATGGTCTGCACGCCCTGGCCCTCGCAGGCCGGGCAGCGCCCGGCGCCGGTGTTGAACGAGAAGCGGGCGGCCTCGTAGCCGCGCACCCGGGCCTCGGTGGTGTCGGCGAACAGCCGGCGGATCGGGTCCCAGAACCCGACGTAGGTCGCCGGGCAGGAGCGCGGCGTCTTGCCGATCGGGGTCTGGTCGACCTCGAGCACGCGGCCGATCGCCTCGCTTCCGGAGATCGCGACGCAGCCGACCGGATCGGCGACCAGCGACTCGGCCCTGGCCGCGCCGGCCCGCCCCGAATTGCGCGCGCCGACGATGGCCTGCAGGTTCGCAAGCAGCACGTCGCGCGCGAAGGTGGATTTGCCCGAGCCGGACACGCCGGTGACGACGGTGAGCCGTCCCAGCGGCACGCTCGCCTCGATGTCCTTCAGGTTGTGCAGCGTCGCCCCGCGCACCGCGATCGCCGGGCCGTCGGCGGTCACCGCGCGCGGTGGCTGCAGCGGGTGCTGCAGCGGCCGCGCGAGGAAGCGCCCGGTGAGGCTGTCCGGGTGGCGCGCGAGCGCCTCGTGGTGGCCGGTGGCGACGATGTGCCCGCCCAGCCGCCCGGCGCCCGGGCCGATGTCGATCACGTTGTCGGCGCGGCGGATGGTGTCCTCGTCGTGCTCGACGACCAGCAGGGTGTTGCCCTTGTCGCGCAGCGCGATCAGGGTGTCGAGCAGCACCTGGTTGTCGCGCGGGTGCAGGCCGATCGTGGGCTCGTCCAGCACGTAGCACACCCCCTGCAGGTTGGAGCCGAGCTGGGACGCGAGCCGGATGCGCTGCGCCTCGCCGCCCGACAGCGTCGGCGCGCTGCGCGCGAGCGACAGGTAGCCGAGCCCGACGTCGGACAGGAACTGCAGCCGCGAGCCGATCTCGGCGAGGATGTCGCGCGCGATCTCGGCCGAGCGGCCCTCGAAGCCCAGCGCCGACAGCCAGCTCCGGGTCTGGTCGACCGGCATCGCGGTGAGCGCCGCGATCGAGCGGTCCTGCAGCCGCACCGCGAGCGCGACCGGGTTCAGCCGCCTGCCCTCGCAGGCCGGGCAAGGCCCCTCGCCGTAGCTGATGCCGGCGTCGGTCTCGCCCTCCATGCCAGGGGTCAGCTCGTCGTCGCGGATGCGCCCGATCGTCTCGAGGCCCGCGCCCAGGCAGGACGGGCACCAGCCGTGCTTGGAGTTGAACGAGAACAGCCGGGGGTCGAGCTCAGCGAAGCTGGTGCCGCAGCCGCCGCAGGCGCGCTTGGTGGAGTGGATCGAGGTCGTGAGCGGCGCGCCCGCGCCGCTCGCGTCGCCGCCGTCGATGGCGACGCGCAGCGCCTCCATCCCGGTGGCCACCATCACGATGCCCTTGCCGAAGGCGAGCGCGCCGCGCAGCGCCTCGCGCAGTTCGGGCTCGCGGTGCGGCGAGACCTCCAGGTCGGCCACGGGCAGTTCGATGTCGTGCTCGACGTAGCGGTCGATGCGCGGCCAGCGGCCGGTGGGCAGGAAGGCGCCGTCGACGCGCAGGTGGGTGAAGCCCTTGGCCGCCGCCCACTTGGCGAGGTCGGTGTAGATGCCCTTGCGACCGACCACCAGCGGCGCGAGCAGCCCGATCCGGCGGCCGCGGTGCTCGCGCATCACGCGCGCGACGATTGCGTCGAACGACTGCGGCTCGATCGGCAGGTCGCACTTCGGGCAGTGCTGCGTGCCCAGCTTGACGTAGAGCAGGCGCAGGAAATGATAGATCTCGGTCAGCGTGGCGACCGTGCTCTTGCGCCCGCCGCGGCTGGTGCGCTGCTCGATCGCGACGGTCGGCGGGATGCCGAAGACGCCGTCGACGTCGGGGCGCGACGCCGGCTGCACGAACTGCCGCGCGTATGCGTTCAGCGACTCCAGGTAGCGGCGCTGCCCTTCGCCGAAGATCACGTCGAAGGCGAGCGTCGACTTGCCGCTGCCCGATACGCCGGTGATCACGGTCATGCGGTTGCGCGGCACCTCGACGTCGATGTTCTTGAGATTGTGCTCGCGGGCGTTGTGCACGAAGATCGAGTCCTTCGCGCGGCGGCGCAGCATCGTCTGCAGCGGTGCGCCGTACTGCGCCGCGTCGGCGGCGTCGGCGGCCACCAGCGCCGCCGCCTGCGCGTCCTGCGGCGGCGCCGACGGCGCCGGGCCGCGCGCCGCGGCGGCGGACGCCGCCATCTGCAGGTCGTACTCGCGCAGCGAGCGCCCGGTGACGCTCGAAGCATGCGCCATGATCGCGGCCGGCGGCCCGACGGCCACCACCTCGCCGCCGGCGTCGCCGCCGTCGGGTCCGAGGTCGATCACCCAGTCGCTCGCGCGGATCACGTCGAGGTTGTGCTCGATCACCAGCAGCGAGTGGCCGGCCGCGAGCAGCTTGCGCAGGGCGCGCAGCAGCCGGGCGACGTCGTCGAAGTGCAGGCCGGTGGTCGGCTCGTCGAACAGGAACAGCGTGCCCCTCAGGCGCCTGGCCTTTGCGAGGCCGCGGGTGGCTGCGTCGGCGAGAAAGCCGGCGAGCTTCAGGCGCTGCGCCTCGCCGCCGGACAGGGTGGGCACCGGCTGGCCGAGCCGGAGGTAGTCCAGCCCCACGTCCTCGAGGGGCTGGAGCCGGGTGACGATCTCGTAGTCGGCGCCGAAGAACGCGAGCGCCTCGTGCACCGTCATGTCGAGCACGTCGGCCACCGAGCGGTCGGCGCCGCGGCCGGTCAGCGAGACCTCGAGGATCTCGGGGCGGTAGCGGCGCCCGTCGCAGTCGGGGCAGCGCAGATAGACGTCGGACAGGAACTGCATCTCGACATGCTCGAAGCCGTTCCCGCCGCAGGTGGGGCAGCGCCCGTCGCCCGAATTGAAGCTGAACGTGCCCGCGGTGTAGCCCCGCTCCATCGACACCTCGGCCGCGGCGAAGCGCTTGCGGATCGCATCGAAGGCGCCGACGTAGCTGACCGGGTTGGAGCGCGTGGTCTTGCCGATCTGGGACTGGTCGACGAACACCACGTCCTCCAGCCAGTCGTCGCCGAGCAGCCGCGCGTGGTGGCCGGGGGTCTCGCTCGGCTTGCCCTTGGCCTTGAGCAGCGCGGGCAGCAGCACGTCCTGCATCAGCGTGGACTTGCCGCTGCCGGACACGCCGGTCAGGCAGACCAGCCGCCCGAGCGGGATCTCGACGTCGACCGACTTGAGGTTGTGCTCGGTCGCGCCCTCGAGGACGAGTCGCGGCGTGGATGCAGTCACCGGCGCGAGCTGGGTGACCGGGATGGTCTTGCGCCCCGCGAGGTAGTCGCCGGTAAGCGTGTCGGCGCGGCGCAGGCCTTCGGGCTCGCCCCAGTAGACGATCTGCCCGCCGCGCTCGCCGGGCCCGGGGCCGATGTCGAGCATCCGGTCGGCCGCGAACATCACCTGAGGGTCGTGCTCGACCACGACCAGCGAGTTGCCGGCGTCGCGCAGCCGCTTCATCACGCCGATCACGCGCGTCATGTCGCGCGGATGCAGGCCGATAGACGGTTCGTCGAGCACGAACAGGGTGTTGACCAGCGAGGTGCCGAGTGCGGTGGTCAGGTTGATCCGCTGGACCTCGCCGCCCGACAGCGTACGCGACTGCCGGTCGAGGGTGAGGTAGGCGAGGCCCACGTCCATCAGGTAGCGCAGCCGCGCGCGGACCTCGGTCAGCAGCAGTTCAGTGGCCTCGTCGAGCGGTGCCGGCAGGCGCAGGCGTCCGAACAGGTCGGCGATCCGCTCGATGGGCAGCAGCATCACGTCGTGCACGCACAGCCCCGGCTGCCCCTGCAGCGTGGCCTCGCTCCAGTCGGTGCCGGCGGGCATGAAGCGGCGGTAGCGACCGGCGGCGCCCGGCGCATCCAGCACAGCGTCGGCGTCCTCGGCCGAGCCGATGCGCCAGAGCAGCGCGTCGGGCCGCAGCCGCGCCCCGTTGCACACGGTGCATGGCGTGTAGGCGCGGTATCGCGACAGCAGCACCCGGATGTGCATCTTGTAGGCCTTGGACTCCAGCCACGTGAAGAAGCGGCGGATGCCGTACCACTGCTTCGTCCAGTTGCCGGTCCATTCGGGGCCGCCCTCGATCACCCAGTCGCGGTGCTCGGGTGGCAGGTCCTTCCAGGGAATGTCGAGGGCCACGCCGGCGAGCTTCGCGTGCCGGGCCAGCTCCACCTGGCACTCCTTGAAGCTCGCGGTCTGCCACGGCTTGACCGCGCCGCCCGCGAGTGTCTTCGTGCCGTCGGGGATGACCAGGCCGAGGTCCAGGCCGATCACCCGCCCGAAACCGCGACAGGTCTCGCAGGCGCCGATGGGCGAGTTGAACGAGAACAGGCTGGGGCTGGGGTCGGCGTAGGCGATGCCGCATTCGGCGCAGGCCAGCGCGCTGGCGTAGCGCCAGGCTTCGGCGTCGGTGCCGTCGTCCGCGATCCGGTGCACTGTCAGGCGTCCGACGCCGCGGTGCAGCGCCGCCTCGAAGGCCTCTGCCAGCCGGCCAGGGTCCGCGCCCGCGATTCGCAGGCGGTCCTGAATCACGTTCAGCGTGGGTCCCGCGGCGCCAGCGCCGGGCGTGCGCGAATGGACGCGCGTGTAGCCCTGGGCGAGCAGGTGCTGCTCGATCTCGGCCTCGGTGAAGTTGGCCGGCACCTGGACCGGGAAGGTGATCACCAGCCTGGGGTCGCCGGCGGCGGCGGCGCGCGCCACGACCGACTCGCGGATGCTCGCGACCGTGTCGCGCGTGACGGCGCGGCCGCAATGCCGGCAGTGCAGGCGGGCGGCCCGCGCGAACAGCAGCTTCAGGTGATCGTTGAGCTCGGTCATCGTGCCGACCGTCGAGCGGGAGGTCCGCACCGGGTTGGTCTGGTCGATCGCGATCGCCGGGGGCACACCCTCGATCCGGTCGACCTGGGGCTTGTCCATGCGGTCGAGGAACTGCCGCGCATAGGCCGAGAAGGTCTCGACGTAGCGGCGCTGGCCCTCCGCATAGAGCGTGTCGAACACCAGCGACGACTTGCCCGAGCCTGACACGCCGGTGACGACCACCAGCTGGTTGGTCGGGATGTCGATGTCGAGGTTGCGCAGGTTGTTCTGGCGCGCGCCGCGGATGCGGATGGGCGGGCTGTCCGCGTCGCGGACGTGGGGATCGGGCATCGAGTGGGATCCGGTGAAGCGGGGGGGGGGAGGCGGTCGATGGTACGGCAAAAGCGCGCCCCGTCAGGGTTGCGCGACGCTCGCTTCGGGTCTCTGCGGGCAGGCCCGCCCCGGCGCATCGGCTACCATCCGGGCACGTCCATCGAGGATCCGACATGAGCAAGACCATCATCTCCACCGCCGGCGCGCCGGCGGCCATCGGCCCCTATTCGCAGGCGGTGCGGGTCGGCAACGTGGTGTATCTGTCCGGGCAGATCGCCCTCGATCCCGCCTCCGGCCAGCTGGTCGACGGCGGCTTCGAGGCGCAGGTGGATCGGGCGTTCCGCAACCTCGAGGCGGTGGCCGAGGCGGCTGGCGGATCGCTGTCCGACGTGGCCAAGCTCACGCTGTTCCTCACCGACCTCGCGCACTTCCCGAAGGTCAACGAGATCATGCAGTCGCGCTTTGCGCAGCCCTTCCCGGCGCGCTCCACCGTCGGTGTCTCGAGCCTGCCGCGCGGCGCGCAGTTCGAGGTCGAGGCGGTGATGGTGCTGCCCTGATCCGACCGCCGCGGTGACCGATACCGGCCGGTTCGCCAAGCTCGGCATCCGCAATGACGCCGACCTGCTGCTGCACCTGCCGCTGCGCTACGAGGACGAGACGCGTGTCGTCCCGATCGCCGAGGTGCGTCCCGGCGAGACCTGCCAGGTCGCGGGCGAGGTGGTTCGCAGCGAGGTGGTGTCACGGCCCAGGCGCATGCTTCAGGTCGAGCTCGACGACGGGACCGGCCGGATCGCGCTGCGCTTCCTGCACTTCTACGGGTCCCAGGTCGGCCAGCTCGCGATCGGGCGCCGGGTGCGTGCCCACGGCGAGGTGCGTGGCGGGCTGTTCGGGCTGGAGATGGTGCATCCGCGTTACCGGCTCGCGTCGGCCGCCGAGCGGCTGCCCCAGCGGCTGACGCCCGTGTACCCAACGGTCGCCGGCATCGGGCAGGCGACGCTGCGCGGCGCGGTGCTCGATGCCCTCGCGCAGGCCGACTGGCCCGACACGCTGCGCCCCGGGACCGCCGAGCGCCTAGGGCTTCCACCCCTGATGGACTCGCTGCGGCTGCTGCACCAGCCACCGCCCGACGTGCCGATGTCCGCGATCGAGGACCGCAGCCATCCGGCCTGGCGGCGCCTGGTCTTCGAGGAGCTGCTCGCGCAGCAGCTGTCGCTCAAGCGGGCGCGCGCCGCCCGGTCCCGGCAGCGGGCGGTGGCCCTGACCGACACCGGCCGGCCCGGCCGGCTCCTCGCGACGCTGCCGTTTGCGCTGACCGGCGCGCAGCGCCGCGCCTGGGGCGAGGTGTCGCGCGACCTCGCCGGCATCGAGCCGATGAACAGGCTGCTGCAGGGCGACGTGGGCAGCGGCAAGACGGTGGTCGCGGCGCTGGCCGCGCTGCAGGCGATCGGCAGCGGCCGCCAGGCCGCGCTGATGGCCCCCACCGAGATCCTCGCCGAGCAGCACTTCCGCAAGCTGGTGCCCTGGCTCGAGCCGCTCGGCGTGCGGGTCGCATGGCTGTCGGGCTCGCTCGCCGCATCGGCCAAGAAGGCGGTGCGCGCGGCCGCTGCCCGCGCCGAGGTCGACCTGCTGGTCGGCACGCACGCGCTGGTCGAGGACACGGTCGAGCTGCCCGAGCTGGGCCTGGCGATCGTCGACGAGCAGCACCGCTTCGGCGTGGCGCAGCGCCTCGCGCTGCGGGCGACCCGCGGGGTGGCGCTGCCGCACCAGCTGATGATGAGCGCGACCCCCATTCCGCGCACGCTCGCGATGAGCTACTACGCGGACCTGGACGTGTCGGTGATCGACGAGCTGCCGCCCGGCCGCACGCCGGTTCGGACCAAGCTCGTCACGCAGGGCCGGCGCGACGAGGTGGTCGAGCGGGTGCGGGCGGCGGTGTCGCAGGGCCGGCAGGCCTACTGGGTGTGCCCGCTGATCGAGGAGTCCGAGGCGCTCGAGCTGCAGACCGCGCTCGACACCTACGAGACGCTGTCGGTCGAGCTCCAGGGGCTGCGCGTCGGGCTGGTCCATGGCCGCCTGCCGTCGGCCGAGAAGGGCGCCGCGATGGAGGCGTTCGTGCGCGGGGACATCGACGTGCTGGTGGCCACCACCGTGATCGAGGTCGGCGTCGACGTGCCCAACGCCTCGCTGATGGTGATCGAGCACGCCGAGCGCTTCGGGCTCGCCCAGTTGCATCAGCTGCGGGGGCGCGTGGGGCGCGGCACGGCCGAGAGCGTGTGCGTGCTGCTCTACAAGGGCCCGCTGTCGTTCAACGCCCGCGAACGCCTTCGCACGATGTACGAGACGACCGATGGTTTCGAGATCGCACGCCGCGACCTCCAGCTGCGCGGGCCCGGGGAGTTCCTCGGCGCGCGGCAGTCCGGCACCGCGCTGCTGCGCTTCGCGGATCTCGACCGCGACGCCGCGCTGGTGGAGGCCGCGCGCGACGAAGCGTCCGCCATGCTCGAGGACGCCGCGCCCGCGGCGGTCGATGCGCACCTCGCGCGCTGGCTGTCGGGTCGCGAGGACTTCCTGAAGGCCTGAGCGCGGCGGCGGGCGCGGCTGCGGCGCCCCCGCGTCACTCGGGCTCGACGTCGAGCGCGACCAGGATCCGCGACACCATGTTGTAGGCCGCGATGGTGACCACCAGCTCGAAGGCCTGGCGGTCGTCGGGCAGCGAGGCCCGCACCGCCTCGAAGGTTGCCGGCGACACCGAGACCGAGCGTGTCATCTCGATGGTGAGCGCGATCGCGGCGCGCTCCTGCGCGTCGAAGTTGGCGGTGTCGCGCACTGCGGTGTCGGGGTCGCGCAGCGCCTCGACCTGGGCTGGCGTGGCGCCTGCGGCGAGCCACTCGGGCGCATGGTGGATCCATTCGTACTCGGCGCGGTTCAGCGCGGCGACCCCGCACATCGCCAGCTCACGAAGCCGGGGCGACAGGGCGAGATCGCGCCGCACCGTGCCCAGCAGCACGTTCCAGCCGGCCGCGACCTGCGGGCTGTGCAGCAGCATCCGGTCGATGTTCAGGAGGTGCCCGCCGCGGCGGGCGCGCACCGCATCGACGATCGCGCGCGGTTCGGCGAGGTCGGCGGGCACGTAGGGGAGCTTGGGCATCGGGAGGGCTCGTCGGACGTGGGGGGATCCACCGACCGGATGATCGCATGGCGGTCGCCGGCGGCGGTCGGCGCGAGGCGCCCCCGATGGGGCGGCCAAGGCCCGGACGGGCGATCGGCGGCTGCTAGAATCGATCGCATGACCCTGACCGAGCTCAAGTACATCGTCGCGGTGGCGAGGGAGCGCCATTTCGGCCGGGCTGCGGAGGCGTGCCACGTCAGCCAGCCGACGCTGTCGGTCGCGATCCGCAAGCTCGAGGACGAGCTCGGCGTGTCGCTGTTCGAGCGCGGTGGCGTCGAGGTCAGCGTGACGCCGATCGGCCAGCAGATCGTCGAGCAGGCGCAGCGCGTGCTCGACGAGACCGCGACCATCCGGGAGATCGCCAAGCAGGGCCGCGATCCGCTCGCCGGCGCGCTGCGCGTCGGCGTGATCTACACCATCGGCCCCTACCTGCTGCCATTGATGATGCGCCGGATCATCCAGGACGCGCCGCAGATGCCGCTGCTGCTGCAGGAGAACTTCACGGTCCGCCTGCTGGAGCTGCTGCGCCAGGGCGACATCGACGTCGCCATCCTCGCCGAGCCCTTCCCTGACCAGGGCTTCGCGACCTGCCCGCTGTACGACGAGCCCTTCGTGGTCGCGGTGCCGCACAAGCACCCCTGGGCGGGCCGCGCCGCGATCGGGTCGGCGGAGCTCAAGGAGCAGACCATGCTGCTGCTCGGCACCGGGCACTGTTTCCGCGACCAGGTCCTCGAGGTCTGCCCGGAGCTGTCGCGCTACTCGCAGGCGAGCGCCGGCATCCAGAAGACCTTCGAGGGCTCCTCGCTCGAGACCATCCGTCACATGGTGGCCTCGGGCATCGGCATCACCGTGCTGCCCTGGATGGCCCAGCCCGCGGCCGTGCTCCAGGGGCGGCGCCGGGACGACGGCCTGCTCGCCTACATACCGTTCGAGCCGCCGCCGCCCACGCGGCGCGTCGTGCTCGCCTGGCGTCGCAGCTTCACGCGGCTGGCCGCCATCGACGCGGTGCGCGATGCGATCCTGAGCTCGGAGCTGAGCGGGGTCGCGCGGCTCGATGCCGGGGACGCCCGCAGCCCCGACCTCGTCCATCCATCCGACCCCGCACTGGCCGCTGCCCGATGAACCCTGCCCCGCGCCCCGACTACCTCACCGTCGATGCCACCATCGGGAGGACCCCGCTGGTCCGCCTGCAGCGCATCCCCGGGGCGTCGCAGGACGCGCGCGGCAACCTGATTCTCGGCAAGCTGGAGGGCAACAACCCGGCCGGATCGGTCAAGGACCGGCCGGCGCTGGCAATGATCGTGCGTGCCGAGGCCCGCGGCGAGATCGCGCCGGGCGATACGCTGATCGAGGCCACCTCCGGCAACACCGGCATCGCGCTCGCGATGGCTGCCGCCATCCGCGGCTATCGGATGGTCCTGATCATGCCGGACAACCTCTCGATCGAGCGCCGCCAGACGATGAAGGCGTTCGGCGCGGAGCTGGTGCTGGTGACCCGCGAGCAGGGGATGGAGCACGCCCGTGACCTCGCCGACCGCATGCAGTCGGAGGGCCGCGGCAAGGTCCTCGACCAGTTCGCCAACGACGACAACTGGGCCGCCCACCTCGAGACCACCGGCCCCGAGATCTGGCAGGACACCGCCGGGCAGGTCACCCATTTCGTGTCGGCGATGGGCACCACCGGAACCATCACCGGGGTGTCGCGCTTCCTGAAGGCACAGAACCCCGCAGTGCAGATCGTGGGCGCACAGCCCGAGGACGGGTCATCGATCCCGGGGATCCGCAAGTGGCCCGAGGCCTACCTGCCCAGGATCTACCGCCATGCGATGGTCGACCGTATCGAGTACGTGTCCCAGGCCGACGCCGAGGCGATGGCGCGCCGCCTGGCGGCCGAGGAGGGGATCTTCTGCGGTCCGTCGGCGGCCGGCGCGTGCTGCATCGCACTGCGCGTCGCGGCGGACGTCGAGAACGCGACGATCGTGTTCGTGGTCTGCGACCGCGGCGACCGCTACCTGTCGACCGGCGTGTTTCCCGCGTGAGCGCGCCGGCCGCGGCGGGCGCGTCGGCCGCCGACGCGGCGCGCCGCGCGGCGCTGCACGGCATCCTCCTGGCTGCCTGCGCGAGCGCCTCGTTCGCGGTGCTCGACGCCATCGTCAAGTACCTGGTGCACATCTACCCGTCGCCGATGGTGGCCTGGGCGCGCTATGCGTTCCACGTGGGCGTCATGGCAGTGCTGCTCGCGCCGCGCTGGGGCCGGCGGCTGGTCGTGACGCGGCGCCCGCTGCTGCAGGTGGCACGCGGCGTCTGCCTGGGGATGTCCTCCATCACCTTCTTCGCGGCGCTCGCGCGCATGCCACAGGCCGAGGCGACGGCGATCATCGCCATCGCCCCGATCCTGGTGACGGTGGTGTCGGTCAGGTGGCTGGGCGAGCGCGCGCCGCGCGGCACCTGGGTCGCGCTCGCGGTGAGCTTCGCGGGCGTGCTGCTGATCATCCGGCCGGGCTCCGCGCTGTTCGGCGCGCCAGCGCTGCTGCCGCTCGCCGCCGCGGTGTTCGCGACCGGCTATACGCTGCTGACCCGGCGCCTGGCGGGGGTCGACGACGGCGTGGCCACGCTGTTCATCGGCGCGCTGGTGGCGACCCTGCTGCTGAGCGGACTGGTGCCGGTCTACTGGACGCCGCCGCAGTCGGGCTGGCATGTGGCGCTGCTGGCGCTCGCCGGCGCGGTCGGCGCGGCGGGCCACCTGCTGCTGGTGAGGGCCTACGAGCGCGCCGATGCCACCACGCTCGCCCCCTACACCTACATGCACACGGTTGCCGCGCTGTTCGCGGGCTGGCTCGTGTTCGACGCCTTTCCCGACTCGGTATCGCTGCTCGGGATGGCGATGATCGTCACCACCGGCGTCGCGATGGCACTGCTGCGCCGCTGACCCGGCGCCGGCGCTAGAAGCGGGTGCCCGCGCCTGCGCCCGCCTGCGCGTCCTTGAGCGCGCGGGCGAGGTCGATCACCGCCATCGCATAGAAATACGATCGGTTGTAGCGGGTGATCACCCAGAAGTTGTTCGCGCCCAGCACGTAGTGGGTGGTGTCGTCGCCGTTGGGGAGGTCGACCAGGGTCAGCTTCTCGTCGGCCGGGATGTCCTGCGGGCTGGTGACGCCGAGCGCCGCGAGCTCCAGCACGGTCAGGCTGGGCGGGATGCCAGCCTCGACGGCCGGACGCGCCCGCGCCTCGTCCTCGACGGTCACCGTGAAGTGCGTCGTGCCGCCGGGCTGCCAGCCGTGCTCGGCGAGGAAGCGTCCGACGCTGCCGATCGCGTCGACCGCGCTGCGCCGCAGGTCGATGCGGCCGTCGCCGTCGAAGTCGACCGCGAACTTCCGGATGCTCGTCGGCATGAACTGCGGCAGCCCGACCGCGCCCGCGAACGAGCCGCGCCACTCGAGCGGGTCGATGCCGCCCTCGCGGGCCAGCAGCAGGAACTGCTCGAGCTCCCCGCGGAAATAGGCGGCGCGTCGGGGGTAGTCGAAGCTCAGCGTGGTGAGCGCGTCCATCACCCGGAACTCGCCGGTGTTCCGGCCGTAGATCGTCTCGACGCCGATGATCGACACGATGATCTCCGGCGGCACGCCGTAGCGCTCGGCCGCGCGGGCGACCGCGCTGGACTGCTCGCGCCAGAAGCGCAGGCCTTCGCGGATGCGCAAGGGTTCGACGAAGCGCGCGCGGTAGGCGATCCAGGACTTCCTGGAACCCGGGGGCGCAGGCGCCATGAAGCGGATCGCCGACTCGGCGCCGCGCGTGCCGCCGAACACCTTCAGCAGCGCGGCCTCCTCGAAGCCGTGACGCTCCACCATCTCGCGGACAAAGGCCTGAACGTCGGCGCGCGCCGCCCAGTCGGGTGCGGGCGGTGGTCGGCGCGCCGGCGCGGCGCGGCTCGATCCGTCGGTCGCGGCGTCGGCCCGGGGCGGCTCGCTCCTGGCCGATGCCGCCTTGGGGGCAGGCTGCTTGGCGGCGGGGCGGCTCGGGCTCGCGGCGGGCGCCTCGCCCGCGTGCGCGAGACCCGGGGCCGGCAGCGGCACCGACATCCCGAGCGGCAGCGCGCAGGGCGCCAGCAGCAGCGCCGCGGCCGTCAGGCGGGCCGCGAGAGGCAGACGCGCGCGGTGGGCGGAGGTCATCAGGGCTTGAAGGCGTGGACGAGGCGTCGCAGGTCGCGCAGGCGCTCGGGCGAGGCCGCGGTCGGATCGTACCGCAGCCGGTAGTACGCGGCGACGATGTCGCGCGCGTGGGCGGCGTCCTGTGGTTCCAGCAGCCGGTCGATGCGGTGCAGGTAGCGGCTCGCCGTCTCGTCCTGATTGCGCGGCGCTCCGATCGCGGCGAGCCGGTCGCAGAAGTCGGCATACGCCTGCTCGACCGGGTCGCGCGTGCGCGGCGGGCGCAGGGTGGTGAGCGCGATGCCGCCGATCACGAGCGCGAGCACGCCGGCGAGCGCACCCGCGAGCTCGCGCGGATCGGCCGCGTCGAGCCCCAGGCGCGCGAGCAGCGCCTGCTGGCGGCTCCGGTCGTAGCTGAGCACCCACTGGTTCCAGCTGTTGGCGAGTGAGTCGAGACCGTAGCGCCACTGCCGCAGCAGCCCGATGTCGGCCAGGCCGGGCAGCGTCGTGCCGCGCGTCTCGCGCATCGACTCCAGCGACATCGCGCCGTTCTCGATCCGCTCGGGTGCGACCGCGCCGGTGGGGTCGACGCGGACCCAGCCGCGGCCTGCCAGCCAGACCTCGGCCCAGGCGTGCGCGTCCGACTGGCGGATGATCCAGTAGTCGTCGCCCGGGTTGCGCTCGCCGCCCTGGTAGCCGGTGACCACCCGCGCCGGCACGTCGAGCGCGCGCATCAGCACCACGAAGGCGCTGGCGAAATGCTCGCAGAAGCCGGCCCGCGTCTCGAACAGGAACCGGTCGACCGGCGAGTCGACCAGCAGCGGCGGCGACAGCGTGTAGCGGAACGGCGCGCTGCGGAACATCGCGAGCGCGCGCTCGACCAGCCGCCCCTCGTTGTCCTCCTCGGCGCGCCACCGGGCGGCCAGCTCGAGCGTGCGCCGGTTCTCGCCGGGCGGCAGCTGCAGCCAGTCCTGCAGCGAGAGCCGGGTCTCGTTCAGGCCGATCCGGGCGTCGAGCCGCGAGGCGGCATCGAAACGGATCCGCCCGACCACCGGGTCGGCGGCGAGCACGTCGAAGTCCGGGCCGACCGAGCTCGCCAGGCCCGGCGCGCGCGGCAGCTCCACCGGTACGTCAAGGGCGAACAGCCAGCGGCGCGCGTGCGGCTCGAGCGTCGTACGGTAGCGCAGCGGCTCTCCTGCATCGGGGACCTCGACCTGCGCGCGTGGCGCGGGTGCGAGCTCGCGGTACACCGGGCGCCAGGTGCGGCCGTCGAAGTGGCCAAGCGTCGGGCCGCGCCAGTACATCGATGACGAGGGTGGCGACTCGCCCTCGAAGCGCACCCGGAAGGCGACGTCGTCGTTGCGGGCGAGCTGCGAGATCTGCCCCGGGGCCATCGTGTCCGACATGCCGGTGCGCCCGGCGTGCGCATCCTCGGGCATGCCCCACAGCGGCCCGTTGAGGCGCGGGAACAGCACGAACAACACCGCCGCAATCGGCAGCGCCTGCGCCAGCAGCACGCCGACCATCCGCAGCCGGCGCGCCATGCCGGCTTCGCGCTGCCCGAACTGCATCGTCAGCATCGCGGCGAGCAGCGCCACGACGGCGCCCGCCGTCAGCGCCGCGCTCGCGAGCGACTGCGAATAGAAGAAGCTGGTCAGCAGCAGGAAGAAACACAGGAAGATGACCACGAACAGGTCGCGCCGCGCACGCATCTCCATCAGCTTCAGGCCGAGGAACAGCACGAGCAGCGCGACGCCCGCGTCGCGGCCGAAGACGGTGTCGTACTGGGCGATCACGCCGGCGGTGCAGGCCGCGGCCGCGACGAGGCGAACGGCCCTGCCGGGCAGCCCGCGGCCCGAGAAGATCAGCCCCAGCCGCCAGATGAACAGCACGAAGAAGCCCGCTGAGCACCAGCCGGGCAGGTGCGGCACGTGCGGCATCATCGCGAGCGCGGTCGCCGCCATCAGGACCAGCGTGTCGCGGCGCTCGCGCTCCCACTCGCCCCCGAGGCGGCCGCCGAGGACGCGCATCGAGAACGCCAGGCTGTTGCCGCGCCCCGTCGTCATGGGTTCCTCAGTCCGGCGCGAGCGCCAGGGCTTCCAGGCAGGCGGCCCGGTGCATGGATCCCACGTCCAGCTCCAGCGTGGTGCCGGGGATCCGTAGCCCGTACTGCATGCCCGCGGCTTCGGCGTCGATCACCCAGCGCGTGAGCCGCGCGATGCGCGCCTCGGTGTCCATGCCGGAGGGCAGGTCGGTCCAGTCGAGCCACAGCTGGCCGCCCGTGCCGCCCTCGAACTCCCGGACCAGCAGCCCGTCGCCGCCGCTGCGCGCCATCGCTTTCCAGGCGAGGCGCCGCGGCGAGTCGCCCTCCCGGAAGGGCCGGATCGAGGCGACGTCGTCCTCGCCCCGCCCGCGCCCGACGTAGTCGCTGCCGCCCGAGCCGGTGTCCGGCAGCGGCGGCCCGGGTGTCTCCGGGCGCGGCAGCACCAGCATGCGGACCTGCGGATGCCACCAGGCCCAGGCGTGCCACAGGCCGAGCGGCCAGGTGGTCGACAGGCGCATGCGCGGCGGCTTGCGCCAGCCGCGCCGCTGCGTCGGCAGCGCGACCGCGATCAGCTGCTCGGCGCCGGCGGAGACGTCGATGCGGGTCGGCTGGGCCGTGCCTGGCACGGTCAACTCCATCGCGAATCGCTCCGCGCCGCCCGCGTTCTGCAGCAGCAGGCCCAGCTCGGCGAGCTCGCCCGCGTGGACCGGCTCGCAGCGGCCTGCCCGCAGCGTCAGCCCCAGCAGGTTGCGCCAGGTGTGCAGCATCGAGACCAGTCCGACGCCGGTCAGCAGGAAGGTCAGCGCGTAGCCGAGCGCCAGCGCGTAGTTGACCGCGGTGATCAGCATCGTCAGCAGCGCCGCACCGAACAGCAGCCCGGCGCGGGTGGGCAGGATGTAGACGCGGCGCCGGTCGAGTCTCAGCTCGCCGGCATGCGGGCCGCGCGCCAGCCTGAACGCAGGCGCGACGCGCTCCAGCCAGAGCATCACGTTGGCCTGCATGCCCGATTCGGGTGCGGCGCTCAGGGCACGGCCACCGACTTGGACAACTCCGCGACCAGCTCGGCGCGCGCACGGTGGCTGGTGGCCGAGCCCTTGGCCGGGCGCAGTCGGTGGCCAGCCACCGCGGTGAGTACCGCCTGCACGTCGTCCGGGAGCACGTGGTTGCGGCCGTCGAGCAGCGCCCAGGCACGCGCGGCCTGCAGCAGCGCGAGCCCCGCTCGCGGGCTCAGGCCCTCGGCGAAGGTGGACGCGCGTCGGCTCTGCGTCAGCAGGTTCTGCACGTAGTCGAGCAGCGCGGGCGCGGTACGGATGTGGCGCAGCGAGCGTTGCGCCTCGACCATGTCGGCCGGCGTCATCCTCGGTTTCAGTGCGTCGAGCATCTCGCGACGGTCGTGGCCCTCGAGCAGCGCCCGCTCCGACTTGGGGTCGGGGTAGCCGAGCTCGATGCACATGAGGAAGCGGTCGAGCTGCGACTCGGGCAGCGGGAAGGTGCCGATCTGGTCCTGCGGGTTCTGGGTCGCGATCACGAAGAAGGGCTCGGGCAGGCGGCGCCCCTCGCCGTCGACCGAGACCTGCCGCTCCTCCATCGACTCGAGCAGCGCACTCTGGGTCTTGGGCGAGGCGCGGTTGATTTCGTCGGCCAGCAGCACCTGCGAGAACACCGGGCCCGGGTGGAACACGAAGCGGTTGTTGTCGCGCTCGAACACCGAGACGCCAACGATGTCGGAGGGCAGCAGGTCGTTGGTGAACTGCACGCGCTTGAATGCGAGGCCGAGCGACAGTGCCAGCGCCTGGGCGAGCGTGGTCTTGCCCACGCCGGGCAGGTCCTCGATCAGCAGGTGGCCGCGTGCCAGCAGGCAGGCCAGCGCGAGGCGGATCTGCGGCTGCTTGCCGACCACGACGCTGCCGACCTGTGCGGCCACCGCCTGGATTCGTTCGAGCATGAGGGCCTTTGATTTATGACGGTCGAGTGTAATCTATGGGTCCCAGGCGTCCGCCCGTCGCCCGACGGCCGGCGGCCCTGCGTCGGCCCCCGCGTGGGGGCGGTACAACCCTCGCGCGGCAGGCCGCGCGCAGACCTTGCCAGGAGACTCCGATGACCGCCGTGACGCGTGCCGCGGAACCGCCCGCCGCCGATCGGGCCGATACGCCCGCCCTGCCCGAACCGCTCGCCCGCGTCGATGCCGGGCCCGTCGCCTGGTTGTGGCTCGACCGGCCACGGGCCTACAACGCGCTGTCGGAATCGCTGCTCGCCGCGCTGCAGCGAGCGCTGGACGCGATCGCGGCCGATCCGTCGGTGCGCGCGGTCGTGATCGGCGGGCGCGGCCCGGCCTTCTGCGCTGGCCACGACCTGCGCGAGATGCGGGCCGATCCATCGCTCGAGTACTACCGCGCGCTGTTCGAGCAGTGCAGCCGCACGATGCTCGCGATCCAGCGGATGCCCCAGCCGGTGATCGCGCGGGTGCACGGCATCGCGACTGCCGCGGGCTGCCAGCTGGTCGCGGCCTGCGATCTCGCAGTCTGTGCCGACGACGCCCGCTTCGCGGTGTCGGGGGTGAACCTCGGCCTGTTCTGCTCGACGCCCTCGGTCGCGCTGTCGCGCAACCTCTCGCGCAAGGCCGCGATGCGGATGCTGCTCACGGGCGACTTCATCGACGCGCGCACGGCACTCGAGCAGGGCCTGGTCAACGAGGCGGTGCCGGCGGACGCACTGGATGCCGCCATCGACGCGCTGCTCGCGCGCATCGTCGCCAAGCCCCGCGAGGCGATCGCCGCCGGCAAGGGCCTGTTCTACCGGCAGCTGGAGATGGGCGTCGAGGCGGCCTACCAGCTCGCCGGCCAGACGATGGCCTGCAACATGATGGAGGACAGCGCGCTCGAGGGCGTGCAGGCCTTCATCGAGAAGCGACCCCCCCGATGGTGAGCCGCGCCCTGCGCCCGCCCTCGCACCGGAGCCCCCCACGATGACATCGAGTTCCGTCAACCGCCAGGTCCGCCTGGCCTCGCGCCCGGTCGGCCTGCCGACCCGCGCCAACTGGCAGATCGTCGACGCGCCCCTGCCGGAGCCGGTGGCCGGCGGCGTGCTCGTCAAGGCGCTGATGCTGTCGCTCGATCCGGCGATGCGCGGCTGGATGAACGAAGGCCGCAGCTACATCGAGCCGGTGGGCATCGGCGACGTGATGCGCGCGGGCGGCGTCGGCCGGGTGGTCGCCTCGAGCGCGCCGGGCTTCGCGGTGGGCGACCATGTAAGCGGCATGCTGGGCGTGCAGCAGTACTGCGCGCTCGATCCGGCCGGCATCAGGCGCGCCGGGCTCGCCAGGATCGATCCGCGCATCGCGCCGCCGGTCAAGTGGCTCAACGCGCTGGGCATGCCCGGCATGACCGCGTACTTCGGGTTGCTCGACGTCGGCCAGCCCAAGGCCGGCGAGACCGTCGTGGTGTCGGGGGCGGCGGGCGCTGTCGGGCAGACCGTGGGCCAG
Source organism: uncultured Bordetella sp. (assembly GCA_964399635.1). Lineage (GTDB taxonomy): Bacteria > Pseudomonadota > Gammaproteobacteria > Burkholderiales > Burkholderiaceae_E > UBA4615. The sequence goes on from CAYNRU010000011.1 coordinate 39,562, forward strand.
ATCGCGAGGATCAAGGGCTGCCGCGTGGTCGGCATCGCCGGCGGCGCGGCCAAGTGCGAGTTCGTCGTCAAGGAGCTGGGCTTCGACGCCTGCATCGACTACAAGTCGGGCAGCGTGCGCGAGGGCCTGAAGCAGCATTGCCCCAAGGGCATCGACGTCTATTTCGACAACGTCGGCGGCGACATCCTCGACACCGTGCTCACCCGCATCAACCTCAAGGCACGGATCGTGATCTGCGGCGCGATCTCGCAGTACAACAGCACCGGCCCGGTGAAGGGTCCGTCCAACTACCTGTCACTGCTGGTGAACCGCGCCCGCATGGAGGGCATCGTGGTGTTCGACTACGCGGCCCGCTACCCGGATGCCATCCGGGACATCGCGCAGTGGATGGCCGAGGGCCGCTTCAAGTCGCGCGAGGACGTCGTCGAGGGGATCGACACCTTTCCCGAGGCGTTGCTCAAGCTGTTCGACGGCGAGAACTTCGGCAAGCTGGTGCTGAAGGTCGGCGAGGCCGACTGACCGGGACGGCCTGGGCCGCGGGCGTCCGCCGGCCCCGCGGCCGCTACAGGCTGCGGCCGATGATGTTCTTGAGCACCTCCGACGTGCCGCCCGCGATCCGCATCACGCGCGCGTCGACCCAGGCGCGCCCGATGCCGTACTCGTTGGAGTAGCCGTAGCCGCCGTGCAGCTGCAGGAACTCGTCGAGGAAGCGGCCGAGCAGCTCGGTGCCGACCAGCTTGGCCATCGCGGCGCGCTCGCTGGTGATCCCGCCCTCGAGATGCTCGACGATGCAGGCGTCCACGAAGCTGCGCAGCATCGCGATGTAGGCCTTGGCCTCGGCGAGCTTGAAGGTGCTGTTCTGGAACGAGATGATCGGGTTGCCGAAGACCTTGCGCTCGGTCGTGTACTGCTTGACCGCCTCGTACTGGGTCTCGAGGATCGCCGCGCAGCGCATCGCGATCACCAGGCGTTCCTGGGGCAGCTGCTCCATCAGGTACACGAAGCCGCGCCCCTCCTCGCCCACCAGGTTGCCGAGCGGCACGCGGACGTCGTCGAAGAACAGCTCGGCGGTGTCCTGCGCCTTGAGGCCGATCTTGTCCATCGGCTGGCTCTTGGTGAAGCCCGGCGTGCCTTCCTCGACCGCGATCAGCGACACGCCGCGGGCGCCCGCCGCCGGGTCGGTCTTGCAGGCGACCAGCACCACGCCGCAGTTGAAGCCGTTGGTGATCCAGACCTTCTGGCCGCTGATCACCCAGTGATCGCCGTCGCGCACGGCGCGGGTGCGCATGTTCTTGAGGTCGCTGCCCGTGCCGGGCTCGGTCATCCCGATCGAGCCGATGATCTCGCCGCTGCACAGTCGCGGCAGCAGCTGCTGCTTGAGGGCCTCGCTGCCGTAGTGCATCAGGTAGGGCGACACCATGTCCGAGTGCACCGCGAAGCCCAGGTTGGCGCCGACCCGCACGAACTCCTCGGTGACGACGCAGGCGTGCAGGAAGGTCCCGCCGCCGCCGCCGTACTCGGTGGGGATGGTGGTGCACAGCAGGCCCGCCTCGCCGGCCTTGCGCCAGAACTCGCGCGGGCTCACGCCCGCCTTCTCCCAGTCGCGGAAGTGAGGGACGACCTCGCGCTCGCAGAAGCGTCGGGCCTGCTCGCGGAACTGCTCGTGCTCTTCGGTGAACAGGGTGCGCTTCATGGGGGTCCGCAGGTGAGTGGCCGGCCGGCGCGTCGGGCGCGGGGCGACGGGGGTCCGCGGACGGGTCGCCGCCCCGGGGCGCCGGACTGGCGTGGTGCAGGGATGCTCGGCCGCGCGAAGGGGTTCGTGCCATAGAATGTTCCCATCCGGGCGCCGGCCGCGTCAATCCGCGGTCGAGGGGCTGCGTCGCATGCGCAGGCCGGATCGCCCGGTCCACGGGAGGATCAGCATGGGGCAACTCGACGGACGCGTGGCGATCGTCACCGGATCGGGCCGCGGCATCGGCCAGCAGATCGCGCTGCGGCTCGCCCGCGACGGCGCGCGGATCGTGGTCAACGACCTGGACGAGGCGCCAGCGCTCGAGACCATCGCGCTGGTGCGCCAGGCCGGCAGCGAGGCGGTCGCCTGCAACGGCGACGTCGCGGCGCCCGATTTCGGCGAGCGTGTCGTGAAGACGGCGCTGGATGCCTTCGGCGACGCGCACATCGTCGTCAACAATGCCGGCTACACCTGGGACAACGTCATCCAGAAGATGGAGGACGAGCAGTGGGATGCGATCCTGGACGTGCACCTGAAGGCGCCGTTCCGAATCCTGCGCGCCTTCTTCTCGCACCTGAAGCCGGCGGTCGAGCGCGAGTCACGCGAGGGCCGTCGCGTGGTCCGCAAGGTGGTCAACATCTCGTCGACCTCCGGCGTCAACGGCAATGCGGGCCAGGTCAACTATTCGTCGGCCAAGGCCGGCGTGCTCGGCCTGACCAGGACGCTCGCCAAGGAATGGGGCCGCTACAACGTGACCGTCAACGCGGTCGCCTTCGGTTACATCCAGACGCGCCTCACGCAGCCGCTTCAGGAGGGCGACCCCGGCAAGATCGCGGTGCAGGGCCGCGAGGTGAAGGTCGGTGTCCAGGCGGGCCGCATCGCGGCGATGTCGCAGATGATCCCGCTCGGGCGAGGCGGCACGCCAGAGGAGGCAGCGGGCTCGGTCTACCTGTTCTGCAGCCCCGACAGCGACTACGTGAGCGGGCAGACGCTGGTGGTGACCGGCGGGCTCTGACGGTCGCGGCGCGCGCGGGGCGTCACGCGCGCTCAGTCCCAGTCGGCCGCGAGCAGCGCCTTGAGCTCGTCGAGCCGCTCGCGTCCGATCCGTGCCGCGATCCGCTCCTCCACCCGGTCGATGATCTGCCCGCCGGCGCGGTTCACCTGGCGGCCGCGCTCGGTGTAGACCACGAGCTTGGTGTTGCGCCGGTCGGGGTCGTCGCGGATCTCGAGGATGCCGCGGCGCGCGAGCTCGACCACCGTCTTGTGCACGGCCTGGCGCGATATGGCGAGCCGACGGGCGAGCTCCGACATGCTCATCGGCTTGCCGCCCATGTGGGCGAGCAGGCGGCTTTGCGCCGGCGTGATGTAGGCGTACTCGCTGCGCTTGACCCCGGACATGATCTCGCGGGCGAACCAGTCGGAGCGGGCGAGCAGCAGCAGCTTCAGGTTGGCGGGCATCGATCGGCGTGGGCAGGGCGCGGTGGCGTGCATCTCGTCAACAGTGGTTGACAAGATAATTTTCCCGGCCTATCCTCGCCTTGTCAACCATGGTTGACGGCATGGACGGCGGCCGGTGCCTATAATCGGCCGCTGGGCGCAGGACGGCCCTTCCCCACAACTTTCCGGCAAGCCCCCGAGACACCCCATGAAGATTCTCGTACCCGTCAAGCGAGTGGTCGACTACAACGTCAAGGTGCGCGTCAAGAGCGACGGCTCCGGCGTGGACATCGCCAACGTCAAGATGTCGATGAACCCCTTCGACGAGATCGCGATCGAGGAAGCGGTCCGGCTCAGGGAGAAGGGCGTGGCGACCGAGGTCGTCGCCGTCAGCTGCGGCACGACCGCCTGCCAGGAGACGCTGCGCACCGCGATGGCCATCGGCGCCGACCGTGCGATCCTGGTCGAGGTCGGCGCCGACGTCGAGCTGCAGCCGCTCGCGGTCGCCAAGCTGCTCAAGGCGCTGGTCGACAGGGAGCAGCCCGGGCTGCTGATCCTCGGCAAGCAGGCGATCGACGACGACGCCAACCAGACCGGCCAGATGCTCGCCGCGCTCGCCGGGCTGCCGCAGGCGACCTTCGCCTCCAAGGTCGAGATCACCGACGGCCGCGCGCAGGTCATCCGCGAGGTCGACGGCGGCCTCGAGACGGTGTCGATCTCGCTGCCGGCGGTGGTCACCACCGATCTGCGCCTGAACGAGCCGCGCTACGTGACGCTGCCCAACATCATGAAGGCCAAGAAGAAGCAGCTCGACGTGTTCAAGCCCGCCGATCTCGGCGTGGACGTCGCGCCGCGCCTCAAGACCCTCAAGGTCTCCGAACCCGCCGCCCGCAAGGCCGGCATCAAGGTGCCGGACGTCGCGGCGCTGGTCGACAAGCTCAAGAACGAAGCGAAGGTGATCTGACATGGCCGCACTCGTCATTGCCGAACACGACAATCACGCCATCAAGGGCGGGACGCTCAACGCGGTCACCGCCGCGGCCCGCTGTGGTGGCGACGTCGCCGTCCTGATCGCGGGCTCGGGCTGCGGCGACGCCGCCAAGGCTGCCGCCGCCATCGCGGGCGTCTCGCGCGTGCTGGTGGCCGACGCGCCCCACCTCGCCGAGCAACTCGCCGAGGGCGTCGCGGCCCAGGTGGTCGCGGTCGCAGCCGGCTTCTCGCACATCCTCGCGCCTGCCACCGCGTTCGGCAAGAACGTGACCCCGCGCGTGGCCGCGCTGCTCGACGTCGCGCAGATCTCGGACATCACGTCGGTCGAGTCGCCCGACACCTTCCAGCGCCCCATCTATGCCGGCAACGCCATCTCGACCGTGCAGTCGTCGGATGCGGTCAAGGTGATGACGGTGCGCACCACGGCCTTCGAGCCCGCCGCCGCCACGGGCGGGTCCGGTGCCATCGAGGCGGTCGCCGCGGCGCCCGATCCGGGCACCTCGCGCTTCGTGTCGCGCGAGGTCGCCAAGAGCGAGCGCCCCGAACTCGCAGGCGCCAAGATCGTCGTCTCCGGGGGCCGGGGCATGGGCAGCCAGGAGAACTTCAAGCTGCTCGAGCCGCTCGCCGACAAGCTCGGCGCGGCCATGGGCGCGTCGCGCGCCGCGGTGGACGCGGGCTATGCGCCCAACGACTGGCAGGTCGGCCAGACCGGCAAGATCGTCGCGCCGCAGCTGTACGTGGCGGTCGGGATCTCCGGGGCCATCCAGCACCTCGCCGGCATGAAGGACTCCAAGGTGATCGTCGCGATCAACAAGGACGCCGAAGCGCCGATCTTCGGCGTGGCCGACTACGGGCTGGTCGGCGACCTGTTCCAGGCGGTGCCCGAGCTCGTCGGCAAGCTCTGACCGACAGCACCCAGGGAGACGCGCGATGAGCTACCAGGCCCCGGTGAAGGACATGCTGTTCACGATCCGCGAGCTCGCGGGTCTGGAGCAGGTTCGAGCGCTGCCCGGCTTCGAGGACGCGACCGACGACACCGTCGAGGCCGTGCTCAACGAGGCGGCGCGCTTCAACGCCGAGGTGCTCGCGCCGCTCAACTGGACGGGCGACCTGCAGCCGGCGAACGTCGCCGACGGCGTGGTCACCACCAGCCCGGGCTTCCGGGCGGCGTTCCGCGCGTTCGCCGAGGGCGGCTGGCAGGGCGTGCAGCATCCCGCGGGCTTCGGCGGCCAGGGCCTGCCCAAGCTCGTCGCCACCGCCTGCATCGAGATGCTCAACAGCGCGAACATGTCGTTTGCGCTGTGCCCGCTGCTCACCGACGGCGCGATCGAGGCGCTGCTGACCGCGGGCACCGCGGCCCAGCGCGAGCTGTTCATCCCCCGGATGATCGCCGGCGACTGGACCGGCACGATGAACCTGACCGAGCCCCAGGCGGGCTCCGACCTGTCGCTCGTGCGCACCCGCGCCGAGCCGCAGGGCGACGGCTCGTTTCGGGTGTTCGGGCAGAAGATCTACATCACCTTCGGCGAGCACGACATGGCGGACAACATCGTCCACCTGGTGCTCGCGCGCACTCCGGGCGCGCCCGAGGGCGTCAAGGGCATCTCGCTGTTCATCGTGCCCAAGTTCCTGGTCGATGCGCAGGGCGGCCTGGGCGCGCGCAACGACGTGTACTGCGCATCGGTCGAGCACAAGCTCGGCATCAAGGCGAGTCCGACGGCGGTGCTGCTGTTCGGCGACGGCAAGTTCCCGGTGGCGGGCAGCGCCGATGCAGCACGCGCCGGCGCGCTGGGATGGCTGGTGGGCGAGGAGAACCGCGGCCTCGAGTACATGTTCGTGATGATGAACGCGGCGCGCTTTGCGGTCGGCATGCAGGGCGTCGCGATCGCCGAGCGGTCCTACCAGAAGGCAGTGCAGTACGCGCGCGACCGCGTGCAGAGCCGTGCGGTCGAGGGCTCGTCGGGACCGGTCGCGATCATCCGTCACCCGGACGTGCGCCGGATGCTGATGACGATGCGCGCGCTGACCGAGGGCGCCCGGTCGCTCGGCTACGTGGCCGCGTCGGCCTACGATGCCGCGCACGCGTCGCCCGATCCGGCGACCGCCAAGGCGAACGCCGCCTTCTACGAGTTCCTCGTGCCGATCGTCAAGGGCTTCTCGACCGAGATGAGCCTGGAGGTCACCTCGCTGGGCGTGCAGGTGCACGGTGGCATGGGCTTCATCGAGGAGACCGGCGCGGCGCAGTACTACCGCGACGCGCGCATCCTGACGATCTACGAAGGCACGACCGCGATCCAGGCCAACGACCTGATCGGGCGCAAGACCGTCCGCGACGGCGGTCAGACCGTGCGGGGCGTGCTCGCCCGCGTGCGCGAGACGCTCGAGTCGATGCCGCGCGACGGCGGCGACATCGCGGCCATCCGCAGGCGACTGGAGGAGGGGGTCGATGCGCTCGCGGCCGCGGCCGACCATCTCGTCGCGCAGGGCAAGGGCGATGCGCGCGCGGTCTACGCCGGCAGCGTGCCCTTCCTGATGCTGTGCGGCACCGTGCTCGCCGGCTGGCAGATGGCCCGCGCGGCGCTGCGCGCCCGCGAGCTGCTCGACGCGGACGCCGATGACACGGCCTTCCTGAGCGCCAAGATCGGCACCGCACGGTTCTATGCGGATCACGTGCTGAGTCGGGCCGGTGCCTACCGGACCGCGATCGTGGACGGCGCGGCGGGCACGCTCGCGCTCGAGGACGCGATGTTCTGATCCGACGGGCCGGCCCGGTCGTCCGATCGCGGACGCCCGGGGTACGGCTCGCGCAGCGCACGGCGGCCGGGCCCGGCGGGTTCGTTCGCTGCTTCTTGCGCCTGCCCGCGCCTCTCGTCGCCCGGTCTCGCCGCTCCGTCGGCGTGCCCCGGTCCCGGAACGCGCCGCCTTGGCGCATGCCGCAGGCGGGCATACTCGGGGCAACGACCCCAGCCGCCCGGAGCCCGCCCATGACCGACCAGCCGATCCCGCGCCACCGCGGCGTGTATCCCGTCGTCCCGACCACCTTCACGGCGTTCGGAGAGCTCGACCTGCCGAGTCAGCTGCGCTGCGTCGACTTCATGATCGACGCCGGCTCCGACGGCCTGTGCATCCTCGCCAACTACTCCGAGCAGTTCGCGCTGTCGGATGACGAGCGCGAGCTGCTGACCCGGGAGATCCTCGGGCACGTCGCCGGTCGGGTGCCGGTGATCGTGACGACCACGCACTACGCGACGCGGATCTGCGCGGCGCGCAGCCGGCGCGCGCAGGACATGGGCGCCGCCATGGTGATGGTGATGCCGCCCTACCACGGCGCGACGATCCGCGTCGCGCAGGCCGGCATCGAGGCCTTCCTGCGCGAGCTCTCCGACGCGATCGACATCCCGATCATGATCCAGGATGCGCCGGTCAGCGGTACGCCGCTGTCGGCGCCGTTCCTCGCGAGGATGGCGCGAGAGATCGAGCAGGTGGCCTACTTCAAGATCGAGACGCCTGGCGCGGCGGCCAAGCTGCGCGAGCTGCTTCGACTCGGGGGCGACGCGATCGAGGGGCCGTGGGACGGCGAGGAGGGCATCACGCTGTTCGCCGACCTCGATGCGGGCGCCACCGGCTCGATGACCGGCGGGGGCTACCCGGACGGTATCCGGCAGATCCTCTCGCCGTGGGTCGCCGGGCGCCGCGCCGAGGCGCTCGCCGCCTACGGCCGGTGGCTGCCGCTGATCAACCACGAGAACCGCCAGTGCGGCCTGCTCGCCGCCAAGGCGCTGATGCTCGAGGGCGGCGTCATCGCCTGCGACGCGCCGCGGGCGCCGTTTCCGCCGATGCTCCCGGCAGCGCGCGCCGGACTGCTCGAGATCGCGCGCGGGCTGGACCCGCTGGTCCTGCGCTGGGGACGCTGAGGGTCGTCGTGTCGATCGGGCGGCCCCGGCGCGACGACGCGCCACAATAACTGTATATTTGTACAGTATCGCGCGAGGCGTCCGGGAAAGCCGGTCCGCCGGATGCGCGGACGCCATGCCGGAGGGTCGACCATGGCACCGAACCGGTTCGTCATGAAAGGCCGCGGCGCGGTGTCGAGCCCCGCCGGCCGCTTCGAGCGCGATGCGCGCGAGTCGGTCGACGACGGCTGGGCGCCCGACTCCGAGGACGCCGGCCCGGTCATCGGCCCCCCCACGCAGGTGAGCGAGGAGTCGGCCCGCTCCATCATCGCGCGCAACCAGTCGCCCGACATCGGTTTCTCGGCCTCCATCAATCCCTACCGGGGCTGCGAGCACGGCTGCGTGTACTGTTACGCGCGGCCCGGCCATGCCTATCTGGGGCTGTCCCCCGGGCTCGATTTCGAGACTCGGCTGTTCGCCAAGATCAACGCGCCCGAGCTGCTTCGGGCCGAGCTGGGTCGACGAGGCTACCGCCCCGACCCGATCGCGATCGGCACCGTCACCGACGCCTGGCAGCCCGTCGAGCGCCAGCTGCGCCTCACGCGAGGCTGCATCGAGGTGATGGCGGGCTGTCGCCACCCGCTGTCGCTGATCACCAAGGGCAGCCTGGTCGAGCGCGACATCGACCTGCTCGCACCGATGGCCGGTGAGGGGCTGGCCCGCGCGATGGTTACCCTGACCACGCTCGACCCCGGGCTCGCGCGGCAGCTCGAGCCGCGCGCCCCCGCGCCTTGGCGGCGCCTGGAGACCATCCGCCGGCTCGCGCAGGCGGGCATCCCGGTCGGCGTGTCGCTCGCGCCGGTGATCCCCTTCGTCAACGAGCCCGAGATCGAGGCCCTGCTCGACGCCGCCCGCGAGGCCGGCGCGCGCCATGCCAACTACGTCGTGCTCAGGCTGCCCCTCGAGCTGCGCGAGGTGTTCCACGACTGGCTTCATGCCCACTGTCCGGATCGGGCTGCGCGCGTGATCGCCCGGTTGCGCGACATGCGCGGGGGCCGCGACAACGATCCCCGATTCGGCTGGCGGATGAAGGGCACCGGGCCGTTTGCCGACATGATCCGGACGCGTGTCGAGGCCCGTCTGCGACGGCTCGGCATGGGGCGGGCGCCGCCCAGCCTGCGCGACGATCTGTTCGTGCCGCCCGAGCCGCCGCGTCGGGGCGCCGCGCGCGTCGTGGTGCCGATCGCCTGCGCGCCAGCCGATCCCCGGGCCGACCCCGACGCGCAGGGCTCGCTCTTCTGACGGCACCCGCTTGCGTTCCGCGCCCAAGCAGCTAGAATGAAAAAACACCATGAAATCAGGGTGTTAAATTCCCCGACAAGCGTCGGGTCCGGGAGCTAGCGATGAAGCGCATCGGTGATGTGGTCGGTATGGTCGGGTTGCTGGCGGCGCTCGCATCGCCCGCTTGGGCTGCGGATGGCGCAACGGCGCGTCCCGCACCCGCCAAGCCCGCCGTCGCCAAGCCCGCCGCCGCCAAGCCCGCGCCCCTTGCGGCGTCCGCCGAGAGCCCGGCGGTCAGTACCGGCGAGCGCAGCATGGGCGCCGACGCGCTCGCGCGGGCCGGGCGCCAGGTCGGGGCGACGCCAGCCACGACCATCTACCAGGCCACCCTTCGGGACGGCACCCTGGAGCTCAGCGATCGGCCGCCCGAAGGGGGTGCGACCGGCATCGAGCGACGCAGCTATGCGCTGCCGCAGGACGCCGCGGCGCGCCAGCGGGCCGAGGCCGAGCGCGACTACTGGCGCGGGCAGGCCGAGGCCTTCGAGCGGCGCCGCACCGATCGCGACCGCGCCCTCGAGCAGGCGCAGCGGGCACGCCCGGCACAGCCCACGGTGATCGTCCACACGGATGGCCGGCGCGGCGTGTATCACGGATATGGCTGGGTGCCGCCCGATCTCTACGGCGCCGGCTCGGTGCCCGGGGCGGTGGTCGTCGGCGGCTTCGCGCCGGTCTACACCTCGTCCCCCGGAGCCGTCCAGGGGCGCGATGCCGGGTTCATCGGCAGCGGTTTCGGCGTCCGGCGCTGAGGGACTGACGCAGCCGAAGGAAAGCGGCTACAATCGCGGGTTTCCCGAAGCATTTTCAAGGAATTCCCCCGATGGTCGTTCTCCGCCTGGCGCGGGGCGGCGCGAAAGCCCGGCCCTTCTTCAATGTCGTTGCCACCGACAGCCGCAACCGCCGCGACGGCCGCTTCATCGAGCGTCTCGGCTTCTACAACCCGATCGCGTCCGAGAAGGAGCAGGGCCTGCGCCTGTCGCTCGACCGCATCGAGTACTGGACCGGTCACGGTGCCCAGGTCTCGCCGACGGTCCAGCGCCTGATCAAGCAGTTCATCGCCGCCCAGAAGCCGGCTGCCGCCGCTGCCTGAGTCGGGTCCCGACGGACTCGCCCGGCCCGCGCGACCCGCGCCCGACATGATGGTCCCCTCCGATCCGGACAGGACCATCGCCCTGGGCAGGGTGGTCGATGCCTTCGGGCTGCTGGGCTGGGTCAAGGTGGAGCCCTTTGCCGGTGCCGGCGACACCGCGCTCGTGAAAGCACCGCGGTGGCAGCTCACCCGGACGCCGTCGCCCGCGCATGCACCGATCGATCGCTGGGTGCCCGTCGAGCGTGCGCGGCGTCACAGCGGTACCGTCATCGCCAAGCTCCAGGGCTGCGCCGTCCGTGAGGACGCGCTGGCGCTGAAGGGCGCCGAGGTGGGCGTGCGCCGCGCCGACTTCCCGCCGCTGCGCGACGACGAGTTCTACTGGGTCGACCTGGTCGGCTGCGCCGTGTCCAATCCGGCCGGAGAGTCCCTGGGCAGGGTCACCGCGGTCGACGATCACGGCGCCCACCCGATCCTCGAGACCGATGCCGGACAGCTGATCCCCTTTGTGGACCAGTACGTCGTCGAGGTCGATCCGGCGCATGGGCGCATCGTCGTCGACTGGCAGGCGGACTGGGCGCGCTGACCCGCGCCGCATCGAGCCGCGAGGGCAGCCCCGCATGGACGTCGAGATCGTCACGCTGTTTCCGGAGATGGTCGAGCACGCTGCGCGGTTCGGCGTGACCGGTCGCGCCATCGAGCGCGGGCTCTGGCGCCTGACCTGCCGCAACCCCCGCGACCATGCCACCGACGCCTATCGGCGCATCGACGACCGCCCCTTCGGTGGTGGCCCGGGCATGGTGATGATGGCCGAGCCGCTGTCGGCCTGCCTGGCCGCACTCCACGCGGCGCGCGAGGCCGCCGGGGCGCCCCGCGCCCGGGTGATCCACCTCTCGCCGCGGGGCGCGCCGCTCACGCAGCGCCGGGTGGCCGAGTTGTCCGCCGAGCCCGCGCTGGCGCTGCTGTGCGGCCGCTACGAGGCGATCGACCAGCGCCTGATCGACGCGGAGGTCGACGAGGAGCTCTCGGTCGGCGACTTCGTGGTGTCCGGCGGCGAGCTCCCGGCGCTGGCGCTGATCGATGCGGTCGTGAGGCTGCTGCCGGGCGTGATGACCGATGCCGACTCGGCGCAGCACGACTCCTTCTCGGATGGCCTGCTCGAGGGGCCGCATTTCACGCGTCCCGAGGTGTTCGCCGGCGTGCCGGTGCCGCCGGTGCTGATATCGGGCCATCATGCGCGGATCGCCCGGTGGCGCCGGGAGGCCTCGCTCCAGGTCACCGCCGAGCGTCGCCCCGAACTGGTGGAGCAGGCCCGCCGCGAGGGCCGGCTGTCGGACGCCGACGAAGCATTCCTGCGCAGATTGAGCTAGAATGGCGGGCTTTGCAGCGTCCATCGCCGTCACCCGGTCCGTCCGGTCTGCGGTCGGGGTACGCCGCGAGCCGCCATCCTCTGCCCCGGGCACATACAGCCTTTCTCCAACAATCCGGCGCACGATGGTCCTGGAGCGTCAGCCATGAACCTGATTCAGCAGCTCGAGCAGGAAGAGATCGCCCGTCTGGGCAAGGTCATTCCCGTCTTCGCCCCCGGCGACACCGTGATCGTCAGCGTCAACGTGGTCGAGGGCACGCGCAAGCGTGTCCAGGCCTACGAGGGCGTCGTGATCGCCAAGCGCAACCGCGGCCTGAACTCCTCGTTCATCGTCCGCAAGATTTCGTCTGGCGAAGGCGTGGAGCGGACCTTCCAGCTCTACTCGCCGCTGATCGCCTCGATCGAGGTGAAGCGCCGCGGCGACGTGCGTCGCGCCAAGCTCTACTACCTGCGCCAGCGTTCGGGCAAGTCGGCCCGGATCAAGGAAAAGCTGCCCGGCCGTGTCGCGGCCGCGCCGGCAGCGCAAGGCCAGTGACGGCAACGGCCGCACCGCGAGCCGGCCTCTCGGCCGTCGCGCGGCACGGCCCGTCAGATCCGGACGCGCGGTGAGCGCGTCCGAGCGCGCCACTCCGCGCCGCGCGATCTCAGATCCCCGGCACGCGCCGATCGACACCTTGTCCCCACGACCGCCTGCGGTCGGTGAGGATCGGCTGTCCGCGCAGGCGCTGCGCGAGCGCTTCAGGCACCCGCCCGACTGGGCCCCCGAAATCGTCGACGACCGCTGGCGCCTGGGCGGCGATCCGCCGCGCGCTGCCGCCGTGCTGGTGCCGCTGGTGATGCGTGAGGTCGGCCTGACGGTGCTGCTGACCGAGCGCACCGCGCACCTGAGCGCGCATGCCGGACAGGTGGCCTTTCCTGGCGGGCGTACCGAGCCATTCGACGCGTCGCCGGTCGCGACCGCGCTGCGCGAGACCGAGGAAGAGATCGGTCTTCCGCGCGCGCTGGTCGAGATCCTGGGCTCGATGCCGCAGTACCAGACCGGCAGCGGCTTCGTGGTGACGCCGGTCGTGGGCCTGGTGACGGCGGCGCACACGCTGCGGCTCGACGGCAACGAGGTGGCCGAGACCTTCGAGGTGCCGCTGCGCTTCCTGATGGACCCGCAGAACCACCAGCGTCGCCTGTATCGCTGGGCCGACGGCGGGGAGCGCAGCTTCTTCGCGATGCCCTGGTCGGGCGACGACGGCCGCGAGCACTTCGTGTGGGGGGTGACCGCGGCGATGCTGCGAAACCTCTACCGCTTCCTGGCCGCCTGAGTCTCGCCGGCCGCCGGGGGCTGCGGGGAGTACCCGCGGCTTAGCCGATCGGAGCGCAGCGGGCGCAGCGCGCGTCGGCATAATGTCGCCATGGGATTTCTCGCACTCATCCTCGCGCTGGTCGTCGAGCAACTGCGCCCGTTGCCGCGCGACAACCCCGTCCACCGTGCGTCGGCCGTGGTCGCCGACGCGATCGCGGGCTCGACCGACGCCGGCCAGTGGCGCCACGGCGTGTTCGGCTGGGCGCTGGCGGTCGGCTTGGCGGTGGCCGCCGTCGCGGTCGCGCAAGCCGTGCTGGGCCTGCTCGGCCCGCTGCCGGTGCTCGCCCTGCATGTCGTCGTCCTGTATTTCACCGTCGGTTTCAGGCAGTTCAGCCACGCGTTCACCGAGATCCAGCTGGCGCTCGCCGCCAACGACCCGGAAGGTGCCCGCCAGGCCCTGCAGCGCTGGATCCGTCGCGAGGATCCGGGCTTCGTGGTGGGCGAGCTGCCGGTCGACGAGCTGTGCCGGATGGCCATCTCCCATGCGTTGATCGCCGCGCATCGGCATGTGTTCGGCCCGCTGTTCTGGTACATCCTGCTGCCCGGCGCGATCGGCCCGGTGCTCTACCGGGCGGCGCAGTTCCTCGCCGAGCGTTGGGCGCTCGGAGGGCATGCGTCCACAGCCGCGGCCGAGCCCGTGCCGGCCAGTGCGTCGCCTGCCGGCACGGCGATCGTGGCCGCGCCCGCCGTCGCTGCCGCCGCCGAGCCGTACGGCCAGTTCGCGCGGCGCGCCTACCGCTGGCTCGACTGGCTGCCGGTCCGGCTGGCCGCGGCGGGCTTCGCGATCGTCGGCAACTTCGAGGACGCGGTGTACTGCTGGCGTGCGGCGTCGGCGGTGCGCGGCGGCGACCCGCAGCGCCGCGTGCTGCTGATGACAGGGGGCGGGGCGCTCGGGCTGCGCCTGGCCGACCCGCGCCTGGAGGCCGACGTGCGCGACGATGCCGCGGCGCTCGATGCCGATCCGTCGGTGTCGCCCGGCCCGGCGCCCGGCGGCTTCGACTGGCAGGGCGCCGAGCCCGACGCGACCGGCCTGCGCAGCGCGGTCGGGCTGGTGTGGCGCTCGGTCGTACTGTGGATCCTGCTGTTCGCGATGCTCACCATCGCCAACTGGCTGGGTCGCTGACCGCCGTCGGCCCGCCTGCGGGCGCGGGGCGGCGGCGTGCCGGCGACGCGCCCGGTCAGCGCGGCTCGGCCTCGTCGCGCAGCTGGACGTAGAGCCCGTAGCGGCGCGGATCGATGGCGCCGGCCTCGAGCGCAGCGCGGATCGTGCAGCCCGGCTCGTGCCGATGGCTGCAGTTGTAGTACTTGCAGCTGCCGAGCAGTGGCTGGAACTCGCGCAGTCCGTGCTCGATCTCTGTCGCCGACAGGTGAACGAGTCCGAACAGCTGGAAGCCGGGCGAGTCGATCAGGCGCCCGCCGCCCTCGAGGTCGAACGCGCGCGTGAACGTGGTCGTGTGGCGCCCCGAGTGGAGCGCCTCGGAGATCGCCTGCGTCGCGAGTTCGGCGCCCGGCACGAGCAGGTTCACCAGCGTCGACTTGCCCATGCCACTCTGCCCGAGCAGCAGCGTCGTGCGGCCGGCGAGCACCGGGCGCAGCAGCGCGGTGGCGGCCTCGGGCTGCGCCTTGGCGGCGATCCGGTACACCGGATAGCCCATCTTCGCGTACACGGCCAGGCGCGGCTCGATCGACTCCAGCGCCTGTGGCACGTCGGCCTTGGTGGCGATCAGCAGGCAGGTGATCCCGGCACGCTCGGCCGAGATCAGCACCCGCATCAGCAGCTCCTCCGAGAAGGGCGGTTCGCCGCTGACGACGATCGCGGCCTGGTCGAGGTTGGCGGCGATGGTCTTCTCACGACGCTGGTCGCTGCGGCGCAGCGCGTTGACCCGCGGCAGCACCCGCTCGATGACCGCCTGGCCCGCGCCGAGCTCGCGCCACTCGACCCGGTCGCCTGCGACCACGTCGGCGTTGCGCCCCCGCGTGACGGCGCTGCGCTCGCCGCCGTCGTCGAGGCGCAGCCAGAACTGGCGACCGTAGGCGGCGAGCACGGTTGCCTGCGGCGGGACGGCCTGCGCGGTGGCCGCGCTCACCGTGCCGCCCGGCGCGGCGGCAGAGGTGCCGCCGCGGGCAGGCGACAGGTCATGCGCCGGGCCGCGCGGCGTAGATCGCGTCGCTGCGCGCCGCGCAGGCGAAGTCGCTGACCGTCACGCCGCCCGCCGAATGCGTGCTCCATCGGACGGTGCAGCGGTCGTAGCTCACCGCGAGGTCGGGATGGTGGTCCTGTCGATGGACCATCCACGCCAGCGCGTTGACGAAGGCCAAGGTCTCCCACCAGTCGGCGAAACGGAAGCTCGCCTGCAGTGCACCGCCCACGTGCGTCCAGCCGGGCAGCACGGCGAGCTGCGCGGCGACCGCCGCGGCGTCGAGCGCGTCCTTGCCGGTCCGGGGCGTGCACTCGGTCGACAGCAGCTCGGCGAGGCTCGATGGGGCGGTCATGGGGTCCTGTGTCCGGGTTCAGGACGCCGCGGCTGGCGATGCGGCCTCGCCGAGCGACGCCAGGCGATCGAGCCGGATCGCCGCGGGAGGGTGGGAGTCGTAGAACGCGGAGTGCACCGGATCGGGGGTCAGCGTCGCGGCGTTGTCCTCGTAGAGCTTGACCAGCGCGCGGCTCAGGTCCTCGGCGCTCGCCTGGCGCGCGGCGAAGGCGTCGGCCTCGAACTCGTGGCGGCGCGACAGCCAGCTCGCCAGCGGCTGCAGCACGAAGGTGAACACCGGCATCGCGAGGAAGAACAGCAGCAGCGCATAGGCGCCGACCGCATCGCCCGGCTGGGGCGTGACGCCCAGCCCCTGATAGAACCAGGGCCGGCCGGACAGCCAGCCGAGCAGCCACAGGCCCGCCAGGCTGATCGCGAAGGTCACGACGATGCGCTTGAGGATGTGACGGTGCTTGAAATGGCCCAGCTCGTGGGCGAGCACGGCTTCGATCTCGTCGGGCGACAGGCGCGACAGCAGCGTGTCGAAGAACACGATCCGCTTGCCGCGCCCGAAGCCGGTGAAGTACGCGTTGCCGTGCGCCGATCGCCTGCTGCCGTCCATCACGAACAGGCCCTTCGAGGCGAACCCGCAGCGCGCGAGCAGCCGCTCCACGCGGTCGCGCACCGGCCCCGGCTCGAGCGGCACGAAGCGGTTGAACATCGGGGCGATCACTGTGGGGTACAGCACCAGCACGGCGAGGTTGAACGACACCCACACCGCCCAGGTCCAGAGCCACCACAGGTCGCCCGCGCGCTCCATCAGCCACAGCACCGCGACCAGCAGCGGCAGCCCGAGCGCGACGGCGAGCAGCGCGCCCTTGGCCAGGTCGGCGAGGAAGAGCCTGGGTGTCATCCGGTTGAAGCCGAACTGCTTCTCGAGCCCGAACTGGCGGTACCAGGACAGCGGCAGGTCGATCGCCGCGGCCACCAGCGCGACGGCGCCCACCAGCAGCACCTGCCGCCAGAACGGCGCATCGGGCAGCGCGTCGCGCAGCAGCGCCGCGATGGCCCCGATCCCGCCGAGCACCGTGAAGCCGAGCAGCACGGCTGCGCCGAGCAGGGTCTCGACCATGCCCAGCCGCATCCGCGCGATGGTGTAGGCGGCAGCGCGCCGATGCGCGGTCAGCGGGATGCGCTCGGCGAACCGGGCGGGCACCGTGTCGCGGTGCCGCGCGACGTGGCGCGTCTGGCGGCTGGCGAGCCACAGCCGGGTCATCACCGACAGCAGCAGCGCTGCGAGGAACACGACGGACAGAGCGAGCGGTGGCGACAGCGGCACGGGCGGTATGGAGGCGGTAGGAGAGGGGAGCGGTGACGGCGGGACGCCGCCGAAGCGCTGCGGGGGGCCGTGAGACAATGCGCACGGAGAAAAAATTATGTCACAGCCGGATCCCCCCGCGACGAACGAAACCCATCTGATCTGGGTGGACATGGAGATGACCGGCCTGCGGCCGGAGGTCGACCGCATCATCGAGGTCGCCGTCGTGGTCACCGACCGCGAACTCGCCATCCTGGCCCGCGGACCGGTGCTCGCGATCCACCAGCCCGATGCGGTGATGGCCGCGATGGACGCCTGGAACACGGCCACCCACGGCCGCTCCGGCCTCACCGCGCGGGTGCGCGAGTCCACGATCACCGAGGCGCAGGCGCAGGCCGAGCTCATCGCGTTCCTGCGGGAGTGGGTGCCCGCCGGCAAGTCGCCGATGTGCGGCAACTCGATCTGCCAGGACCGCCGCTTCATGGCGCGCACGATGCCGGAGCTGGAGTCTTATTTCCACTACCGGAACCTCGACGTCTCCACGGTCAAGGAGCTGTGCAAGCGTTGGCGGCCCGAGGTTGCGCGCGCGTTCGCCAAGCGCAGCGCGCACACGGCGATGGCCGACATCGAGGAGTCGATCGACGAGCTGCGCCACTACCGCGAGCACTTCTTCCGCCTGGCCGCGGCCTGACGCGCGGGTGAGCTTCGCGCTCATCGAACGGATCGCCGGCATCATGGTGCCGGTGCTGACGCTGACCGTCGTCGGGTGGCTGTACGCACGCCGCTTCGCGCCGGACATGTCCTCGATCAACCGGGTCAACATGGACCTGTTCGCGCCCGCGCTGATCTTCTCGGCGCTGGCGAGCCGAGGCTTCAGCATTTCCGAGAACCGCTGGCTGCTGCTCGCCTCGGCGCTGATCGTGCTGGGCTCGGGCGTGCTGGCCTTCGGGGTGGCACGCATCGCGTCGGTGTCGGTACGCACCTTCGTGCCGCCGATGATGTTCAACAACTGCGGCAACATGGGCCTGCCGCTCGCGGTGCTCGCCTACGGCCCGACCGGGCTCGCGCCTGCGGTCGCGATGTTCGTGGTGTCCAACGCGATCCACTTCACGGTCGGCGCCAGGCTGGTCGATCCGCGTGCCTCCGTCGGCAAGCTGCTGCTCACGCCGATGAACGTCGCGACCGCCGCCGGCTTCGCGGTCGCGGCCACCGACCTGCCGCGGCCCGAGATCGTGATGAGCACGCTCAGACTGATGGGCGACGCGATGATTCCGCTGATGCTGTTCGCCCTCGGCGTGAGGATGGTGTCGGTCAACCGCGGCAGCTGGCGGATCGGATTGCTGGGCGCGGTGGTCTGCCCGCTCGCGGGGCTCGCTGTCGCAATGCTGGTCGACCGGCTCCTGCCGCTCACCGAGGCGCAGCGCGGGCTGATGTACATCTTCGCGAGTCTGCCGCCGGCGGTGCTGAACTTCATGGTCGCCGAGCGCTACGGCCGCGAGCCGGGCAAGGTCGCGGCGATGGTGCTGGTCGGCAACATCGCCTCGGTGCTGTTCGTGCCGATCGGCCTGGCGATGGCGCTGCGCTGAGTCAACCCAGGGCCGGCGCCGGGCCGGCCCGCGCGATCCGCCTGCGCGCCGTCCGCTCGAACAGCAGGGCCAGCGCCGCTGCCGCGCAGGCCACCGCCCCAACCGCCGCGATCCAGAATCCGGCGACGCCCAGCTCCAGCCCGAAGGCGAGCCACCAGCCGCCGCCCAGCCCCACGCCCCACAGCGCAAACGCGAAGATCAGCATCGGCGCGACCGCCACCTTCCAGGCGCGCAGCGCGAACGCGATCACGCACTGCAGCGCATCGAACACGTGATAGGCAGCCACCAGCCCCAGCAGCGAGACGGCGACGCGCGCCACGCCCGGCTCGCTCGTGTAGGCAGCCACCAGGGGTTCGCGCAGCCACCACAGCAGCGCCGACGCGGCGAGCGCCAGCCACAGCACCAGCCGCACGCCCTGCCAGGCGATGCGTCGCGCGCCCCGCGGGTCGTCGGCACCCAGCGCCTGCGCGGCGAGCACGCCGGCCGCGCCGGACAGCGCGAGCGGCAGCATGTACAGCGTCGCCGCGACGTTGGCGACGATCGCATGCCCGCCGACCGTGTCGGTGCCCATCCGCGCGACCAGCAGCGTGACGAGGTTGAAGGCGGTCACGTCGATCAGGTACATCCCGCCGGTCGGCAGGCCCAACCGCAGCAACTCTCGCAGCGCGCGCGGCTGCGGCCGGCCGATGCCCTGCATCGCGAAGCGCCGGTAGAAGCCGTCGCGGCGCAGCAGCAGCCAGCCGATGATCGCCGACACCCAGAACACGACGGCGGTGGCGACCCCGCAGCCGGCCCCGCCCATCGCCGGCACCGCCGGCAGGCCGAGCGTGGGGATGGGGTCGCTGCCCTGCATGAACAGCAGGTTCAGCGGGATCTTGCAGACCGGCCCGAGCAGGTTGATCGCCATCACGACCCGCGGCCGCGACACCGCCGCGTTGAAGGTGGTGAAGGCGCGGAACCACAGCGCCGCGGGCAGGCCGAAGGCGAGCGCGGTCAGGTACAGCGACACGCCGTCGGCGACGCCCGGCTCCGCCCGCGCGAGCCACAGCAGCGGCTGCGGGAACGCGAGCGCCGCCCAGCCGGGCAGCAGCAGCGCGGCGGCCAGCCACTGCCCCTGGCGCCAGGTGCGGCCGACCTCCAACGGACGCCCGGCACCGAAGTGCTGGGCGGCCACCGGCGAGATCGCCTGCAGCGTGCCCATCAGGCCGACGAACACCATGTAGTAGATGCTCGAGCCGATCGCGACGGCGGCAAGGTCCTGCGCCGACAGGTGGCCCGCCATCACGTTGTCGATGATGCCGTTTGCCATGACCGCGAGTTGGCCGATGAACATCGGCCAGCCGAGCGCGACGATCGCGCGGGTGCCGCCCGCGCCGCGTGAGCCGGTCATCGCGGTCGCCCCTGCACGATCAGGCGTCGACGCGCCGGAACAGCCTGAATCGCTCCTGGCGATCGACCGGGCGCTGGCCGCGCCACACCGCGCGCCAGTCGCCGGGCACCGGAGCCGTCGCGATCGGCTGCGACACGCGGTCGGCGACCAGCAGCCACTCGCAGTCGGTGCGCGTGTCGTCGAGGCGCAGCGCGCCGAAGTACCCGAAGGACGCCCGCTGCGCGACATCCATGCCCAGCGTCCGGACGCACCGGTGCGCGGGCGACACCACCGCGCCCGCCTGCTGGGCCACGTCCCGGTAGGTCTTGCGGTGGTTGCCGGCCGGCAGCCACAGCGTCATCAGCAGCAGCCAGGCGAGCACCATGCCGCCGCTCGACAGCACCATCGAGCGCCACAGGGCCCTGGGCTGGCGCGACACGCGCCACACCACCAGCGCCAGCCAGGCGAGCGTGGCGGTCACCCCCATGGCGAGTGCCAGCGCGTCGAGCGTCGGCACGAAGCCCAGCGCCGACTGCTGCGCGCGGAACGCCATCCTGGGGGGCCAGCCGGTCTGGAACGCGATCCAGTATGCCCACAGCACGAACCCCGACAGCGTGAAGGTGACCACCGCGAACCAGTCGATCAGGCTGGTGATGCCGCGGCGGATGGTCGGCAGCCCGAGCGCGGCGAGCACCGCGAGCGGCGGGACGATCGGCAGCAGCGAGGACTCGGTGCCCGTGGGGGCCAGAATCGCGACCACGAGCAGCGCGGCGGTGGCGAGCACTGGCACCGCGACCGTGGGCTCCAGCCGGCGGTCGCGCCAGCGCCACAGCGCCCAGGCCGCGATCGGCCAGGCCGGCCAGTAGAACCAGGGCGCGTTCTGGAGCAGGTAGCCGAGCGCGGCGGGTTGCGCCACCTGCTGGAGGTTCCAGGCCAGCCAGCTCGACAGGTGCTGCGCGCCGGCGTCCCCGGACAGCAGCAGCATCAGCGGCCAGGCCGCCGCGGCGGCGAGCCCCGCCGGCACCAGCGATCCGAGCATCGGCCTGGCGACCAGCTTGTAGGGTCCCACGAGCGCGGGCAGCGCGAGCGCCGCGACCGACAGCGCAGCGGCAGTGGGCAGGCCGCGCGACATCACGGTCAGGCCGATCGCGAGGCCCGTCAGCGCCCCGCCCAGCCGGGGCCGCTCGAGCGCGAGCGCGCAGCCGTACAGGAACACCGCGATCCACGCGACCTGCGCCGATTCGGCCGTGGTCTCGTGGGCGCGGGCAAGCAGGCCGAAGGTGGCGAGCGTCACCAGCAGCGCCGAGTCGGCGATCGCGCGGCCGTAGTCGCTGCGCGAGGCCGACGCGCCGAACGGGTCGGTGGGCTGCGCCTCCGGGCGGCGCGCGAGAAGCCACGACGCATACCAAAGGCAGGTCAGCATCAGCGCGAGCCAGCCCATCGCGACCCCGCGCACCACGGCATCGGGGGCGAGGAAGGGCAGCGCGCGGATCGCGATCGCGCCGAGCCAGAAGGGCAGCGGCCCTTCCTCGACGATCGGCACGCCCAGCACGTTGGGCAGCACCCAGTCGGCGGCGCCGCGCGGCGCGAGCGACATCGTCCAGGCCACGCCGAAGCCGGCGGCATCCTCGTAGCGCCACGGGTCGCGCCCCAGGAGCCCGGGCACGACGTACAGCGTGCACATCAGCAGCAGCAGCCAACGCGGCATCTTGGCGGCCTGCAGGGCGGTGACGAGGAAGGGCTTCACGGTCCGTCGGATTAGAGCAGAGCGGCGGGGCGGGCGATACGGCGCCGCGCGGGGGGCACCCGGCGAGGCCGGATGCCGGAACGAAAAAGGCAGCCCTCGGGCTGCCCTTCGATCGGCTGCACGGCGCCTGTGCCTCCGGCTGGCCGCTCGGCGTGCGCCGGGTCACCGCTCTCGCGCAGCGCGTGATCCAGGCGGCACGCGGCCGCCCGCGTGTTCAGGCGGCGGGTTTGCCGCCGCGCGCGAACTTCTGGCGGAACTTCTCGACGCGACCGGTCTCGCTGATCCGCTGCTGCGCACCGGTGTAGAAAGGATGGGACTCGGAGGTGACGTCCAGCTTGTAGAGCGGGTACTCCTTGCCGTCGTCCATCTTGATCTTCTCGCGGGTGTTGGCCGTCGAGCGGGTGATGAACTTGAAGCCGTTCGACATGTCGAGGAACACGACGTCGCGGTACTCGGGGTGGATGCCGTCTTTCATGCTGGGGCCTCTGTCGTGGGGCGCCGGGCGCGTGATGCCGGGACAAAAACCCGACGCTCGCCCACGTTCCCGTATTGTGAAAAGCCTTCGATTCTAACTCAGGCGCCGCGGCGCATCAAATCGAAGAACTCCTGGTTGCTCTTGGTCTGCTTGACCTTGTCGAGCAGGAATTCCATCGCGGCGAGTTCGTCCATGTCGTGCAGCAGCTTGCGCAGCACCCAGATCTTGGCGAGCTGCTCCTTGGGGATCAGCAGCTCCTCGCGCCGCGTGCCCGAGCGGTTGATGTCGATCGCGGGGTAGACGCGCTTCTCCATCATCCGTCGGTTCAGGTGCAGTTCGGAATTGCCGGTGCCCTTGAACTCCTCGAAGATCACCTCGTCCATCCGGCTGCCGGTGTCGACCAGCGCGGTGGCAATGATGGTCAGCGAGCCGCCTTCCTCGATGTTGCGCGCAGCGCCGAAGAAGCGCTTGGGGCGCTGCAGCGCGTTGGCGTCCACGCCGCCGGTCAGCACCTTGCCCGAGGCGGGCACCACGGTGTTGTATGCACGGGCCAGGCGGGTGATGGAGTCCAGCAGGATCACCACGTCCTTCTTGTGCTCGACCAGGCGCTTGGCCTTCTCGATCACCATCTCGGCGACGGTCACGTGGCGGGTCGCGGGCTCGTCGAAGGTGGAGGCGACCACCTCGCCGCGCACCGAGCGCTGCATCTCGGTGACTTCCTCGGGACGCTCGTCGATCAGCAGCACGATCAGCACGACGTCCGGATGGTTGGACGTGATGGCGTGCGCGATGTGCTGCATCAGCACCGTCTTGCCGGCCTTGGGCGGCGCGACGATCAGGCCGCGCTGGCCCTTGCCGATCGGGGCGATCATGTCGATGATCCGCCCGGTGTAGTTCTCCTCGGACCTGATGTCGCGCTCGAGGATCATCACCTCGTCGGGATGCAGCGGCGTCAGGTTCTCGAAGAGGATCTTGTTCTTGCTCGCCTCGGGCGGCTCGCCGTTGATCTTGTCGACCTTCACCAGCGCGAAGTAGCGCTCGCCGTCTTTCGGGGTGCGGACCTCGCCCTCGATGGAGTCGCCGGTGTGCAGGTTGAAGCGGCGGATCTGCGACGGCGAGATGTAGATGTCGTCGGGGCTCGCCAGGTACGAGGTCTCGGGCGTTCGCAGGAAGCCGAACCCGTCGGGAAGCACCTCGAGGCAGCCGTCGCCGAAGATCGACTCGCCGGTCTTGGCGCGCCGCTTCAGGATCGCGAACATCAACTCCTGCTTGCGCAGGCGGTTGGCGTTCTCGATCTCGAGGCCGGCGGCCATCTCGATCAGCGCCGATACGTGGAGGGCTTTGAGTTCGGAAAGATGCATCGTGGGGGGGGGTGTACGGACTACGTGCGGCTGATCGGGCCCCCCTTGCGCGTCGCGATGGACGCCTGCGGCGGATGCCGCGGGAGGGCGTTTCCCGTCCGGGGAGCCTGAATGGAGCCGGGGTGTTGCCGGGGAGATGTCGGCCCGGACCTGTCGCTTCGAGCCGGACCGCCGGGGGTACCGGGGATCTGCCCGAGCGGGCGGGAGCGCCTGAACGCTCCTCAGAGAATACGCTGGATCAGAGGTTGTTGTCCAGGAACGCCATCAACTGTGACTTGGAAACCGCGCCGACCTGGGTCTCGACTTCCTTGCCGGCCTTGAACAGCTTGAGCGTGGGGATGCCCCGGATGCTGTAGCGCTGGGCGGCCGCGGGGTTGTCGTCGACGTTGACCTTGACGATCCGCAGGCGGCCATCGTAGTCCTTGGCGACCTCGTCGAGCAGCGGCGCGATCATCTTGCACGGGCCGCACCACTCCGCCCAGTAATCGACGAGCACCGGCACGTCCGAGTTGAGCACGTCGGCGTCGAAGTCGGCGTCGGAGGTATGTTTGATGTCCATGGTTCGAGGCTCCTGTGCCGCCTAAACTACCATAGGCGGATGCCCTGCGCTTCATGCAGCAAAGCCGTTCGATGAGCACCCCGGCCGTTCCCGGAGGTGGGGCCGCAGCCGTCGCGACGGGTCGTTTCGCGCCCGCCGGGCCTGGCTGGGCCGCATTCTGGCAGGCGGCAGCGGCGTCCCTCGCGGCCTGGCTCGCCGAGCCGGGCGGGGCGCCCGCGGCGATCGTCGTGCCCCGCGGCGCGCTGGTCGGGCCCCTGCAGCGGGCGCTGCGCGAGCGGCTCGCGGCGCAAGGGCGTCCGTGGGTGCCGCCCCCGATCCGGCCGCTCGCGCAGTGGACCGACGACCTGGCGCCGGCGGTGCCGGTCGACGGCCTGGCGCGCACGCTGGGCCTGCTCCAGGTGCTCGACGACGCCATGCCCGACAGCCTGCCGGGGCGTTCGCCGGCCGACCGGCTCGCCTTCGCGGGCGGCCTGCTGGACGTGCTCGACGCGTTCGCGCAGGCTGGCGCGGCCGGCCGGCTCGCCGACCCCGCCTGGATCGCCGACGCGGTCGAGGCCTTCGGCTCGCCCGCGGCCGCCGAGCGTCTGCGCGACGATCTCGCGCTGGTCGCCCGGATCGCCGACGCGCTCGCGCCGGGCGACGCCGACCCGGTCGGGCAGGCCATCCAACGGATGAAGGCGGTCGCCGCCGAATGGGCGCGCCGGGGCACACGGGTCGCGTGGGTGGCGTGGCAGGCGCCGGAGCCCCTCGAGGCGGTGCTGCTGACCGAGCTCGAAGCCCGCCTGGCGCCGCGCCGCCTGCTGCGGCTGGAGCCCGACTGGGCCGCGATCGGGGAGGCCGCGCCGCTGCTGCGGGCCGCCTGGCCCGAGCGCTTCGAGGCACCTGAGCTGGGGCTGCGCGAGCGCCGCCAGCAGTGGCATCACAGGCCCGGCGGGCCGCGCCCCGAGGTCCTGCACACGAGCGACCGGGAGCGCGAGGCGCAGCTGGCAGCGCAGTGGGTGCACCGACAGCTGGCGCGGCGCGGCGCGGTGGGTGAGGGGGCGGTGTCGGAAGCGGGCGCCGGTGGCGGGCCGTCGCGCGAGTCGACCGGCGCGACCGGCGCGACCGGCGTGCCCGCAGCACCGCTGCCGTCCCGACCCCCCCGCCTGGCGATCGTCGCGCTCGACCGCTGGCTCGCCCGCCGCGTGCGGGCGCTGCTCGAGCGCGCCGGGGTGCTGATCGACGATCGGGAGGGCTGGCTGCTGTCCACGACGGTCTCGGCCAGCGCGGCGATGGGGTGGCTGGATGCGGTGGCCGGCGACGGCTACTACGACGACCTGCTCGGATGGCTGGACTCGCGGTTCGTGCGTCCCAGGGACCATCGCGCGCTGCGCGACTGGATCGAGCGTCGCGCGACGCGCCATCGCTACCTGCGGGGCTGGGAGGGCCTGCGCGGCGCGGCGTCGGGCGCCGACGGGGCCGCACCCGCCGGCGTCGCGGAACTGATCGAGGCGGCCCGGCTCCAGCGCCGTGCGCAGCCGCTGCAGGCGCATCTGGATCGGCTCGATGCCACGATGCGCTGGGCCGGGGCGCCGCGCCGCCTCGCCACCGACGCGGCCGGCCGCCAGCTGCTCGGGCTGCTCGATGCGCTGCGCCGCGCGGCGGCGGCGCCCGGGCACGCGCGGGCGCTGCCGTTCGCGGAGTTCCGCGCGTTGCTGGCGATGCTGCTCGAGCGCCACCGCTTCTTCGGGGCGATCGACAGTCCGGTCGAGATGCTGACCCCGATCGACGCGGCGGGCCGCGACTTCGACGCGGTGCTCGTGCTCGGTGCGGCCGACGGCGTGCTGCCTTCTCCGCCGCCGCCGTTGCCGCTCGTCAACGAGCCGCTGCGCGCGATGCTGGGGCTGCCCACGGCCGCCTCGCTGGCCGCGGCCCAGCAGCGCGACCTCGCGCTGCTGCTGGCGCTCCCGGTCGCCTCGGCGGTCACCTGCCGCACCGACCCGACCGACGGCATCCGCCCAAGCCCGTGGGTCGAGCGGCTGGGGGCGATCCTGTGCGATGCGCCGCTGCACGACCGCGTCGAGCTTCCCGGCGTGTTTCGCACGGTGACGCCAGCGCGCGCGGCACGCCCCGCCGTCGCGATCGGCGCGATGCCCGCGAGCGTCCCGGTCGGCGGCATCGAGCGGCTCGTCGCATGCCCGTTCCGCTTCCT
The DNA here is from genome assembly GCA_964399635.1 of uncultured Bordetella sp. Taxonomy (GTDB): domain Bacteria; phylum Pseudomonadota; class Gammaproteobacteria; order Burkholderiales; family Burkholderiaceae_E; genus UBA4615. The sequence goes on from CAYNRU010000011.1 coordinate 65,839, forward strand.
CGCCCAGGACGGCTGGCTGCTGCGCGAGCCGCGCGAGGCGGTCGACGTGCCGGGCGTGCGCGAGCGCGGCGAGCTGGTCCACGAGATCCTCGAGCGCTTCCACGCGCAGACTCACGCGCTGGGGCTCGTGCCCCACCCGGGTACCCGCGAGACGCTGCGTGCCCTGCTGGTGGAGACGACCGAGACGGTGTCGGCACGCGACCTGGCCACCGGCGGCGGTACGCTCGGCGAGATCGCCGAATGGCGCGCGACCCTCGAGGCCTACCTCGACTGGGCGATCAAGGACGCCGCCGGTGGCTGGCGCTGGCTGGCCGGCGAACAGTCGGGCAGCGCCGACGTCGCCTGGCAGTCGCCAGACGGGCCGCGCTCGCTGCGCATCGACGGCCGCCTCGACCGGCTCGACCGCGGCCCCGAGGGTCTGCGGATCGTCGACTACAAGCTCGGCGCGCCCGACCGCCTCAAGCGCATCGCCGGCGCGCCCGACCAGGCCGCGCAGCTGGTGCTCTACGCCTGGATGGCGTCGGCGCACGGGACGGTGGCGGCCAGCGGCTATCTGTCGCTGCGGCGGGACGCGGTCGGCTGGGTGCCGCTCGCCGAGCCCGCCGCCGACGTGCTCGACCGATGGCGGGCGATGCTGCCCGCCTACCTCGCGAGGATCGACGGCGGCGAGCCGCTGTCGGCGTCGGGCGCCGAGTGCGGTCACTGCGCGAGCCGCGGTCTGTGCCGCAAGGGTCACTGGTCGTGAGGCGCCGGACCCGGGCGCGCTGTGGCCTGCCGCGGGGGGCGGTCGCGATCGCGGCGACGCCTGGATCGGGCGCCGGTCGCCGCGCTGTCGAGCCCGCTGGTCCGGGGGGCGCGCGATGAGCGGCCTGTTCCGCGTCGACGGCGCGCCGGTCGACGCGCTCGCATTCCGCCATGCGGCGATCGACCCGGCCGCGAGCGTCGTCGTGGATGCCTGCGCCGGCAGCGGCAAGACGACGCTGCTGGTGGCGCGCATCGTCAGGGCGCTGCTCGAGGGCGCCGAGCCCGACCAGGTCCTCGCCGTCACGTTTACGCGGCTCGCCGCGCACGAGATGCGCGAGCGGCTGTCCGGCGAGCTGCGCAGCCTGGCGCTGGCCGACGACGCGAGCCTGCACGCGCGGCTGCAGGCCGATTTCGGGTTCGGCGCCGCGCGCGCCGATGCGCTCTCGGCCCGGGCGCGCGGGCTCTACGAGGCGGTCCTGCGGCATCCACGCGGCCCCGAGATCACCACCTTCCACCGCTGGTTCCGCAAGCTCGCGCTGATGGGGCCGCTGAGCACCGATTCGGGCGAGGGCACGCAGCTCACCGAGGAGGCCGCGTCGCTGCTCCAGCAGGCGTGGTTCGTCTGGCTCGACGCGCTGCGCGGGCCGGACCGGGCCGCGCTTCGCGCCGACTTCGAAACCCTGGTGGCGGCGGTGGGGCTCGCCGCGGTCCGGCGCTGCCTGGCGTCGATGGTGGACCAGCGCACCGACTGGGCGGTCGCGCTGGGGGTCGATCCCGATGCGCCGCCCGCGCGCCTGCAGGCCGCAGCCGACCGTGCCGCCGCCGACTATCGCGCGCGCTGGTGCGAGGCGGCGAGCGCGTTCGCCGGTGTCCCCGCGCTCGACTCGGACAACGCGCTGCTGCGCGCGCTCGCCACCGACCGCGCGCTGCATGATCACGTCGCCTACTTCGGGGCGCTGCTGTCGCGGGCCGCGGCCGACGTGCAGCAGCTCGGCCTGCGCCTCGCCGAGCCAGCCGGTACCGTGCCGCCCGACGCTCACGCGACGCGCGCCTGGCTCGCCGAGCTCGCCGATGCCGTGCTGACCCGCGAGGGTACGGCGCGCAAGTGGCGCTCCAGCAAGGCGCTCACGGCGCTGCTCGAGGCGTCGGGGGGCGCCGCCGCCGCGCTGGCGCGCTGGGCGGCCTTCGCGCAGCGCATCCTCACCGCGCGCGCGCTGGTCGACGAATGGCGCGGCGTCGAGCTCAACGCGGCGATGATGCGATGCGGGGCCGACCTGCTCGGCCGCCTGCGCGAGACAAAGCGTGCGCAGGGCCTGATCGACTTCGCCGACCTGGAGTCGGTCGCCTACCGGATGCTGCGCGACCCCGGCACGGCGGCCTACGTCCAGTGCCGGATGGACCGCCGCTACCGGCACCTGCTGTTCGACGAGTTCCAGGACACCAGCAGCCTGCAGTGGCGGGTGATCGCGGACTGGCTGCAGGCGTATGCCGGGGCCGGCGAGCGGCCCTCGGTGTTCGTGGTCGGCGACCCCAAGCAGTCGATCTACCGGTTCCGCCGAGCCGAGGCGCGCGTGTTCGACGCGGCCAAGCTGCTGCTGCGCGAAGGCTTCGCGGCGCGCGAGGCCGGCACCGACACCACGCGCCGCAATGCACCGGCGATCGTGACGGTGCTCAACCGCTGCCTGCCGCCGACGATGCCGCACTACCGCCACCAGGCGACCCTCGCCGACGCCTGCGAGGGTCTGTTCTGGCGGCTGCCGCTGGTGCCGGCCGAGCCGCGCGCCGCGACCGACGACGACGGCGACGGCGACGCGCAGGGCCCGTTCGACTGGCTGGCCTCGACGCGCGACGACGAGGCGTCGCTGCGCCATCGCGAGGGCCTGCTGATCGCCGACGCGATCGAGCTCGCCCGGGCCGAGCTCGCCCGGCAGGGCCGTCCGGTGCGCTACGGGTCCGTCTACATCCTGGCGCGCAGCCGCAGCGGCTTCGAGGCCTACGAGCGCGCGCTGCGCGAGCGCGGCCTGCCGGTGCAGTCCGACCGTACCGGCGGGCTGCTGCGCACGCTGGAAGGCGACGACCTGCGTGCGCTGCTCGGCTTCGTGCGGCGTCCGTCGGACGACCTCGCCCTCGCACAGGTGCTGGCGTCGCCGCTGATCGGGCTGGACGGGGACGCGATCGCCTGGATCGCGGCACGGGGACCCGCGCCAGTCGCGGTGCCGGCGCAGACCCGCGCCACCGACGGCCTCGGCCCGGACGACCGGATCGACGGCGGCGACCCCGGTCCGTTCGGCGATGACGCCTCGCGGGAGGACGATGCCTCGCAAGAGGACGACGCCCCGCGCGACGACGACGTCTGGCACGACGCCGACGTTGCGAGCGACGCCGACGCAGGCCCCGATGCAGTCGAGCCCGCGGCCCCCTTGCCGGCCGACGTGCCCCCCGTCCTGGACGGCCCCGCCGGCCAGCCCCGGCGCTGGTGGCCGCGGCTGCGCGCGCTCGCGGCGCGCCCCGCCGCGCACGGCGACACTGCCCCGTTCGACCTCCCGGGCGTGGTCGCGCGGCTGTCCGCCTGGATCGACGCGGCCAGCCGCTGGCCGGTGCACGACTTCCTCGATGCGGTACTTGCCGAGGTCGACGCCTTCGCCCGCTATCCGGCCGCGGTCGATCCAGCCCAGCGCGAGGTGGCCCACGCCAACCTCTGCGCGATGCTGGGCCTCTCGCTCGACGTGGACGGCGGTCGCTTCCCCAGCCTCGCGCGCTTCCTGCATCGGCTGCGCGGATTCGGCACCCTCGACGACCGCGAGGGGCCGAGCGAGGGCCGCAGCGACGCCGTGGACGCGATCCGCCTGATGACGATCCACGCGTCCAAGGGCCTCGAGGCCGACCTGGTGGTGCTCGCCGACGCGCACCAGCGCGCGCGACCCGACGGGCAGCGCCTGCACATCGACTGGGCGCCCGAGCTGCCGCGCCCCTCGCAGCTGTCCTTCGTGCTCGACGCGTCGCTGGTGGGGTGCGCGCGGCGCGAAAGCTTCGAGCGCGACGCCGAGCTGCGCGAGATGGAGGACCGCAACCTGCTCTACGTGGCCCTGACCCGGGCACGGCACGGCGTGGTGGTCTCGGGCTCGAAGTCGCGCAAAGCGCCGGCGTCGTCCTGGTACACCGAGCTCGAGGGTGTCGACCCGCCGCCGGGCTGGGGCGCCGACGGCACCGCGCCTGCTGCGGCCGAGCCCGCGCCCGCGCCGGCCGCGCCCTTCGCGCTGAGGCTGCTCGATCTGCCCCGCCTCGACATCGGCGTGCGTCTGGAGCCCGCCGGGGAGAGCGACGGTGATGCCGGCGTCACGCTCGCCACCGAGCTCGGCCATGCGATGCACCGCGCGCTCGAGCTCCTGCCGGACGGCCACGGCGAGGCGGCGGTGCTCGCCGCGCTGCACGCCTTCGCGCTCGATGACGGCCAGCGCCGCGCCGCGCTCGCCCGCGCCCGGGCGGTGCTCGCGATGCCGACGCTCGCGCCCGCCTTCGATCCAGCGGCGCCGGCGGCCAACGAGCTCGAGATCGTCGATGCGCAGGGCTCCGCGCGACGCATCGACCGCCTCGTGCGGGTCGGCGACGAGACTTGGATCCTCGACTACAAGTGGTCCGTCGGCGCCGACCGGCTGCCGGAGTACCGCGAGCAGATGGCGGCCTACCGCGCGCTCTTCACCCAGCTCGAACCGCGCCCCTTCGGCGCGCCGGGAGCCGTGCGCACGCTGCTGGTCGATGCCACCGCCGGGCGGGTCGACGTCGACGTCGACCTCGGCTGAGGGGCCGGGCCCCGGCGGCTGATACAATCGGGACGGACGGGCCCCCTCGCATTTCGGCGTGGTCCACCTGGTCAGGTCCGGAAGGAAGCAGCCAACGCCGCTCCCCGGAAGTGCCGAGGATCAGGCTCGTCCACCCCCCATGCCGGTCCCCGGTATCCGTTCCCAGCGCCCCGCGATGTCGCATCAGGTCCTTGCCCGTACATGGCGCCCGCGAGACTTCGCCTCGCTGGTCGGCCAGGAGCATGTCGTCCGCGCGCTCACGCATGCGCTGGACACAGACCGGCTGCACCATGCCTATCTGTTCACCGGCACGCGTGGCGTCGGCAAGACGACCGTCTCCCGCATCCTCGCGCGCGCGCTCAACTGCGAGACCGGCGTCACCTCCAGGCCCTGCGGCGTGTGCGGTGCCTGCGTGGCGATCGAGCAGGGCCGCTTCCCCGACTACCTCGAGCTGGACGCCGCCTCCAACCGCGGCGTCGACGAGATGGCCCAGCTGCTCGAGCAGGTGGTCTACGCGCCGGTGTCGGGCCGCTACAAGGTCTACATGATCGACGAGGTCCACATGCTGTCGGGGCACGCGTTCAACGCGATGCTCAAGACGCTCGAGGAGCCTCCGCCGCACGTGGTGTTCATCCTCGCGACCACCGATCCCAAGAAGGTGCCGGTGACGGTGCTGTCGCGCTGCCTGCAGTTCAACCTCAAGAACCTGTCCCCGTCGCTCGTCTCGCGGCACCTCGCCACCGTGCTCGAGACCGAGGCCGTGCCCTTCGAGTCGCCGGCCCTCGCGCAGATCGGGCGCGCTGCCGCCGGCAGCATGCGTGATGCGCTGTCCCTGCTCGACCAGGCGATCGCCTACGGCGGCGGGCGGGTCGAGGACGCGGCGGTGCGCGAGATGCTCGGCGTGGTCGACCGGCGCGACCTTGAACGTATCCTGGAGGCGCTGGCCGGCGGCGATGGCCGGGCGCTGATCGGGGTCGCCGACGAAATGCTCGCGGGCAACGCGCCGTTCGAGCGCACGCTGCTCGATTTCGCGTCGCTGCTGCAGCGGACCGCACTGGCCCAGGTGGGCGTGATGCCGCCGGAGGAGGAGGGCGACGATGCCCCGGTGCGCTGGGCGCCGCGCCTCTGCGCGGAGGACCTGCAGGTCTGGTACCAGATCGCGATCCACGGCGCACGCGACCTGCCGCTCGCACCAGATCCGCACGCCGGCTTCACGATGGCGCTGCTGCGGCTGCTCGCCTTCCGCCCTGACAGTGTCGTGCCGATGTCCCCGGTGCCGCGCGCGGCTGCCTCGCCTTCGTCGTCTGGCGCGGCCTCGCCCACCGGCGCGGTGCGGTCCAACCCGGCCGCCGAGGCCCGGGCCGCGGCGCTCGCGGCGGCCGCGGGTGGGCGGGGCGGCGCGGGCGCGCGCGCGCCGCTCGGCGCGGCTGCGGCCGCTTCGGCCGCCACCACCCGCGTGCCGGTGCCGCCCGCGGTCGTAGCCGGCGCTCGCGCGGCGCTGGACGCCGTACCGCGCCCCGCGGCGGTTCCCACCCCGCAGGCGCCCCCCGCCGCACCCGTCGCTGGCTCCGCCGCGCCTGCCGCAGCGACGCCATCGCCCCAGGCCCCGGTGGCCTCGTCGAGCGCGGCATCGGTCCCGCCGCCGGCCGCCGCCCCGATCACCGCCCCGGCCGCATCCCCCGCCGCCCCGGCGCCGTCGGTCGCCCACGCCCTCGACTTCGACGACGACTGGCCCGGGCTGGCCGCCACCGTCACCGCGCGTCTCGGCCGGCCGGGGCTGGTGGGGCAGTTCATGCACCAGAGCGAGCTGGTCGCGCGCGACGGCGACACCTTCTCGCTGCGCGTGCCGGTCAAGCCGCTGGCCGAGCCGGCGCTGATCGGCAAGGTCCGCGACGTGCTCGCGACCCACTTCGGTCGGCCGGTCCGCCTCGTGGTGGAGGTCGGGCAGGTCCGCGGCACGACCGTCGCCGCGGTCCGCACGCGCGAGCAGGCCGAAGCGCAGGTGCGCGCGCAGGCGACCATCGAGGGCGATCCCTTCGTGCAGACCCTGCTCAGCGGCTTCGACGGTACGATCCTGCCCGAGTCGGTCCAGCCGCTCGGGCCCAACGGAGATACAGCATGATGAAGAACCAGCTCGCCGGCCTCATGAAGCAGGCCCAGCAGATGCAGGACAACCTCAAGAAGGCGCAGGACGAACTCGCCGGCGTCGAGGTCGAGGGCCAGTCCGGCGCCGGCCTGGTCAAGGTGACCGTCACCTGCCGCAACGACGTCAAGCGGGTCCTCATCGACCCCAGCCTGATGGGCGACGACAAGGAGATGCTCGAGGACCTGGTGACCGCGGCGATGAACGACGCGCTGCGCCGCGCCGAGCAGACCGCCGCCGAGCGCATGGCCTCGGTGACACAGGGCCTGCCGCTGCCGCCCGGCTTCAAGATGCCGTTCTGAGGCGTCGCCGCACCGATGCGCCCATCCGCCGCGCTCGATGCGCTGGTGGCCGCGCTCAAGCGGCTGCCGGGAGTCGGGCCGCGCACGGCGCAGCGCTACGCATACCACCTGCTGCAGCACGACCGGGAGGGCGCCGAGCAGCTCGCGGGCGCCCTGATCGACGCGACCGCCCGGATCCGCCACTGCAGCCGCTGCAACACCCTGACCGAGTTCGAGATCTGCGAGACCTGCTCGTCGCCGCGTCGCGACCCCACGCAGCTGTGCGTCGTCGAGACGCCGGCCGACCAGGTGATGGTGGAGCAGACGCTGGCGTTCGGCGGGCTGTACTTCGTGCTGATGGGCCGGCTCTCGCCGCTCGACGGCGTAGGCCCCAATGAGATCCACTTCGACCGGCTGCTCGAGCGGGCGGTCGACGGCACGGTCACCGAGGTGATCCTCGCGACCAACTTCACCCAGGAAGGCGAGGCCACCGCCCACTACATCGGCGAGATGCTGCGCGCCCGCGGCCTCAAGGTCTCGCGCCTGGCGCGTGGCGTGCCGATGGGCGGCGAGCTAGAGTACGTCGACGCCGCGACCGTGGCGCAGGCCCTGCGCGACCGCCGCAGCGTCGAATGATCCGCCTGCTCCGTCCACCCACCGGAACCTCCACCCCATGAAGCTCTCGATCGCCTACTGGATCCTGCTGGTGTCGTTCTTCCTGCCCTTCGTCTGCGCGGGCATCGCCAAGGCCGGCCGCAAGGACTACGACAACGCCGACCCGCGCGAATGGGAGAGGCGTCTCGATGGGTATCGGCGCCGCGCGGCGGCGGCGATGAACAACACCTTCGAGGCGCTGCCGTTCTTCGCGGCCGCCGTGATCGTCGCCCACCAGCTGGGCGCGCCCCAGGCCCGGCTGGACCAGCTCGCCGTCGCCTGGCTCGCGCTGCGCCTCGTCTACGTGTGGCTCTACGTCAGCGATCGCGCGAGCGCGCGCTCGCTGGTCTGGACCGGCGCGGTGATCGTCAACGTCTGGATCTTCCTGCTGGCCGCCTGAGCCCGGCGCCACCGCCCGGCCCCCGGGCGGGGGCGCGTCCATCCGCTACACTCGACCGCATGGATGTCATACAACAACTCCTCGGACTGCTGCTGTTCCTGCTGGTCGGCGTGCTGGTGGGCTGGGTGTGGCGCGCGCGCCGTCGCACCGAGCCGCGCGAGCTCGTCGTGCGCAGCTCGATCGACGAGCTCCGCGCGATCGGCGAGCTGTCTGTCTTCAAGGCCGTCAGCAAGGACCTGATCACCCACAGCGACCACACCTTCGGGGAGTTCGGCAGGAAGTACCTGTCATGGGCCTTCACCAAGAAGAAGCTCGCGATGGTCTTCGAGTTCGAGATGGACTTCCGCTACGACCTGCGCAGCGACCTGTTCCGCATCGAGACCCTGAAGCCCGCGGCCGACGTCGGGCCGCGCGCCGGCGCGCCGCAGCCCCCGCCGACGGCCAGCATCGACCTGCCGCCCTGCCGGGTCGACGTCTCGATCCGCGACCTCGCGTTCTACGACGAGCAGCGCTCGCGCCTGCTGCCCTGGCTGCTGCCCGACCTGCTGCAGGGCTTCTTCGACGGCCGCTTCTCGGAGGAGGACAAGAACCGGCTGATCAGCGCGGCCCGCGCCCATGCGATGGCGCAGGCGCAGTGGCTCGCCGAGCGCTACCGCGCGCAGGTCGAGCGCTCTGCCCACACCACGCTCGCGATGCTGGTCCGTCCGCTCGGCTACCCGGCGATCGAGGTGCGCTTCGCGCAGCGCCAGGAGCTGTCGACCAACGTCGGCGGTCCGCTGCTCGACGTCTTCGACGGCGTCCCGGTGCGCGATGCGCCCTCGCCCGACGCCTCGCGCGTGGTGCCCGGGGCCCCCGCGCCCGCGCCGCGCATCGACGGCCCCGCCTCGCCCCCGCCCGTCCGGCCGCTGGGCTGACGCGTCGGGCGCGGGCCGCCCGCCCGCGGGTCGGCCCGCCGCGCATCCGGTCCGGCGACCGCCGAGGCCGGGTGACCGAGGCAGGATCGTGTTAAAATTCAAAGGTTTGCCCACCCTCGTCGCAGAGCCTAGCGCTTAGCCAGACACGCCGCACCGCGAGTCGCCGCCCCCGCCGCCCTCCAGCGCCATCGCGCCGGGCACGGGTGCGCGGCGCCCCGGGCAGCCAAGGGAGGGCTTCGCGACCCAGGAGCTGTCCTTGCTGCCCCAATTTCCTCCAGCGATACTCGCGCTTGCCGATGGCACTGTCTTCCGGGGCCATTCGATCGGCGCTCCCGGCCGCAGTGTCGGCGAAGTCGTCTTCAACACCTCGATCACCGGCTACCAGGAGATCCTCACGGATCCGAGCTACTGCCGCCAGATCGTCACGCTGACCTATCCGCACATCGGCAACTGCGGCGTCAACCCCGAGGACGCCGAGGCCGGCCGCATCCATGCTGCGGGGCTGGTCATCAAGGACCTGCCGCTGCGCGCATCCAATTTCCGCAGCACCTCGACGCTCTCCGACTACCTGGCCGCCGAGGGCGTGCCGGGCATCGCCGGCCTCGACACCCGCAGGCTCACCCGCCTGCTGCGCGAGAAGGGCGCCCAGGCCGGTTGCCTGCTCGCCGGCGCGCGGCCGGGCGAGGCGCTCGACGAGGCCGCCGCGATCGCGGCCGCCCGTGACTTCCCCGGCCTGGCCGGCATGGACCTCGCCAAGGTGGTCAGCGCGACAGCCTCCTACCCGTGGCGCGAGGGGTCCTGGCACCTGGGCGACGGTCACACGGCGGATGCGGTCGCCGCCGCGCCCCGGCGCTTTCGCGTGGTCGCCTACGACTTCGGCGTCAAGCGCAACATCCTGCGCATGCTCGCCGACCGCGGCTGCGAGCTCACCGTCGTGCCCGCCCAGACCCCGGCGCGCGCGGTGCTCGCAATGAAGCCCGACGGCGTGTTCCTGTCCAACGGACCCGGCGACCCGGAGCCCTGCGACTACGCGATCGCCGCTGTCCGCGAGCTGATCGACGCCGGCCTGCCGGTCTTCGGCATCTGCCTGGGCCACCAGATCATGGGCCTGGCCTCGGGCGCCCGCACGATGAAGATGAAGTTCGGCCATCACGGCGCGAACCACCCGGTCAAGGACCTCGAGACCGGCCAGGTGCTGATCACCAGCCAGAACCACGGGTTCGCGGTCGATCCCGCCAGCCTGCCCGCGAACCTGAAGGTCACCCACGTGTCGCTGTTCGATGATTCCATCCAGGGCCTCGCCCGCACCGACCGCCCGGCCTTCTGCTTCCAGGGCCACCCCGAGGCGAGCCCCGGTCCCCGGGACATCGGCTACCTCTTCGATCGCTTCATCGCGCTGATGGAGCGTGCCTGACATGCCCAAACGTTCAGACCTCAAGACCATCCTCATCATCGGCGCCGGCCCGATCGTCATCGGCCAGGCCTGCGAGTTCGACTACTCCGGCGCGCAGGCCTGCAAGGCGCTGCGCGAGGAAGGCTTCAAGGTGGTGCTGGTCAACAGCAACCCGGCCACCATCATGACCGACCCGGAAACGGCCGATGTCACCTACATCGAGCCGATCACCTGGCAGGTGGTCGAGCGCATCATCGACAAGGAGCGCCCCGACGCGATCCTGCCGACGATGGGCGGCCAGACCGCCCTCAACTGCGCGCTCGACCTGCACAAGCACGGCGTGCTCGCCCGCTACGGTGTCGAGCTGATCGGTGCCTCGCCCGAGGCGATCGACAAGGCCGAGGACCGCCTCAAGTTCAAGGACGCGATGACGAAGATCGGGCTGGGGTCGGCGCGCTCCGGCATCGCCCATTCGCTCGACGATGCCTGGGCCGTGCAGAAGGGCCTGGGCTTCCCGACCATCATCCGTCCGAGCTTCACGCTCGGGGGCACCGGCGGGGGCATCGCCTACAACGCCGAGGAGTTCGAGACGATCTGCAAGCGCGGGCTGGAGGCCTCGCCCACCAGCGAGCTGCTGATCGAGGAGAGCCTGATCGGCTGGAAGGAGTTCGAGATGGAGGTGGTGCGCGACCGGTGCGACAACTGCATCATCGTGTGCTCCATCGAGAACCTCGACCCGATGGGCGTGCACACCGGCGACTCCATCACGGTGGCGCCCGCGCAGACGCTGACCGACAAGGAATACCAGCTGATGCGCGACGCCTCGATCGCGATCCTGCGCGAGATCGGCGTCGACACCGGCGGCTCCAACGTGCAGTTCGCGGTCGACCCCGACACCGGCCGCATGATCGTCATCGAGATGAACCCCCGGGTGAGCCGCTCCTCGGCGCTCGCCTCCAAGGCCACCGGCTTCCCGATCGCGAAGGTCGCCGCCAAGCTCGCGGTCGGCTACACGCTCGACGAGCTGCGCAACGACATCACCGGCGGCGCCACGCCCGCGTCCTTCGAGCCCTCGATCGACTACGTCGTCGTCAAGGTGCCGCGCTTCGCGTTCGAGAAGTTCCCCCAGGCCGACAGCCACCTCACCACCCAGATGAAGTCGGTGGGCGAGGTGATGGCGATCGGACGCACCTTCCAGGAGAGCTTCCAGAAGGCGCTGCGCGGGCTCGAAGTCGGTGTCGACGGCATGAACCAGAAGACCACCGACCGCGAGACCATCGAGGAGGAGCTCGGCGAGCCCGGCCCCGAGCGGATCTGGTACGTCGGCGACGCGTTCGCCCAGGGCTTCACGCTCGACGAGGTCCATGCGCTCACGCACATCGACCCGTGGTTCCTCGCGCAGATCGAGGAGATCGTGAAGCTCGAGCTCGAGATCGAGAAGCGCACCCTCGGCGACCTCGATCGCGACACCGTGCGCTTCCTGAAGAAGAAGGGCTTCTCGGACCGCCGGCTCGCCTACCTGCTAGACACCACCGAAACCGAGGTCCGCAGGCTGCGCTGGCAGCTCGACGTACGCCCCGTCTACAAGCGGGTCGACACCTGCGCCGCCGAGTTCGCGACCACCACCGCCTACATGTACTCCACCTACGAGGAGGAGTGCGAGGCGGCGCCGACCGACCGCAAGAAGATCATCGTGCTGGGCGGCGGACCCAACCGCATCGGCCAGGGCATCGAGTTCGACTATTGCTGCTGTCACGCCAGCTTCGCCCTGCGCGACGCCGGCTACGAGACCATCATGGTCAACTGCAACCCCGAGACCGTCTCGACCGATTACGACACCTCGGACAAGCTTTACTTCGAGCCGCTCACCGTCGAGGACGTGCTCTCGATTTACGAGAAGGAAAAGCCGCTGGGGGTAATCTGCCAGTTTGGCGGCCAGACCCCGCTTAACATCGCGGCCGAGCTC
>CAYNRU010000012.1:0-2906 GCA_964399635.1 uncultured Bordetella sp.
CCGGGTCATCTACGGCTACGACTTCGTCGCCGAGGCGGTCGACTACCTCGACAGCAAGGAGGCTGCGCAGGCCCGTCGCGAGCGCGGCACGCCGCGCACGACCGGCGCCACGGACGGCGCGGCGGTCGCCGCACACGAACCGGCCGCACGGCAGCCCCGTCGCAGCCGCAAGCCCCGCGCGCAGCAGTGATTACGGAGCCGGCCGCCGCCGTGGGGCAGGCGGCCGACTTCGCGACACCCTGCCCCGCCTATCGGTTTCGTTCGACACCCACAGGAGCGCCCGACATGCTCGCCACCCGTTTCGCTCGCCTCTCGCCGATCCTTCGCAGCTCGACCCCGCTTGCCGAGGACCAGATCCGCGCCGTTGCGCCGTCCATCTTCGCTGAGGACAAGGCCCCGACCCGCTCGGAGCGCTACACCTACATCCCGACCATCCAGGTCCTGCGCGGTCTCGCGCGCGAAGGCTTCCGGCCGTTCATGGTCACCCAGGCCCGCGCCCGGGATGCGATGAACCAGGAGCACACCAAGCACATGGTCCGGCTGCGTCGCAGCGGCGACGCCGAGCCGTCGGGCTCCGACAGCGCGAACGAGATCATCCTCATCAATTCGCACAACGGCGCGTCCTGCTACCAGATGTTGGCCGGTGCGTTTCGCTTCGTGTGCAGCAACGGACTTGTTGCCGGGCACATCGAGGAGGACATCCGGCTCCCGCATCGCGGCGACATCGTGGACAACGTGATCGACGGCGCGTTCCGCGTCGTCGAGGGCTTCGAAAAGATCGACGCCTCGCGCGAGGCGATGCGCGACACCGCCCTGTCGGCACCGCAGCAGGACGCCTTCGCGCGCGCGGCGATCGCGCTGCGCTTCGATGCCCAGGCCGACGCGCCCGCGCCGGTCACCGAGCGGCAGGTGCTCGCCCCGCGCCGCGCGGCGGACACCGCTGGCGATCTCTGGACCACGTTCAACCGGATCCAGGAAAACACGCTGCGTGGCGGTCTCTCCGCGCGTACCGCGACGGGCCGCCGGGTGAGGACCCGCCCGGTCGAAGGCGTGGACCGCAGCGTCGCGCTCAACCGTGCACTTTGGGTGCTTGCCGAAGAGATGCGCCGGCTCGCCGCCTGACACCGGCACCCGGACCGGCGCGCGCCTGCCCGCGCCGGTTCGGACTCGCCCAAGCGGGTCGCTCGTCCAGGCCCAAACCCACACCCATCCAGGATCGACCATGACTCAAGCTCACGCCCACACCCCGACCAGCAGCAAGCGCCGCGCGCCGTCGGCCCCTGCCTCCGGCGCGCGTTCGAAGACGAATCCCCCCCAGGCCGCAGCGCCCGCATCGCCTGTCGTCTCCGGCGCGTTCGTGCAGGTACCGCTCGATCGGCTCGCGGTGTCGCCGCGCAACGTGCGCCGGGTGGCACCCGACGGGATCGAGGAACTCGCCGCCCTTATCGAATCGCAAGGACTCTTGCAGCCGCTCGTCGTGACGCGCAACGACTCCGCCCCGGAGCGCTACGACGTCGAAGCCGGCGGACGCCGCCTGCGGGCCCTGCAGTGGCTTGCGCAGGCCGGTCGGATCGCGTCGGATGCGCCCGTGGAATGCCGCTTGATCGAAACCGAGCGCGCGCTCGAGGCCAGTCTCGCCGAGAACAGCGCCCGGCAGGCGATGCACCCGGCCGACCAGTGCGAGGCATTCCGCGCCCTGATCGACGCGGGCCAGCCGGTCGAACGCATCGCGGAGCGCTTCGGCGTCACGGTGCGCGCCGTTCAGCAGCGGCTGCGGCTGGCCAACGTCGCGCCCGATCTCGTCGCGCGCTTTCGCGCGGGCGAGCTCACACTCGACCAGATGCAGGCGCTCGCCCTGACCGATGACCACGCCCGACAAATCGCGATCATGTCGGCACTTCCGGCCTGGCACCGCGACGCGTGGGCGATCAAGCAGCGGGTCATCGAGCACGAAGTCCACGCGGGCGATCCGCGCGCCCTCTTCGTGGGCGTAGCCGACTACGAGGCTGCAGGCGGTGCCGTCCGGCGGGATCTCTTCAGCGAGCGCGGCGACGTTTACCTGTCGGACGCCGCCCTGCTCGACTCGCTCGTCACACAGCGGCTCGATCGCGAGGCCGATACGATCCGCGCCGAAGGTTGGTCCTGGGTCGAAGTCCGGGCGCGTTTCGACTATGCCGAGCGCAGCGCGTTCCGGGTCCTGCCCCGTCCCCGCCACCCGAGGACCGAGGCCCAGCAGTCGCACATCGCGACGCTTCGGGCGCGCCTGGACCAGATCGAGGCCGCGCTCGCCGATGCGGATGACGACGCCCTGGCCGAGCAGCTGGAGACGCAGCGCGACGAGGCTGAGGAAGCGATCGACGCTGCGGAGGCCGACGAACCCGAGGAATGGTCGGCGGAGGACCGCGCCCGCGCCGGTGCGATCGTCTCGATGCAGCACGGGGAACTCGCGGTCTTCTTCGGACTGGTGAAGCCGACCGATGAGGGCGGCATCAGCTCGGACGCCCGCGCCTACCAGGACAAGGCGCAACGCGCCGATACCCAGTCGCAGGCCGGACTGTCCTCACGGCTCTCTATGTCGCTCGCCGCGCACCGGACTGCGGCGATGGCGGCGACGATGCTGGAGGTGCCCCGCGTCGCGCTCGTCTTCCTCGCATGGCGGCTGACGGACGAATTGGTCGGGCGCGGCGGCATGGATTCGTCGCTGATACAGATCCGCACCACCGATGCCATGCACGATCTTGTCCGGCAGGCACCGGACCTCGAAGCGTCGCCGGCGGGTCAGGCGCTCGCGACCGCTCGCGCACGCTGGACCGCCGAACTGCCTCAGGAGCCTGCCGCCCGACTGCGTTGGCTTGCAGACCAGTCGGACGCCTCGCTCGTGGAACTGCTCGCGTGGTGCACCGCCA
>CAYNRU010000013.1:0-313182 GCA_964399635.1 uncultured Bordetella sp.
GCGCATGGCGCACTTCCCGGACCTCGACGTGATCCGCCGCAGCCGCCTCAAGAAGTCCACGCTGTTCGAGATGGAGTCCTCGCCCGAGCTCGAGGCGGTGACCAACGAGTACCTGCGGCTCGCAGCAGCGCTGTGGGCGGGTACCGAGCCGCTCGCGCCCGAGGCGCTGAAGGATCGTGACATCTTCGATCTGCTGGGATTCGATTGAGGGCTGAGCGATGAACGACACCCCGTACCAGGCACGTCGCGGCCAGATCGAGCACTACTTCGACCGGACCGCGGTCGAGGCCTGGGCGCGCCTCACCTCCTCCGCGCCGGTCAGCGGCATTCGCGCGACGGTGCGCGCCGGGCGCGATCGGATGCGTGCCACGCTGCTCGACTGGCTGCCGGCAGACCTGCGCGGGCGCCGCGTGCTCGATGCCGGCTGCGGCACGGGCGCGCTGGCGGTCGAGGCCGCCCGACGCGGTGCTCAGGTGGTCGCGATCGACCTGTCGCCGACGCTGGTGCAGCTGGCGCGTGACCGGCTGCCCACCGATCTTGGCGGCGGCCACATCGAGTTCCTGTCGGGCGACATGCTCGATGCTGCGCTCGGGCGCTTCGATCACGTGGTCGGCATGGACTCGCTGATCCACTACGAATCCGAGGACGTCCTGCGCGCGATCGCAGCGCTCGCGCCACGCACCGACGGTTCGATCCTCTTCACTTTCGCGCCACGCACGCCGATGCTGGCGGCCATGCGTGTCGTCGGACGGGCGTTCCCGCGCTCCGACCGTGCGCCGTGGATCGTACCGGTCGCCGAAGCCCGGCTGCGCACGCAGCTTTCCGCGCTGCCCGAGCTCGCCGGCTGGCAGATCGGCCGGACGCTACGGGTATCGAGCAGCTTCTACACATCGCAGGCGCTGGAAATCGTACGCCACCGGGCCAGCATCACCTCGCCACAGACCTGATCGAGCTGAGACACCTCGGCGGTTTCGGCACGACGCGATCCTCGGAAACATCGCCACGCCCAGGCCAATGATGTCGCTTGCGGGCAAACCAAGCAGGCAATGGATCGGCACTCTGCATGTCGACGCCACTGGCCAGCGCAACGATGCCGTGCTCCTGATTGGCACTGCTGATGACATCGCCGGCGATCGGCACGCCGTCCTCGGTGCAGACCTGGCCACAGCCGAAGTCCTGCTTGTGCTTCTGAGTCCCACGATCGCGGAAACCCATCGGAGCTCAGGCACACTCACACCATGCCCTCCGCCCGTGCCCCAGTGGCCGTGTCCGTCTGGCTGGGAAGCGTTGTCGGCGCTGCCGCCTTCGCCTATACCGCCATCCCGGTGCTCGCCCCCGAGGTGGCACGTGACGCCCAACTGCCGGTCGCCTTCGTGGGCTGGTACACCGCAGCCGTCTGGCTCTCGCAGATCTTCCTCTCCACGTCCAGCGGATCGCTGATTCCCCGATTTGGAGCATGGCGGCTGACACAAGCCTGTCTTGTGTGCTGCGCAGCAGGCCTGTGCTGCGCAGCCACAGGGACCGCCTGGGGCGTGGCCGCCTGCGCCCTGCTGATGGGTCTTGGCCATGGCCTGGAGGGTCCCGCAGCATCGCAACTGCTGTCGCAGTTCGTCCCCCCGCGCCAGCAGCCGCTGCTGTTCTCGCTCAAGCAGGCAGGCGTGCAGGTCGGCTCCTTCGTGGCCTCGGCCAGCCTGCCGCTGATCGCGCTGGCATTCGGATGGCGAGCGGCCTGCCTCCTCGTGGCGCTGATGCTGCTGGCAGGCGTGGTGTCGATGCGACGGGCCATGCGCGAGTGGCCTGCACCGGCATTGATCGCCGGGCGGCGCATCGGGGCGCTCGAGTCACTGCGCCGTTTGGCGGCATCGCGCGAGCTGCGACGCATGTCACTGGCCGCAGGCGCCTTTTCCGCCACCCAAATCTGCCTGACTGGCTGGTTCGTCACCTACGCGGTCGCTGAACGGGGCGCGAGCCTGGTCCAGGCGGGCCAATGGCTTGCGGTGGCCCAGGCCGGGGGCTTTGTCGGGCGCATTCTGTGGGGCTGGGTCGCCAGTCGCAGCGGCAAACCGGCCGCGGTGCTGCGAGGTCTGGGTCTGGTCAGTGCTGCTTGTGCCGGGCTGCTCGGGCTGTTTGCTGCGGGCATCCCCGACATCTGGATGTGGCCGCTGCTGGCGGTCTTCGGACTCACCGCAGCGGGCTGGAATGGTGTATTCCTGGCCGAAGTCTCGTTACGCGTGCCGCCGTCGGAGGTGGGCTCGGCCACTGGTGCGGTGATGGTGGTCATGACTGCGGGGCTGGTGGGCGGGCCGCTGGCCTTCGGTGCCGTCGGATCGACAGCAGGCTTCGGGCCCGCCTATCTGATGGCGGCAGCCTTTGCGCTTTTCGGTGTGACAGTCCTGCCCAGGTCGCAGACACCGAGGCTGCAAAGCGATTCAATGGCCGACCGAACATGACAACTGGAGTCAGAAGCATGCGAATCACATTCAGGGGCGCGGCCCTGACAGCAGTAATCATGTTGAGCGCGTGCGCCTCCCCGGCGCCGCACGGTTCAAACGCCGCGGCTGCCAGTTCGCCGGACCTGGCTTGCATGCTGCCCAGCAACTGCGTGGACTCCGCAGGTACCGGCGGCTTTGCGCCATTGTCCTACCAGGGCACGCCTGCACAGGCCATGGCCCTGCTGAGCGCCACCTTGAAGCATTTTCCCGAAGCGACGGTCGTACACAGCGACGCCCTGACCATGCAGGTGATCTTCACTACGCCAATGGGCTTTCGGGATCAGGTCGACTTCCGGGTCAATTCAAAGGATCAGCGCATCGACTTTCGATCGCGCTCATTGTTTGGCCTGTTCGACTGGGGCAAGAACCGGTCTCGCATGCAGGCATTCACGATGCGATTCGAGCAGCAGGCCCGCCAGTGATCGCGAGCATTGCAATGCAATGCAATGCGGACAAGGAACACGATGCCGGGAGTTGAGTCGACGCAGCGGTTTGACGCCGACCCGCGCCGCGACCAAGATCGATCGGCTCCGGTGCGCCCGCCTCGCCCATGTCCTGGCACGCGCCCGCCCCCGCGTACCCGCGGCACTGGCCGGCAGGTCAGCACCGCGCACCGCCCTCCCCGACCCGGAACCGTGACCATGGACTTCTGCCTCCCGCCCGACGTCGTCGACCTGCGCGAGCGCACCCGCGCGTTCGTACGCGACGTGGTGATCCCCTTCGAGCGCGACCCGCGCCGTACCGACCACGGCCCGAGCGACGCGCTGCGCCGCGAACTCAACGCGCTCGCCGCGAAGGCCGGTCTGCTGGCGCCGCAGGTCGAGGCGCGCTTCGGCGGGCTGGGGCTGGGCCATGTTGGGCGCGCGGTGGTGTTCGAGGAGGCCGGCTATTCGATGCTCGGCCCGATCGCGCTGCACTGCGCGGCGCCCGACGAAGGCAACATGCACCTGATGGGCGCGGTGGCCACGCCGGCCCAGCAGTCACGCTGGCTCGCGCCGCTCGCAGGCGCCCGCACCCGCTCGTGCTTCTGCATGACCGAGCCGCCCCCGGGCGCGGGCTCGGATCCGGCGCTGCTACAGACCACCGCGGTGCGCGACGGCGACGACTTCGTGATCAACGGGCGCAAGTGGCTCATCACCGGAGCCGACGGCGCGGCGTTCGCGATCGTCATGGCCCGCACGATCGTCGGCGGCGAGGACGTGGGCGCCACGATGTTCCTGACCGACCTTCCGGCCGAGGGCTTCGTGATCGAGCGCCTGATCGACTCGATGGACTCGAGCTTCAGTGGCGGCCACGCCGAGGTGCTGCTCAAGGACCTGCGCGTGCCGGCCACCGACGTGCTCGGCGAGATCGGCGCGGGCTTTCGCAACGCCCAGGTGCGGCTGGTGCCGGCGCGCCTCACGCACTGCATGCGCTGGCTGGGCGCGGCACGCCGCGCGCACGACATCGCCACCGCCTACGCGAACGAGCGCCAGGCCTTCGGGCAGGCGCTGGTGCGCCACGAGGGCGTGGGCTTCATGCTGGCCGACAACGAGATCGACCTGCACACCTCGCGCCTGGCCATCTGGCACACCGCCTGGCTGCTGGACGCCGGCGAGCGCGCGAGCCGCGAGAGCAGCATGGTCAAGGTGCACTGCTCCGAGGCGATCTATCGGATCGTCGACCGCTCGCTGCAGGTGCTGGGCGGTCTGGGCCTCACCGGTGACACCGAGGTCCAGCGGATCTTCCGCGATGTGCGGGCTTTCCGGATCTACGACGGCCCCTCCGAGGTGCACCGCTGGAGCATCGCCCGACGGGTCGGACAGCGGAGCAGCCAGTGAGCGGGGGCGCGCGCGGGCGGCCCTTCGCGACCCGCAACATCCAGGATTACCGGCGAGCGGTGCGCGAGCATCGCGATGACACCCCGGCCTTCTTCAACTTCGGGGTGGACGTGGTCGACCGGCTCGCCAGCGAGGCCGACGGACCCGCCCTCGTATGGACCGACGCCTCCGGGCAGGAGAGGCGCTTCGCGTTCTCGGACATCGCGCGCCTGACCGACCGGCTGGCGTCGTCGCTGCGCCGGCTCGGCATCGCGCCCGGCGACCGCGTGATCGTGATGCTGCCGCGCATCCCGGAATGGCAGATCGCGATGGTCGCCTGCCTGAAGCTCGGCGCCGTGCCGATCCCCTCGATCGAGATGCTCACCGAGAAGGACCTCGCCTACCGCGTCGGGCATTCGGGCGCCCGTGCGGTGGTCGCCCGCGCCGCGCAGGCGGCCAAGTTCGCGAGCTTCCACGATGCGCTCGCGGTGCGCGTCGCGGTGGGCGGCCCGGTGCCCGGATGGGAGGACTTCGACGCGGCGCTGGCGGACGGCGACGCGGACTTCGTCGCGGCCCGCGTGGCCGCCGAGGCCCCCGCCCTCCTCTACTACACGAGCGGCTCCACCGGCCAGCCCAAGGGCGTGCTCCACGCGTCGCGCGCCATCCATGCATGGCGGGGCTCGGCTCACGGCTGGCTGGACCTCGGCCCCGGGGACCTGATCTGGTGCACCGCCGACACCGGCTGGAGCAAGGCGGGCACGAGCATCCTGTTCGGGCCGTGGAGCGTGGGCGCCTGCGCCTTCTTCCACGACGGACCCTTCGATCCCCGCAGGCGCCTCGCGCTGCTCGAGCGGCACGGCGTCACCGTGTACTGCGCGCCGGGCACCGAGCTGTTCAGGCTGGTGGACGAAGACATTGCGGCCTACGACCTCGGCCGCCTGAGGCACGTGGTGTCTGCGGGCGAGGTGTTGAGTCCGGTGGTGGCGGCGCGCTGGCTGGCAGCGACCGGGGTACCCGTGGCGGAGGCCTACGGCCAGACCGAGACGCTGATGACCGTCGTCAACCTCGGCTGCCTGCCGCTGCGGGAGGGCTCGATGGGCGTCGCCGCACCGGGCTGCGAGCTCGCGGTCATCGACGAGGCGGGCCGGCGCCTGCCGGACTCGGAAGAAGGCGACCTCGCGCTGCGCGCGCCCGACCCGCAGCTGATGCTGGGCTACCTGGACGAGCCGGAGCGCACCGCACGCTGCTACCTCGACGGGCCCGACGGGCGCTGGTTCGTCACCGGCGACCGCGCGATCCGCGACGTCGACGGCTACTTCTTCCACCGCGGCCGATCCGACGACGTCATCAACTCGGCCGGCTACCGGATAGGCCCCTCGGAAGTCGAGAACGTGCTGCTCGATCACCCCGCGGTCCGGGAGGTGGCGGTGGTGGGCAGCCCCGACGCACGGCGCGGCGAGATCGTGAAGGCCTTCGTGGTGCTGCGCGACGGCGTCGAAGCGACGCCGTCGCTGGCGGCCGAGTTGCAGGCGCATGTCAAGCGGATCACGGCGCCCTACAAGTACCCGCGCGCGATCGCGTTCGTGGCCGAGCTGCCCAAGACCCTGACCGGCAAGATCCAGCGCTCGGCGCTGCGCAACGAGGAGCGGCGCCTCGCGGCGGCCGCCGGCGGGGGCGCCGGCACGGCGGGGTGAAGGCACGACGGCCGGCGCGGCCAGGCGCACGGGCGTGCAGCCCGTGCCGTCGGGCTGCGGCTCAGGTGCGCAGGGTCAGCCCGCCGTCGGCGACGAGCCCGTGCCCGGTGATGAAGTCGGCCTCGTCGCCGACCAGCAGCAGCACCGCGCGCGCCATGTCCATCGGCGTGCCGAGCCTGCGCAGGGCGGCCTTCTTCTCCCACACATGGCGCACGTGCTCGTCGGCGAAGGCCTCGTGCGTCATGCCGGTCAGGATCGCGCCGGGCAGCAGGTAATTGACCGTGATGCCCCACTTGCCGAGCTCGAGCGCGAGCGTCTTGCTCAGGCCGGCCACGGCATGCTTGGAGGCGACGTAGCCGGCGAGGCCGAAGTCGGTGCGCTCGGCCATCACCGAGGCGGTGTTGACGATGCGCGCCCGCCCCGTGACCGCCGCGCGCCGGCGCAGGTGCGGGATCGCCTCGCGGCAGAGTCGGAACACCGCGCTGAGGTTGACCTCGAACTGCCGGGCCCACATCGCGTCCGTGTAGTCCTCCACCAGGCTGCGCCCGGACACGCCGGCGTTGTTGAACAGGATGTCGAGCTCGCCGCCCGCAGCGAGCGCGGCCCCGACGATGGCCGCCGGGGCGTCGGCGTCGGTCACGTCGACGGCGAGCGGCACGATGCGCGCCACGCCCTGGTGCATCGTCATGATCGCCGACGTCGGCCGGTCGACCGCGATCACGGTGGCGCCCTCGTGGGCGAACAGGCGCGCCGTGGCCTCGCCGATGCCGGATGCGGCGCCGGTGACCACGGCGACCTTGTGGGCCAGACGATGCAGCGAGGGGGTATCGATCATCGAGGGCGCTCCGGTGGCAATGCCGAGACAGCGTACCGCAGCGCGACGCCGGCGCCCCGGTTGACGGACCGGCGCGCATGCGCCGACACTCGGTCGGACGAGGAGTACCGTCCTCGCGCGAGGACCGACAGATGAGCTGGAGCTTCGAGACCGACCCCGACTTCCAGCGCGAGCTCGACTGGGTCGACGCGTTCGTGCGCGAGGACGTCGAGCCGCTGGACGCGCTGCTGGGCAGCCCGTACGACGTCGCGCACCCCGCATTCGTGAAGCTGGTGCGCCCGCTGCAGCAGCGCGTGCGCGAGCGCAGCCTGTGGGCCTGTCACCTCGGCCCGGAGCTGGGCGGGCGCGGCTACGGTCAGGTCAGGCTCGCGCTGCTCAACGAGATCCTCGGGCGCTCGGAGTTCGCGCCGGTGGTGTTCGGCTGCCAGGCACCCGACTCCGGCAACGCCGAGATCCTCGCGCACTACGGCACGCCCGCGCAGAAGGCACGCTGGCTGCGGCCCCTGCTCGACAACGAGATCGTCTCCTGCTTTGCGATGACCGAGCCGCAGGGCGGCGCCGACCCCAAGGTGTTCACCACCGCCGCGGTGCGCGACGGCGACGAGTGGGTCGTCACCGGGCAGAAGTGGTTCGCCTCCAACGCGCGCTACGCGTCGTTCTTCATCGTGATGGTGGTGACCGACCCCGAGGCCCCGCCCTACCAGCGCATGTCGATGCTGATCGTGCCGGCCGGCACGCCGGGCGTGACCGTGTTGCGCAACACCGGCTGGGACCCGGACCACCTGCCCACCCACGCCTACCTCGATTTCGACGGCGTACGCGTGCCCGCCGACGCGATGCTGGGCGGACCGGGCCAGGCCTTCGCGGTCGCGCAGGTGAGGCTGGGCGGCGGGCGCATCCACCATGCGATGCGCACGATCGGGCAGGCCCGACGCTCGCTCGACATGATGTGCGAGCGCGTGCTGTCGCGCATGACCCAGGGCGAGCAGCTGGCGCGCAAGCAGATGGTCCAGGAGAAGATCGCCGACTCCTGGATCGAACTCGAGCAGTTCCGCCTGCTGGTGCTGCGCACCGCCTGGCTCATCGACAGGCACCAGGACTACAGGCGCGTGCGCCGCGACATCGCAGCGGTCAAGGCGCTGATCCCCAAGGTGCTGCACGACATCGCTTCGCGGGCGCTGCACCTGCACGGCTCGCTCGGTGTCTCCACCGAGATGCCGTTCGCGCGGCAGGTGCTGGCCTCCTACTATCTCGGGCTCGCCGACGGGCCGACCGAGGTCCACAAGGTCACCGTGGCGCGCGAGGTCCTGGCTGGCTACTCGGCCACGACCGACCTGTTCCCGTCCTACCACCTGCCGCGCGTCGAGGCGGCCGCGCGGGAGCGGTACGCCACACAGCTCGCCGAGCTGGCCGAGCTGGCCGAACTGCTCGACTCGGGCCACTGACGCAGCGCCCGTGGCCCCGCCGCGAGGCGGCATCGGCAGCGGCTCGCGCCCCGCGAAGGCCGCCTGCCGGCGCCCGCCGGGACGGGCTACCGGCCGCAGCCGCGTCACGCCTCTCCGAACGCGGCCGCAAGCGCCGCGTCGAACGCCCGCGCCGCCTCGAACTGGACCCAGTGTCCCGCGCCCGGCACCCACGCCAGGCCGCAAAAGCCCGGCGCACGCGACAGCGCGCCGCTCACGATCGACGGGCGATCGCGGTACAGGATGTCGTCGGCGCCCCAGATGCCATTGACCGGGCAGCGCAGCGTGGGCAGCAGCCGCCACACGATGTCGGTGAGCATGAGACGCCGGTTCAGCATCCGGTCGCGCACGACGTTGGCGCCGTGCAGGGCGACGGCCAACGCGTCCACCGACGCATCGTCGGCGAGCATCAGCGCGCGCAGGTTGTGTCGGTGCAGCGCTTCGCGGCCCGGGCCGGGCGGCTCGTCGCGCCACGGGCGCAGGTCGAGCCGCGCCATCGGCTCGGCGCTGAGCGCGGGTGCGCCGACCAGCACCAGGCGCGCGAAGCGCGCGGGGCACTGCGCGGCCCACAGCGTGGCCGTCAGCGCACCGAAGGAGAAGCCGACGATGTCCTGCGGACCGTCGCCGAGCACGCGGCCGATGCCGCGCTCCAGCCAGCCCGGGATCACGTCGGCGTCGCCGCCGTCGGGCGGCGCCGCCGACTCGCCGAAGCCCGGCAGGTCCGGCACGCAGACGCGCCGGCGAGCCCGCAGCAGCGGCCCGATCGTGCGGACCCAATGGGTCCAGCTGCCCGAGCCGCCGTGCAGCAGGACCACCGGCGCATCGGCCGGGTCGCCCCAGACCCGCCAGACGAGCGTCCCGTCGCCGCAGGGCGTCTCGATGCGAACGGCCGCGGCATCGATCGCCGCGACCTGGGACAGATGAAGCACCGGGTCTGGCCATCCGGCGTCCGGAGCCGCAGCCAGCTGTGGAGAGTTCAATCGACCTGCCTTCCTCGTTCGCTCGGGCACGGGGCGACGAGGATAGCGCGTTCCGCGCAGGGTGGCCTCAGTCGGAGGCGAACCCCTGCACCAGGTCCGCGATCCAGTCGTCGATCTCCAGGCCGGAGAGCACGAGCGCACCCTCGACGCGCTCGCCCGCCTTGACCCATTCGGCGCTCTCGTTCATCCGGGCGAAGCGCTGGATCGCGACCTCGGCCACCAGCCCCATCGAGATCAGGCGGACCACCTGGTCATCGACCGCGGGATCGAGGAAGACATCGTAGTCGTGGTGCAGACGGATCGCGTCGCACACCGGCCGGGGCAGCCCCCATGAGCGCGCCACCAGCGCGCCGATGGTTGCGTGGTCGGTGCGGTGGGCTGCCCGCTCCACCTCGGTGAACGGCCGGTCGCGCTCACCGTTGGCGGCCTTCAGGGTCGCTGCGTCGTCGGGGGCGGCGGCCGCGGCTGACGGGGAGGCGTGAGCTGGGACATGGTGGGGCAACCTCACGCGTGACTCGGGCAGTCGGCCGGGCTCGGTGCGGGGTCGATGGCTGGACCGACGCCTGCCCGGGCGGGCATGCCGCAATAGCCTCCAGCTTGCCGCGTCCGGGCCGCGCCCTGCGGCCTGCCCGCCGAACGGCCGACTCGCCGCGCCCGGAACTGCCTGCGGCAGTCCGGCGGGGGCACCGCGCCGATCAGCGGTCCACGGTCGCGAGCACGGCACCGGCGTTGACCACGTCGCCCACGGCGACCCGGATCCGTCCGATGCGACCCGCGCACGGCGCGCAGGCCGGCACCTCCATCTTCATCGACTCCATCACCATCACGGTATCGCCCTCGGCGATCTCGTCGCCGGTCGCGACCGTCAGCTCGATGATGGTGCCGTCCATCTCCGCGAGTACTTCGTTCATCGCCATGCTCGGATCTCCTCAGTCCTTGCGCGAGACGCGGATGCCCGCGGCCTCGCGATCCCAGGTGTCGGGGGTAATGCCGGCGCTTCGCAGCACGTGCTTCTGGACCTTCTGCGTCGGCGTCTTGGGCAGAGACGCCACCACGCGCACGTAGCGCGGCAGCATGAAGTGCGCCAGGCGCGGCCGCAGGAACTCGATCAGCGCCCGCGGCTCGAGCCGCGCGCCCGGCGCCAGCGCGACGACGCACAGCACCTCGTCCTCGCTCAGCTCGCTCGGCACCGGCACTACTGCCGCCTCAGCGACCGCCGGATGCGCGACGACCTCCGCTTCGACCTCGAAGGACGAGATGTTCTCGCCCCGACGCCGGATCGCGTCCTTCATGCGGTCGACGAAGAAGTACGTGCCCTCGTCGTCCACCCGGAACGCGTCGCCGGTGTGGAACCAACCATTACGCCACGCCGCCGCGGTGGCCTCGGCGTTCCTGAAGTAGCCGCTGTTGAGCGCCCACGGCGCGTCGGTGCGCACGACCAGCTCGCCCACGGCGCCGCGCGGCACCTCGATGTCGTGCGCGTCGACCAGCCGCAGCGACACGCCCTCGCGCGGTTGACCGCAGGAGCCGGACTTGGCGGGATCAAGCCCCGACACCAGCGGCGTCGAGATCTCGGTCATGTTGTAGAGCGTGTAGACGGCCACGCCGAAGCGCGCCGCGAACGGCCCGGCATCCTCGGCCAACGGGACGATGATGACCGTTCGCAGCGGATGGTCGCGGTCGCCAGGCTCGGGCGGGCGCTTGGCGACGAACGCGGCCATCACCCCGAGCAGCAGCACGACGGTGGTGCCGGTCTCCCGGATCTGCGGCCAGAACTGCTCGGTCGAGAACGACTCGACCATCGAGACGGACCCGCCGCGCGCCAGCATGCCCATCACCGGGATCGTGCCGCCGACATGGAACAGCGGCAGGTTGACGAGGTAGCGGTCGTCGTCGCGGAGCATGGGGAAGCCTTCCCGGCCGCTCATCGCATGCAGGTGCGCGTACGAGGACATCACGCCCTTGGAGGGGCCGGTGGTGCCCGATGTGTAGACGATCGACTGCAGGTCCCAGGGCTCGATCGGGCGGGGCGGCGGCGGCGCATCGGCGCCGGCCGTGTCCAGCACTGTCGCGGGCAGCACCGACAGCGTACCGATCGCGCCGGGCTCGCCGGGGTCGCCGCCGAAGACCACGAGCGTGCGCACCTGCGCCGTGTCGATGTCGGCGAGCCGGTCGACCAGCGACGCGTGGGCCACCACCAGCGCGGCGCCGGCGTTGTCCAGCACGTGCTCGAGCAGCCGCCCGCGGTAGGCCGTGTTGATCGGGACGTAGGTTGCGCCGAGCCAGTTGATCGCGAACCACACGCGCAGGCAGTCGAGTCCGTTGGGCATCCAGACCACGACGGTATCGTCCTGGCGCACGCCGAGCGCATGCAGGCCTGCGGCCGTGCGCGCGGTCGCCTCGCGCATCTGCGCATAGGTGAGCTCGCGATCGGCCGCGAGCTTCAGGTAGACCTGGTCGGGCCGATGCGCGGCCCATCGCTCGAGCAGCGTGCGCAGCACGCATTCGTCGGCCGCGGGCACCCGCGAGCGCAGCGCGTCGGTCATGGCATCTCCTCGCTCAAGGCATGACGCCGTACCGCGGCACGGGCGCAGGCCGGGCGCAGCGGCGGTTGCGCCCCAGCGCGAACGCACGCGACACGCGCGAGCGCGTCTCGGACGGACGGATCACGTCGTGGACCGTGAAGCGCGCGGCGGCGTTGAACGGGTCGGTGCCGTCGCGGAACGACAGCTCGATCTCGCGCTGGCGCGCCGCGGGATCGGGCGCCCGGCTGATCTCGTCCTTGAAGGCGGCGGCCACGCCGCCGGATACCGGCAGCGACGCGAAGTCGGCGGTGGGCCAGGCCACCACCAGGCTCTGCTCGGCGCCCCACCCGGCCATCGCGCAGGCACCGAAGCCGAAGGCCTTGCGCATGACCACCGTGACCTTGGGGACGTCGGCCCAGGCGAGCGCGTACACCACCGCCAGCCCTTCGCGCAGCGTGCCTTCCTTCTCGGCGGAGGGACCGGTCATCACGCCCGGCACGTCCTGCAGGAACAGCAGCGGCACGTGGTAAGCCGAACACAGGTCGATGAAATGGCGCCCCTTGCGGGCAGCCTGCGCGGTGATGGCACCGGCGTGGACCATCGGCTGGTTGGCGACGATGCCCACCGTGTGGCCGTCGATGCGGGCCAGCCCGGTCACCATCATCTTCGCCCAGTCGGGCTTGAGCTCGAAGAAGCTGTCGGCGTCGACGATGCCGCGGATCACCCGCTTGACGTCGTAGGCGCGGCGGGACTCGGCGGGGATCAGCGCCTCGAGGTCGACGGGCTCGGGCGCCCGCGCCGGCACCTCAGGCGGCCAGGACCACGCGTTGGTCGGCAGGTAGGACAGGAAGCGGCGCGCAAGCGCGATCGCCTCCTCGTCGGTGGCGGCGACGCGGTCGACGATGCCCGAGACGCGTGCGTGGACCGCGGTGCCGCCGAGTTCTTCCTTGGTCACGTCCACGCCGGTCGCGGCCTTGACCACCGGCGGGCCGCCCGCGGCGAGCATCCCGGTGTCTTCGCGCATCACGACGAACTCGGTTGCCGCGCCCACCAGCGCGGAATCGCCGGCGCAGGGACCCAGCACCACCGAGACCTGAGGCGCGATGCCCGAGAGCCGGGCGATCTCCAGGAAGTGCGTGACGTCCGGCAGGCCGTCGTTCATCAGCTCCTGGCCGCGCGCCCCCGCGCCATCGACCATCCACACCAGCGGCACCCGCTCGCGGCGGGCCATCTGCACGAGGTGCAGCTTCTTGCGAGCGTTGATCACGCCGTGCGAGCCGCCCTTGACCGTGAAGTCCTCGGCGACGACCGCGACATGGCGCCCTTCCACCTTCAGGAAGCCCGCGACGACGCCGTCGGCGGGCGTGATCTCCTCGGTGCTCTGGGCGGCCGTGGACACGTGCGAGCACAGCTGCCCGTACTCGTCGAAGCTGTCCGGGTCGGCCAGCAGGGCGACGCGCTCGCGCACGGTGCGCTTGCCGAGCGCGTGCTGCCGCGCGATCCGCTCGACGCCGCCGAGTTCGAGTGCGCGGCGCCTGCGGGCGTCGAGCTTCTCCAGGCCATCCAACAGGTTCATCGGAACGCTCCCGCGGCGCCGGCGGGCCGGATGCCCGCTCGCGACGACGCGCTATACCTGTGAGTATAGTATCGATACCAACGCGTAACCACCGCTGCCCGCGGAACACCATGGCCACGATGAAGGACGAGATCAACGATCTGAAGCAGACGCGCATCCTCGATGCAGCGAGCAGGCTGTTCCAGCAGCACGGCTACAGCCGCACGAGCATGGACGCGATCGCAGAGGCCCTCGAGGTGACCAAGCCCTTCATCTACCACTACTTCGAGGGCAAGGCCGACATCCTCGCGCGGGTGTGCGGGCGGACGACCGCCTTCGTGGCGGAGGTCGCCGAGACGGCCTGCGCAGCGGACGGCTCGGCCCGGGACCGGCTGGCCGCGCTGGTGCACGCGCTGACGCTGCGGGTCATCGAGGGCCGGGTCTACCTGGCCGTCTACTTCCGCGAGGAGAAGCACCTGCCGGAGGCGGCATTCCGGCGGCTCGCCGACAACCGGCGCCGCTTCGACCGCGCGCTCACCCGGCTGCTGCAGCAGGGCGTCGATGCCGGCGAGTTCAGCCTGTCGCGGACCGCGGTGGCCACGCAGGCGATCACCGGCATGACGACCTGGGTCTACAACTGGTACCGGCCCGCGGGTCCGCTGTCGGCCACCGAGATCGCCGACGAGATGGTCGCGCTGGTCATCGCGATGGTCGAGCGGCGCGCGCGCGGCTGAGTCGGGATCGAGGCCCTGCAAGGAGGCGGCATCAGCGCGGCAGCAGTCGGTCCGCCTGCATGCGCTCGAGCCAGTGCAGCAACGAGTCCTCGGTGTCCTCGCAGCCGGCAAAGCCGTGCTTGCGCAGCTTGATCGGGCTCAGCACCGAATCGGGCGGGTCGGCGAGCCCGTGTGCGAAGGCGCGATCGGTGAACTGCCATGAGCTGCCCACCAGCCCGTCCAGGCTCACGCCCTGCAGGCCGTGGCGGGCCACCACCCGCTCCCAGACGGCCGCCTGCGCCGGCATCGCGTCGGTCAGCCGCATCGGCTCCGGCGCACCCGTCTGCATCCCGAACAGGCGCGCCACCGAGCCCCACAGGTCGTGCCACAGCAGCGCGTCGCCGTTGACCACGTTGTAGGTCTCGTTGGCGGCGATCTCGTGGGTCGCCGCGAACTCGGCCGCCTGCGCGATCAGCCGGCTGTCGCTCGCGCCGTTGACGTATCGCCCGCCACCCGGAAAGGACAGCGGCAGGCCGAGCTCGCGCCGGATCGCCGCGTACGCACCGATCGCGGCGACGATGTTCATCGGACTGGAGACCGCGTAGCCGAATACGATCTGCGGGCGCAGCACGGTGAAGGTCCAGCCGCCTCGCGGCTGGCGCTCGCGCAGCAGGTCCTCCTGCAGCCAGTAGAAATTCTCGTGGCGATGGCGCGGCGAGCGCTCCTTGCTCGGCACCGGGGCCGGCTCGACGTGGCCGCCGTAGGCCTTGGTGCCCTGCATCAGCGACACGTGGCGCAGGCCGCGCGCTACCGGCTGCAGCGCGTCCAGCAGGTTGCGCAGCATCGCCAGGTTGACCGCCATCTGCTCCGGGTCGCGCCAGCCCGCGATCAGGTCGGGCTTCTCGTAGAGCGCCGCGAACATCACGTGGGTGACGCCGGGGAAGGCGCGCATCGCGTCGCGGCAAGCCGCAGCATCGGTCAGGTCGACCGACGCGTGCTGCACGCCCGCGGGCAGCGCCGGGCGCCGGCGCGACAGCGCGACCACGTCCCAGTCGGGCAACGCAGCGAAGTGCTCGACCGCCGCCTTGCCCACCACGCCGCCGGCGCCTGCGACGAGCATCGTGTGCTTCTTCATCGTGTTCGACATGGTGAGCGTCCCTGGGTCGTGGATCGTGGAGGTCGCGGCGCCGTCAGGCCAGCAGCGCCCGGCCGTGGAGCCTGGACGCCAGCGCGTCCGGCACCTCGATCTCGAAGCCGAGCACGGCGGCCGACAGCGCCTTGCCGTAGTTGTCGAGGCACAGGCTGCGGGACACGCCACCGCCGAGTGCGCCGTGACAGACGAAGTTGATCGCCTGCAGGCCGTCGACCGGATAGCGCAGCACCTCGCCGCGGATCGCGCCTGCGTAGAAGCGCTTGAACCGCTCGGCGGTGAGCTGCTCGAGGAGCAGCGGATAGAACTCGGGCTCGTAGGCGAACACCGCGATGTTGGAGGTATCGCCCTTGTCGCCGGAGCGGGCGTGGGCCACGTGCTGGAGCTTGACCAACATGTTCAGCTCTCGAAGAAGTTGACGCTGGCCGGCACCCGCTCGCGCGGCACCAGCGACGACCACACGCCGATCACCTCGCGCGTGCGGTCCTGATGGGGCACGCGCTTGCCGGTGTGAGCGATGCCGGAGACGGCCATGCCGTCGATCTCGCGGCCGATCTTGACCGCCTCCTCGCGGGTCCGCGTGCGGGCCGCGACCCGTACCGCGATCTCATAGGGCTCGGGCGCGCTCGCCGGCGTCGCCGCGCCGTGGATGGCGTTGAGGCCAAGGAAATCGATGCGGACGTCCTCGGCCTGCAGGCCGACGATGCGAAAGCGCTCCTCGAGCACGCGGCGCGCGAGCTCCGCGCGGCGCAGCGCGCCGGGGCCGGCATAGAAGAACATGTCCTCGCCGATGAAGCCCTCGATG
Source organism: uncultured Bordetella sp. (assembly GCA_964399635.1). Lineage (GTDB taxonomy): Bacteria > Pseudomonadota > Gammaproteobacteria > Burkholderiales > Burkholderiaceae_E > UBA4615. The sequence goes on from CAYNRU010000013.1 coordinate 16,012, forward strand.
CAGCCGATGGAGACCTTCAGCGTCGGGGTGCGCGGCTTGCCGCCGATGCCCCGCACCAGCACCCGGTCGGGCCCGACCTGCTCCAGGCGCGCTGTGGTGAAGTCGACCACCACGTCCGGCGTGATGTAGTTGGCCGGGTCGTGGACCTCGTAGAGCATCTGCTCCTTGACGGTCTGCAGCGTCACCGCGCCGCCGGTACCGGCGACCTTGGTGATCACCGCCGAGCCGTCCTGCGTGACCTCCGCGATCGGGAACGCGAGGTTCCAGGGATCGGGCACGTCCTTGAAGCCCGGGTCGGAGAAGTAGCCGCCGGTGACCTGCGCACCGCACTCCAGCAGATGGCCGATACCGCTGCCCTGGCCCACGCGCGCGTGGTCCAGCGGGTCCCAGCCGAACTCGTGCATCATCGGTGCCATGAAGACCGAGGGGTCTGCCACGCGTCCGGTCACGACGATCTGCGCGCCGGCCTTGAGCGCCGCCACGATCGGCTCGGCACCGAGGTAGGCCTCGGCCGACACCAGCGTGGCGCCGAGGGTCGAGGTGGGTGCGCCGTTCTCGAGAATGCGATCGGTGAGCTCGAGCACGCGGTCGGTGATCAGGCTGCCGTTGACCGACGCGACCTTGACGCCGTGGTGCCCCATGCCCCGCAGCAGCTCGACGATGCGACGCGCGGCGGCATCGGGGTTGATCCAGCCCTGGTTGCTGACGATCTTCGTGCCGTGGCGGATGCATGCCGGCAGCACCGCGCGCATGCGGTCGTCGAGGTAGGTGTCGTAGCCGGGGAAGGACGGGTCGCGCCGCGCACGAACCTGCGCGGCCGAGACCGTGGCCTCGGCCATCGTCTCGAAGCACAGGTAGTCGAGCGCCCCCTTCTCCGCGTTCAGCGCGGCGGGCTCGACCCGGTCGCCCCACCACGCGGCGCCCGAGCCGATCCTGATCGTCCTGCTCATCGTGTGCCTCCCTTCAGTCCAGCTTCACGCCGGCGCGCTCGACCACCGCGCGCCACTTCTCGAGCTCGCGCCGCACGAACGCCGCGAACTGCTCGGTCGAGCCGCCGCCGACGATTGCGCCGTCGGCCGCGAAGCGCTGGCGCACCTCTGGGTCGCGCAGCACCTCGTCGACCGTCCGGTTGAGCAGCGCCACCACCTCCGCCGGCGTGCCGGCGGGCGCGAGCAGACCGTTCCAGGCGCCCACCTCGTAGCCCGACAGGCCGGACTCGGCGACGGTCGGCAGCTCGGGGGCAGATGGCGCCCGCGCCGCGCTGGTGACCGCAAGCGCCCGCAGGCGGCCGGCCTTCACCTGCGGCATGGCCGACAGCATGGTGTCGAACATCACCCCGACCTGCCCGCCCGCGAGATCGGTGAGCGCCGGTGCGCTGCCCTTGTAGGGCACGTGCGTCATCGAGACGCCGGCCATCGAGTTGAACAGCTCGGCGGCCATGTGCGTCGACTGGCCGTTGCCCGAGGAGCCGTAGGTCACCGCGCCCGGCCGCGCCCTGGCCGCCGCGATCAGGTCGGCGACCGACCCGATGGGGCTCGACGCCGGCACCACCACCACCAGCGGGATGCTGGTGAGCAACGCCACCGGCACGAAGTCGCGCGCGAAGTCGTAGTTCAGGGACTTGAAGAGGCTCGGGTTGATCGCATGGGCGGTCGTGCCGAGCAGCAGTGTGTAGCCGTCCGGTACGGACTTGGCCACCGCCTCGGCGCCGATGTTGCCGCCGGCGCCGGCGCGGTTCTCGATCACGAAGGGCTGGCGCAGCCGCTCGGCGAGCTTCTGGCCGACCACGCGGGCGACGATGTCGGTGGGTCCGCCGGGCGGATAGGGCACGACGATGCGCACCGTGCGCGCGGGCCAGGCCTGCGCCCATGCGGACGGGGCGAAGGCCGCCGCCGTCGCGCCGATCGCGAGCGCGGCGAGCGCGACCCGCCTCGAGACGCGCTTCATCAGGGACTCCTTCATCACTTAGTCGCCGCCGCGGGGTCGCGGAAGACGACCGCGTCGACTGCGACGCAGCCCGAGCCGCGCGGACCGACGATCACCGGATTGACGTCGAGGCTCGCGATCGCGGCCGCACCGTCGCGCATCAGGTCGCCGACCGCCGCTGCCGCCCCGCAGAAGGCCTCGACGTCCATCGCCGGCTCGCCGCGTACCCCCTCGAGCAGCGGCGCGATCCGCAGCCCACGCAGCGCCCGCTCGATTCGCGCCGGGGTGAACGGCGCAAGCACGACCGCCGCGTCGGGCATGGCCTCGACGTACTTGCCGCCGTCGCCGACCAGCAGCACCGGCCCGAACACCGGGTCGAGGTGCGCGCCGATCATCAGTTCCCGGCTGCCGCGGGCGAGCCGCGCGACGATCACGCCGTCGAGCGCGACGCCGGCCCTGCCGGCCGCGGCCTGGACGTCCCGGAACGCGGCCGCTACCGCGTCAGCGTCGGCGACGCCGACCTTCACCAGCCCGAGCTCCGACTTGTGCGCGACGGCCGACGAGCAGCCCTTGACCACGACCGGCCCCCCGCCCAGCGCCGCGAAGGCCGCACGGGCGGCGGCCTCGTCGACGCAGATCCGATGCGGCACGACAGGCACGCCGCGCGCGGCCAGCAGCGCTAGGCTCGCGCCCTCGTCCAGCATCGCGGGCGCAGCCCTCGCGTGGCCTGCCACCGGACGCGCAGGGCCCCGCAGGTCGGCGATGCGTGCCGCCTCGAGGCGCTCGGCGTGCGACAGGTACTGGCCAAGCGCGCGGATCGCCTGGCCCTCGGTCGGATAGACCGACAGGCCGTGTGCCTTGAAGCAGTCGGCGACCGCCTGCTGCGAGGCCGCCGCGACCAGCGGCTTGCCGGTCTGCGCGGCGAACGCGGCGCTGTCGCGCGCAAAGGCGTCGACGTCGTAGCCGGCCCCGGCGACCGCGATGCCGACGAAGAACGCGTCGGCTGCGGGGTCGCGTGCGATCGCCGGCAGGATGGCGCCGAACAGGTTGCTGTTGCTGAGCAGCGCCGCGGTGATGTCCACCGGGTTGGAGGTGGTCGCGAAGCCGGGGAGGATGGTGCGCAGCTCGGCCTGCGTCGTGTCGGCGAGCGCCGCCATCGGCATGCCGGCCTCGGTCGCGGCGTCCGCGGTGAGCACGCAGACAGCGCCCGAGTTGCTGATCGCCACCAGCCTGCGGCCGCGCGGGGTCCAGCCCTTGAGGTACAGCTCGGCCGCGTCGACCATGTCGACCATGCTCTGGGCGCGCCAGATGCCCTGGTCCTCGAAGAAGGCGTCCACGACGCGGTCCTCGGTCGCGAGCGAGCCGGTGTGCGAGCGCGCGGCCGCCTGCCCGGCGGGCGAGCGTCCGGCCTTCAGCGCGATGATCGGCAGGCCGCGCCGGCGCGCGATCCGCGCGGCCTCGGCGAGGTTCCACGGGTCGGGCAGGCCCTCGAGGTAGAGCAGCAGCAGCTTCAGGCCCGGGTCCTCGGCCACGATCGTCGCGAGCTCGCACACCGTCACGTCGGCGTCGTTGCCGGTCGCATGCGCGTGCCGCACGCCGATGCCCCGCCCGCGCAGCAGGCCGTAGGGGATCACGCTCATCGCGCCGCTCTGGCTGATGATCCCGACCGGCCCGTCTGCAGCCGGCGTCTCGAGGAACATCGTCGAGAAGTTGGGCACCGCGCCGTTGCCGAAATTGGCGAGGCCCTGCGAGTTGGGGCCGACGATCCGCATGCCCGCGGCCCGCGCCCGCGCCACCATCGTGCGCTCCTGCTCGCGGGCGACCGGGTCGGGCGTCTCGCCGAAGCCCGAGGCCATCACCACCGCCACCCGCACGCCGGCCGCGGCGCACTGGTCGACCGCCTGCACCGCGAGCTCGCCCGGCACGGCGATCACCACCATGTCGGGCACCTCGGGCAACGCGTCGAGCCCCGGATAGGCGTGCAGGCCCTGCAGGGTGTCGCGCGACGGGTTGATCGGGTAGACCGCGCCCTTGAAGCCGAAGCGCTTCAGGTAGGCGATCGGGCGCCCGCCGATCTTGTTGGCGTTGTCGGACGCGCCGATCACCGCGACGCAGCGGGGGGCAAGGGCGACACGCAGCGTATCGCGGGGGTCCGGGGTCATCGGTGTCTCAACGAGGGTTGGAGGCGGCGCGTTCGAAGTACGGGAGCAGTCGGCCCGCGATCTCGCGAAAGCCGACCGCGACCCGCTCGCCAAGCAGCAGGTCGAGCGGCGCGTGGCCCATCACGCGCGGGCCCTCGTCGAGCGCGACGAGCACCAGCCGGTAGGGGGCGACCGAGCGGAACGCATCGTCCGGGGCGCGGTGCACGACGGTGGTTGCGTGCACGACGCCGCCGCCGGCGGCGGCGAGCCGCCGGGGCTCGAGCGTGCCGCAGGCAGGGCAGAAGTCGCGCTCGAAGTACCAGACGGTGCCGCAGGCGCTGCAGCGCTGCAGCGCGATGCCCGCGCCGCCGAGGGTCCAGTCGGGGACGGCGGCGGTGGTCACGGACGCTCCAGGACGAGGCTGACGTGCGACGACAGCACGCCGCCGTCGCCATGCAGCAGCGCCACGCCAGCGCGCGGCGCCTGGCGGTCGCCGGCACGGCCGGTCATCTGCAGGTGGGTCTCGGCGAGGTGGGCCATCGCGCCGGCCACCCCGCAGTGACCGTAGGACAGCAGGCCGCCGTGCAGGTTCAGCGGCAGCGCGCCGTCCCGATCGAAGTGGCCGTCGCGCGCGAGCGCACCCGCCCTGCCCCGCGGCGCGAGCCCGATCTCCTCGAGCAGCAGCGTCAGCGTGACGGTGAAGCTGTCGTAGATCGCCGCGTACTCGACGTCCGCGAGCGACAGGCCCGCGGCCTGCAGCGCGGTCGCGCTCGAGCGGTCCGCGCCGAAGCGCGTCAGGTCGGGCGCCGCGCTCACATGCTGCGCGGCGTGCGCCTGCGCGGCCGAGCGGATCGCGACCGGGTGGGGACCGTCCGGTGCCGCGCCGACGACCACCGCGCAGCCGCCGTCGGACACTGGGCAGCAGTCGAGCACCTTCAGCGGCGAGGCGATCGGGCGCGAGGCCAGCACGTCGGCCACGGTGACCGGATCGCGGAAGTGGGCGCCCGGATGGCGGGCGGCGTTGCGGCGCATCAGCACCGCGAGCTGCGCGAAGTCAGTCTCGTCGACGCCATGCTCGCTCATGTAGCGGGAGGCGACGAGCCCGTAGTAGGCGGGGATGGTAGGCCCGAGCGGCACCTCGTAGCGGGCATGGCCGGCCTGCGCGAGCGCCTGGATCGAGGCGTCGCGGCTCTGGCCGGTCATGCGGTTCTCGCCGCCCACCACCAGCACGCGGCGCGCCGCGCCCGACTCGACCAGCAGGTGGGCGAGCATCACCATCGCAAAGCCGGTCGCGCCGCCCACCTGCACCGCGTGCGCGTAGGACGGATGCAGGCCGAAGTGCTCGGCGAACACGGTGGCGAGCATGATGTGCGGCATGGTCGTGGCGTAGCCGCAGATCAGACCATCGACGTCGCCGCGCTCGAGGCCCGCGTCGGCGAGCGCCGCCGCGGCCGCCTCGCTCATCAGGTCGAGCGTGCTGCGCCCCTCGTGACGCCCGAAACGTGTCGCCGCGCTGCCCAGCAGGTAGCTCACCGCGAGGTCTCCAGCGCCACGAGGCGTGCCGCGTCCGACGCGCCCGCCGCGCGCTCGCGATCGGCCTGCGTGAAGGCTGCCGGCGACGCGGGCGGCGAGGCCGCAAGCGTGGCGCCCTGCGACAGCGCCGAGACCGCCTCCTGCATCGCATCGCGCAGCGCGTCCAGCCGCGAGGTGAGGCGCTCGCTCAGCGCGGCGATGCTGATCGCCGCAGCGGGGCGCCCGTCGATGCCGAGGATGGGCATCGCCAGGCCGCCCATCCGCTCGACCACCACGTCGAGCAGCAGCGCGTAGCCGCGCGCGCGCGACTCGGCGATGCAGGCCTGCATGAAGGGACGGTCGATGCGCGGGTAGCGCGCGACCACGGCCGGCGCCACCTGGTCGAGCACCGCCTGGACCTCGGCGTCGGGCAGCCAGGCCAGCAGCGCCAGGCTGCCCGCCCCCACCCCGAGCGGGCGGCGGCTGCCGACGTCCAGGTAGTTGGCGCGGATCGGATAGGAGCCGAACTCCCTGTCGATGCACACCGCCTCGATGCCGTCGCGGGTCGACAGCAGCACCGTATCGCCCGACAGCGCAGCCAGCCTCATCAGCCAGGGCCGCGCGCGGTCGCGCACGTGGTCGCGGCCCTGCATCGCGATGCCCAGCAACAGCGCCTGGCCGCCCAGCCGGTAGCGCTTGGTGGCGTCGTCGCGCTCCACGAAGCCCTCGCCCGCCAGCGCCTCGAGCAGGCGCAGCGCAGTGGCCTTGTTCAGGCCGGTCATGGCCGACACGTCGGCGAGCCGCAGCGGATCCGGCGCCGACAGGGTCCGCAGGATGCGGCACACCTTCTGGATCGCGCTGGTGTCGGACGGACGCGGCATCGCGGGCTCAGACGGTCGCGATCGGGGTGGCGGGCGAACCCACGGCGCCGGGCAGCCGCAGCGGCGGCGCGGTGAGCAGAAAGCGGCTGCGACCGTGAGCGCGCAGCCACTGCGCAAGCGGCGTCAGGTACCACAGTTCGCCCAGGTGGACGCCGAGCTTGAAGAGGCAGTGCTCGTGGATGGGCAGCGACGCGCAGCAGTCGGTGCGCACGGTGGCCGGCAGGTTCTCGACCGCGTAGTTGTCGGCGGCGAGGATCGCGAGACCGCTGTCGGTGATCCAGCGCAGCAGCCGCTCGTCACGCCCGTCGAGCACCGCGCAGGCGCCGTGCAGCGAGGCCTCGTCGGGCCGCCCGCCCATCTCGACCAGCATCTGCGCGAACCCGGTGTGCAGCAGCACCATGTCGCCCGGCTCGACGACCACCCGGTCGCGCTCCATCGTGCGCATCAGCGCGTCGTAGCCGACCAGCGTGCGCTCGCGGCCGAACTGCGCGTGCAGGTCGATCAGCACGCCGCGGCCCTGCACGCCCTGCGCCGCCATGTTCTCGATGCCGAGCGCGGTGGCGCCCGAGGTGGTGCGCGGCCCGGGCGAGGTCGGCACGCCCGCGTCCGACACGTCGACGGGCCCGAAGATGTGGAAGCCCGCCCGATAGCCGTTGTAGTACACCGGCTCGGGCAGCCCGTCGCCGTTGGCGTCGAACATCTGACCGACATGGGCGAAGCTGTCCCACTGCGTCGAATACTGCAGGTGCAGGATCGCGAGGTCGTCGCAGACTACGTCGGTCTGCATCGGATCGTCGTCCATGAACCGGTAGTTCATGTTGGGCCGGCCGTTGCGCACCGTGGGGCGCAGCACCGGCGGCAGCCTGCGCGGATTGAGCAGGTTGCCCCCGGGCAGGTCCAGCGGCAGGCTCAGGCAGAAGGTGCGCCCCTCGGTGACCTCGGCCACGCCCTGGCGGACTTTCTCGGGGGTCAGCAGGTTCAGGCGCCCGAGCTGGTCGTCCGGGCCGAAGTCGCCCCAGGTCGAGCCCTCGGGGCGGCGGGTCCAGCGTGGGGCGGCGGCGCCGCGGTCATCCGAGCTCATCGATTCGTCTCCGTTGGAATCCAGTGGCCGCGCCGCGCTCAGGCGGCGTGCCGGGCATCGCCACCGAGATAGACCTGGCGCACGAGCTCGCCATCGCGCAGCGCCTCGACGGGCGCGGCGACCGCGATGCGGCCGGTCTCGACGATGTATCCGAAGTGCGCGTGCCGCAGGGCCTTCTCGACCATCTGCTCGACCAGCAGGATCGCGAGCCCCTCGGCGCACAGCTGCGCGGCGACCGCCAGGATCCGGTCGATGACGATCGGGGCGAGACCGCCCGAGGGCTCGTCGAGCATCAGCAGCCGCGGCTCGCCGATCACGCCCTGCGCGACGGCGAGGATCTGCTGCTGGCCGCCGGACAGCCGCGACGCCATCTGCTGCCGACGCTCGGCGAGCTCGGGGAACAGCGCGTAGATCCGGTCGAGCTTGCTGCGGTCGCCGCGCGGCGACTTCGCATAGGTGCCGATCAGCAGGTTGTCCTCGACCGAGAGCGTGAGGAACACCCGATGGCCCTCCAGCACCTGCACGATGCCGGCCTGCACGGTCTCGCGCGGCGATGCGCCCGACAGGTCGCGACCCTCGAAGCTCACCGTGCCGGCGCGCTTGGGGATCAGCCCGGAGACGGCGTGCAGGATCGTGCTCTTGCCGGCGCCGTTGCGCCCGAGCACGACGACGAACTCGCCGGCGCGTACGTCGAAGGACACGTCGCGCACCACCTCGGCCTTGCCGTAGGCGACCCGCAGGCCGCGCACGTCGAGCAGCACGCGCTCGGGACGTTCGATCGGAGTGGCGCTCATCGCTCAGGCCCCCAGGTAGACCCGGATCACTTCCGGGTCGTTGCGCACGTCGTCGGGCGTGCCGTGCCGGATGGTCTTGCCGACGTCGAGCGCGGTCACGCGGTCGCAGACGCGGAACACGAAGTCGGTGTGGTGCTCCACCAGCAGCACACCGATGCCGGCATCCCGGATGGTGCGCAGGATGTCGGCGAGGTGCTCGATCTCGTCGGTGGACAGGCCGCCCGCCGGCTCGTCGAGCAGGATGAAGCGCGGACGCATCGCCAGGCCGCGTGCAATCTCCAGGAAGCGCTGCTCGGCGTGTTCGAGCAGGTTCGCGCGGCGCCCGATCGCGTGCGCCAGGCCTACGCCGTGCAACAGCTCGGTCGCCTCGGCCCGGAACGTCGCGTCCTCGCGTCCGGCGCGCGGCAGGCCGAGCGCAGTGCCGAGGAAGCCGGCGCGCGCGTGGACCCAGGCGCCGAGCATGGCGTTCTCGAGCACCGACAGCGTCGGCAGCAGGCGGGGCTTCTGGAAGGTGCGGGCCACGCCGAGCCGCGCGCGCCGCTGCACGGTCTCGGCCTCGAGCCGCTCGCCGCCGAGTGTCACCGACCCCGAGGTCGGCTCGTAGTAGCCGGTCAGCAGGTTGAGCAGCGTGGTCTTGCCGCTGCCGTTGGGGCCGATCAGTCCGTGGATCTCGCCCGGGCGCAGCTCGAGCGACACATGGTCGAGCGCGACCAACCCGCCGAAGACCTTGCTGACATCGACGGCGCACAGCGGGTCGCCGACTGGCGCCGCGCGGCGCACGTCGTCGTGCGAGGGCGAGAGCGAGGCGCCCGGCGCGGCGGGCCCGGCCGCGCGCGCCTGCGCCGACGGCGCGGCGCTCATGCGTCCCCCCGGATCGCGCGGGCCAGCCGCGGCAGGTCCGGCCTGACCGGGACGCTCGTGACCACGCGCGGCCGCAGGCGCTCGGACAGCACCTCGAAGAGTCGCCCGATGCCCTCGGGCACCACCAGCACGACCAGCAGCAGCAGCAGCCCGTAGAAGAAGTTGCCCAGCTTGGCGAGCGGCGACACCAGCTCGGGCAGCGCGGTCAGCACCACCACGCCCAGGAAAGGCCCGAGGATGCTGCCGCGGCCGCCGATGATGATGCACACGAAGAAGAACAGGCTGAGCTCGAAGTGGAAGGTGTCGGGCGTGATGTAGCTCTGCAGCGAGGCGAACAGCGCGCCACCCACGCCGGCGGTCACGCCGCTGAACAGGAAGGTGACGAGCTTGGCGCGGAACACCGGCACGCCCACCGCCTGAGCGGTGACGACGCTGTCGCGGATCGCGATCAGGCCGCGGCCCTGCATGCGGCGCGCGATGTTCCAGGTCAGCCAGGTGACGACCGCGGCCGTGCCCGCCACCAGGTAGTAGAAGCCGCCAGGCGTATCGAACGGCTTCGGGAAGCCCGGGACCGCGAGGCCGATGCCCCCGCCGGTCAGTTCGCCCTGGGCGAGCACGAACTCGCCCACGATCAGCGACACGGCCATCGTCGCCATCGCAAAATAGAAGCCCGGCAGCCGCAGGCTCGGCAGGCCCAGAAGGAGGCCCGCGAGCCCGCAGATCGCGCCCGACCCGGCGACCGCGAGCGCCGGGTGCACGCCCGCCTTGCCGGCCAGGATCGCGAATGCGTAGGCGCCGATCGACAGCAGGCCGACGTGCCCGATCGAGAGCTGGCCGCTGTAGCCGATCACCAGGTTGAGCCCGCCGATCAGCACCCAGTACGCGAAGATCAGCGTCGCGAGATGCAGCTGGTACTGGTCGCCCGCCCACAGCGGCAGCGTGGCCGCCGCGAGCGCGCCGACGGCGAGCGCCGCGAGTCGTTTGGGTTCCATGCGGGGGCTCCTCAGACGGGCCGCACGTTGCGCGAGCCGAGCAGCCCTTCGGGCTTGACCAGCAGCACGACCATCAGCAGTCCGACCGCGATGGTCTGCTGGTACTCCCCGCCGAACCAGTAGCTCGCGAACGCGTTGAGCAGCCCGAGCGCGAAGCCGCCGATCAGCGCGCCGACGTTGCTGCCCAGGCCGCCGACGGCCAGCGCGATGAAGCCGTTGAGGGTCAGCGACAGCCCGAGCGCGAAGTACGCGAAGGTCAGCTGCCCCGCTGCGAAGCCCGCGAGGCCGCCGAGCGCGCCGGCGAGCACGTAGGACGCGACCCGGATGCGGTCGGTCGAGACGCCGCGGGCCCGCGCCGCGAACGCGTCCTCGGACATCGCCACGAAGAGCTTGCCGTACATCGTGCGCGAGTAGAACGCGGCCAGACCGAGCGCCATCACCACCGCGAGCGCCACGGGCAGCCAGAACTTCTGGTCGGCGATGCCCGCTCTGAAGTCCTGCGGGATCAGGCGGGGAAAGGGCCTGGGCTCCGTCCCCCACCACAGGCCGACCGCCTGCTGCACCATGGTCGCGACCGCGAGCGTCGACAGCAGCCACAGGTGCTCGTCGCTGCGGGCCAGCACCCTGCGGATCGCGACCACGTCGGTGATCCATCCGAAGAAGGCGCCCACGGCGATCGCCGCGGCCAGGCCCACCCACCAGGGCAGGCCCAGGCCGTTGATCGCATAGGCGCCGAACACGCCCCCGAGCATCGCGATGTGGCCGGTCGTGACCGACAGCACCTTCGAGGTCGAGAACATCACGTTGTAGACCAGCGCGGTGGCCGCGAAGATGGCGCCCGTGGCCAGCCCGGTGACGATGACGAAGAGCATCGGCGTGTGTCCGGAGGAGGTCGGCTCAGCGCGCGACCTTGAAGCTGCCGTCCTTGAACGTGTTGGCCACGTTCGCGGTCATGCCGCTGTTGGGAAAGCCATCGTGCTTCGTCGGGCCCCAGCTGTAGGTCGCGTAGACGCCCTTGAAGTTGGTCGTGTTCTCGAGGACCTTCTGGATCGCGGCCGGATCGGTGGAACCCGCGGTCTTGACCGCGTGCTCGATGATCTTCACGCAGTCATAGCCCATCGCCACCCACCAGAACAGGATGTCGATCTCGCCGCCGCCGGGCGCGAGCTTGGCGCGGACCTTGTCGACCAGCTGCTGGGTCTGCGCGGGCAGCTTGCCGTCGTCGCCGAAGGAGGTGCTGACGTAGCCCGAGCCGTAGGTGTTCGCCCAATACTCCGGCTTGTTGAGCAGCTTGCGTATCTGCGCCGCCATCAGCGCCGGATGGCCGACCACCGGCACGTCCCAGCCCATGTCGCCGCGCGCGTTCAGCAGCCGGCCGAGCAGGCCCGTGGCCGCCGACCAGGGCATGATCACGTCGGCGCCCGCCGCACGCGCCTTCTGCAGCTCGTCGGTGAGGTCGGTCTTGTTCGGATCGATGAGCACCGTGTAGACCGGCTTGATGCCGGCGGACTCGAGCAGCGTGTTCGCGGTGCGCGCGCTCGCCGTGCCGTAGCCGGTGGTATCGCCGATCACCGCGACCTTGGAGCGCTTGAGCTTCTTCAGCGCGTAGTCGTTGGCGGTGACGATCCACTGCGTGTTGGTATTGATCACGCGGAACGCGCGCGGGTAGCGGATCGGGTCGATCAGCTCCTCGAGCGCGCCGATCACCAGGTTCGGGATGCCCGCCTTGGCGATGATCGGCGTGGCCCCCAGACCCTCGCCCGAGTTCACCGGGCCGATCACGAAGTGCACCTTCTCCTGGAAGGCCAGCTGCTGCGCGAAGTTGACCGCCTTGGTCGGGTCGCCGGCGGTGTCGCGGGTCAGCAGCTCGATCTTGCGGCCATTGATGCCGCCGGCGGCGTTGATCTCGTCGACCGCGAGCTGCACGCCCTGGTTCTCGGCGATGGCCGCCGACGACAGCGGGCCGGTCAGCGACGACAGCCAGCCGACCTTGATGGTGTTCTGCGCGGCGGCCAGGCTGGCCGCACCGGCCAGCATGACGCCGGCGGCAAACTGCGCAAGAAGTTTCGATGAACGAAACATGGCGTCTCCTATTGTTGTAACGCCTCTGTATGCGGGCGTTATAGCGTCAATCATTGGTCGAATGGACGATACCTGTCAACCAGAACCGGAAGGGAAGCCGGCGCTGGAGCGGCCGGGACGCAGGCCGGGCGCCGCGGGCGCGGCAGGCGCCCCGAAGCGGGCCACGCTCACCGTCGCCGCGGCGCGAGCCGCGCCCCGATCAACCGGGACTCCTCGGTCATCGTGCGGATCACCTCGGGCAGCCGCGACACGGGTAGCCGTCCGCTGATGGTCGCGATCGCGAGCCCGGCGACCGTCGTGCCCTGTGAGTCGCGCACAGGCACCGCCACCGCCCTGGAGCCCGGCACCAGCCCGACCGGCGCGTAGGCGTGCCCCTGGCGACGCACGGCGCCCGCACGCTCCAGCAGCGCACCTGGGTCGACCTCGAGCGCGGCGAGGCGGGCCGCGTTGCGAGCCACCACCTGCGCGGCCGTCTCGGGCGGCAGCGACGCAAGCAGCACCAGGCCGCTCACCCCGACCCCGAGCGGCCGGCGCGCGCCGACCTCGATAGACAGCACCTTGACCGGAAAGCTGCCAGGCTGGCGGTCGATGCACACCGAGTCATCGCCGTTGACGAGGGTGAGGAAAGCGGTGTCGCCCAGCGTGTCGGCCAGCCTGCGCAGGTGGGGGCCGGCGATCGAGCGGATCGGGAAGGGCGCCATCCGCGCGAGACCCAGCAGCGACACTTCGGGCCCGATCCGGTAACGGCGCGTAGGCGGGTCCTGCTCGGCGGCGCCCTCCTCCACCAGCACGCGCAGGATCCGATGCGCGGTCGGCCGATTCAGGCCCGCGCCGCGGACCACGTCCACCAGTCGCACGCCGCGCTCCTGGCCCGCGGCCACGACGCGCAGCACCGCGAGCGCGCGCCGGATGCTCTGGGCGCCCTCGGCGCGGCGCGGCGCGGCGGCCAGCGTCGGCGCATCGGGATCGTCGTCGTCCGCAGCCGCCATGCGCGATCAGGCGCCGCGCGCCATCACCGTCTTGGCGACCTGCGCGACCTCGCCCAGCGTGACGATCTCGCCGAGCGCCGCGTAGCGCGGCCCGCCGATGCGGCAGACCGGACGCAGCCGGCGCGTGTCGATGCGACCACCCTCATAGAGGTCGTCACGCACGTGAAAGCGCAGCACCTCGCCGACCAGGAACTCCGATCCGGTCTGGCCGAACTCGATCGCACGCTCCAGCCGGCACTCCATCGAGACGGGCACGTCGCGCAGGCGCGGGCATCGGATCGTGTCGGACGGCACAGTCTCCAGCCCCAGCAGCGCCGCCTCGCTGACGTCGGGCGCATGCTCGACGCTGGAGAGGTGGATCGCCTCGATCTGGTCGAACTCGCCGATGTTCACGACGAACTCGCCGCTCGCATGGATGTTGACCCCGGTGTCCTTGCGTACGCCGGCCTTTCGGCCGACGTTGATGCCGATCATCGGCGGTGCGTTGGACACGAAGGTGAAGCAGGAAAACGGCGCGAGGTTGACCACGCCCGCCTCCGACAGGGTGCTCACCCAGGCGATCGGGCGCGGCACCACGATGCCGCTCAGCAGGCGGTAGGCGGCTTCCGGGTCGAGACTGGCTGCGTCGATCTGCATCGGTATCCTCGGGACCTGCGGCGGGCGGCGCCGCGCCGATCGGCCATTCTGAGCGGGACGGGCACGGCGGGACGCTCTGCCCCACGCAAGAACGTCCATAGTGTGGAACACATCGACGTTATCGCATTGCAGCATGCAGCCCGGACTTCGTAGAGTGGCGCCAGCCCGAGCCGGCTGCCCCGACCGGGGCGCCCCACACGAGGAGACACCCCGATGATCCGAACCCGAGCCGTCGCATTGGCCGCGCTCACAGCCCTCGCGGGCGCCGCCCCCGCCCACGCGCAGACCGGTGCTGCGTCGGGCTGGCCCGACCGGCCGGTGCGCCTGGTCGTGCCCTACCCGCCCGGGGGCAACGTCGACACCGCCGCACGCATCGTCGCCGAGCACCTCGCGGCCACCTTCAAGCAGCCCTTCGTCGTCGAGAACAAGCCCGGCGCGGGCGGCCTGATCGCCGGCGAGTCGGTGGCCAAGGCGACGCCCGACGGCTACACCTACTTCATGGGCGCGAACGGCCCGATCCTGTTCGCGCCGCTGATCTTCAAGCGCCCGGTGTACGACTGGAAAAAGGACTTCGTTCCGGTGAGCTCGGTCTCGTTCACGCCACTCGTGCTGCAGGTCCATCCGTCGACGCCCTACAAGAGCTTCGCGGAGCTGGTGGCGGCGGGCAGGACGGCGGGCGCCACCCTCACGATGGCCTCGCCCGGCGCCGGCACCACCAACCACCTGCTGAGCGAGTACCTGCAGGGCCTGACCGGCGCCCGGTGGACCACGGTCCACTACAAGGGCAACGCGCCGGCCACCACCGACCTGCTCGGCGGCCAGGTCAACTTCAACTTCGACCAGCTGTCGGTCGCGCTGCCCTACATCCAGCAGGGGCGCACGCGTGCGCTCGCGGTGACGTCGGCCTCGCGGATGCCGCAGTTGCCGGGCGTGCCGACGCTGCAGGAGACGGGCTTCAAGGACTTCACCGCCGAGACCTTCACCGGCATCCTGGCGCCCGCCGCGACGCCGCGGGAGATTGTTGCCGCCTTCTCGAACGCGCTGCAGAAGGCGCTCGCCGACAAGACAGTGATGCAGAAGTTCGAGGCGCTGGGCGCCGAGGCCCGCGGCGCGACGCCGGAGCAGTTCGGCCAATACCTGAAGAAGGAGGACGATACATGGACACCGATCATCCGCAAGGCGGGGATCACGGCGGAATGACGCCGCAACGCAGCGCCGCTGCCCGGCGCACCAGCGTCTACGTCGAGGGCTTCAGCCACAAGAACCCCATCCCGGCAGGCTGCCGCCTGGGGCCGCTGCTGATGAGCGGCAGCATCCTCGGCAACGACCCTGCCACCGGCAAGCCGGCCGCGACGATCGAGGCGCAGTGCGCGTTCATGCTCGACACCATGCGCCGCATCGTCGAGGCCGGCGGCGGCACGGTCGGCGACATCGTCAAGGTGACGGTGTGGATGAAGGACCGCAGCCAGCGCCCGGCGCTCAACGTGCCCTGGCTCGCGATGTTCCCGGACCCCGCCGACCGGCCGGCCCGGCATACGATGCAGGCCGACCTCGACATGGGCAAGCTCGTCGAATGCGACTTCACTGCCTGGATCGCCTGATCCGCCGACACCGACACAGATGCCCGACTACCTGCCTTTCGACCCGAACCCACGCGCGCCGGTGCCCCTGCCCCCGTCGGGCAGCTGCGACAGCCAGTTCCACGTGTTCGGGCCGCCCGAGCGCTACCCGGTGCGCGCCGGAGCGGCCTACGAGATGCCCACCGCGACCTGGGAGGTCGCGCAGCGCCTGCACCGCACGCTGGGCATCGAGCGGGGCGTGATCGTCCAGGCGACCACCTACGGCGCCGACCATACGGTGGTGCTGGACGCGCTCGCCGGCCTCAACGCCGGCGGGCCGCGCCGCTATGTGGCCTGCGCCAACGCCGCGGTGCTGTCCGAGCGCGACGACGCCTACCTCGACACCCTGCACGCGGCCGGTGTGCGCGGCGCGCGCTTCAGCCGCGCGGGCCTGGGCATCACACTGACCGCCGCCGAGCAGGCGCGTGCGCTCGCCAGGGTGAAGGAGCTGGGCTGGTACGTGAAGGTCCAGCCCGAGCCCTCGGGCATCGCCGAGCAGATGGCTGCCTTCGAGGGCCTCGACGTGCCGGTGCTGATGGATCACATGGGCCGCGTCGACGTGGCGGCCGGTGACGCCGACCCGAACCTGGCGCGTGTGCTCGAGCTGCTGCGGCGGGACAACGTGTGGGTGATGCTGTCGTTGAGCGAGAAGATCTCGAAGGCGGGCGCCCCCTGGGACGACGTGGTGCCGCTCGCGCGGCGACTGATCGAGACCGCGCCCAGCCGATGCGTGTGGGGCAGCGACTGGCCGCATCCGGTGTCGGTCAGGCAGCCGCCGAACGAAGGCGCGCTTCTGGAGCTGCTCTATCGGTTCGCGCCCGACCCGGCCACCCGGCATAAGATCCTGGTCGACAACCCTTCGCGCTTCTTCGGATTCGACTCATGAAACTCGTCAGTTTCTCGCTGGACGGCGGCACCCGCTGGGGCGCCGTGTCGGGCGCCGGCGTCGTCGACCTCGGGCGTCGCCTGCCCGCCGCAGGCTCGGTGCGTGCGCTGCTCGAGGGCGGCGCGCCCGCCATCGCGCAGGCCCGCGCCGCGATGCAGGGCGCCTCGCCCGACCATCCGCTGGAGGCGCTGCGGCTGCTGCCGCCGATCCCCGAGCCCGGCAAGATCTTCTGCATCGGTGTCAACTACGCGCATCGCAACGCCGAGTACAAGGACGGCAGCGACCTGCCCAAGTACCCGAGCATCTTCATGCGCACGCCGAGCTCCTTCGTGGGGCACGGCGAGGCGCTGGTCGAGCCGCTCGAGTCGCGCCAGCTCGACTACGAGGGCGAGATCGGGGTGTACATCGGGCGCCGCACGCGGCGCGTGGCGAAGGCCGATGCGCTCGCGTGCATCGCGGGCCTGACCTGCGTCAACGAGGGCACGATCCGGGACTGGGTGCACCACGCCAAGTTCAACGTCACGCAGGGCAAGAACTTCGAGTCCTCGGGCTCGGTCGGTCCGTGGCTGGTGACCGCCGACGAGTTCGCGCGGTTCGACGACCTCAGGGTGCGCACGCGCGTCAACGGCGAGGCGCGCCAGGACGACACCACCGCGAACCTGATGTTCGACTTCGCCTACCTGATCTCGTACCTGTCGAGCTTCACGACGCTGCAGTCGGGCGACCTGATCGTCACGGGCACGCCCACCGGCGCCGGCATCCGCTTCGATCCGCCCAGGTTCCTGGGCGCGGGCGACCGCGTCGAGGTCGAGGTGACGGGCGTCGGCACGCTCGCCAACGTCGTGCGCAGCGAGCATCCGCAGGCCGCCTGACCCCGGGTCGCCACGCGCCCCCTACCCCCGATCGACCGACCCGGATTCCCATGACCCTCAGCCAAGCCCAGCTCGCGCAAGCCGCCGCCCGCCTCGAAGAGGCCGAACGCACCCGCAGCCCCTGCCGGCAGTTCTCGCTCGAGTACCCCGGCATGCAGGTCGAGGACGCCTATGCGGTGCAGGACGCATGGATGGCGCTCAAGATCGCCGCCGGGCGCAAGGTGAAGGGGCACAAGATCGGGCTGACGTCCAAGGCGATGCAGCGCGCCGTCGGCATCGGCGAGCCCGACTACGGCACGCTGCTCGACGACATGTTCTACCGCGACGGCGCGGTGGTGCCCACCGAGCGCTTCATCGGGCTGCGCATCGAGGCGGAACTCGCCTTCGTGCTGAGCAGACCGCTGTCCGGCCCCGACTGCACCCTGTTCGACGTGCTGGACGCGACGGCCTACGTGACGCCCGCGCTGGAGATCCTGGACGCGCGCATCCAGCGCGTCGACCCGGCCACCGGGCGCACGCGCACCGTGCTCGACACGATCTCGGACAACGCCGCCAATGCGGCGCTGGTGCTCGGTGGGCGGCCCTTCAAGCCGGCGCTCGTCGATGCCGACATGCGCCGCATCGGCGCGATCGTGAGCAGGAACGGAGAGATCGAGGAGACGGGGCTGGCCGCCGGCGTGCTCAACCACCCGGGCTACGGCGTGGCCTGGCTGGCCAACCGGCTGCACTGCTACGGCGTGTCGCTGCAGGCCGGCGAGGTGGTCCTCGCGGGCTCCTTCATCCGCCCGATCGACGTCACGCGGGGCGACACCATCGTCGCCGACTACGGCGAGTTCGGGTCGGTGTCCTGTCACTTCGGCTGACGCGCGCAGCCCGCCCGACCGGTCGTCGCCGGACTCGCCGATGGCCCCCGCCCCGCGGCTGCTGCCCGAGCGCCCGCTGCCGCCGTACACCTATCTGCCCGGCAGCACGCCGCATCCGGTGCGCGACCCCGGCGGCCACCTGCACGGACGCCCGCCCGAGGTGGCGCCCATGCCCGACCCGGCGCACTGGCGCGCGAGCCCGCTGTACCTGTACGGCATCGACCTCTACAACCGGGGTTACTACTGGGAGGCGCACGAAGCCTGGGAGACGCTGTGGCACGCCTGCGGGCGCCGGGGCCCGACCGCCGACTTCCTGCGCGCGCTGATCCGGCTCGCGGCAGCGGGCTTCAAGGTCCGCGAGGGCCGCCCCAACGGATGCCTGCGGCACGCGGCGGCGGCGGCCCGCATCCTGGATGGGTTGGCGGGCGAGGTGGGCCCGCGCTTCATGGGGCTCGATCCCTCGGCGCTGGCAGACGAGGCCGCGGCGATCGCCCGCGGCGAGCCGGGCGCGATGGCCGCACCGTCCGCGTGCGGACCGGTCTTCGCCCGCTCCCTGGTGCCCGCCGACCGCGGCCCGCCCGCCGAGGGGCCAGGTCCCGAGCGCCTTGGCGAGCCCTCATCATGACGGTCTCCAGCGTGCCGCCGAGGCGCCCCGTCCGACTGCAGGTGCACCGGATGCGCGACCCGCTCGACGCACGCGCTGAACTTGACGCTGCCCTGACGCCGTCAGAGCGCGGGCGCGCCGCGCGCTTCGCCCGGCCTCGCGCCGGCATCCGGCGCCGCGTCGCGCCGGGCCGGGCGCTACGGCGC
Organism: uncultured Bordetella sp.; assembly: GCA_964399635.1. GTDB lineage: Bacteria > Pseudomonadota > Gammaproteobacteria > Burkholderiales > Burkholderiaceae_E > UBA4615. Next base: position 34,957 of record CAYNRU010000013.1, read on the forward strand.
CACCGGATCGACCGGGAGATCGCGGCCGCGGCCGACCGCTGAAGCCGGCTCGCGCATCGAGCCCTCGGCGGCTCGCCCGCGCACTGCGGGGGCAGGATCAGGCGGCCTGCGCCGGGCCCTCGAGCAAGGCGCTCAGCGATCGACCCTCATGCAGGCGGCGGATCGCTTCGGCGAACAGGCCGGCGATGCCGACGACCTCGAGCCGCCCTTGCGGCAGGCCTTCGCCCACCGCCGCGGGCAGCGCCACCGAGTCGGTCACCGACAGCGCGGCCAGGCCCGGCGTGCGCAGCACCGACGCGCCCTCGCCGGTGAACAGGCCGTGCGTGACCGACCCGAACACCCTGCGCGCGCCGTGTCCGACGCAGGCGGCGATCGCGCGGCGCAGGGTCTCGCCGCTGCTCAGCAGGTCGTCGACCAGCACCACGTCGCGGCCGGCGACGTCGCCCACGAACAGCCCGCCGCGCAGCCCCGCCTCCTCGCGGTGCTTCTCGACGATCCCCCAGCCGACCGGCCGTCCGAGCCGCGCGGCGAGCGCCTCGCGGAATGCGTCGGCGCGCCTGAGGCCGCCTGCGTCCGGCGACACCACCGCCACCGGGGCGTCGCCGAGTTGCGCGGCAACCTGCTCGACCAGCAGCCAGCGCGCCTCGAGGTGCTCCGTACGGATGCGGAACGCGTTCTGATAGGCCGACAGGTTGTGGACGTCGATCGTCATCACCGCGTCGGCGCCGCTCGACTCGATCAGCGCGGCGACATATCGGGTGGGCAGCGGGGCCTGCGGCAGCGCGCGCCGATCCTGGCGGGCGTAGCACAGGTACGGCAGCACCGCCGTCAGCCGACCGCAGCCCGCATCGCGCAGCGCGCCGAGAAAGAACAGCAGCCGCACCAGCTTCTCGTCGACGCCGCAGCCCGGCTCTGCGTACAGCGACTGGACGACGTAGACGTCGTGCCCGTGCACGCCCTGCGTGGGCCGCAGCATGTGCTCGCCGTCGTCGAAGCGCCGCTCCTCGATCCCCGCGAGCGGACGCTCGAGCGCCGCGGCGATGCGCATTCCGAAGCCGCGGGTCTCGCCCGGCGCGAAGACGACGAGATCGCAACCCGGTGCGAGGCCGCTCATGCCGGGGCGCCCCGGCCGTCGCCGTGCGCGCGCACCTCGCCCTGCGGACGCAGGAAGCGCACGAACCACGCCGCGGCCAGCCGGGTCATCGCGTCGAGCGCCCCGGGCTCCTCGAAGAGGTGCGTGGCCCCGGGCACGACCTCGATCCGATGCTCGCGGCGCAGCCGCGTCGAGGCGACGCGATTGAGCCGAAGCACCGACTCGTCGCGACCGCCGACGATCAGCAGCGTCGGCGCACGCACCCTGGAGAGCGCCGCCTCGGCGAGGTCGGGCCGGCCCCCGCGCGACACCACCGCGGCGACCTGGTCGGGCCGGTCGGCCGCGACCTCGAGCGCGGCCGCCGCGCCGGTGCTGGCACCGAACAGGCCGATGGGCGCGTGCGACAGGTCGGGCCTGCGGGCGAGCCAGCGCAGCGCCATGTCGAGCCGCCCCGAGAGCAGCCCGATGTCGAAGCGCAGCCGCGCCGTCCGCTGGTCGAACGCCTGCTCGTCGGCACCGAGCAGGTCGAACAGCAGCGTCCCCAGCCCCGCGTCGGCCAGCGCACGCGCGACCTGCCGGTTGCGGCTGCTGAAGCGGCCGCTGCCTTGCACGAACACCACGCAGCCCGCCGAGCCCTGCGGCAGGTCGAGGAAGCCCCCCAGCTCGATGCCGTCCACGGGGATGGACACGTCCTCGCTCATGACCGGCACCTCACGATGCTGCCCAGTTCGACGCGAGGATCTCCCGGACCTCGTCGTCGGACACCTGCGAGAAGTCGCGGTACCACAGCCCGATCGCGATCAAGGGCTCGGGCGTGGCGAGGCACACCACGTCGTCCACTTCGCCGGCCAGGCGCGAAAGGCTGTCGGAGGCACCCACGGGCACCGCCACGATCACGCGGGCCGGGTGCCGCGCGGCCACCGCCCGGGCTGCAGCCCGCATCGTCGCGCCAGTGGCAAGGCCGTCGTCGACCAGCAGCACGCGCCGCCCTTCCAGCACCGGCGGCGGCCGGTCGCCGCGGTAGAGGCGCTCGCGGCGCTGCAGCTCGGCGCGCTCGCGGGTCACCACCCGATCGAAGGCGGCGGCGTCCACAGCCGCTGCGATCTCGTCGTTGAGCACCTGTACGTCGCCCGAGGCGATCGCACCCATCGCGAGCTCGGGCTGCAAGGGATGGCCGAGCTTCCTGACGATCATCAGGTCGAGCGGCGCGCCCAGCGCGCGCGCCACCTCGGCCGCCACCGGCACGCCGCCGCGCGGCAGCCCGAGCACAACGATGTCCTGCACGGCTCCCGGGCGCTTGCCGTCGCCGAACTCGACGACAAGCTCGCGCGCCAGCGCCCGCCCGGCGTCGCGACGATCCGCCCAGCGGGTTACGGATGCATCCTGCGGCGCGCTGCGCACGCGCCCGCCGCGTCAGGCCACCGCAGCCGGGCCGGGGCCGTTCAGCCGAAGCTCGACCTCGCGTTCGGCCTCGAACCAGTCGTCGTCGGCGAGCCCGTCGGCAAAGCCGCGGCGCTCGGCGCGAAAGTAGGCGGCCACGGCGATGATCTCGCGGCGCGTGTCCTCGTCATCGGCGGCGGTCCGCGCGTTCGGCGCGGTGGCTGCGGGCTTGGCCGCGCGCGCACGCCGTGCCGGCGCCTTCCCGCCATCGGGCTGTCTGCCCGGGCCAGCCTTGCCCGCGGCATCGGCCGCTTTGGTGTCCGCAGGCGCGGCGGGCTCCGCCGCCACCGACTGCCTGGCCATCGGGCTGTCGTCCCTTCGGGCCGGATCGCTACGCGTCATCGCTCTTCTCCTCGTCGACGTCATCGGGCGGCGCCGCGTCTCCGAGCGCGTCATCAGGCGCCGTCCGGATCCTGCGGGGCCTGCGGCGATGAGCGTTGCCCCGGTTTCCTATTCCACACCGACGGCGCGCGGTGGCGATTGACGCATGTCAATCGTTCGGCAGGTCCCACGCCTGGACGGGGCGAAGTCCTGCACGGCACCGTCCGGGGCGCCGATCGCGACTCAGGGCAGCGGGCCTTCCGGGTCCTCGGACACGTCCGGCACGAGGGGGGCGCCCGGCGCGGCGGGCAGCTCCTGGACATCGCGCAGGCGCCGCACGATCGCCCTCGAGCGGACCTCGGCGGTATCGAGCGAGTTGCTGACCGACTGCAGCTGCTGGCGGGTCTTCGCGAGCACGTCGCCGAACTTTCCGAACTCGGTCTTGACCGCGCCGAGCACCGCCCAGACCTCGCTCGTGCGCTGCTCGACGGCGAGCGTGCGAAAACCCATCTGCAGGCTGTTGAGCAGCGCGGCGAGCGTGGTCGGACCCGAGAGCACCACGCGGTGCTCGCGCTGCAGCTCGTCGACCAGGCCGGCCCGGCGCACGACCTCCGCGTACAGGCCTTCGGTCGGCAGGAACAGCAGCGCGAAGTCGGTGGTGTGCGGCGGCGCGAGGTACTTCTCGCGGATCCGGCGCGCCTCGCTGCGGATCCGAGACTCGAGCGCACGCCCGGCGTCGTCGGCGGCGACCGCGTCGGCGCGGTCGTGCGCATGCTGCAGCCGTTCCCAGTCCTCGCGCGGGAACTTCGCGTCGATGGGCAACCACACCGCCTGCTCGCGCCCCGGCAGGCGGATCGCGAATTCGACGCGCTCGGCCGAGCCGGGCACGGTCGCGACGTTGGCCGCGTACTGCCCGGGCGCGAGCATCTGCTCGAGCAGCGCCGAGAGCTGCACCTCGCCCCAGATGCCGCGCGTCTTGACGTTGGACAGCACGCGCTTGAGGTCGCCGACGTCCGACGCCAGCGCGTGCATCTCCCCCAGTCCGCGGTGGACCTGCTCGAGCCGGTCGGACACCAGCCGGAAGCTCTCGCCGAGCCGCTGCTCCAGCGTCGCGTGCAGCTTCTCGTCGACGGTGGCCCGCATCGCCTCCAGCCTCGCGCCGTTGTCCGTCTGCAGCTCGCGCAGGCGGGCCTCGAGCGTCGTGCGGACCTCGGCGAGCCGGCGCTCGTTGGAGTCGGTGAGCCGTACGAGTTGCTGCGCGAAGCCGTCGATCTGCGCGTTCTGGATCTGCGCGACGCTGGCCAGCTGGGCGGTCATCTGCCGCCCGAACCGGCCGATCGACTCGGACATCTCGGCGCGGTTGCCGCGCGCCTGCTCCAGCACTTCGCCGCGCACCTCGCGCTGTACCCCTTCGAGCGCCTGGCGCTGCGAGCGCTCGAGGGTGGCGAGCGCCTCGCGCATCGCGTCCTCGAGCGAGCGGGCCCCGAGCGGGCGGCGCAGCACCAGCAGCATGAGCAGCACCAGCGCCACGAGCAGCGCGGCGGCGATCGCGGCCAGCAGCAGCTCGACCGTGCTCATGCGCCGCGTGGCCCGCGACGTGGCGGCGCCGCGGCCTCAGCCGGCACGGTTGCGCATCCAGTCGGCGGTGCCCGAGAAGGACTCGAGCAGGCGGTCGAACAGCGGCTGCGCCACGCCGCGATCGGCCATCGCCTCGGCCATGCACAGCAGCCACTGGTCGCGCTCGGCGCTGGCGATCGGGTAGGGCAGGTGCCGGGCGCGCAACCGCGGATGGCCAAACCGCTCGACGTACAGGTCAGGCCCGCCCAGCCAGCCGCACAGGAACCAGAACAGCTTGTCGCGGGAGCCCTCGAGCTCGGGCGGATGAAGCGCACGGATGCCAGCGAAGCGCTCGTCGATCGCCATCACGTCGTAGAAGCGATCGACCAGGGCGCGCACCGCCGCCTCGCCGCCGATCGCCTCGAATGCGCTGGCGGGCTGGGGGTCGGCGGTGCCGCCGCCCGGTTCGGTCTGGCTCGTCATGCGGGCATTCTAGGCGAGTCGCGGCTCGTCCCCGAACGCGTTAAGCTCGGCTCGATGCGCATGCCTCCGCCCGCCCCGCCGCTGCGCCCCGCCGCGCCTCACGCCCGCTCGCGCGGCGCGCCGCGACGATGACCGCGCCATCCAACCCGGACGCGGGTCCGATGCGCGTGCTGGTCGTGGAGGACGAGCGCACCATCGCCGCGAACCTGCACGATTTCCTGTCGGCCCGCGGCATGCAGGTCGACCTCGCCTACGATGGGGCGGCAGCGCTCGCGCGGCTCAGCTCCGAGACCTTCGACGCGATCGTGCTGGACCTGGGGCTGCCGCGCATCGAGGGCACCGCGCTGCTCGGGCAGCTGCGCCGCGTGCTCGGCGTCCCGACGCCGGTGCTGGTGCTGACCGCCCGGGACACGCTCAACGACAAGCTCGACGCCTTCGCCCTCGGTGCCGACGACTACATCGTCAAGCCCTTCGCCCTCGCCGAGATCGCGGTTCGGCTGGGTGCGCTGGTGCGGCGCGCCCGCGGTGCGGTCGTCGACGACGTGCTGCGCGCGGGCACCCTGCGCCTGGACCGGCGCACGCACGAGGCCTGGGTCGGCGACAAGCCGCTGCGGCTGATGCCGATGTCGATGCGCATGCTCGAGCTGCTGATGCGCGATCCGGGCCGCGTGGTGACCCGCGGCGAGCTGCTCGCCGCGCTCTGGCCGCATGACGCGCCGGAGGGCGACCCGCTGCGCGGCCAGGTGCACCTGCTGCGCCGCGCGCTGGTGGCGACCGGCCACCCCGGCCTGGACACCGTGCACGGCGTCGGCTGGCGGCTCACGATGGGCACGCACCCCGGACCGTCGCAGGACCTGCGATGAACCTGCAGAGCCGCGTCACCAGCGCGCTGGTCGCGCTCCTGAGCGTCTTCGTGGTGGCGCAGGCGCTGCTCGCCTACCTGTCCCTCGAGGAGCAGGAGGACCGGATCGCCGACGAGATGGTGACGGCCGAGGCCAAGCAGCTCGCCCTGTACGCCGAGCGCGGTGACCTCGACGGCCCGCGCGCCTCCGACGTGCTCGACCGCAGCACGGACATCGCGGCCTGGCTGATCAGGCCCGACGGCTCGACGGTCCCCGAGCCGCTGCCGGCGCCGCTCGCCAGCCTGAGCCACGGCACGCACCGGTTGGGCGGCAGCATGCGGGATCACCACGTGGTGGTCATGCCCACGTCCGCGGGGCGGCTCGTGGTGCGCTACGACGCGCATCGCAACGAGGCGCAGGTCCACCAGTACGCCGCCTACCTCGTTGGCCTGGGGACGCTGTGCATCCTGCTCGGGGCGGTGGTGGCGCGCCAGCTCGCACGCGTCGTGGTCGCGCCACTGGAACGCCTGACCGCGCGCCTGTCGGACTGGGCGCCCGACGTGCGCACGCCCCCGACCGGCGCCTCGGACGAGGAGGCCCGACTGCTCGAAGCCTTCGGCAGGATGCAGGCCCGCTTCGAGCAGGCGATCGCGCACGAGCGCGAGTTCGCCGCGAACGTCGGCCACGAGCTGCGCACGCCGCTCGCCGCGCTGCGCACCGACCTGGAGATGCTCGCCGATGCGCCGGACCTGGCCGACGGCCCGCGTGCGCGCATCGGACGGATGCTGGCCTCGGTCGACGCAATCGCGGGCTCGATCGCGTCGGCGCAGTCACTCGGCACCGAGCGGCAGCGCACCGCCACCGACGCGGTGGATCTCGCGCGCTGTGTGGATGACGCCTGGCTCACGCTCGAGCCCGCCGCGCTGCAGCGCGGCCTCAGCTTCGAGAACCTCGTACCCCGGGGCACGATCGCTCGGGTCGACCGCCATGCGCTGCTCACCATCCTGCGCAACCTCCTGCGCAACGCGGCCGAGCATGCCGCCCCGGCGCGCTGCGTGGTCAGCGGGGACGGCGCCGCGCTCACCGTCGAGGACGACGGCCCGGGAATCGACGCGGACGAGCTGCCGCACCTGTTCGAGCGCTCGTGGCGTGGCCGCCGGGGCGATACGCCGCGCGAGGATGCGCCCGAGCGCGGCCTGGGCCTGGCCATCGCCCGCCGGATGGCCGAGCTCAACAGCTGGCAGCTGAGCGCTTCGACCCGCGCCGGCGGCGGCCTGCGGTTCACGCTGACGCTGAGCGCGGCGCAGCGCGACGCCTGAGCACACCGCGCACGGGAGCGGGTGGCCGTTCCAGGGGGGCCCTGCCGCGCGCGCCGGCGGGGCGCCACGACTCGCTCACACCCGAACGCCCATCCTGGGCCGTGAGCCTGTGATTCGACAGTGTTTCGACGCCGCGTCGACGCCGAGTGAACGCATCGGCGCCTATGCTGCGCGGCAAATGTCCGCACTGCACCTCGCCCGGTCCGAGTTCCCGACCATACCGCTGCTGCTCGCGCCGCTCGTCGCGGCGGCGGTCGCGCTCGTGCTGGCCGCGACGGGCATCGACCACGTGATCCAGGGCGTCTTCTACGACGCCTCGCTCGGCACCTTCCCGGCGCGGGCCTGGCCGTGGCTCGAGATCGTCGGCCACCGGCTGGCCAAGTCGCTGGTCTGGCTGGTCTGGCTGCTGCTGCTCGCCACGACCATCGCGTCCTACCGGATCGACGCGCTGGCACCCCATCGCGCCGTGCTCTGGGCGACCACCGCCGCGATGGCGGCCGGCCCGGCGCTGGTCTCGACCCTGAAGCTGTTCACCGGCCCACGCTGTCCCTGGGACCTCAAGGCGTTCGGCGGGCAGGCCGACGCCGCGACCTCGCTGCTGACCTCCATGGCCGAGGCCGGGCGCTGCTTTCCGTCGGGGCACTCGGCGGGCGGCTTCTCGCTGTTCGCGGTGTACTTCGCCGGCATCGCGCTGGGCGACGCGCGCATCAGGCGGATCGGCCTGTGGACGGCCCTGGCGGGCGGCGTGCTGTTCAGCGCGGTGCGCATGGTACAGGGCGCGCACTTCATGAGCCACGCGCTGTGGTCGGGCGTCGCCGACTGGACGGTCGCGCTGCTCATCTTCTCGCTCCTCGGGCGCGGCGCGCCCGCCACGCCGATGCCGCATCATTCGGGCCAGCCTGCCGGCACCTCCCCCAATGACCTTCCTTGAGCGTGTCGTCTTGAAGCTGCCCGCCCGCGGGCGCCCGGAGTTGTCCGCCGAGGCGCTGATCCTGCTGGTTTCGGCCTTCCTCGCCGCCACCGCGAACCTCGGCTTCTGGCGCGGCGTGCTCGCCGGACGCGACCCGTGGCTGCCCGCGACCTGGCTGTTCGCGGCTGCGACGGTCGTGATCCTCACGTGCATCCACTTCCTGCTGCCGGCGCTGCTCGGGACACGGCGCAGCCTCAAGCCGCTGCTCGCGCTGCTGCTGCTGGTGTCGGCCGCCGCCAGCTACTACGCGGAGCGCTACGGCGTGGTGATCGACGCCGCGATGATCCGCAACGTGCTGGCCACCGACCGGCGCGAGGCGAGCGAGCTGCTCGGGCTCGACATCATCCTGCACGTCGCGCTGTTCGGGGTGCTGCCGGCACTCGCGGTGCTCGCGGTGCGGCTGCGCCCCCGCGGCTGGCGGCGAGGGATCGCGATCCGCGCGGGCACGGTGCTGCTCGCGGTGGTCGTGGCGCTCGGAGCGCTGATGGCGGTGTTTCAGGACTTCAGCTCGACGATGCGCAATCACAAGTCGCTGCGCTACGCGATCACGCCGGCCAACGTGGCATGGTCGCTCGGCAGCGTCGCCGCCGACCAGATCACCTGGCAGGTCGCCGCGCGGGTACCGTCGGACCCCGCGACGCACGCGACCGACCCAGGCCGGCGGCCGACCCTGACGGTGATCGTGATCGGCGAGACCGTGCGGGCCGCAAACTGGCAACTCAACGGCTACGCCCGCCCCACGACGCCGATGCTCGCGCGCCGCGATGACCTCGTCTCCTTCACCGGCACCACCGCCTGCGGCACCTCGACCGAGGTGTCGCTGCCCTGCATGTTCTCGCCCTATGGCCGCGCCGACTATGACGAGCACCTGATCAGCAGCACCGACTCGCTGCTGCACGTGCTCGCGCGTGCGGGGATGCAGGTCGTGTGGCGCGACAACCAGGCGGGCTGCAAGGGGGTGTGCGCAGGGCTCGAGGAGCAGAACCTGAGCCGCTCGACAGTCCCGGGGCTGTGCGCAGAGGACCGGTGCCTCGACGAGATCCTGCTGCACGAGCTCGAGCCGATCGTGCACGCCGCGCAAGGCGACCTGGTGCTGGTGCTGCACCAGCTGGGCAACCACGGCCCCGCCTACTTCCGCCGCCATCCACCCGAGACACGCGTGTGGACGCCCGCCTGCGAGCGCAACGAGCTGCGCGACTGCACCCGGGACGAGATCGTCAACGCCTACGACAACGCGATCGTCTACACCGACACCTTCCTTGCGCGGACCATCGCCTTCCTCGAGGGGCAGCGCACGCGCTTCGACGTCGGCATGGTCTACGTGTCGGACCATGGCGAGTCGCTCGGCGAGCGCGGGCTGTACCTGCACGGGGTGCCCTACTCGATCGCGCCGCGCGAGCAGATCGAGGTACCGATGTTCTGGTGGATCCCGCCCGAGGATGCGCGGCGGATGAAGGTGGACCTCGACTGCCTGCGCCGGCGCGCGGCCGGCCCGTCGAGCCACGACAACCTCTATCACTCGGTGCTCGGCCTGCTGTCCGTCGACACCGCCCGCTACAAGGCGCAGCGCGACCTGTTCGCCGGCTGCCGGCTCGGCGGCTGAGCGGCTCGCGCGGCCGGCCGCGCGCTCAGGCGTCGCGCAGCGTCGCGAGCGGCGGGCTATCGATGACGCGGCGCAGGCTGAACCAGCCCGCGATCGATGACAGCGCCGCACCGGCCAGCATCGCCAGCGGCACCGAGCCCCACCGCGGCACGAACTCGAACTGGAACACCTGCTCGGCCAGCACCGCGCCGATCGCGATCGCGCCGAGCGCGGCGAGCAGCCCGGCAAGCGCGCCGGTGGCCGCGAGCTCGAAGAGCTGGGCCCGCTGCAGCTGGCTGCGCGACGCGCCGAGCGCGCGCATGAGCCCGGCCTCGCGCACCCGCTCGTCGCGCGAGCTGGCGAGCGCCGCATGCAGCACCACGACACCGGCCGCCAGCGTGAACACGAACAGGAACTGGACCGCACGCACGACGTGGCCGAGGATGCCCTGCACCTGCCGCACGATCGCGGTGGTGTCGAACACCGTCAGGTTCGGGAAGCGCGCCAGCAGCTCGTTGGTCAGCGCGCCGCGCGACTCGGGCAGGTGGAACGAGGTGATCCAGCTCTGCGGACGATCGCCGAGCGCGTGCGTGCTCAGCACCATGAAGAAGTTGACCCGCATCGAGTCCCAGGACACCTTTCGCACCCCCACCGCCGCCACCGTCACCGGCTCGCCCGCGACCTCGAAGGTCAGCCGATCGCCGAGCGACAGTCCGAGCGTCTTCATGATGCCCGACTCCATCGACACCTCGTCGGCCCCCGGCTCGATCCAGCGCCCGGCGATGGTTTCGTTGTGCGGCTGCATCCGGTCCATGTAGGACAGGTTGAACTCGCGCTCGAGCAGCCGGCGTGCGCGCTCGTCGTCGAAGCGCTCGGGCGCGACCGGCGCGCCGTTCACCGCGATCAGCCGACCGCGGATCATCGGATAGAGCTCGGTCTGCGCCACGCCCGCCTCGCGCAGCACCTGCGCGACCGCGTCGCGCTGGTCGGGCTGGATGTTGATCACGAACCGGTTGGGCGCATCCGGCGGGCTCGCCTGCTGCCAGCTGTCGAGCAGGTCGCCGCGCGTGACGGTCAGCAGCATCAGCGCCATCAGCCCGACCGACAGCGCCGCGATCTGCGCGATGGAGGCGCCCTGGCGACGCGTCCACGAGGCCAGCGCCACGCGCAGCGCCGCGTTGCGCCCGCCATGGCCGACCAGGTGGCGCGCCGGCGCGAGCAGCCGGATCGCGAGCCATGCAGCCCCCACGAACAGCACAGCGCCCGCGGCGAAGCCGCCGATCGCGATGCCCGCCAGCCGGCGGTCTCCAGAGAACCACAGCAGCAGCAGCGAGAACGCCGTCAGCGCGGCGATCGCGGCCAGCCAGGCCGACACGGGCGGCGCGCCGAGGTCGCGGCGCAGCACGCGCAGCGGCGGCACGCCGGCCAGCCGCGCGAGCGGCACGGCCGCAAAACCCAGCACCAGCATCAGTCCGGCGGCGATCGCCTGCAGCGCGGGCAGCATCGAGGCGCCCGGCAGCGGCATGTCGATCATCGGTGCGGCGAGGCGCACCAGCACCAGCTGCCCGAGCCAGCCCAGCATCGCGCCCACCGCGCCCGCGGCCAGGCCGAGCCACAGCATCTCGAGCAACAGCGAAGCGAGCAGCCTGCCCTGCGACAGGCCCAGCGCCCGCATCACCGCGCAGCCGTCGAGGTGGCGCTGCGCGAAGCGGCGCGCCGCCACCGCGATCGCGACTGCCGCGATCAGCGCCGAGAGCAGCGACACCAGCGCGAGGAACTGCTGCGCACGGTCGAGGGTCGCACGCAGTTCGGGGCGGCCGTTGTCGAGCGACTCGACCCGCTGGCCGCGCATCGGCCGCGCGCGGGTCCAGGCCTCGAGCGCCGCGACCTGCGCCGTGTCGCCGGCCACCAGCAGCCGCCAGGTCACCCGGCTGGCCGGCTGCACCAGCCGCGTCGCCTCCAGGTCCTCGAGCGCGATCATCGCCCGCGGCGCGAAGTTCACGAAGTTGGCGCCACGATCGGGCTCGATGGTGATCAGGCGGTCGATGCGGAACTTAGCGTCGCCGAGCATCAGCGTGCCGCCGGGCGCGAGGCCCAGCCCCTGCATCAGTGACGGGTCGACCCACACCGTGCCGCGCGGCGGGATGCCGGTGGCCGGCGCATCGGGCGCGCCGGGCGCGGCAGCCACGCGCAACGCACCGCGCAGCGGATAGCCGTCCGAGACCGCTTTCAGGGACGCCAGCAGCGCCGGGGGCGCGGTCTTGGGGTCCGCCGCATCGGCGAGCGCCATGCTCGGGAAGGACACAGTCTGCGAGACCCGCAGCCCGAGGCGCTGCGCCTGCTGGAGCAGCTCGGGGGCGAGCGGCGTGTCGGAGGCGATGACCAGGTCGCCGCCCAGCAGCTGGCGCGCCTGCAGGTTCAACGCCGAGCGCATCCGATCGACGAAGAAACCGACGCTCGCGACGGCCGCGACCGCGACGATCAGCGCGGCCGCGAGCAGCCGCAGCTCGCCCGCGCGCCAGTCGCGCCGGGTGAGGATCCAGGACAGTCGGATTGGATCCATGTCGCCTTCAGCCGCCCGCGGGCGGGCTCGGAACGGGATGGGCCGCCGCAGCGGACGATGCGGCGGCGGTGTCGATGGGGGCGCGGTCCAGCATACGCTCGACCGCCCCGATCACCTGGGCGGCGGCGGGTACCTGCCCGATGCCCCCGAAACTCTCGCACGGCCCGTCGCCGCTGACCGCGCACTGCACCGCGTCGAAGTCGCAGAAGATGCCCACCGTGGGCCGGCCGAGCGCCCCCGCCAGGTGCGTGAAGCCGGTGTCCAGCCCGACGACCGCCGCCGCGCCAGCGATGAGCCCGGCGGCGTCGGCGACCGACAGGAAGGGCGGCACGACGGACAGTGCCCGGTCCTGGGTCGCCGGGTCGACGTCGATCCTGACGATCGCCGGCCCCGCGCCGGGCTGCGCCACCGCCGGCACCTCGCGGACGCCGCCGCAGGCCGCAGCCATCCGCAGCACCCGCTCGCGCTCGTCGGGCGAGCCCCACAGCCATGCGAGCCGCAGCCCGCGCGCCGCGAGCCGGCCGGCCACCTCGATCCAGCGCGCCTCGGGCCACAGCTTCTCGGGCCGGCTCGCTCCCGGGATCAGCACCGCGTAGCCGCCCGCCGCGGGGAGCCAGCCAGGAGCATAGGCAGGCACCGTCAGGCCGAAGCGCGCCGGCCCCACGAGGCGCGCGCCGAGCGCCGCCGCGGCCACCGCCCGGTTACGGGCGACGACGTGCAGCGAGCGCGGGACCACGGCGCGGCAGTCGTAGGCGAGCGAGGCGAGCGGCTCGCGGGCCGACGACCAGGAGAGCCCCGCGCGGTGGTCCGCCCGCGCCAGGCGCGCCACCGCTGCGCTCTTGAGCAGCCCCTGGCAGTCGATCACCCAGTCGTAGCGCGTGGCGCGCAGGCGGTCGCGAAAGGCCCCGATCGCGGCGCGCGTCTGCGGGTCGGCGAGTCGCCGGCGCCATTTGCGCCAGGCGATCGGGATCACCGCCGAGACGCCGGGGTTCATCGCGGGGATGGCCGCGAACGGCGCCTCGCACACCCAGTGGATCGTCGCGCCGGGCACCGCCGCCAGGATGTCGGCGACCACCGGCTGCGCATGCACGACGTCGCCCATCGACGACATCTTCACCACCAGCAGCTTCACGGGCGGCAGACGCTTCGGGCCCGGCTCAGGCGCCGGCCCGTCCCCGGCGCTCGGCGACCAGCGCCGGGTTCATCGTCGGGTCGTTGTACATCTTGAACTGGCGGTAGATCTTGAAGTGGCCGCTGCCGTCGGCCAGCTCGTCGAGCAGGCGGTCGTAGCACGAGGCGAGGTCGACGCGCTGCTGGCGCAACTGCTGCGCCTTGGCCCGCGTGGTGTCGCGGTGCGCGTCGTCGACGTCGGTGCGCAGCGTCTGCAGCCCCATGTGGTGGATCTTCAAGGACAGGATCGACATCCGGTCGATCATCGCGCCGGCGGTCTCGCTCGAGAGCCTGGCGTCCGGGCGACGCGGCCAGTCGGCGCTGACCCGCAGCAGCGCGTCGTCGATCCGCTCCATCGCGTCGTTGCGAGCCTGGTTGAACCGGTCGATGTTGCGCTTGTTGCCCGCGATCTCCTCGGGGGCCGCCTGCGTGCGCCGCGCGAGGTCCTCCTCGGCCCACAGCGAGCAGTTGTTGCGGTGGTTGACCAGCACCCACTCCCAGACGTCCGCCGCCCCCCCCCGCGCCAGCGCGCCGCGCGCGCCGGTGTCGTCGGCGGGCCAGGCCGCCTGCACGAGGCAGGCGTCGTGGAAGTCGATGATCGCAGCGGAGCGGAAGTCGGCCGACATGGGTCGCAAGGATACCCGGTTCGGCGCAGTGGCCGACTCAGAGGCCCGGTCGACCGAGGAACAGGTAGACCAGCCGGTTGCCGCCGCGCGCCACACCGTAGCCGAGGTAGACCGGCCCGATCCCGGTGTGCGCGCCGAGGTAGGCGGTGGCGCCCGGAATCCAGCCTTCGCCCTGCAGTCCCAGCGTCTGGCCCCTCATCTGGCCGGCCTCGAGCGCGACGCCGCCGTAGACGCCCCGGCCAAGTGGATTGGGCAGGGTCAGCAGCTGGTTCTGGTAGCTGACACTGGCATAACGGACCGAGGTACCGAGCAACTGGTTGAGCTGCAGGCCCGACAGGTTCATGAAGCCCCCCAGCGTGAAGGCCTGGTTCAGCGCGACGCGGTCGGCCTCGCCGGCCCGGAACGTCGCCGCAACGGTGTGGTCGCCCCAGCTGGCGACCTTCTTGCCGGAGAGTTGGGCGCGCCACGAGGCATTGCTGCCACCGCTCTCCGGATAGACCTGCTCGGTGCGGGCCACCAGGCCGAGCAGGTAGCCGTCCCGCGGAAAGTCGGTGGCATCGAGCTGGTCGGCCACGAACGAGGCCTGGTAGCCCCAGAACTGATCGGAGACCTCTGGAAGGAACGGGCTGCCGGTACGCGGGAAGGTCCTGCGCTGCCCAACGAACGTGCCCAGCCGGGCCTCGCCGATGTGCCCCTCGACGCCGATATCGATGCCCACCTGCTGCGTGCTGACCCCGTACTCCGCGAACCGGTCCCTGCCCAGATAGAGCCAGACGGGCACCTCTTCGGCGAGCAGCTGCGGGTTGACGAAGAAGCGCGAGTCGCCGCGGTTGACCGGCTGAAACAGCTCCATGGAGAAGCGGCGCGTGCTGCCGAACTGCAGTTCGCTCTTGAACTCGCCGCCCCAGGCGGTGATGCCCGGGCGCCGGTAGCCCAGCATCACGTTGAACATGCCGTTGGCGTTTGAGTCGGCCGCCGCGCCGAGCCCGAAGCGCAGGTAGTTGGGGCCCCATGCGCGCTCGACGACGTTGAGCTCCAGCACCCTGCCCGCACCCTCGGGGATCAGCGTGTAGCCGATGCGGTCGTAGTCGCCGGTCGAGTTCCAGTTGTTGATCGCGCGCTCGAGCTGGGGCCGGTCGATGTCGCCCGAGCTCGGGATACCGCCCTGCGCCAGCAGCGCGCGCGCGGTGCCAGGCTCCGTGCCGACCACCCGCACCCCGGTGTACCGGCCGTCCCGAACGACCCGGGCCGCACGCGACGACTGCCACGCCGCATAGTCCGCCGCCGACAGGGCGAGGTGGGCGAGCTCGGGCGCCGCCGCCTGCGTGCCTGCCTCGCCGGCGGGGATGCCCTCCACGCCGCGGCTGAAGCTGGTCGAGCCGATATCGCCGAGCTGCGGGCGGATCAGCACGTCCTGACCCGGCCGGATCTCGGCGCGGGAGTCGCGCATGTTGCGCTCCATCAGGATGTTGATCATCTGCCCCGCGACGCCGAACACGTTCTGCAGCTCGGCCCGCGTGAGCAGCGGCCCGCCGATGTCCACCGCGATCACCACATCCGCGCACATCGAGCGCACCACGTCGACCGGCATGTTGCGGGTCAGCCCGCCATCGACCAGCAGCCGCCCGTTGGACTGCACCGGCGCGAACGCCGAGGGCACCGCCATGCTGGCCCGTACCGCGGTCGTGAGGCTGCCGGCGTCCTGGGCGACCATCTCGCCGAGTTCGAGGTCGGTGGCGATCGCGCGGAACGGTATCGGCAGCTCGTCGAACGAGCCCAGTATCGTGCTCATGCCGAGCATGCGGTGCAGGAACAGCTCGATCTTCTGGCCAGAGATCAGGCCCGGGGGCATCAGCACGCTGCCATCGCGGTAGCCGACGGTCAGGTCGAGCAGGTAGGCCTTCTCCTCGGCGCGACGCCGCGGCTGCTGGTCGCGGCGCGGCGGCGAGTCGTCGAACATGTCACGGTCCCAATCGGCCGAGCGCAACGCGCGCTCGATTTCGTCGGGCGAGAGGCCGCTCGCATAGGCCGCACCCACCGCGGAGCCCGCGCTGGTGCCCGCGATGCAGTCGATCGGGACGCGCATCGCCTCGAGCGCACGCAGCACCCCTACATGCGCGAAGCCGCGCGCGCCGCCGCCCGACAGTGCAAGCCCGATCCGGGGACGGCCCTCGGGCACCGTCCGCACGGGCCCTGGCGACTTGAAGGGCACGGGGACCGCGGCCGGCGCCGCGACCGGCGCCTGCGCATGGCCGTGAACCGTGACCGATCCCAGCACGATGCCAAGGGTCGCGAGCCCACATCGGCGCCATCGCGCGGCGGACCCAAGGAGGGCGGGTAGAAGCGGTGACTGCATGGATTCTGCGATTTCGTGTCCAGGCTCGACGAGGAAGGTATCACGACGGCGCCGGCCGGCTCCCGGGGTACGCGGCCCACGGTGTCGCGGCGGCGCGGTCTCGACGGACGGCCGGGCGCTCACCGGTGCGATGGTGGGCGGCACGGTCGGCTGCGCCTCGGGGACCGCAGTCGGTCAGAGCCTCGGCGGCGCCATCGGCGCGATCGTCGGCGCGGGCCTCGGCGGCGCGGCAGGCTCGGTGGTCGGCGCCAGCATCACGGCCACGCCGCAGACCCGGGTCGTGCGGCCGACCACTCGCGAGGTCGTCCACATCGAAGGCAGGCCCGGCGAGCGCACTGGCCACCGCAGGCAGGGTCGGGACGACTGAGCCGGCCCGGTTGCGGGCGGGCATCGGCCTGCCCGGACGACGGACAGGCCGTCCGGCGGCGTCAGGGTCTGGCGGCGGGCGCGGCGCCCGGTGCAGGCACGGCCGGCGCTGCCGGCAGACCCGGTGTGGCCGGCAGACCCGGCGCGGCCGGCAGACCCGGCGTGACGGCGCCAGGAGACAGACCGGAGCCCGGCGCTGACACGGTCGACGAATCGGCGGGAGGAGACAGTGCGGGCGGCGGCGGGACGGAGGGCGCGGCGGGCGACGGCGTCCCAGCAGGAGACGTTGTTCCAGCAGGCGGCGGCGTCCCCGCAGGCGACACCGTCCCCGCGGGCGGTGGCGTCCCCGCGGGTCCCATCGGCACGGGCGCACCGCCAGGCCCGTACTGCATCTCGTCGACCGCCAGCACGCGCGTCACGTAATAGCGGGTCTCGCCGAAGCAGCTCCCCGGCAAGCCGACCTTCTGCTCGTAGTGCAGCGTCACGCGCCGCCCCATCGACTTGTTGATCCGGTCGGCGACCTCGTCGTCGACGACGGTGAACGGAAACTTCTCTGGGATGGCGCCGGGCATCGAGACCAGCGCGATCTCGCCTTCCCAGGTCTTGCAGAGCCAGCCCTTCTTGGAGAACTTCTGGATCCAGCCGGCCCGCTCGCCGATCGAGTAGCTCCAGTTGATCACGACCGCGAAGTACAGAGCGGCGAGCGCAAGCGCCGCCAGCAGGACGTACAGCAGATACCTGCCGATCGGAAACGAGGTACGGGGTGCGGCAGGAGGCATGGCGTGACGGTCGACGAGGCAGACCGCCGGATGCTACCACCCGCTTTCGCCCTCGGGCGACACACCTCGTGCGCGGCGGGTCCGGCGCGCCGCGCCCCGCGCCCGTGCTCAGGGCTTGAAGGGGCTGCCGAACCGCGGATCGGCGGCCAGAGTCGGATCGGCGAGGGTAGACAGGAACGCGACCAGGTCCTGCTTCTGCGTCGGCGTCAGCCCGAGCCGCAGCGGCGTGCCACCGGGCCTGAGGCGGTTGTCGAGCACCGGGCCGTTCTGGATGCCCGCGTCGTAGTGGTCGACGACCTGGGCGAGCGTCGAGAAGCGGCCGTCATGCATGAAGGCGGTGCTCGTGCCCACGTTCTTCAGCGACGGTGACTTGAACACGCGCGACTCGCCGGCATCGAGGCCGTTGCTGCGCGAGTTCGCGGCCAGGGCGAAGCTCGGCGGCACGTGGCAGCCGGCGCATCCCAGCCCGCCGGCCTGCGGCCCGCGTATGAACAGCAACAGCCCGGCGTTCTCGGAGGCGCTCAGGCCAGGCACCGTCGAGCCGAGCGGCGGGTTGGGCGCCTGCGGCGTCGCGAGGGCCGCATACCCTCGGTCCCAGCGGCTGTCGCTCGACACGATCGCCCGCTCGAAGTGCGCGAGCGCGCGCTGGATGCGGGCTTCGGTGATCGCCGCGTCGCCGAATGCGAACTCGAACAACTCGGGGGCGTAGACGATGCCCGCCATCTTCGAGAGCAGCGCGGCGATGCCCCCGTTCGACGCATCGAAGCCCATCTCGACGGGGTGCTGGATCGGCTGGCTCGCCTGCAGCGCCGCGGAGGCCACTCGCCGGTCCCAGAACATCGAGCCTGGCGCCCAGTAGCGCAGGTTGGCCAGGCGCATCGCGTGGGCGGTGGTGAACGAGGTGCCCGAGAACCCTACGCTGAAGCGGGCCGGATCGTCGAAGCCGGTCGCCTGCCGGTGGCATGACGCGCAGGCGACCGCGTCGTTCACGCTCAGGCGGCGGTCGTGGAACAGCACGCGACCGAGGGTCGCGATGCGGTCGTCGATCGGGTCGCCGACCGGTGTGTTGTCGAGCGCCGCCATGGCCCCTCGCCGGGCGGGCGGCGCGCCGGCAGGCGTCGCCGCGTCCCGGACGGGATTCACCGGCCTCCCCGCAAGTCGCCCCCGGGGCGCGCCGGTACGGTAAGCTTCCGCGGCCCGAGCGACACGGTGTCGGACGCTGCACGGCATGACCCGCGTACGATGCACCACCCTCGAGACGTCACATGCGTGCCCTGCGCTCCCATCCCATCCCTTCAACCGCGTCGACATCGGACACGCCCCCGTCCGCTGGCGCGCTGCGCGCCTGCCCCAGGGATGCCGCGGGCAGGCCGGCCGGCGCATGGTCCCTCGCCGGCCCCGGCCAGAGACCCACGCCGAGGGCCACTGCACCCCTGCGGGCCCGCGTCGTCGGCACCGGGCGCCTGCGCGCCATCGCGGGCGCGCTCGCCGCGACTGCGCTCATCGCGTGCGCGGGCACGGCCGACGCGGCCGAGCGCACGCTGAACGAAGCCTGGCCCGAGCTCGACGTCTTCATCAAGATCAACGACCAGTGGCGCCTGTTCCTGCTGGGCACGGTGTCCCGGGCGATCGAGACCGGCGTGTCCACCGAGAGCACCGTCGGCGTGCACGTCGACTACTTCCCGGCGGGCCTGCCCCGGAGCTGGGTCGATCTGCTCCCGGGCATCGACACCTACTGGTCGGTGTGGCTGCGTGCCGGCTACAACCACATCGCGGCGACCCAGCCCGAATCGGCCGGCGAGGACCGCCTGCTGTTCGAGGGGACCCTTCGCAGCGTCCCGCTGTGGGGCGGCATCCGCCTGTCGGACCGCAACCGCATCGACCTGCGCCGTATCGGCAGCACCGACTCCTGGCGGTACCGCAACCGGGTCCGAATCGAGCGGACCTTTGCGCTGCAGCCGCTGCTTGCAGGGGCGGAGGACGGTTGGCGCCAGGTTCTGCCTGCCGCCAGCGCAGCAACTCCGTACGCCACGGCAGAGTTCTTCTGGGACAGCCGCTCCGCCGCCTGGTCTCGACGCTACCTGCAGGTCGGCGTGGAGTTCGACCTGCGGCGCGACCGGTCGGTCGATCTGTTCGTCGGGCGCCAGGTCGACACCAGGGAGGCCGGCTCCGAACTGACCATCATCGGCGCGGCGCTGACCCTGCGGTTCTGAGCCCCTGCAGGTCGATGCGCCCGATCGACCGCGACGCCTGCGGCGACGCCCTGCACCATGGCGGCCGGGCCGCGGTTGCGCACGCGGACCCGTCCACCGGCGTCCCGAATCGGCCACCCCGTATCCGGGAGCGGCTCTCATGCTCGCGCCTGATCCAGGTCGCCTCAATCATCGTGCTCGGATCGAGCCAGCAGGCCCTTGTGTTGGCGGAGGCGGTGAGATTCGAACTCACGGACAGCTTGCACCGTCGTCAGTTTTCAAGACTGATCCATTAAACCGCTCTGGCACGCCTCCCGTCGCGATGGCGCTGATGATCGCATACCCGAGGCGCACGCCGACACCGCGCCCGCCCTGCCCCAGCCGCCACCGGCGCGAGCGCGCCGCAGGCCGAGGCGTCGCCATCAGTCGGGAATCGGGTCAGGCCAGGGCCAGTCGCCGGCGACCATCCGCTGCAGGTGCAGCACCGCGATATGCGTCTTGACGTCCGGCAGGTGCCCGGCACGCAGCGCGTCGAGCAGCCAGTCGAGCGTCACCCATTCCACCTCGATCATCTCGCCGGGGTCGAGGTCGTTGCCCTGCGGGTGGGCCTCCAGGCCGCGCGCGACGAAGATGTCGAGCAGCTCGTTCGAGAAGCCGATGGCCGGGTGGATCTGGGTCAGGTGGGCCCACTCGCGTGCGGTGTAGCCGGTCTCCTCGAGCAGCTCGCGGCGCGCGGTCTGCAGCGGCGTCTCGCCCGGGTCGATCTTCCCGGCCGGCAGCTCGACGTAGGCGCGCTGCATCGCATAGCGGTACTGGCGCACGACCAGCACGCGGCCGTCGTCGCCCACCGCGAGCATCGCCGCAGCCCCCGGATGCACGACCCACTCGCGGCCGTGGACCGACCCGTCGGGCAGACGCGCGCGGTCCTTGCGGACCCGCAGGAAGGCGCCCTGGTAGACGACCTCGGCATCCACCGTGACCTCGTCGAGACGCTTGCTCATGGGGTCCGGCAACGCGCGGAAATCCGGGCGCGGCTCAGCCGCCGAAGGCCTGCTTGACCGCGTCCAGGCACAGACCCATCAGCGGACCGGGCACCAGGCCCAGCAGCAGCACGAGCGCACCGTTGACCGCCATGACCGTCCTCGCGTCCGCGGCGGGCGCGATCACGGCGGTGTCCACCGGCTCGTCGAAGTAGACCGTCTTGACGATGCGCAGGTAGTAGAACGCGCCGATCAGCGAGAGCAGCACCGCCACGATGGCGAGCCAGACCATGCCCGCGTCGACCACCGCCTGCAGCACCGCCAGCTTGGCGTAGAAGCCCACCGTCGGCGGAATGCCCGCCAGGGAGAACATCAGGATCAGCATCACGAAGGCGAGCCCCGGGGCCCTGCGCCCCAGCCCCTTCAGGTCGGCGATCTGCTCGGCCTCGTGACCCGCCCGCGCGATCAGCAGGACTACGCCGAAGGTTCCGAGCGTGGTGAGCATGTAGGCGATCAGGTAGAACAGCGACGCGCCCCACGGCCCGGAGGCGCCGTTGGCGTCGCCCGCCACCACCCCCGAGAGCATGCCCAGCAGCACGAATCCAACCTGCGCGATGGACGAGTACGCGAGCATCCGCTTGAGGTTGGTCTGCGCGATCGCGACGAGGTTGCCGACCGCCATCGACAGCACGGACAGCACCAGCAGCATCTGCTGCCAGTCCGCCGCCACGACGATCAGGCCCTCGGCCAGCAGGCGAAAGGCGATCGCAAAGGTCGCGAGCTTGGGTGCCGCCGCGATCAGCAGGGTCGCGACGGTGGGAGTGCCCTGGTAGACATCGGGCACCCACATGTGGAACGGCACCGCGCCCAACTTGAAGGCCAGCCCGGCGACGATGAACACCACGCCGAACACCAGCACAGTTGAATTTGCCGGCGTGCCGCCGCTCATCGCCCGGGCGATGCTCGCGAGGTCCAGCGTGCCGGTGCCGCCGTAGATCATCGACATGCCGTACAGCAGGAAGCCCGACGCCAACGCCCCCAGCACGAAGTACTTGATCGCGGCCTCGCTCGAGGGCGGATGGTCCCGGCGCATCGCCGCGAGCGCATACAGCGACAGCGACATCAGCTCCAGCCCGAGGTAGACCACCAGCAGGTTGCCAGCCGAGATCATGATCATCTGGCCAAGGAGCGCAAACAACGCCAACGCGTAGAGCTCGCCCCGGTGCATGCCGCGATCCGCCGCGTAGCCACGCGCGTAGACCATCGTGACCGCGACCGCCACGTATGACGCGAGCTTCAGCACGTGCGCCATCGCGTCAGCGATGTACATCCCGTTGAAGCCGTAGCGCACCGGCTCCCCGAGCTGCCAGATCGTGGCGATGGCGGGCAGGAGCAGCGACGCGAGCGCGAGGCGATCGATGCGGGTATCCGGCCCGCCGGGCCGGATCGCGTCGACGAGCAGCACCCCGCAGGCCGCCACCAGCAGCAGGATCTCCGGGAGCGCGACGGTGTAGTTCAAAGTGTCCATCGGTTACTTGATCTTGGAGACGGCGACGTGCTCGAGCAACGCCCGCACCGATGCTTCGGAGACGTCCGTGAACGGCCTGGGCCACAGCCCCATGACCAGCACGGCGATGGCCAGCAGCGCCAGCATCCAGAACTCACGCGAATCGACGTCCTTCAGCTGCGCGACCTCATCGTTGGCGATCGCGCCGAACACCACCCGCTTGTACATCCACAGCGAGTAGGCGGCACCGAAGATCAGGGTCGTCGAGGCGATGGCGGCGATCCAGAAGTTGTACTTCACGGCACCCAGGATGACCATGAACTCGCCGACGAAGCCGGAGGTGGCGGGCAGGCCGCTGTTGGCCATCGCGAACAGCATGAACAGCGCCGCGAACTTCGGCATGGTATTGACGACGCCACCGTAGTCCGAGATGCGCCGGCTGTGCATCCGGTCGTACAGCACGCCGATGCACAGGAACATCGCTCCCGAGATGAAGCCGTGCGAGATCATCTGCATGATCGCGCCCTGCATCCCGAGCTGGTTGAACATGAAGAAGCCCAGCGTCACGAAACCCATGTGGGCGATCGACGAGTACGCGACCAGCTTCTTCATGTCGGTCTGAACCAGCGCCACCAGCCCCACGTACACCACGGCGATCAGCGACAGCACGATCATGAAGCCGGCGAGCTGGTGGCTCGCATCGGGCACGATCGGCAGCGACAACCGCAGGAATCCGTAGCCCCCGAGCTTCAGCATGATGGCGGCCAGCACCACCGAGCCGCCAGTGGGCGCCTCGACGTGCGCGTCGGGCAGCCAGGTGTGCACCGGCCACATCGGCACCTTCACCGCGAAGGCAAGCAGGAAGGCCAAGAAGATCGTGGTCTGCTCTGCCATCGACAGCGGCAGCGCATGCCAGTCGAGAATCGCGAACGAGCCCGACTTCATGTACAGGTAGATGATCGCGACCAGTGTCAGCAGCGAGCCCAGCAGCGTGTACAGGAAGAACTTGAAGGCCGCGTAGACCCGGTTGGGTCCGCCCCATATGCCGATGATGACGTACATCGGGATGAGGGTCGCCTCGAAGAACACATAGAACAGCAGCCCGTCGAGCGCCGAGAACACGCCCACCATCAGGCCCGACAGGATCAGGAACGACGCCATGTAGCCGGCGACGCGCTCCTCGATCACCTTCCAGCCCGCGATCACCACGATCACGGTGATGAATGCGGTCAGCATCACCAGCCACAGCGAGATGCCGTCGACGCCGAGGTGGTAGTTCACGCCCAGGCGCTCGATCCAGGGCATCTTCTCGACGAACTGCATGTCAGCGCGGGACTCGTCGAAGCCGGCGTAGAGCGGGATGGTGGCGAGCAGCCCGCCCAAGGCGCCGGCGACGGACACCGCCCGCACGACGCCAGCGTTGCGGTCGCGACCGTAGGCGAGCAGGAAGAAGCCGGTCAGGATCGGGATCCAGATCGCTGCGCTGAGGAAGGAGACGGAGGTGTTCATGTCGTTGGGTTCCGCGTGCCGGATCAGCGCTTGATCAGCGGCACGAACCACCAGACCGCCATCGCCACGCCTACGATCATCGCGATCGCATAGTGGTAGATGTAGCCCGACTGGATCCCTCGCACCACGCCGGCGAGCCAGCCGACCAACCGCGCGCTGCCGTTGACGGCGACGCCATCGATGATCGCCTGGTCGCCGACCTTCCACAGGCCGGTGCCGACCGCGCGCGCGCCGCCCGCGAAGAAGGCCTCGTTGAAGCGATCCAGGTAGTACTTGTTGTCCAGCAGCCGGTAGACGCCGGAGAAGCGCTGCCGGATCGCCTCGGGCAGCGCCGGGTTGACCAGGTAGCAGTAGTAAGCCGAAGCCACGCCCGCCGCCGCGAGCCAGAACACCGGGGTCACCAATGCGTGCACGCCCATCGCGGCCCAGCCGTGGAAGGCCTCGGACAGCTCCGTCATCACCCCGTGCCCGGGCGCGATCACGATCACGCCCTTGAAGAACTCGCCGAACAGCATCGGGCCGACGGTGTACAGGCCGATCAGCACCGACGGGATCGCCAGCATCATCAGCGGCACTGTGATCACCGCCGGGCTCTCCTGCGGCAGCCCGCCGTGATGGCCATGGTCGTCGTGACCGTCACTCGCATGAGCACCCTTTGCGGCGGGCGCCGCATGGGCGTCGTGACCGTGCGCGGCATGGCCAGCGCCGGTGTCGAAGCGCTCCTTGCCGTGGAAGACCAGGAAGTACATGCGAAACGAATAGAAGGCGGTGACGAACACGCCGGCCAGCAACGCGGCGTACGCGAAGCCCGAGCCTGGCAGGTGCGACAGCTTGACCGCCTCGATGATCAGGTCCTTGGAATAGAAGCCCGAGAAGAACGGCGTGCCGATCAGCGACAGCGACCCGACGAGCGAGGTGATCCAGGTGATCGGCATGTACTTGCGCAGGCCACCCATGTTCCGGATGTCCTGATCGTGGTGCATGCCGATGATCACCGAGCCCGCCGCGAGGAACAGCAGCGCCTTGAAGAACGCGTGCGTCATCAGGTGGAACAGCGCGACGCTGTAGGCCGACGCACCCAGCGCGACCGTCATGTAGCCGAGCTGCGACAGCGTGGAGTAGGCGACCACGCGCTTGATGTCGTTCTGGACGATGCCGAGGAAGCCCATGAACAGCGCCGTGATCGCACCGATCGTCATCACGAAGGACAGCGCCGTCTCGGACAGCTCGAACAGCGGCGACATCCGCGCCACCATGAAGATGCCGGCGGTGACCATGGTCGCCGCGTGGATCAGCGCCGAGATGGGGGTCGGGCCTTCCATGGAGTCGGGCAGCCACACGTGCAGCGGAAACTGCGCCGACTTGCCCATCGCGCCGATGAACAGGCAGATGCAGGTCACCGTCAGCAGCGACCACTCGGCCGCGCCGAGCAGGTTGACGGTCTTGTCGGCCAGCCCCGGGGCCGCCTTGAACACCTCGGCGTAGTCCAGGCTGCCAAAGTAGGCGACGACCAGGCCGATGCCCAGCACGAAGCCGAAGTCGCCGACGCGGTTGACGAGAAAGGCCTTCAGGTTCGCGTGGATCGCGGTGGGCCGCGTGTACCAGAACCCGATCAGCAAATACGACACGAGGCCCACCGCCTCCCAGCCGAAGAACAGCTGCAGGAAGTTGTTGGCCATCACGAGCATCAGCATCGCGAAGGTGAACAGGCTGATATAGGCGAAGAAGCGTTGGTAGCCGTCGTCGTCCTTCATGTAGCCGATGGTGTAGATGTGCACCATCAGCGACACCGAGGTCACCACGCACATCATCGTGGCGGTGAGCGTGTCGATCAGGAAGCCGATCTGGAACTGGATGCCGTCGACCACCGACCAGGTGTAGAGCGGCCCGTTGAAGGTCTCGCCGGCCAGCGTGTCGCGCAGCACGGTGATCGAGGCCAGCAGCGAGACCAGCACGCCGGTGATCGTGACCCAGTGGCTGGGGGCGCGGCCGATGAAGCGGCCGAACAGCCCGGCGATGAGCGCGCCCACGAGCGGAGCGAACGGAACGAGCAGATAGGATGTTTTCATTGTTGTGCGGTCCGTCCCGGCGACCCGGTCAGCCCTTGAGCGTGTCCAGGTCCTCGACGTTGATGGTGTCGAGGTTGCGGAACAGCACCACCAGGATGGCCAGCCCGATGGCGGACTCGGCGGCCGCCACGGTCAGGATGAAGAACACGAAGATCTGCCCGGCCGCGTCGCCCAGGAAGTGCGAGAACGCGATGAAATTGAGGTTGACCGCAAGCAGCATCAGCTCGATCGCCATCAGGATGATGATGACGTTGCGCCGGTTCAGGAAGATGCCCACGACGCCGATCGCAAACAGGATCGCGCCGAGCACGAGGTAATGAGCGAGGGTGATGGTCATCGCTGCGGCTCGCTTGCGTTGGCCTGCGTGGCGGGGTCCGCGGCGGGTACGGCCGGCGTGGACGACGGCATGGGCACCAGGCGCACGCGGTCACGGCTTCGCACCCGCACCTGATCGCCGATGACCTGCGACTTGACGCCCGCCCGGCGGCGCAGCGTCAGCGCGATGGCCGCCACGATCGCCACCAGCAGGATCACCGCGGCAATCTCGAAGGCGTAGACGTATTCGGTGTAGATGAGCCGCCCAAGCGCCTTGGTGTTGCTGTAGTCGGCGGGCAGGCGCGGCGCGTCGATCGAACGAACCGCGCCGAACTGGTGCCACAGCACCGCCGCCAGCTCCAGCACGATGGCGACGCCGACGATCCCGGCCACCGGCAGGTTGCCCCAGAAGCCTTCGCGCATCTTGTCGACGTTCACGTCGAGCATCATCACCACGAACAGGAACAGCACCATCACCGCGCCGATGTAGACAAGCACGAGCGTGATCGCGAGGAACTCGGCCTTGAGCAGCAGCCAGATCGCCGCCGCCGAGAAGAAGGTCAGCACCAGGAACAGCGCGGCGTGGACGGGATTGCGAGCGGTCACGACCCGCAGCGCGGAGAACACAGTCACCGCAGCGAACAGGTAGAAGAAGAAGGCTGTCGATTCCACGTGGGGTCTCGTTGTCGGGGCCGGGCCGGCTCAGCGATACCGGGCGTCGGCATCGCGGGCTGCCGCGATCTGCTGCTCGTAGCGGTCGCCCACCGCCAGCAGCATCTCCTTGGTGAAGTAGAGGTCGCCGCGCTTCTCGCCGTGGTACTCGAGGATGTGGGTCTCGACGATGGAGTCCACGGGGCAGGACTCCTCGCAGAACCCGCAGAAGATGCACTTGGTCAGGTCGATGTCGTAGCGCTTGGTGCGCCGCGTGCCGTCGTCGGGCCGAACGTCCGACTCGATGGTGATCGCTAGGGCCGGGCAGACCGCCTCGCACAGCTTGCACGCGATGCAACGCTCCTGGCCGTTCGGGTAGCGACGCAGCGCGTGCAGGCCCCGGAAGCGCGGCGAGTACGGCGTCTTCTCCTCGGGGAACTGCACGGTGATCTTCCGCGCGAACACCTGCGAGCCGGTCAGCCGCAGCCCCTTGAACAGCTCGATGAGCATGAAGCTCTTGACGAAGTCCTTGATCGCTTCCATGAGGGTCTTCGCTCGGGGCCTAGCCCCAAATGTTGAACGGGGTCTGCATCCAGATGCCGACCACGACCAGCCACACCAGGGTGACGGGAATGAAGATCTTCCAGCCCAGCCGCATGATCTGGTCGTAGCGGAAGCGCGGGAACGACGCCCGGATCCAGATGAACATGGTCACGAGCATGAAGGTCTTGAGGAACAGCCAGAACCAGTCCCAGAACCACTGCGGGCCGACGTCGATCCCCAGGCTGAAGAACGGCGCCCAGCCGCCCAGGAACATGATCGCGGCCAGCGCCGAGATCAGGATCATGTTGGCGTACTCGGCCAGGAAGAAGATCGCGAAGCCCATGCCCGAGTACTCGATCATGTGACCCGCGACGATCTCGGACTCACCCTCGACGACGTCGAAGGGATGCCGGTTGGTCTCGGCGATGCCGGAGATGAAGTACACGACGAACACCGGCAGCAGCGGCAGCCAGTTCCAGGACAGCACGTTCAGCCCCATCGCCGCGAAGGTGCCGCGGTTCTGCGCCTGGACGATATCGGTCAGGTTCAGGCTGCCCGAGACCATCAGCACGACCACCAGCGCAAACCCGATCGCGAGCTCGTAGGACACCATCTGCGCCGAGGCGCGCATCGCGCCGAGGAAGGCGTACTTCGAGTTGGATGCCCAGCCGGCCAGGATCACGCCGTACACCTCCAGGGAGGTGATCGCCAGAAGCAGCAGCAGGCCGGCGTTGATATTGGCAAGCGCCCGGTCGGGGCCGAAGGGAATCACCACCCAGGCCGCCAGCGCCGGCATGATCGTCATGATCGGGCCGAGAACGTAGAGCCCCTTGCTCGCCTGCGCGGGCACGATCACTTCCTTGAAGATCAGCTTGATGGCGTCGGCGATCGGCTGCAGCAGGCCCATCGGCCCGACCCGGTTGGGCCCGATGCGCAGCTGGATGAAGCCGATGAACTTGCGCTCCCACAGCGTCAGGTAGGCGACGCAGGCCATCAGCGGCGCCACCACGGCGATGATCTTGATCAGCACCCACACCACCGGCCAGGCTCCGCCGAGCAGGGCCTGGCCGTGCATGTCGAGACTGTCGATCCAGCTCATGGCGCACGCTCCACCGAGATCGGCCCGAACATCGGGCCGAGCCGCGCCGTGCTCTCGTGCGCGGCGGCGATGCGGACCGTGCCGTCGGCAACGCGCGCATCGAGCTCGGCCTCGAGCAGCGCTTCGCCCCACGCGCCGTCGGTCGTCGCCTGGCGTACGCGCAGCGCGTCGCCCGAGGCGAGCCCTAGGCCCGCGAGCGTCGCCGCGTTCATTCGCGCTCTGGGGACGGCCGCGTCGCGGGTGAGCTGGAGGCTGGGCGCGCGGCGCACGATCGGGTCGGTCGAGTAGATCGGCACGTCGGCCACGCGCTGCAGGCCGGCGGCGGCGGCGGGCACCGCGATCGGGCCGGACACCGCGTTGGACAGTCGCGAGGCCAAGTCTGCGGGCAGCGCCTGCGCCCGCACCGCCTCGGCGCTGTCCTGGTCGAAGCCCGGCAGCGACAGCAGGTTGCCCAGCACGCGCAGCACCTTCCAGGCGGGACGCGCCTCGCCGCGCGGGCGCACCACGCCGTTGAAGCTCTGCACGGTGCCCGCGCAGTTGACGAAGGTGCCGGCGGTCTCGGTGAACGGCGTGATCGGCAGCAGGCAGTCGGCCGACGCCATCAGCTCGGCCGAACGGTAGGCGGTCAGCGCGACGACGGTGTCGGCGGCGGCGAGCGCAGCGCCCACCGCACCGGGATTGCCGTGGTCGTGCTCAGGCTCGAGGCCCAGCAGCAGGTAGCCCTTGAGCGGCTGCGCGACCATCGCGGCGGCGTCGAGACCGCCCGCGCCGGGCAGCGCACCCGCCAGGTGGGCGCCGACGGCGTTTGCGCCGTCGACCAGCCAGCCCAGCGTCGCGCCCGAGGCGGCAGCGAGCGCCTGCGCCAGCGCGGCGATGGCCGCCGCCTGCGGATGGTGGGCAACGGCGTTGCCCAGGAACACGGCCTTGGCTTTGCCCTGCGAGAGCGTCGCGGCCAGCGCGCGCGCCGCGTCGGTCGGGGTCACGCCGGCCAGCTCAGCGGGCACCACCTCGTCGCGCGACTGCAGCAGCGCCACCAGCGCTGCGGCCAGGGTCGCCGCCCAGTCGGAGGGGGGGACGATCGCGCGGGCGGCGACCGGCATCAGCAGTTCGTCGTCAACCGCGTGCAGCACCGCGACGCGGGCGCCTCTCCTGGCCGCGGCGCGCACGCGCGCCGACAGCATCGGATGGTCCTTGCGCAGGAACGAGCCCACCAGCAGCATGCGATCGAGGCCATTGACCGCCTCGATCGGCATGCCCAGCCAGGGCGCACCGTTCATGCGGGCCGCCAGCGTCGGGTCGGCCGCACGCGGGCGGGCATCGACGTTCTCGGTGCCGAGCGTGCGCGCGAGGCGGCCGAGCAGGTACAGCTCCTCGAGCGTGGCCTGCGGCGACGCTAGCGCGCCGATGGCGGCGGCGCCGTGCTGCTGCCTGACCGAGCCGAGCGCATGCGCGGCATAGTCGAGCGCGACCTGCCAGTCGACCTCGACCCAGCGCCCGTCCTGGCGCAGCATCGGACGCTCCAGGCGCTCGGCCGAGTTCAGGCCCTCGTAGGCGAAGCGGTCACGGTCGGACAGCCAGCATTCGTTGATCGATTCGTTCTCGAACGGCAGCACCCGCATCACGGCGTTCTGCTTGATCTGGACGACCAGGTTGGAGCCGAGCGAGTCGTGCGGCGCGACCGACTTGCGGCGCGACAGCTCCCAGGTCCGCGCGCTGTAGCGAAAGGGCTTGCTGGTGAGCGCGCCCACCGGACAAACGTCGATCATGTTGCCGGACAGCTCCGACTCGATCCCGCGACCGACGAAGCTCATGATCTCGGAGTGCTCACCGCGCCCGGCCATGCCGAGCTCCATGACGCCTGCGATCTCCTGGCCGAAGCGCACGCAGCGGGTGCAGTGGATGCAGCGCGTCATCTCCTCGGCGGAGATCAGCGGCCCCACCGACTTGTGGAACACCACCCGTTTCTCCTCGGTGTAGCGCGACGCCGAGGCGCCGTACCCCACCGCGAGGTCCTGCAGCTGACACTCGCCGCCCTGGTCGCAGATCGGGCAGTCCAGCGGGTGGTTGATGAGCAGGAACTCCATCACCCCCTTCTGCGCCTTGATCGCCCTCTCGGAGTGCGTCCAGACCTTCATGCCCGCCGATACCGGGGTGGCGCAGGCCGGCAGCGGCTTGGGCGCCTTCTCGACGTCGACCAGGCACATGCGGCAGTTGGCCGCGATCGAGAGCTTCTTGTGGTAGCAGAAATGCGGAACGAAGATGCCGAGCGCGTTGGCCGCATGCATGACCATGCTGCCTTCGTTGACCTCGACCTTCTTTCCGTCGACTTCGATCTCGACCATGGTGGCGCTCAGACGTATGCCGGTACCACGCAGCGCTTGTGCTCGACGTGGTGTTCGAATTCCGACCAGTAATGCTTCAGGAAGGCCTTGACCGGCATCGCGGCAGCATCGCCGAGTGCGCAGATCGTACGGCCCTGGATGTTGTCGGCGACCTCGCCGAGCCGCACGAGGTCCTCCCTCGTGCCTTCGCCGTGCTCGATGCGGTGGACCATGCGCCACAGCCAGCCCGTGCCCTCGCGGCACGGCGTGCACTGGCCGCAGGACTCCTCGAAATAGAAGTAGGACAGCCGCAGCAGCGACTTCACCGCACAGCGCGTCTCGTCCATGACGATCACCGCCCCCGAACCGAGCATGGAGCCCGCCTTGGCGATGGAGTCGTAGTCCATGTCGGTGGCCATCATCGTGTCGGCTGGCAGCACCGGCATCGACGAGCCGCCCGGGATGACCATCTTCAGCTTTCGCCCGCCACGCATCCCGCCGGCCAGCTCCAGCAGCTTCGCAAACGGGGTGCCCAGGGGAATCTCGTAGTTGCCCGGCCGTTCCACGTCGCCCGACACCGAGAAGATCTTGGTACCGCCGTTGTTCGGCTTACCCAGTTCCAGGAACTTGGCGCCGCCGTTGCGGATGATCCAGGGCACCGCGGCGAAGGTCTCGGTGTTGTTGATCGTGGTCGGCTTGCCGTACAGCCCGTAGCTCGCCGGGAACGGCGGCTTGAAGCGCGGCTGGCCCTTCTTGCCCTCGAGGGACTCGAGCAGCGCCGTCTCCTCGCCGCAGATGTAGGCCCCGAAGCCATGGAACGCGTGCAGCTGGAACGAGAACGCCGACCCGAGGATCCTGTCGCCCAGGTAGCCCGCCGCCCTGGCCTCCTCGAGCGCCTCCTCGAAGCGCGCGTAGGTGTCCCAGATCTCGCCGTGGATGTAGTTGTAGGCCACGGAGATGCCCATCGCGTAGGCCGCGATCGCCATGCCCTCGATGACGATGTGCGGGTTGTAGCGAAGGATGTCCCGGTCCTTGAAGGTGCCGGGTTCGCCCTCGTCGGAATTGCACACCAGGTACTTCTGGCCGGGAAACTGGCGGGGCATGAAGCTCCACTTCAGCCCGGTCGGGAAGCCCGCGCCGCCTCGGCCGCGAAGCCCCGAGGCCTTGACCTCGAAGATCACCTGCTCCGGCGTCATGCCCTCGGTGAGGATACGGCGCAGCGCCTTGTAGCCATCGCGCGCCTCGTAGTCCTTCAGGTGCCATCCGTCGGGCGAATCAAGGCCCGCGTAGATGAGCGGGCCGATGTGCCGTCCATGGAAGCAGGTTTCCTGGGCTCGCACGTCGGCGAGCGCCTGGCGAATGTCGTTGGCACCCATGGATCGTGTCCTCAGTCCTTCTTCAGCTCGTCGAGCAGCGCGTCGAGCCGATCGGCGCTCATGAAGCTGCACATCCGCTTGTTGTTGACCAGCAGCACCGGCGCGTCGCCGCAGGCCCCGAGGCATTCGGTCTCGATCAGCGTGAAGCGCCCGTCCGGCGTCGTCTCGCCGAACCCGATGCCAAGCTTGCCCTTCAGGTACTGGGCTGCCTTGTTGCCCTCGCGCAGCGCGCACGGCAGGTTCGTGCAGACACCGATCCGATGGCGCGCCGGCTCTGTCCTGACGTACATGTTGTAGAAGGTCGCGACCTCCCATACCGCGATCGGCGGCATGGAGAGGTAGGCCGCGACGTCGTCGACCACCGCGGGCGAGGTCCAGCCGATCTCGTCCTGCGCGATCGCGAGCGCGGCCATCACCGCGGACTGCTTCTGGTCGGGCGGGAACTTCGCGACCTCGCGGTCGATCCGCGCATACGCCGCGCCGGACAGCAGCCGGGCGCCAGGCGCGCCCTGGTCGATCGGGGCGGCGCTCATCGGTCGATCTCCCCGAAGACGATGTCCTGGGTACCGATCAGCGTGACCACGTCGGCGAGCATGTGACCGCGCGCCATCTCGTCGAGCGCCTGCAGGTGCGGATAGCCGGGCGCGCGGATCTTGAGGCGGTAGGGCTTGTTGGCGCCGTCAGACACCAGATAGATGCCGAACTCGCCCTTGGGATGCTCGACCGCCGCATAGGCCTCGCCCTCGGGCACGTGCATGCCTTCGGTGAACAGCTTGAAGTGGTGGATCAGTTCTTCCATGTTCGACTTCATCCCGACGCGCGACGGCGGCGCCACCTTGTGGTCGTCGACGATCACCGGGCCCGGATTCACGCGCAGCCAGTCGATGCACTGGCGCACGATCAGATTGCTCTGGCGCATCTCCTCGATGCGCACCAGATAGCGGTCGTAGGAGTCGCCGTTCCTGCCGACCGGGATGTCGAACTTGAGCCGGTCGTAGACCTCGTAGGGTTGCTTGCGGCGCAGGTCCCACTCGACGCCCGATCCTCTGAGCATCGGGCCGGTGAAACCCAGCGCACGGGCGCGATCCGGGTCAACCACGCCGATGCCGACCAGCCGCTGCTTCCAGATGCGGTTGTCGGTCAGCAGCGTCTCGTAGTCGTCGACGTAACCGGGGAAGCGCTCGGTGAAGGCCTGGATGAAGTCGAGCAGCGAGCCCTGCCGATCGACGTTCAGCTCGCGGATCGCCTTCTCGTTGCGGATCTTGTTGACGACGTACTGCGGCATGCGCTCGGGCAGGTCGCGGTAGACGCCGCCCGGACGGTAGTAGGCCGCGTGCATCCGCGCCCCCGACACCGCCTCGTAGCAGTCCATCAGGTCCTCGCGTTCGCGGAACGCGTACAGGAACACCGTCATCGCGCCCACGTCGAGCGCATGCGCCCCGAGCCACATGAGGTGGTTCAGGATCCGCGTGATCTCGTCGAACATCACGCGGATGTACTGTGCCCGCAGCGGCACCTCGGTGCCCAGCAGCTTCTCGATCGCCATCACGTACGCATGCTCGTTGGACATCATCGACACGTAGTCGAGGCGGTCCATGTACGGAAGATTCTGCAGGTAGGTGCGAGTCTCGGCGAGCTTCTCGGTGGCGCGGTGGAGCAGCCCGATATGCGGGTCGGCACGCTGCACGACCTCGCCGTCGAGCTCGAGCACGAGCCTGAGCACGCCGTGGGCGGCCGGGTGCTGGGGCCCGAAATTCAGGGTGTAGTTCTTGATCTCTGCCATGGTGCGTCCAGTCGTCGGGCCTCAGCGGCCCACGCCGTAACCCTCCTCGCGGATCACGCGGGGAACGATCTCACGCGGCTCGATGGTCACCGGCTGGTAGATCACCCGGCGCTGCTCGGGGTCGTAGCGCATCTCGACGTAGCCCGAGACCGGGAAGTCCTTGCGGAAAGGATGCCCGACGAAGCCATAGTCGGTCAGGATCCGGCGCAGGTCGGCATGGCCCTCGAACACGATGCCGTAGAGGTCGAAAGCCTCGCGCTCGAACCAGCCGGCCGCGGGCCAGGTCTCGGTCAGGGAGTCGACGACCGGCAGGTCGTCGTCGGGACAGAAGGTGCGCAGGCGGATCCGCTGGTTCAGAGACACCGACAGCAGGTGGACGACGACCGCGAAGCGCGGGCCCTCGTGCCTTCCCTGACCGTAGTCGAGGTAGTCCATGCCGCACAGGTCGATGAGGGTGTCGAAGCGCAGCGCCGGATGGTCGCGCAGCAGCCGGGCGACCTCGAGGTGATCGGCGGCGCGCACCACCAGCGTGAGTTCGCCGAGCCGCTCGGTGAGCGCCACCGCGCGCTCGCCGAGCGCATCGGCGACAGCGGCCTTGAGGGAGTCGAGGGCGGGCATCAGGATCCTCAGCGCGCGATGGTGCTGGTGCGGCGGATCTTGTTCTGCAGCTGCATGATCCCGTAGAGCAGCGCCTCGGCGGTCGGGGGGCAACCCGGCACGTAGATGTCGACCGGCACGATCCGGTCGCAGCCGCGCACCACCGAATACGAGTAGTGGTAGTAGCCGCCGCCGTTGGCACACGAACCCATCGAGATCACCCAGCGCGGCTCGGGCATCTGGTCGTAGACCTTGCGCAGGGCGGGCGCCATCTTGTTGCAGAGGGTGCCGGCCACGATCATCACGTCCGACTGGCGCGGGCTCGGCCTGAACATGATGCCGAAGCGATCGAGGTCATAGCGCGCGGCGCCGGCGTGCATCATCTCGACCGCACAGCAGGCGAGCCCGAAGGTCATCGGCCACATCGACCCCGTGCGGGTCCAGTTGATCAGCTTGTCGAGGTTCGTCGTGACGAACCCCTCATTGAGGATGCCTTCGATGCTCATTGCGTATCCACCCGTACAACTGCGCCGCAGGGCCGTGCCTTCGACGACTCGATTCGATTCGAACGTCCCGCCGGTGCAGCCACCCTGCCCCGGACGACTCGCAACCGGGACCCGACTCACTCCCAGTCGAGCGCGCCCTTCATCCACTCGTAGATGAAACCGACCACCAGGATCGTGAGGAACACCATCATCGACGCGAACCCGAAGAAGCCGATGGCATCGAGCGACACCGCCCACGGGAACAGGAAGGCGATCTCGAGGTCGAAGATGATGAAGAGGATCGCCACGAGGTAGTAGCGAACGTCGAACTTCATGCGGGCGTCTTCGAAGGCCTCGAAGCCGCACTCGTAGGGTGAGAGTTTTTCCGGGTCCGGGCGGGAGGGGCCGAGCAGCTTGCCCAAGACCATCGGTGCTAGACCGACGCCCGCGCCCACCATGATGAACAGCAGGACGGGGAGGTAATTCTCTAGGTTCACGAGGGTTCCCCGAATTGGGCTGCGCTCTGATTTGGTGCCGACGGCGAGACTCGAACTCGCACAGCTTTCGCCACTACCCCCTCAAGATAGCGTGTCTACCAATTTCACCACGTCGGCTCAGCCAAAGATTCTACCGCGTTCTACTTCGGAATTTCGCCGGCCCCGCCACTTTTTTGCGCCGCATCAACACCGGGCTGGCTGGCGGGGGCCGCCGGAGCGCTCGGAGCGGCCTGCCCCGGAATGGATGCCGGGCCGGTACCTGCAGGCGCCGGGGCGGTGGCGGGCGTGGTCACCTTGTCCATCACGCTGCCGGGCTCGCGGCCGCCGGTGCGGGAGTTGGCAAAGAAGGCCAGCGCCAGGGTGCTCACGAAGAAGACCGTCGCAAGGCCACCCGTCATGCGGCTCAGGAAATTGGCCGATCCGCTCGCCCCGAACAGGCTGCCCGACGAGCCCGACCCGAAGGCCGCGCCCATGTCTGCGCCCTTGCCGTGCTGCAGCAGGACGAGAACGATCACCCCGATCGCGCTGAGCACTTGAATCACCACTGCGATCGTTGCCAGGATTGCCATCTTCAGGACTCCAGAACCGTCTCGGACCTCGGCGCGATCGCCGGTGCCGCGTGTCGTCTAACCGTCAGGACCGATCTGCCGCGTAGCAGATCGACACGAAATCGCCGGCCGCCAGCGAGGCGCCTCCGATGAGGCCCCCGTCGACGTCCGGCTGGGAGAAGAGCACCCCTGCGTTGGCGGGTTTGACCGAGCCGCCATACAGGATGCGGATCCGGTCGGCCGCGGTCATGCCGCCCAGCGCGAGCCGGGCGCGTATGAATGCGTGCGCCGCCTGAGCCTGCTCGGGCGTGGCGGTCAGGCCCGTGCCGATCGCCCAGACCGGCTCGTAGGCGATCACGCAACCCGTGCCGGCATCGCGCAGCACCGGGCACACGGCATCGATCTGACGCGCCAGCACCGCCTCGGTCGCCCCCGACTCGCGCTCCTCGCGCGTCTCGCCGACGCAGACCACCGGGACCAGGCCGGCCGCGAGCGCGCGCTCGGCTTTGCGGGCGACTTGCGCGTCCGTATCGCCGAACATCGCCCGGCGCTCGCTGTGCCCGACCAGCGTCCAGGCGCAACCCAGGTCGAGCAGCATGGCCGCCGAGACTTCCCCGGTATAGGCACCTTCGGCGAACCCGCTCACGTCCTGGGCGCCCCAGCCGATGCCTGAGCCGGCGAGCCGTGCCGCGGCCAGGCCAAGGTACGGATACGGCGGGCAGACCCCGACCTCGGCCCCGCCGAGCGGCCGTGGTGACACCCCCGCGCGCACGCCGGCGAGCAGGCCTTCGGCCGTCGCGACGTCGCCGTTCATCTTCCAGTTGCCAAGGACCAGCGGCGTGCGCGTGCGTGACGCGTTTGCCTGACGTGCCGACATGGGGCTCCCGCTGTCGAACGAAACCCGAAAGTATATCGTCCGCCGACGCAGCGGGTCAATCCGGAGCGGCGGGCGGCGGGCGGCCCCGGACGCCCGAGGGGCGCGCGCGGTACCAGCGCAGCGCCCATATCACATAGCCCGACACCGCGTAGACGAGGAACAGGGAGAACAGCACGGTCGGCGGATCGGACGACACCAGCACGAAGGCCAGCACGATCAGCGGCACCACCATGTAGGGCACGCTCTTTCGCAGATTGACGTCCTTGAAGCTGTAGAACGGTGCGTTGGACACCATGGTCACGCCTGCGTACACGGTGATCGCCCAGGCCAGCCAGCGCAGGTCCGTGCCGGTGGCGTCGATCCAGCGAGTCTCGCGCAGGTCGGTGGCGATCCAGACGAGGCCGGCGACGAGCGCGGCCGCCGCCGGGCTCGGCAACCCCTGGAAATAGCGCTTGTCGACCACGCCGATGTTGGCGTTGAAGCGGGCGAGCCGCAGCGCGGCGCCGGCCACGTACACGAACGCGGCGAGCCAGCCGAGCTTGCCCATGCCGCGCAGCGACCATTCGTAGATCACCAGGGCGGGCGCCGCGCCGAACGACACCATGTCGGACATGGAGTCGTACTGCTCGCCGAAGGCGCTCTGGGTATTGGTGAGGCGCGCGACCCGCCCGTCCAGGCTGTCGAGCACCATGGCCACGAAGATCGCGACGGCCGCGACCTCGAAGCGCCCGTTCATGGCCTGGACGATCGCGAAGAACCCGGCGAACAGATTGGCCGTGGTGAAGGCATTGGGCAGGATATAGACGCCGCGAGACCGGGGTGAGGCGGGCTGCGCCTCGGCGGCGGTTCCGGTCATCGCAGCTCTCGCCGCGCGCCCGCCCCTGAATGGGCGGAACCGGCGACGTTTGGGCTCGTTCATCGCAATGACCTCAGGCCGCAGCGCGGGCCGCAGCAGCCGCAGTCGGATGTCGATCGGGGAACGCGGGACGGGCAGAGGGCATGCGGGCGGCCGGAATGACGACCGAGGAGTCTCGGTAAACCATCAGGTTAACACCAGCCCGTGCGCCGGCAGCAGGGAGCCGGGGCGGGCGGAGGTCGTGCGAGACGGCGGGGCGCGCTTCAGCCCGCCGAGTACGGCGACTGGCGGAACCATTTGGTGGCGATCCACTTGTCGCCGCGCACCACCGGCGTGCCGGCGTGCAGGCAACGGGCGTCGAGTTCACCGCGGGCATTGCAGTACTCGAAGTAGATGCCGCAGCCCTTGCGGGGCCGCAGCGACAGCTCGAGCTCGGGGAAGTAGGTGTCGCCCCCCTCCTGCGGCTCGCGCAGGTAGATCACCAGCGTCGCCACGCGCTGGCCACCCTGGCGCAGCAGGGCGCCCATACCATACGCCGGATCAAAATAGTCGTGATGCGGCTCGTACTCGCCGCCGGCCGGGTAGTGCAGGAGCTGCAGGGGCTCGCCATGGGTGACCGGCAGCCCGGTGAGCGCCGCCACGCGCGCCTCGAGCCGCGCGACCACGGCATTCTCGCCATATTCGAAATGCCCGCCCTCGCTGCGCCTGACACCACTGATCTCGAGCGCGCCCGAGGTCGGATCGACCACCTCGGACCGACGCAGCCGGCTCTGAACCAGCTGGACCAGCTTGTCGCACTCCTGCTCGGATAGCAGGTTCTCGACGAGCGCGACGTTCGGGTTGACCAGCACCGTGGAGAGCCTTACCTCCCGGTCGGCCGCGCGAAAGCTCGGCCGGCCGATCGGCAGCCGGATCGGGTCCGGGACGTAGTCGCGCAGCAGCCCGGGATCCTGCAGACGCACCCGCTCGGTCATCGAGCGCACGATCGTGATGGCCACGCGCGCATAGGCGGCCTCGAAGCCGCCCTCGTGCATCAGCCTGAGCAGCAGCGCGTCGTCGGCCCCGCGCACGACCGCGCTGGTGAGCCAGTCCTGCCAGTCGGGATGGAGCAGGCCAGGCCACTGCCCAGGCTCCGCCGCACCCGTCGGAACGGGTGCGGCAGGGAGCGCGTCGGCGGGTGGCCGCTCGTCGTTCGCTGCCCCTGCTGTCACGGTCTGCGCCTCGCGGGTCAGTTGCGCGAGCGGTCGACCAGCTTGTTTGCCTTGATCCAGGGCATCATCGCGCGCAACTGCTCGCCGACGACCTCGATCGGGTGCTCGGCCATGATCCGGCGCTTGGACAGCAGCGTCGGCGCGCCGGCACGGTTCTCGAGAATGAAGCGCTTGGCGTAGTCGCCCGACTGGATGTCGTCGAGCACCCGCTTCATTTCCTTCTTGGTCTCGGCGGTGATCAGCCGCGGGCCCGTCTCGTACTCGCCGAACTCGGCATTGTTCGAGATCGAGTAGTTCATGTTCGCGATGCCGCCCTCATAGATCAGGTCGACGATCAGCTTGAGCTCGTGCAGGCACTCGAAGTAGGCCATCTCGGGGGCATAGCCCGCCTCGACCAGCGTCTCGAAGCTCGCCTTGATCAGCTCGACGGTGCCGCCGCACAGCACGGTCTGCTCGCCGAACAGGTCGGTCTCGGTCTCTTCGCGGAAGTTGGTCTCGATGATCCCGGCACGTCCGCCACCGATGGCGCAGGCGTAGGACAGCGCGAAGTCGCGCGCGGCGCCGCTCTTGTCCTGGTGCAGCGCGATCAGCATCGGCACGCCACCGCCCTGCGCGTAGGTCGAGCGCACCGTATGGCCGGGCGCCTTGGGCGCGACCATGACGACGTCGAGGTCCGCGCGCGGCATCACCTGGCCGTAATGGATGTTGAAGCCGTGCGCGAACGCCAGCGTGGCGCCGTGCTTGATGTTGGGCTCGATGTCGGTCGCGTAGGTGGCGGCGATGTGCTCGTCGGGCATCAGCATCATCACGAAGTCCGCGCCCTTCACGGCCGCGGGGATCTCGGCGGCCTTGAGACCGGCCTTCTTGACCTTCTCCCAGGACGGGCCGCCCTTTCGGACGCCGACCACGACCTTGACGCCGGAATCGTTCAGGTTCTGCGCGTGGGCATGGCCCTGCGAGCCATAACCGATGATGGCGACCTTCTTGCCCTTGATCAGCTTGAGGTCACAATCCTTGTCATAGAAGACTTTCATGCTCGGGTCCCTTCCCTCTGTGTGTGTTCTGTGTAGTGCGTGGTGAACGTCGCGTGCCGCTCGGACTCATGCCTTCAGGATCCGCTCACCGCGCGCGATGCCGGAGGTGCCCGTGCGGACGGTCTCCAGGATCGCGGTCGCATCGAGCGCATCGATGAATGCATCGAGCTTGGTACCGTCGCCGGTCAGCTCGATGGTGTAACTCTTGTCGGTGACGTCGATGACACGGCCGCGGAAGATGTCCGCCATCCGCTTCATCTCCTCGCGCTCCTTGCCGACCGCACGAACCTTGATCAGCATCAGCTCGCGCTCGATGTACGGAGTCTCGATCAGGTCGACGACCTTGACCACGTCGATCAGCCGGTTGAGCTGCTTCGTGATCTGCTCGATGACCTCGTCGGATCCGCTGGTGGCGATCGTCATGCGCGACAGCGAGCGGTCCTCGGTGGGCGCGACGGTCAGGGTCTCGATGTTGTAGCCACGGGCCGAGAACAGACCCACCACGCGCGACAGCGCGCCGGGCTCGTTCTCGATCAGGATGGAGATGATGTGCCTCATCGCGCGCGCCTCACAGGTCTTCCGAGCCGAGGATCATCTCGGTCAGACCCTTGCCGCCCTGCACCATCGGCCAGACGTTCTCGGTCTGGTCGGTGATGATGTCCAGGAACACCGTGCGGTCCTTGTGCTTGCCGAACGCATCGCGAAGCGCGGGCTCCACGTCCTGGGGCCGGTCGACGCGGATGCCCACGTGTCCGTAGGCCTCGGCGAGCCTGACGAAGTCGGGCAGTGCGTCCATGTACGAAGACGAGTAGCGGCTGCCGTACTCGATCTCCTGCCACTGACGCACCATGCCCAGGTAGCGGTTGTTCAGGTTCACGATCTTGACCGGCAGCTGGTACTGCTTGCAGGTCGAGAGCTCCTGAATGCACATCTGGATCGAGCCCTCGCCGGTGACGCACGCCACCTGCGCGCCGGGGTTGGCGAGCGCCACGCCCATCGCATAAGGCAGGCCGACGCCCATCGTCCCCAGACCACCCGAGTTGATCCAGCGGCGCGGCTTGTCAAAGCGGTAGAACTGTGCGGCCCACATCTGGTGCTGGCCGACGTCCGACGTGACGAACGCATCACCGCCGGTCACCTCCCAGAGCTTCTCGACGACGTACTGCGGCTTGATGACCTCGCGCGCGCTGCGGTCGTACTTGAGGCAATCCTTCTTGCGCCATTCGGCGATCTGGCCCCACCAGGCCTGCAGGCCCTTGTGGACCCGCGTGCCCGACGCGAACGCCGTCTGAAGCTGCGCGGTCAGCTCGTTCAGGCACTCGCGTACGTCGCCGACGATCGGCACGTCGACCTTCACGCGCTTGGAGATCGAGGACGGGTCGATATCGATGTGGACGATCTTGCGGGGGTTCTGCGCGAAGTGCTTGGTGTTACCGATCACGCGGTCGTCGAATCGCGCGCCCACCGCCAGCAGCACGTCGCAGTGCTGCATCGCCATGTTGGCTTCGTAGGTGCCGTGCATGCCGGGCATGCCCACGAACTGTTCGCTGCTCGCGCGATAGCCGCCCAGGCCCATCAGCGTGTTGGTGCAGGGAAACCCGAGCAGGTCGACCAGCCGGTTCAGCTCGGGCGACGCGTTCGAGAGAATCACGCCGCCGCCGGTGT
Source organism: uncultured Bordetella sp. (assembly GCA_964399635.1). GTDB lineage: Bacteria > Pseudomonadota > Gammaproteobacteria > Burkholderiales > Burkholderiaceae_E > UBA4615. Next base: position 76,539 of record CAYNRU010000013.1, read on the forward strand.
AGACCATCGGGCGCTCGGCCTGCAGCAGCAATTGGACCGCCTTGCGGATCTGGCCCTGATGCCCCTTGACGACCGGATTGTACGAGCGCATCGGAACCGACTTCGGGTACTCGAAGCGGCACTTGTCGCGGGTGATGTCCTTCGGGATGTCCACCAGCACCGGGCCGGGGCGCCCGGTTGAGGCGATCACGAAGGCCTTCTTCATCGTGGTCGCGAGGTCCTTGATGTCCTTGACCAGGAAGTTGTGCTTGACGCACGGGCGCGTGATGCCGACCGTGTCGCACTCCTGGAAGGCGTCCTCGCCGATCGCATGGGTGGGTACCTGGCCGGACAGGATCACCATCGGGATCGAGTCCATGTAGGCGGTCGCAATGCCGGTCACCGCGTTGGTGACACCCGGCCCGCTCGTCACCAGGCAGACTCCGACCCGCTCCGTGGAGCGGGAGTAGGCATCGGCCGCATGGACCGCCGCCTGTTCGTGCCGGACCAGGATGTGCTGGACCTTGTCCTGCTGGAAGAGCGCGTCGTAGATGTAGAGGACTGCGCCGCCGGGATACCCGAAAACATGCTCGACGCCTTCTTCCTGAAGGCAACGGATGACGATCTCTGCGCCTGTGAGTTCCATGTGTGTGTTCCTTTCAAGGTCCAGGGGAGCCCGCCCGCCGGCGCCAACGCAGCCCGTAGACCGCCTCGACGCAGGCCTCGAGTCGGGGCCTGTGAGATTGATCGGACGCCTTCGCGCCCTCTCGTGGAGGTCGCTCGGGCATGCGTGCCTGCTTTCTGGCCCTTCGATCGAAAGGCCCCAAAAAAAGACAAAGACCCCGTCTGCGTCGCCGACAGCGCCGCCGATGGAGCCAAGGGATTCATCGAGGTTAATGCACCGCAGCAGGGCGGTCAAGGCACGGCTTCTGCTAGCATCCGCTGCTGGCGTCAGGCTCGAGCGCAGGGAATGGCCTCTCGGCAGGAACTTTCCGACTTTCTGGAATCAATCGAACGCCGGGCCTTCAAGCAAGCCGTCTACGCTACGCGCGACGACGATTCGGCTCTGGACGTCGTCCAGGACGCCATGTTCAAGCTGGCCGAGAAGTACGCGGACAAGCCGGTAGCCGAGCTTCCGCTGCTGTTCCAGAGGATTCTCCAGAATGTCATCCATGACCACTTCCGCCGCCTGAAGGTCCGCAACCTCTGGACGACGCTGCTGTCTGCCCTGCAGCCGGGCGAGGACGGCGACGGCGACCCCCTCGACTCGATGGAGATCGAAGGCGACTCACGGACCGGCGAGAGTGCAGCCCAGCTGGTCGAGCGCGACCAGATCCTTCGGGCGATCGATGCGGAGATCCAGAAGCTGCCCCCCCGTCAACGCGAGGCCTTCGTGATGCGTTATTGGCAGGAGATGGACGTTGCAGAGACCGCAATCGCCATGGGATGCTCGGAAGGCAGCGTCAAGACTCACTGCTCGCGCGCTACCCACACCCTGGCCGCCGCGCTAAAGGCCAAGGGAATCACCCTATGAACGAACAGCAATTCGCCTACCGGATCCGCCAGGCCCTCGAGGAATCGACCGGCCGTCTGCCGTATCGAGTCACCCAGCGGCTCGAGCGCTCGCGGACTGCCGCGATCGCCCGCGCCCATCCGGGCCGCGCGATCGAAGCGATGGGTGGCGGCAATACGGCCACGCTTGGCGTGCTGTCGGCCGGCCGCCGTCCGTCCATGACGGTGCGCCTGCTGTCCACGCTGGCCCCGATCCTGGTGGTGATCGCCGGGTTCTACGGCATCTCGCTGTGGGACGACATGCAGGACGCAGCCGAAACCGCCGACATCGACGCCGAGCTTCTGCTCGCCAACGACGACGTTCCGCTGTCCGCCTATGCCGACAAGGGCTTCGGCGTCTACATCAAGAACGTCCGACAGTGACCCTCCGGCTGTTCCCGGCCTCCCGAATCGCCGCGCTCGTCATCACGGCAGCGTCGGCATGTGCGTGGGCAGGCGACGCGGCGCCCCCCACCGCCGACGGCATTCCCGCCGGATCTGCGGGCGCGGGAACGGCTCCGGTCGACCCGGCCGGCACACCGCCCGCCCCCGCCGTGGAGCCCGCTCCGACGGTCCCGGCGCCGGCAGCGGCGGTTGCGCCGGCCCCTCGGCACGATCCGATCCGGCTGGATCCCCCCCGGGCATCGCTGGTGCCGCTTGCTCAGCCGCTCTGGTCGGAGCTGAGTGCCGCGCAGCGCAGGGTCCTCCAGCCCTTCGAGTCGCAGTGGAATGCGCTGCCCATCAGCGAGAAGCGGGCGTGGGCGGATCTCGCCAGCCGTTTTCCCAAGATGAAGGCCGACGAGCAGAAACGCGTCGAGAACCGGGTCGCCGAATGGGCGGCCCTCACCCCGGAGCAGCGCCGTCTGGCGCGCGCCAACTACCGCCTGGCTCAGCAGGTGGCGCGCGAGAATCTCCTCGCCGAGTGGGAAAACTACCAGGGCATGACTCCGGAGCAGCGTTCGGTGCTCGGCACGGCGGGCAGCACGAGCAACACCGCCGCCCGTCATGCGGGCGCCGCGACCGGTCTCGCCAAGCAGGCGGCCCAGCCGCTGCCCAGGCGGGCTCCGGCACGGCCTCCGGTGACGGCCGGCACCGACGGCGTGCCGTCGCCAGCCGGGGCCGTCACGAACACGGTCGGCCCCGCGGACACCCGCCGGCCCTGACGCGCCTGTGGAAGTCGGCGCATCTCCTTCGGCTGCGGCGGGGCGGCTGCCCTCGGCTGGCCTGTGGCGGCGGTTCATGGGCGCTGGCTACGAGACGGTCGTGCTGTTCGCCGTGATCGTCTTCTTCGGCTACGCGTTTTCGGCGCTCGCGCAATTCAAGGGCGAGCCTGGGCCGCTGCGCTGGGTCTTCCAGGCCTACCTCTTCGTCGTGATCGGTGCGTACTTCGTGTGGTTCTGGAGCGAGGGGCGCCGCACGCTGCCGATGAAGACCGTCGGGCTGAGACTGGTGGACGCGACCGACCGGCCGGTGTCGCGCCCCCGTGCCGCGCTGCGCTACCTGCTTGCCTGGACGATGCTGCTCGCGCCCGCGCTCGCCGCCTGGTGGCTCGCACCGGCCTGGCTGGCGCTGCTGGCGCTGCCCTGCGGGGCGGCCCTGCTGGACGGGGAGCGCCGCACGCTCTACGACCGTCTGGCCGGCACCCGGCTCGTCGTGGACGAGACCGGGCGTCGCTGAAGGCCCGCGCCGCTCAGGCGCGCACGCAATCCACGAAGTAGCGGGACTCGCCCTTCTCGGTCTCGACCACGAGGCCGTGCACGTCGGTCGAGAAGCCGGCGAAGCGGTCGTTGAACGAGCGCACGAACTTCAGGTATTCGACGATCGTCCGATTGAAACGCTCGCCCGGGATCAGCAGTGGGATGCCGGGAGGATAGGGCGTGACGAGCATCGTCGTGACGCGGCCCTCGAGCTCGTCGATCGGCACCCGGTCGACCCGGCGATGCGCGAGGCACTCGAACGCGTCGGACGGCTTCATCGCGGGCTCCATGAGCGACAGGTACATCTCGGTGGTGACCCGGGCGACGTCGTGGCGTCGATACTCCTCGTGGATCTGCTGGGCGAGGTCGCGCAGGCCGACCCGCTCGTAGATCGGGTACTTCGCGACGAACTCAGGCATGACGCGCCACAGCGGCTGGTTGGCGTCGTAGTCCATCTTGAACTGCTGGAGTTCGGTGACCAGCGTGTTCCAGCGGCCCTTGGTGATGCCGATCGTGAACATCACGAAGAAGGAATACAGGCCGGTCTTCTCGACGACGACGCCGTGCTCGGCGAGGTACTTGGTGACCAGCGACGCGGGGATGCCCCACTGCGCGAAGCTGCCGTCGAGCGCCAGGCCCGGCGTGACCAGCGTGGCCTTGATCGGGTCGAGCATGTTGAAGCCCGGCTGCAGCCGCTCGAAACCGTGCCAGGAGTCGGTCTCCTTGAGCAGCCACTCCTCGCGGCGGCCCGCGCCGACGTGGTCGAAGGCCTTTGGCCCCCAGACGCGAAACCACCATGACTCGCCGAACTCGTCGTCGACCTTCTTCATCGCGCGCCGGAAGTCAAGCGCCTCGGAGATCGACTCCTCGACGAGCGCGCGCCCGCCGGGCTGCTCCATCATCGCCGCGGCGACGTCGCAGGACGCGATGATGGCGTACTGAGGCGAGGTCGAGGTGTGCATCAGATAGGACTCGTTGAAGCGGTAGCGATCGAGCTTGCGGTCGACCGCCTCCTGAACGAGGATCTGCGACGCCTGCGACAGGCCAGCAAGCAGCTTGTGCGTCGACTGCGTCGAGAAGACCATCGAAGACTGCGAACGCGGCCGATTCTCTCCGATCGCGTGCATCTCGTGATAGAAGGGATGGAAGGTGGCGTGGGGCAGCCAGGCCTCGTCGAAGTGCAGGTTCTCGATGTAGTCGCCCAGCGTGTTCTTGATGGTCTCGACGTTGTAGAGGATGCCGTCGTAGGTCGACTGGGTGATGGTCATGACCTGCGGCCGGGCGGTCTTGTCCTTGACCAGCGGATTCGCCTCGATCTTGCGCCGGATGCTGTCGGGGCTGAACTCGTCCTGCGGGATCGGGCCGATGATGCCGAGGTGGTTGCGCGTGGGCTGCAGGAAGATCGGCACGGTGCCGGTCATCATGATTGCGTGCAGCACGCTCTTGTGGCAGTTGCGGTCGACCAGCACGATGTCGTCGGTGGCGACCGTCGAATGCCAGACGATCTTGTTCGAGGTCGAGGTGCCATTGGTCACGAAGTACAGGTGATCGGCACTGAAGATCCGCGCCGCGTTGCGCTCGCTCGCAGCGACGGGGCCGGTGTGGTCGAGCAGCTGGCCGAGTTCGTCGACCGCGTTGCAGACGTCGGCGCGCAGCATGTTCTCGCCGAAGAACTGATGGAACATCTGCCCCACCGGGCTCTTCAGGAACGCGACGCCGCCGGAGTGACCGGGGCAGTGCCACGAATACGAGCCGTCGTTGGCGTAGTGCACCAGCGCCTTGAAGAACGGCGGCGCGAGCGAGCCCATGTAGTTGTTCGCCTCGCGGATGATGTAGCGCGCGACGAACTCGGGCGTGTCCTCGAACATATGGATGAAGCCGTGCAACTCCTTCAGGATCTCGTTCGGGATGTGCTGCGAGGTGCGGGTCTCGCCGAACAGGAAGATCGGGATGTCGGCGTTGCGGTTGCGCGTCTCGCGGATGAAGCGGCGCAGGTCCTGGATCGCCTTGCTCTCCGGGCCCTCCTCGTTGATCTCCTCGTCGTCGATGGAGACGATGAAGGCCGAGGCGCGGGCCGCCTGGTTGGCCACCATGGAGACGTCGACGTAGGTGAAGCCGCCGACGACCTCGATGCCCTGCTCCTCGATCGCCTTGGCCAGCGCGCGGATGCCCAGGCCGCTGGCGGACTCGGACTTCCAGTCTTCGTCGATGATGATGACGGGAAAGCGGAACTTCATCGAGGGGTTCTCCGGAAGCGGGGCGGTACGGCCAGCGACGGCTGGGTCAGGCCGGGTTGCGGGAAGCGGGTCGGCCGAGAGTAAAGCACACTTCGGGGCGGGCCGTTGCGCGCGAAGCTCGGTAGAATCGAGAAGCATCCGCGCGGGCCGGACCCCGTCCCCGCACCCTCCCCTCGCCGTCGTCCGGGCCACCATGTCGATCTCGCTCCAGGACAAGCTCGTGGTCGCGATCTCGTCGCGCGCCCTGTTCGATTTCGAGGAGGAGAACCGGCACTTCGAGGGCGGCGACGACGCCTCCTACATGTCGCTGCAGATGCAGCGCATCGACGTGCCGGCGCGGGCCGGCTGCGCGCTGCCGCTGGTGCGCAAGCTGCTCGCCTTCAACAGCCCCGACAGGCACCGGGTCGAGGTGGTAATCCTGTCGCGCAACGACCCCGCCAGCGGCATGCGGGTGTTCCGCTCGGCGCGCCACCACGGCCTGGCGATCGAACGCGGCGTCTTCACCCGCGGTCGGGCGCCCTATGGCTACCTCGCCGCGCTCGGCGCCCACCTGTTCCTGTCGGCGAACGAGGACGACGTGCGGGGCGCGCTGCTGGCGGGGTTCCCGGCGGCACGCGTGTACCCGGATTCGGCGCGGGCCGGCGCCACCCACCCGGACGAGGTCCGCATCGCGTTCGACGGCGACGCGGTGCTGTTCTCGGACGAGGCCGAGCGGGTCTTTCAGGGGCAGGGGCTCGATGCGTTCCAGCATCACGAGCACTCGAACGCCGGGACGCCACTGATGCCCGGGCCGTTCAAGCCGCTGCTCCAGGCGCTGCACGCGCTGCGCAGCGAGGGCGCGGACAGCATGGGCATCCGCACCGCGCTGGTGACCGCGCGCAGCGCACCCGCCCACGAGCGCGCCGTGCGAACGCTGATGGCCTGGGACGTCGAGGTCGACGAGGCGATGTTCCTCGGGGGCCTGGACAAGGGGCCCTTCCTGCGGAGCTTCGAGCCGGACTTCTTCTTCGACGACCAGACGCGGCACTGCGACTCGGCGGCTGACGCCGGGCCGACCGGGCATGTGGTGCACGGGGTGTCGAACCCGCCGCGGACCTGAGGGCCACGCCTGCGGCCCCTGGGCGGGGCGCATGGCCGAGTCTGGATTCGCGGCTGGCCGCGCCGGGGCAAGCGGAGCGGGTCAGCGCTTCTTGAGCGCGGCGAACGCCGCCTGCATCGCAGTCTCGCCCTGGGGCGCACGCGAAGCGCCGCCAGGGCGTGGCGCGCCGGGCCCGCGCGGGCCGCTGGCCGTGTCCGAGTGGCCGCGGCCGCGGCCGCCGCCCGCGCCGCTGCCGCCCGCGCCGCTGCCGCCCGCGCCGCTGCCGCCTGCGCTACCGCCCGATCCAGGCGGCCTGCCGCCCGGACCGCGCCCTGCACCACGTGCGCCATCGCGCGGACCGCGCTGCGCGGGCACGCCCGCGGCAGCCGCTGCACCGTCACGCGCCGGCTCGTCCGACAGGCGCATCGTCAGTGCGATGCGCTGTCGCTGCAGATCGATTTCCAGCACCTTGACGCGCACCAGCTGGCCCGCACGCACCACCTCGCGCGGGTCGCGGACGAACTTGGCCGACAGCATGGAGATGTGGACCAGCCCGTCCTGGTGGACGCCGATGTCGACAAAGGCGCCGAAATTGGCGACGTTGGTGACCACGCCCTCGAGCACCATGCCGGGCTGCAGGTCGGAGACCTTCTCGATGCCCTCGCGAAAGCTCGCGGTGACAAAGTCGCCGCGCGGGTCGCGGCCGGGCTTCTCGAGCTCGGCGAAGATGTCGCGCACCGTGGGCACCCCGAAGCGCTCGTCGACGAAGGCCTCGGGCGAGAGGCCCCGCAGCGCGTCGCGCTGGCCGATCACCTCGGCGGCTGGCCGGTCCAGGCGCGCGAGGATCCGCTGCACGACCGCGTAGGCCTCGGGGTGGACGGCCGATGCATCGAGCGGATCGTCGCCGCCCTGGATGCGCAGGAAGCCCGCCGCCTGCTCGAAGGTCTTGTCGCCGAGGCGGGGCACCTGGCGCAGCGCCTCGCGGCTGCGAAACGGGCCGTTGGCGTCGCGGTGCGCGACGATCCGCTCGGCCACCGACGCGTTCAGGCCGGAGACGCGCGCGAGCAGGGGCACCGACGCGGTGTTCACGTCTACGCCGACGGCGTTCACGCAGTCCTCGACGATCGCGTCCAGGCTGCGGGCGAGCCCGCGCTGGTCGACGTCGTGCTGGTACTGGCCGACGCCGATCGACTTGGGATCGATCTTGACGAGCTCGGCGAGCGGGTCCTGCAGCCTGCGCGCAATCGACACGGCGCCCCGCAGCGTCACGTCGAGCGCGGGGAACTCGCGCGCGGCGAGGGCGGAGGCGGAGTAGACCGAGGCGCCCGCCTCCGACACCGTGACTTTCTTCAGGCCGAGCTCGGGATGGCGCTTCTGCAGCTCGCCCGCGAGCCGGTCGGTCTCGCGCGACGCGGTGCCGTTGCCGATCGCGACCAGCTCGGTGCCGTGCTGCGCGGCCAGCCGCGCGAGCGTGGCGAGCGCGCCGTCCCAGTCGCGCCGCGGCTCGTGCGGGAACACCGTCGCGGTGTCGAGCAGCTTGCCGGTGGCGTCGACCACAGCCACCTTCACGCCCGTGCGCAAGCCCGGGTCCAGGCCCAGGACGGACTTCTGCCCCGCCGGCGCGCCCAGCAACAGGTCCTTGAGGTTGGCACCGAACACGCGGATCGCCTCGGACTCGGCCGCCTCGCGAAGGCGGGCGAACAGCTCGCTCTCGAAGTGCAGGTGCAGCTTCACGCGCCAGCACCAGCGCAGCGCGTCGGACAGCCAGCGGTCGGCGGGCTGCGAGCCGTCGGTCAGAACGGCTGACAGCCCCACCAGGCCCCCCAGGCGCGCGACGCACGGGTGCGGCACCAGCGCCTCGCGCTCTGCGCCCAGCGACAGGCCCACCGACAGCACGCCCTGCTGGCGGCCGCGGAACAGCGCGAGCGCGCGGTGCGACGGCACGGCGCGGATCGGCTCGGCGTGGTCGAAGTAGTCGCGGAACTTATCGGCGTCGGTGGCGGCGCCTTCGGCTGTGCTCTCGGCGCGCCGCGATGCGATCACGCCCTCGTTCCAGAGGAGCTCGCGCAAGGCGGACAGGACCTCGGGCCGTTCGGCGAAGCGCTCGGCGAGGATGTCGCGCGCACCGTCCAGCGCGGCCTTGGCGTCGGCGACGCCGAGCTCGGCCGACACGTAGACGAGGGCCGCGTCGGCCGGGACCAGCGAGCGGTCGGCGACTAGGGCGTCGGCGAGCGGCTCGAGGCCGGCCTCGCGCGCGATCTGGGCCTTGGTGCGGCGCTTCTGCTTGTAGGGCAGGTAGAGGTCCTCGAGGGCCTGCTTGGTGTGCGCGGCCTGGATCGCGGCCACGAGCGCGTCGGTGAGCTTGCCCTGCTCCGCGATGCTCTGCGCGATCGCGGCACGGCGCGCCTCGAGCTCGCGCAGGTAGGCGAGGCGCTCCTCGAGCGTGCGCAGCTGTGTGTCGTCCAGCCCTTCGGTGGCTTCCTTGCGGTAGCGTGAGATGAAGGGAACGGTGGCGCCGCCGTCGAGGAGCTCGACCGCGGCATCGACCCGGCGCGCCGCGACCGCGAGCTCAGCGGTCAGGGTCGCGCGCACGCGCCGCTCGGCGGCGGCTTCGTCGCGGGCCGGCGCCGGCACGACGGGCTGGGTCGCCGCTGACGCGGCCACTGGGGTGGGATCGTTCATCGGCGGGCGCATCGGAGAGGGTCGCGAAGAGCCGCGGATTGTGCCACATGGGACCCGCCACGCACCGCCGGCCGGCGACGCCCCCGATGCGGGGCGCCGCCGGCGACGCGCATCAGTGCACCGTCCGCTCGAACACGAACTTCTGGCCGTCGAAGTCCACCGGCACCACGTCCTTGGGCGCGAAGCGGCCTTCGAGGATCGACTTCGCGACCGGGTTCTCGATGTGCTGCTGGATCGCCCGCTTGAGCGGCCGCGCACCGAACACCGGGTCGAAGCCGACCTTGGCGATCTCGTCGAGCGCGCGGTCGGTCACCGTCAGCGCGAGGTCGCGCTGGGCCAGCCGCTCCTCGAGGCGACGCAGCTGGATCCGCGCGATCGAGCGGATGTGGTCGGCCGCCAGCGCGTGGAACACGACGATCTCGTCGATCCGGTTGATGAACTCGGGCCGGAAGTGGTTGCGGACCTCGCCCATCACGGCCTCCTTGATGAGGTCGGGATCGGCCTTCTCCATCGACATGCGCTGGATCTCGTGCGAGCCGAGGTTGGAGGTCATCACGATCACTGTGTTCTTGAAGTCGACGGTTCGCCCCTGGCCGTCGGTCATCCGACCGTCATCAAGCACCTGCAGCAGCACGTTGAACACGTCCGGATGCGCCTTCTCGACCTCGTCGAACAGGATGACGCTGTACGGGTTGCGGCGAACCGCCTCGGTCAGGTAGCCGCCCTCGTCGTAGCCGACGTAGCCCGGAGGCGCCCCGATCAGGCGCGACACCGAGTGCTTCTCCATGAACTCGGACATGTCGATCCGGATCATGTGGTCCTCGGCATCGAACAGGAAGGTCGCGAGTGCCTTGCACAGCTCGGTCTTGCCGACGCCCGTCGGCCCGAGGAACAGGAAGGAGCCATAGGGCCGGTTGGGGTCGGACAGCCCGGCGCGCGAGCGGCGGATCGCATCGGACACCAGCCGCACGGCCTCGTCCTGGCCGATCACGCGCTCATGCAGCTTGGCCTCCATCTGCAGCAGCTTCTGGCGCTCGCCCTGCATCATCTTGGACACCGGAATGCCGGTCGCGCGCGACACCACCTCGGCGATCTCCTCGGCGCCGACCTCGGTGCGCAACAGCTTCGGGCGGGCCGTGCCGTCGCCCGCCTTGCCCTGCTCGGCGGCATGCGCCGACGCGAGGCGCCCCTCGAGCTCCGGCAGCTTGCCGTACTGGATCTCGGCCACCTTGTCGAACTGGCCCTTGCGCTGCAGGTCGGTCATCTGGGCGCGCAGCTTCTCGATCTCGGTCCTGATCGCGGCGCTTCCCTGCACCGCGGCCTTCTCGGCGCGCAGGATCTCGTCGAGGTCGGCGTACTCGCGGCCGAGCCGCTCGATCTCCTGCTCGATCAGGTCGAGGCGCTTGCGCGATGCCTCGTCGGTCTCGCGCTTGACCGCCTCGCGCTCGATCTTGAGCTGGATCAGCCGCCGGTCGAGCCGGTCCATCGACTCGGGCTTGGAGTCGATCTCCATCTTGATTCGGGCGGCCGCCTCGTCGATCAGGTCGATCGCCTTGTCGGGCAGGAAGCGGTCCGTGATGTAGCGGTTGGAGAGCTCCGCCGCGGCGACGATCGCCGGGTCGGTGATGTCGATGCCGTGGTGCAGCTCGTAGCGCTCCTGCAGGCCGCGCAGGATGGCGATGGTCGCCTCGACGCTCGGCTCGCCCACCAGCACCTTCTGGAAGCGGCGCTCCAGCGCGGCGTCCTTCTCGATGTACTTGCGGTATTCGTCCAGCGTGGTGGCGCCCACGCAGTGCAGCTCGCCGCGGGCGAGCGCGGGCTTGAGCATATTGCCCGCGTCGATGTCGCCCTCGGCCTTGCCGGCACCGACCATGGTGTGCAGCTCGTCGATGAAGACGATGGTGCGGCCCTCGTCGGCCGCGATCTCCTTGAGCACGGACTTCAGGCGCTCCTCGAACTCGCCGCGGTACTTGGCTCCGGCCAGCAGGGAGGCCATGTCGAGCGACAGCACGCGCTTGTCCTTGAGCGTGTCGGGCACCTCGCCGTTGACGATACGCTGCGCGAGGCCCTCGACGATGGCGGTCTTGCCCACGCCCGGCTCGCCGATCAGCACCGGGTTGTTCTTGGTGCGGCGCTGCAGGATCTGGATGGCGCGGCGGATCTCGTCGTCGCGGCCGATCACCGGATCGAGCTTGCCGGAGCGGGCGCGCTCGGTCAGGTCGACGGTGTACTTCTTGAGCGCCTCGCGCTGGCCCTCGGCCTCGGGGCTGCCGACGGTCTGGCCACCGCGCACCGCCTCGATCGCCGTCTCGAGCTGCTTGCGGTTCAGACCGGCCTCGCGCGCGATGCGGCCCGCGTCGCCCTGGTCGTCGGCCAGCGCGAGCAGCACCATCTCGGTGGCGATGTACTGGTCGCCGCGCCGGGTGGCCTCCTTCTCGGCGAGGTTCAGCAGCCTCACAGTGTCGCGCCCGACCTGGATGTCGCCGCCGGTCCCTGAGACGGTCGGTATCCGCTTGATGGCGGCGTCGACGGCGGACTTCAGTGCGGGAATCCGGACGCCTGCCCGCTCGAGCAGCGCGCGGCCCGAGCCGTCGGCCTGGCCGATCACCGCGGACAGCAGGTGCACGGGCTCGATGTACTGATGATCGCCGGCGAGCGCGAGGCTGTGCGCATCGGCCAGCACCTGCTGGAACTGGGTGGTCAGCTTGTCTTGTCGCATCGTCTCGGTCACGTCGTGATGGTTGGGGGTCTCGAGGGCCCGCCCAGCGGGCCCGACTTACAATGTCTCCCTGCCGTACGTGTGGATAAGCCCGAGGAATTCAAGTGTCTGACCCGAACCCGCCCGTCGCCCCGCCAGCGCCCCCTGCCGGCGCCCCGCAGCTGTTCACGCCGTTCACGCTGCGCGGCCTGACCCTGCCCAACCGCATCGTGGTGTCACCGATGTGCCAGTACTCCGCCGACGACGGCCGGACCACCGACTGGCACACGGTGCACCTGGGCCAGATGGCGGTGTCGGGCGCCGGCCTGCTGTTGATCGAGGCGACCGCGGTGGAGCCGGTCGGGCGGATCACCCCAGGCTGCGTGGGCCTGTGGGACGACGAGACCGAGGCGGCGCTGGCCGCGACGCTGGCGGCGATCCGCCCGCTGGGACGCATGCCGATCGGCATCCAGCTCGGCCACGCGGGCCGCAAGGCCTCCAGCGGCCGGCCCTGGGAGGGCGGGCAGCTGATCGCGGTCGCCGACGGTGGCTGGGCCACGGTGGGCCCCTCGGCCGTCCCCCACCTGGCGCACGAAACGCCGCCGGCCGAGCTGGACGGGGCCGGACTCGCCCGCCTGAAGGCCCGCTTCGTCGATGCCACCCGCCGCTCGCTGCGCCTGGGGCTGCAGGCGATCGAGCTGCACGCGGCCCACGGCTACCTCTTGCACCAGTTCCTGTCGCCGATCGCCAACCGGCGCACCGACCGCTGGGGCGGCAGCCTGGAGAACCGGATGCGCTTCCCGCTGGAGGTGTTCGACGCGGTCCGGGCCGAGTGGCCGTCCGACCGACCGCTGGGCGTGCGCGTCTCGAGCACCGACTGGGTCGAGGGCGGCTGGGATCCGGCGCAGACGGTCGCCTTCTCGAAGGCGCTCGCCGCGCGCGGCTGCGACTGGATCGATGCGTCGTCCGGAGGTATCTCGCCGAAGCAGCAGATCCCGGTCGGGCCGGGCTACCAGGTGCCGTTCGCCGAGCGCATCCGCGCCGAGGTGGGCATCCCGGTGATCGCGGTGGGCATGATCACCGAGCCGCGGCAGGCCGAGGCGATCGTGGCCGGCGGGCAGGCGGACCTGGTGGCGCTGGCCCGGGGCCTGCTGTGGGACCCGCGCTGGCCGTGGCATGCGGCCGCTGAACTCGGCGCGAGCGTGGAGGTGCCGCCGCAGTACTGGCGGTCGCAGCCCCGGGAGCACAAAGACGTGTTCGGATCGATCCGGACCGGGCAGCGCTAACGCCACGGACATCGCAGCGGCCTCATGGCCGCTTGACTCGAAGTATCGGCAGTTTGCATCATGATCCGCGAATATGACGGAACGATGACGGAACTTCCGTCGAATATCTTTACAACGCGGCCTCCCGCGAGGGCATCCCGTCTGCCCGCGCAATCCGGCAGTCCTTGATTCGACTGCACTTTCCGAAGCACGGCACATTCCTTGCTGAGGGGGTCGCGAGACGGCTCGACCGGGCCTATCCCGACCTACCCGACCCAGGACTACCCATGTCACGCATACCCCGATGCGCAGCGCTGCTCGCTGCCCTGCTGCCGTTTCCCGCGCTCACCGCGCCCGTCTTCGTCAACGGGATCGCGATACCGGCCGCTACAGCCGACAAGTTCGGTACGACCGCGAACACCGGACGCCTGGGATTCTTCTCGGATATCTATTTCGACCCCAACCGGGGTCAATGGTGGGGCCTGTCGGACCGCGGCCCGGGAGGCGGCACCCTGCCGTACGACACGCGGGTGCAGCAGTTCAGGATCGACATCGATGCCACCACTGGTGCCATCAGCAACTTCGCGGTCGCCGAGACCGTGAAGTTCCGCAGTGACGGGACGATCGGCGGTGTGCCCGCGGGCTTCTTCAACGGCATCGCGCCCGGGACACTCCCCGCCTCAAGTTCCACCGGCGTTCTGGGCCTCGCGCTGGATCCAGAAGGCTTCGTGGTGAACCCGCGAAACGGTAACTTCATCGTGTCGGACGAATACGGCCCGTCGGTGTACGAGTTCACCCGCGACGGTGTGCTGGCCCGGGTCTACGCCACCCCCGGCAACCTGATTCCGCGCGACGGCCCCACGGGCGTGCCGAACTTCGCGAGCGACACCGACAACGAGGCGGGCAAGCGTACCAACCGCGGCTTCGAGGGCCTGGCCATCAGCCCCGATGGCCGTTATGTCTACGCGATGCTGCAGAGCGCGATGCTCGACGAGGGCGCCGGCAACGGCACCTTCAACCGGATCGTCAAATTCGACACCGATACCGGCCTGGCGGTCGCGCAGTACGCATACGCGATGGCGGCAGCGTCTCAGGGGCGGGGCATCTCCGCGCTCGTCGCGCTGGACGACAACCGCATGCTGGTGCTGGAGCGAAACAACCGGGGCGTGGGCGTGGGCGCGGAGTTCGCGACCCAGAGCAAGAAGGTGTTTGAGATCGATCTGACCGGGGCGACCAACGTCGCAGCCATCCCAATCGCGGGCGGCGTACTTCCCGCGGGCGTCATCCCCGTCTCGAAGGTGCTGACGCCCTTCCTGGACCTCGGCGCCAACACGCTGGCCGCATTGGGCAACAAGGTCCCGGAGAAGTGGGAGGGACTCGCCGTCGGTCCGCGCCTCAACGATGGCAGCTACCTGCTGCTCGCCGGCACCGACAACGACTACAGCGTGACCCAGAACGGCTCCAACGTGCAGTTCGACGTCTATTTCCGATTCTCGGATGCCAATCCCTACGCCACCAGCATCCAGTGCCCGCTCGACACGAAGATCGGATGCACGTTCACGACTGGCGGCGGCGCCGCGACGCTCACCGACTCGTACGCGCTGCTGCCCGGCGTGCTGCACGCGTACCGGGCCTCGACAACCGACCTCGGCGGCTACGTCGCACCCATCCCGGTGCCGGGGACGCTGCTGCTCCTCGGCCTGGGGATCGTCGGCCTGGCCCTGCCGCGCTTGCGGTCTCGATGACGGATCGGCGCCGGGGCGATCGATACCTCCGGCGCCACCGCCCAGCTCAGCGCACGAGTCGCCAGCCGACAGCGGTAGCCGCGAGCGCGCCGACTAGATGCACGGTCGAGTGGACGATCGCGTGGCCGATCGCGCCGCGCTGGATCAACAGGAGCGACTCGGCCGAGAAGGTGGAGAAGGTCGTGAGCGCGCCCAGAAATCCGGTCACGAGGAACGGCCGCCAGGCCGCGGACAGCTCGGGGCGCCGCTCGAACAACGCGAGCGCCGCGCCGACCAGCAGCCCGCCGATCACGTTCGCCGCCAGGGTGCCCCAGGGCAGGGTCTGGCCGGCGCGGTTCAGCGCGAGCCCGAGCAGCCAGCGGCCCCATGCGCCGAGCACCGCGCCCGCGGCGATCGACAGCCAGACCGCAGGCCCGAAGCCGGTCATCGCGTGGGCGAGTCTGCGGGCCGGGGCGGATCGACCGGTTCGCCGGTCGGGCCGGGCCGGCCCCAGCGGGCGGCGGCCGCGTCGTCCGACTCGCGTGCGTCGACCCAGCGGGCGCCCTCGGGCGTGGCTTCCTTCTTCCAGAACGGCGCCTGCGTCTTGAGCCAGTCCATCACGAATTCGCAGGCCGCGAAGGCCTCGCCGCGGTGCGCCGAGGTGACCGCGACCAGCACGATCTGGTCGAGCGGCCGGAGCTCGCCGACGCGATGGATCACCAGCACGTCGTCCAGGCGCCAGCGGCCTCGTGCCTGCGCGACGATCTCCTCGAGCGCCCGCTCGGTCATGCCAGGGTAGTGCTCGAGCGTCATCGAGGACACGCCGGTGCCCTGGTTGACGTCGCGCACCGTACCCACGAAGCTCGCGACCGCGCCCACCTGGGGCCGGTGGGCCCGCAGCGCGGCGATCTCGGCCGTCAGGTCGAAGTCCTCGGTCTGCACGCGCACCGGCATGTGTCGGCTCCCCGCTCAGCCGCCGGTGACCGGCGGGAAGAAGGCGACCTCGGCGCCGTCGCGCAGCGGCGTGGCGGGCGTGGCCATGGCCTGGTCGACCGCCACGCGCAGCATCCGCGATGCGGCCATCGCGTCGGCCCACGGCCCACCGCGCGCGCGCAGGTGCTCCCTGAGCGCCGCGGCATCGGTGACCCCGGGCGGCAGCTCCAGCGACTCGCGATCGAGGCCGACCGCCTCGCGCAGGCCGGCGAAGTAGCGCAGCTCGATCCTCATCGCGCGCCCCTCACAGCAGCGCCGCGTACGGCAGGTACCGGACGGTGTCGCCCCGCCGGATCGCCTGCTGCGGCGGGTTGTCTAGCAGCCCGTCGGCCCACACCGTGGAGGTCAGCACCGCCGACCCCTGGTTGGTGAACAGGTCGAGGCCGCCCGCGTCGTTCAGGCGCACGCGCAGGAACTCTCGGCGGCGGTCGGGGCGCGGCCAGTCGAAGTCGGCGCGCAGCGCGAGCGCGCGCGGCGGGCCGTCCCGGGCGCCCTGCAGCGCGAGCACGAAGGGCCGCACGAAGAGCAGGAAGGTCACGAAGCTCGACACCGGGTTGCCCGGCAGGCCGATGAAGTGGGCCCCCTCGCCCGGCGCACCGGCGTCGCGGCGCACGCGCCCCCAGGCGAGCGGCTTGCCCGGCTTGATCGCGACCTGCCAGGTGCGCAGCTCGCCCTCGGCCTCGAGCGCGGGCTTGACATGGTCCTCCTCGCCGACCGACATGCCGCCCGAGGTGACGATCAGGTCACTCGCGCGGGCCGCCTCGCGCAGCGCCTCGCGGGTGGCCGCCAGCGTGTCGGGCACGATGCCCAGGTCGGTGACCTCGCAGCCGAGCCGGCGCAGCAGCGCGCCGAGCACGAACCGGTTGGAGTTGTAGATGGCCCCGGGCGCGAGCGGCTCGCCCGGCATCGCCAGCTCGTCGCCGGTGAAGAAGCATGCGACCCGCAGACGGGGGCGCACCGGCAGGCTGGCCAGCCCGACCGACGCGGCCAGCCCCAGCGCCTGCGGGGTGAGCCGCAGCCCCGCGGGCAGGATCGTGCTGCCGCGCCGGATGTCCTCGCCGACGCGGCGGATCCAGGCGCCCGGCTCGGGCACGACCGCAAAGCGCATGCGCTCACCCTCGGCCACCGCCTCCTCCTGCATCACCACCGCGTCGGCGCCGGGCGGCACGGTGGCGCCGGTGAAGATCCGCGCGACCGAGCCCGGGGCGAGCGGCAGCGGCACGGAACCGGCCGGGATGCGCTGCGACACCGGCAGCGCCGCGCCGCCGGCGAGGTCGGCGATCCGCAGCGCCCAGCCGTCCATCTGCGAGTTGTCCATCGAGGGGACGTCGAGCGTGGCGGCCTGGTCGAACGCGAGGACGCGGTCGAGCGCGTCCTGGGTCGGCACGGACTCGTGGCCGGGCACGGGCACGGCGAGCGCCATCAGTTGGCGCAGCGCCTCGTCGAAGTCGAGCAGCGCGGGTCGGTTCATGGTCGGTCGGTCGGTGCGGGATCGGTCGGGACGGGCGGCAGCGAGAGGTGCGCCACCACGAACGCGACGATCGCATCATAGTCGTCGAGGTCCAGCAGCGGCAGTGTCGTGCGCACCGGCCCATCGGCGGCGATGGCGACGATGTTGGCGTCGCCGGGGTGCAGCAGGGGCTTTCCGATCGCCGGCCGGTGCACCTCGAGCTTGGGGATGTCAGCGTGCTTGTAGCCCTCGACCAGCACCAGGTCGCAGGGCGAGAAGCGGCCCAGCTGGGTGGCGAGGTCGGGCTCGGCCTCGCCGCGCAACTCGTGCATCAGCACCCAGCGCTGGCCGGAGGTGATCAGCACCTCGCCGGCCCCGGCCTCGCGATGGCGCCAGGAGTCCTTGCCCGGCTTGTCGATGTCGAAGGCGTGGTGCGCATGCTTGATCAGCGATACGCGCAGGCCACGCGCGACGAAGCGCGGGATCAGCTGCTCGATCAGCGTCGTCTTGCCCGAGCCCGAGAAACCGGCGAAGCCGAAGACCTGCATCGATGCGCGACCGCCTGCCGAACCGGCTCAGCCGGCCGTGGCGACCGGGCCGGTCGCGGCGCGCGGCGCGGCGGCGGGCGCCCGCGACGCGACGTACTGCTTGAGCATGGTGACGTCGGCCGGCATCAGGGCGAAACGCTGCGCGCGCGACTCGATGCCGGCGTAGGCCGCGGGCCGCTCGGGATCGCGGCCGAGCGCCTCGCGGATCGTCTCGGCGAACTTGGCCGGCAGCGCGGTCTCCAGGCAGACCATCGGCACGCCGGGCTCGCGCCAGTCGGCAGCCACGGCCAGGCCGTCGGCGGTATGGGTGTCCACCACCAGGCCGTAGCGGCGCTCGGTGTCGCGGATGGTCTGCAGCCGCCGCGCGTGGCTGCTCGCCCCGGACACGAACCCGAACTCGGCGACCCGCGCGAACTCGGGCGTGCCGCCGAGGTCGAACGCGCCGTGGGTGTCCGCCTCGCGGTACAGCGCGGCGGTGCGCGCGCCGTCCTGGCCGACCAGGTCCCACACGAAGCGCTCGAAGTTGGACGCCTTGGAGATGTCCATCGAGGGGCTGCTGGTCTGGTGGGTGTCGGCAGTCGCACGCGGGCGATACCGGCCGGTGCGGAAGAACTCGTCGAGCACGTCGTTCTCGTTGGTGGCCACCACCAGCCGGCGGATCGGCAGGCCCATGCGGCGCGCGATATGGCCGGCGAGCACGTTGCCGAAGTTACCGCTGGGCACGGTGAAGGACACCGGCCGCGGCGCGTCGCCGGTGACCTGGAACCACGCGCGGAAGTAGTAGACCACCTGCGCCACGACCCGCGCCCAGTTGATCGAGTTGACCGTTCCGATGGCGTGGCGCGCCTTGAAGCCGAGGTCGGCCGATACCGCCTTGACCATGTCCTGGCAGTCGTCGAAGACGCCGTCGACCGCGATGTTGAAGATATTGTCGTCGCGCAGCGAGAACATCTGCGCGGTCTGGAAGGCGCTCATGCGGCCCGCGGGCGACAGCATGAACACGCGGATGCCGCGGCGCCCGCGCATTGCGTACTCGGCTGCGCTGCCGGTGTCGCCGGAGGTGGCGCCCAGGATGTTGAGGCTGCTGCCGTCGCGCGCCAGCACGTACTCGAACAGGTGGCCGAGCAACTGCATCGCCACGTCCTTGAATGCGAGCGTGGGCCCGTTGGAGAGCCGCAGCAGGTGCAGGTCGGGCTCGAGCGTGTGCACCGGCACGATGGCTTCCGATCCGAACACCTCGGCGGTGTAGGTCCGCTTGACCAGCGCGTGCAGGTCGGCGTCCGGGATGTCGTCGCAGTACAGGCGCAGCAGCACGAAGGCCAGGTCGGCGTAGGGCAGCGTGCGCCAGCGCGCGAGCGTGGCCTCGTCGATCTGGGGGTAGTGGTCGGGCACGACCAGCCCGCCGTCGGGCGCGAGGCCGCCGAGCAGGATCTCGGTGAATCGCTGGGGCGGCATGCCGCCGCGCGTCGAGAGGTAACGCATGGGAGTCGTCGATCCGGTCGGGGCACGGCGGGGGCCGGAGCCTCGGTTGCGCGTCGCAGCTGCCGCGGCGGGACCGGCGCGCGGCGGCACCGGGCCGCAGCGCGCCGGCGGGGTTTCAGTTCAGATCCTCGAGGCGGATGCGCGTGACGCGGCCCACCACGGTGGGCAACGCCTCGATGCGGGCGATCGCCTCGTCACATCGCTTCTCGACGGTCACGTGCGTCAGCAGCACGATGTCGGTCTGGCGCTCGCCCTCGGCGGGCTCGCGCTGCAGCATCGCGTCGATGGAGATGCGCGCGTCGGCGAGGATCCGCGTGATGTCGGCGAGCACACCCGGCTCGTCGGCGACGCGCATCCGCAGGTAGTAGGCGCTGTCGATCTCGGAGATGGGGAGGATCGGCAGGTCCGACATCGCGTCGGGCTGGAAGGCCAGGTGCGGCACGCGGTTGCCCGGATCGACCGTCAGCGTGCGCGCCACGTCGACCAGGTCGGCGACCACAGCGCTCGCGGTCGGCTCGGCGCCGGCGCCCTTGCCGTAGTACATCGTGTGGCCGACGGCGTCACCCTTGACCCACACCGCGTTCATCGCGCCCTCGACGTTGGCGATCAGGCGGCGCGCCGGGATCAGCGTCGGGTGCACGCGCAGCTCGATGCCGTGCTCGCGGCGCCGCGTGATGCCCAGCAGCTTGATCCGGTAGCCGAGCTGCTCGGCCCAGCGGATGTCCTCGGCCTGCAGGCCGGAGATGCCCTCGACGTGCGCGCGATCGAACTGCATGGGGATGCCGAAGGCGATCGCCGCCATGATCGTGACCTTGTGCGCGGCGTCTATGCCCTCGATGTCGAAGGTCGGGTCGGCCTCGGCATAGCCGAGCCGCTGCGCCTCCTTCAGTACGACATCGAAGGGCAGGCCCTTGTCGCGCATCTCGGACAGGATGAAGTTGGTGGTGCCATTGATGATCCCGGCGATCCACTCGATGCGGTTGGCGGTGAGGCCCTCGCGAAGCGCCTTGATGATCGGGATGCCGCCGGCGACCGCCGGCTCGAATGCGACCATCACCCCTTGCGCATGCGCGGCGGCGAAGATCTCGTTGCCATGCACCGCGAGCAGCGCCTTGTTGGCGGTGACCACGTGCTTGCGGTGGGCGATCGCCTCGAGCACCAGCTTGCGCGCGACCCCGTAGCCACCGATCAGCTCCACCACGACGTCGATGGACGGGTCCCGGACCACCGAGAACGCGTCGTCGGTGACCTGGGCCCGGTCGCCGACCAGCTCGCGCGCACGGGCTACGTCCAGGTCGGCGACGACGGCGATCTCGATGCCGCGGCCGGCGCGCCGCGTGATCTCGAGCTGGTTGCGGGTCAGCACCGCGAAGGTGCCGGCGCCCACCGTGCCGATGCCCAGCAGGCCGACACGAACGGGCGGGAGACGGGAGGCTGCCATCGGCGCTCCCTCAGGCCGCGACGCGGGGCATCAGGCCGTCCTTGCGGAACATCTCCTTGATGCCGCGCACCGCCTGACGGGTCCGCTGCTCGTTTTCGATGAGCGCGAAGCGCACATGGTCGTCGCCGTAGTCGCCAAAGCCGATCCCGGGCGACACCGCGACCTTCGCCTCGGCGAGCAGGCGCTTGGCGAACTCGAGCGAGCCGGCGGCGAGGTAGGGCTCGGGGATCTTCGCCCAGATGTACATGGAGGCCTTGGGCACCTCGACCATCCAGCCCGCCTCGTGCAGGCCCTTGGCGAGCACGTCGCGCCGCCGCTGGTAGGTCTCGCGGACCTCGTCGACGCACTCCTGCGGCCCTTCCAGGGCGGCGATCGCGGCCACCTGGATCGGCGTGAAGGTGCCGTAGTCGTGGTAGCTCTTGATCCGGGCGAGCGCAGACACCAGCTCGCGGTTGCCGACCATGAAGCCGATCCGCCAGCCGGCCATGTTGTAGCTCTTGCTGAGCGTGAAGAACTCGACCGCGACCTCGCGCGCGCCCGGCACCTGCATGATGGACGGCGCGACGAAGCCGTCGAAGGTGATGTCGGCGTAGGCGAGGTCGTGGACCACCAGGATGTCATGCTGGCGCGCCAGCGCGATCACCCGTTCGAAGAAGCCGAGGTCGACGCACTTGGCGGTCGGGTTGCTCGGGAAGCCGAGCACCATCATCTTGGGCTTGGGGATCGACTCGCGGATCGCGCGCTGGAGCTCCTCGAAGAAATCCACCCCGGGCGTCATCCGCACCGAGCGGATGTCGGCGCCGGCGATGACCGCGCCATAGATGTGGATCGGATAGCTCGGGTTGGGCACCAGCACGGTGTCGCCGCGATCGAGCGTGGCGAGCATCAGGTGGGCAAGGCCTTCCTTGGAACCGATGGTGACGATCGCCTCGGAGTCGGGGTCGAGTTCGACCGCGTAACGGCGCCGGTACCAGTCGGTGATCGCCCGGCGCAGCCGGGGGATGCCCTTGGAGACCGAGTAGCCGTGGGTGTCCGGGCGGCGGGACGCCTCGACCAGCTTGTCGACGATGTGCTGGGGCGTGGGCCCGTCCGGATTGCCCATGCTCATGTCGATGATGTCTTCCCCACGCCGACGGGCCGCCATCTTGAGCTCGGCGGTGATGTTGAAGACGTACGGGGGGAGACGGCGGATGCGGGCGAAGTCTCGCTCTGCGCTCATTGTGGCGGATCCCTGCTCGAACCGCGGCGCGAGGCGCCCGCGCGGTCGTGACAAAGGCGATAATGTACCGTATTTTCAAGCATTTGCCGGCCCCGACCGCCCGCACCCGAGACTGCGCCATGAAGCTCCACGCCACCCGGCCCACCGCCTACAACACCGTCACCGCCTACGGCGAGGGCTACGTCGAGATCAACGCTCAGCGCTACGGCCACGCCCTGCTGGTGCAGCCGGAGGCGCCGGTGGAGGCCTGGGCGCCGTCCGGGTTCGAGGCGCTGTCGGCCGAGCACTTCGAGGCGATCGTCCGACACGCCCCCGAGGTCGTGCTGCTCGGGACCGGTCCGAGGCAGCGCTTCCCTCACCCGAGGCTCACGGCCGCGCTGGCCGCACGGCGTATCGGCGTCGAGTCGATGGACACGGCCGCCGCCTGCCGCACCTACAACATCCTGATGACCGAGGGCCGCAAGGTCCTGGCCGCGCTGCTGCCGCTGTGAGGGCCGGGCCGGGCGACCCGGCTCGCGGGCACACCGGCCCGGCAGGCGTCCGGCGCGCCTGTGCTATCGTCGTTTCGCCTATTTCCGGAGGTGGTGAATCGTGACGACGAGCGTCGGCAAGAAAGTCCCGCAGTTCCGCGCCGCAGCCACCGGCGGCAGCGACTTCGACCTGCAGGCGCACGGGGCCACGCTGCTCGTGCTGTACTTCTACCCCAAGGACAACACCCCGGGCTGCACCACCGAGGGCGCGGCGTTCCGCGACGCCCACCCGCGCCTGCTAGCGGCCGGTGCGGCCGTCTTCGGCGTGTCGCGCGACAGCCTCCGCTCCCACGAGAGCTTCAAGGCCAAGATGGCCTTCCCCTTCGAGCTGATCTCGGACCCCGACGAAGCGGTCTGCGGGCTGTTCGACGTGATGAAGATGAAGAACAATTACGGCAAGCAGGTACGCGGCGTCGAGCGCTCGACGTTCGTGATCGGGCGAGACCGACAGTTGCTGCGCGAATGGCGTGGGGTCAAGGTCCCCGGCCACGTCGACGAAGTCCTGCAGTACGTCGAGTCGCTCTGATCCCCCTCCGCCCTCACGCCCGCACGATGCCGCTGCCCAAAGCCCCGACCAAGCCTGCCACCCTCCTCGACCTCGACACCGTCGTGCTGGCCCGCCCGACCCGCCCGAAGGGCCGGTCGGCAGCCCTCGAGGAAGAACTCCCGATCGAGCCGATCGCCGCCTCGCCGCCAGCGGCCTCCGTGCAGGCGCCCCGGCTCCGTACGGCGCCGCAGCCCCCCGTCGCCCCGTCGGTTCGCCCCACCGGCGGCTCCGCCCTGTTCTCGCCGCCGGTCGGCCCGCGCCCGGTGGCGGTCACCGCGCCGACGCCGCCCGCCGAGCGGCCGGCAACCGTGCCCGTGCCCGTGCCCCCCGCCGCGGCCGCGGCCGCCACCCGACCTGCCCGCGGCGGGCGCGGCCGGCGGGATGCCCAGCCCGAGGTCGCCAAGCTCTTCGTGCTCGACACCAACGTGCTGATGCACGACCCGTCGAGCCTGTTCCGCTTCGCCGAGCACGACGTCTTCCTGCCGATCGTCACGCTCGAGGAGCTGGACAACCACAAGAAGGGCATGTCGGAGGTGGCGCGCAACGCGCGCCAGGTGAGCCGCTCGCTCGACGCGCTGGTGGGCGATGTCGAGACCGGCATCGAGCAGGGCATTCCGCTGTCCAAGCTCGGCAACCGGGACGCCGTGGGCCGGCTGTTCCTGCAGACGCAGGCGTTGCAGTCCTCGCTGCCCGACACGCTGGCGGCGGGCAAGGCCGACAACCAGATCCTGGGCGTCGTGCAGGCGCTGCAGTCGCGCTTCGGCGACCGGCAGGTGGTGCTGGTGTCCAAGGACATCAACATGCGGATCAAGGCGCGCGCCCTGGGGCTGCCCGCCGAGGACTATCACAACGACCAGGTCATCGAAGACCTGGAGATGCTGTACGCCGGCACGCTCGCCCTGCCCGCCGACTTCTGGGAGCGGCACAGCAAGGGCATGGAGTCGTGGCAGCAGGGCGGCTACAACTGGTATCGCATCAGCGGGCCGGCGGTGGCGGGCTTCATGCTGAACCAATTCGTGTACCTCGACGGCGACATGCCGCTGGCGGCCCAGGTCAAGGAACTCAACGGCAAGACCGCGGTGCTCCAGACGCTGCGCGACTACGGCCACCTCAAGAACGCGGTGTGGGGCGTGACCGCGCGCAATCGCGAGCAGAACTTCGCGCTGAACCTGCTGATGAACCCCGAGGTGGACTTCGTCACGCTGCTCGGCCAGGCGGGCACCGGCAAGACGCTCCTGGCGCTGGCAGCGGGCCTGGCGCAGACGCTCGAGCAGAAGCGCTACAGCGAGATCATCGTGACCCGCGCCACCGTGCCGGTGGGCGAGGACATCGGCTACCTGCCCGGCACCGAGGAGGAGAAGATGCAGCCCTGGATGGGGGCGCTCGAGGACAACCTCGAGGTGCTCACGCAGGGCAACGGCTCGGGCGGCGAATGGGGCCGCGCGGCCGCCTCCGACCTGATCCGTTCGCGCATCAAGGTCAAGGCGCTGTCGTTCATGCGCGGGCGGACCTTCCTCAGCAAGTACCTGATCATCGACGAGGCGCAGAACCTGACGCCCAAGCAGATGAAGACGCTGATCACCCGCGCCGGCCCCGGCACCAAGGTGATCTGCCTGGGCAACATCGCGCAGATCGACACGCCCTACCTCACCGAGGGGTCGTCAGGCCTGAGCTACGTGGTCGACCGCTTCAAGGGCTGGGCCCACGGCGGGCACGTGACCCTGCAGCGCGGCGAGCGCTCGCGGCTGGCCGACTTCGCGGCCGACGCGCTGTAGGCGGGTACGGCGGGCGTCGGCGCAGGACCTTCAGACCAGCGCCCGCGCGAGGTTCAGGAGCATCTCGCCGATCGGTACCTCGATCGCAAGCACCGCCACCATCGGCAGCGCCGCCGGCAGGAGCACCGTGAACAGCGCCCGCAGGCCCAGCGGCACCGGGAGCATCCGGCGGACCGCCTCGTACAGCACGGCCGCATCGGCGGCCGCGCCGATCTCGGGGGCATCGAGCACGGGGTCGTCGACCGGCAGGCCCTCGATCCAGCGTCGGTGCAGCGCATCGCCGTGCCGTGCGACGAGTGCGCCGTATTGCAGGCTGGCCCGCCTCTTCGCGCGGGCCATCGGCCCGATCAGCACCGCAAACGGCGCGATGAAGATCGCGACGAGCAGCAGCACGGTCACGATCATCTCCACGCGCAGCGACGCGACGTGCAGGCCGTGCCAGGTAACCTCGTGCGCCCAGCCGGCCGCGACCACCGACGACAGCGCAAAAGCAACCAGGCCGAAGCCCAGGGTCAGCGGCGCGGCGAACGCGAGCCCGCCGGCCCGGTCCGGATGGGTCGGCACGAGCCGCACGCCCGAGCGCGCGACTCGGTGCAGCGCGATGCCGAGCAGCACCGTACGCCACAGCCACGCCGCGACGAAGGCGATGAATACGGGGCGCGCGACCCACAGGTACCAGCGCACACCGAACGCGCGCAGTCCTTCTTCGCCCGCCCACGCGAGCGTGTGGGATGCCGCCGCGGCCACCGTGTCGTGCCATGCGAGCAGCCCGCCCAGCACGAGCCCCGTCGCCACGGCCCATGGATGCGTGCGATCGCGCAGTCGGCACAGCCCGCCCGCCACCTCGCGCAGCCGGCCCGGGTCGGCGAAAAACAGGCCGTTTGCCGCACCAGCACGGGCGAGTTCGAGCACTGCCCTGCTCGACACAGTCTCGGCGATCACCATCAGGGGCACCGCGACCAGCAGCCGCACCGTCACGCCGAAGTGCGCGAGCAGCGACTCGCCGTCCGGTGTGACCGCGCGCCCGGTCAGGGCTGCCCAGGCGGCGATCGGACCCCAGCAGACGAGCGCCCAGAAGAAGGCCCGTCGCAGTGTCCCCAGACCCTGTGCCGGCGCGAGCCCCACTCGGCGCTGCATGCGCATCAGCACGTCGTTGCGCTGCAGCCGGCTGTCGGCCGACGCGTTCATGTCCCTGGCCATGTCGATCCCCTCACGCAGCGGCAGCGCCGCCCGGACCGATTGTCGTACAGGCGGCGCGCAAAGAGGTGGCCCGGCGCGGGGCCCTGTCGCACACGGACCCGTTTGCCGCTCGGCGCGGCAACGACCGCCAGGCGGGTTGCCGGATCCTGCGGAGGCCCGCCCCGCGGCGCGCCGACGCGCGAGGGCCTCAGTACGGATTGGCCGGCGCGTAGTTCTCGAACTTGGTGTACTGCCCGAGGAAGGTCAGCGTGACCGATCCGATCGGGCCGTTGCGCTGCTTGCCGATGATGATCTCGGCCATGCCCTTGTTCGGGGAGTCCGGGTCGTAGCGGTCCTCGCGGTGGATGAACAGGATCACGTCGGCGTCCTGCTCGATGGCGCCCGAGTTATGACTGACGATGCCGTCGGCGAGCCAGCTGGCGGGCCCGGGCACGGTGAGGTCGAAGACCTCTTCCTCGCCGTCCGGCCCGACGGACACGACCCGATCCCAGAACAGATCATCCTGGGCCGACGCGCGCAGCACCTCGTCACCGAGGAGCTCGGCGTACTGGGCCACCAGGGCACGCGACGGCGCGAACCGGAAATGCGACGACCCACCGTACGCCGTGCCCCGCATCGTGGTCATCGCGCGCTGGCTGATGCCCTGGCGTGCCATCTCCGCCCTGACCCGCTCGAAGACCTCGCGCGAAAGCGTATCCACGTTGGTATTGAGCACGGCCTCGGACAGGCGCTCGCGAAGCACGCGGCAGGCGTCTTCGCGCGGCCCGAACGCATCGATCCGCTCGACGAAGAGAAGCTGCTGGGCGCCCCCGGAGACGTCCACCGTCCAGACCGGGCGTTGGCTGCGGTGCACGATGGATCGCAGCCTCGCGACGATGCCGAACCGCAGCAGCAGCGCTGCGACGTCGCGCGCGAGCCCTTCGCTGCAGGTCGAGAAATACACGCGTGGCGCCCTGCAGGAACCGGCGGGAGGCACGTGGATGCAACCGTCGGTCGCCCACAGGTGCCTGAGCAGCAACGCGGTCTGCGCGCGATCCAGACGGAGCGCATCGGATGGAAGTCGCTTCTCGTGCGATCGCTGGCCGAACACACCGAGCGCCTTGAGCCACCGGCCTACGCCCGCAGGATGCCAGCGGTTGCCGTTGCCGGCGATGACCAACTGGTGCCAGGCCCCCCGCCCCTCGTGTCGTGTGACCGTGCAACCCATCGCCTCGGCCGAGCCACGGACAGCCGCGCTGTTCGCGTCCGACGCGGTGGTGTAGCGCATCGGCTGACCGGACAGGTAGCTGCCGTCGCCGACGAGGTGTCCGAGCAGGACCACCTCGTGATCGGACCAGCTCGCCGGCGCCGCCGGCTCCGGCACGATGCGTGACAGCGCCACGCGCTCACCCATGCCGATGTCGCCGAGCTCGCGCCAGCCCGTACCGGTGTACACCCGGTGCCTGGCGGTCGCGCGCAGCACTCGGCCACTCGCGAGCGTCATCCGGAGGACGGGTTTCACGCCCACGCTCCAGACCCTGTCGCTCGCGGCAGCGCCGATTCGCCCGCCCTCGTGCATCGCGAGCACCACGGGTGCCGAGCCGACGAGCGCGTGGATCGGGAGCCGACGGCCGTCCGCGAGCATCACCGGCGTATCGCCGGTCACGCACTCGCGCAGGTCGCTCATGATCGGGCGCTTGTCGTTGCGCTTCTCGACCTCGCGCGAGAGCTGCGACAGTGCGATCACCGGCACGTTCAGCTCCTTGGCCAGCGCCTTGAGCGAGCGCGAGATCTCAGCGACCTCGGTGGCGCGGTTCTCGCCGCTCGAGCCGGTGCCGGACATCAGCTGAAGGTAGTCGACCATCACCAGGCCGAGCTTGCCGTACTGGCGCGCCAGCCGGCGCGCGCGCGCGCGCAGCTCGAGCGGGTTGAGCGCCGGCGTCTCGTCGATGAAGAGGTTGGCGTCCTGCATCTTCTGGATCGCGCTGGTGAGGCGCGGCCAATCGTCCTCGGTCAGGCGGCCGGTGCGCAGCCGCTGCTGGTCGATGCGGCCCACCGAGCACACCAGCCGCATCGCGAGCTGGGTCGCGCCCATCTCCATCGAGAACACCGCCACCGGCATGCCCTGGTCGATGGCGACGTGCTCGGCCATGTTGAGCGCAAATGCGGTCTTGCCGACCGACGGACGTGCCGCGATGATGATCAGGTCGCCCGGCTGCATGCCCGAGGTCATGCGGTCGAGGTCGGAGAAGCCGGTCGGCACGCCGGTGATGTCGTTGGGGTTCTCGCGGTTGTAGAGGTCGTCGACCCGCTCGACCACCTGCGCGAGCACCGACTGCAGGTCCTGGAAGCCCGCGCGGCCGCGCGAGCCGTCCTCCGAGATCTGGAAGACCTTGGACTCGGCCTCGTCGAGTATCTGGCGCGTGTCGCGGCCCTGCGGATTGAGCGCGGTGGTGGCGATGTCGTCGGACACCGAGATCAGGCGCCGCAGGATGGCGCGGTCGCGGACGATCTCGGCGTAGCGGCGGACGTTCGCGGCCGACGGCGTGCCGCTCGCCAGCGCATTGAGATAGGACAGACCGCCCGCCTCGTCGAGCTTCGCGGTGGACTTGAGCGCGTCCTGCAGCGTCAGCACGTCGGCCGGCTGGTTGCGCTCGAGCAGCCGCGACATGTGCTGCCAGATCAGGCGGTGGTCGTGGCGATAGAAGTCGTCCTCGCGCAGGACGTCGCCGATCTTCTCCCACGCGGTGTTGTCCAGCATCACCGCGCCGAGCACCGACTGCTCGGCCTCGACGGAGTGCGGCGGCACGCGCAGCGCCGCGATCTCGCGATCGGGGGCCTGGCCGGTGGGAAGCGGGGTCGGCTGTGCGGACATGGAACGATGGTACCTCCATGTGACGGGCGTCACCGGAGGCACTGTCGATTCCGGACCCCGAGATGCACGAAGGGGCCGCGAGGGCCCCTTCATGGTGCTGCTTTGCCGGGCGCCGATGCCGCGGACGGCACCCGCGCACGGCTGCCGATCAGGCCTCGGCGCTGACCGCGACCTTGATGCCGACCACGACGTCGGTGTGGAGCGCGACGCTGACGTCGTGCTCGCCGACCGCCTTGAGCGGGCCGTTGGGCATGCGCACCATCGCCTTCTCGACCTGCGGGAAGCCGGTCTTGGCCAGGGCGGCGGCCACGTCGGCGTTGGTGACCGAGCCGAACAGCCGGCCATCGACACCGGCCTTCTGGCTGATCGCGACGGTCATGCCGTCGAGCTTGGCGCCCACGGCCTGCGACGCGGCCAGCTTGTCGGCCTGGACCTTTTCCAGGTCGGCGCGGCGGGTCTCGAACTCCTTGATCGCGAGCGACGTGGCACGGCGTGCCTTGCCCTGCGGGATCAGGAAGTTGCGGGCATAGCCGTCCTTGACCTTGACCACGTCACCGAGGACACCGAGGTTGACGACCTTCTCGAGCAGGATGATCTGCATGACTGTCCCTCGCTCAGTGGTTGTCGGTGTAGGGCAACAGCGCGAGGAAGCGGGCGCGGTTGATGGCGTCCGACAGCTGGCGCTGGTAGCGGGCCCGGGTGCCCGTCAGGCGGGCCGGCATGATCTTGCCGGTCTCGGTGATGAAGTCCTTCAGGACGTCCACGTCCTTGTAGTCGATCCACTCGACCTTCTCGGCGGTGAACCGGCAGAAGCGCTTGCGCTTGAAGAGCGCGCTCTGCGACGGACGCTTGGGTTTCTTGTCCTTGCTGCCTTTGCGGAAGAATGCCATGTCGACAATCCCTTTACGTGTTCTGGTTGAGCTCGAATTCGGTGACGTGCAGGACCAGGGCCTTGACGTTGCGGCGCCGGGGAGCGAGGAAGCCTTCCAGCTTCAGCTCGGTGCCCAGGGCGAGACGATCGATCCTCAGTGCCACACGGTCCACGGCGATGGCCGAGATCTCCATCTCGACCGTCCGATCGGCGCCGGCTTCGCGCTGCACCGACTGGTGCAGCAGCTTGAGCCCGACGATCGGGATGCCTGCGGGCGTGTAGCGGATCGCCTCGCGCTCGACGAGCGCAGCGGTCAATCCCAGACGGTTCAAGCCGGCGTACCGACCTGTCCGACCTGTGCGACCTGTCCTTCGGTTCCGACCGCCGTCTTGCGGGCCTCTTCCTTCTGGATCCGGCGCAGCATCGGCGACGGTCCCGTCTCGGCCTTCGGCATGCCGACCACCAGATGGCGCAGCACCGCGTCGTTGAAGCGAAACGCGTGCTCGAGCTCCTCCAGGGTCTTCTGGCCGCACTCGATGTTCATGAGCGCGTAGTGGGCCTTGGCGATCTTCTGGATCGGGTAGGACAGCTGAAGCCGACCCCAGTCCTCGATCCGGTGCATCTTGCCTTCGTGGCCCTCGACCAGGGTCTTGTACCGCTCGATCATCGCGGGCACCTGCTCGCTCTGATCGGGGTGGACGATGAAGACGATTTCGTAGTGACGCATCGATTCCCCTTTTGGATGTGGAATGTCGTGTTCCTCGAAGGCGGCGCCGACCCCTTATCAGGGCTCTGCACCGGCCGCCGGCTCGTTGTCGGGGTCCCGGCAGGTCACGCCTTGGCGTGCCCTGCCCAGTCCGTGCGGCGAGGAACCCAAAATTATAGCCCGGGAGGGTCAGCCGCGTCCAGCAGCCGGCAGCGGGGCTGTGTCGCCGGCGTACAGCCGCTGCATCAGCTCGGTCTCCCGCCGGGTCACGGTGCGCAGGAACTCGTCGGCGCCCCGCATCGAGCGGAACGCCCCGAACCCGGACGCCAGGAATTCGTGCATCGCGACCAGCCCGGCCATCCGGGCCGGGCGCTCCATCGCGCCGAGCAGACTGCCGATGAGCGGATGGCGCACCAGACGGTCGAGCGCGGCGCCGATGTGCCCGATCAGCTCGATCTGGCGCTCCCGGTCGGTGCGCGCACCGGCGCCGCGGTAGGCACGGGCGTAGGCATCGGCGTCGAGCGGGCGGCCGCGCGCCTGCGGGTCGGCGGCGATTGCCTGGGCGGTCGCGAGGTCGAGCCGCTCCGAGAGCGCATCCAGTTCGACCGCGTCGGCGATGGTGCCCAGCGCCGCGTCCGGCAGGAATCGGGCGAGCGTCGGGATGACCCGCATCAGCTCGCCATCGCGCTGCGAGAAGTCCTTCGCACCGTACAGCTCGTCGAGGAAGAAGCGCGTGGCCGCCTCGTAGCGCGGCGACGCGAGCAGGTCGGCGTGCGTACGGGCGAGGCGCGCGGCCTGCCACGCGCGCAGGTCGTCGCGGCGTGCACGGACCGCGTCGTCGATGCCGGCCATGCCGCGCAGCGCGGCGACCTCGGCGGCGGCGGCACGCAGTCGGTGTGAGGCGTCCATCAGGGTGGGGGCGAACGATCGAGCCCCAGTATGCCGCAGCCCTTTAGAGTCGCGGCTCTAGGCCCGGCGCCTAGAATCGGCGCGTGAAACGACGAACCCTCCTGAAGGCCGGCGTGGCGGGCGGTGCGCTGCTGGCGGTCGGCGCGGCCTGCGTGCTGCTGGGCCGCGACCCTGCACACGACCGGGCGACGGTGCTGCGGGCCATCGCGCCGGTGATGCTCGATGGCGCACTCCCGGTCGGGCCCGCGGCCCGCGCCGCCGCGCTCGAGCGCAGCCTGCGCGCCGTCGAGGCCGCGATCGCGAACCTGGCCCCGAGCGCGCAGGCCGAACTCGGCCAGCTGTTCGCGCTGCTGGCCAGCGCCCCGGGGCGTCGCGTGCTGGCGGGCGTGCCCGAGGGCTGGGAACGGGCCGACCCCGTCCAGGTCGCGGCCTTCCTGGCATCCTGGCGCAGTCACCGGCTGACCCGCTTCAAGACCGGCTACCTCGCGCTGCACGACCTCGTGCTCGGCAGCTGGTACGCCGACGAGGCCAACTGGGCCGACACCGGCTATTCCGGTCCCCTGAAGCTGTGAGTCCGACATGAGCGCGTTCCCCGACCCGATCGCAGCCGGCCTCGCACGCGGCTGGAAGGTCCACGACGGCGCCACGGCCGCGCTGCCGTCGGTACTCGAGGCCGACGTGGTCGTCGTGGGCACCGGCGCGGGCGGCGGCGTCACCGCCGAGATCCTCGCGCGCCAGGGCCTGTCGGTGCTGATGCTGGAGGAAGGGCCGCTCAGGAGCTCGCGTGACTTCAACATGCGCGAGGCCGACGCCTATCCCCAGCTCTACCAGGAGTCGGCCTCGCGCAAGACCCTCGACAAGGCGATCAACATCCTTCAGGGCCGCTGTGTGGGCGGCTCGACCACCGTCAACTGGACATCGAGCTTCCGCACGCCCGACTCGACCCTGAACTTCTGGGTCGACCGGTTCGCGCTGCCCGGCTTCGACGTCGAGACGATGTCGCCGTGGTTCATGCAGGCCGAGCGCCGCCTGTCGATCGGGCCCTGGCTCGCCCCGCCCAACGAGAACAACGACCTGCTGCGGCGCGGCGCCGGCAGGCTGGGGATCCCGGCGCCCGCGATCCAGCGCAATGTCAAGGGCTGCCTGAACCTCGGCTACTGCGGCATGGGCTGCCCGACGAACGCCAAGCAGTCGATGCTGGTCACCACCATCCCGGTGGCGCTCGACGCGGGTGCGACGCTCGTGACCCGGGCCCGCGCGCAGCGCCTGCGGATCGCGGGCCGCAGCGTGCAGGGGCTGGAGGTGCAGCTGCTCGACGCGGCCGGCCTGCGGCCTTCCGGACGCACGCTCGAAGTCCGGGCCCGGCACTACGTGCTCTCGGGCGGCGCGATCAACTCGCCCGCGCTGCTGCTGCGCTCGCAGGCGCCCGACCCTGCCAGGCTCACCGGCACGCGCACCTTCCTGCATCCGGTGGTGCTGTCGGTCGCCGACTTCGAGCAGGAGGTGCGCGGCTTCGAGGGCGCGCCGCAGACCATCTACACTGACCACTTCATGGAGATCGACCCGATCGACGGCCCGATCGGATTCAAGCTCGAGGCGCCGCCGCTGCACCCGGTGCTGTTCGCGGTCAACCTGCCGGGCTTCGGCGCCGTCCATTCGCAGACGATGCAGCGCTTCTCGCACACCCACGCCCTGCTCGCGCTGATGCGCGACGGCTTCAGCGAGCGCTCACCGGGCGGCACGGTCAGGCTGCGTGACGACACCACGCCGGTGCTCGACTACCCGGTCGACGCCTTCCTGCTCGACGGCGCGCGCCGCGCCTTCCGGGCGATGGCCGAGATCCAGTTCGCGGCGGGTGCGCGCAGCGTCAGCCTGGGCCACGAGCGCGCGACCCGCCAGTCGACCCTCGCCGCCACGCTGGCCGAGCTCGACGCGCTGCCGCTCGAGCCCTTCGAGACCAAGCTCGCCTCCGCCCACGTGATGGGCGGCTGCGCGTTCTCGGGCGACGACCGCAAGGGCGTGGTGCGCCCCGACGGCCTCCACCACCACCTCGACAACCTGTCGGTGCACGACGGCTCGCTGTTCCCGACCTCGATCGGCGCGAACCCGCAGCTGTCCATCTACGGCATCGTCGCGCGCCTGTCGGCGGGCCTCGCCGAGCGGCTGACCGGGCGCGGCGACGTGCGCTTCGCGTGATCGGGCGCATCCAGCGCGCGCTGCTGCTCGGCCAGTTGCTGCTCGCGGTCGGGATCGCGGCGTGGCTGGCGCTCTCGGGCACGCTGTCGGTGCCGGCGGCGGTGCTGGCGGGCGTGCTGTCGCCGCTGGCGCTGCAGGCGGCGATCCTCACCGCCGACTTCCTGCTGGCATGGGCCGGGCGCGGCGCGCGGCCCGACGACCTTCCCGCCACCGGCGCCTGGCGGGGCCTGGCCTGCTGGTCGCGCGCATGGGCCCGCGAGATCGTCGACTCGACGCGCACCTTCAGCTACGCGCAGCCGCTGCTGGGGGCGCGCGCGTTCTACGCCACGGCCGAGCGCCCGGAGCGGGACGACGACGTCGCGCACCGGCTGCCGGTGCTGCTGATCCACGGCTACTTCTGCAACCGCGCCCTGTGGCGCCCGATGGCGCGCCGGCTCGCCGCACGCGGCCATGCGGTCGACGCGCTCGACCTCGAGCCGCCGTTCGCGTCGATCGACAGCTACGCGACGGGGATCGCCGCGGCGGTCGAGGCGCTGCGTGCCCGCACGGGCGCTGCGCGCGTCGCGCTGGTGTGCCACAGCATGGGCGGCCTGGCAGCCCGCGCCTACCTGCGCGCCTGCGGCGACGCGGCGGTGGCCTGCGTGGTGACGCTCGGTACGCCGCACCGCGGTACCCTGCACGCGTCGCTCGGCCAGGGCGCCAACGCGCGCCAGATGCGGCGCGACAGCGAGTGGCTGCAGCGGCTCGCGGCAGAAGAGCCGCCCGAGCGGCTCGCCCGGTTCACCGTGATCCTCTCGTGGCAGGACAACATCGTGACGCCGCATGGCGTGCAGACGCTGCCCGGGGCGCGCACCGTCGCCTTCAGCGGGCTCGGGCACATCACCCTCGCCTACGACCGGGAGGTGGCCGACGCGGTGTGCGAGGCGCTCGACCGGGCAGCGGCCGGGCCCGGCGCCGGCGCGGCACGGACCTGACCGCAACCCGGCACGACGCGGCGCCCCGGCCACCGGGGTCAGAAGTGCACGCCCCGCATCAACTGCTGGAAGGCCACCTGGTCGGCCGTCAGCTGCGCCGGCTTGTCGCCCTTGGCACCCTTGGCCGCGTCCGAATCCGGGAACATCCGGAACGAGGTGTTCATCATGATCTGCGCAATCCTGGGCACGGACGCGTGCAGCACGGCGCCCGCGATACCGAGCCGGGTCGCGATGCGCACCGGCTTGTAGACGATCGCGTGCACGATCATGTCGCCGGCCTCCTCGGGCGACAGCGTGGGCACGTTCTGGTAGATCTTGGTGGGCGCGATCATCGGCGTGCGCACCAGCGGCATGTTGATGGTCGTGAAGCGCACGCCCAGGTCGCTGTACTCGGACGACGCGCACATCGTCCACGCGTCGAGCGCGGACTTAGATGCCACATAGGCCGAGAAGCGCGGCGCGTTGGTCAGCACCCCGATCGACGAGATGTTGATCACCTGGCCACGCTTCTTCTCGACCATCTTCGGCAGCACGCCCATGGTCGTGCGGATCGCGCCGAAGTAGTTGAGCTGCATGCAGCGCTCGAAGTCGTGGAACCGGTCCTGGCTCGACTCGATGGCCCGGCGGATCGAGCGACCCGCATTGTTCACCAGGATGTCGACGCCGCCGTGCGTCTCGTTGAGCCACTTGATCATGCGGTCGACGTCGTTCATGTCGGCGAGGTCGACCGAGAAGGTCACCAGCGCATGACCGTCGCCCTCCACCAGCGCCCGCGCCTCGTCCAGCTTCTCCTGGTCGCGCCCGCAGATGATGGTGACGGCGCCGGCCTCGGCGATCTTGCGCGCTGCGGCCAGGCCGATGCCCGAGGAGCCGCCGGTGATCAGCACGACCTTGCCGGCGACCTGCCCCTTCAGCGTCCGGTCGATCTGCAGGTCGGGGTCGAGGTGACGCTCCCAGTAGTCCCAGATCGTCCAGGCGTAGTCCTTCAGCCGAGGGCAGGCGATGCCGCTGCCCTTGAGCGCCGCGGTGGTGTGGCGCGCGTCGAAGCGGGTCGGGTAGTTGACGAAATCGAGGATGTCGTCGGGCAGGCCGAGGTCCTTCATGATCGCGCCGCGGATTCGGCGCACAGGAGTGAGCGCCATCAGGCTCTTCTTGACGCCCCGCGGAATGAAGCCCAGCAGCGCGGCG
Organism: uncultured Bordetella sp.; assembly: GCA_964399635.1. Classification (GTDB taxonomy): domain Bacteria; phylum Pseudomonadota; class Gammaproteobacteria; order Burkholderiales; family Burkholderiaceae_E; genus UBA4615. The sequence continues at coordinate 112,333 of CAYNRU010000013.1, forward strand.
TTGATGCGGATGGACATCCGCGGCGCGTGCGCGGCCTCCGCGAAGGTGTTCAGCACGTCGCCCACCCGCATCGGCTCGGGGTCGACGAGGTGGTAGCAGTCGGACTCGTGCTGGCGGGCGTGCGCGATGTGGTCCATCGCGTCGACCACGAAGTCCACCGGCACGATGTTGATCCGCCCGCCTTCCAGGCCGACCGTGGGCATCCAGGGCGGCAGCGCCTGTCGCAGGCGCTGGATCAGCTTGAAGAAGTAGTAGGGACCGTCGATCTTGTCCATCTCGCCGGTCCTGGAGTCGCCGATCACCAGCCCCGGGCGGAACACCAGGAACGGCACCTTGCTCTCCTCGCGGACGATCTTCTCGGAGTCGTGCTTGGTCGAGAAGTACGGATGGTCCAGGCCCTCGGCCTCCGCGAACATGTCCTCTCGAAAGATGCCCTCGTACATGCCCGCCGCGGCGATGGACGACACGTGGTGGAAGGTGCCCGCCTTGATCGCGTTGGCGAAGGCGACGACGTTGCGGGTGCCCTCGACGTTCACCCGCCCCTGGCTTTCGGCATCGGCCTTCAGGTCGTAGATCGCGGCGAGGTGGAAGAAGTGACGGATCTTGCCGTCGAACTTCTTGCGGTCGGCGACCTTCAGGCCCAGCCCCGCGGCGGTGAGGTCGCCCTGCACCGCGATCGCCCGGGTCGCATCGACGCCCCAGTAGTCCAGCAGCGGCTGGACCCGCTCCGGCGAGGCGTCCCGAATCAGGAAGTGCACGACCGTGCCGCGCCGGTGGAGCAGCTTTCGGACGAGTCGCTTGCCGATGAATCCGCTGGCGCCGGTGACGAAATAGTTCATCCTGATCCCTCCTCGTTGTCTGTCTCGGAACGTGCGCGGCGAGGCTGGGCACGGTGCGACAGCAGATGATTGCACCCCGCACGCAGGGCGGCAACCGTGCGCTGCGCCGCGAGCCCGCAGCCGACGCGATAGCCGGGTTTAGTGTGACTGCTCTAGTCGGCCAGCCTAGGATTCAGGTCGTGGCCGCACACTCCCTCTGGCGGCTCGTCGAATCCACCCGTTCAGGAGCAGTGCATATGGTCAAGAAAATCAAGGCGGTCGCCGCCGAATCGTCCGACACCCAGCTGTCCTCCGCGGTCAAGGACTCGGCGCAGCAGATCTGGCTGGCCGGTCTGGGCGCGTTCGCCAAGGCGCAGGAAGAAGGCACGAAGGTGTTCGAGGCGCTGGTAAAGGAAGGCAAGACGCTGCAGAAGCGCACCCGTGCGATCACCGAGGAGAAGCTCGGCGAGATGACCGGACGCGTCGGCAAGGTCGCGGGCGGCCTCGGCAAGCAGGCCACCGACTCCTGGGACCGGCTCGAGCAGGTGTTCGAGGATCGCGTGGCCCGCGCCCTGAACCGCCTCGGCGTGCCCACCAACTCCGACGTCCAGGCGCTCACCGTCCGCGTCGACGCGCTGAACGCGAGCGTGCAGGCACTCGGCGGCAAGCCGGCCCGCAAGCCGCGTGCCACGGCCGCCCGCGCCGTCGCCACGGCCAAGCCGCGCGCCCCCCGCCCGCGTGCGGCCAAGGCGGTCAAAGCGGCCAAAGCAGCGCCCCCCGCCAAGACCCGCGCGCCCCGCAAGGCGCGCGCCGCCAAGGCCGCGGCCTGAAGGCAGGACGGGGCCACCCGCGCGGCCCCGTCGGCTGACCATTCGGCTCGCCGCCCCCTTCGCCGCAGGACATGACCCGACCCTCCTCTGGGCACATCGGCATCGCGCTCGCGGGTGGGGGCTTCCTCGGGGCGGCCTACGAACTCGGCGCGCTCGCGGCGCTGTCCGAATCCATCGACGGCCTCGACCTCACCGACCTCGGGGTCTACGTCGGCGTGAGCGCCGGCGCCTACCTCGCGGCGGGGCTGGCCAACGGACTGAGCCCTCACGCGATGGTCCGGCTGTTCGTCGAGAGCGAGGGCGCCGACGGCCCGTTCGACCCGGCTTCGCTGATGCGCCCGGCCTGGAGCGAGTTCCAGCGCCGGTTGGCCGATGCGCCCGCGGTGGCCGCCGACCTGATCGGCGAGGTCCGCCGCGGCCTGCTGCACGGCGGGCTGTCGACCGCGATGTGGCGCGGCCTGGATCGGGCCGCGACCCTGCTGCCCGCGGGCATCCTGGACGCCGCACCAGCCGCGGTGAAGCTGGCGCACCTGTTCTCCACCGACGGACGGACCGACCGGTTCGATCGGCTGGGCACCACGCTGCGCATCGTCGCGACCGACATCGACTCCGGCGAGGCCGTCGCCTTCGGTGCGCCCGGCACGGCCCACGTGCCGATCTCGCAGGCGGTGCTGGCCTCCTCGGCCGTGCCCGGCCTCTTCCCGCCGGTGCCCGTCGACGGCCACTGGTTCGTGGACGGCGCGCTGAACAAGACGCTGCACGCCTCCATCGCATTGCAGGAAGGCGCGCGGCTGGTGTTCTGCCTGAATCCGCTGGTGCCCTACAGCGCCGGCCCGGGCGGGCCGCCGGCGGCCATCGCGGGACGCGGGCTGGGCGCCGTGCTGGCCCAGACCGTGCGCACCGCCATCCGCTCGCGGATGACCGTGGGTCTCGAGAAATACCGTGCCACGCACCCGGACGCGGACGTGCTCCTGTTCGAGCCCAGGGCCGACGACGCGACCACCTTCTTCACCCGGATCTTCAGCGTCTCCAGCCGCCGCGGGCTGTGCGAGCACGCCTACCGCCGCACGCGCGCCGACCTGCTGCAGCGCGCGCCGATGCTGGTGCCGCTGCTCGCGCGCCACGGCCTGCGGCTCGACACGGCCCGGCTCGCCGACACCGGGCACGAACTGGTGCGGCACGCGCCGCTGGACGCGCCGCGTCGCGGGCGCCTGGCGCGCACGACGCGCCGTCTCGAGCACGCGCTCGAGGACCTCGAGCGCGTGGTGCGCCTGTCGCAGCCCGGCTGAGCGCCGGGCCGGCGCGGGCCGGTGCTATGCTTGGCCGCGACCGGCCTGCGACATCGCGGGTCCGGCCGCGAGGAGGCACGCCCCCATGCAACGCAAGGCCCCGCGGCGCACGCGCGAACGCATCCTCGAGGTGTCGCTCGGCCTGTTCAACTCGCAAGGCGAGCCCAACGTCACCACCAGCGCGATCGCCGACGAGATGAACATCTCGCCAGGCAACCTCTACTACCATTTCCGCAACAAGGACGACATCGTCAACGCGCTGTTCGAGCGGTACGAACGCGAGATCGACACACTGCTCGATCTGCCCGCGCAGCGCCCGGCCGACGTCGAGGACGCCTGGCTCTTCCTGCACCTGGTGTTCGAGACGATCTGGCGGCACCGTTTCGTGTACCGCGACCTGACCGACCTGCTGACCCGAAACCGCCGCGTCGAGACGCACTTCAAGGGCATCCTCGATCGCAAGACACGGGCGGCGCGCAGCCTGTGCGACGGGCTCGCCGCGACCGGCCAGTTGCAGGCCACCGACTTCGAGATCGACGCGCTCGCGACCAACATGGTGGTGGTGGCGACCTGGTGGCTGTCGTACGAGTACGTGCGCAACGCGCGCCGCTTCGGCGAGCCCGGCTACGAGGCCGCCGCCTTGGCGCGCGGCGTGTTCCAGGTGCTCGCGCTGACAGGCGCCTATCTCACCGGCGACTCGCGCGCGCTCTTCGAGCGGCTGGCGCGCGAGTACCTGAAGGGCCCCAAGGGCTGATCAGCCGCCGGGACGGGGCCCGGCACGCCCGCCGCGACCCGGCCACGGCAGCAGCGCGCCGCTGCGCCCCATGTAGAGGGCGTACTCGGGAAAGCGCTGCGCGAGCTGGTGCTCCTCGAACCGCAGCTTCACGTGCAGCACGGCCGCCAGCGCGAGCCCGGCCGCGATCGCGGACGGCCTGCCCGCCAGCGCCGCCGGCAGCACGACCGCGAGCACCGCGGTGTACATCGGATGGCGGATGCGCCGGTAGGGTCCGTCGGTCACCAGGCGGTCGTGGCGGTCGGGCAGCGGCGTCACCGAGAAGGCACGACGCTGGCGCAGCGACATGTGCACCGCCGCCCACGCGCCGAGCGCGAGGCCCGCGGCCTGGATCGCGACCAGCACGGGCCAGGGCGCCAGCCAGGGGCCCGCCCACAGCCACGCCGCGATCGCGGCGAACTGGCCGGCGACCAGCGCGCGCGCGATCGCCTCGCGGTTCACTTCACGAAGCCCATCGGCTTGCTGAACCGGACGTCGGGCTTGGCGCGATGCTCGCGCTCGAGCTGCTCGAGGAAGTCCTCGGGCGACGGCAGCTCGTCGAGCAGCAGCGCCTGGCGCTTGACCACGGCGAAGTCACCGGGCGCGAGCAGCTCGAGCCGGGCGAGCCGCTCGGCGATATCAGAGGGCACCGCGCGCGCGGCCGCGGCGTCGAGGGCCGCGGGCTCGGCGAGCGCGTCGTCGGGCTGCCAGCCGAGGGCCTCGCAGGCGAACATCCGCAGCCGCGCACCCTCGGCGAGCGGCAGGAAGCGCAGCTTGAAGGCGAATCGGCGCAGGGCGGCCTCGTCGATCCGGTCGAACAGGTTGGTCGTGCAGATGAAGACGCCATCGAAGCGCTCCATGCCCTGCAGCATCTCATTGACCTCGCTGACCTCGTAGTTGCGGACCGCCAGCTGACGGTTCTGCAGGAAGGAGTCGGCCTCGTCGAGCAGCAGCACGGCCTGCTCGCGCTGCGCGTCCGCGAACATCCGTGCCATCTGCTGCTCGGTCTCGCCCACGTACTTGCTCATCAGGTCGGAGGCGCGCTTGATCATCAGCGGGCGCTCGAGGCTGCGCGCGATGTGCTCACCGAGCGCGGTCTTGCCCGTGCCCGGCAGCCCGTAGAAGCACAGGGTCGCGCGGGGCCGCGCCTGCAGCGCGGCGATGATCCGCGTCACCGGATGGCGCGTCTCGACGTTGAGCAGGCTCAGGTCGTAGCGGGTGGGCGTGGGCCTGAACTCGGGCTCGTCGCCGGCCTGCCCGAGGGCCTTGTCGGCACGCTCGAGCTGGCGCTCGACCAGCGCCTCCACCGGATCCTCGACCGCGTCGCGCGTCAGCCTCGCGAAGCGGGCCGCCGACTGGATCTGCGCCGGCGTGACCTGCTTGCGCGCCGCGATCCGGCCGATGAAGGCCTCGGACACGCCGAGCTCCGACAGGTGGCGACGCGCGATGCTCTCGCGGACCCGCTGCGGCGGATTGGCGAGCTCCAGGTGGAACTGGAAGCGACGCCGGTAGGCCGGGTCGATCTGGCCGATTGCGTTGGACACCCACACCGTCGGCACCGGGTTCTGCTCCAGCGTCTGGTTGACCCATGCCTTGCCGTTGACGGCGGCGCCGCGCGATTCGTCCGCACCGAACAGGTTGAGCACCGGCTCGCTGATCGGCGGGAAGACGTCCTCGACCTCGTCGAAGAGCAGCGCCGCGCTGCGCCGCCCCTTCAGGAATGCCTGCGACACCTGCAGCGAGCGGTACCGCTCCTTGCCGGACAGGCTGTTGCCGTCGCGGTCCAGGCAGTCGACCTCGTAGAGCTCGCAGCCGGCCATGTGCGCGATCAGCTTGGCGAACTCGGTCTTGCCGGTGCCCGGCGGCCCGTACAGCAGCACGTTGACGCCTTTTTCGCCGCCGGTCGCGGCGGCACGCAGCAGCGCGACCAGATAACGCGCGTCGTCGCCCACGTGGGGGAAGTCCTCGAGCGACAGCGCGGTGGGTGCGGCGGGCCGGGTGAAGGCGGCCATCATCTCGCCCTCGGACGCATAGTCCGCGGTGAGCACGGCCAGCAGCTTGTCGGACACCCGCATCAGGTCGCCGAGGTCGGTGATCGCATGCTCGGCGATCGGGGTCTCGATCAGGCCCAGGGAATCGAGCCGCCCGCCCAGGCGCAGCGCCGCCGCGGTCTCGGGCGCGCTCTGGCCGAGCACCTGGGCGAGCATGCCATAGGCCTCCTGCGCACTCGCCGCCTTGCAATCGACGAGCACCGGGCGAAGGTCGCGCTGGTACTTGCACAGCGACGCGTGCAGCAGCAGCGTGCGCTCGCAGCCGGACAGGCCCAGCACGCTGGCCAGCATGTCGATGTTCTCGACCAGGCGCACCCGCTGCTCGCCGAGCCGCGCGTCGTAGCGCGCGGCGCTCAGCTGGAACACCCGCAGCAGCTCCTTGCCGTGGAGCTTCACGAACTCGTCGAGGTAGTAGTGGATCGCGGTGTCGTCGTACAGGCCGTTCCAAGAACCGTGACGCTGCAGAAACTCCTCGAGCGTCAGCTCGCCCGCGCCCGCCCAGGCCGGCGCCTCGGCGCAGCGGCGCGCCACGTAGGCCTGCAGCCGCGACAGCGTGGCGGGCGGCCACACCAGCCAGCGCCCGCACAGGGTCACGACGTTGTTGATGTCCCGGCGCAGGTTGAACTTGGGGCCGAGCGCGAGCACCGTGCGCAGCGCAAACCGCGCGCACATCATGTCGAGCGGCGTCGCGTGCTCCAGGGCCGGCGGATCGATGGTGGTCTCGTCGTCAGGGGGCTGCACGGTGAGGTTCATGGATCGCTCTCCTTGGCGAACGGCACCCCGATCCTAACGCCGGAATTGACGCCGCGGACGACATTGCCTAATGTGTTCCGTATACGGTATTCGCCTGCATGCCCACGCCTCTCCCGCCCCGGCTGTCCGCCCTGGACGCGTCACCCGCCCTCGTCGAGCGCGCGTACCGCGCGCTGCTCGACGCGATCGTGTCGGGCGAGCTCGCCCCCGGCGAGCGCCACACGCAGGACGCGCTCGCCGAGCGGCTCGGCGTGTCGCGCCAGCCGGTCCTGCAGGCGCTGCTGCTGCTGCGCAGCCAGGGTCTGGTGCGCGACGAGCCCGGGCGCAGGGGCGTGGAGGTCGCGCCGCTGTCGGCGGCCTTCGTGCAGCATCTGTACCTGGTGCGGGGCGCGCTCGACGGGCTGGCCGCGCGCTCGGCGGCCTATCGGCCGCGCCCGGAGCTGCGCGAGCCCGGCCTGGCGCTGATCCGCGCGGGGCGCGAGGCCGCCGCCTCGGGCGACACGCGGGCACTGGTCGACGCCGACCTCGCCTTCCACCGCTTCCTCTACGAGGCGGCGCACAACCCCCTGCTGCTGGAGACGGCCGAGGTGCACTGGCACCACACGCGCCGCGCGATGGCCACCTACCTGCGCCAGCCGGTGTCGTTTCGCAGCGTCTGGAGCGAGCACCAGGCGATCCTGAACGCCGTGGTGCGCGGCGACGCGCGCCTCGCCGAGCGTGCGGCCCTCGAGCACTGCGAGGGCTCGGCGCAGACCATGCTCAGGCACGTGTTCGAGCCTGCCGACCCGACCCGGGCGCCGCATCCCGCAGGCGCCCCCACCCCCACGAGGAGGAGACGATGAAACTGACCCCCGAACAGCTCGAGCAGTTCGATCGCGACGGCTACCTGTTCTTTCCGGCGATGTTCGACCGCGCGGAGATGGACGTGCTGCTCGCCGAGGTGCCCTCGATCTACACGCAGCACCGCCAGGAGATCGTCCGCGAGAAGGGCTCCGACGCGGTGCGCACGGTGTTCGCGGCGCACCTGATGAACGAGGCCTTCGCCAAGCTCGGACGCCATCCGAGGATGATCGAGCCGGTCACGCAGGTGTTCGGCGAGGACGTCTACATGCACCAGTACAAGATCAACGGCAAGCAGGCCTTCGACGGCGACGTCTGGCAGTGGCACCAGGACTACGGCACCTGGAAGAACGACGACGACATGCCCGATTCACGCGCAATGAACGTCGCGGTGTTCCTCGACGAGGTCAACGAGTTCAACGGGCCGCTGCTGTTCATCCCCGGCTCGCACAAGCTCGGCGCGATCGATGCGAGCCACGACCTCGCGACCACCAGCTACCCGCTCTGGACGATCGACGACGCGGTCATCGCCAAGCTGGTCGCGCGCGGGGGCATCGTCGCGCCCAAGGGGCCGCCCGGCTCGATGCTGATGTTCCACTCCTGCCTGGTCCACGGCTCGCCGTCGAACATGTCGCCCTGGAACCGCACGATCGTCTACCTGAGCCTGTGCGCGGTCTCCAACCACATCCGCCGCTTCAAGCGCCCGGAGTGGATCGCGCACCGCGACTTCCGGCCGATCGTCGCGCTCGCCGACGACTGCCTGACCAATCCCTCGGTGCGCATCGCCGACCTGCCGCTCGCGAAGGCGGCCTGAGGCGGACGCGTCGATGAACCTACACAGACTCCTGCAGCAGCGCGCGGCCGACGGCAGGCCGCTTCGCGTCGGCCTGATCGGCGCCGGCAAGTTCGGCACGATGTACCTGTCCCAGGCCCGGCGCACCCCGGGCATCCATCTGGTCGCGGTCGCCGACCTCGCGCCCGCCCGGGCGAAGGCCGCGCTGCTGCGCACCGGCTGGCCGGCTGGCGCGCTCGCCGCCCGCAGCTTCGCTGATGCGGCGCGCCGGGGCATCACCCGCCTGACCGACGATGCGATGGCCATGATCGCCGCGCCCGAGATCGACATCGTCATCGACGCCACCGGCCACCCGGCGGCCGGCATCGCCCACGTGCTCGCCTGCTGCACCCACGGCAAGCACGTGGTGATGGTCAACGTCGAGGCCGACGCGCTCGCCGGCCCGCTGCTGGCGCGGCGGGCGCGCGAGGCGGGCATCGTGTATTCGCTCGCCTACGGCGACCAGCCCGCGCTGATCTGCGAGATGGTCGACTGGGCGCGCGCGGCCGGCTTCGAGGTCGTCGCCGCCGGCAAGGGCACGAAGTACCTGCCGACCTACCACGCGTCGACCCCGGACACGGTGTGGCCGCACTACGGCATCGACGCCGCCGACGCGAAGGCGGGCGGCATGAACGCGCAGATGTTCAACTCCTTCCTGGACGGCACCAAGTCCGCCATCGAGATGGCGGCGGTGGCCAACGCGACCGGCCTCACGCCCGCCCCGGACGGCCTCGCCTTCCCGGCCTGCGGCGTCGACGACCTCCCCCGCCTGCTCAAGCCGGTGGCCGACGGCGGCGTGCTGCACCACCGCGGGCAGGTCGAGGTGATCTCGAGCGTCGAGCGCGACGGGCGGCCGGTCTTCCGCGACCTGCGCTGGGGTGTGTACGTGACCTTCGCCGCCGACACCGACTACGTGCGCCGCTGCTTCAAGGAGTACGGCCTGCTGACCGACGCCGGCGGCAACTTCACGGCCATGTACAAGCCCTACCACCTGATCGGGCTCGAGCTGGGCATCACGGTGGCCTCGGTCGGGCTGCGCGCCGAGCCGACCGGTGCGGCCGACGGCTGGCGCGGCGACGTGGTCGCCACCGCCAAGCGCGACCTGAAGGCGGGCGAGACCCTCGACGGCGAAGGCGGATTCACGGTCTACGGGCGGCTGATGCCGGCGGCCGACTCGCTGGCGGCGGGCGCCCTGCCCCTGGGCCTGGCCCACGGCGTGCGCCTGACGCGCGCGGTGAAGGCCGGGTCGCCGGTGCGATGGACCGACGTCGACTGCGACGCGACCCAGCCCGCGGTCGCGTTCCGGCGCGAGATGGAGCGGGTGTTCGGTGCGCCCGCGCCCGGGGTCAGCGCCCGAGCGTCGCGACCGCGATCGTCGCGAAGCCCAGCGCCAGGTTGATCGCAACGAGGGTCCGGATGCGGCCGAGCCCGGCGGCCGCGTCCGGCAGCTTCTGCGCGGCCACCGCGGCGCGCACGCGCGGGAACAGCCCGTGCGCGATCACCGCGAAGATCACCGTCATCACCGCGCCCAGCAGCGCCATCGCGTGCCAGGCCGGCGGCGCCGACGCGAACCCGACCTGGCCGAGCCGCGCCAGGCCGCTCAGCCACAGCAGCGCGACCGCGGGCATCACCCACCGGAAGAAGCGCCCGAGCGCCCCGACCATCAGCGGCAGGCGCTGGGGCGGCGCGAGCAGCTCGACCGCGGCGGGGCGCAGGCAGAAGTGGGCGAAGAACATGCCGCCGACCCAGACGGCGACGGCTGCGAGGTGCACGAGCTTGAGCAGGGATTCCATGCGACGCAGTCTGCCACAGCGGCATCGCCCCCCGCCGATGACACGCCGGCCCGGATGGGGGACACTCGCTGCACAGCAGGCGGGGGGCCGTCGCCAGAACGAGCGCCCCTGCACTCGATACGAGGAGACGATGGAGATTTCGACGCTGGACATGTCGCGCCGCCAGGCGTGCGAGCGGCCCGACGCGGTCGCCTGGTCGGCCCCCGGGCACGACTGGACCTTCGGCGAGGTCGAGCGCCTCACCAACCGGCTCGCCCAGGCGCTGCGTGCGCTCGGCGTGGCCCGCGGCGACCGCGTCGCCGCCCTCACCCGCCATCAGCCCGAGTGCGCGATGCTCGCGCTCGCCGCGCAGAAGATCGGCGCGGTCTGCATGCCGGTCAACTGGCGGCTCGCGCCCCCCGAGGTTCGGTACATCGTCGAGGACGGACAGGCGCGCCTGCTGATGGTCGACCCCGAGTTCGCCGCGCAGGCCGCGGCGCTGGTGGCGCCCGCGCTGCGAGCGGTCGTGGCGACCCGCGCCGGCTCCGACCTGCCCATGGTGCACGACTGGGCGGCGGCGCAGCCCGATCTCGACCCGGGCTTCGCGCCCGGGCCCGAAGACGCCGCGTTGCAGCTGTACTCGTCGGGCACGACCGGCCTGCCCAAGGGCGTCGAGCTGTCGCACCGCGCGATGGCCCACTCGCACCTGAACGGCGTATCGCAGGAGTGGGCGTACGACCCGCTCGTCCACGTGAACCTGAACGTCCTGCCTGCCTTCCACATCGCCGGTGCCGGCGTGGCGCTGATGACGCACGCCTTCGGCGGGCGCAGCGTCACGATGCCGGACTTCGACCCGAAGGCGGTGCTCGACGCGATGGAGCGCGAGCGGGTCACGCACGCCTTCCTCGTGCCCGCGATGATCCAGTTCCTGCTGCAGGTGCCGGGCGTCGAGACGCGCGACCTCTCCGCGCTCAGCATGATCTCCTACGGCGCCTCCCCGATCAGCGACCGGGTCCTGATCGATGCGATGCGCGTGTTCCGCTGCGGCTTCCTGCAGGTGTACGGGCTCACCGAGACCTGCGGCGCGGTGACCGCGCTGCGTGCCGCGGACCATGCGACCGAGGGCCCCAAGGCCGCGCTGCTGCGCTCGGCCGGACAGCCGATGGCCGACGTCGAGGTCCGGGTGGTGCGCCACGGCACCCGCGAGGACTGCAACGAGGACGAGGTGGGCGAACTGTGGATCCGCTCGCCCAAGAACATGACCGGCTACTGGCGCAAGCCGCAGGCGACCGACGAGGCCTTCGAGCCCGGCGCACCCGGCGAGCCGGCGTGGTTCCGCACCGGCGACGCCGGCTACCTGCGCGGGGGCTACCTGTTCCTGCACGACCGGCTCAAGGACATGATCGTGTCCGGGGGCGAGAACATCTATCCGGCCGAGGTGGAGAACGCGCTGATGCAGCACCCCGACGTCGCCGACGGCGCGGTGATCGGTGTGCCCGACGAGACCTGGGGCGAGGCGGTCAAGGCGGTGGTGGTCCTCAAGCCCGGTGCGCAGGCCGACGCGGCGTCGATCATCGCCTTCGTGCGCGAGCGGATCGCCCACTTCAAGTCACCCAAGTCGGTCGACATCGTCGACGCGATCCCCCGCAACCCCAGCGGCAAGATCCTCAAGCGCGTGCTCCGCGAGCCCTACTGGGCCGGCCGGGACCGGCGGATCGCCTGAGCACGACACCGAGACCGGAGCCCCGTCGATGACCCCTGACATCCGAGAGATCGCGCGCGGACTGCGCTTCCCCGAAGGCCCCGTCGCACTGCCCGACGGCAGCGTGCTGCTGGTCGAGATCGAGCGCGGCACGCTGTCGCGCGTGGAGCCCGACGGCCGCGTCGAGGTCGTCGCCCACACCGGCGGCGGCCCCAACGGCGCGGCGATGGGCCCCGACGGCAAGGTCTACCTGTGCAACAACGGCGGCTTCGAGTGGATCCCGATGCCGGGCGGCGCAATGCGGCCGGGCCACCAGGCCAAGGACTACTCGGGCGGACGCATCGAGCGCGTCGACCTCGCCACCGGCGCGCTCGAGGTGCTCTACACGCACGGTCCGAACGGCCCGCTGCGGGGCCCCAACGACCTGGTGTTCGATGCCCACGGCGGCTTCTGGTTCACCGACCTCGGCAAGGTGCGTGCCCGCGACATGGACCTGGGCGCGGTCTACTACGCGCGCGCCGACGGATCCTCGATCGTGGAGGTGATCCAGCCGATGTTCACGCCCAACGGCATCGGCCTGTCGCCCGACGGCTCGCGACTGTACGTCGCGGAGACCCGCGTCAGCCGCGTCTGGTCGTTCGAGATCGAGGGGCCCGGCCGGGTCGCGCGCCAGCCCTTCCCGTCGCCGCACGGCGGCAGGCTGCTCGGCGGGCTGCCGGCGTACCGGCTGTTCGATTCGCTGGCGGTGGACGCTGCGGGCAACGTGTGCGTGGCCTCGCTGATGGAGGGCGGCATCACGGTGTTCCCGCCGGACGGCAGCGCGCCCGACTTCGTGCCGATGCCCGACGTCTACACGACCAACCTGTGCTTCGGCGGCCCCGACCTGCGCACGGCGTTCGTGACGCTGTCGACCACCGGGCGGCTGGTCGCGATGCAATGGCCGCGACCGGGGTTGGCGCTGAACTGGCTGAACACGCCGGGCGGCGCCGGCTAGAAGCCCGATCCGGGCTCGGCCAGGAAAGCGATTTCCTGCGCGGTGGACGCGCGGCCGAGCGCCGCGTTCCGATGCGGGAAGCGCCCGAACCGCTCGACCACCGCAAGATGCCTGCGCGCCCACTCCGACAGGCCGGCCGTCTCGGGGTGGCCGTCGAGGCCGCCCATCAGGCGTACCGCCTCGTGCTGGTCGGCCATCGACTCCGAATGCTCGAAGGGCAGGTACACGAACAGGCGCTCCACGGGCGCGAGCCCGGCGTCGACGCCGCGTGCGACCAGCTCGCGCGCCAGCGCGAGCGCACGCGGATCGAGCGCGAAGGCGCGGGCCTCGCCGCGGAACAGGTTGCGTGGAAACTGGTCGCACACCAGCAGCAGCGCGAGCGCGCCGCGAGCGGTGGCCGGCCAATCCTGAAGGCCGCCGCGGAGCGCCTCGTCGACCAGCGCCCCGAAGCGCGCCCGGATGAGGTCGTCGAAGGCCGCGTCCTTGAAGAACCAGGCCTTGCGCGAGGCGCCGTGCCCTTCGCTGCCCGGCGCGCCGAACCAGAACGCGAGCACCGCGTCGATGCGGGCGTCCGGGGCGCTCATCCGGGCGCCCCGGCGCGGAACAACGCGTGCTCGAGCGCGTCGGGATCGATGTCGGCGGCGCCGCGCATCTCGGGCGGCAGCAACGAGGCGATGAGCATCAGCTGGTCGAACTCGGGGGCGAAGGCGTCGATCAGCCGCTGCGGCTCGGGGCACAGCTTGCGGTCGGCGATGACGCCAAACTGCACGCCGCCCGCGTACGACAGGATCGACACCCCCAGGCCGATGTCGCTCGACTGCGGCACCCAGAACATCATCCGGGACAGCGTCCGCCCGGCGAGCGACAGCGGCTCGCGGGGCCCGGGCACGTTGGTCATCACGGCAGTGGCCTTGCTGGCCAGGAAGTCGAGGATCGGGTCCTGCAGCAGCTTGGGCGCCCACCCCACGGCGCCCAGCAGGCCGTAGGCGAGCACGGCCTGGTAGCCGCCCTTGAGCGCCTCCATCCGGCGGCGCAGTTCCTGCAGCCTCGCGAGCGGGTTGGCCATGCCCACCGGCAGCAGCAGCGGCACCAGTCCGAAGCGGTTGCCGAGCTCGAGCGGCTCGTCGGCCGGGCGCAGGTTGATCGGGACCATCGCCCGAAGCTCGCAGCCGAGGGTGTCCTCGCCGCGCCCGCGCAGGTAGGTGCGCACCGCGCCTGCCACGCACGACAGCAACACATCGTTGACCGATGCGCCCAGCGCCCGGCACACGACCTTCACGTCGTCCAGCGGCAGCGGCTCGTTCCAGGCGACGCCCTTGGCGACGCCTGGCTTGCCCTTGAGGCACGTGGGGGTGTCGGACGACATCAGCGCGAGGCGCGCCGCGTCGGCCAGCACGCGCCCGCCGGTGTGGGCGTAATCGACCAGGCGGTCAGGATGGCCGGCCAGGCGCATCGACTGGCTGACCACCGTCCCGGTCGCCTCGATCGCGCGGACGGCCCCGGCGGTGAGCGGCTGCAGGAAGGGCTTCCAGGGGTTGGACAGCATGGAGCCGTCGTCGGCCTCGGCGTGCGCCGGCCTGCGCGGCCGCCCGCGCACCGGCGTCTCGGCGGGGTCGTCGGTGAGGCTCAGCATCACGCGCACCAGCGCGATCCCGTCTGCGATGCAGTGATGGATGCGCGCGACCATCGCGCTGGTGCCGCGGTAGTTGTCGACCAGGTGGAACTGCCACAGCGGGCGCTCCGGGTCGAGCGGCGTCGAGGCGAGCTCGGCCGCGAAGCGCTGCAGGTCGGCGTCGGTGCCCTCGCCCGCCAGCCGGTGGTGCTGCAGGTGGAAGGCGAGGTCGAATCGGTCGTCGTGGACCCACCAGGCGGCGCCAGCCGGGTCGTACTCGACGCGCTGGCGGAACCGGTCGAAGGCGAGCAGGCGCTCGGAGACCACCGCCCGCAGGCGCGCGTACTCGACCGGACGATCGAACACGTCGATGCCGACGATCATCATCAGGTTGCTCGGGCGATCCATCCGCAGCCACGCGGTGTCCACGCCGGACATCCGCTCACGCCCTGCCTTCTCGACCATCGTGCCTCCGGACCCGGCGCGACCGGGCTGTTTCTTTGAAGCTATCATAGCCCTGCAGCCCCCCGACCCGACACCGTGGAGACACCGCCATGTCCGACCTAGAAAGCCGCTTCCAGCAGGCGGTCGCCGACTCCAAGAAGCTTCCGGAGCGGCCCGACAATGCAACGATGCTGAAGCTCTACGCGCTGTTCAAGCAGTCGACCGAAGGCGACGTCGACGGCAAGCGCCCGGGCTTCACCGACATGATCGGCCGCGCCAAATGGGACGCCTGGAACGAGATCAAGGGCAGCTCCCGGGACGACGCGATGCAGCAGTACGTATCGCTCGTGGAAGACCTGAAAGGCTGACCCCGGGGCCCCGCCCCGTCAGCCGAAGTACTCGTCGAAGTTGCGGTGGATCGTCTCCTCGATCCGCCCCTTGAAGGCCGCCAGCAGGAAGCCCAGCTTCGCGTGCACCTCGACGTGCGCGCGCTGCACGACCAGCTCCCCGGAGACGCCGGTGCGCTGGAAGCGCAGCACGTTGCCGTCCCACTCGCAGTCCATCCCGAACTCGCGCTCCATCTCGTCGGCGACCCGCTGGGCCGCCGCCTTGGCCTTCTTCAGGCCGAGCGCGTGATCGCGCTTCAGTTCGATCGTGGACATGGCCTGGACTTCTCCTGGATCGCGCGCGTGGCGCTCAGCGGCCGGCGCGCGCGCGCAGCGCGCCCGCATTGACCGGCGTGGGCAGCGCCTCGCCGGCAGCGAAGGCGAGCAGGTTGCGCGCCGCGAGCATCGCCATGCCCAGGCGCGAAGACCGGGTGGCGCTGCCCAGATGCGGCGTCAGCACGACGTTGGGGACCTGCAGCAGCGCCGGGTTCACCGCCGGCTCGTTCTCGTAGACGTCGAGACCGGCGGCGGCCGGCCGGCCGGCGCGCAGCGCCCGGGCCAGCGCCGCGTCGTCGACGATGCCCCCGCGCGCGATGTTCACCAGCGTGGCGCCGGGCTTCATCAGCGCGAGTTCGCGCTCGCCGATCGTGTGATGGGTCTGCGCCGAGTACGGCAGCACCAGCACGACGTGGTCCGACTGCGCGAGCAGCGCATCGAGGCCGACCCGGGTGGCCCCGAGTTGCGCCTCGTTGGCCGCGACGCTGCGGTTGCAGTACAGCAGCTTCATCGAGAAGCCAGACGCTCGGCGCGCGACGGCCGAGCCGATGCGGCCCATGCCGACGATGCCGAGCGTGGCGCCGTACACGTCGGCGCCAAGGAACTGGTCCCAGGCCCATCGGCCCCAGTGGCCCTCGCGCAGCCAGCGCTCGGACTCGGTCACCCGGCGGGCGGTCGCCATCAGCAGCGCCCAGGCCATGTCGGCGGTGGCCTCGGTCAGCACGTCTGGCGTGTTGGTGACGACGATGCCGCGCGCGGTACAGGCGTCGACGTCGATCTGGTTGTAGCCGACCGAGCCCGTGGCGACGATCTTCAGCGCGGGGCAGGCGTCGATGAGCGCGGCGTCGACCTTGTCGGTGGCGACGACGTAGAGCGCGTCGCAGCCGGCAGCGCGTGCCCGCGTCTCGTCGGCGCTCCAGAATGCGTCGTCCGGATTGGACTCGACCTCCCACGCCGTCGAGAGCGCATCGATCACCTCGGGGAAGACGCGACGGGTGACGAGCAGGCGCGGCTTCATGCGGGCGCTCCGGCAGCGGGCGGCGCGCCCACGATCACGATGTGCACGCGGTAAGGGCCGTGCGCACCGAGCACGATGGTCTGCTCGATGTCGCCGGTGCGCGAGGGTCCGGACACGAGGTTGGTCGCACGGGGCAGCCGCCCGCGCTCGGCGCGCGCAAGCGCGAAGCCCTCCTCGTAGTGCGCGACGACCCGTTCGGCGGGCACGATCGCGACATGCGTCTCCGGCAGCAGGTGCATCGACGCGGGCGTGTCCGGCCCGGACAGCATCATCAGCGTGCCGGTCTCGGCGATCGCGACGAAGGCGCCGCTGATGCCGACCATGTCCGCGCCCTGCGGACGGCGCGGTTCGACCTCGAGCGCGGCGCCCGCCCAGTCGAGCCCGGCGAGGGTGTTCCAGCACACGGCGCGACGGCCCAGCCCGTGCGCATCGAGGTAGCGGGCGACCGCGGCCGGCACCTCGGCCATGGACCCGACGCGATCGGTGCTGCTGGACATGCGGGCCGCTTGCGCCTCGAAGTGGGCGACACGGTCGGCGCCGACGGTCGGCTGCGGGCCCGTCGGGTGACGCTCGATCCATTGGGCGACCTCGTCGCGCTCGTTGCGCGAGGGCGCACCGGCGCGCCCCTGCGCGCTGCGGATCCGATCGAGGATGGCGCGGCGGGCCGCGGCGGTGTCCAGGGTCATCGGGGCTCCGTGTCGGTGATGTGGCCGGTCTGGAACACCTGCCGCAGGTAGGCCAGGTAGGCCGGGTCGTCGCACATGGTCTTGTGGGGGGCGTCGGACAGCTTGGCCACCGGCTGGCCGTTGCAGCGCACCATCTTGATGACGATCTGCAGCGGCATGAAGCCGAGGTCGTTGGTGAGGTTGGTGCCGATGCCGAAGGCGACCCGCGTGCGGTCCTTGAAGCGCTGGTAGAGGCGGATGGCGAGCGGCACGTTCAGGCTGTCGGAGAAGATCAGGGTCTTGGTGTGCGGGTCGACCCGGTTGTGCTCGTAGTGCTGCAGCAGGCGCTCGCCCCAGTCGAACGGGTCACCGGAGTCGTGGCGGGCGCCGTCGAACAGCTTGCAGAAGTACAGGTCGAAGTCGCGCAGGAAGGCATCGATGCCGTAGACGTCCGACAGGGCGATGCCGAGGTCGCCGCGGTACTCGCGCGCCCACATCTCGAAGCCGAAGGTCTGGGAGTCGCGCAGCCGGGGGCCGAGCGCCTGGCAGGCCTGCAGGTACTCGTGGGCCATCGTGCCAAGCGGCAGCACGCCGTGGCGCATCGCGTACCAGACGTTGGAGGTGCCGGCGAAGTTGTCGCCGAGCTCGTCGCGCAGTCCGACCACGACCTCCTCGTGCCACTTGCGCGAAAAGCGGCGCCGCGTGCCGTAGTCGGCAACGCGCATGCCGGCGAGGTCGGGGTCGGCGCGGATCAGGCCGATCTTGCCGACCAGCCGGCGCCTGCCCTCGGCCAGGTCGGGCGAGCGCTGCGTGTTGCGGAAGTAGATTTCGTTGACGATCGCGAGCACCGGGATCTCGAACAGGATCGTGTGCAGCCACGGCCCGCGCACGGTGATGTCGATCTCGCCGTTGGCCAGCGGCTGCACCGTGATGTACTTCTCGTTCATCTGGAACAGGCCCAGGAAATCGACGAAGTCGCTCTTGATGAAGCGCAGGCCGCGCAGGTACTGCAGCTCCGACTCGGCGAAGCGCAGCGTGCACAGGCGGCGCACCTCGTCGCGGATCTCCTCGACGTAGGGGGCAAGCTCGATGCCTGGGTTGCGGCACTTGAAGCGGTACTCGACCTGCGCCCCCGGGAAATGGTGCAGCACGACCTGCATCATCGTGAACTTGTACAGGTCGGTGTCGAGCAGCGAGGTGATGATCATCGGGGGAATTGTACCTGCGCACCCACGTAGCGAAGCACCATCTCCTCGCTCGCGCGCCAGTGGGATTCCAGCGCTTCCGGGGCCGCCAGATCGCGCCCCAGCACGGCCGACAGCGTGTGCCGGTTGGACAGGTAGAAGTAGCCCAGCCCGGCGATGGACACGTAGAGGTCGGCCGCATCCAGGCCTGGCCGGAACTCCCCGCCGCGCTGGCCGCGCTCGAGCAGCGCGTGCAGCATCCGCAGCACCGGCGAGACCAGCGCGTCGAGGCGCGCCGAGCGCTTCAAGTGGCGCGCCTGCAGCTGGTTCTCGACGGTCAGCACGCCGATGAACTCGGGATGGTCGGCGTACCAGCGCCACACGAACCGGCAGAAGTGCGCGAGCGCCTCGCGCGGCGGCTTGTCGTCCAGGACCAGCGACTGCTCGGCCACGCCCAGCGCGTCGTAGGCGGCCTCCAGCACCTCGCGGAACAGGCCCTCCTTGCTGCCGAAGTAGTAGTAGACCATCCGCTCGGAGGAGCGCGCCCGCTTGGCGATGCGCTCGCCGCGCGCGCCGCCGAAGCCGTGCCGCGCGAACTCCTGCGAGGCCGCGCGCAGGATCCGCGCGCGGGTGGCGCCGGCATCGCGGCGGCGCTCGGTGGCGCGGCGGGGCCTGCCATCGGGCACGGCGCCCGCGCCCTCCCCGGCCTCGCCGTCATCGTGCCCGGGGCCGCCGCCATCCCCGTCCCGGTCCCCGGGGCCGCCGGGCTCGCCGTCGTCGCTCCCACCTTGGTCCAGGTCAGCCATCGCCCCGCCCGACCCGGTTCGGTGCATCGCGCGACGGCCGTCAAGCCTGGGGCAGGACCACCGGCACCTCGATCGCGGGCGGCGTGTTCCGGCTGCGGCCGCAGCGCACCAGCCCGTCGATCATCACCATGCCCACGCCCGGGATGTCGCCGAGCTGCAGGCTGTCGAGCAGGTCGCGCCCGGCGGTGTGCTGGGCCCGGTCGAGGAACACGAAGTCGGCCGGCCGACCGACCTCCAGCAGCCCCTGGCGCAGGCCGCGCATGCGCGCGGTATTGCCGGTCGCGAACCCGAAGACGATCTCCGCCGGGATGTCGGCGAGCGAGGACAGCAGCGCGATCATGCGCAGGATGCCCAGCGGCTGCACGCCCGAGCCGGCCGGCGAGTCGGTGCCCAGGATCACCCGGTGCGGGCACTTGAGCTCGACCGCGTGGCGCGCGGTCAGGATCGCGATCCGCTCGTTGCCGTTGTGCACGATCTCGAGGGCGCGCGGGCTGCGCTCGCACAGCGTGCAGACCGCCTTGTAGGACAGCGAGGTGTGGCCGCCGTTGACGTGGCCGATCACGTCAGCGTCGGCCTCGAGCACCACCTGCTCGTCGATCAGGCCCGAGCCGGGGATCGACGGGCCGCCGGTGTGGATGGTGCTCTGGATGCCGTGCTTGCGCGCCCAGCCGACCATGGTGGCGGCCTCGCGGCCTGCCTTGACCGAGCCCAGCCCGATCTCGCCGAGCAGCGTGACGCCGGCGGCCGCCATGTCAATGAAGTCCTGCTCGACCATGCCCTGCTCGATCACCGGCGCGCCCGCCAGCACCCGCACGCCACCGCCCACGCCGGCCGCGCGCATGCCGTCGAAGGCGCGCTGCGCGGTGATCGCGAGCGCCTTGACGCCGACGATGTCCTTGGGCCGGCCGGGCAGGTGCACCTCGCCCGCCGACACCATCGTGGTGACGCCGCCGTGCAGGCAGGACTCGATCCAGCCGAGCTGGTTCTGGCGCGGGGTCCAGTCGCCGAACACCGGATGCACGTGCGAGTCGATCAGGCCCGGGGCGAGCGCCGTGCCGCGCGCATCGATGGTGGTGAGCGCGCGGTCGGTGTCGCAGTCCTGGGCGCGGCCGATCGCGGCGATCAGGCCGTCCTGGACGACCACCGTGTCGGCGTCGAGGATGGGCCGGTCGATGTCGCCCGACAACATCAGACCGACGTTGCGGATCACGACCTTGCCCGAGGCCTGCTGGGTGGCGGTCACTGCCATGGACAACTCCTTGAATGGGTTGGGGGTGGCGCGACGGGCGCGCTCAGACGCTCAGGTAGGCGCGGCGCACGGCTTCGTCGGCATCCAGCTCGGCCATGGTTCCGGCGAAGCGCACCTGGCCCTTCTCGAGCACGTAGGCGCGGTCGCAGACCTGCTCGGCGAAGTGGAGGTTCTGCTCCGACAGCAGCACCGACAGGCCCTGGCGCTTCATCTCGTTGATGGAGCGAGCCATCTGCTCGACGATGACCGGCGCCACGCCCTCGGACGGCTCGTCGAGCAGTACCAGCCGGGGGTTGCCCATCAGCGTGCGGGCGACGGTGAGCATCTGCTGCTCGCCGCCGCTCATGCGCCCGCCCGCGCGCCCGGGCATCGCGGCGAGGTTCGGGAACAGCCCGAACAGCGTCTCGACGGTCCAGGTGGGCGCACCCGCGCGCGGGGGCTGGCGCCCGACCTCGAGGTTCTCGAGCACGGTCAGGTCGGTGAAGATGCGCCGGTCCTCGGGCACCCAGCCCAGCCCCATCCGCGCGATGCGGTGCGCGGGCGTGGCGCCGATCTCGCGTCCGTCGAAGCGGACGTGGCCGGTGCGGCGCTCGGCGAGGCCCACGATCGCCTTCATCGTGGTGGACTTGCCGGCACCGTTGCGGCCCATCAGCGCGACCACCTCGCCCTCGCCGACCTCCAGGCCCACGTCGTACAGGATTTGGGCGCGGCCGTACCAGGCACACAGGCGCTCCACCTGCAGCAGCGGCGCGGCCATCTCAGCGAGCCCCGTCACGAGGGGCGGCCGGCGGCACGCCGGTGCTGCCGAAGTAGACCTCGCGGACCTGCGGGTCGTCGCGGATCGCCTCGGGCGCGCCCTGGGCGATCAGGCGACCGCGCGCGAGCACGATGATCCGGTCGGCGTGCGCGAACACCACGTCCATGCTGTGCTCGGTGAACAGCACGCCGATCCCCCGCTCGCGCACCAGGCGCTTGACCAGCGCGACCAGCTCGTTGCGCTCGCGCGGCGCCATGCCGGCGGTGGGCTCGTCCATCAGCAGCAGGCGCGGCCGGTTGGCCAGCGCGATCGCGAGCTCGACGCGCTT
This sequence comes from uncultured Bordetella sp., assembly GCA_964399635.1. Classification (GTDB taxonomy): domain Bacteria; phylum Pseudomonadota; class Gammaproteobacteria; order Burkholderiales; family Burkholderiaceae_E; genus UBA4615. The sequence goes on from CAYNRU010000013.1 coordinate 133,711, forward strand.
GACGTCGCCGTAGGCGAGCGCGCCGCAGGGCTCGTCGGCCATCGCGGCCAGGCCCACCGCGTCGAGCAGCGCCAGTGCCTCGTCCCGGCGCATCGTGGTGGCGCGGCCCCACCACTGGCGCAGCCGCCCGTCATGCGACAGCAGCGCGACCTGCACGTTCTCGGCGACGGTCATCGATGCCCAGGTGGCCGCGATCTGGAAGGTCCGCCCCACGCCCATCCGCCAGATCTCGCGCGGGGCGCGGCCGGCGAGGTCGCGGCCGTCGAGCATCACGCGCCCGGCGTCCGGGCGCAACTGGCCGTTGATGCAATTGAAGCAGGTGGACTTACCGGCCCCGTTGGGGCCGATCAGCGCGAGCAGCTCCCCCGGGGCGAGGTCGAAGGCGACGTCGTCGACGGCGGTCACGCCGCCGAAGGCCTTGCGCAGGCCGACGACCTGCAGCAGCGGCGCGGCCGGGGCCGCGGCGAGGGTGGACGCGACGGGCGCGGCGCTCATCGCAGCGCCGCCCCGTTCGCCGCGCGCGCGGGCCGCCAGCGCTCGAGCAGGCGCTCCAGGCGCGGTCCGAGCGCGCCCGCGATGCCCTGCGGGAAGGCCAGCACCAGGGCGAGGATGGTGACGCCCAGCACGGCGCGCCAATAGTCTGTCGCCCGGATGATCGCGTCCTGCAGCCAGGTGAACGCGACCGCGCCCACGATCGGGCCGGCCAGCGCCTGGATGCCGCCCAGCAGCACCATCACCAGCCCGTCGATCGAGCGGCCCACCGCGATGGTCTCGGGCGAGATCGTGCCCTTGGCGAACGCGAACAGCGCGCCCGCGACGCCGCCGAACAGCCCGGACACCGCGAACGCCGCCCACTGCACCCGGACCACGTCGATGCCCACGGCCTCGGCCCGCAGCGGCGAGTCACGCCCGGCGCGCATCGCGTAGCCGAAGGGCGAGAACAGCATGGCGCGCAGCACCAGCACGCTCGCAACCACCACCGCCAGCGTCATCGTGTAGTAGACCGCCTTGGACGACAGCCAGGACGCGGGCCAGATGCCGACCATGCCGTTGCTGCCGCCTGTGACACCGTCCCACTGGAACACCAGCGCCCACACGATCTGCGCGAAGGCGAGCGTCAGCATCGCGAGGTACACGCCCGAGAGCCGCACCGCGAACCAGCCGAAGAGCAGCGCCCCGGCGAGCGCCAGCAGCGGCGCGGCGAGCAGCGCTGCCTCCATCGGCAGGCCCAGCACCTTCAGCCCGAGGGCCGCGCCGTAGGCTCCCAGCCCGAAGTACGCGGCGTGCCCGAAGGAGTGCATGCCGCCCGGCCCCATGACGAAGTGCAGGCTGGTCGCGAACAGCACCGCGATCAGGATGTCGATGCCGAGCACGGGCAGGTACGGGAACTGCGCCGAGAACAGCGGCAGTGCGGCGAGCGCGGCCAGCAGCACCCACCACGCGCGCCGCACGCCGCCCGAGGCGGGGCGCAGCGGCGCCTCCACCTGCGCGACGCTGCGCACGGCCCCCTGCGGCCGGCCGAGCAGCCCCCAGGGCCGGAACACCAGCACCAGCGCCATCACCAGGAACTCGGCGACCAGCGTCAGCTTGGAAAAGGAGAAGGACACGCCGCCGATCGACACGTTGCCGATCGCATAGCACAGGGCCTTGATCTCGGCGATCAGCAGCGCGGCGAGGTAGGCCCCCGGGATGCTGCCCATGCCGCCCACCACCACCACCACGAAGGCCTCGCCGATGGTGATGAGGTCCATGCCGAGGTTGGCCGGCTCGCGCGGGATCTGCAGCGCGCCGCCGAGACCTGCGAGCAGCGAGCCGAGCGCGAAGACGCCGGTGAACAGCCATGCCTGGTTGACACCGAGCGCGGCCACCATCTCGCGGTCCTGGGTCGCCGCCCGGATCAGCACGCCGAAGCGGGTCCGCCGCAGCAGCAGCCACAGCAGGCCCAGCACCAGCGGGCCGATCACGACCAGCACCAGGTCGTAGACCGGCAGCCGCGCGCCCAGCACCTCGACGGCGCCCTTGAGGCCGGGCGCCTTGGGACCGAGCAGGTCCTCCGGCCCCCAGGCCCACAGCACCGCGTCGCGCACGATCAGCGCGACCGCGAAGGTGCCGAGCAGCTGGAAGAGCTCGGGCGCCGCGTAGATCCGGCGCAGCACCACGAGCTCGATCACCGCGCCGATCGCCGCGGTGAGCAGCGCCGCCGCCGCCACGCCGCCCCAGAACCCCAGCCCCGACTGGGGGCCGAAGCGCTCGATCAGCGTGTAGGCGAGGTAGATGCCCACCATGTAGAGCGACCCGTGCGCGAAGTTCACGATACGGGTGACGCCGAAGATCAGCGACAGTCCGACCGCGACCAGGAACAGGGTCGAGGCGCTGGCCAGCCCGTTGAGGAGCTGGACGATCAGGGTCTGGAGCGTCAACGCGCGCCTACTGCATCGCGTCGGCCGGCCGAAGCTTGCGGACTTCGGCGTCGGACGGCTGGACGGACGCGCCGTCGATGTAGCGGAAGTCCTTCATCACGCCGCGACCCTGGTTGACGGTGGTGGTGCCGACATAGGCGCCCATCGTCGCCTGGTGGTCGATCGCGCGGTAGGTGAACTTGCCGAGCGGGCTGTCGACCTGCAGGCCGCGCATCGCCGCGATCATCTTCTCGGTGTCGGTCGAGTTCGCCTTCTTGATCCCCGCCGCGATCGACATCATCGTCGCGTAGCCGACGATCGAACCGAGTCGGGGGTACTCCTTCCACTTGCGCTGGTAGGCGGTCAGGAACTTGTCGTGCTCGGGCGACTTGATGCTGTACCAGGGGTAGCCGGTGACGATCCAGCCCTCGGGCGCCTCGTCACGCAGCGGGTCGAGGTACTCGGGCTCGCCCGACAGCAGCGACACCACCGGTCGGTCCTTGAACAGGCCGCGGGTCTGGCCCTCTCGCACGAAGCGGGCGAGGTCGGCGCCGAAGGTCACGTTGAAGATCGCGTCGGGCTTGGCGTCGATCAGCGCCTGCGCGACCGCGCCGGCGTCGATCCGGCCGAGCGCCGGTGCCTGCTCGGCGACGAACTCGACGTCGGGCTGCGCCGCCTTCATCAGCTCCTTGAAGGTGGCCGCGGCCGACTGGCCATACTCGTAGTTGGGATAGACGATGGCCCAGCGCTTCTTCTTCAGCTTCACCGCCTCGGGCACCAGCATCGCCGACTGCATGTAGGTGGAGGGGCGCAGACGGAAGGTGTAGCGATTGCCGTTCTGCCAGGTGATCTTGTCGGTCAGCGGCTCGGCCGCGACGAACAGCACCTTGCGCTGCTTGGCGAAGTCGGTCACCGCCAGCCCGATGTTGGACAGGAAGGTGCCGAACACCAGCACCACCCGCTCGCGCGAGACCAGCTCCTCCGCCACGCGGACCGCGTCGCCGGGGTTGGCGTTGTCGTCGCGCGAGATCACCTCGACCTTCTGGCCGAGCAGGCCGCCCGAGGCGTTGATCTCCTCGAGCGCGAGCTCCCATCCCTTGCGGTACGGGTCGAGGAAGGCCGGCTGCGACTTGTAGCTGTTGAGCTCGCCGATGCGGATCTGCGCGGCGGCCGGGCCCGCGGCAAGCGCGGCGGCGACCGCGAGGCCGACGGTGGCGGCGCGCAGCAGGCGCAGCGGATGGGTGGGGTGACGCTCGGTGTGCCTCATGCGCGGTTCTCCAGGGTATGGGGGCTGGGGTCGGGACGGTCGGGCGGGGCTGCGGTGAGGTGGACGAGACCGCGCTCAGCGCAGGCCGTCCTCCCCCTTGATTTCGTGTGCCTGCAGGCCGCCGATGCGCGGGTGCGGACGACCGCCTGCGGTCACCGCCACTGCGACCACGATCTCGTCGGCGCGCGGCGCATCCGGCACGCGGGCCTCGATCGCGTCGAAGTGGCTGCGCACGAAGGCGGCGTCCTTGTGCCCGAGGGGCACGTCGATCGCGGTGCCCGGCCCGCCCATCTTCTTGGCCGACGGCACCAGCGCCGCGCCCTTGTGGACGGCGGCGCGCAGCGGCGCGCCGAGCTTGGGATGCAGGATGGCGGCAGCGTGCTCGAGCTCGCCGCGCTCGCCGACGATCGCGGCCTTGCCGAAGCTCTGCGCGTCGGCGGGTGCGATGCCGAGCGCGTGCACGCAGCGCTCGCCGAGCAGGCCGCCGAGCTCCTCGCCGATCGCGACCAGCTCATCGAGCGAGTCGGACCAGCGCCCGGCGTAGGGGTTGGCGATCACCGCGATGGCGACCGCGCGGCGAACCGGCGGCTCGACGGCGCGGCCCATCTCGATGCGCGTCTCGTCGACGCAGACCATCAGCTTGCGGATCAGTGCGGGCATGGCGATGTCCTCAGCGCAGGCCGTCGAGGCCCTTGACGTCGGCGGCGGCGAGCCCGCCCACGCGCGCGTGGATGCGCGCGCCGGTGGTCATCGCCAGGATATACACAAGCTCGTCGGCACGCGGATGGCCGGGCACGCCGACCTCCATCGCGTCGAAGTGGCTGCGTACGTAGCTCGCGTTCACGTGGGTGATGGGGACGTCGAGCCGCGTGCCGGGCCCGCCGACCTTCTTGGTCGAGGGCACGATCGCACGGGTCGGCACGCCATGCGTCTCCTGCAGCAGATCACGCATCGCGTAGCCGCCGGGCACATGCCACATCGCGCCGTGCTCGATCTCGCCTGCGCTGCCCACGATGGCGCCCTTGCCGTAGCCCTGGATGCGCTGGGGCGCGACGCCCATCGCGGCGAGCAGCCGGCGCGCGGCATCGAGGCCCACCGGGTTCAGCGACGCCATGAACGGCATCAGGTCGGGCTCGTAGCGGCCCGCGAAGGGGTTGGTCAGCACGAGGGCGATGGCGCCGCGCAGCAGCGGCACCTGCGGCGCGGGACCGAATTCGTGGCGGATCTCCTCGACCTGCGTCCAGATGCGGCGGATCTCGATCAACGGGTGCTCCCGGGCGGTTGGGTTGGGGTGGAGGATACGGACGCGACGGCGCTCACGCGGGCAGCGCGACCTGGCGTGCGGCGACGCCCACGGTGCGCCAGCGCCCCTGCAGGGCGAGGGTCGCGGCGCCGACCAGGCCGCGCTCGATGCAGCGGCGCGCCTGCGCCTCGCCCGCGTCGAGCGCCTGCGCCACGGCCTGCGCAGGCAGGGGCGGCACCTCGACCGTCGCGAGGCGCTCGCCGAGGTCGCTGTCGTCGCGCAGGCTCGAGGCCGGGGCGCGGCGGATGGCGGGATGGCATACGTCGACCGCGTTGGCGATCATCGTCGCGGCGGCGTCGGCGCGCGCGCCGTCGGCGGCGATCACGGTGACGCTGTCGGCGATGCCCAGCGACAGGCTGCGCCCGCGCCAGCCGCTGGTCGCGACGCCGCGCCAGGGGTCGGCGGCGGCGATCGAAAGCGACGCGGGCAGCTCGACTCCGCGCGACGCGGCGCCCCGCACCCCGCCGCGGTCGAGCGCCACGCCGATGCGGTAGTCGGCGGCACCCGACGCGAGGTGCAACGCGATGTCGCCGCCGTTGTTGACGTGGGCACGCAGGATGCCCGGCCGCGCGAAGCACGCGACGATCTCGTCGGCCACGCCGCCCGCCACCGCCGCCATCGGCGTCACGAAGCGCGGTCGGAACGGCAGCACTGCGGCATGCATGCGGCGGGCGACCAGCCCCGCCGGTGGGCGGGCGGGATCGACGTCCCGTCGCAGCAGCGCGAGCTCGGCCACCAGCTCGGCCAGCAGCGGCTCGAAACGGCGCCAGGCCTGCGCCTGCGCCTGCGCGATCGCCTCGGGGTCCCCCTCGGCGCCGATGATCAGGTCGATCGGGCCGTGCTGGAAATGCAGCCGGCCGTCGGCCAGCCGCGCGCGCACCGCGCTCACCGGACGCCCGCCGGCTCGACCGGCCAGGGATTGGACGCGTCCCAGCCGAGCACCCGGGACCGCGCGCGGGCGATCGCCTCGGCCACCGGCAGGACGCGGTCCATGTGGCCGCCCAGGCGCGCGTAGTCGTCGCGGCGCATCGTGAACTCGATGGGCGCGACGATGGCCGGCGTGGGGACCCAGCCGAAGCTGCGCTCGGGCATCCGCGCGACGTCGACCATCACAGTGATGCCCCCGCCCGGCCACACGTAGGCCGGCGCGCCGCCGACCGTGACGCGCGTCAGCAGGTCCTTGACCGAGCGCGTCAGCATCACCGGGTTCTCGGTGACGCCCGCGCGCAGGCTGCCGCCGGCGCCCGCGACGAACAGCACCGTCGCCACCGACGGCTCGCAGTTCTCGCCGATCCGCTCTACCACGGCCATCACCTCGGCGGGCATCGGCGCGGGCACCGGGCGCAGCGCGTCGTCGAGCACGAACCAGGCGTAGTGGTCGCCGGTGGTCGACACCATCAGCAGCCGCAGGCCCGGGCGGGCGCGGCGCGCGTCGAAGCCCTCGACGATCGACAGCGGATCGGTGATGTCGGTCCCGCCCCAGCCGGTGCCGGGCCGGGCCACCTGGAAGTAGCGCCCCGGCGTGGACTTGCGGCCGTGGATGCGGATGCCCGAAGGCGGCATGTCGAGGCACTTGCCGGCCTGGTGCTCGGTGAGCACGCCGGTGATGTGGTCGTCGACCACCACCACCTCGTCGACATGCCCGAGCCACTGCCGCGCGAAGATGCCGATCGTGGCCGAGCCGCAACCGACCCGCATCCGCCGCTCCTCGACGCCGTCGACGACGGGCGGCTTGCCGGCCTGCACGCGAAGCTTCGCGCCGCCCTCGATCTCGAGGTCGACCGCCTCCTTGTTGCCCAGCGCCATCATCAGGTCGCAGGTGACGCGGCCCTCCTTCTTGCTGCCGCCGGTGAGGTGGTGCACGCCGCCGAGCGACAGGAACTGCGAACCGTACTCGATCGTGGTCACGTGCCCGACCGCCTCGCCGCGGTGGCGCACGGTCGCGCATTCCGGCCCGAGGTAGCGGTCGGTGTCGACCTTGATGCGAAAGCTGCAGTAGCTGAAGATGCCCTCGGTCACCACGGTGACCATGTCGACGCCGTCCTGCACGCTCGAAACGATGAAGGGTGCGGGTTTGTAGTCCGGATAGGTGGTCCCCGCGCCCACCCCGGTCACGAAGACGGGTCCTCGGACGAGGTCGCCGTCCCAGTCGAGGCCATCGCCCGCGAACGGCACGCGCTCGGGCTCTCGCGACATCAGGACCACCGGATCGACCCGCGTGAGCACGCCGTCGACGTTCGCGTAGCGGTCACAGGCACCGCTGCGCCCCTCGGTGATCTGGCACAGCACCGGGCAGGCGTTGCATTCGATCTTGCCGGTCGAGACGCCGCTCACGGGCGTGCCCCCGCCGCGGCCAGCAGGGCCTCGCGCAGCCGCTCCGGGGTCACCGGAAGGTGCAGCGGACGCACGCCGGTCGCGGCCCGGATCGCGTTGAGGATCGCGGGCGCGGTCGCGACCAGCGCGGGCTCGCCCACCCCCTTGGCGCCCCACGGGCCGAGCGGCTCGGGATCCTCGATCAGGTGGACCACGATCGGCGGCAGATCGCCCACCGTCGGGATCAGGTAGTCGTGCAGGTTGTCGGTGCGCCCGGCGTGATACTCCTCCATCAGCGCCATGCCGAGGCCCTGCGCGATGCCGCCGTGGACCTGGCCCTCGACCTGCGTCGGGTTGATCGCGCGGCCGACGTCGTGCGCGGCGTGGACGGACAGCACCTTGACCGTGCCGAGCTCGACGTCCACCTCCACCTGCGCGAACTGCGCGGCGAAGCCGTAGGTCGCGTAGGGCACGCCCTGGCCGTCGGCGTCGAGCGGCACGGTCGGGGGGTCGAAGCGCCCGCTGCCGGATGCGACGTCGCCGTTCGCATCGACCGGCAACGACGCGAGCGCGACCCGGGACTCGCGACCGCCCGCCGACACGACCAGCGTCGACCCCTCGATGCGCAGCGTCGCGCCGGGTGCCAGCGACTCGTCGAGGCCGGCCAGCAGCGCGAGCGTGCGCCGCAGCGCGAGGCCCGCCGCGCGCGCCGCGTTGCCCGACACGAAGGTCTGGCGCGAGGCCGAGCTCTTGCCCGCGTCGGCCGTGAGCGCGGTGTCGGCGCGCACCTGATCGAGCGCCGAGACCGGCACGCCGAGCGCATCCGCGGCCATCTGGGGCATCACGGTGTAGGTGCCCTGCCCGATGTCGACGGCACCGTTGTACAGCACGAACCGGCCGTCAGGGCGCAGGCCCACCGACATGGTCGAGGGGTTCGCCATCACGGTGTTGCCGATCCCGTACCACATGCAGGCAATGCCGACGCCGCGGCGCAGGGGGCCGCGCGCGCCTGCCTGGAAGGCGGCCGTCGTCTCGCGCGCCGCGCGCCAGGCCGGGCGCAATGCGTCGAGGCAGGCCTGCAGCCCGACGCTCGCATGCAGGGTCTGGCCGGTGGGCGTGAGGTCGCCGGCGCGCAGCGCGTGCGCGTGCCGGTACTCGAGCGGATCGGCGCCGAGCTCCTCGGCCAGCGCGTCGAGCAGCGTCTCGATGACCACGGTCGACTGCGGCACGCCGAAGCCCCGGAACGCCCCGCCGATCGGGCCGTGCGTGTAGACGGCCCGGGTCTGCGCGCGCACCGCGCCGATCCGGTACGGACCGCTGGCGTGGATGGGCACGCGGTTGGCGACGGTCGGCCCCCAGGATGCGTAGGCCCCGGTATCGAAGTCGCCGGCGAAGTCGTAGGCGAGGAGCGTGCCGTCGGCGCCGGCAGCCAGCGTCGCGGTCATCCGCGCGGGGTGACGCTTGGTGGACGACAGCATCGACTCGGGCCGCGTGTAGACGATCCGTGCCGGCCGCCCGAAGCGGCGCGATGCGGCGGCGAGCAGGGGCTGGATCGAGATGTCGAGCTTGCCGCCGAAACCGCCACCAACCGCCGAAGGCACGATGCGCACGCGCTCGGGCGCAAGGCCGAACATGGACGCGAGCTCGTCGCGGTCCATGTAGGGGGTCTGCGTGCAGGCGAACACCTCGAGGCGGTCGCCCGCCGGATCGGCGGTCCAGCGCGCCCAGCCCGCCTCGGGCTCGATGTAGGCGTGCTCGACGTGCGAGGTGCTCATGTCGGTCGAGGCACGCCGAGGCGCCGCGGCGATGGCCGCCGCGACGTCGCCGCGGGCGACGCGGCCCCTGCACAGGACGTTGTCGGGCCAGCGCTCGTGCAGCGCGCCGGCGTCGGCGGCCAGCGCGCGGGCGGGGGTGTCCAGCGCGCTCAGCGGCGTCCAGCGGATCGGCAGCTCGGCCGGGTCGACCGCATCGAGGGCCGAGCGCTCGCCCGCCAGCACCAGCACCGCTTCGCCGCGGAAGCGCACGACGCCCTCGGCGATCGCGGGCTGGTCGCGGATGTCGGCGAAGATGGCGAAGCGGTTGAAGGGAATGTCGGCCGGTCCGACCGTGCCGACCAGGCCCGGGCGGGCCCGGACGAAGCCGTCCAGGTCGCCGGTCTCGAAGCGCGCGTGCGCATGCGGCGAGCGGATCACCCGCAGCCACAGCGCGTCCGCCGGCGCCTCGTCGGCGCCGAACGCCTCGGTGCCCCGGACCTTCGCAGGGCCGTCGAGCCGCGGCAGGCGCGCCCCCACCGCCGCACCCGCGGCGGGCGTAGGGTCGCAGACCGGCGGGGCGGCGGCATCGACCCCGTGCGCCACCGCGAGCACCGCCTCGACGATCTTCCGGTAGCCGGTGCAGCGGCACAGCACGCCCGCGAGACCGTCGAGCACCTGGGCCTCGCTGGGCCGCGGCGCACGGCGCAGCAGGTCGGTCGCGGCCATCAGCATGCCCGGGGTGCAGATGCCGCACTGCGCGGCGCCGTGGTCGAGGAAGGCGCGCTGCAGCGCCGACAGTGCGTCGCCGTCGGCGAGCCCCTCGACGGTGAGCACCTGCGCGCCGGCGCACTGGCCGACCGGCACGATGCAGGCGCAGGCCTGCTCGCCGTCGATCAGGACGGTGCAGGCGCCGCAGTCGCCGGCACTGCATCCGAGCTTGGTGCCGGTCAGGCCGATGTCGTCGCGCAGCCAGTCGGCCAGGCGACGCGCAGGCGTCGCGCCGAGCGGGAACGAACGACCGTTGACGATCACGGCGGGCGCCGCCTGCGCATCCTGCTCGGGGCCGGGGGCCGTGCCGGGCAACGGGCCTGGGCCCGACGGGTGGTTCATGTGGCCAGGTCCTCCAGGGCACGGGGGAGCAGCGTCGCCACCGCGTCGAGCCGGTAGTGCCCGCTGCCGCGGACGTCGTCGATCGGCGACAGCGGCGCGAGCAGCACGGCGGCCTCTTCGCGCAGCAGGGACGCGGCCCGCGCGCCGAGCGCCGCGCGCGGCAGGCCGAGCAGCCGCTCCTCGAGCGCCGGCAGGCGGCGCGCGACCGCCGAGCACGAGCCGACTGCCAGCGCGACCGACACGGCGCGGTCCTGCGCATCGACGTCGATCGCGGCCGCGACCATCGCGATGGAGATGACCAGGTAGCGCCGATGGCCGAGCTTCAGGAAGCGCGAACGCGCCGCCGGGCCGCGCGCAGGCACGACGATGGCGACCAGCAGCTCGTCGCCCGCGAGCGCGGTCCGCCGCGGCCCGAGCAGGAAGTCGGCGAGCGCGAGCTCGCGCCGGCCGCGTCGGCTGGCGACCTCGACCGCCGCCCCGAGCGCGAGCAGCGCCGGCACGCCATCGGCGGCCGGCGACGCGTTGCACAGGTTGCCCCCCAGCGTGCCGCGGTTCTGGACCTGAGGGCCGCCCACCTCCGCCGCCGCCTGCTGCAGCGCGGCGAACAGCGGGGGGAGCGGCGCGCGCGCCACATCCGTCCAGGTGGTCAGGGCGCCGACGCGCCAGCCGTGGGCCGACGCCTCGATGCCGCGCAGGCCGGCCACCCGCGACAGGTCGAGGACGGCGGGCGGCTCGGGCTTCCCGACGCGGGCGGGATAGAAGTCGGTGCCGCCGGCGAGCACCGCGGGGCGGTGCATCGACAACAGTTCCAGGGCCTGGCCAAGATCGTCGGGACGACGGTACACGCGCCCTCCTGAATGAAGCCAATGCTTCATTGCGCTTGGAGGCCGACGGTACTCCACGCTAAAATCCCAGTCAATCGGTTCGCGCTCCGCGACCGCTCCCCGGCCACGTCGACTGACCCCGTCATGACCCACATCGTCACCGAGTCCTGCATCCGCTGCAAATACACCGATTGCGTCGACGTCTGCCCCGTCGACTGCTTTCGAGAAGGCCCGAACATGCTGGTGATCGACCCAGACGAGTGCATCGACTGCGCCGTCTGCATTCCCGAGTGCCCCGTCGAGGCGATCAGGGCGGAGGAGGACGTCCCCGCCGACCAGCAGAAATTCATCGCGATCAACACCGAGCTCTCCAAGCTCTGGCCCAGCATCACGCGGACCAAGCCCGAGCTGCCGGACGCCGACGCATGGAAGGACGTGAAGGACAAGATTCAGTTCATCGAGAAGTGAGGTGAGCATGGGCCGGCAGGACCCCGCGGACCCCACCGCGCCCTCCGGCTCGCCGGCAGGCCCCGCGCTGCGACTGGACTTCGGGCTGAGCTTCGAGGACCTGTACCGCCGCGACGGGCTGCAGCGCGTGGACGACGCGTGGCGCGCCTTCCTGGCCGAGGCCGACGCGGGGCTCGCCGACCGCTATCGCGCCGCCCGGGCCGCGCCCGACGCGCTGGACGCCAGGTCGGAGGCCGCGCTGCTGATCGAGGCCGGGCCCTGGCTCGACGCCTTCGTCGCCCGACTGTTCGACATCCGCGAGGCGCTCGAACTGCTGCGCGCCGCGCACACCGCGCTGGACCCGCTCTATCGGGTCAAATGGAAGTTCGTCAAGCGCCAGGCGTTGCTGAAGGTGACGCCCGCGGCGGTCGCCGCCTTCGATGCGGACGCCGGCCGGGCCGCCCTCGTGGCGGCGCTCGCAGCCCGTGGCGATCAGCCGCCCGCGGGCGAGCCGGCGGGCTTCGACGAGCTTGCGTTCGCGCGCGCGGTGCTCGACTGGCAGGCCGACGAAGCGGCCCACGCCGCGCTGCTGGATGTCGCGCTGCACTACAGCGCCTGGGCGGTCACGACCCCGGAGGGCCAGCACCGCCACGCGGCGGGCGTGCTGTTTCGCCACCCCGCCAAGGTCGAGCCGCTCGCGCTGCTGCAGCATGCGCGCACCGACGAGCGCGACGGCGTGCGCATCACCACGATCCGGCCCGATCACATCCGTCGGCGCCTCGACAACGGACGCGCGCCCTTCGCGCTGACCGACCCGGGCACCGACCTGCGCGGCGCGCTCGACCAGACCAACTACTGCATCCTGTGCCACAAGCAGGGCAAGGACTCCTGCTCAAAGGGCCTGCGCGATGCGCCGGGCGCCGACGGCGCGCCGGTCTTCAAGCGCTCCCCGTTCGGCGTCAAGCTTGCGGGCTGCCCGCTCGAGGAGCGGATCTCCGAGTTCCACACGCTCAAGAACGACGGGCGCGCGATCGCGGCGCTCGCGATGATCGTGATCGACAACCCGATGCTGGCCGCCACCGGCCACCGCATCTGCAACGACTGCATGAAGGGCTGCATCTACCAGAAGCAGACCCCGGTCGACATACCGCAGGCCGAGACCCGGACCCTGAAGGACGTGCTCGAGCTGCCCTGGGGCTTCGAGATCTACGCGCTGCTGTCGCGCTGGAACCCGCTTAACCTGCGCCGCCCCCTGCCTGCCCCCGACAGCGGGCGCAAGGTGCTGGTGGTCGGCACCGGGCCGGCCGGCTTCACGCTCGCGCATCACCTGATGAACGACGGCCATGCGGTGGTCGCGATCGACGGCCTGAAGATCGAGCCCCTGCCGGAACGGATCGCGGGCGTCGCGCCCGACGGCTCGCGCGTGCCCTTCGATCCGGTGCACGACGTCTCGGCGCTCTACGAATCGCTCGAGGACCGCGTCATGGCGGGCTTCGGGGGCGTCGCCGAGTACGGCATCACGGTGCGCTGGAACAAGAACTTCCTGAAGCTGGTGCGCCTGCTGCTCGAGCGCCGCGAGCGGTACACGCTGGTGGGCGGGGTGCGCTTCGGCGGCACCCTGACCGTCGACGACGCCTGGCGGCTGGGCTTCGACCACATCGCGCTGGCCATCGGCGCGGGCCGCCCGACCACGTTGGACATCCCCAACGGACTGGCCCGCGGCGTGCGCACCGCGAGCGACTTCCTGATGGCGCTGCAGCTGACCGGCGCAGCCAAGGCCGAATCGATCGCCAACATGCAGCTGCGCCTGCCGGTGGTGGTGATCGGCGGCGGCCTGACCGCCATCGACACCGCGACCGAGTCCCTCGCCTATTACGTGGTCCAGGTCGAGAAGTTCGTGCAGCGTCACGAGGCGCTGGCCGCGCGGATCGGCGAGGACGCCCTGCGGGCGGGCTGGAGCGCCGAGGAGCGCGGCGTCGGCGACGAATTCCTCGCCCACGGCCGCGCGATCCGCGCCGAGCGCGCGGCGGCCCGGGCCGAGGGTCGCCCGGCGCGGCTGGCCGAGCTGCTCGACGCCTGGGGCGGCGTGACCGTCGCCTACCGCAAGCGGCTCGTCGACAGCCCGTCCTACACGCTCAACCACGAGGAGGTCGAGAAGGCCCTCGAGGAAGGCATCCGCTTCGCCGAATGCCTGGACCCCGAGCGCATCGACGTAGATCCCTCGGGTGCGGCCTGCTCGATCACGCTGCGCCGCCAGCTGCGCGCCGACGACGGCACGTGGTCGGCGGGCGACGCCGTGGTGCTGCCCGCGCGCACCGTCTACATCGCGGCGGGCACCCAGCCCAACACGGTGCTGGCCCGCGAGCATCCCGACGACTTCACGCTGGACGGCCGCTACTTCCGCGCGCTCGGCGAGGACGGCGAGCCGGTCAGGCCCGAGCAGGCCACCGCCAAGCCGCAGGCCGCGCGGGTGCTGATGTCGGGCTCGCCCGGCGAGCGCTGGGTCTCCTTCTTCGGCGACGTGCACCCGAGCTTCTTTGGCAACGTGGTCAAGGCGATGGGCTCGGCCAAGCAGGGCTGGCCGGTGGTTTCCCGCGTGCTCGCGGCGCGCGCGCCACAGACCGCCGAATCCGCCGACGCCTTCGCGACGCGGCTCAACGGCCTGCTGCGGGCGCGCGTCGTGCGCGTCGAGCGGCTCGCACCCACCATCGTCGAGGTGGTGGTGCACGCGCCGATGGCGGCCGGGCACTTCGAGCCGGGCCAGTTCTACCGGCTGCAGAACTTCGAGACCCGCGCCGCCAGCGTCGCGCTCGGCGACGGCGCGCCGACCCGCCTCGCGATGGAAGGCCTGGCGCTCACCGGCGCCTGGGTCGACAAGGACCGCGGCCTCGTCTCGACCATCGTGCTCGAGATGGGCGGCTCGTCCGACCTGTGCCGGCTGCTGCAGCCCGGCGAGCCGGTGGTGCTGATGGGCCCGACCGGCGCGCCCACCCACATCGCAGGCGACGAGACGGTGGTTCTGGCCGGCGGCGGCCTGGGCAATGCGGTGCTGTTCTCGATCGGGGCCGCGTTCCGCGCGCGCGGCTCGCGGGTGCTGTATTTCGCCGGCTACAAGAAGCGGATCGACCGGTACAAGGTCGCCGAGATCGAGGCCGCGGCCGACGTGGTCGTGTGGTGCTGCGACGAGGCGCCGGCGTTTGCGCCGACCCGCCCCCAGGACCGATCCTTCCAGGGCAACATCGTCGACGCGATGCTCGCCTGGGCAGTGGGCGGGCCGCTCGACGGGCCGGCCGGCGTCGACGACGGCCGCGCGCCGCGCCCGCTGCGCATGACCGACGCCGACCGGGTGATCGCGATCGGGTCCGATCGCATGATGGCCGCGGTGGCGCGGGCCCGCCACGGCGTGCTCGCGCCGCACATGAAGGCCGCCCACCTGGCGATCGGGTCGATCAACTCGCCGATGCAATGCATGATGAAAGAGATCTGCGCGCAGTGCCTGCAGCCGCAGACCGACCCGGTCACCGGGCGCACCCGCTACGTCTTCTCGTGCTTCAACCAGGACCAGCCGCTCGACGAGGTCGACTTCGGCGCGCTCGACGCCCGGCTGCGCCAGAACGCCGTCCAGGAGAAGCTGACGGCGCGCTGGATCGGCGAGTGCCTGAAGGTGCTCTGACGGGGGCGCCCCGCTCGCGCGCTCAGGGGCAAGCCTTGCGCAAGACCCGTGGTGCAGTGCGCAACCAGCACCGACCGTCCGGCGCGTCGCGTGTCCCGAACGGCACGACCGCGGCCATGGTGCATTGCACCATCGCCGCTCTGGGTTGATAATCGGGCAGTTTGTCCATCGGAGGGCCGCTGTGCTCTATCAGGTTCGGGAAGCCCAACGCGCCGTTCTCAACCCGCTCTCGAGCTGGGCCGAGGCGATGAGCCAGCTGTACAACAACCCGTACAGCCCGTATGCCTACGCGCCGTTCGCACCCAGGATCTCCGCCGGTTTCGAGCTGCTGCACAGGCTGGGCAAGGAATACGAAAAACCCGCCTGGGGGCTGTCCAGCACCCCGATCGACGGCCACGAGGTCAGCGTGGTGGAGCGCATCGAGATCAGCAAGCCGTTCTGCACGCTGATCAAGTTCGAGCGGCTGCTGCCTGCGCAGCTGAAGGCCCGCGCGGCCGACCCGACTGTCCTGGTGTTCGCCCCGTTGTCGGGCCACCACGCGACGCTGCTGCGCGACACCGTGCGCGCGCTGCTGCCCGACCACAACGTCTACGTCACCGACTGGATCGACGCCCGGATGGTGCCGCTGTCCAACGGTCCGTTCCACCTGCACGACTACGTCGGCTACGCGATCGAGTTCATCCGCCACCTTGGCCCCAAGGTCCACCTGGTCTCGGTCTGCCAGCCCACGGTCCCGGTGCTCGCGGCGGTCTCGCTGATGGCCACGCTGAACGACCCCAGGCAGCCGCTGACCATGACCATGATGGGCGGCCCGATCGACACCCGCCAAAGCCCGACGCAGGTCAACAACCTCGCGACCGAGAAGCCGTACGCCTGGTTCGAGCGCACGGTGATCTATCGGGTGCCGGGCAAGTACCCGGGCTCGGGTCGGACGGTGTACCCGGGCTTCCTGCAGCACGCCGGCTTCGTCGCGATGAACCCCGACCGCCACGCCGAGTCGCACTGGGACTTCTACAAGAACCTGGTCCGCGGCGACGACGAGGACGTGGAGGGCCATCGCAAGTTCTACGACGAGTACAACGCGGTGCTCGACCTGCCGTCCGAGTACTACCTCGACACCATCCGCACCGTCTTCCAGGATCACCGCCTGCCGCTGGGCACCTGGGAGATCCCCTTCGAGGGACGCACGCTGCGGGTGGCACCCGAGGACATCCGCAAGGTGGCCCTGTTCACCGTCGAGGGCGAGCTCGACGACATCTCGGGCGTCGGCCAGACCAGCGCCGCGCTCGATCTGTGCCGCAACCTCGCCAAGTCCCGCAAGCGCCAGATGGTCGCCGAGGGTGCGGGCCACTACGGCATCTTCAGCGGGCGACGCTGGCGTGAGATCATCTGCCCGCAGATCCGCAGCTTCATCCGCGAGCACGCCTGAGCCCCACCCGCGCCCCCCTCGCCTTCGCCCCGCAGGAGCCGGCCGACCCCGACGCGCAGGTCGACGCGGTCGATCGCCTGCTGCCCCAGACACAGTGCACCCAGTGCGGCTACGGCGGCTGCAGGCCGTATGCGGCGGCCATCGTGCACGAGGGCGCGCCCGTCAACCGCTGCCCTCCGGGTGGCTCGGCCGGCATCGCCGCGCTGGCCGCGCTCACCGGCCGCCCGATCCTTCCCCTCGACCCGTCCTGCGGCACCGAGGCGCCCCGCCGGCTCGCCTTCATCGTCGGGCCGCTGTGCATCGGCTGCACCAAGTGCATCCAGGCCTGCCCGGTGGATGCGATCGCGGGTGCTCCCAAGCGCCTCCACGCGGTGATCCCCGAACTGTGCACCGGCTGCGAGCTGTGCATCCCGCCCTGCCCGGTCGACTGCATCGAGCTGGTCGCCCCGCCGCCCGGGCTCGCCGGCTGGGGCCGCGCCGACGCGGACGCGGCACGCGCGCGCCTGCACCGGCGGCGCGAGCGGCTCGAGCGCCATGCGCGCGCCGACCGCGAGCGGCTCGCCGCCGAGGCGAGCGCCAAGCTCGACGCGCTGTCGGGGGAACCCGGCGACGCCGCGACCGCCCGCAAGCGCGCGGTGATCGAGGCCGCGATCGCACGCGCCCGCGCCCGGATGGAGGCCGCCCGATGAAGCTCGCCGATCGCGTCGCGATGTTCGAGCGCCTGCACGCGGCCAATCCCGCGCCGACCACCGAGCTCGAGTTCGACACGCCATTCGAGCTGCTGGCGGCGGTGCTGCTGTCGGCCCAGGCGACCGACAAGAGCGTCAATGCCGCGACCCGCAAGCTCTTCCCTGTGGCGCGCAGCCCGGCGGCCATCCTGGCGCTGGGCGTTGAGGGCCTCGAGCCCTTCCTGCGAACCATCGGGCTGTACCGCTCCAAGGCGAAGCACCTGGTCGAGGCCTGCCGGATCCTGGTCGACGAGCACGGCGCCGAGGTGCCGCACGACCGCGAGGCGCTCGAGCGGCTGCCGGGCGTGGGGCGCAAGACCGCCAACGTGGTGCTGAACACCGCGTTCGGGGAGCCCACGATCGCGGTCGACACGCACATCCTGCGCGTCGCCAACCGGCTCAAGCTCGCGGTCGGCAAGACGCCGGCGGCGGTCGAGGCCGGGCTGATGCGGGCCGTGCCGCAGGCCTTCCGGCAGGACGCCCACCACTGGCTGATCCTGCACGGGCGCTACGTGTGCAAGGCGCGCAAGCCCGAATGCTGGCGCTGCCCCCTGGCCGACCTGTGCCCCTACAAGGCCAAGACCCCCGCCCCCGGCGCGGCGCCCACCGCCAACCGACGCACCCGACGCGATGTTCAACCTGAGTCGTGACGAGGTCCGCCGGTTCTTCTGCGATGCCTGGCGCAAGCACGGCGCCGCGCAGCCGGTCACGCCGCTCGAGGCGATCGCGATCGACTGGATCGCGCGGCACCCGGAGTACCACGCGCTGCTGGGCGACGCAGACGCGGCGCTCGCCGCCGAGTTCCCGCCCGAGGCCGGCCGCAGCAACCCCTTCCTGCACCTGAGCCTGCACCTGTCGCTGGTCGAGCAGCTCCAGATCGACCAGCCGCCGGGCATCCGGCAGGCATGGCAGGCGCTGCTGCACGCGGCCGGCGACGAGCACGAGGCGGCGCACCGCGCGATCGATGCGCTTGCCGAGACCGTGTGGGAGGCCCAGCGCGACCGCCAGCCGCCCTCCAACGAGCGCTACCTCGACCGCCTGCGCCGGGCGGCCGGAGGCGTCGCCGGCTGATCGCCCCGGCGCGGCCCGCGCGGCCTGCGCTCCTACATCGGGCACGCGCACCGCGCCGGGCCCCGCGCCGCTTTCTGTTACCCTGCGCCCGCCCGATCCACGAACCGAGGCGCATGCCAATGCTCGGCCGCCTGATGCCCCGCGAGGGCCGCTTCTTCGACCTGTTCAACCAGCATGCGGACCGGATCGTCGAGGGTGCGCAACACCTTGTCCAGATGATGCAGCACTACGCCGATGCGCCCGTCCGGCAGCGCGAGCTCGACGCGATCGACCAGATCGAGACCTCGGCGGACAAGATCACGCACGAGACGGTCGCGCTGCTGCACAAGACCTTCATCACGCCGTTCGACCGCGAGGACATCCATCAGCTGATCTCGCAGATGGACGACATCCTCGACCTCACGCAGGACGTCGCCGAGTCGGTGGTGCTCTACGACATCCAGCTCGTCACGCCCGAGGCGATCCAGCTCGCGCTGCTGTCGCAGATGTGCTGCGAGCGGGTGCGCAGCGCCGTCGCGATGCTCAACAACATGGACAACGCGGACCCGATCCTCAAGCTGTGCACGGAGATCGACCAGCTCGAGTCCGACGCCGACCGGGTGATGCGCTCGGCGATGTCGAAGCTGTTCCGCGACGAGGCCGACGTGCGCCAGGTGATCAAGCTCAAGGCGATCTACGAGCTGCTCGAGTCGCTGACCGACAAGTGCGAGGACGTTGCCAACATCATCGAAGGCGTCGTGCTGGAAAATGCCTGAACGGGCACTCCGAACCACGGTCCGGGCCGCTCGGGGATGAGCACCCTGACGATCAGCCTGTCGCTGCTGGCCTTCCTGGTCGCGCTCGCCCTCGCGTTCGACTTCATGAACGGCTTCCACGACGCGGCCAACTCGATCGCGACGGTGGTGTCCACGGGCGTGCTCAAGCCCTACCAGGCGGTCGCCTTCGCGGCCTTCTTCAACGTGGTCGCCTTCGCGATCTTCGAGCTGAAGGTCGCCGCGACCGTCGGCAAGGGCATCGTCGACCCCTCGGTCGTCGACCACTACGTGATCTTCGGTGCGCTGATCGGCGCGCTCTCCTGGAACATCATCACCTGGTGGTTCGGTATACCTTCGAGCTCGTCCCACGCGCTGATCGGCGGCCTGATGGGCGCGACCGTCGCCAAGGCGGGCGTCGGATCGCTGATCGGCTCGGGCATCCTCAAGGTCGCCCTGTTCATCGTGATCTCGCCGCTGATGGGCTTCGTGCTGGGCGCACTCCTGATGCTCGCGGTCGCGTGGCTGGCGCGCGGCACGCCGCCGCGCCGCATCGACCGATGGTTCCGCCGCCTGCAGCTCGTGTCCTCGGCGATGTACAGCATCGGACACGGCAGCAACGACGCGCAGAAGACCATGGGCATCATCTGGCTGCTGCTGATCGCCGCGGGCGCCACCGGGCCCGATCACCTGCCGATCTGGGTGGTGATCGCCTGCTATCTCGCGCTTGGGTTCGGCACGCTGTTCGGCGGCTGGCGGATCGTCAAGACCATGGGCCAGAAGATCACCAAGCTGCGCCCGGTCGGCGGATTCTGTGCCGAGACGGGCGGTGCGATCACGCTGTTCATCGCGTCGCTGGGCGGCATCCCGGTGTCGACCACACACACGATCACCGGCGCCATCGTCGGCGTCGGATCAGCGCAGAAGTACTCCGCGGTGCGCTGGGGCCTGGCCGGCAACATCGTATGGGCATGGGTGCTGACCATCCCGGCCGCCGCGCTGATGGCCGCGATCGGCTGGGCGCTCGGCCGACTGATCCTGTGAGCGCGCCGGCCCGCCCGCGCGCCCTGCGCGCGACTCGCCGCCATCCGGTGCCGCGCTGCCTCGCGCGATGACGACCGCGCAGCCCGGCGAGCAGCTCTGGCTGGAGCTGCCCCCGATCTCCGACACCGCGCCGCGCCGCCTGCTGGTGTTCCTGCACGGCCGCGGCTCGTCGCCCGAGGCGTTCGCACCGGTGGCGATCGCCTGGCAGCTGAAGTTCCCGGGCGCGACCGCGGTGCTGCTGCAGGGTCTGCGCCGCTTCGGGAGCGTCGCCGACTGGTTCGACCCGGCCGGGGCCGGCACGGCGGCCGACGCAGCCGCCGCGACGGTCGCCGCCCGCATCGCCGGCCTGCAGCGCACGCTCGGGCTCGACACGGCGCAGACCGTGGTCGTGGGCTTCGGCCAGGGCGCGACGGTGGCGCTGGAGCTCGCGCGGCTGGCGCCGTCGCAGGTGTCGATCGTGGTCGCCTACGCCGGGCGGCTGGCCCGGCCGATCCGCGACGGCGAGCACGTCGGCGCCACGGTGCACCTGATCCACGGCGAGTTCGACAGCGTGGTGCCCGCGGTGCATTCGACCCGCGCGTGGCGAGGGCTGCAGGCGATCCGCGCGGACGTGACCCTCGACGTCGTCGAGGACGAGTCGCACGAGATCGGGCAGGGCCTGGTCAACCTGGGCACCACGCGGGTGATGCAAACGCTGTTCCGGGGTCGACGCCCGCCGGGCGCCCCGACCCTGCACTGAGCGGCCGGGCGCCGCCCGCCCGAGGTGCTGGTCAGGCCGGCTGCGGCGCGGGACGGACGATCGGACGCTGGTCGATCGGGGCGTGCATCAGAGCCGCGAATACACCGAACCCGACCATCAGGCCCCAGGCCCAGTCGTAGGATCCGCTCGCATCGAAGATCCGTCCGCCGAGCCAGGCGCCCATGAAGCTGCCGATCTGGTGCCCGAAGAACACCACGCCGCCCAGCAGGCCGAGGTGGCGCACGCCGTAGCGCTGGCCGACGAGCCCGGTGGTGAGCGGCACGGTCGACAGCCAGAGCAGCCCCATCGCCGCCGCGAACAGGTAGACCGACAGGGCCGACAGCGGCGCGAGCAGGAACACGCCCATCACGACCGAACGCGCGAGGTAGATGCCCACCAGCAGCCACTTCTTGGGGTAGCGCACCCCGAGCCAGCCCGCCGACAGGCAGCCGACCACGTTGAACAGGCCCACCAGCGCGATCGCCTGTGCGCCCAGCCCGAGCGGCAGGCCCTTGTCGGTCAGGTAGACCGGCAGGTGCAGGCCGATGAAGGTCACCTGCAGCCCGCACACGAAGTAGCCCCAGAGCAGCAGGTGAAAGCTGCGGTCGGCGAAGGCCTCGCGCACGGCATCGGCGAGTGTGCCGGAGCCCGCCGTGCGCGCGCCCGCCTCGCGGTCTCCGCGCACGCCCAGCGCCATCGCCAGGATCAGCGCGACCACCGCTGCCAGCGCGTACAGCGTGCCCTGCCAGCCGACCTGCCGGATCGCCTCGGCGGAGGACGGCAGGAACAGGAACTGCCCGAAGGACCCGGCCGCGGTGCCGATGCCGTACGCCCAGGTCCGCCGCTCGGGCGGCAGCACCTTGCCGACCGCCGCGAACACCACGCCGAAGGCGGTGCCGCCGATGCCCAGGCCCACGAGCACGCCCGCGGTGAGGG
The DNA here is from genome assembly GCA_964399635.1 of uncultured Bordetella sp. Taxonomy (GTDB): domain Bacteria; phylum Pseudomonadota; class Gammaproteobacteria; order Burkholderiales; family Burkholderiaceae_E; genus UBA4615. Next base: position 155,500 of record CAYNRU010000013.1, read on the forward strand.
TCAGCGCGACCCCGCTGGTCGCCCACGCCATGCCGACCAGACCCGCCACGTAGAGCAGCGCGCCGACCATCAGCGTGCGCATCGCGCCGTAGCGGTCGGCCGCCGCACCGAACAGCATGCCGCCGGCGCCCCAGGCGATGTTCTGGATCGCCACCGCGAAGCTGAAGGTCTCCCGCGACCAGCCGCGCGCCTGGGTCATCTCGGGCAGGAACAGGCCGAACGCCGAGCGCGCGCCGTTGGCCACCACGAGGATCGCGCAGCCCGCGATCAGCACCTGCAACCACTCGGTGCGTACGGGGCCGGCGCGCATCTCAGAGCCCCCTGAACGCGGAGCGCGCCTGGGCGATCGTGAAGTCGATCTCGGCGTCGCCGTGCATCGAGGAAAAGAAGAAGGCCTCGACCGGCGAGGGCGGGAAGTAGACGCCCGCCTCGAGCATGCGGTGATAGAAGCGCTTGAAGCGCTCGACGTCCTGCGTCATCACCTCGGCGTAGCTGCGCGGGGGCGCGGCCATCATGTACATGCCGGCCATCGTGCCCTGATGGTGCGCGCTGAAGGTCACCCCCTCGGCGCGCGCCGCCTCGCGCAGCCCGGCCACCAGCCGGCCGAGCCGCGCCGACAGGGTGTCGTAAAAGCCCGGCGCCGAGATCAGCTCGAGCGTCGCCAGCCCCGCGGCCATCGCGATCGGGTTGCCCGAGAGCGTGCCCGCCTGGTAGACCGGGCCCAGCGGCGCCATCTTGTCCATCACCTCGGCCGGGCCGCCGATCGCACCGACCGGCATGCCCCCGCCGATCACCTTGCCGAACGCGGTCATGTCGGGCACGACGCCACTGACCTGCTGCATCCCGCCGAGCGCGACGCGAAAGCCGGTCATCACCTCGTCGAAGATCAGCAGCGCGCCATCGGCGCTGCACATGCGGCGCAGCCCCTGCAGGAAGCCCGGCTCGGGCAGGATCAGGTTCATGTTGCCGGCGGCCGGCTCGATCATCACGCAGGCGATCTCGCCCGGATGCGCATCGAAGAGCGCCTGCACGCTCGGCAGGTCATTGAACTGGGCGACCAGCGTATGCCTGGCGAGGTCGGCCGGCACGCCGGCCGAGCTCGGCTGGCCGAAGGCGAGCGCACCGCTGCCGGCCTTCACCAGCAGGCTGTCGGCAGTGCCGTGGTAGCAGCCCTCGAACTTCAGGATCTTGGTGCGGCCGGTGTGGCCGCGCGCGAGCCGCAGCGCGGACATCGCCGCCTCGGTGCCGGAACTGGTGAAGCGCACCCGCTGCACGTGCGGATACAGCTGGCAGATGCGCTCGGCGAGCTCGGTCTCCATCACGTTGGGGGCGCCGTAGGACAGCCCGCGGCCGGCGGCCTCGCGCACCCGCTCGAGCACCAGAGGATGGGCGTGCCCGACGATCAGCGGGCCCCAGGACCCGAGGTAGTCGACGTAGCGCTTGCCCTCGACATCCCACAGGTAGGCGCCCTCGCCGCGCGCGATGAAGCGCGGCGTGCCGCCGACCGCACGGAAGGCCCGCACCGCGGAGTTGACGCCGCCGACGAGCACCTTCTGCGCGCGGTCGAATTCCTGCTGGTTCGTGGTCATGCCGATCGGTCGTCCAGTGAAGTGGTCGGCAGTATAGTAACCGCGACCGCCCCCGCCCGCCCCGGGCCCCTTCCCTGCGAAACATCATGTCCGACACCGATTCAGCCGCACCCGACACCGGCCGCGTCACGACCCGCCGCATCGATGGCACGATCCTCGCGATCGGCCTGGACCGCCCCGCCAAGCGCAACGGCTTCACCCCGGAGATGGCGGTGCAGCTGGCGCGGGCCTACACCGAGCTGGAGGACGACCCCGCGTTGCGCGTTGGCGTGCTGCACGCGTCGGGCGAGCACTTCAGCGGCGGCGTCGACCTGCCGCGCTGGGCGCCATCGATGCAGCAGGGGCTGCCCATGTTCCCCGACGGGCTGATCGACCCGCTGTCGCTGCGCGAGCCGCGCCGCGGCAAGCCACTGGTCGCGGCGGTGCAAGGCATCTGCTACACGATCGGGATCGAACTGATGCTCGCAGCCGACATCGTGGTCGCCGCCCACGACTGCCGCTTCTCGCAGCTGGAGGTGCTGCGCGGCGTGATGGCGACCGGCGGCGGCACCTTGCGCATCGCCGAGCGCGCCGGCCTGGGCAACGCGATGCTGTACCTGCTGACCGGCGACGTCTTCGACGCGCAGACCGCGCTGCGCATGGGCCTGGTACAGAAGCTCGTGCCGGCGGGCACCCAGCTGGACGAGGCACTCGCGATCGCGGCACGCATCGCGCAGGCGGCGCCGCTGGCGGTGCGCGCGACCCTGGCCAACGCCCGCCTGGCGAGCGAGCACGGCCCGCAGGCCGCGATCGATGCGTTCGGCCCGGTGCAGTCGGGCCTGGCACGCAGCGCGGACGCGGCCGAGGGCGTCGCGGCGTTCAGGGAGCGGCGCGCCCCGCGCTTCACCGGGAAGTAGGTGCGGGCCGGGGCCGGTGCGTCCCCGCACCGGGCACGGTCACTTCGCGAACAGCCTCGACGGGTCCGCGAAGGCCTTGAACTCGAGCGCGTTGCCCGACGGGTCGAGGAAGAACATGGTCGCCTGCTCGCCGACCTCGCCCGCGAAACGCAGGTGAGGCTCGATGATGAAGCGTGTGCCCGCGGCCACCAGCCTGTCGGCGAGCCGCTGCCACTGCTCCATGCCCAGCACCACCCCGAAGTGACGCACCGGCACCTGATCGCCGTCGACCTCGCTGGTCGTGCGATGGCCGGTTTCACCCGGGGCGAGGTGGGCGACGATCTGGTGGCCGTAGAGGTCGAAGTCGACCCAGTCGGATGCGCTGCGCCCCTCCGGGCAACCGAGCAGGCCACCATAGAAGCCGCGCGCGGCCTGCAGGTCGTGCACCGGGAAGGCGAGGTGGAAGGGCTGGGCGACAGCGTAACCGGACACGGCGGAGCTCCTGGGGTGATGTTCAGTGGGAAAGGCGCGGCGCTGCGCCAGCCACGCGCACCGCGCAGTACTTGAGCTCGGGGATCTTGCCGAACGGGTCGAGCGCGGGGTTGGTGAGGAGGTTGGCGGCCGCCTCGGCATAGGCGAAGGGCATGAACACGGTACGGTCGGGAATGCCGTCGTCGAGCCGCGCCTTCAGCACGACCTCGCCGCGGCGCGAGGCGATCGACAGCGGCTCGCCGGGCGCCACGCCGATGCGGGCGAGCTCGCGCGCGTTCAGCGACGCGGTGGCTTCGGGCTCGACCGCGTCGAGCACCCGCGCGCGCCGCGTCATCGAGCCGGTGTGCCAGTGCTCGAGCTGGCGGCCGGTGATCAGCACCATCGGATACGCCTCGTCGGGCGTCTCGTCGGCGTGGCGCAGCGTCGCGGGCACCAGCCGGGCGCGGCCCGTGGCCGTCGGGAAGTGGTCCTTGAAGACCAGCCCCTGGCCGGGATCGTCGGGCCCCGTGCAGGGATAGGTGACCGAGCCCTGGGTCTCGAGCCGATCCCAGTCGATGCCGCTGATCGAGCCCATCGCCTGGCGCATCTCGGCGAACACCTCGGACGGATGCCCGTAGGTCCAGTCGAGCCCCAGGCGCCGGGCCATGTCGACGATGATCGTGAGGTCCTGGCGCGCCTGCCCCGGCGGCAAGACCGCCTGGCGCCCGAGCTGCACCATCCGGTCGGTGTTGGTGAAGCTGCCGGTCTTTTCGGGGAAGGCCGAGGCCGGCAGGATCACGTCGGCGAGCCAGGCGGTCTCGGTCGGGAAGATGTCCTGAACCACCAGCAGGTCGAGCGCGGCCAGCGCCTCGCGCACATGCTTGAGGTCCGGGTCGGACATCGCCGGGTTCTCGCCCATCACGTACATGCCGCGGATCGTGCCCGCGGCGGCGGCGTTCATGATCTCGACCACCGTCAGGCCCGGGCTGCGGTCCACTGGCGCGCCCCACAGCCGCTCGATCGCGGCGGCGGCGGCGGGGTCGTCCACCCGATGGTAATCGGGCAGCATCATCGGGATCAGGCCCGCGTCCGATGCGCCCTGCACGTTGTTCTGCCCTCGCAGAGGATGCAGGCCGGTGCCGGGCCGCCCGATCTGGCCGGTCAGCAGCGACAGCGCGATCAGGCAGCGCGCGTTGTCGGTGCCGTGCACGTGCTGCGACACGCCCATGCCCCACAGGATCATCGAGCCGCGCGAGCGCGCGAAGCGCCGGGCGACCGTGCGCAGGGTCTGCGCGTCGATGCCGCAGACCGGCGCCATGCGCTCGGGGCTGAACTCGCGAACGTTGGCGGCCAGCGCCTCGTAGTCCTCGGTGCGGGCCTCGACGAAGGCGCGGTCGACCAGGCCCTCGTCGATGACCGTGTGCAGCATCGCGTTGAGCATCGCGACATCGGTGTCGGCGCGGAACTGCAGCAGATGCGTGGCATGGCGCGCCAGGCCGGTACGACGCGGATCGGCCACGATCAGCGTGGCGCCGCGCTTGACCGCGTTCTTGATCCAGGTGGCCGCGACCGGGTGGTTGACCGTGGGGTTGGCGCCGATGACGAAGATCACCTCGGCGTGCGCGACGTCCGACACCTGATTGGACACCGCCCCCGACCCGATGCCCTCCAGCAGCGCGGCCACCGACGACGCATGGCACAGGCGCGTGCAATGGTCGACGTTGTTGGTGCCGAAGCCGGTGCGCACCAGCTTCTGGAACAGGTAGGCCTCCTCGTTGCTGCCCTTGGCCGAGCCGAAGCCGGCGAGCGCCCGCGGCCCCAGGGCATCGCGGATCTTCGCGAAGCCGCCGGCCGCACGGGCCATCGCCTCCTCCCAGGTCGCCTCGCGGAAGCTCGCGCGCCAGTCGGCGGGCACCCGCTCGAAGCGCGGGTCCTTGGCGACCCCGTCGCGCCGCACCAGCGGCACGGTCAGGCGGTCGGGGCTCGACGCGTAGTCGAAGCCGAACCGGCCCTTGACGCACAGGCGGCCATGGTTGGCGGGGCCGTCACGGCCCTCGACCCAGTCGATGCGCTCGTCGCGTACGTGGTAGGTCAGCTGGCAGCCGACGCCGCAGAACGGGCACAGCGAGTCGACCTTGCGGTCGGTGGCGGTGGGGTCCACAGGCATGCCCGCGTCGGCACCCGCGCCGAGCCTGCGCGGCAACAGCGCGCCAGTCGGGCAGGCCTGCACGCATTCGCCGCAGGCCACGCAGGTGGACGCCCCCATCGGGTCGTCCTGGTCGAACACGATCTTCGCGGCATCGCCGCGCCACGCATAGCCGATCACGTCGTTGACCTGCTCCTCGCGGCAGGCGCGCACGCAGCGTCCGCACTGGATGCAGGCCTCGAGGTTCACCGCCATCGCGGGATGCGACAGGTCGGGGGCGGGCGCGGCGCGCGGCGCGAAGCGCGTGCCGACGACGCCGAGCGCGCCGGCCCACTGCAGCAGTTCGGAGTCGGCGCGCTGCGCGGCGGCCGGGGCCTCGGCGAGCAGCAGCTCGACCACCATCCGCTGCGAGGCGAGCGCGCGCGCGCTGCGCGCCTGCACCGTCATGCCCTCGGCGGGCGCGCGGCAGCACGACGGGGCCAGCACCCGCTCGCCGTCGATCTCGACGACGCAGGCGCGGCAGTTGCCGTCGGGCCGCAGGCCGTCCTGGTGGCACAGGTGGGGAATGTCGATGCCGTGGCGGGCCGCGCACTGCAGGATCGACTCGCCAGGCGCCGCATCGAGTGGACGCCCGTCGAGCGAGAAGCGTACCGGCACCGCGGCGGCCAGCGTCGCAGCCGAAGCGGGGGCATTCATCGGTCGGTCACCTCGTCGGGGAAGAAGCGGAGCACCGAGTCGACCGGGTTGGGCGCGGCCTGGCCGAGCCCGCAGATCGATGCATCGCGCATCGCCTGCGACAGCTCGCCCAGCAGCACGGCATCCCAGGCGGGTGCCGCCAGCAGGGGCACTGCCTTGGCGGTGCCGACCCGGCAGGGCGTGCACTGGCCGCAGGACTCGTGGCGGAAAAAATGCATCAGGTTGGCCGCCGCGTCGCGCGCGCGGTCGTGCTGCGACAGCACGATCACCGCACACGAGCCCACGAACGCCCCGTGGGTCACGAGCGTGTCGAAATCGAGCGGGAGGTCGGCGAGCGAGGCCGGCAGGATGCCGCCCGACGCGCCGCCCGGCAGGAAGCCGTAGAGCCGATGGCCGTCGGGCAGGCCGCCGCAGTGCTCGTCGATGAGCTCGCGCAGGCTGATGCCGGCAGGGGCGACCTTCACGCCCGGATCGCGCACCCGGCCCGACACCGAGAACGAGCGCAGCCCGCGGCGCTCGCGGCGCCCGTGCGCCGCGTACCACTGCGGGCCCTGCCCGAGGATGGTCGCGGCCCAGGCGAGCGTCTCCGGGTTGTTGACCAGCGTGGGCCGCCCGAAGAGGCCGACCTGGGCGACGTAGGGCGGGCGCAGCCGCGGCATGCCGCGCCGCCCCTCGATCGACTCGATCATCGCCGACTCCTCGCCGCACACGTAGGCACCCGCGCCGCGGCGCAGGTGCAGCATCGGCCGTGGGGCGTCTGCGGCATCGGGCCACGCCGACTCGAGCCATCCCTCGAGCTGGGGGAACAGCACCTCGAGCATCGCCCGCAGGCCCGCGTACTCGTCACGCAGGTAGAGGTAGCAGGCCTGCGCGCCGACCGCCCAGGCCCCGATCAGCATGCCCTCGAGGATGCGATGCGGCTCGCGCTCGAGCCAGTCGCGGTCCTTGAAGGTTCCCGGCTCGCCTTCGTCGGCGTTGACCGCCATCAGCCGCGGGCCCGGCTGGGCTGCGACGGTGCGCCACTTGCGCCCGGTCGGGAAGCCTGCGCCGCCCAGTCCGCGCAGCCCGGCCGCCTCGAGCGTCGCGAAGACCGTCTCCCGATCGAGCTCGCCCGCCAGGCAGCGGCGCAGCTGCGCGTAGGCGCCGGCCGCGAGCGCGACGGCGAGATCGGGCACGGCGGGCCGCGCGCAGTCGCGTGCGCCCGACGCGATCGCGGCCTGCACCGCCGCCGACGTGGCGGGAGCCACCGGGTGCCGGTCCACGACCGCGGCCGGCGCCTGCGCACACCGGCCGATGCAGGGCACGCGCTGTACGCGTACCGCATCGCCGAGCGTGGCGACGAGCGTGTCGGCGAGCTGCGCGGCGCCCTGCATCGCGCACGAGATCGACTCGCACACGCGCACGGTGAGCGGCGGCGGTGGCGCGCCGCCGTCGGGGACCACGTCGAAGTGATGGTAGAAGGTCGCGACCTCGAACACCTCGGCCTGCGCGAGCGAGAGTTCGTCGGCCAGCGCGGCGAGCATCGGCGCCGACAAGTGCCCCTCGGCGTCCTGGATGCGGTGCAGGCACTCGATCAGCAGGTCGGGGCGGCGCGGCAGGCCCTCGAGAAGGACGCGCAGCCGCGAGACAGCGCCGGGGTCCGTCGGGCGCCCCTTGGGGCGGCCGATCGGGCGACGAAAATGCAGGGGCTGCTCAGTCATTGCCCCAATGTAGCGCCGATCGACGGGCGCGCAAAACGAATGGGGTCTCGCAAGGCCGATACGGTGCCGCGAAAGCGCCTGCGGACACCGCGGCGCGGATGCCTCCTACTGGAAGAACTCCTTGACCTTGTCCTTCCAGGACCGGGTCTGCGGGCTGTGCTTGTCGTCCTTGAGCGTGGCCTCGAGCTCGCGCAGCAGCGCCTTCTGCTTGTCGGTCAGGCGCACCGGCGTCTCGATGCTGACGTGCGCGTAGAGGTCGCCCGGATAGCTGGAGCGGATGCCCTTGATGCCCTTGCCGCGCAGCCGAAAGGTCTTGCCGCCTTGCGTGCCCTCCGGCAGTTCGATCTCCGCGCTGCCGCCCAGGGTCGGTACCTTCACCGTCCCGCCGAGCGCCGCCGAGGTCATCGTGACCGGCACGTGGCAGTGGAGGTCATCGCCCTCGCGCTGGAAGACCGGGTGCTCCTTGATGTGGATCTCGACGTACAGGTCGCCCGCCGGGCCGCCGTTGACCCCCGGCTCGCCGTTGCCGGCCGAGCGGATCCGCATGCCGTCGTCGATGCCCGCCGGGATCTTGACCTGCAGCGTCTTGGTGCGCTTGACCCGGCCCGCGCCCTCGCAGGCCTCGCAGGGATCCGGAATGACCTTGCCGGTGCCATGGCATGTCGGGCAGGTCTGCTGGATCGAGAAGAAGCCCTGCTGCACGCGCACCGAGCCCTGGCCGGTGCAGGTGCGGCAGGTCTGCGCCTTGGTGCCGGGCTTGGCGCCGCTGCCGCTGCAGACCTCGCAGCTCTCCCAGGAGGGCACGCGGATCTCGGTGTCGAAGCCGTGGGCCGCCTGCTCCAGGCCGATGTCCATCGCGTAGCGCAGGTCGGCCCCGCGGTAGACATTGCTGCGCGGGCCGCCTCGCGCGCCCTGCTGGTTGCCGAAGATGTCGCCGAAGATGTCACCGAACACGTCGGAGAATCCGCCGAAACCCTGCCCGCCACCGCCACCGCCCGCGTTGGGGTCGACGCCCGCATGGCCGAAGCGATCGTAGGCCTCGCGCTTGCTCGCGTCGGAGAGCATCTCGTAGGCCTCCTTGGCCTCCTTGAACTTCTCGCCGCCGTCGGTGGCATCCGGATTGCGGTCCGGATGGTGCTTCATGGCGAGCTTGCGATACGCCTTCTTGATGTCGTCCTCGGTCGCGTTCTTCGGCAATCCGAGCACGTCGTAGTAATCACGCTTCGCCATAGGTGTCAGTCGTTCGGGCAATCCAGCAATCTACCGCAGAGCGCGCGCGCCGGGATGCGGGTTTGCCCGTATCCCGGCGCGCGCGCCGGCTGCGACCTCGTTCCAACTGTCAGCGGCTCATCCGCGCTTGACTTCCTTGAACTCCGCGTCGACCACGTCGTCGTCGCGCGCGCCCTGGCGCGCACCGCCCTGCGGCTCGGCGCCACCCGCCGCGGCGCCCGGACCGCCGCCGCCGGGGCCGGCGCTCGCCTGCTGCTCGGCGTAGAGCTTCTCGCCGATCTTCTGCGACGCGGTCATCAGCGTGTTGGTCGCCGACTCGATCGCGCCCTTGTCCTCGGACTTGAGCGCCTCCTCGACGGCGTTGATCGCTGCCTCGATCGGCTCCTTCTCGCCCGCGCCCAGCTTCTCCGCGTGCTCGGTCAGCGACTTGCGCACCGAGTGCACCAGCGCCTCGCCCTGGTTGCGGGCCTCGACCAGCTCGCGCCGCGCGTGGTCCTCGGCCGCATTCACCTCGGCGTCCTTCACCATCTTCTGGATCTCGTCCTCGGTGAGGCCGGAGTTCGCCTTGATGGTGATCTTGTTCTCCTTGCCGCTCGCCTTGTCCTTGGCCGAGACGTGCAGGATGCCGTTGGCGTCGATGTCGAAGGTCACCTCGATCTGCGGCATGCCGCGCGGCGACGGCGGGATGCCCTCGAGGTTGAACTCGCCGAGCAGCTTGTTGCCGCCGGCCATCTCGCGCTCGCCCTGGAAGCACTTGATCGTCACTGCCGGCTGGTTGTCGTCGGCGGTGGAGAAGGTCTGCGCGAACTTGGTCGGGATGGTCGTGTTCTTGTGGATCATCTTGGTCATCACGCCGCCGAGCGTCTCGATGCCGAGCGACAGCGGGGTCACGTCGAGCAGCAGCACGTCCTTGCGCTCGCCCGACAGCACCGAGCCCTGCACCGCAGCGCCGACCGCCACCGCCTCGTCGGGGTTGACGTCGCGACGCGGATCCTTGCCGAAGAACTCCTTGACCTTCTCGAGGACCTTGGGCATCCGGGTCATGCCGCCGACCAGAATCACGTCGTCGATCTCGGACACCTTGACGCCCGCGTCCTTGATCGCAATCTTGCAGGGCTCGATCGTCTTGTCGATCAGCTCCTCGACCAGCGCCTCGAACTTAGCGCGGGTGATCTTCAGGTTCAGATGCTTGGGGCCGCTCGCGTCGGCCGTGATGTAGGGCAGGTTGATCTCGGTCTGCTGGCCCGATGACAGCTCGATCTTGGCTTTCTCGGCCGAGTCCTTCAGGCGCTGCAGCGCGAGCACGTCCTTCGACAGGTCGACGCCCTGCTCCTTGCGGAACTCGGCGATCACGTAATCGATGATGCGCTGGTCGAAGTCCTCGCCGCCGAGGAAGGTGTCGCCGTTGGTGGAGAGCACCTCGAACTGCTTCTCGCCGTCGACGTCGGCGATCTCGATGATCGACACGTCGAAGGTGCCGCCGCCGAGATCGTAGACGGCGATCTTGCGGTCCTTGCCGCCGCCCTTGTCGAGGCCGAAGGCGAGCGCGGCCGCGGTCGGCTCGTTGATGATCCGCTTGACGTCGAGGCCGGCGATGCGCCCGGCGTCCTTGGTCGCCTGGCGCTGCGAGTCGTTGAAGTAGGCCGGGACCGTGATGACGGCCTCGGTGACCTCTTCACCGAGATAGTCCTCGGCGGTCTTCTTCATCTTGCGCAGCACCTCGGCAGACACCTGCGGCGGCGCGATCTTCTTGTCGCGCACCTGCACCCAGGCGTCGCCGTTGTCGGCCTTGACGATGCCGTAGGGCATCAGGGAGATGTCCTTCTGGACCTCCTTCTCCTGGAACTTGCGCCCGATCAGCCGCTTGACTGCGTACAGGGTGTTGCGCGGGTTGGTCACCGCCTGGCGCTTGGCCGGCGCGCCCACCAGCACCTCGCCGTCTTCCATGTAGGCGATGATCGAAGGGGTGGTACGCGCGCCCTCGGAGTTCTCGATGACCTTGGGCTGACCGCCCTCCATCACGGCGACGCACGAGTTGGTCGTCCCGAGGTCGATGCCGATGATCTTGCCCATGTCGTTCAGTCCTTGAAAGATGAGATGTGTAAGGCTTGCGAGTCAGTTTGGTGCCGACGCGGCGAAATCAAGATCCGCTGCGCACCGTCACCAACGCCGGGCGCAGCACGCGGTCGTTGATGAGGTAGCCCTTCTGGAGGACGCTCACGACATGGTTGGCCGGCACGTCCGCGGCCGGCACCATCGAGATCGCCTGGTGGCGGTTGGGGTCGAACTTCTCGCCGACCGGATCGATCGCCTGGAGCTTGTGCCGGTCGAAGGCGGAGGCCAGCAGCCGCAGCGTCGCCTCGACACCCTCGCGCAGGCTCTCCACGGACGGCGACTCGACCTTCAGCGCCATCTCGAGCCCGTCGCGCACCGGCAACACGCTCTCCGCGAAGGACTCGATCGCGTACTTGTGGGCGGCGGCCAGGTCGATCTGGCCGCGCTTGCGCAGGTTGTCCATCTCGGCGCGCGCCCGCAGCGCCATGTCCATGTACTCGGCGGCACGCCCCTCGGCGTCGGCCAGCCGCGCTTCCAGTGACGGCTCCAGGGCGCCGGCGTCATGGCCGGAGGGCGGGCTGTCGGGGCCGGCCTCGGTGTAGGGATCTGAGGTCTGGTCGTGAGCCAGCGGATCGTGCTTGGGTTCGTTCATTTTTTATCGTTAATAATCATACACTTGCAAACTCATGGATCGGAAATTGGGGCAAACTCCCGGATTTCAACAGGGTCGGTCCCCGGGCCGGTCCGTATTCTGACGTTCTGCCATCCGACTCCGATTGACGGCCGGACGGGCAGCCCCGCATAGTCGCGGCTCCCACGGCCTGGCGTCCGGCCGTTCTTCACTGTTCCCACACAACACCACACAGAGGAGTTTCACCATGGGTCTGCTGTCGTTCTTCAAGGATGCGGGCGAGAAGCTGTTCGGCAAGGGCCAGGCGCAGGCGGCCCAGCAGGCTGCGTCGTCCGACCCGAGCCCCGAGAAAATCGCGGCCGCCAACGACGCCGCCGCCCAGGCCATCGAGACCTACATCCGCTCGATGAGCCTCGATGCCACCGGCCTGATGGTCGAGTTCGAGGCGGCCAGCAGCACGGTGACCGTGCGCGGCATCGCCGCCGACCAGGCCACCAAGGAGAAGATCCTGCTGTGCTGCGGCAACGTGGCCGGCGTGGCCGCCGTCAACGACCAGATGACGGTCGAGCAACCAGTCGACGAGTCGCAGTACTACACGGTGAAGAGCGGGGACTCGCTCTCGAAGGTGGCCAAGGAGTTCTACGGCAACGCCAACGCCTACATGCAGATCTTCGAGGCGAACAAGCCGATGCTGTCGCATCCGGACAAGATCTACCCGGGCCAGACGCTGCGGATCCCGCCGAAGGCCTGACGCGGGTCCGCCGGGACGCGCGGGCGTCCCGGCCCCCGCTCAGGGGCGCTGGTCCAGGATGAAGGCCTCGAGCAGGCTGCGCAGCGCGCGGCCGCGCTCGTCGCCCAGCCGGGTCTCGATGTCCTGGCGCTGCCGGCGCACCCGCCCCTGCAGCAGCCGGTGCTTCTCGAGCCCGATGTCCGACACGAAGACGAGGACCCGTCGCTGATCCTCGGGATCCTGGGCCCGCTGCACGAGCGCGCCACCCACCATCCGGTCGATGAGCTTGGACAGCGAGGGCAGCTTCATGCCGACCTCGTCGGCGAGCGCGGTCATCGAGCGCCCCGCCCCGTCGGCCAGCCGCTCCAGCACCCGCCACTGATCGACGGGCAGGCCCTGCGTGTCGAGCACGCGCTCCAGGTCGGCGCACGCCCTGCGGTTCGCCTCCGACAGGAGCCGGGCCAGGGACGATGCGTCCTGCTCACCTGGGTTTCGCCTGCGGGAACTCATCCGGTCATTCTAGAGGCGAGCGGCCGCTGAATCCAGCGCGGACGGCCGACCGGCCCCATCCGCCCGAGCCGGGATGGACCGTGCTCATCCTCGTCGGTCGCGCTGCTGCAACGCACCGTGACACCGGCGACGCGCGGCACGATCATGACGGGCTGGCCTCGGATAGGGCCGGTCGGGCGACGGGCGACCGGGGAAGCGCAATGAACGCGATGGGCATCGGACAGCGGGTGGGCGGGTGACCCGCGACACGGCTGCTTGCGGGGCAGGCGCCGCGGGCGCGGCGCCCCGGGCGTTGCCGGGCCGGCGGGGGCAGCCCGCCCGCATGGCGGGCCGGCGAGACGCGGCGCGCCCGGGCGCCGGCGGCCGCGCCGCAGACCCCTTCCGGATCGCGCTGCTGGTCCCGACCTCCGGCGCGGCCGGACTGTGGGGCGCCTCCAGCCTCGCGTGCGGTCGGCTCGGCGTCGAGCAGTGGAATGCCGACGGCGGCCTGCGCGGCCGCGAGGTCCGCCTGCACGTGATCGACGCGAGCGACGAGTCGAGCACCCTCGAGGCCGACCTCGCCGCGTTGCACGCCGACGCCGGCATCGACGCGATCGTCGGCATGCACACCAGCTCCGTCCGCCAGCGCGTGACCGCAGCCGACCGGCACGGCGTGCCCTTCGTCTACACGCCGCTCTACGAGGGCGGCCCGCTGCCGGCCAACGTCCACGCGATCGGCGAGACGCCCGTGATGCAGCTGCTGCCCGCGCTCGCATGGATGAGCGAGCGCTACACCCTGAACCGATGGTTCATGGTCGGCAACGACTACAGCTGGCCGCGCCGCTCGCACGAGCTCGCGCGCCGCGCGCTGGTGGCGCGGGGCGGCTCGGTCGCGGGCAGCGACTTCGTGGCGCTCGGCCGCTGCGACCACGGACGCCTGATCGACGCGATCCGCAGGAGCGGTGCGCAGGCGGTGCTGCTGTCGCTGGTGGGGCAGGACGCGATCGACTTCGGACGCGCCTTTCGTGACAGCGGGCTCGCTGCGCGACTACCCCGTCTGAGCTGTGCGATCGAGGAGAACGGCCTGCTCGCGATGGGCGCCGAATGCACCGAGGGGCTGTTCGTCGCGTCGGGCTATTTCTCGACGCTGGCCACGCCGGCCAACGCCAGCTTCCGCGAGCGGTACTGGAGCCGGTTCGGCGAGCGCGCACCGGTGCTCAACGCGCTCGGCCAGTCGATCCACGAGGGGGTGGGTTTCCTGCGCGGGCTGACGCAGGGCGCTCGCCACGAGGACGGCAGCGTGCGCTTCGAGAGCGCCCGCGGCGTCCGCTGGCGCTCGAACGCGCGCAACGCGGTGCCGATCTATCTCGCCGCCGCGCAGGACATGAGCTTCGGGATCGTGCGCACGCTCGAGGCGGCCTGACGCCGGGGGTCGGCCGGCGCGCTGTCGGCTCGCGGCCGAGCCGGGGCCGGCGTCAGCCGGGTGCGCCGAGCTCGACCGCCCTGGCCCGCCGCTCGACCAGGGCGCGGTCGCGCAGGACCGATGCCGACGGATCGAGCGCCGAGGTGGGCCAGCCTCCCGTGTGCCGCTCGACCAGGCCGGCCAGCGCGTCGATGAAGGGCGGCGTGTCGTTCAGGCAGGCGATGTAGCGGAACTCCGAGCCGCCCGCCTCGACGAAGGTCGCGCGGGCCTCCATCGCGATCTCCTCAAGGGTCTCCAGGCAGTCGGCGACGAACCCCGGGCAGACGAGGTCGACGCTGCGCACGCCCTCGCGCGCCAGCGCGATCAGGGTGGGTTCGGTGTAGGGCTGCAGCCATTGCGCCTTGCCGAAGCGCGACTGGAAGGTCACGACCCAGTCGGCGCGCGCGAGGCCCAGGCGCTCGGCCAGCAGCCGCGCGGTGACCAGGCACTCGCAGTGATACGGGTCGCCGAGCTCGAGCGTGCGGCGCGGCACGCCGTGAAAGCTCATCACGAGGCGTTCGGCGCGACCGTTGCGCTCCCAGGCCTGGCGCACCTGCGCGGCCAGTGCGTCGATGTAGCCGGGGTCGTCGTGGAAGTTGCGGATCCAGCGCAGCTCAGGCAGGTTGCGCCAGCCCCGCATCACTCGGGTGACCTCGTCGATGACCGTGGCGGTGGTCGAGCCCGCGTACTGCGGGTACATCGGCAGCAGCAGCAGGCGCGTGACGTTGCGCGCGCGCAGGTCCTCGAGCACCGACGCGATGGACGGCTCGCCGTAGCGCATCGCGAGCGCGACCTCGATGTCGTGCCCGCGCTCGCCCAGCCAGCCGCGCAGCAGCGTCGCCTGCCGCCGCGAGTTCGCCATCAGCGGCGAGCCCTCGTCGGTCCAGACGCTCGCGTACTTGCGTGCGGACTTGGCCGGCCGCGTATTGAGGATGATGCCGTTGAGGATCGGCCACCACACCAGGCGCGGGATCTCGACCACGCGGGGGTCGCCGAGGAACTGCTTGAGGTAGGGCCGCAGCGCCTCGGCCGTCGGGGCGGCCGGGGTGCCGAGCTGCACCATCAGCACCGCGACGCGGGAACGTGAGGCGTGATCGAATCCGGGCGGGCTGGTGAAGCGGTCCATGTCCGCAGTCTACCAAGCCCGGCCCGCCACCCCGTGGTAAACCCGCGGCCGACCCATGCGCGCAGCCCGGGCTGGCCGGCGCGAGCCGCTATTCCTTGACCGCGCCGGTCATGCCGGCCACGTAATACTCGACGAAGAACGAGTAGAAGATCGCGACCGGCAGCGACCCGAGCAACGCCCCCGCCATCAGCGGACCCCAGTGATAGACGTCGCCCTCGACCAGCTCGGTGACCACCGCCACCGGGACCGTCTTGATCTCGGAGTCGGACACGAAGGTGAGCGCGTAGATGAACTCGTTCCAGGACAGCGTGAACGCAAAGATGCCCGCCGAGATCAGCCCGGGCACGGCCAGCGGCAGGATGATCTTGACCAGGATCTCCCAGCGGGAGGCCCCGTCGATCAGCGCACATTCCTCCAGCTCGTACGGGATCGAGCGGAAGTAGCCCATCAGCAGCCAGGTGCAGAACGGGATCAGGAAGGTCGGGTAGGTGAACACCAGCGCCCAACGCGTGTTGAACAGCCCGAGGTTCTGCAGCACGATCGCCAGCGGGATGAACAGGATCGACGGCGGGATCAGGTAGGCGAGGAAGATCCCCAGCCCGACCGAGCGCGAGCCCTTGAAGCGCAGCCGCTCGATCGCGTAGGCCGCCAGCACGGCCGCGAACAGCGACACCAGCGTGGCGATCACCGACACCAGCATGGTGTTCATCAGCCACGACGGGTACTCGGTGTCGAACAGCAGCTTCTTGAAGTGCGCCAGCGTCGGGCTCGACACCCAGAATGGATTGCCGTCGCGCGCGAGCAGTTCCTCGTTCGGCTTGAAGGAGGTGATCCCCATCCAGTAGAACGGGAACAGCAGCACGAACAGGAACAGCGCGATCGGGATGTAGGTGGTCATCCAGCGTCGGCCGGAGGTCTGCAGGAAATCCATCCCCTGCGAATCGGTGGCTTCGTCCTTGCTCACTTGTCGCCTCCCTGCTGCCAGGCCCGACGCTGCAAGCCGAAGTAAGAGAACATGATCGCGCCCAGCAGGAACGGCACCATCGCGGTGGCGATCGCGGCGCCCTCGCCGATCGCGCCGCCCGAGATGCCGCGCTGGAAGGCGAGCGTCGCCATCAGGTGGGTCGAGTTCAGCGGACCGCCGCGCGTCAGCACGTAGATCAGCTGGAAGTCAGTGAACGTGAACAGCACCGAGAAGGTCATCACGACCGCGATGATCGGCGTGAGCAGCGGCAGCGTGACGTTGCGGAACTGCTGCCACGGCGTCGCGCCGTCGATCGCCGCGGCTTCGTAGAGCGACGGCGAAATCGTCTGCAGGCCGGCGAGCAGCGAGATCGCAACGAACGGGATGCCGCGCCAGACGTTGGCGGCGATCGTCGAGAAGCGCGCGTTCCAAGGGTCGCCGAGGAAGTCGATGTAGCCGTCGATCAGGCCCATCTTCACCAGAATCCAGCTGACGATCGAGAACTGCGAGTCGAAGATCCACCAGAACGCGATCGCCGACAGCGCGGTCGGGACGATCCAGGGCAGCAGCACGACCGCACGCAGCAGCGTGGTGTGCTTGAGGCGCTGGTTCATCAGGATCGCCAGCCACAGCCCGAGCACGAACTTCAGGATGCTGGCGATGAAGGTGTAGAAGAGTGTGTTGAAGAGCGCTAGGCGCGTCACGCTGTCGCCGAACAGGAACTCGTAGTTCTCGAGCCCCACGAACACGCCCGCCCGGCCGATCTTGGCGTCGGTGAAACCGAGCCAGACGCCGAGCCCGAGCGGATAGGTGAGGAACAGGAGCAGCAGCACGCCCGCCGGCACCATGAACACCAGGCCCAGGGCATTGCGGTTGTTCTGCAGCCGCTCGAGCATCGATGGCCGCGGCATGGGCGGCGCCGCGCCACCGGGGGCGGTCTGCACGCGCTGTTGCATGGTGTGTTCGTCTCCGCTGTGAATCGATCGGGGCCCCGCGGGCGGCGCGTCGCCGCGCCGCCCGCGTGTCCCGTCAGACCTTGTAG
Organism: uncultured Bordetella sp.; assembly: GCA_964399635.1. Classification (GTDB taxonomy): domain Bacteria; phylum Pseudomonadota; class Gammaproteobacteria; order Burkholderiales; family Burkholderiaceae_E; genus UBA4615. The sequence goes on from CAYNRU010000013.1 coordinate 172,706, forward strand.
TAGCGCTCGGCGCGCTTCTGCGCACGCTCGGCCGCTTCCTTCGGGGTCCTCGCGCCGCTGGCCGCCTCGGCCACCATGTTGGCCATGACGAAGTCGGCGAGCACGCCGGCCGATGCATAACCCAGCTTGCCCGCGTAGCCGGACGGACGCATGTTCTTGGTCGCGTCGCGGTACGGCGTGTGCTTCGGGTCGACCGTCCAGATCGCGACCTTCTCGTACGCACGCAGCGGCTGCGAGATGTAGCCGCCCGCGCCCGTCAGCCAGGCTTCGAACTGCTCCTGCTCCATCATGAAGCGCAGGAACTCCTTCGCGGCCTTCGGGTACTTGGTGTACTTCATGACCATCTGGTTGAAGAACAGGTGGAACTCGGTCGGCCTGCCGACCGGCCCCACCGGGAACTGCGAGTGCTGGATGTCGGAGGCGAGCTCTTTGATCTTCGGGTCGTTGGAGTTCTTCGCGGCGTAGTAGACCGAGATGCCGTTGTTGGTGACGCTGATCTGGCCGTCCAGGAACGCCTTGTTGTTGTTCGGGTCGAGCCAGGACAGCGTGCCGGGCACGAAGGTGCCGTAGAGCTCCTTGGCGTACTCGAGCGCCTTGATCGTCTCCGGGCTGTCGATGATGACCTTGTTGTTCTTGTCGACCATCTGGCCGCCGTGCGCCCAGACCAGCCAGGACGTCCAGCCGCTGTCGCCGGTGGCGTTGCCGAGCGCCATGCCGCCGGGCGTGCCCTTGTCCTTGAGCGCCTTGAACATCCGCAGGAAGCCGTCGGTGTCCTTGGGGAAGGCATCGAAGCCCGCCGCCTTCAGCTGGCTGCCGCGGTAGACCATCATCGCGCCGGCGGTGCCGAGCGGCACGCCGATCCACTTCTTGCCGTCCGGGCGCAGGTAGGCCTCGCAGCCCTCGTACCAGCCGCCGTACTTCTTGCCGAGGTACTCGCACAGGTCGGTGACGTCGACCAGCTTGTCCGGGTACAGGTTGGCGTCGTCGTTGGTCGACAGGATGATGTCCGGGCCGCTGCCGACGTTGGCCGCGACCGCTGCCTTGGGCCGCACGTCTTCCCAGCCCTCGTTGTCAACGCGCACCTCGATGCCGGTCTTCTCGGTGAATCTCTTGACATTGACCATGTAGGCGTCGATGTCGCCCTGCACGAAACGGCTCCAGCGCAGCACGCGCAGCTTGGCGCCCTTCTCGGGTACGTTGTTCCAGGCGGCCTGCGCGTGGATCGCGGGCGCGCCGAGCAGGCCGCCCGCTCCGATCGCGGCGCCGGTGCCGGCCTTGAGCAGGGTGCGGCGGGTAGTGTCTCGGTTCGTCATCGAAGGGTCTCCTTTCCTTGGGTTTTCATGGCAGTCGGTGCCGGCCGGACCGGCCGGGCATCAGCCCGGCCGACCTGATTCACGCAGCCAGGCTCTTGCCGCCTGCCGCGTCGAACACGTGAAGCTTGTCGAGCTCGGGCGCGAGGCGCACGGCTGCGCCCGGCTTGAGCGGCGTGCGGTCACGGACCACGACGGTGATCTCCTGGCCGCCCAGCGTGCACATCAGCATGGTGTCGGCGCCGGTGGGCTCGATCACCTCGACCCTGGCGGCGAGCGCACCCGCGTCGGAGGGCACCAGGTGCTCCGGACGCATCCCGAGCAGCACCTCCTGGCCCTCGGCCACGCGCATCGGGCGGGCCACGGGGATCAGGGCCTCGCCGATCCGCACGGCGCCGCCCGACCAGGTGCCCCGGACCAGGTTCATCGCGGGCGAGCCGATGAAGGCCGCCACGAACACGTTGGCCGGATGGTCGTAGAGTTCGAGCGGCGTGCCGGCCTGCTCGACGATGCCGTCGCGCATGACGACGATCTTGTCGGCCATGGTCATCGCCTCGATCTGGTCGTGCGTGACGTAGATCGACGTGGTCTTCAGGCGCTGGTGCAGCGCCTTGATCTCGGTGCGCATCTGCACGCGCAGCTTGGCATCGAGGTTGGAGAGCGGCTCGTCGAACAGGAAGACCTGCGGGTCCCGGACGATCGCCCGGCCCATCGCCACGCGCTGGCGCTGGCCGCCGGAGAGCTGACGCGGGTAACGGTCGAGATAGGGGTCGAGGCCGAGGATCTGCGAGGCCTCGTTCACGCGCCGGTCGATCTCGGACTTTGGCTTCTTGGCGAGCATCAGCGCGAAGGCCATGTTCTCGCGGACCTTCATGTGGGGGTACAGCGCGTAGTTCTGGAACACCATCGCGATGTCCCGCTCCTTGGGGGGCACGTCGTTGACCACCCGGTCGCCGATGCTGATCCGCCCGCCGCTGATCTCCTCGAGTCCGGCGATCATCCGCAGCAGCGTCGACTTGCCGCAGCCAGACGGGCCGACCAGGACGCAGAACTCGCCGTCCTCGATGCCGACGTCGACACCGTGGATGACCTTGGTTTGGCCGAACGATTTCTCGACACGCTCGATGGATACGGACGCCACTTGGTCTCTCCTCCTGGGGCCGATGTCGCCGGATGCCGGCGGGCCCTTCGTTCATGGTGGTGCAGCGCGCGCAAGCCGGCGCCGGGCGTGCCGTCATGCCGCGAGCCGCATCCTACCCCGGAACCGCCAAGGCGGGGCCCGGGGCTGGCAGCGCTGCGCGCCCGCCCGGGTCAGCCGTGGCTGAGTGCGCTCGAGACGAGCTTAGCGGTGATGTCGACGATCGGGATCACCCGCTCGTAGGCCATGCGGGTCGGCCCGATGACGCCGAGCGTACCGACGATGCGCCCATCCACGCCGTAGGGCGCGACCACGATCGACAGCTGGTCCATCGGTACCAGCTGCGACTCGCCGCCGATGAAGATCTGCACGCCCTCGGCCCGGCTGCTGGCGTCGAGCAGCTGGGCGAGGCCGGTCTTGCGGTCGAACAGGCCGAAGAGCTGGCGCAGCCGGTCCATGTTGTCGGACAGCTCGTGGACGGCGACGAGGTTGCGCTCGCCGCTGATCATCACGGTCTCGGCGTTCTCGGTGGCAGCCTGGTTGCCCGCGGCCACGGCGCGATGCAGCAGCCGGGTGATGTCATCGCGCAGGCTGACCAGCTCGGTCTGCAGCCGCACGCGAATGGTCTCGAAGTCCTGGCCCGCGAAGTTCTGGTTGATGTAGTTGGACGCCTCGGTCAGCTCGCTCGCGGAATACTCGCGGTCGGCGTGCAGGATGCGGTTCTGGACGTCGCCCTCGGGCGTCACGATGATCAGCAGCACACGCTTGTCCGACAGCCGCAGGAACTCGACCTGCCGGAAGCACGAGCTGCGTCGCGGCGTCATCACGACGCCGGCGAACTGCGACAGGCTGGAGAGCAGCTGCGCGGCGTGGCCGAGCAGGCGCTGCGGCTCGTCGGCGAGCAGCTGCCCCTGCAGGCGCTCGGTCTGCTCGAGCTCGAGCGGCTGAACGGTCACCATGGTGTCGACGAACAACCGGTAGCCGCGCGGCGTCGGTACGCGACCCGCGGAGGTGTGCGGGCTGCTGATCAGCCCGAGTTCCTCGAGGTCGGCCATCACGTTACGGATGGTGGCTGGCGACAGCTCCAGGCCGGAGTACCTGGACAGGGTCCGGGATCCGACGGGTTGTCCGTCGGCGATGTAGCGCTCGATCAGCGTCTTGAGGAGCGTTCGGGCACGGGAGTCCAGCATGGGTGCAATTTATAGACCGAATCCGGGCCGTTGCCAACGACCGAAGCCACGAAACGCCGAGGCGCCGGTCTGGCCGACCGGCGCGCGGGCTGCCCTTCGACCTAGGCGCCGCGGCGCCGGAGCGGCCAATGAAGTGTGGTGAAATGGCGGCATGAGCCCAGCCTTCAAGACCGTCGCCCTGTTCGGCAAGCAGCAGTCCGAAGGCGTGGCCCAGACCCTGGGCGAGATCGGCGCCTACCTCGACCGGCGCGGCGTTCGCGTGCTGTTCGAGGCCGCGATCGCCCAGGCGCTCGGGCGCCCGGACATCGAGTCGGCCAGCGTCGCGACCATCGGCCGGGAGGCCGACCTGGCGGTGATCGTCGGCGGCGACGGCACGATGCTGGGCATCGCGCGGGAGATGGCCCCGCACGGCGTGCCCCTCGTCGGGATCAATTTCGGCCGGCTGGGGTTCATCACCGACATTCCCCTGCTCCAGTGGGAGGGCGCGCTCGGTGCCCTGCTCGAGGGCCACTTCGACTTCGAGGACCGGCCGGTGCTGCACGCCCTCGTCACCCGCGATACCGAAGTGGTCTTCGAGGCCAGCGCCATCAACGACGTGGTCGTCAGCCGCAGCTCGCGCGCGGGCATGATCGACATCCAGGTCCACGTCGACGGCCTGTACATGTACAGCCAGCGCGCCGACGGGCTGATCGTGGCCACCCCCACCGGCTCGACCGCCTACGCGCTGTCGTGCAACGGCCCGATCCTGCACCCCTCGCTCGACGGGCTGGTGCTGGTGCCGGTGGCACCGCAGGCGCTGTCCAACCGCCCGATCGTGCTGCCCTCGTCGTCGGTGATCCGCATCGGCGTGGCCGATGGTCGCGATCCGCGCGTCAATTGCGACATGCAGACCTTCGCCGACCTGCAGATCGGCGACGTCATCGACGTCCGCCGGGCCGAGTACAGCTGCCGCTTCCTGCACCCGCGCGGCTACAGCTACTACGCGACGCTCCGTTCCAAGCTCAACTGGCACGAGATGCCCAGCCTCGCCCCGCGCTCCTGATTCGCCGATGCTGACCGCACTCCGACTGCGCGATTTCGTCATCGTCGAGGCCGTCGAGCTCGATTTCGGGCCTGGATTCACGGTGCTGTCGGGCGAGACCGGCGCCGGCAAGTCGATCCTGATCGACGCGCTGGGCCTGGCGCTCGGCGCCCGGGCCGACGCGGGGGTCGTGCGCGAGGGTGCGTCGCGCGCCGACATCGCCGCCGAGTTCACCATCGACGCACGCCTCGAGGCCTGGCTCGCCGAGCGCGACCTGTCGGGCGACCCCGGCGTGGTCCTGATGCGCCGCGTCGTGGAGGCCGACGGCCGTTCGCGGGCGCTGGTCAACGGCCATCCGGCCACGGTCGCGCAGCTGCGCGAGATCGGCGAGTCGCTGGTCGAGGTGCACGGGCAGCACGCGTCGCAGTCGCTGCTGCGCCCCGACGGGCAGCGGGCGCTGCTCGACCGCTTTGCCGGCGCCGCTGCCGAGCTGACCGCGATCGCGGCCACCCACGCCCGCTGGCGGGCGCTGGAGCGCGACCTGGAGCGGGCCCGCGGCAGCGACCGCGAGCGCGAACTCGAGCGCGATCGCCTCCAGTGGCAGGTCGACGAGCTGTCGCAGGTGGCGCCGGTGCCGGGCGAATGGGAGGATCTCAACGCCGAGCAGAGGCGCCTCGCGCACGCGGCGACCCTCATCGACGGCGCCCGCGGCATCGCCGACGCGCTCGCCGACGCCGACGACGCGCTCACCGGCCGACTCCAGCAGATGCAGCAGCGCCTCAAGCCCCTGCTGGCCGTGGACGCATCGCTGCAGCAGGTGATGGACATGCTCGAGGCCGCCACCATCCAGGCCGACGAGGCCGCCTCGACCTTGTCGGCCTACGCCGATCGGATCGACCTCGATCCGGAGCGCCTCGCCGCCGCCGAGCAGCGGGTCGGCGTGCTGTTCGCCGCGGGCCGCAAGTTCAAGCTGCCCCCGGAGCGCCTGGGCGAGGAGCTGGCGTCGCTGCGCGCGCGGCTGGCCGCGCTGCGCGAGGCCCAGGACGTCGCGTCGCTGCAGCGCCAGGCGAGCGAGGCCCGGGCCGACTACGACCAGCTGGCCGCGGCGCTGTCGGCGCGGCGCAGGCAGGCCGCCACGCGGCTCGCCCAGGGCGTGTCCGAGCGGATCGGCAGGCTGGGCATGCAGGGCGGGCGGCTCGACATCGCGCTGGACCGCGCCGAGCCCGGCCCCGCCGGCGCCGACCGGGTCGAGTTCCGCGTGGCCGGCCACGCGGGCGCGACGCCGCGGGCGCTGGGCAAGGTTGCCTCCGGCGGCGAACTGTCTCGCATCAGCCTCGCGATCAGCGAGCTCGCCGCCGAGGCGACGCCGGTGCCCACGCTGATCTTCGACGAAGCCGACTCGGGCGTGGGCGGCGCGGTCGCCGAGGTGATCGGCGACCTGATGCGCCAGCTCGGCGCGAACCGCCAGGTGCTCTGCGTGACCCATCTGCCGCAGGTGGCCGCCAAGGCCAACCAGCACTTCTCGGTCTCCAAGCTGCAGCAGGCGCAGCGCACCACCAGCCTGATCGAGCGCCTCGATCGATCGCGCCGGGTCGAGGAGATCGCGCGGATGCTGGGTGGCGTCGAGATCACCGCGACCACGCGCAAGCACGCGCGCGAGCTCCTGGGCTCCTGAGCATCCGGGCCCCGGCGGACAGCCGGGCGCGGCCTCAGTCCAGCTTGAGCCAGTCGGGCCCGGGCAGTTCGTTGAACACCCGCTTCAGGCCCTGGCTCCAGCCCTGGCGGATCGACGCGAAATACGCGTCGTCCGAATCGACCCGGTGCCGAAAGCCCACCTTCAGCGCATCGCGCCTGATCAGCGCGACATCCAGCGGCAGCCCGACGGACAGGTTGGAGCGCATCGTCGAGTCGAAGGACACCAGCGCGCACTTCATCGCCTCGTCGAGCGTGGTCGCGGGCCTGATCACGCGGTCGATGATCGGCTTGCCGTACTTGCTCTCGCCGATCTGGAAGAACGCGGTGTCCTCGGTCGCCTCGATGAAGTTGCCCTCGGGGTAGACCTGGAACAGCCTGGGCGACTCGCCGGCGATCTGCCCGCCCACCAGGAAGCTGCAGCTGAAGTCGACCGCGCTCTGCTCGAGCTGGTGCGCGGTCTGGTGCGAGATCGCTCCGCGCACGGCCTCGCCGACCAGGGTCGCGCAGTCGAACAGACTGGCCGCGCTCATCAGGTTGGGCTGGTCGGTGCCGATCGCCTTGCGCAGCCTGCTGACCACGGCCTGGGTGGTCGCGAGGTTGCCCGAGTTGAGCAGCACCAGCACGCGTTCGCCGCGGCTCTCGAAGACGGTCATCTTCGAGAAGGTCGACACATGGTCGACGCCTGCATTGGTGCGGGAGTCAGAGGCGAACAGCAGGCCCTCGTCGAGGGCCATCGCGACGCAGTAGGTCATGGGGTTTTCGCTTGGCTGGCGGCGATCATACCGCCGCGGGCGCAGCGCGCCGGCGCCGCGAGTCGGGCCGGCCCGCCTCGGACATCACTGAGCCGTGGCGCCCGCGTCGACCCGCGCGGCGGTGTGCAGCACCTCCTCGCCGCCGCCCAGCCGCACGCCGCGCACCGGGCAGGCGTCCAGGTAGTCGAGGCCGACCGCGACCTTCAGGTGGGCCTCGCCCGCCTTGCGCGCACGGCCGACGTCGAAGCTGATCCAGCGGTTGGACAGCCAGGTCTCCGCCCAGGCGTGGCTCGCGACGTGCTCGCGGTCGGGCGTGTAGACGTAGCCGCTCACGTAGCGCGACGGCAGGCCGAGCTCGCGGCAGCAGGCGGCGAACACGTGGGCGTGGTCCTGGCACACCCCGAAGCCCGCCGCGAAGCTCTGCGCCGCAGTCGTCTCGACCGAGGTGTGGCCCTTCTCGTAGGGCAGCCGGTCACTCAGCGCGTGCATCAGGTCGGTGACACCCATCAGCGGGCGGGCGCGGACCATCGCGCGCAGCGGCTCGACGAAGGCGCGAATCGCGTCGTCCGGCTCGGTCAGCAGGGTCGACCGCAGGAACACGCGCGGATTGATGCGGCCGGCCGGCTCGCCGTCGTCGGCATCGTCGACCTCGACCTTGCCGCGCGCGATCAGCCGGATCTGCTGGTGGGGCACGTCGAGCGTCAGGACGTGGGTCAGGTTGTCGAAGGCGTCGGTCATGGTGACCGCGTCCGCCGGCAGCTCGACGCTCCAGTCGACGACCCGCTGGCGCGGGCCCGACGAGGGGCTCAGGCGGATGTACTGCGTGCTGCGCGCCACCTCGGTCGCGTAGCGATAGACCGTGGAGTGCCAGACCGACAGCAGCATCTACTTCATCTCCATGTAGGCGGCATGGACCGCCTCGCCGAGCCGGACATTGTTGCGCAGGAAGCGCTCGAGGAAGGCGTCGAGGCCCACGCCGTAGACGTCCTCGAGCTCGCCGTGCTCGAGCAGCGCGAGCATGTGGGCGGCCAGCCTGCGCGCCGCGCGCGCCGGCGCCTGCGGCAGCTCGGCGAGGTTGCGCACGACCTCGTCGAAGCAAAAGCGCAGCGAGCGGGGCAGCGACGGATCGAAGATCAGCAGCTCGGACACGCGGCGCGAGTCGATCGCGTCGCGGTAGGTGTCGCGGTAGGCCTCGAGGGAGCTCACAGAGCGCAACACCGCGCTCAGCCGGTAGTAGTCGGTGAGGTCGTCGCTCTCGGGCTCGGGGCGGTGGCGCGCCTGCTTGACCGACAGGATCCGCGCGGTGTTGTCGGCGCGCTCGAGGAAGGTGCCCAGGCGGATGAACTGATAGGGCTGGTCGCGGCGGATCGTGGCGAAGGTCACGCCGCGGAACAGGTGAGATCGCTCCTTGACCCACTCGAAGAAGGCGGCGTCCACGGGCGCGCCGCCGTCGCGGCGCTTGGCCGAGATCTGCAGCCAGGTGTCGTTGATGTTCTCCCACATCTCGGAGGTGATCGAGCCGCGGACCGCGCGCGCGTTCTCGCGGCTGGCCTCCAGGCAATTGACGATCGACGAGGGCAGCGTCGGCTCCCAGGCGAGGAAGCGGGCGATGTTCTCGGGGGTCGGCTCGCGGCCGGTCGCGTTGAACGCCTCGAGCGTGTCGGTGATGACCAGCGGCTCGGTCGCGGCGTGCGCGTCGCCCTGCCTGGAGAGCAGCGCGAGCGACGCGCCGACGTCCAGGATGCGGGCCATGTTCTCGGCGCGCTCGAGGTAGCGCGACAGCCAGTACAGGTGGGAGGCGACTCTGGACAGCATGGCGGTTCCCCGGGGCTCAGGACCGGAGGTCGGGCGCGGCGTCGGCCGGATCGACCACCCAGGTGTCCTTGGTGCCCCCGCCCTGCGAGGAGTTCACGACCAGCGAGCCGCGGCGCAGCGCGACGCGCGTCAGGCCCCCCGGCACGATCTTGATCTCGCGGCCCACCAGCACGAAGGGGCGCAGGTCGATGTGGCGGGGCGCGACGCCCTCCTCGACGAAGGTCGGGCACGAGGACAGCGCCAGCGTCGGCTGCGCGATGTAGTTGCCGGGGTTGGCGAGCAGGCGCTGCCTGAAGTCGGCGATCTCCTGCCGGCTGCTGGTGGGACCCACCAGCATCCCGTACCCACCCGCGCCGTGCACCTCCTTGACCACCAGCTCCTTGAGGTGGGCGGCCACGTGAGCGAGGTCATCGGGCCGTCGGCACTGCCAGGTGGGGACGTTCTTCAGGATCGCCTCTTCGCCGAGGTAGAAGCGGATCATGTCGGGCACGTAGGGATAGATCGACTTGTCGTCGGCCACACCGGTGCCCACCGCGTTGCAGATCACCACGTTGCCCAGGCGGTAGGCGGCCATCAGGCCCGGGACACCGAGCATGGAGTCGGGGCGGAACGCCAGGGGATCCAGGAAGGTGTCGTCCAGGCGCCGGTAGATCACGTCGACCTGCTTGGGGCCGTCGGTGGTGCGCATGAAGACGCAGGCGTCCTTGACGAACAGGTCCTGGCCCTCGACCAGCTCGACCCCCATCTGCTGGGCGAGGAAGGCATGCTCGAAGTAGGCGCTGTTGAAGCGGCCGGGCGTCAGCAGCACGACGGTCGGCGAGTCGATTTCGGCCGAGGCACGCAGCGTCTGCAGCAGGAGCGCCGGATAGTGCTCGACCGGGCGCACGTGGTAGCGGCGGAAGAGATCCGGGAACAGCCGCATCATCATCTTGCGGTTGCTCAGCATGTAGGACACGCCCGACGGCACTCGGAGGTTGTCCTCGAGCACGTAGTAGCTGCCGTCGCCGTGGCGGACGATGTCCACGCCCACGATCTGCGCGTAGACGTCGCGCGGCACGCGGGTGCCGATCATCGCGACCGCGTACTGGTCGTTGGCGAGGATCTGCTCCTCGGGGATCAGGCCGGCCTTGAGGATCTCCTGGCCGTGGTAGATATCGGCCAGGAAGCGGTTGATGGCGGTGACCCGCTGGATCAGGCCGCGTTCGAGACGATCCCACTCGTCGGCCGCGATGATGCGCGGCACGACGTCGGACGGGATCAGCCGTTCCGTACCGCCCTCCTCGCCGTAGACCGAGAAGGTGATGCCGATCCGCCGGAAGATCAGATCGGCCTCGCTGCGCTTGCCGGCCATCTGCTCGGCGGTCATCGAAGCGAGCCACTGCGCGTACGCGGCGTAATGGGGGCGCGGCGAGAGCGACGCGTCGAGCATCTCGTCATAGACCCCGGGCGGGGGCGCAAGCGGTGTCAAGGCGGGGCGACTCATGAGGCGAGCTTAGCAATAAGCGTGCCGTCGGGCGAGCGATCTTCGGGGTGGCCGCGGGCCGGCACGGGCAGCCACGGCGACGCCGGGGTCAGGCGCGATGCGGGCAGGCCGGCTTGATGCAGTTGGCGTAGAGCGCCAGGGCATGGTCCTGCAGCGCGAAGCCGCGGTCCTTGGCGATGCGATGCTGGCGCCGCTCGATTCCGGCGTCGAAGAACTCCTCGACGCGCCCGCACTGCAGGCAGACGAGGTGGTCGTGGTGCTGACCCTCGTCGAGTTCGTAGACCGACTTGCCGGACTCGAAATTGCTGCGCTTGAGGATGCCCGCCTGCTCGAACTGGGTGAGCACGCGGTAGACCGTGGCCAGGCCGATGTCCTTGTGCTCGGCGAGCAGTTCCCGATAGACGTCCTCGGCGCTCATGTGGCGGTGCCGACGGACCTGGAAGAGCTCGAGGATCTTCATCCGCGGCAGCGTGGCCTTGAGCCCCATGCTCTTCAGTTCGTCGGGAGTGGGCACCGCATGGCTCCGGGGTTCGACGCGAATCGGGGTCGGAGGCCGCGGGTACGGCCGGACGATTGCGTATCATAGCCACTTTGCCAGACCGACCGGCCTGCCAGCCCATGCCTCAATCGCGGCCATTTCGCCTCACCATCCTGATCGCATCGTGCGCCGTGCTCGTCGGCGCGGCGGCCGGCTGCGCGTCCGGCGACCGCAGCCGCAGCGGCCTGTTCCAGCCCTACAAGGTCGAGGTCCCGCAGGGCAACTACGTCGACCAGACGATGCTCGGCCAACTCAAGCCCGGCATGTCGCGCGAGCAGGTGCGCTTCGCGCTCGGCACCCCGCTGCTGGTCGACCCGTTCCGCCCCGACCGCTGGGACTACGTGTTCCGCTTCCAGCACCCGAGCGGCGCCGTCGACCTGCGTCGGGCCACCGTCTTCTTCGCCGAGGGCAAGGTCGACCGGATCGATGCCGACGCCCTGCCCGTCAGCGACGAGGGCTCGGACCCTGCGCTGCCGGGCTATCGGCGCAAGCAGGGTCGCAACCGATGAGCCTGCGGATCGCGATCGCCGGCGCATCGGGCCGGATGGGGCGGATGCTCATCGAGACCGTGACCGAGGCGCAGGGCGTGGTGCTGGCCGGCGCCTTCGACCAGGCCGGCGCGCCCTCGATCGGACGCGACGCCGGCGAGTTCCTCGGCCGACACACCGGCGTCACGGTGACCGACGACGTGCGCGCGGCGCTGTCCGGCGCGGACGTCCTCATCGACTTCACGCGGCCCGAGGGTGCGCTGGTGCATCTCGCTCACTGCGCCGAGATGGGCGTTCGGGCGGTGGTGGGCACGACCGGCTTCGACGAGGCGGGGCGTGCCGCAATCGCCGCGGCGGCGCGTCGGGTCGCCATCGTGTTCGCGCCCAACATGAGCGTCGGCGTCAACGTGACGCTCAAGCTGCTCGAGGTTGCGGCGGGCCTGTTGTCGGAGGGCTTCGACATCGAGATCACCGAGGCGCACCACCGCCACAAGGTCGACGCGCCGTCGGGCACGGCGATCCGCATGGGCGAGGTGATCGCCGGTGCGCTCGGCCGCGACCTGGACGAGGTCGCGACCTGGGCCCGCCACGGCGTGACCGGCGAGCGGCCCCGCTCGGCCATCGGCTTCTCGGTCGTGCGCGGCGGCGACATCGTCGGCGACCATACGGTCCTGTTCGCCGGAACCGGCGAGCGCATCGAGATCACGCATCGTTCGTCGAGCCGCGCCACCTACGCCGAAGGCAGCCTGCGCGCCTGCCGCTTCCTGGCCGGGCACACGATCGGGCTGTTCGACATGCAGGACGTGCTGGGGCTGCGGACGCCTCGCAACGCCTGAGCGCGAGCCAGGCTACGCCTGGCGCGCCCGCGTCGATCGCCGGAACACCCCGGCCAGACCCGCCACTTCGGGCGCCCACCACCCGACCCCCTTCAGACGCCGCCGGTCGTCGGCGGCCGCACGCCGGTCGGTCTCGCGTCGCGGCCAGGACGTTGCCTCGATACAACAGGGCATGTACCCGGCCGGCCTGGCCCGGGACGCCGGAAGGAGGCGTGCGGATGCGAGCAGATCGACGTCGTGGAGGCAATACCCTGGCCCGCCTGCGGGTGCTCGGCGCTGCGGCCCTGCTGGGTCTGGCCTGCGCCAGTGGCCAGGCGGCCGACGACGGCGAGCGGGGCCTGCGCGAGCAGGCCGACGCGCTGATCAACGCGATCCGCGAGCGCGTCGCGGACTGTGGGGGCCCGAGCCGGATGCTGGCGATGGCCGTCCCCTCGGGTGCCGGGGCGACGATGTCCGACGCGTCGCCGGCCGCGGTCGAGCGCGCCACGCTGCGCTGGAACCCACAACTCGCGGCGGCGGCCAGCCGCCACGCCGGCGCGATGGCCCGGACCCGCCTGTTCGACCACACGGGCATCGACGGCACGACGGTCCGCGAGCGGGTCACGGCGACCGGCTACCGGTGGCAGTCGATCGGCGAGAACCTCGCCGCCGGTCACCCGACCCTCGAGGACGCGCTGGTGGGCTGGCTGGAGAGCCGCGCCCATTGCGAGGCGCTGATCGATCCGCGCTTCACCGAGTTCGGGCTCGCACGGACAGTGTCGAGCAGCCCGAGCGACGCCTACGGTACCTACTGGACCCTGGTGCTCGGCCGACCGCGCTGACGCACGCCGGCAGACCGGTCAGCACCGACACCGTGCGCCTCGCACCAGCCTGATCGCCCGTCCGCAGGGCGCAGCGCAGGTACCAGCCGGCCGGCGCAGCCCTCGCACCGCCACCGCGCCGGCCCCGCACCGCCCCGGCACCGCACCGGCCTCGCCCCGCCCCGCCGCGCCACCGCCACCGCGCCGGCCAGCCGCCGGCGAATATAATTCGCGCGATGGATGCGCGCCGTGTCACCGCTGCGGCCGGGGCGTTGTCGATCAACGCGCTGGCGGGCGTCGCGCTGCTCGGACTGGCCGGGCAGGCGCCGATCGCCGCCCCGCCAGCGCCGCCGCCGATCGTCGCGCTGCTGATCGAGCCGCCACCGCCACCGCCCCCGGTTCGTCCCGCGCAGGCGCCGCCCGCTCAGCCGCTGCCGGCCTCCACGCCGCCCGAGCGGCGCGCCGCCGCGCCCCGCCCCGCCGCCCCGCCGCCCAATGTGCCACCCGAGCCACGGCGCGCGATGGCCTCGCCACCCGCGGCTTGGGCGGCGCCCGCGCCGCCCGAAACGCCCTCGGCAAGGCCACCGGCGCCCGAGGCGCCTTCCGCGCCACCGCAGCCGGCCGCAGCGTCGCCGCCGGTCGCGGCGACACCGATCGCGGCGGCATCGCCCGCAGCGCCGCCCGCGGCGCTGCAGGCCGCGCCGTCCGACGGGACATCGCCCGCGCCGGGCGCGTCCGCCGCGGTATCGGGCGCCGGCACCGCCCGGCGCAGCGGGCCGCGCATCGACGCGAGCTGGAGCGGCAACGCGCCGCCTCCTTACCCGATGGCCGCACGGCGGATGGGCGAGTCGGGCGAGGTCAGGCTCGACGTTCACGTGGGGCCCGACGGATCGGTGCTCGACGTCCAGCTTCGCGCATCGAGCGGCTCGCCGCTGCTCGACCGCGCTGCGATCGACACCGTGCGCCGCTGGCGCTTCAGGCCGGCGACGGTCGACGGCCAGGCGGTACCCGAGTGGTACCGCGACTGGAAATGGGTCTTCAGGCTCGAAGGATAGGCATGCAGAACGATTCGCTTGGGTTGATGCACTTCTGGCAGGCCGGCGATGCGGTCACGCACACGGTCGGATGGCTGCTGCTCGCGATGTCGGTGGCGAGCTGGTACTTCATCCTCTCGAAGGGCTGGTCCGCGCTGCGACTGCGGCGCAGCGCGCGCACCGCGCTCAACGCGTTCTGGTCGGCGCGCTCGCTCGACGACGCGATCGAGACCCTGCATCGCGACGACCCGGAGCAGGTCTTCGCCCCGCTCGCCGACAAGGCACGGCGCGCCGCCCGCATGCAGTCCGACACGACCCTCGCGGGCACGGTCGATCGCGACGAGATGGTGACCCGCGTGCTGCGCCAGGAGATGACACAGGCCTCTGCCCGGCTCGAGGGCGGCCTCACCTTTCTCGCATCGGTGGGCAGCACGGCCCCGTTCGTGGGCCTGTTCGGCACGGTCTGGGGCATCTACCACGCGCTGCTGACGATCGCGACCTCGGGCCAGGTGATGATCGACAAGGTCGCTGGCCCGGTCGGCGAGGCCCTGGTGATGACCGCGGCGGGCCTGGCGGTCGCGATCCCGGCGGTGCTCGCCTACAACGCGTTCACGCGGCTCAACCGGGTCGTGCTCGCCGAGCTCGACGGCTTCGCACACGACCTGCTCGCGCTGCTGACCACGGGCAGCCGCCTCGAGCGCGGCGCCGCAGACGCGCTGCGCGCCGGCGACGCGGAAGCCCCCCGGCCGACGCAGCCGGTCGGTCACTGAACGCGCGGGAGACGAGCATGGCATTCGGCGGATTCGATACGCGCAACGGCCCCATGCAGCCGATGGCCGAGATCAACACCACGCCCTTCGTCGACGTGATGCTGGTGCTGCTGGTGGTGTTCATCATCACGGCGCCGCTGCTGACCCACGCAATCAGGCTCGACCTGCCCGGCGCGCAGGCGCCGGTGTCGGCCCAGAAGCCCGAGACGATCACGGTGTCCATCGACGCGCAGGGCCGGCTCTTCTGGAACGACGCGCCGCTCGCCGACACCGCCGCGCTGAGCGAGCGGCTCGCGCAGGCCGCGCCGCGCCAGCCCCAGCCCGAGTTGCACCTGCGGGCCGACCGGCAGGTGCGCTACCAGCAGGTCGCCGAGGTGATGGCCGCCGCGCAGCAGGCGGGTATCGCGCGGATCGGTTTCGTCACCGACCCGCGTGCCGCGGCGGGCCCGGCGGCCCCCCCGGCGCCCTCGACGCCACCGACGCCACCGACGTCCCCGGCACCCGCGGCGCCCGCCCGCTGAAGCAACCCCGTCGGGGCGAGAGCGCGCCGCGCCGCCCGTCCGCCGGCTACCGGATCGTGACCGGCACGGTGGCCTGGGCGCTGCGCCCGGCCGAGTCGAGCACCGAGACCTGCATGGCATAGGTGCCGACGCGCGGGCTCGCCCAGTACGCGGTGATCGTCGTGCCCTTCATCGACAGGGCCATGCCGAGCGGCACCCCCACGATGCGGACCGACAGGTGGGTGGCGCCCGGGGCGGACACGGCGATCGTCCCGGTCAGCGGCTTGCCGGCGACCCCCGTCATCGCCGGCGCGGTGATGGCCGGGCCCGCGGCCACCGCCGCGGCGACCTTGAACGTGATCACCGCGCTGCCGGTCAGCCCGGTGCGGGCGTCCCTGGCCGTCACCGTCGCCGAATGCGTGCCCAGCACCGGCCTGGGCCAGGCGACCACGCCGGTGCTGCCGATCGTCATGCCCGCCGGGGCGCCTGCCACCGTCCAGGTCACCGCATTGGACGCGCTCACCGCGACCGTATGGGACATCGCGACACCGACGGTCCCGTTCACGGTCGCCGCGCTCACCACCGGCGCGCGCGGCGCGGCGATGGTCACCGTGTAGACGCCTCCGCCGGACAGGCCACTCGCGGTGTCGCGTGCCGTGACCTTGACGGCGTAGGTGCCGGCAACCGGCGTGGCCCAGGTCACCACGCCCGTGCTGGCGATCGCCATGCCCGCCGGCGCCCCGCCAAGGACGTAGGCCAGCGGCCCCGACGACTTCGCCGAGACCGTGAACGACAGCGGCGTGCCGACCTGCCCCGCGATCGCCGCGGCGCCGACCACCGGCGCGGCCACCGGAAGGGATGCACCGGACAGCGCGGGCACGAGGCTAGACGCGTTGGGCGTGCCGAGCCCGCCGACCGAGTCGTAGCCGATGCGGGCCGTGCAGGTGGCGCAGGTGCCGTGGGCGCCGCGCGTGAGGTCGGCGAACGCGCTCGCGTACGTGCCGGGCACCGAGGCGATCGGCCCGTAGAGGATCGCGTGCGGCGCACCGAGCGCGCCCTTTCCGGACAGCGCGCGGGTCGCGTTGGCGATCGCGACCAGGCCGGCCCACTGCGGGGTGGCGAGGCTGGTGCCGCCCGCGCTGATCCAGTTCTGGGCGCTGCCGCCGGGCGCGATCGTCACCACGAACTGGCCGGTGTTCGGGTCGGCGTTGAAGGCGACGTCCGCGACCGTGCGGCGGGCGACGCTGCCCATGCCCGGCACCGTGGCGGCCTGGTAGGACGGCGCGGGCGTGAACGCGCTGAGGCCGCCGCCGGTGCCCGACCAGCCGATCTCGGAGCGCGTGCCGCTGCCGCTCCAGGTCAGCGAGGTGCCGCCGACCGCGACGACGTTCGGCGATACCGACGGCCAGTTGACGGCAGCGCCGCTGTCGCCGGTCGCGGCCAGGTAGGTCACGCCCGAGGCGGTGAAGGCCGAGTCCACCGACGCGGTCCAGCTGCCCTCGGCGCCGCCGAAGCTCATCGAGACGACGCCAGGTCCGAGCGAGCCCGCCAGCCGGATCGCGGCGACCAGGCTGTTGACGCTGGCGTCGGACGCCTCGACGAGGACGATGCGCGCGAGCGGCGCAATCGCGTGCGCCCATTGGACGTCGAGCGCGATCTCGGTGGCCCAACCGGCATCGTAGGCCGGCGCCGTGGTCGTCATCGCACCGGACGGCGTCGTGTAGACGACCGAGAACTCGCAGCCGCTCGACGAGGCGGGGGCGAGCGGGCGGCTCGCGGTCGGCGCGATCGCACGGGTCGTGCAGGCGGGCAGGCCGAACTTGGCGTTGAAGGCAGCGAGCTCGGCGACGATGTTCGGACCGTGATACGCGTTGACGATGTAGATCGTCTGGCCCGCGCCGAACTGCGCGGCCTGCGCGGCGGTCAGGCCGGCGTAGGACGCCGGCAGCGCGGGCAGGCCGTAGGCCGCGCGGATCTGGGCCGGCGTGTAGGTCGACACGCTCTTGGGGGTCGGCGTCGAACCGAGGTCCTTGCCGATCACCTGCGAGGTCTGCGCAAGCGCCGCGAGCGCCTCCTTGATGCGCGCCGCCGTCAGCTGCCCGGTCGGCAGGCCGTCGAGTCCGGCCGCGATCGCCGTGGTCGCCGGCGCGCTGCGCGCGGATGCGTCGGCCGCGACCGCATCGGTGTCGGGCGGCTCGTCGAGCAGGGCCGGCGCGACGTGGAAGGCCGGCTGCAGGATCCGCCCGCCGACGTCGGCGGGCAGCTCCCCGGTGTCCATCTCGAACACCGTCGTGCCGGTCGCGACCTCGGCGTCCTGCGCGGCGACGGCCGGCACCACCGGCGTATCGCCCGAACCGCCGCTGCAGGCGGCCAGCATCAGCGTGATCGCGCCCGATAGCAGCAGCGCGCCGGGAGCGCGACGGTAGGGAGCGAAGCACGAAGCGGGCATGGCCTGGTTCTCGACTGAGGCGAGGGCCACGCGCGACGATGCCTGCTTGCGCTGCATCGGCAACCCCGCTGCCATGGCGCATGCGCGCGTTAGGCCGGTGGCTTTGCGTCCCTGCCTTTCGACAGGTATGCCCTCAAGATCCCGTTCTGTCCGGGAGACGAACCCAGCTTGTAGACCCGCTGTCGTCCGGAGTAAACCCGCAACGACGCAGGCGCGTGACTTTCGTCACGCAATGCCCGAGCCGGTACGCACAACGACCGGCCTGCGACCGACGCACGGTCGAGGCGCCGCGCCTACAGCGCGAACCGCAGCGCACCGAGCAGCGCCGACGGCGCCTCGATGCCGCCGGTGGCACGCGCCGAGTAGGTGTCCGTCGCGGGCATCCTGTGCGGCGTGTCGCCGAGCGCCTCCAGCGTGTCGCCGAGCATCCTGTAGAGGCTGTCGTCGAAGCGCATGGCCTCGACGGGCGCAACCGGCTCGCCGTCCTCGACCCACAGACACGCGAAGCGCGTCATGCCGGTGATGCGCCCGGCTGGCCGGTCCGAGAAGTTCAGGTACCAGAGGTTGGCGACCGACAGCCCCGTGCCCAGCCGCGCGAGCGCGTCCGCGTCGGCCAGCGTGCCGGGCGCGACACGCAGGGACTCGGGTGACTCGTGCGAGGCGGCGGCATTGGACGGCAGACCGTACTCGCGCGCGGTGCGCGGCGAGGCGAGCCACTGCTCGAACCGCCCCTGCTCGATCAGCGGCACGCGGCGAGGGCGCGGGTAGCCGTCGCCCTGAAAGCCGGGCGCAAAGCCGGCGTCGAGGTCCTCGGCCATCGACAGCAGCGCAGAGAGCCGCGCCTCGCCCCGCTGCAGGCGCGCGAGCGGCGACTGACCGGCACGGTGGGCCCGTGCCGAGAAGCCGCCCCAGGACAGCGTCTCGAGCAGGTCGGCGAAGGCACGGGGAGCGAGCAGCACGCGCTGCTCGCCGGGCTCCAGGCGGCGCACCGGCCGCGCCATCACGGTGGCGTCGGCACGCGAACGCGCGATGGCGGCCGCGAGCGCGCCGGGGTCGAGCCGCGGGCCCGACCAGCCCGCCTTGACCGCCTTGCGCGCGCCACCCGCCGCGTCGTCGATCGGCAGGTGGATCGACCACTCGAACACGACGCTCGCGCGCTGGTACCACTGGCGGCTGCCCGCCGAGCTGCAGAAGCCGCGCGCGATCGGGCCGGCGGCGCAGAAGCCGACCAGGTCCGAGTCGCCCGCGGCCGCGGCCACCGTGTCGACGAACGCATCGCGATCGAAGGGCGCGTCGGGACCGTGGTCGGTGGCCATCACCGGCTCGCGGTTGACGTCGAGCAGCGGATCGGGGGCACTGTCGGCGACGGCGGACCGCAGCCCGTCCACCGCCTCGCGCACCGCGCGCGCCACCGCGTCGGCACCCGCGTCCAGCCCGGGCAGCGTCAGCGTGTGGAAGGCCTGGCGCTCGCCGTCCACGAGGCGCAGCTGCGCGACTGCACGCTCGACGCGGCCTGCCTGCCGGATCCGCGCGCCATTGAGGCGAACGAAGTCCGAGCCCTCGGCCTCCAGGGTCGCGGCGATCAGCTCGCCCGGCCGAACCACCCCGTCCAATGCGTCGGCGAGCGAATCGAAGAGCGCGCGCACGCTCAGCCCTCCCCGCCGAAGACGGCGACGTCCCGGAACAGACAGGCCGGCGACGCATGACCCACGCGCACGATCTGACCCGGCTCGCCCTTGCCGCAGAACGGCGTGCCGAGCACCTCGAAGGTCGAGCGGTCGCCGACGGCCGCGAGGCTGCGCCAGAAGGTCGCCGACACGCCGCGATAGCCGGGGTTGCGCACCACCGTCGTCAGCCGGCCCTCCTCGATCAGCTGCCCCCACTCGCAGCCGAACTGGAACTTGTTGCGCGCGTCGTCGATCGACCAGGACACGTTGGTGCGCATCATCACGCCGCGCTCGACCGACGCGATCATCGCCTCGAGCGGCGTGTCGCCAGGCTCGACGTTGAGGTTCGCCATCCGGTCGATGGGCGCACGGTGCCAGCCCATGGCGCGCGCGTTGGCCGTGCCCTCGAGCGCCACGCCGCGGGCGGCCGCCCGCGCCCGCGACAGGCCGCCGCCCAGCGGGCGCTGCAGGATGCCGGCGCGGATCAGCCAGACCTTGCGGGCCGCCTCGCCGTCGTCGTCACCGCGGTACGACGCGGGCTCCTCGGGGATGCCGGGATCGAAGCTCACGTCGAGCAGTGGCGATCCGTACCGGTAGGCGCCGAACATGTCGAGCGTCACGAAGCTGCCGCCGGCGAAGTTGCGCTCGTCGCCGAGGATACGGTCGAGCTCCAGGGGATGCCCGATGGACTCGTGGATCTGCAGCATCATCTGGTCGGGCGCGAGCAGCAGGTCGCGCACGCCGGTCGGGCATTCGGGCGCGGCGAGCAGCTGCAGCGCCTCGTCGGCGACACGGGCGCCGCCGCCGGGCAGGCCGCTCGCGCGGATCACCTCGAAGCCGCCCTGCCTGCAAAAGCCGTTGTACTGGCCGGCAAGCGACCGGGTCTGCGACGCGCGCCCGTCGCTCGCGGTCGCCTCGAGGTTCGGCTCCACGAACTGCTGCGACTGCACCGACCGCAGGCGCCCGTCGACGTGCAGGTGCTGCACCCGCCGCGTGACCTGCAGCGCCGCCGACCACGACACGATGCGCGGGTCGGGATGCAGCGCATCGGACTCCGCCCTCAGCAGCTCGATCAGGGCCGCGCGCCCGGGTAGCGGCTCGCCGACCGGCGACGCGGCGCCGGGCAGGCGATCGGATTCGAGCAGCGCGGTCAGGTCCAAGCCGTCGAACACGCCGTGGCGCTCGGCGAGCCGCGCCCACTGGTCGGCGACCTCCGCGGCGCGACGCATCGCGTCGGGCCCCGTGTCGGCGCTCGCGCAGTAGCCCACGCCGTGGCGACGCCACACCGTCACCATCGCACCGCGGTCGTGGGCGGTCTCGACGGGATGGACGACCGCGCGGCGCACCAGCAGCCGCTCCGAGCGCTCGTCGACGTGGCGCACCGTGACGCGCGCGCCGGCCGAGGGCGGGCGGGGCGTCACGAGGGGCCCGGCGTCGGAGAGGCGCTCGACCGACATCGTTGCGATCCTCGGGTCGGCTGCGGAGCCCGCGCCGGCGCCGTGCCCGGGGCTCAGTGGGTGTTCAGCCAGCCCAGCAGCGTCTGCCAGGTCGCCCGGTCCTGGGCCACACGGCCCTGCGGCACGTCGAACAGCGACAGCCCGTGCGCGGCGAGATGCACGTAGTTCTGGGTGTCGCGCAGGTAGCCGGTCACCGGCAGGCCGAGCTGCGACACGAAGCGCCCGAGCTGCTCGGCCGCGCGGGTGCGCGGGTCGAGCCGCATGCCGACCACCGCGACCGTGTCCTCGAAGCGCCGGCCCTGGCCGAACTGGCCGCGCAGCCCCTCGAGGAACTGCCCCGTGGCGAGGATGTCGAACATCGACGGCTGCAGCGGCACCAGGACCTTGTCGGCGACCCGCAGCACCTCGGCGAGTCGCCTGGCGTCGATCTGGGCGGGCGTGTCGAGCACGACGTGGGTGACGCCCTTGGGCGGGCGCGCGACGGCGCCCGCGATGTCCCAGCTCGCGATCGGGGCGGCATCGCCCGGCCGAAGGTCGAGCCAGGCCTTGGCCGACGCCTGCTTGTCGATGTCGCCAAGCATCACCGATCTCCGGCCGCAGGCGAAGTACCCGGCGATGTTGGTGGCGAGCGTGGTCTTGCCCACGCCCCCCTTGGGATTCACGACTGCAATGACTGGCATCTCGGCTGACGCTCCATCGGAAAGTCTGAGTGTGCCGACTGACGAAACCTTGCCGGCAGCGGCCGATTCTAACCTTCCAAGGGGTCGCGCGGCGCGCAGGCGTCGCGCCGGGCGCGACGGCGAGCACCCGCAGGCGGGGGGCCGGGCACGGCGCGGACGGCCTCGCCCGCCGTGGCCCCGGGCGCTCAGCGCAGCGCGTCGAGCACCACGCGCGCGGTGAGGAGCTCAGGCAGCACCGCGGGGGCGCCGCCGCCTGGCCGGTACACCAGGTACAGGGGCACGCCGTTGCGCCCGTGGCGGGCCAGTGCGGCAGTGATGGCCGCATCCCGGTGCGTCCAGTCGGCGCGCAGGGCCACGACCCCGCGGCGCTCGAACTCGCCGGCGACCTGGTCGCGCTCGAGGACCAGCGCCTTGTTCGCATGGCAGGTCACGCACCACGCCGCCGTGAAGTCGACGAAGACCGGCTTGCCCGCGGCGAGCGCGTCGGCGACGCGCTGGTCGGACCAGGGCTCCCAGCCGACCCGCCCGGCGACCTTCGCGGACGGTCCGGCGCCGGACGCTGGCACCGCGCCCCGGGCCTGCGCGAGCGCGTCGGCGTCGAGCAGCGGTGCGAGCAGCCATGCCGTGGCGGCGCCCGACGCGAGCACCGCGCCCCACGCCACGCCGCGCCGGAGCGCACCGAACCGGCCCCAGGCCCATGCGCCGAGGCCCACCAGCACGGCGCCCAGCAGCAGCCGCAGCAGCGCGTCGGCGTCTGTCTGCTGGACCAGCACCCATGCGAGCCACGCCGCGGTCGCGTACATCGGGAAGGCCAGCGCCTGGCGCAGCGTCACCATCCAGCCACCGGGCCGAGGCAGGCGCCGCAGCCAGCCCGGGAACCATCCCAGCAGCAGGTAAGGCAGGGCCATGCCCATGCCGATGGCGGTGAACACCGCCATCGTGTCCAGTGCCGGCTGGGCCAGCGTGAAACCGAGCGCCGAGCCCATGAAGGGCGCGGTGCAGGGCGTGGCCACCAGCACAGCCAGCACGCCCGCGCCGAACGAGCCGGCGGCCGAGGCGCCGCCAGCGCCACCGAGGCGCGTCAACGCGAAGCCGATCTCGAACACGCCCGAGAAGTTCAGGCCCACGGCGACGAACAGCAGCGCCATCGCCGCCACGAACCCCGGCGACTGCAGCTGGAACCCCCAGCCGACCGACTCGCCCGCGGCGCGCAGGGCCAGCATCAGGCCACCCAGCAGCCAGAACGAGACCAGCACGCCGGCCGCGAACGCGAGTGCGCCGCGCCGCATCGCGGCGCGGGCGGTCGCCGGATCGGCGCCCGCCTGCGCGAAGCCCAGCACCTTCAGGCTGACCACCGGGAACACGCAGGGCATGAGGTTCAGGATGGCGCCGCCGATCGCCCCGAGGAGGAGCGCCAGCGCCAGACCGATGTCCAGCGCGGCGGCCGGGGCCGGCACGCCGGGGGCGGACGACGCGCCGCTGGCCGCGCCCGCCAGGCCGGCGACCGTGCCGAGCAGGCTGCCGCCCGGCCGGGACATTCCGGCCGGCCGATCGGCGACCGACACCTGCGTGCCCTCAGGCGTGGCGCCGGTCGCCGCCCGGGCCGTCAGCGCGAACGGCCGTCCGTCGACCATCAGCAGGCCGCCGAGCGCGGCAGGCACAGTGGCGCCGTCGGCGAGCGCGAGATCGATCCGCCAGCCGTCGGCGGTGCGCAGCAGCGGCTGGGGCGCCGGTGCGGACACCACCCCCTCGTCGTACGGGAAGAACTCGGCGCGGGTCACCGCGTCGGTGCCGGCAGGCGCGGGGAACACGAGCGAAAGCCGCTGACCATCGCGATGCAGGCGGGCCTGCAGCGGGTTCGCTTCGTCCGGGATCCGGCTCGACGTCGCCTCGAACAGCGCCGCGGCGCTCGAGCGGGCCGGCTCGGGCGCGCCGCCGGCCACGACCGGCAGATCGATGGCGAGCCGCGCCTCGCCGGGAATGCAGACGTCCTTGCACACCAGCCACTGCGCGTGCACCTCGATGCGGGCCGCGCCTGGCTCGGAGGCCGGCAAGACCGCCGAGAACGGCAGCAGCACCTCATCCTCGAATCCGTAGTTGGCGAGCGGACCCACCCAGAGCCGCTTGGGCGCCGGCCAGCGGACCGCATCGAAGCGGGTACCGGCGGGTCCGGTCGCGTCGATCCGCGTGGGCAGGCCGGAATCGCCGGGATTGCGCCAGTAGGTGTGCCAGTGCGGATCGTGACGCAGCCTCAGCCCGAGCTCGATGCGCCCGCCGGCGCGCACGGCCACGCGGTCGGCCACCAGCTCCGCCTCCACCGTGTCGACCCGTTGCGGGCCGGTCCGGGCCGCGGGGGCGTCGGCGGCGGGCGCCGGCTGCGCCGTGGCCGCCCCGATGGCGGGGCCCGCGGGCAGGCACGCGAGGGCGAGCAGCACCGCGGCCAGCCTCGCGGCCCGCCGTCCGAGCCCTGCGGCGCATGTCGTCAGTACCGTCATCGACCGATGCTAACCGATCCGGCCGGCGGGCCTTCGTGCGCCCGGCAGCCGCTGCGGCACGGCCATCGGCTTGACCCTGGCAGGGCGAGTCCCTACCATCCATGCGATGGAAGACGATCTGCAGGCGCTCCAGGAGCGCATCGAGCGCCTGCTTCAGGGCTCGCGCCGGCTGGCCGACGAGAACCGTCGGCTGCGCACCGAACTGGCCGCGGCCAACGAGGCGCGCCAGCGCGTCGAGCGTCGCATGCACGAGGCTCGCGGCAAGGTGGAAGCGGCTCTGTCCCGGCTGCCCGTCCGGGTCGACGACCTCCATGACACGGCCCACTGACATGGAACAGATCGACGTCAAGATCCTCGATCGGGACTTTCGCCTGGCCGTGGCCGCCGAAGAGAAAGACAAGCTGATCGACGCGGTGCGCGTGGTCGACGAGAAGATGCGCTCGATCCGCGATGCGGGTCGCGTCGCGGGCGTCGACCGCATCGCGGTCATGGCCGCGCTGCAACTCGCCCACGAGTTGCTCGGCGCGCGCGGCACGGCCGACTCGACAACCACGGCCGAGACCTCGCGCCGCATCCGGCGGATGACCGAGGATCTCGACGCGGAGATCAGGCGGCAGGAGTCGCTGTTCTGAGGTTTTTTTGGCCGACCGCAGGTCGGCCACGCTTCAAGCCCACGTCGGTCCGCGTTAGAATGATTGCACCCTGCGGTGTTCGCTACGGTCAGACATTCCTTGAACCAATGCGAAAGCAACCAGGTCGTGGGTCCAATTTGCGCGTCACTGTTGAGATCGTTCCATTGCGTGGACGGACCTGATGTGATGCCACCTGCGGCCGCCCTGAACTTCACGGTTCAGGATGATGACCGACCGGCACAGGCGGGGCACTTCTTCCAGGTCACGGGCCCACGGGTTCGCGGCCTTCGCGGGGCAGACCCGGTGCCCGCCGGATTCGCCCGCGATCGATGACCGGGCCGCGCGCGCAGCAGTTCTGGCTGATGAAGTCGGAGCCCGGCGAGTGCTCGATCGACGACGCGCTCGCAGCACCCGGGTGCACCGTGCCCTGGGTCGGCGTACGCAACTATCAGGCGCGCAACTTCATGCGCGACACCATGCGGCCTGGCGACGGTGTGCTGTTCTGGCACTCGGGCTGCGAGCCGCCCGGCATCGCGGGGCTGGCGCAGGTGGCCGGTGCGCCCTATCCCGACCCCACCCAGTTCGATCCGGCATCGCCCTACCACGACCCCGCGGCGACGCCGCAGGCGCCCCGCTGGATGCTCGTCGACGTGCGCGCGATCCGGCGCACGCCGCTGCTGACGCCCGCGGCCCTGCGCGCCCACCCCGAACTCGCCGACATGCAGGTGCTGCGCCGGGGCAACCGGCTCTCGATCACCCCTGTCACGCCGGCGCAGTGGCGGGCCGTCACCACGCTGCTGCCGTAGCGCCCGCGCGGTGGGCTGCCTGTACACTGCGCGCCCGTCCCCGACCTCTGCCCACGGCCCGCAGCGGGCCCGCCCATGGACCCCTTCGTCATCGCGGCGCTGCTGCTGCTCGGCGCATCCACCGGATTCGCGGCCGGGCTGCTCGGCATCGGCGGCGGCATGCTGATGGTGCCGTTCATGACGATGCTGCTGGGCCGGATCGGGTTCGATGCCGACCAGGCCGTCAAGGTCGCGATCGCGACCTCGCTTGCGACCATCGTGTTCACGTCGATCTCGAGCGTGCGCGCGCACCAGCGGCTCGGCGCCGTGCGCTGGGATGTGGTCGGGGCGCTCGCGCCGGGCATCCTGGCGGGCTCGCTGTTCGGCGCACAGCTCGCCGGCCTGGTCCCCGGCCGGCTGCTCGGCGGGTTCTTCGGTGTGTTCCTCGGCTTCTCCGCGGTCGCGACCCTGTCCGCGAAGCCCTCTGCGGCGCTGGGTGCGCTGCCCGGCGCAGCCGGCATGCTCGGCGCGGGCGCGGGGATCGGCGTGCTGTCGGCGCTGCTCGGCGGGGGCGGAGGCTTCGTCACGGTACCCTTCCTCGCGCGACGCGGCGTGCGCATGCAATCGGCGGTCGCGTGCAGCGCGGCCTGCGGCTTCCCGATCGCGCTGGCCGGCACGCTCGGCTACATATGGGCCGGCCGCGGCCTGCCGCTGCCCGGCGGCACCGTCGGCTACGTGCACCTGCCGGCGCTCGCCTGCATCTCGGTGGCGAGCGTGCTCACCGCGCCGCTGGGCGCACGGGCTGCGCATACGCTGGGCACCGCCGCGCTCAGGCGCGTGTTCGCGGCGCTGCTCTTCGCGCTATCGGCCTACATGCTGGTGCGCTCGATGCGGGGCTGAGACGCGGGGCGCGGCGGCGCTCGCGCCCCGCGCGCTGCCAGGCGCTCAGGCGCGGTAGCGCTTGCGCAGTTCGTTCTTCTGGACCTTGCCCATCGCGTTGCGCGGCAACTCGTCCACGACGAACACCCGCTTGGGCACCTTGAATGCCGCGATCCGCCCCTTGAGCGACGCGACGATCGCCGCCTCGTCGAGCACTGCACCGGGCGCACGCACCACCACCGCCGTCACCGCCTCGCCGAAGTCGCGATGCGGCACGCCGATCACCGCGGATTCGGCGACCCCGTCCATGTCGTCGAGGTAGGACTCGATCTCCTTGGGGTAGACGTTGTACCCGCCGGTGATGATCAGGTCCTTGCTGCGGCCCACGATCGTCAGGTAGCCGTTGGCGTCCCAGCGGCCGACGTCGCCCGTGCGAAACCAGCCGTCGGCGGTGAACTCCTCCCGGGTCTTCTCGGGCATCCGCCAATATCCGGAGAACACGTTGGGCCCGCGCACCTCGACGCCCCCGATCTCGCCGCAGTCGCACGCTCGCCCCGCATCGTCGACGACGCGCACCGACACGCCCGGCAGCGCCGGGCCCACCGTCCCCGCGACGCGGTTGCCGTCATACGGGTTGGAAGTCAGCATCACCGTCTCGCTCATGCCGTAGCGCTCGAGGATGCGCTGGCCGGTGCGCTGCTCGAACTGCCTGAAGGTGTCCGCCAGCAGCGGCGCGGAGCCCGAGACGAACAGCCGCATCGAGCGCACCGCCGTCGCGTCGAACGAGGGCTCGTCGAGCAGGCGCACGTACATCGTCGGGACACCCATGAACACCGTGGCCTGCGGCAGGCGGCGCACGACTTCCTTCGCGTCGAACCGGGGCAGCCAGATCATCTTGCTCCCCGACATCAGCGCACCGTGCGAGGCGACGAAGAGTCCGTGCACGTGGAAGATCGGCAGTGCGTGGAGCAGCACGTCGCCGGGGCGCCAGCGCCAGTACTGGTGCAGCGTGCGCGCGTTGCTCGACAGGTTGCCGTGCGACAGCATCGCGCCCTTGCTGCGCCCGGTGGTGCCCGAGGTGTAGAGGATCGCGGCGAGGTCGGCGGCCGTACGCCGCACCGTCCGGAAGGCGTCGGGCTGAGGCGCTGCCGCCTCGAGCAGCGTGCCGCGACGGTCGTCGCCGAGCGTGAACACGTGCCGGGTCCCGCGGGCCCGCGCGATCGGCTCGATCCAGCCGAGATTGCCCGGGGCGCACACCAGCACCGCGGGCGCCGCGTTCTCGACGAAGTAGTCGATCTCCGCCTGCTGGTAGGCCGAGTTGAGGGGCAGGAACACATGCCCGGCCCGCAGGGTGGCCAGGTACAGGCACAGCGCCTCGGGGGACTTGTCGACCTGCACCGCAACCCGCGACGCGGCCGGCAGCCTGAGCGACGCGAGCAGGTTGGCCAGGCGCGCGGTCGCGCGCTCGAGGTCGTGCCAGGTCCAGTACAGGCCGTCGTGGGTCTCGATCGCACAGGCGCCCCGGTCCTTGGGGAAGCGCGCGGCGATCAATGCATACAGGTTCTCGTTCATGGGATCCGGGCGAGCAGGGTCAGTCGAGCTTGGCGCCTGAGTCCTTGACCACCTTCGCCCACTTGGCGATCTCGGCATCGACGAATTTCTTCATGTCCTCGGGCGACTGGCCGCCCGCCTCGGCGCCCAGCAGCACCCAGGCGTCCTTCAGCTCCTGGCCGGCGAGTGCGCGGGCGATCTCCTGCTGCATCCTGAGGACGATGTCGCGCGGCGTACCCGCTGGCGCCCAAACGGCGTACCAGGTGCGCGCGTCGTAGCCGCGCACGCCGGACTCGGCCAGGGTCGGCACGTCGGGCAGCGCGAACGAGCGCTTGTCGCTGGTGACCGCGAGCGGCACCAGCTTGCCGGCGCGGATCTGCGGCATCGAGCTGCCCAGGCCGTCGAACATGAAGTCGACCTGCCCCGCCAGAAGATCCTGCAGCGCGGGGCCGGCGCCGCGATACGGAATGTGCGTCGCGAAGGTCCGGGTGAGCGTCTTGTAGAGCTCGACAGTCAGGTGATGCGCCGTGCCGTTGCCCGCAGACGCGTAATTGAGCTTGCCCGGGTTGGCCTTGATGTACGACGCGAAGTCCTCGTATCGCTTCATGCTCGAGCGCTGCGGGTTCACCACCAGCACGTTCGGCACGTAGGACAGCACGGTCACCGGGATCAGGTCCTTCTCGAGGTCGTAGCCGAGCTTGGGGTAGATGCTGACCGCGATGGTGTGATGCACGGCGCCGACCAGCCAGGTGTAGCCGTCGGGCGCCGACTTGGCGACGAGCTCCGCGCCGAGCGTACCGCCGGCGCCGGCGCGGTTGTCGACGACGACCGTCTGGCCGAGCGACGCGGTCAGCACCTTGGCGAGCGGCCGCGCGAAGGCATCGGTGCCGCCCCCAGGCGGGAAGGGCGAGACGAGCCGCACCGGCTTGGTGGGCCAGGCCTGCGCCACGGCTGCGCCGGGCAGGAGCGCCGCGGCGATCAGGGCGCAGGCAAGGATGCGGGGCACTCGGCCCGCGGCTGGGAAGGTCGGCATGGTCGTCTCCGGTTACCGGGTGTCTTCGGCGCTCACATCAGGGCGAGGACCGCGCGCGACGCGGCCACCTCCCCTTGCATGAAGTGCTCGTGATTCACTTCGATCTCGTCCAGATCGTACATGTAGTTGACCATCAGGCCGAAGGACTGCCTGAGGCCCTTGCGGGACAGGTCGGCCGAGACGTTGACGCGCTGCAGGCGCGCTCCGTTGTTCAGGTGGAAGGGGCCGACCGCGCGTTCGGCACCCCCCGCCTGCGCCAGCGCGGCGAGCTCGACGCCGTGGCGGGCACGCAGGCCGTCGAGCGCCGCCTGCAGCGAGGCCCGCCTGGCCGCGCGCAGCCGCGGCGCGCGGATCGCGTCGAGCCTGGAGAGCCACGCCGCGCAGGCCGGGCTGGCAGTTGGAGATCGAGGAGAAGGCCGCGACCTTGAATTGCTCAGGGCGGACCGCCTCGGGGGCCCCGCGCTGCAGCGGCGGTCGGGCTGCAGGCGCCGGCGCAGGTCGCTCCAGCCGTCGATCTCGTGGACCGCCTCGCGCTGGATGATCCGCTCGAGCAGCGCGGCCGGCGAGCTCCAGTCCACCTGCACCAGCCTCAGGAAGCCGGGGTTGAACCACGACGACAGCAGGTGCTGGAAGTCGGCGTCCACAGCCAGCAGCGAGCGGTCGTGGCGCAACCGGTCGAGCAGCCGCGAGCGCATCTGGACGATGCCCGCGGTGCCACCCGCCGCGCGGTTCAGCCGGCGCAACAGCTCCTGATGCGGCGGCTCGGCGGCCCGCGCGAGCTTCACGAGGTTGTCGGGCGAGCGGCTGATCGCGTAGTTCTCGGCGAGCCGCAGCACCTCGCCCGGGTCTGGGTCGAAGTCGGAGGCGAGCAGCTTGAAGAAGCGGTTGACGCCGTCGGCGTCGAGGCCGCGCCAGCGCTCCAGCGTGGCCGACGCGATCGCGCGGCTGTTGGACTCGTCGCGCTCGGTGAGCAGCTGCCGGCAGGCCTGCGCGAGCCGCCATGCGTCGTCGCGCTCGGCGCCGTCGCGTCGCAGGTTACGGATCACGTCGAGCATCGTCCCGCCCTGGTGGGCGCACCCGCGCGCCGCGTTCGTCGTCGCCCGGGGTGCGCCGGTACGCCTTCATCGACTGCGTCACCCGAGCAGCAGGCCACCGTCGACGGGCACGGTGTGGCCGATCACGTAGGCGGCGAGCGGCGAGGCGAGGAACAGCGCCACCCCCGCCATGTCCTGCGGCGTGCCCAGCCGCCCGAGCGGGATCCGCTGCAGCGCGGCATCCAGGCGCTGCGGATCCGAGGTGGTGACGCGGGTCATCTTGGTGGCGACGAAGCCGGGCGCGATGCCGTTGACGCGGATGCCGTCGCCCGCCCACGCGTCGGCGAGGGTGCGCACCAGGCCCACCGCGCCGGCCTTGGACGCCGCATACGCGGGGTTGCCGCGGGTCGCGTGGAACGCGGCCGTGGAGCTCAGCACAATCGCCGAACCGCCCGCCGCCTTGAGCTGGGGATGGAAGGCGGCGCAGCAGGCCATCACGCTGTTGAGGTTGACGTCGAGCACGCTGCGAAAGCCCGGCATCGCGTACTCGGCGCGTCGGTACAGCACCATGCCCTGCGACAGCACCAGCACGTCGAGGCGGGCGTGGCCGGTCGCGGCCTGCGCGATCGCGGCGTCGTCGGCAACGTCGACCTGCAGGTAGGCGAGCCCGGCGAGGTCGGAGCCGGCCTCGCCGGCGTAGTCGGCGGCCGCGGCCCGCGTGCCCCACACGGCGACCTGCGCGCCGCGCGCCCGGAACGCCTGCGCGATGCCATTGCCGATGCCGCTGGAGCCGCCGACCACGAGCACGCTGCGCCCGCTGAAGTCGAGAGGGTCGGTTGGCGCAGGGCCGGCGTGGGAACGGTCGGTCATCGGGAGGCTCCGGATGCTGGCATGGACGGGGCGGTCGGCAGGGGCCGCAGCATCAGGTACAGACCGATCAGGACCATCGGCACCGACAGCAGCTGCCCCATCGACAGGCCGCCCGCGAGCAGGCCCAGGAAGGCATCCGGCTCGCGCGCGAACTCGGCGAGGAAGCGCAGCGTCCCGTAGCCCACGAGGAACAGGCCCGACACCCGGCCCACCGCACGCGGACGGCTCGAGTAGATCCACAGGATCACGAAGAGCAGCAGGCCTTCGCCCGCGAACTGGTAGAGCTGCGACGGGTGTCGGGCAACGGCGGTGCCGGACTGCGGGAACACCGTCGCCCAGGGCAGGTCGGTCGCGCGGCCCCACAGCTCGCCGTTGATGAAGTTGCCCAGCCGCCCCGCCGCGAGCCCCACCGGGACGAGGGGCGCGACGAAGTCCATCAGCTGCAGGAAGGACAGGCGACGCCGGCGCGCAAAGAGTGCGCAGGCCACGATGACGCCCAGCAGCCCGCCGTGGAAGGCCATCCCGCCCTGCCAGACCGCGAACACCTCGAGCGGGTGCTGCAGGTAGTAGGCGGGCTTGTAGAACAGCACGTAGCCCAGGCGCCCGCCGAGCACGACGCCCAGCACGCCGTAGAAGAGCAGGTCCTCGACGTCGGACGGCACCAGCCTCGTGGACGTGCCGTAGTGCGTGTGACGCACCCGCCAGCGCCCGAGCAGGTAGAAGGCCAGGAACGCGATCAGGTACATCAGCCCATACCAGCGGATCGCCAGGGGACCGAGCTGGAGCGCGACCGGATCGAATTGGGGATGGATGAGCATCGGTGTTGCCTGCGCCGTGCGGGCGGCGCGCGGCGCCTATAATCGGGGCCCATTGTCACATGACTGCGCGACAGGCCGGACGATGGATCGCCGGTGGCGTCGAGGCTGCAGCAGCCCGGGCCGCCGCGCCTCGCCGGCCCCAACGGGCCCCCGGATTTGACGCTGCTCCGCCCACGGCCGCCCGGCCGCCCTGCCTGCGCCCGCACCCCGACCGCGTCCCTTGGGGTCGGCCGCGCGCGCGCCGCGGTCGCGATCGTCGCCCTGGCGGCGTGCCTGGCCGGCAGCGTGCTCGCCCAGACGCCCGGGGGCGTGCCGGTGCAGGCGGGCGTGCCCGCGCCCGCTGTAAGGCCGGTTCCGCCCGCGCCACCAGCCGCCGACACCCCGACCGGCCTGCCCTACGGCGACCCCAGGGTGGCGGGCCGCAGTGCGCCGGAGCCGGACCCGCCGGGCAGCCCCGCCGGCATCGGATCGCCCCGCTGGGCGATCGCGTTCCACTACGGCGCGGCGCCGCCGCTCGACACGCTGCGTGCATTCGACACGGTGGTCGTCGACCCGGACCACGTCACCGACCCGACGATCCACCGTACCCGCAGCCGCGGCGCCTCGGAGTTGTTCGCCTATGTGTCGATCGGCGAGATCCATCCCGGGCGGCGCTACGCGGCCGATGCACCCGCGCGCCTGTTCGTCGGCCGCAACGCGGCCTGGGGCGGCCGGATCGTCGACCAGTCGCATCCGGAATGGCCGCGATTCTTCGTCGAGAGGATGATCGCGCCGCTGTGGGAGCGCGGCTACCGGGGCGTCTTCCTCGACACGATGGACGCCTGGCTGGCGATCGCACCCGAAGGCGCACCGCGCGCCGCGCAGGAAGACGGGCTCGCGCGGGCCATCGAGGCCGCGGCCGCACGCTTTCCGGGCCTGAAGCTGATCGTCAACCGCGGCTTCGAGGTGCTCCCGCGGATCGCGCCGCACGTGTCGGCGGTGGCGGCGGAGTCCCTGTTCCGCGGCTGGAATCCCACCGTGCGGCGCTACGAGGACGTGGGCGACGCCGACCGCGAATGGCTGCTGGCGCGGCTCGAGTCGGTGCGCAGCGGGCTCGGCAAGCCGGTGATCGCGATCGACTACCTGCCCGCCGGCCGGCGCGATGCGATGCGCGAGACCGCGGCGCGCATCGCCGCGCTGGGCATCGTCCCCTACGTGACCGACGCCGAGCTGTCGACGGTGGGCACCGGCGCGATCGAGATCGTGCCGCGGCGCATCCTGGTGCTGCACGACCAGCCGCCTGGCGAGGACCCGGGCGCCTCCGACGTGCACCGCTACCTGTCGACGCCGCTGAACTGGCTCGGGTACCGGGTCGAGCTCTGGAATGTCCGCGAGCGCCCGCCGCCCGGAGGATCGCTGGCGGATCGCTACGCGGGCGTGGTGGCATGGTTCAACGGCAATACCGCCGGGCGCGGCTGGGACCTGCCGGGCTGGATGCGCGGCGCTCGCGAGCAGGGCCTGCGGATCGCATTCGTGAACGGGTTCGGCGCGACGCTCGAGAGCGGCCTGGGCCCGCTGCTGGGGCTCTCGCCGGTGGCGGGACGGACCGAGGGACCGCTGTCGGTGCGGCTGCGCGACCCGATCGTCGGCTACGAGATCGAGCCGACGCCAACCCGCTCCGAGCTGCAGCCGATCGCGCTGCGCGAGCCGGTGCAGCGCCTGCTGCAGCTGGCCGACGCACGCGGGGCCCTGTACGACGCGGCCGCGATCGCCGACTGGGGCGGTTACGTGCTCGCGCCGTTCGCGGTGGTCGAGCTGCCTGGGCGCGACCAGCGGCGGTGGGTCGTCGAGCCGGTCGAGTTCCTGCGGCGCGCACTCGCCCTGCCGCCCATGCCG
Source organism: uncultured Bordetella sp. (assembly GCA_964399635.1). Lineage (GTDB taxonomy): Bacteria > Pseudomonadota > Gammaproteobacteria > Burkholderiales > Burkholderiaceae_E > UBA4615. The sequence continues at coordinate 206,301 of CAYNRU010000013.1, forward strand.
ATGCCCGACACGACCACCGAGGCGGGCCGCCGCCTGGTGATGGCGCACGTCGACGGCGACGGGTTCGCGTCGCGCGCGGAGCTGCCCGGCGCGCCCTTCGCCGCTGAGGTGCTGCTGCGCGACTTCGTGAGCCGCTACCCGATTCCGCACACGGTGTCGGTGATCCAGGGCGAGACGGCCGCCACCGGCCTGTACGCGGCGCTGTCCCCCGCGCTCGAGGACATCGCCCGCAGGCTGTTCGCTCTGCCCAACGTGGAGCCGGCGAGCCACTCCTACTCGCACCCCTTCGCTTGGCGCGCCGCCCTGGCGCGCGAGGACACGCCGCGCAACGCGCTCGCGGTGCCGGGCTACATCTTCGACCTGGACACGGAGCTCGCGGGCTCGGTCCGCTACATCGATACGCGGCTGCTGCGGCCCGGGCGCAGGACCGAGGTGTTCCTGTGGCCCGGCGACGGCGAGCCGCCGGGGATCGCGATCGCCCGGGCCTGGACCGAGGGGCTGCTCGCCATGAACGGCGGGGAGACGACGATCACGCGCAGCAACCCCAGCCTGACCGCCGTGGCGCCGCTGTCGGTGCGCCGGGAGGGCTGGCTGCAGGTGCTCGCGCCGAACCAGAACGAGAGCGTCTACACGAATCTCTGGAGAGGTCCGTTCTGGGGCTTCGAGCGGGTGATCGAGACCTTCGAGATGACCGAGCGGCCGCGTCGCCTCAAGCCGGTCGACATCTACTACCACACCTATTCGACGACCAAGCCGGCCTCGATCGCCGCGCTGCGCAAGGTCTACGAGTGGACGGTGTCGCAGCCGCTGCACCCGGTGACGGTTTCCGACTACATCCGCAAGGTGGTCGACTTCGAGGGCTTCGTGGTCGCGCGCGACCTGCGGCGCCCGGGCGCGTGGAAGCTGGTCGGCGACGGCGAGCTGCGCACCCTGCGGCTGCCCGCATCGGTCGCGCCCGCCATCGACTGGCTCCGCAGCGACGGCATCGTGGGCGTGCGCGTCGGGCAGGACGGCCCGGACGGCCCCAATGGGCGCTACCTGCACCTCGCGGCGCCGACGGCATGGCTGGTGCCGGCCGCGGGCGCGGCACCGCAGGCGCCCATCGTGATCGAGGCCAATGGCCGGATCGACCGCGTGCGGCGAGGCGCCGACGAGCTGTCCTTCCGGTTCGCCCCGACCGTGGCCGGCGACCTGGTGTTGTCCCACGCGGCGCGCTGCCGGGTCGCGATTGCGGGCCAGAGCGTGTCGGGAAGACCGATCCCCCCGACCGACCCCTTACAATCAGGTCAGGATGCAACCCGCTACACCACAGCACCGCAACGAGTTGCCGGAGGAGTCATGGTATCGGTCAGCTGCCCGCCATGAGCGTCTGCGGCTGTTCACCCTGCCCTCGATCGTCGCGTTCTGCGTGGCGATGGGCCTCGCGCTGTGGCTGGCGCTACCCGGCGCCTCGCTCGAGGATCGGCTCGCCCAGTCCGAGCGTAGCGACCCGCTGACGGTCGCGTACCTGACGGCATGGCTCGCCGCCAAGCCCGATGATCTGGCGCTGCAGGTGACGCTGGCCCGCCAGCACCTGGCGATCGGCGACTGGGACGAGGCGCTGGCCGCGCTCGCCGCGCCGATCGCCAGGGGCACGCCGGCGCTGCGTCACCAGTCGCAGTGGCTGAAGCTCGAAATCCTGGAGCGCGCCGCCTACGCCGCCTCCGAGGGCAGCGAGGCACGGTCGCGCGGGCTCGAGGCGCTGGCCCTGCAACTGCGGGTACTGGCCCTGGACGATACCGGCCGCCCGCTTGTGCAGGCCGAGGCGCAGGACCTGATGCGCCGCGCGCTCGCGCTCGGCGAGCCCGCGCTCGCGCGGGCGCTGCTTGCGCGGCAGGCCCTGCTCGAGCCGCCGACCGAGGTGCCGATCGAAGCGTGGCTGGCCGGCCTGGCCGGGACCGCCGAATCGCTCGGCGACCCGTTGATGGCGGCAGGGCTGCAGTGGCGCGCCTTCGACGCCGCCGGCAGCGAGTCGCAGCGCCGGGTCCACTTCTTCGCGGCGGTACGCCTGCTGCAGTCGGCCGACCGGGGCGCGCTCGCTGTGGATCAGGCCGATGCGCGCATCGCGCGCCTGCAACCCGACACCGGGCTGCTGCGCTTCATGGTGCGCCTCGCGCTGGCGGCCGGCCGCCTCGACGTCGCCGAGCGGTACGCGCGCGAGATGCTTCGCTTCGCGCTGCTGGAGCAATGGCGGGCGCTGGCTGGCGGGGTCGACGCCGGCGCGATGCTGCCGGCATCCCTCGACGCGGGGCCCGCGCGCCCCCCGCAGCCGCGCCTGCCCTTCGACGATGCGACCTACAGGCTCGCCTACGACGTCTTCGTCGCCAATCGCAAGCTCGAGGACGCCTTCGAGGTGGCCGCCGCCGCCGTCCGCCAGGCGCCCCGAGACGTCGCCTGGCGCCGCCGGCTCGCGGAGGTTGCGCTGTGGGTCACGCGCCTGGCCGTCGCGCTCGAGCAGTGGCTCGCGATCGCGCGCATGGAGGGCCGCCCCGCCGACTGGGCCCAGGTCGAGCGCATCGCCGAACAGACCGGCGACGCCGACGCGATGCTCGAGGCGCTCGAGGTCCGCGCGCTGCGCGGCGGCGACGAGGCGCTGGATGCGCGCATCGCCACGCTGATCGAGGACCGCGGCGAGCCGCGCGCGGCGATCGCCTGGCTCGACGAGCGGATCGCGGCGCGTGGCCTCGCGCGCAGCCCGCTGCTGCTGGCGCGCCAGATCGCGCTCCACGAGGCGATCGGCGACGAGCGCGGCATGCTGGCATGGCTGGACCGCGCCGACGCCGCGCTCGGCCCGGACGCGGACCGTGCGATGCGGCGATCCGCGATGCTGCTGCAGCGCGGAGACACCGCGGCCGCCTTTGCGGCGCTGCAGGCGGCGCGCCCGACAACCCCCGACCCGGATCCGTCGGATGTGGCGGCGATCGATGCACGCGCCGCCTTCTGGACGCTCTACGCGGAGCTCGCGACCCGCCTGCAGCGCGAGGCCGACGCCGACGGCGCCTACCGGACGCTGCTCACGCTCGGGCGCGCCACCGACGCCGTGCTGTCCGAATGGAGCGCGCTGCTGGAGCCGCGCTCCCTGCAGGCGGCCGCGCGCGTCGCCGACCATGCGTGGCGCGTGGGCGGACTCCCTCAGCAGGCCGAACGCGCCTTCGCGCTTTGGCTGCAGTTGGGCGACTTCGCGGAGCTGGAGCGGCTCGGCCGCACGATGCCGGCGGCGCAGCTCGCCGCGCTGCGCGCGCAGCGCGGCTACCTGCAGGCGCTGGCCACCCACCTGCAGGCGCGCGGGGACGAGGCCGGCGCGCTGCGTGCGATGCAGCAGGCGCTGGCGACGGCGCCGGACGATGCAACGCTCAAGGCGGGCGTGCTGTGGATGATGCTCGCGCAGCGCAAGTCCGTGCCGCTGCGCGCGGCCCTCTTGCGGTGGGAGGGCGCTGCCGAGAAAGAACCGCCGCTGTGGGGCGCCTTCGCCGCCGCGTGGATGGCGCTCGACGAGCCACAGCGCGCGCTGCGCTGGTGCGTGCGCCAGTCGCGCGGCAGCGGCGGCGACGACTACCTGTGGCAGCTCGGCTATGCCGACTGCCTCGAGCAGAACGGGCACGCCGACACCGCCTGGGCCGTGCGCCGCCGGGCCTGGCTCGAGCTCAGGGCGATGCCCGCCGTCGAGCGCGACGCGCAGCCCTGGCGCCGGCACGCGACCCTCGCCCTCGCGCTGCGGTTTGCCCCGACCGACGCGGCGCGCGGCGCCCTGCGCGCCCGACTCGCCGAGCACGACGCGACGCTCGCCCGGCTGCCCGAGCAGCGCGGCGCGCCGAACGGGCCGGCGCCCGGCGCCGCGGGCGACACGCCGGTCGACACCCCGCGCGGCCTGCTGCGCCAGGTCGACGAGGCGCTGGCGGCCGGGCCGCAGGCCGACGACGCCAGCGGCGGCCCCGACGCACTCCGCGTCGAGACGGGCTCGCTCGCCGCCGGAAGCCGCGAGCTCGCGCTGTCCTGGCTGCTGAGCGGCGAGTCCACCGACGCGGCCCGCGCCTGGCTGCTGTCGCGCTATGCGACGCAGCTCGCGCGCCCTGCCTGGGCGCGCCTGTCGGTGGCGCTCGCCGCCAACGACCGCGAGGCGCTCGCCAGCCTGCTGGACGATCTGCCCGACTGGCTACCCCGCCAGGAGCAGGTCGACGCGATGCGGGCGCTCGGGCGCGACGCGCAGGCGCAGACGCTCGCGTGGACGCTCCACGACCAGCGGCCGCTGCTCGACGAGGCTCACCGGCGCTTCGTCGGCGCGGCGCTGCCGGATGCGTCGTTCGCGCTGGCCGAGGGCGCGGGCGGCGAGATCGGCGTGCTGGGCCTGCGCACGCTGCGCCTGCAGGTCCGGCGCACGCTGCGCCCCGGCCTGGCGCTCGGGTTGGCGATCGAGCAGGACCGCCAGCGCAGCCTCGACCCGACCCAGCTGCAGGGCGTCCCGGCCGACGCCGGCAAGCTCGGCGTCACCGCCCGCTGGCGCACCGAGACGCTCACCGTCGACGCTGCGGTGTCGCGCTTCTTCGCGATCCGCGACCGCAGCGGGCTTCGGCTCGACCTGCGCCCCCAGCCCGATGCGGACCGCGGACCGTCCCTGTCGATCGGGCTGCGCCAGGCTGCGCCCGAGTCGGCGCCGCTGCAGGTCGGCGGCATGAAGGACTTCGCGGCGCTGCGCTGGGCGCTGCCGCTGACCGCCCGAGACCGGATCGCCGCAACGGTCACCGGCGTGCGCCTCGCCTCCCAGGACGGCAGCACGCTGGGGCACGGCACGCTGTGGATGGTCGATGCAACCCACCGCCTCAGGCTCGACTACCCGGACCTGGCACTCAAGGCGGTCGTGCTGCGCTCCGACTGGAGCGCGCGCACCGTGGCCGACACCATCGTCGCGCCGCTGGTGCCGGCCGCGCTCGGCGACCCGACGCCCGCAGTGGTCCCGGCGAGCTCCACCGAGATCGCAGGCGGCATCGCGTTCGGCGACTCGGTCGCCCAGACCTACGGCCGTGCGTTGCGGCCCTTCGGCGAGGCGCTGCTGCGCGCCAACTCGGTCAGCGGCGCGGGCTACTCGCTGCGCGTCGGGGCGACCACCTCACTGTTCGGCACGGACCGGCTCTCCGGCTTCCTGACGCTGCTCAGCCCCACGCCCGGCATCCCGCGCAGCACGCGCGCGATCGGGCTCGCCTACCAATTCTTCTTCTGAGACCATGATGACGCACCTGCCCAGCCATCCCTGGTCCGCCGGCCGACGCAAGGTCCTGATGGCGGGCGCCGCGACGGGCGCCGCGCTTGCACTCGCCGCCTGCACGACCGCCACCGTCGCCCCGGCGCCCCCCCTCGAGCGCGATGCGCCGTGGGCGCTGCTGCCGATGGTCAACCATACCGAGACGCCCCAGGCCGGCCTGCGAGCCGAGGCCATCCTGGAGAGCCTGCTGCGCGCGCGCGGCCTGTCCGACCTGCGACGCTACCCGGCCTCGATCGGCGGCGACGCGGTGTTCGAGCCGAGCGAGCGCAGGAGCGTCGACCAGGCGCTCGCGTGGGCGCGCGCCCAGGGCGTGCGCTACGCGCTCACCGGCACCGTCGACGAGTGGCGCTACAAGGTCGGGATCGACGGCGAGCCGGCGGTCGGCTTCACGCTCCAGCTGTTGGAGCTGCCGTCAGGGCGCGTCGTGTGGAGTGCGGCGGGCGGTCGCACCGGCTGGAGCCGCGAGTCGCTGTCGGGTGTGGCGCAGAAGATGCTGGCCGAGCTGGCCGCACCGCTCACGGCCCCCCTCCCGACGCCGGCAGCCGCCCCCGCGTCCGCACCCCCCGCCCGCTGACGGTGGCCCTCGAAGACGCCCCACCGGCGCGCGTCGGCGGACCGCTCACGCGGACCCTCGGCCGACTGCTCGGCACGAACCGGATCCGCGACGCCGCGTCGTTCGGCCTGCACCTCGCCGAATCGGCGCTGCTGATGGCGGCGGCCCTCGCGCTCGCGCTGTGGCTCGCGCCGCAGGATCCGTTCGGGCTCGGCACGCAGTTTCCGTGGCTGTGGCTGATGCCGGCGCTGCTGGCGCTGCGCTACGGGACGGTGGTCGGCCTGTTCGCCGGCACCCTGCTGGTCGGCGCGTGGTTCGCCCGTGCCGGGCTCGGACCCGACGGGTCCGCCGCCTTCCCGCAGCAGTATTTCCTCGGCGGACTGGTGCTGGTGCTCGGCTGCGGCCAGTTCTCGGACGTCTGGCACGATCGCCTGCGCAGGGTCCGCGAGGTCAATCACTACCTGTCCGAGCGGCTCGGCACGCTGACCCGCTCGCACTTCCTGCTGCAGCTGTCGCACCAGCGGATCGAGCACGAGCTGCTCGTGCGGCCGGTCACGCTGCGCGACCTGCTGGGCGAGCTGCGCGCGATCACCGGACGCGAGCCCGACGAACTCGCCGGCGCCGCGTTCGTGCTGCAGATGCTGTCGCAGAGCTGCGAGCTCGAGTCGGCCTCGCTGCACGTGATGCACGCCGGCGTGCCGCAGCCCGAGCCGGTGGCGAGGCTGGGCGAGGCCGGTGCGCTCGATGCGGCCGACCCGCTGGTGCGCGCCGCGCTCGAGCACGAGCGTCTCGCCCACGTGCAGTCGGACCAGGCCGCCGCGACCGACAGCCGCTACCTGGCCTGCGCGCCGGTCGAGTCGAGCAACCGCGATACGCTCGGCCTGCTGGCGGTGGAGCGCATGCCCTTCTTCGCGCTCAACCAGGAGAATCTGCAGCTCCTCACCGTGCTGCTCGGCTACTGGGCCGACGGGCTGGTGGCGCGACGCCTGATGCGCCCGGTGCTCGCGCTGCGCGCCGACTGCCCGGCCGAGTTCGCCCTCGAGGTGGTGCGCCTGCACGCGCTGCGCCGGCAGGCGGAGATCGATTCGGCGCTGGTCGCCTTCGTGTTCGACGCCGGCACCGAGACGGCCAACCTCGCCGGCCAGATCCGCCGGCTGCCGCGCAGCCTCGACCTGGTGTGGGAGGTAGAGACCCCGAAGCGCCGCGTGATGATCCACCTGCTCGCACTGGCCGGACCCGCCGCGATCGAGGGCTTCCTCGCGCGGATCGAAGGCGTGATGAAGTCGCAGTTCGACACCGATTTCGCGCGGGCGCACGTCGGCGTGCAGGTCGCGCAGCTGACCGAGGCCGAGCCAGAGTGGACGCTGGACGACCTGCTGACCCGCTGCCGGGTGGCGGCGGCGGTGCCCGCCGTCGCGCTGCGCTCGCCGTGACCCGTCCCGCGCGCTCCCTCTGGCTGTTGACCCCGCTCGGCCTGACCCTCGAGCTGGGATCGCTCGCGCTGCTGGCGCGCGGCTCGAGCGATACGGCCGTGCTGCTCGGCTTCGTCGGGCTGCATGGCATCGCGAGCGCCATGCTCGCGCCCGTCGTGTGGGCCACGCTGCCCGCGGCGCTGCGCGAGCCCCGGCGCGCCACGATCGCGGTCCTGTTCACCCTCAATCTGTTCGTCCCGACCCTGCTGGCCTGGCTGCGCGGCGCGATCTGGGCCGGCCGGCGGCTCGCCCGCCCGCGCCGCGAGCAGCCGATCGGCTGGGTCGACGCGCCCGAGTACAACGCGACCCGCGAGCGCGACCCGACCGGCGTGCGGGCCGGCCAGATCCGCGCGCAGCTCACCAGCGGCGAGGCCCCGGCCGCGGCCCGCCTCTCGGCGCTGCTGTCGATCCAGGACGCGCCGGGGCGCATCACCTCGGCGATCCTGCGTCAGCTGCTGGCCGACCCGTTCGAGGACATCCGCCTGCTCGCCTACGGCATGCTCGACAAGAAGGAGAAGGCGATCAGCCAGCGCGTGCTGGCCGAGCAGGCGTCGCTCGCCGCCGCGCAGGCGCCGGGCATCGCCGCGCAGGCGCGCGCCGACCTGCTGTATGGCGGCAACAAGCGACTCGCCGAGCTCAACTGGGAGCTCGTCTACCAGAAGCTGGTTCAGGGCGACCTGCGGCACTTCACTGCCCGCGCGGCCTGGCGGCACGCCCACGACGCGCTCGCGATCCGTGCCGACGACGCCGGCCTGTGGTACCTGATCGGGCGCCTGGGCCTGGACGCCGACGAGCCGATCGCGGGCCGGGCCGCGCTCGAGCGGGCGGGCGCGCTGGGCTATCCGCTCGAGCGCCTGGTGCCCTGGCTCGCCGAATACGCATTCCGCGAGCGCAGCTTCGAGCGCGTGCGGGATCTGTTCTCCTCGCTCGACGCGCCGCCCGGATCGGTACGCGGCGGGGCGTCCTACCAATACTGGAAATACTGAGCCCATGAGCCCGCTTCCCCGCGCCGACTCGGTCGACGTGATGCTGCTGCTGGAGGGTACCTTCCCCTACGTGGCGGGCGGAGTCTCGAGCTGGGTCAACCAGATCGTCCGCGGCTTCCCCGAGTACCGCTTCGGCGCGATCTTCCTGGGCAGCCGCGCTCAGGACTACGGCGACATGCGCTATCGGCTGCCCGAGAACCTCGTGCACCTGGAGGTGCATTACGTGCAGGACCTGCGCGAGCCGCCGGCGGCTGCGAGCCACCGCGGCGACGCCAGCGCCTTCGAGCTCAACGCGCAGCTGCACGAGAAGCTGCGTGCGGGACGCGACGGGCAGGCGTCGGACGGGACCGCCGCGGCAGGCGCCCTGCTGCGCCGCGTCGTGCCGCAGCTCGCGGACGGCGCACCGCTGTCGGAGCGGTCATTCCTCTACAGCGAGCGCGCCTGGTCCTTCGTCACCGATCAGTACCGCCGGTTCTGCACGGACCCATCCTTTGTCGACTATTTCTGGACCGTGCGCATCATGCACGGCCCGATCTGGCTGCTCGCGCGGATCGCCGAGCGCAGCATCCCCGCGGGCTGCTACCACACGATCTCGACCGGCTACGCGGGCATGCTGGGCGCGATGCTGCGCCAGCGCACCGGCCGGCGCCTCATCCTCTCCGAGCACGGCATCTACACCAAGGAACGCAAGATCGACCTGTTCCAGAGCACCTGGATCGCGGACAACCGCGACATCTTCGACAAGGACGCCTCGCAGGTCGCCTACTTCCGCGACATGTGGGTGCGCTTCTTCGAGACCCTCGGACGCATGTGCTACGACGCATCGGACCGGATCGTGGCGCTGTACGAGGCCAACCGGCTGCGCCAGATCGCCGACGGCGCACCGCCAGCGCGCACCTCCAGCGTGGCCAATGGCATCGACCTGCCCCGCTTCGCAGCGCTGCGCGCCCAGCGCAGCGAGGATCCGCCGCCGGTGCTGTGCCTGATCGGGCGCGTGGTCCCGATCAAGGACGTCAAGACCTTCATCCGCGCGATCCGCAGCGTCGTCGACCGGATGCCCGGCGCGCAGGGCTGGATCGCGGGCCCCGAGGACGAGGATCCGGCCTACGCGCAGGAATGCCACGCGGTGGCCGCCAGCCTTGGGCTGGCCGACTCGGTGAAGTTCCTCGGATTCCAGAAGGTCGACGACCTGCTGCCCAAGGTCGGCCTGATCGTGCTCAGCTCGATCAGCGAGGCGCTGCCGCTGGTGCTGCTGGAGGGCTTCGCCGCCGGCGTGCCGGCGGTCGCGACCGACGTGGGCTCGTGCCGCCAGCTGGTGTTCGGGCTGCCCGGCGAGGACGCCGCGATCGGCGCGGCCGGCGACGTCGTGCGCATCGCCGACCCGGGGGCGCTGGCCGAGGCGGCGCTGCGGCTGCTCCGCGACCCCGTTGCCTGGCGCGCCGCGCAGCGCGCGGGCATCGAGCGCGTGGAGACCCGCTACACGCAGGACCTCATGTTCGCGCGCTACCGCGAGCTCTACCAATGGGCGCTGCGCGACCCGCAGGGCGCCGCGCCCGGGGTCGGCTGAGCGATGGCCGGGATCGGCTTCGAGCTGCGCCGCCTGCTGCAGCGGGACTCGCTGCTCGCGCTGGTGCGCGCCTACGCGTACGCGGGCGTCATCAGCTCCGGGCCGTGGGTCCTGTCGATCATCGGCATGCTGCTGATCGGCTTCCTGAGCTTCTCGGTGGTCGAGCCCGACCTGCTGGTCACGCAGTTCCAGGTGACCGTCACCCACATGATCGCCTGGAGCCTGATCCTGACCGGCCTGTTCCAGCTCGCCTTCACGCGCTTCGTGGCCGACCGGCTGTTCGAGGGCAAGCCCGGGCTGATCGTGCCCAACTACAACGCGGTGCTGGGTACGGTCGCCGGCCTGTCGGGCACGATCGGGCTGATCGCGGTGGCGACGCTGTTCCCCGCCCAGAGCGTCCTGTACCGCGTGCTGGCGCTGGGCGGCTTCGTGATGCTGTCGCTGATCTGGATCGCGACGGTTTTCCTGTCAGGCATGAAGCAGTACCGCGCCATCGTGGTCCTGTACTTCCTCGGCTACGGCGCGACGGTGCTGGCCGCGCTGGCGCTGCGCCGCTTCGGCCTCGAGGGCCTGCTCGGTGGCTTCGTGCTCGGGCAGGTGCTGCTCTTCACGGGCATGCAGACCCTGATCGTGCGCGACTTTCCGGCCGATCGCTTCGTGTCCTTCGAGGTCTTCGACAAGCGCCTGCGCTATCCGACCCTCGCGATGATCGGCCTGCTGTTCAACCTCGGCGTGTGGATCGACAAGTTCATCTTCTGGGCCTGGCCGCCGACCTCTCAGGCGGTGATCGGGCCGCTGCGCGCGTCGATCATCTACGACCTGCCGGTGTTCATGGCCTACCTGTCGATCATCCCAGGCATGGCGGTGTTCCTGGTGCGCATCGAGACCGACTTCGTCGAGCACTACGACGGCTTCTACGGCGCGGTGCGCGGCGGCGGCTCGCTGCAGCAGATCGAGCGCCACCGCAACGGCATGGTGGCGACGGTGCGTACCGGCCTCTTCGAGATGATGAAGATCCAGGCGATCGCGGTGCTGCTGTTCTTCGTGGTCGGGGACCGGCTGCTGCGCTGGCTGCAGATCTCGGACCTGTACCTGCCGCTGCTGTACGTGCAGACCATCGCCGCGGGTCTTCAGGTGCTGTTCCTGTCGGTGCTGACAGTGTTCTTCTACCTCGACGAGCGTCGTCTGGTGCTCGGACTGTGCGTGCTGTTCGTGGTGGCCAACGCGGCGCTGACCGCGCTGTCGCTGCAGCTCGGCCCGCAGGCCTTCGGCTACGGCTTCGCGCTGTCGCTGCTGCTGGTGGTGACCATCGGGTTCGTGGCGCTGTCGCGCAGCCTGGCGCGGCTCGAGTACGCCACCTTCATGCTGCAATAGGCGCCCGTCCCCGGGCCGCGGCGGGCCGCGCCGGTCAGCCGCCCGACTCCGCCCAGTGCCCGATGAAGCGCTGCAGCGTCGGCGACGGGTCGTCCGCACGCCAGGCGAGCCCCACCTCCACCTGCGCCGGACGCCCGGCTGGCACCCGGTAGACCACCCCCTTGCGCCCGAGGTTGCGCAGGCTCGCCGGCACCACCGCGACGCCGAGCCCCGCCGCGACCAGGCTGACGATGGTCTGCAACTGGATGGCCTCCTGCCCGATCGAGGGCGACAGCCCCGCGCGCGCGAACAGCCCGAGAATCTCGTCGTGCAGCCCGGGCGCCTTGTCCCGCGGGAACACCAGCAGCGGCAGGTCGGCCAGGCGCTCGAGGCGCAGCGGACGCCCCGGCGCGGCCCGGGCCGCGGGGTGCGCCGCCGGCACCGCCAGCAGCAGCGGCTCGCGCAGCACGCGCTTCCAGCCGAGCCCACCGTGCGGCACCGGCGACAGCGCGAAGCCCGCGTCGAGCTCGCCGTCGCGCAACGCATCGAACTGCGCGTCGCTGGTCATCTCCCGCAGCGTCAGGCCGATGCCCGGGTGGCGCAGCCGGAACTCCCGGATGCCCGCCGGCAGGAAGCTGTATTCGGCCGGCGTCACGAAGCCGATGCGCAGCGTGCCGAGCTCCCCGCGGGCGGTCGCACGCACCCGCTCGAGCATCTGCGCAAAGCGCGGGAAGAAGCCGTCGAGCTCGCGCAGCAGCGCCCGCCCGGCCGCGGTGGGCACGACGCCGCGCCGATGCCGCTCGAACAAGGTCACGCCGAGCCGGTCCTCGAGCTGGCGTACCTGGACCGACAGCGGCGGCTGCGCCATCGACAGCCGCGCCGCGGCGCGGCCGAAGTGGCCTTCACCCGCCACCGCGAGGAAATACGCGAGCGAGCGCAGGTCGATCCCCTGGAGGTCGGCGGGTAGCTGCGGCAGCAATACTCTTTTCATATCGAACCAGGTAGTTTCTAATATTTTACGTTCGAGCAGGCGCCACGTACCATCAGCCGCCTGCGGGCCCGGCATCCACGCCGCCGCCCGTTCCCGCCACCCCGCACCGGAGCCCACGCGATGACCGCGAACCGCCGCTCACGCAACATCACCGAAGGCGTCGCCCGCGCCCCCAATCGCTCGATGTACTACGCGATGGGCTACCAGAAGTCCGACTTCGCCAATCCGATGATCGGGATCGCAAACGGCCATTCCACGATCACGCCCTGCAACTCCGGCCTGCAGTCGCTGGCCGACGCCGCGGTGGCCGCGGTCAAGGCGGCCGGCGGCAACCCCCAGACCTTCGGCACCCCGACCATCTCGGACGGCATGTCGATGGGCACAGAGGGAATGAAGTACTCGCTGATCTCGCGCGAGGTCATCGCCGACTGCGTCGAGACCGCGGTGCAGGGCCAGTGGATGGACGGGGTGCTGGTGCTGGGCGGCTGCGACAAGAACATGCCAGGCGGCATGATCGGCATCGTCCGAACCAACGTGCCGGCCATCTACGTGTACGGCGGCACGATCAAGCCCGGTCACTGGAAGGGCAAGGACCTCACCATCGTCTCGATCTTCGAGGCGGTCGGCGAGTTCTCGCGGGGACGCATGAGCGAGGAGGACTTCGAGGGCATCGAGAAGAACTCGGTCCCCGGCACTGGCTCCTGCGGCGGCATGTACACCGCCAACACCATGTCCTCGTCGTTCGAGGCGCTCGGCATGAGCCTGCTCGGCTCCTCGACGATGGCCAACCCCGACGCCGAGAAGCTGGCGTCCACCGCCGAGTCCGCCCGCGTGCTGGTCGAGGCCGTACGCAAGAACCTGCGCCCGCTCGACATCGTCACCAAGAAGTCGATCGAGAATGCGGTCGCCCTCATCATGGCCACCGGCGGCTCGACCAACGCGGTGCTCCACTATCTCGCGATCGCGCATTCCGCGGGCATCGACTGGACCATCGACGACTTCGAGCGTATGCGCAAGCGCGTGCCGGTCATCTGCGACCTCAAGCCCTCCGGCCAGTACGTCGCCACCGACCTGCACGCAGCCGGCGGTATCCCGCAGGTCATGAAACTGCTGCTCGACGCGGGCCTGATGCATGGCGATTGCATGACGATCACCGGCCGCACGCTCGCCGAGGAGCTTGCCGACGTGCCGTCCGTGCCGCGCGCCGACCAGAAAGTCATCTTCCCGATCGACAAGGCGCTCTACGAGCACGGCCACCTGGCGATCCTGAAGGGCAACTTGTCGCCCGAGGGCGCGGTCGCCAAGATCACCGGCCTGAAGAACCCGGTACTGACCGGCCCGGCCCGCGTGTTCGACGACGAGCAGTCGGCGCTGTCGGCGATCATGGGCGACCGGATCAAGGCGGGCGACGTGCTGGTGCTGCGCTACCTGGGACCCAAGGGTGCACCCGGCATGCCCGAGATGCTCGCGCCCACCTCGGCCATCATCGGCGCGGGCCTGGGCGAATCGGTCGCACTGATCACCGACGGTCGATTCTCGGGCGGGACCTGGGGCATGGTGGTCGGCCACGTCGCCCCCGAGGCCGCGGCAGGCGGGCTGATCGGGCTGGTCCAGGAAGGCGACTCGATCACGGTCGACGCGTACAAGCTGATGCTTCAGCTCAACGTCGACGACGCCGAGATCGCGCGCCGCCGCCAGGCGTGGCGCCCGCCCGCGCCGCGCTACACGCGCGGGGTGCTGGCCAAGTTCGCCAGGCTGACGTCCAGCGCGAGCAAGGGGGCGGTCACCGACCTGTTCGAGTGACGGCCGCGGGTCAGCGCCGGGGCTCCTTCTGGTGGAACTGCTCGGCGACGCGATCCTTGCGTCGCTGCTCGTACTCCACCGCTTCGACCTGGCGCTTGTCCTGCCCGAACACCCGCTCCAGGCCCTCGAACCAGACGGCGGCGCCCGCCAGCGGCGCCAGCACCCACCACCACGACAGCCCCGCGAAGAGCCCGATCTCGAGCCACCTGAGCAACACCAGCCCGACCCCGATCCACAGCAGCCACATGGCGCGACCTTCCCAAGACGGAAACCCGATGGTCCGGCGCAGATGGCGCGGGTGTCCATGCCGGGCGGCCGGGCGGCCGGGGTCAACGCACCAACGGACGGAACCGTTAGACTGAGGCGAGTCCGCGCACCCGTCACCGGGCTGCGCCGGCCGGATTGCCCTCACATGGAGAACACATGAACTTCAAGCTGCTGACCCCTGCACTCGCCGCTGCCGTGCTCTTCGCCGCAGCCCCTGCCCATGCGAGCCTCGACCTGGCCAAGGCCAAGAACTGCACCGCCTGCCACGCGATCGACAAGAAGCTGATCGGCCCGTCCTACAAGGACGTCGCCGCCAAGTACGCGAGCGACAAGGACGCGGTGGCGAAGCTGTCCAAGAAGGTGCGCGAGGGCGGTGTCGGCGCCTGGGGCCAGATTCCGATGCCCGCCAACCCGCAGGTGAGCGCCGACGAGGCGACCGCGCTGGTGAAATGGGTGCTCGCCGCCAAGTGATCGGCGCGGCAGTCTGCGCGAGGCGCCTCCGGGCGCCTTTTTTTTTGCCTGGGCAGACGGTTTCGGTGCCTGCGCCACGCCCGCGGCGCCGTACGTCCGGCGCGCCCTCCCATCAGTCACTCGGGCCAGCGCGGCTCGGGGCACACCGATTAGATTGATAGCTCGATATCGGACGCCGGTCCGTCCGATGCCGACGATCTCCTCCCCAGCCGTCGAACCGATTTCTTCCTCCCTGGCTGGTTTGCCCCGGACATGGTCCGGGGCGTTTTTTTTGCGCGGCTGCCACGGCACGCCCATTCCCAAGTAGAATCCGGCGATTTTTCAGCCAGGATGGGCCGCGTCTCATGGAATTCGACATCCTGCTGCAGCAGATCCTCAACGGACTGGTGCTCGGAAGCGTGTATGCCCTCGTCGCACTGGGCTACACCATGGTCTACGGCATCCTCCAACTGATCAACTTCGCGCACGGCGACGTGCTGATGGTCGGCGCGATGGTCGGTGTCTCGGTGGTCGGGATGCTGGGCGGCTCGGGGCTGCCCGGCGCGGTGATCCTGCTGATCGCGCTGGCATGCGCGATCCCGGCTTGCGTGCTGCTGTCGCTGTTCGTCGAGCGGGTGGCGTACCGGCCGCTGCGCAACGCGCCCCGCCTGGCGCCGCTGATCACAGCGATCGGCGTGTCGATCGTGATCCAGACCGTCGCGATGATCGTCTGGAAGCCCAACCCCATCGTCTTTCCCGACCTGCTGCCGACCACACCGATCGAGATCGGCGGCGCGCTGCTGGCGCCCAAGCAACTGCTGATCCTGGTGGTGTCGGCCACGATGATGATCGGGCTGATGCTGCTGGTGAACCGGACCAAGCTCGGGCGCGCGATGCGCGCCACCGCCGAGAACCCGCGGATCGCCGGACTGATGGGCGTCAACGCCAACCAGGTGATCGCGGCGACCTTCGCGATCGGGGCGGCGCTCGCGGCGGTCGCCGGCGTGCTGGTGGCCATGAACTACAACATCGCGCAGTTCAGCATGGGCTTCATCCCCGGCCTCAAGGCGTTCACCGCCGCAGTGCTGGGCGGCATCGGCAACCTCGCCGGCGCGGTCGTGGGCGGGCTGCTGCTGGGCATCATCGAGAGCCTCGCCGCGGGCTACATCGGCGACATCACCGGCGGCTTCCTCGGCAGCCACTACCAGGACATCTTCGCGTTCGTGGTGCTGATCGTCGTCCTCGTGTTCCGGCCGTCCGGCATCATGGGCGAGCGGGTCGCCGATCGCGCCTGAGCCCCGGAACACCGACATGGCCGCCTCGCCGACCTTCTCCTACTTCCCGTCCTTCAAGGACCGGCCGATGGCCGCGCTCGCCGCGACCGCGGCGATCGCCGTCGTGCTCGCGGTGCTGCCCTTCGCGGTCGGCACACAGGGCAATGCCTGGGTCCGTATCCTGGACTTCGCGCTGCTCTACGTGATGCTGGCGCTCGGCCTGAACATCGTGGTCGGCTACGCCGGCCTGCTCGACCTGGGCTACGTGGCGTTCTACGCGGTTGGCGCCTATATGTACGCACTGCTCGCCTCGCCGCACCTCGCCGAGAACTTCGAGTGGATCCAGCAGACCTTCCCCGACGGGCTGCACAACTCGATCTGGATGATCGTGCCGCTGGGGGCGGCCATCGCGGCGACCTTCGGCGTGCTGCTCGGGGCGCCGACGCTGCGGCTGCGCGGCGACTACCTTGCGATCGTCACGCTGGGCTTCGGCGAGATCGTGCGCATCTTCATGAACAACCTGAACTCGCCGCTCAATCTCACCAACGGGCCGCAGGGGATCAGCAACATCGACCCGGTCTCCATCGGCGGGGTGAGCTTCGGCAAGACGCAGACCTTCTTCGGCATCGAGGTGCCGTCGGTCTACATGTACTACTACCTGTTCCTGGTGCTTGCGATCGTGATCATCGTGCTGACGATCCGGCTGCAGGACTCGCGGCTCGGTCGGGCGTGGATGGCGATCCGCGAGGACGAGATCGCGGCCAAGGCGATGGGCATCAACACCCGCAACGTGAAGCTGCTCGCGTTCGCGATGGGTGCGTCCTTCGGCGGGGTGGCGGGCGCGATGTTCGCGTCTTTCCAGGGCTTCGTGTCGCCGGAGAGCTTCACGCTGATGGAGTCGATCGTGATCGTCGCGATGGTCGTGCTCGGCGGCATGGGGCACGTGCCGGGCGTGATCCTCGGCGCGATCCTGCTCTACGCGATACCGGAGGTGCTGCGCTACGTGGCCAAGCCTGTGCAGGAGGCCCTCTTCGGCCACGAAGTGGTCGCCCCCGAGGCGCTGCGCATGCTGCTGTTCGGGCTCTCGATGGTGGTGATCATGCTGTACCGGCCCGAGGGCCTATGGCCGGCACCCGAGCACGGCCGGGCAAAGGACGGCGCCGGCGGTCCCGCCGAGCCCCCGCCCGCCTCGCCGGCAGCCGATGCGGGCGCGGACGCCAAGGCCGGGGGTGCGCGATGAGCGCGCCGCTGCGCACCGGCACCGCGGCGCCGTCCGGCACGACCCCGGCCTTGTTGAGGGTGGAGGGGGTGAACAAGCGCTTCGGCGGCCTGCAGGCGCTGTCCGACGTCGGCATGTCGATCGAGCGCGGCCAGATCTACGGACTGATCGGCCCCAACGGCGCCGGCAAGACCACCTTCTTCAACGTGATCACCGGGCTGTACACGCCCGACGCGGGCAGCTTCGAGCTCGATGGCAGCCCCTACGAGCCGACCGCCGTCCACAAGGTTGCCGAGGCCGGCATCGCGCGGACGTTTCAGAACATCCGGCTCTTCGCGGCGATGACCGTGCTCGAGAACGTGATGGTCGGGCGCCACATCCGCACCCACAGCGGGGCGTGGGCGGCGATGCTGCGACTGCCCGCGCAGCGTCGCGAGGAGGCGGCGATCCGTGACCGTGCGACGGCACTGCTCGAGTACGTCGGCATCGCCCGCTACGCGGACTTCCCGTCGCGCACGCTCTCCTACGGCGACCAGCGCCGCCTCGAGATCGCGCGCGCGCTCGCCACCGACCCCAAGCTGCTCGCGCTCGACGAGCCCGCGGCCGGCATGAACGCGACCGAGAAGGTGGCGCTGCGCGGCCTGCTCGAGCACATCCGCAGCGACGGCCGTACCATCCTGCTGATCGAGCACGACGTGAAGCTGGTGATGGGCCTGTGCGACCGCGTCACCGTGCTCGACTACGGCAAGGTGATCGCAGAAGGTCTGCCCGCCGACGTCCGCGCCGACAGGGCGGTGATCGAGGCCTACCTGGGAGCCGGACATGGCTGAGACGGTACTGTCCGTGCAGGGGCTGAAGGTCGCCTACGGCGGAATCCAGGCGGTCAAGGGCGTGGACCTCGAGGTGCGCGCGGGCGAGCTGATCGCGCTGATCGGCGCCAACGGCGCCGGCAAGACGACCACGCTCAAGGCGATCACCGGCACGCTCGCGCCGCGCGACGGCGACATCGTGTTCCAGGGACGCTCGATCCGCGGCCAGGGCTCCCATGAGCTGGTGAGCCAGGGCCTGGCGATGGTGCCCGAGGGCCGCGGCGTGTTCGCGCGGATGAGCATCGTCGAGAACCTGCAGATGGGCGCCTACACACGCACCGATCGCGACGGCGTGCAGGACGACATCGAGAAGATGTTCGCGACCTTTCCGCGCCTCAAGGAGCGGGCGGAGCAGATGGCCGGCACGATGTCGGGCGGCGAGCAGCAGATGCTCGCGATGGCGCGCGCGCTGATGAGCCGCCCCCGCCTGCTGCTGCTCGACGAGCCGAGCATGGGGCTGTCGCCGATCATGGTGGAGAAGATCTTCGAGGTCATCCGCACCGTGTCGGGCCAGGGCATGACGCTGCTGCTGGTCGAGCAGAATGCGAAGCTCGCCCTGGAGGCGGCCGACCGCTGCTACGTGATGGACTCGGGCGTGGTCACGATGAGCGGCGACGCCAAGCGCATGCTCGACGACCCGCGCGTGCGGGCCGCCTACCTGGGCGAAGCCGCCTGAGGCCGCGCCCGGGCGCCCGCATCACACCGACGCGGGCGTCATCTCGGACACCTCGACCAGGCGCTCGAAGGGCAGCCCGGCGCGCTGGTTGAGCTCGCGGACCGCCTCGACGTCCGGCGCCTCGAAGTAGCAGTGCGTCTGCGACGACTCCGGCAGGAAGAAGCTGCGGACCCAGCGCACCGGTGTGCCCTCGCCCTGCATGCCCGCAGCGCAGGATTTGACGCGGGTGCCCGCACCCATGAGCGCATCGGGCGTGACGCCGGGGAGGTTGCGGATCGCGAC
Source organism: uncultured Bordetella sp. (assembly GCA_964399635.1). Taxonomy (GTDB): domain Bacteria; phylum Pseudomonadota; class Gammaproteobacteria; order Burkholderiales; family Burkholderiaceae_E; genus UBA4615. The sequence continues at coordinate 225,359 of CAYNRU010000013.1, forward strand.
GAACGTAGGCATGTCAGGACTCCTCGGGGTTGGAAGTGACCGGGTGCCGCAGGCGGCGGCTCCGACCGTAGGCCGGTGCGCGCGCCGCGGCCGGATCGGTGCCGGCGGGGGCTCCGGCGCCCATCGATTCGAGCAGCGCCGCGACGTCGTCGCGACGCAGGCGTATCGCGCGCTCGCCGGCGACGCGGAACGCCGGCAGGCGGCCGTCGCGGATGTAGCCTCGGACCGTCTGGATATGGACACCGAGCGCGCGCGCGGCGTCGTCCGGCGAGAGCAGCCCATCGAGCGCATGCGCGGGGGCCGCGCCGGGGCCGCCGGCCGGCGGCGCCGCCCGCTCTCCGCCCGCGGCGCCTTCGGCCGGCGGCACGAGCGCGGCGAGCGCGCGGCGCCATCCGGTGGCATCGAGCCCGCAGGCCGCGCTGATCCGCGCGAATGCCGGCAGCGACGGGTCGCCGAGCACCGCCAGCAGGTGGATCGGGGCGATGCGCGCGGCGCCGTCGCCGCGGGCCACCCGGGCTGCCCGATCGAAGACCGCGGCGGCAGCCGCGGTGTAGCGCGGCTTGAGGGATACGTTGGGGCCCGGCAGGTCGAAGCGAAGCCCCAGCGCCGTCAGGTCGAGCGCGGTGCCGCCCAGGTCGACGATGCCAAAGCGCGCCACCGCCAGCAGCAGGCCCACCAGCAGGTCGTCGGGTTCGATCGACTCCGCGCCGCGCGCGCGGGCCCGATCGATCGCCTGCGAGGTACCCGCCATCACACGATCCGGGTCGTACAAGCGCTCACCCAGACTCACAGAGACTCACTTGTTGTCTATCAATGGAGCGAGGATCACCCGGATGAGACCGGCCGTCAAGGCTCGACGGGACGTGCCAGGACGTGCCGGGACGTGCCGGGACGCGCCGGAACCCGGCTCGGACCCGACTCGGACCCGGCTCGGACCGGTCAGGACCGGCTCAGACCGACGCAGGTGCGGCGTCGGCGGCCGTGGTGAAGGAGTCGGCGAAGAACTCGTCGGCCGGCAGCCCGCAGCGGCTGGTGAAGTCGTCGCGCGCCGAGTCGACGACGATCGGGGCACCGCAGGCATAGACTTGGAAGGCCGACAAGTCGGGGAAGTCCTGCATCACCGCACGATGCACGAAGCCCGTGCGCCCAGCCCAAGCGTCCTGGGGCAGCGCGTCGGAGATCACCGGCACGTAGCGGAAGTGCGGCATCTCAGCGGCCCACTGCTCGCACTGCGCGTGCTGATAGAGGTCCTGCGGGCGGCGTCCGCCCCAGTACAGGGTCATCGGTCGGGTCATGCTCTTGTGGATCGAATGCTCGACGATCGCGCGGATCGGCGCGAAGCCGGTGCCGCTCGCCACGAACACGATGGGCTTGACGCTGTCCTCGCGCAGGAAGAAGGTGCCCAGCGGCCCCTCGAAGCGCAGGATGTCGCGCTCCTTCACCGCGGGCTGCGTGACGCCGAACAGCGCGTCGGTGAACTTGCCGCCCGGCATGTGCCGCACGTGCAGCTCGAGCTGGTCGGCCGCATGGGGCGCACCGGCCATCGAGTAGCTGCGCCGCGAGCCGTCCTTCAGGATCAGCTCGACGTACTGCCCGGCGAGGTACTGGAGCCGTTCGCTGGCGGGCAGCTGCAGGCGGAGCACGGCCACGTCGGGGGCGACCCGTGCGATCGAGGCGACGCGGCACGGCATCTTGCGGATCGGGACGTCGCCCGCGGCGGCGATCACGCGGGCCTCGACGACGAGGTCGGAGCAGGCCCTGGCGCAGCACAGCAGCGCGAAGCCCTGGGCGGCATCCTCGGGACGCAGCGCGTTGGGCTGGTGGGGACCCTGCTCGACGCGCCCCTCGACCACCCTGGAGCGGCAGGAGCCGCAGGCGCCGTTCTTGCAGCCATAGGGCAGGACCACGCCCTGGCGCAGACCGGCCCCGAGCACGGATTCATCGGGCTCGACGGCGAACTTGCGGCCGCTGGGCATCACGGTGACGTTGAAGCTCATCTCGTAGAATCGCCGGGGTGAGATCGAAAGAACCGCATTATCGCTCACTCCCGCGACGCTTCCGCCGGCCGGGCCTGGTGCTGCTCGGCTGCGGCGACGTCGGGCTGCGCTTCGCGCGGCTGTTCGGCGATCGATTGCGCATCGTCGGCGTGGTGCGGCGCGATGAATCCAAGGCTGGGGTGCGCGCAGCCGGCGCGCGGGCGCTGCGCGTCGACCTCGACGAACGCAGGGCCACCGCGCGGCTGGGCGGGCTCGCACCGAGGGTGCTGCACAGCGCCCCGCCCCCGGCCGGCGGCGCGGGCGACCCCCGCACCCGCCATGCGCTCGCCGCGCTGCACGGGGCGCGCAGCTGGGTCTACCTGAGCACGACCGGCGTCTATGGCGACTGCGGCGGCGCGCTCATCGACGAGACCCGCCGCGTCGCGCCCCGCAACGAGCGCGCGGTACGCCGCGTCGCGGCTGAGCGCATGCTGCGCCGGCGCGCGGCGAGCGGCGCGATCCGGGCCACCGTGCTGCGCGTGCCCGGCATCTATGCGGCCGAGCGCCTGCCCATCGACAGGTTGCGGCGCGGCACGCCCGCGCTGATCGACACCGACGACGTCCAGACCAACCACATCCACGCCGACGACCTCGCGCGGATCGCGTTCTTCGCGCTGTGGCGCGGTCGCTCGCAGCGCACGGTGCACGCCGTCGACGACTCCTCGATGAAGATGGGCGAGTACTTCGACGCGGTCGCGCACAGTGTCGGCCTGCCGCCCCCGCCCCGGCTCGCTCGGGACGCGCTGCGCGCCGCGGTCTCGCCCGTGCTCTGGAGCTTCATGTCCGAGTCGCGCCGGCTCGACAACCGCAGGTTGCACCGGGAGCTGCGGCTGCGGCTTCGGTATCCGACCGTCGGGCATCTGCTGCGCACGCTCGGCCCGATGCCGGGGGAGGCGCCCGGCCTGGGCAGGCAGGAAGGCGCAGGCGGGGCGTGATATGATTTTCGGCTCGACGCATCGGCATGCGCCCGGGTCCCGCGGGCCGCGTCTGCGACAACGCCACCGGCATGACCCACGCCCGGAGCACCGTGTCGGACAAGTTTCCTGGTTTCGCCGCTTTAGCTCAGTTGGTAGAGCAGTTCATTCGTAATGAAAAGGTCGCCAGTTCGAATCCGGCAAGCGGCACCACCGAAGTGAGAAGGGCAGCCCACGAGGCTGCCCTTCTTGCGTCTGACACCAGCACGGCCGTCCTCAGCGCCCGCGCAGCGGCGGGCGCCGTTTGACCCACGCATAATCGGGCGACGGATCGTCCACGCCCGGCCGGCCGACCCGGTTGGGGTCCTCCGAGGCGATCGTCACGAAGGACACCGGCTCACCCGCCCGCTGCCTGCGCCGCAGCGCCTCGGCGCAGGCGAGCGCGGCCGACAGTGCGTCGGAGCCGAACGCCTCGGCGTGCGCCTCGCCGCCCTCCATCCAGAACACCCGGTACATGACCGTCGCGTCAGGCGCGGCCGCGGCGGTCGTCCGCCACCGCGTCGACGTCTGCCAGCGGCACGAGCCGCACCGCGCCCATGGCGCGGGCGTGCCGGATCATCGGTGTCGGGAGGCGGAGCCGCACCTCGATCAGCGCGCCGCCAGTCCCCGCGGCAGCGGAAACGCCACGTGCTCCTGGATTCCGTCGAGGGCCTGGACGCGGGTCACGCCGAACTCGCGCAGCCGTTCCACGAGCGCCTGCACCAGCACCTCCGGCGCGGACGCCCCGGCGGTGATGCCGATGCGCCGCTTGCCGACCAGCCAGGCCGGGTCGAGCTCGTCGGCCGAGCCGATCAGCCGCGCCTCGCGCCCGATCTTCTCGGCGACCTCGCGCAGTCGGTTGCTGTTGGAGCTGCTCGGGCTGCCGATCACCAGGACGAGGTCGCACTGCGGCGCCATGAACTTGACCGCGTCCTGCCGGTTCTGCGTCGCATAGCAGATGTCCTGCTTCTTGGGCTCCGCGATGCCGGGGAAGCGGCGCTTGAGCGCGTCGATCACGGCGCGGCAGTCGTCGATCGACAGCGTCGTCTGCGTCACGTAGGCGACCCGCGCCGGGTCGGAAACCACGAGCTCGCGGACATCGTCGACGGTCTCGACGAGGTGGATGCCGCCGTCGGCCTGACCCATCGTGCCCTCGACCTCGGGATGCCCTGCGTGGCCGATCATGACGACCTCGCGGCCATCGCGCCGCAGCTTCGCGACCTCGACGTGGACCTTGGTCACCAGCGGGCAGGTCGCATCGAACACCTGCAGCGTGCGTCCGCCCGCCTCGTCGCGCACCGCGCGCGATACCCCGTGCGCCGAGAACACGACGGTGGCTCCGTCGGGCACCTCGGACAGCGCTTCGACGAACACCGCGCCCTTGCGGCGCAGGTCGCCGACCACGTGGTCGTTGTGCACGATCTCGTGACGGACGTAGATCGGTGCACCAAACTGGGCGAGCGCGCGCTCGACGATCTCGATCGCGCGGTCGACCCCGGCGCAGAAGCCGCGCGGCTGGGCGAGCAGCGCCACGGGCGCGGGATCGTTGGGGTCGAGGGGGCGTTGAAGGTCGGACATCTCAGAGCACTCCCACGATGCGGACGTCGAAGCGGATTGGCTGGCCCGCGAGCGGATGGTTGAAGTCGAGCAGCGCGCCCGCCGCGTCCAGCTCCTTGATCACGCCGGCATAACGCCCGCCGTCGGGCGCCGCGAAGTCGAGCAGGTCCCCGGGTTGGTAGGTCGCGCCGGGTGCGCCGTTGGCCTCGAGCATCGCGCGCGACAGGCGCTGCAGCAGGTCGACGTTGCGCGGACCGAAGGCCCGCTCGGGCGGCAGCTCGAAGCTCGCCGACGCGCCCTCCGCCAGGCCGAGCAGACAGCGCTCGAGCGGCTCGGCCAGCTGGCCTAGGCCCAGCGTCAAGGTCGCCGGCCGATCGCCGAAAGTGCTAATGACATCGTCTCCGCTGCGCGCCAGACTGATCCGGTAGTGCAGCGTCAGGTGCGAATCGGCTCGCACCACGGGCGCGGTGCCGTCGGGCGGCTCGGGGGCATTCATAGGCGGTCCTCGGGAGCAACCGATTGTACGCACTGGAGCCTTCGCGATGACCAACGTCCCCTGCCCGCCCTCCGAGCGCCCGCGCGAACGCCTGCTCGCCCACGGGCCGCGCGGCCTGGCCGATGCCGAGCTGCTCGCGCTGCTGCTCGGCACCGGGCGGCGGGGCCGCTCCGCGGTCGAGCTGGCGCGCGAGCTGCTGGCGCGCTTCGACGGGCTGGCCGGGCTGTTCGCCGCACCCCGCTCGGCGCTGCTGGCGGCCCCGGGGGTCGGGCCCGCCCGCTGGTGCGCGCTGCAGGCGTCGGTCGAGCTGGCGCGGCGCAGCGTCGCCGAGGACCTGCGTACCCGCGATGCGCTGTGCTCGCCCGAGCAGGTGGGGCGCTACCTCGCGCTGAGCCTCCAGCACAGTCAGCAGGAGGTGTTCGCGGTGCTGTTCCTGGACAGCCGCAACCGGCTGCTCGCGGCGGAGGAGCTGTTTCGCGGCACGCTCGCCCAGACCGTCGTCTATCCCCGGGAGGTCGCGCGGCGCGCGCTCGAGCGCAACGCGGCGGCGGTCATCCTCGCCCACAATCACCCTTCCGGCCTGGCCGAGCCCAGCCAGGCCGATCGGACCCTGACTGACGCGCTCAGGCGCGCACTGCAGTGCCTGGACATCCCGGTGCTGGACCACCTCATCGTGGCGGGCGGGCGCCGCTACTCGTTCGCCGAAAACGGGCTGCTGTGAGGGACGGGCGGCGCGGGCGAACGGCTTGCGCGCATGCGTTCGGATACGTTATCATTCAAGGCTTTGCTGAACCCACCATTTCAGATCCAGGAGTACTCCATGGCCAAAGTCTGCCAAGTGACCGGCAAGGGCCCGATGGTCGGCAACAACGTCTCGCACGCCAACAACAAGACCAAGCGCCGCTTCCTGCCCAACCTGCAGTACCGCCGCTTCTGGGTCGAGAGCGAGAACCGTTGGGTCCGCCTTCGCATCACCAATGCGGCGCTGCGCACCATCGACAAGAACGGCATCGACGTCGTGCTCGCCGATCTGCGCGCCCGCGGCGTCGCCTGACCTCATCCGCCGCACGCCCCCCAGGAGCCTGAGCCATGCGCGACAAGATCAAGCTGGAGTCGACCGCCGGTACCGGTCACTTCTACACGACCACCAAGAACAAGCGGACGACGCCCAACAAGATGGAGATCAAGAAGTTCGATCCCGTCGCGCGCAAGCATGTCGCGTACAAGGAAACGAAGATCAAGTGATTGCCTGAGGGCTCCGGCCCCGCCGCATCGCCTGGACAAGACGCCCCTCGCGGGGCGTTTTTGTTTGGGGCCCGCCGGGTTCGTGACCGCCCCGCGCGCAGGGTGGTCGCGAGCCGCAGCCGCCGTTACCCACAATGCAGAACGCCCCTCGCGGGGCGTTCCGTCCTCAGGACGCCGGTGCCCGGAAGGCACCGGGTCGACGCGACGGCGTCAGGCCGCCGCGTAGCGGCGCATGCGCAGCGCGAGGTCCTGCAACCCGCGGATGCCGCTCGCCTCGGCCCGGACGCACCAGTCCTGAAGGTGCGCGACGAGCTGCTCGCGGGACGCGTTGGACCGCTCCCAGGTCGCCGCGAGTTCGGTGCGCATCTCGACCAGCTTCCTGATCCGGTCGCTCGCCGCGTACACCTCGGTGAGCTTGGCGCGATTCTGGTCGCTCCAATTGGCCGAATCCAGGTGCAGCCAGCGGCGGGCCGCATGCAGCACGGTCGCATCCTCCGAACGGGCTGCTCGCAGCCGCGTGATCTCCTCGGAGCAGGCCTGCGCGAGCGACTTGCCGTAGGCGGCCATCAGATCGTATCGGTGCGCGATCACGGCCTGCAGCGTATGCAGGTCGACCGAGTCGCTCGGCACGGTGAAGCGCGGCACCGGCGCGATCTTGCGGACCGTGGCCAGGCCCAGCATCTGCATGATCCGGATGTACATCCAGCCGATGTCGAACTCGTACCAGCGGTTGGACAGCTTGGCCGAGGAGGCGAAGGCGTGGTGGTTGTTGTGCAACTCCTCGCCGCCGATCAGGATGCCCCAGGGCGACACGTTGCGGCTGGCATCGGGGCTGTCGAAGTTGCGGTAGCCCCAGTAGTGGCCGATGCCGTTGATGATGCCGGCCGCGGTGATCGGGATCCAGAGCATCTGGATCGCGAAGACGGTCAGGCCGATGGCGCCGAACAGCAGCACGTCGACCACCAGCGTGATGTAGACGCCCAGCACCGAGTGCCGCGAGTAGAGATTGCGCTCGATCCAGTCGTCGGGGGTGCCGTGCCCGTACTTCTGGAGCGTCTCGAGGTTCTTGGCCTCCTCGCGGTACAGCTCGCTGCCCTCGAGCAGCACCTTGCTGATGCCGCGGGTCTGCGGGCTGTGCGGATCCTCGGGCGTCTCGCACTTGGCGTGGTGCTTGCGGTGGATCGACGCCCACTCCTTGGTGACCATGCCGGTGCTCAGCCACAGCCACGCGCGAAAGAAGTGCGAGACGACCGGGTGCAGATCGAGCGCCCGGTGCGCCTGGCAGCGATGCAGGTAGATGGTGACGGCCGCGATGGTGACGTGGGTCGCCAGCAGCGTGTACGCGGCAACCTGCCAGCCGCTGAAGTTCAGCAGGCCGGTGTCGAGGAAGCCCAGGACGGCCTGGACCGCGGGATGATCGATCAAGTTTGCAACTCCCTGAAAACCCGCTGGATTATAGGGTCGTCGTGACGCTCAGTCATGCCCGACCGTCGGCTGCGCGGGCGTATCTTCACCGCGGATCCAACGAGCGGCGAAGAATCCGTCACTTTCTGATACATCGGGGCGGATCTGCATGACGACAAGGTCGGAGAATCCGGGGTGACGCGCGGAGAACGCCTCGACGACGGCTTCGTTCTCCCGCCGCAGCAGGCTGCAGGTCGCATACACCAGCACGCCGCCCCGCTTAACCAGCCGGGCCGCCGCGGTGAGGATGGCGCCCTGGAGCCGGTTGAGCTCCTCGATCGAGGCCGGCTGCATCCGCCACTTCAGCTCCGGGTTGCGTCGCAGCGTCCCGGTGCCGCTGCAGGGCGCATCGACGAGCACCAGGTCGGCACGACCGGCGAGGCGATCGAGCTTGGGGTCGCGCTCGCTGTCGATGCCAAAGGGCTGGACGTTGGTCGCACCGGACCGGGCCAGCCGCGGCTTGAGACGCTGCAGCCGCGACGTGGACACGTCACAGGCGAAGATCTGGCCGGTCGAGCGCATCGCCGCGGCCAGCGCGAGCGTCTTGCCGCCGGCGCCCGCGCAGAAGTCGACGACGGTCTGGCCGCGGCGGGGCGCGGCGAACTCGACCAGGCGCTGGCTGCCGGCGTCCTGCACCTCGAACCAGCCCTGCTCGAACACCGCCAGGCGCTCGATGGCCGGCTTGCCCTGCACGCGCAGCGCAGTCGACGGCACCTCGAGCGGGTCGGAGGCGACCCCCTCGGCGGCCAGCGCGGCGCGCAGCGCGTCGCGGTCGGTCTTGAGCAGGTTCACCCGCAGGTCGAGCGGCGCGGGCTCGAGCAGCGCCCTGCCGAGCCGCTCGACGTCGGCGTGCGGGGCGCCGGAACCAGTGGCCTCGGCCTGCGCCAGTAGCTCGGCGTGCAGCCAGTCGGGCAGGCTCAGGCGGATCGCCTGCGGCAGGCCGCCCGGATCGATCGCCGCGGCGCGGCGGATCGCCTCGGCCACCTCGCCGTTCTGCTTGAGTCCCGGCAGCATGGCCTCGCCATGGCGCGACACCAGCGACAGCCACATCAGGCGACGCGCCATCGGGCCACTGAGCGACTGCGCCATGTGCAGGTAGCGCCGCTGGTGGCGCAGCACGTCGAACGCGGTCTCGGCGACCAGGCCACGGTCGCGCCGGCCGAGCTTGTCGTTGCGCTTGAAGAAGGCCCGCAGCGCCAGATCTGCCGGTCCGGCGAGCTCGAGCACGTCGGTCAGCGCGCGCTCGATCGCGACCAGCAGCGGCGGAGACAGGCGCGGCGCCTCGAGCGGGGCGACCTGGAGCGCGGCGAGGGGGGCCGCCGCATCGTTCGAACCACCGTTCACAGGATCCGTTCCCACACCAATCGCTCCGTTTCGTCCACGCCGTCCACCCTCGCCACGCCATCCTCCACCCTCACCCGGCCCTCCAGCAGCCACTGCACCGCTGCCGGATAGATCCGGTGCTCGGCGCGCAGCACGCGAGCCGCGAGCCTCGCCGGGTCGTCGCCGTCGCTCACCGGCACCGCGGCCTGCGCCAGGATGGGCCCGTGGTCGAGCGCCGGCGTCACCAGGTGCACCGTCGCGCCGTGCACCCGCACACCGGCGGCCAGCGCCCGCGCGTGCGTGTCGAGCCCGGGGAAGGCCGGCAGCAGCGAGGGGTGGACGTTGACCATCCGCCCCTCGAAGCGCCGCACGAACGCATCGCCCAGGATGCGCATGAAGCCGGCCAGCGCCACCAGGTCTACCGACAGCGCCTCGAGCCGGCCGGCGAGCGCCGTGTCGTAGGCCTCGCGCGAACCGAAGGCCCGATGCGACAGGACCTCGACCGGCAGCCCCAGGCTGCGAGCCAGGCCGACGCCCGGCGCCGTCTCGCTGTTCGAGATCACCGTGGCGATCCGGGCCGGCCAGCGCCGCTCGCGGCAGGCACAGGCCAGGCTCGCCATGTTGGAGCCCTGGCCGGAGATCAGGATTGCGAGGTTCTTCACGAGCCGCCGTGAGCAAGCCCCGAAGTCTAGCACCCCGGACCGTGTGCCCGGTCCGGAATGCTTTATGATTCAAGGTTTTGCGTCCGATCGCATGCAGGTCTTCCGACGACTCCCACCCATCGGGCAACGCCAGCCGTGCGTGCTGACCATCGGCAACTTCGATGGGGTTCACCGCGGCCACCGGGCGCTGCTCGAGCGCCTCACCCGCGCCGCCGCGCGCCTCGGGCTGCCGTCGTGCGTCCTGACCTTCGAGCCGCATCCGCGCGAGTTCTTTGCCGCGCGCCGCCCGGGGCTGGTCGCGCCCAACCGGATCGCCACGCTGCGCGACAAGCTCGAGGCCCTGTCGGCGGCCGGCATCGACCGGGCCTGCGTGGTGCACTTCAACGAACGCTTCGCGTCGCTCGACGCCGAGTTCTTCATCGATCGGGGCCTCGTCGACGGCCTGCAGGTGCGCTACCTGCTGATCGGCGACGACTTCCGCTTCGGCGCGCAGCGCCGAGGCGACTTCGCGATGCTCGAGCACGCGGCCCTGCGCCACGGCTTCGAGCTCGAGCGGATGGCCACCGTCGCGCACGACGGGGTGCGCATCTCGAGCTCGGCGGTCCGCGCCGCGCTCGCCGCGGCGGACTTCGTGCGGGTCGAACGGCTGCTGGGCCGCCCCTACGCCATGTCGGGCCACATCGTCCACGGCCGCAAGCTCGGACGAGAGCTCGGCTTCCCGACGCTCAATCTTCGGATCCCGCACGGCCGCCCGGCGCTCGCCGGCATCTTCGTGGTGCGCGTCCACGGCCTGGCCGACGCTCCGCTGCCCGGCGTCGCGAGCCTCGGCACGCGCCCGGCAGTCGAGACCGCCGGCGCGCCGCTGCTCGAGACGCACGTGCTCGACTGGCGCGGCGACGCCTACGGGCGCCTGGTGCGCATCGAATTCCTCCGCAAGCTGCGCGACGAGGCCCACTACGATGGCCTCGATGCGCTGGTCGCGCAGATCCGCCTGGATGCCGACCAGGCCCGTGCGCACTTTGCGCGCATCACCGGGCCGGCGGCGGCGCCCTCGCCCGCCGCCGCGCCGCGCTGACGCGCGCCGCCCCCCGACGCCCGCCCCACCCGGAATACCCGAGAAGACACCCAGATGGCCAACGCCCCCGACGCCTCGCGCCCCGACTACCGGGCCACGCTGAACCTGCCCGACACGCCCTTCCCGATGCGCGGCGACCTCGCCCGCCGCGAGCCGAAGTGGGTGCAGCAGTGGCAGGAGCAGGGCGTCTACAAGCGGATCCGCGCGTTCAGCAAGGGCCGGCCGATCTTCGTGCTGCACGACGGCCCGCCCTATGCCAACGGCGACATCCACATCGGGCACGCGGTCAACAAGATCCTGAAGGACGTCATCGTCAAGTGCCGCAACATGGCCGGCTACGACGCGCGCTACGTTCCCGGCTGGGACTGCCACGGCATGCCGATCGAGATCCAGATCGAGAAGCAGTTCGGCAAGACGCTGCCGGCCGAGACGGTGCAGGCCAAGTCGCGCGCCTACGCGACCGAGCAGATCGCGCGCCAGAAGAAGGACTTCATCCGGCTCGGCGTGCTCGGCGAGTGGGACGACCCCTACCTCACGATGGCGCCGGGCAACGAGGCCGACGAGCTGCGCGTGCTGTCGCGCATCCTGCAACAGGGCTTCGTGTACCGCGGCCTCAAGCCGGTCAACTGGTGCTTCGATTGCGGCTCGGCGCTCGCCGAGGCGGAGGTCGAGTACCAGGACAAGACCGACCTGGCGGTCGACGTCGCGTTCGCGTTCACCGACCGCGCGCGGCTCGCCGCCGCGTTCGGCCTGCCCGCGCTGCCGGAGGTCCCCGGCTGGGCAGTGATCTGGACGACCACGCCCTGGACCCTGCCCGCCAACCAGGCGCTCAACCTGCACCCGGACTTCGAGTACGCGCTGGTGTCGGCGGCGCGCGAGGGCGCGCCCGCGCTGCTTCTGCTTGCACGCGAGCGCGTCGACGCCTGCCTCGCCTCGTGGGGCATGACCGGCACGGTGCTCGCCACCTGCACCGGACGGGCGCTCGAGCTGCAGGAATTCCGCCACCCGTTCTACGACCGCGTCGCACCGGTCTACCTCGGCGAGTACGTGACGCTCGACGCCGGCACCGGCATCGTCCACTCCTCGCCCGCCTACGGCGTCGAGGACTTCCTGTCATGCAAGCGCTACGGCATGAAGGACGACGAGATGCTCAACCCGGTGATGGGCGACGGCCGCTACGGCGCGGCGCTGCCGCTGTTCGGCGGGCAGCGGATCTGGGACGCCAACCCCCACATCGTCGAGACGATGCGCGAGGCCGGCACGCTGCTCAAGGTCGAGAAGTACCCGCACAGCTACATGCACTGCTGGCGCCACAAGACCCCGATCATCTACCGCGCGACCAGCCAGTGGTTCGCGGGGATGGACATCGCGCCGCACGAGGGTCCGACCCTGCGCGAGCGGGCGCTGGCCGCGATCGCGGCCACCGAGTTCTATCCGCACTGGGGCCAGGCGCGCCTGCACGCGATGATCGCCAACCGGCCCGACTGGACCCTGTCGCGCCAGCGCCAGTGGGGCGTGCCGATGGCCTTCTTCGTGCACCGCGAGACCGGCGCGCTGCATCCGCGCACGCCGGAGCTGCTCGAGCAGGTCGCGCAACGCATCGCCCGCGACGGCATCGAGGCCTGGCAGACGCTCGATCCGCGCGAGCTCCTCGGCGACGAGGCCGACCTGTACGAGAAGAACCGCGACACGCTCGACGTCTGGTTCGACTCCGGCAGCACGCACCAGACCGTGCTGCGCGGCTCGCACGCCGCGCAGTCCGCCTTCCCTGCCGATCTCTACCTCGAGGGCAGCGACCAGCACCGCGGCTGGTTCCACTCGTCGCTGCTGACCTCCTGCATGCTCAACGGCGTGGCGCCCTACAAGGCCTTGCTCACCCACGGCTTCGTCGTCGACGGCGAAGGCCGCAAGATGAGCAAGTCCATGGGCAACGTGGTGGTGCCCCAGAAGGTGTCCGATACGCTGGGCGCCGAGATCCTGCGGCTGTGGGTCGCCTCGACCGACTACTCCGGCGAGCTGTCGCTGTCCGACGAGATCCTCAAGCGCGTGGTCGAGGGCTACCGCCGCATCCGCAATACGCTGCGCTTCCTGCTTGCCAACCTCGCCGACTTCGACGCCGAGTCGCACGCGGTGCCGGTCGAGGCCCTGCTCGAGGTCGACCGCTACGCGATCGCCCGCGCCGCGCAGGTGCAGGCTGATTTCGTCGCTGCCTACGGCCGCTTCGAGTTCCACCCGATCGTCGCCGGCCTGCAGGTGTTCTGCTCCGAGGACCTCGGCGCCTTCTACCTCGACGTGCTCAAGGACCGGCTCTACACGACCGCCGCCGGCTCGCACGCGCGCCGCTCCGCACAGACCGCGCTGTGGCACATCACGCAGTCGCTGGTGCGCGGCATGGCGCCGATCCTGTCGTTCACCGCGGAGGAGGCCTGGCCGCTGCTCGACCCCGAGACCTGCGCCGCGCAGGGCGGCTCGGTGTTCACGCAGACCTGGCACGCCTTCCCGGAGCTGCCCGACGCCGAGGCGCTGCTGGCCAAGTGGGGCCGTCTGCGCGCCTGGCGCGGCGAGGTCATGCGCGCCATCGAGGCGCTGCGCGCGCGCGGCGAGCTCGGCTCGTCGCTGCAGGCCGAGGTCGACGTGGCAGCCGACGGCACGCTGTTCGAGGACCTGGCGAGCCTGGGCAACGACCTGCGCTTCGTGCTGATCACCTCGGCGGCGCGGCTGCGCGAGGCCGAGGAGGGCGAGCTGGGCGCGGAGCAGGCCGGGACCGGCCGGATCTCGGTGACTCCGAGCGCCCACGCCAAGTGCGAGCGCTGCTGGCACTGGCGCGAGGACACCGGCGCCGACCCGGCGCATCCGGCGCTGTGCGGGCGCTGCGTAGCCAACCTGCACGGCAGCGGCGAGCCGCGCCACTTCGCCTGAGGCGGACACGATGGCACCGAGCCTGCGTTCGAGGGCGTCCAGCGCGCCCGCACTGTCGTCCTGGCTGGCACTGAGCGCGCTGGTGCTGGTGCTCGACCAGATCACCAAGCTGCTGGTGGTGCAGCGCTTTTCGCTCGGCGAGCGCCTGCCGCTCGTACCCGGTTGGCTCGACCTGACGCTGGTCTACAACCGGGGCGCGGCATTCAGCTTCCTCGCGGCGGCCGACGGCTGGCAGCGCTGGTTCTTCATCCTGGTCGGGGCGGCGGCGTCGGGCTTCATCCTCTGGCTGCTGGCCCGGCACGGCACGCAGCGGCTGTTCGCACTGGCGCTGTCGCTGATCCTGGGTGGCGCCATCGGCAACGTCATCGACCGCGTGTTCCGCGGACAGGTGGTCGACTTCGTGCTCGCGCACTGGCAGGACCGCTGGTACTTCCCCGCCTTCAACGTCGCCGACGCGGCGATCACCGTGGGCGCCGTGCTGCTGATCCTTGACGAACTGCTGCGCGTCGGCAAGAGTCGCTGAATGACCGAGCCCATCGCACCCGATTCGCACGCGTCCCCCGCCGGCGAGCTCGCCGGCCGCCACATCGTGCTCGGCGTGACCGGCGGCGTGGCCGCGTTCAAGGCCTGCGAGCTGGCGCGCGAGCTGCAGCGGCGCGGCGCGACCGTGCAGGTCGCGATGACCGAGGCCGCGACGCGCTTCATCGGCACGGCGACCTTCCAGGCGCTCACCGGGCGGCCGGTCTATACCGACGCATGGGACGGGCGCATCGACAACGGCATGCCGCATATCGACCTCTCGCGCGGCGCCGACGTGATCCTGGTGGCCCCGGCCACCGCCGACTTCATGGCCAAGGTCGCCCAGGGCCTCGCCGACGACTTGCTGTCGACGCTGGTGCTGGCGCGCGACTGCCCGTTGCTGCTCGCCCCGGCCATGAACCGCCAGATGTGGGCCGCCGCGCCCACGCAGCGCAACGCCCGCACGCTGCGCGGCGACGGCGTCGCGCTGCTGGGCCCCGATGCGGGCGCGCAGGCCTGCGGCGAGACCGGCGACGGACGCATGCTCGAGGCGCAGGACATCGTCGAGGAGACGATCGCCTTCTTCGCGCCCAAGCGGCTCGCAGGGCGCCGCGTGCTGGTGACCGCCGGCCCCACCTTCGAGCCCATCGACCCGGTGCGCGGCATCACCAACCTCTCCTCCGGCAAGATGGGCTACGCCATCGCCCGCGCCGCGCGCCACGCCGGCGCGGAGGTGGTGCTGGTGTCAGGGCCCACCGCGCTGCCCGCCCCGGCCGGCGTACGCCGCATCGACGTGCGCAGCGCCCGCGAGATGCTGGCCGCCGTGCTGGGTACGGTCGCCGGCCAGGACGCCTTCGTGTCGGTCGCGGCGGTCGCCGACTGGCGCGTGGCCAACGCGTCCGACCGCAAGCTCAAGAAGACCGAGGGCGGCGCACCGCCGGCGCTCGAGTTCGCGCAGAACCCCGACATCCTCGCCACGGTCGCGGCGATGGCCGGAGCGCCGTACTGCGTGGGCTTCGCGGCCGAGACCGAGGACCTCGAGGCCAACGCGCAGGCCAAGCGCACGCGCAAGGGCGTGCCGCTGCTGGTGGGCAACATCGGACAGGCGACCTTCGGACGCGACGACAACGAGCTGCTGCTGATCGACGCGCACGGCACGACCCGGCTGCCGCGCGCGAGCAAGGCCGAGCTCGCGCGCACGCTGGTGGCCGAGCTGGCCCGCCGCCTGCCGGACGCGCGCTGCTGATGGCCGGCGGCGCCTTATACGATCGGCTCCCGGGCCCTGGCGCACGCCTGCCGGCCTCGGGCGACGCGCCGCCCGACGGAGACTTCGCGCGGCTGCTCGTGGCCGCGAGCCAGCCGTCGGCGCACCGGATGAGCGTCGACCCCACGCTCGCCGCGATGGTGACGCCCGACACCCGCATCTACGGCACCTCGCGCCGCCCGGTGTGGGCGTCGCCCGCCCGTCCGCCCGAGCGCACCGATGCGGCGGCGCCCACCGCGCCGCAGGGCGGCGCCGGGTCGGACGCCTGGGGCCGCGCGGGCGCCGTCGGACGCGCCCCAGACGCGGGGCAGGCGCCCGGCGCAGGCGCCACCGCCCTGCGCGGTCGGTGGGCCGAGCGGCCGCTTCGCGATCGCGTGGTCCAGGTGCTGTTCGCGCTCGCCGCCGTCTGGATCGTCGGTGGCCTGGTCTCGGCAATGCTCGAGTCGCCGGGCGACGCCCTGGGCGGCCTGCTGGTGCTCGGCGCCGCCGCCTTCATCGCGCTGCGCGCCTGGGCGCACCGCTCACCCCGGACACCTCCCCGCGCATGATCACCATCGACCTGAAGATCCTCGACGCGCGGATGCGCGACGCGCTGCCCGCGTACGCGACGCCCGGCAGCGCCGGCCTCGACCTGCGCGCCTGCATCGACGCGCCGCTCGAGATCCCGCCCGGACGCACGGTGATGATCCCCACCGGCATCGCGATCCACGTCGCGGACCCCGGCTACGCCGCGGTGCTGCTGCCGCGCTCGGGCTTGGGCCACACGCACGGGATCGTGCTCGGCAACCTGGTGGGCCTGATCGACTCCGACTACCAGGGCCCGCTGATGGTCTCCTGCTGGAACCGCAACCCGGAGTCGGCCGGTACCGGCGCCACCTTCACGGTGCAGCCGATGGACCGGATCGCGCAGCTCGTGGTCGTGCCTGTGCAGCGGGTGGCGTTCAACCTCGTCGACGCGTTCACCGACAGCGAGCGCGGCGCGGGCGGCTTCGGCAGCACGGGCCAGCGCTGATCCCTGCGCCCCGAAGGTGGCACCCCGCGGGCTCCGCCCGGCCGTCGAATGGGCCCCGCCATGCTGATGCCCGCCTCCCGGATGCCGCCCGCGGCCACCCGCGGCCCGCTGGCGCTGCGCCGCGCCCCGCCGGGGGGCTGAGCCGACGGACCCGCCGCGGGCGTGCCGCTCAGCGCCCCGCCTCGGACACCAGCCCGTCGAGCTTGCGTGCGTCGGCGACGAACTGCCGGATGCCCTCGGCGAGCTTGTCGGTGCTCATCGCATCCTCGTTCAGCTCGAAGCGGAAGGACCGCTCGTCGAACCGCACGCGCTCGAGGGGCGCGGCGCCGCCCGCATCGACCCGGCGTGGCACGTCGGCGTCCGAGGCGCGCAGCTGCTCGAGCAGCTCGGGGCTGATCGTCAGCAGGTCGCAGCCGGCGAGGCCCAGGATCTGCCCGACGTTGCGAAAGCTCGCGCCCATCACCTCGGTCGGGTAGCCGAAGCGCTTGAAATAGGCATGGATACGCCGCACCGACGCGACGCCCGGGTCGTCGTCGGCCGTGAAGTCGACGCCGTCGCGCTTGCGGTACCAGTCGTAGATCCGGCCCACGAACGGCGAGATCAGCGTGACACCGGCGTCGGCGCAGGCGACCGCCTGCGGAAACCCGAACAGCAGTGTCAGGTTGCAGCGGATCCCCTCGCGCTCGAGCAGCGCTGCCGCCCGGATGCCCTCCCAGGTCGATGCGATCTTGACCAGCACCCGGTCGCGGCCGAAGCCGGCCTGCTCGTAGCGCTCGACGATCCGGCGACCCCGGGCCACCGTCGCCTCGGTGTCGAACGACAGTCGCGCGTCGACCTCGGTGGAGACCCGGCCCGGCACGATCCTCAGGATCTCGGTGCCGAAGCGCACCAGCAGCCGGTCGCACAGCGCGTCGAGCGACTCGCCGCGGTGCGCCGCGACCGTCTCGTCGAGCAGGCCGCGATAGGCCGCCTTGCCGACCGCCTTCAGGATCAGCGTCGGGTTGGTGGTGGCGTCGCGCGGCGCGTACGCCTTCATCGCGTTGAAGTCGCCGGTGTCGGCGACCACGGTGGTCAGGGTCTTGAGTCGATCGAGCGCAGTCATGGTCCGTCCTCGCGGAGACTCGAATGGTAGCGGCTCCCGGGCCGCAGCCGGCGCGGATGCCCCGCCGGGCGTGGCGGTGCCGGTTGCGCCCCCCCCCCCCCCGGAGCCTGTCGGATCATCCGAGGCGCCGGCCACCCAGGGCTGCGGACTTGACGCAGGTCAATGTGCCCGGCCGCCACCCCCCGTAGGCTCCGGATATCGGCCATCGGACGCAGGCCACCATCGACAGCAGGGAGCGGACCATGAGCTTCGGATACAAGACCATCCTCGCGCACTTCGACTCGACCGAGCGCGCGGGTGCCCGCCTCGAGGCGGCAGCCTCGATCGCGAACGACTTCGACGCCCACCTCGTCGCGGTCTACAGCATCATGTCCCCGCTCTACAGCGAGCCCTTCGTGGCCGACGGCGGCGCCTTCGTCGCGCAGGAACTGCTGCGCTTCCAGGAGCGCAAGGACGCCGAGGCGCGCGCCGCCTTCGACAAGCTCGTGCCGACCCTCGGGCGGCAGGTGGAGTGGCGCAGCGAGGCCGGCGACCCGGCCACGGTGCTCAACGAGCATGGCCGCTACGCGGACCTCATCGTGGTCGGGCAGTACGACGAGGACCAGACCAACGACACCACGCCCGACTTCATCGGACGGGTGATCATGGGGTCGGGACGCCCGGTGCTGGTGATTCCCTACACCGGCGCGTCCGCATCGATCGGCAAGCGCGTGATGGTGTCCTGGAACGCGAGCCGCGAGGCCGCTCGCGCGGTCAGCTCGTCGCTGCCGCTGCTGCGCAGGGCGCAAGACGTCCAGGTCACGACCTTCAATGCGCGGGCCGGCCGCGGCGGGCACGGCGACGTGCCCGGCGCCGACATCGCGACCTTCCTCGCGCGCCACGGCGTGAAGGCCAACGTGTCCGGATCCACGTCCAAGGACGTCGACATCGGCAGCATGATTCTGTCGCGCGCCGACGACTTCCAGTCCGACCTCATCGTGATGGGCGGTTACGGCCACTCGCGCGCCTTCGAGTTCGTGATGGGCGGGGCGACGCGCACGCTGCTCGAATCCATGACCGTGCCGGTCCTGTTCGCGCACTGAGCCGGCGGCGGCTCCGGGTCGGCCCGGGCTACGCGCCCTGCCCGAGCGCCCGCGCCTCGGGAGGACCATGGACGAGGGGCTGCTGAACGCCGGCCGACTGTTCGGCACGAGCCTGGCCATCGGCCTGCTGATCGGGCTGGAGCGGGAGCGCAAGGGCGATTCGCGCGGGCTGCGCACCTTCTCGCTGGTGAGCGTGCTCGGCACCCTGTGCGCGACGCTGTCCGTGCAGCTGTCGCAGCCGGTGCTGGTGCCGGTAGCGCTGCTGCTCGTCGGCGCGATGTCGATCGCGGCCTACTGGCACGATCATCGCCGCGCACCCGAGCCGCCCACCACCTCCATGGTCGCGATGGTGGTCACCGGCGGGCTGGGGATCCTGTGCGGCCTGGAGCAGACCGCGCTCGCGGTGCCGCTGGCGATCGTGGTGGCGAGCCTGCTGTACTTCAAGGGCACGCTGCACGGCATCGCGGGTCGCATCGGCGGCGAGGACCTGATCCCGGTGCTGCAGTTCGGCGCGCTCACCTTCATCGTCCTGCCGCTGCTGCCCGATCACGCCTACGGTCCGAACGGCTCGCTGAACCCGTACGAGGCCTGGCTGATGGTGGTGCTGGTGTCCGGCGTCGGGCTGGCCGGCTACCTCGCGCTGCGCCTGGCCGGCCAGCGCTACGGCGCGCCGCTGGCCGCGATCGCGGGCGGCCTGGTGTCCTCGACCGCGACCACGCTGATGTTCGCGCGGCACGCCAAGGCCGGCGGCGCCCCGGCGCAGCTCGCGCAGCTCGTGCTGCTCGCCAACCTGACGATGCTGGTGCGCCTGGCGGGCCTGGCCGCCGTGGTCTCGCCACGCCTGCTGCCCGGCATCGCCGCGTCGATGGGCGCGGCGCTGGCGGTGGCGCTCGCGTACACGGCGTGGCTGGGCACGCGGGCGCGACGCGACGTCGGCGTGCCGCTGCCCGACGTCCGCAACCCGGCCGACCTGCGCGTGGCGCTCGGCTTCGGGCTGGCCTACGCGCTGGTGTCGCTGCTGGCGGCCTGGGGCAACGCGCAGCTGGGCGAAGGCGCGCTGTACGCGGTGGCCGCCATCTCCGGAATCACCGACGTGGACGCGATCACGCTGACGAGCTTCCGGCTGTTCGACACCGGGAGCATCGACGCGCGCATGGCGGTCGTGGCCATCGCGCTGGCGGTGATCGCCAACCTGGCCTTCAAGGCGACGATCGTGTTCAGCGCGGGCAGCCGCGCGCTCGGTTGGCTGTGCACCGGCGGGTTCGCGGCGATGGCGCTGTCGATCGGCGCGGCCACCGCGCTGCTGCCCTGAGCCCCCGGTGCACGAGCAGCCGGACAGACGCCCACCGACGAGACGCCCGACCAGGAGCCGATCGATGTCTTCCAGCGCCGAGGCGATACCGACCCACCTGCACGCGATGGCTTTCGACGGCGGCGGGCGACTGCGGCCGCTCGCGCTGCCGATGCCGGTGCCGGGGCCCTACGAGCTGCTGCTGCGCGTGCGCACCTGCGGGGTCTGCCGCACCGACCTGCACCTGATCGACGGCGACCTCATCGCGCCACGGATGCCGATCGTGCCCGGCCACGAGATCGTCGGCACCGTGCTGTCGCGCGGCGCCCGCGCGGCGGGCTTCGAGCCGGGCGCGCGCGTGGGCGCGGCCTGGCTGCACCACACCTGCCTGCACTGCCGCTGGTGCGACGCCGGCCGGGAGAACCTGTGCCGGGAGGCGCGCTTCAACGGCCTGCACGTGCACGGCGGCTTCGCGACCCATGCGCTGGTCGACGCGCGCTTCAGCGTGCACCTGCCGCAGCGCTATGACGACGTACAGGCCGCCCCCCTGCTGTGCGCCGGGCTGATCGGGTTCCGCGCGCTGCGCGCCGCGGGCGAGGACGCGCGGCGTATCGGCATCTACGGCTTCGGCGCGGCGGGCCACCTGCTGGCCCAGGTCGCGATCGCCGAAGGCCGCGAGGTGCTCGCGTTCACCCGCGCCGGAGACGACGCGGCGCAGGCGCTCGCGCTGCGGCTGGGCTGCAGCTGGGCGGGCGACTCGACGCAGCCCGCGCCCGAGCCGCTCGACGCCGCGCTGCTGTTCGCGCCGGTCGGCGCGCTGGTGCCCAAGGCGCTGGCCGACCTGTCGCCGGGCGGCACGGTGGTGTGCGGTGGCATCCACATGAGCGACATACCGTCCTTCCCGTACCGGATCCTGTGGGAGGAGCGCACGATCCGCTCGATCGCCAACCTCACCCGCGCCGATGCCAGCGGCTTCATGGCGCTCGCCGCGCATGTGCCGCTGCACTGCGAGACGCGGACCTTCGCGCTCGCCGACGCCAACGACGCGATCGAGGCGCTGCACCAGGGCCGCATCGACGGCGCCGCGGTGCTCGACTGCAGCGAGGCGCCCTGAGGCGACCCGCGGCGCCCGAAGTCCGCGCGCGCCGCCCTCAGCGCCCGGCCGACTGTGCCTTGGCGCGGATCTCGTCGATCGTCTGGCCGGCCGTGATCGCCTGCGGGTCGATGACCAGCTCGATCAGCGCCGGCGCCGCCGCGCCGATCGCGCGCTCGAGCGCGCCCGCGAACTGCGCCGTCTCGGTCACGCGCTCGGCATGGCAGCCATAGGCCTGTGCTAGCCGCACGAAGTCGGGGTTGCGCAGCGCCGTGCCGTACACCCGTGCCGGGTATTCGCGCTCCTGGTGCATCCGAATCGTGCCGAACATGCCATTGTTGATGAGCAGCACGATGGTGTTGGCCCCGTACTGGACCGCGGTGGCGAGCTCCTGACCGGTCATCATGAAGTCGCCGTCGCCGGTGACTGCGATCACCACCCGGTCAGGGTGGCGCAGCTTCGCGGCGATCGCGGCGGGCAGCGCGTAGCCCATCGCGCCCGAGGTGGGCGCGAGCTGAGTCTTGTGGCGGCGATGCCGGTACAGGCGGTGCACCGGCGTCGCGAAGTTGCCGGCGCCGTTGGTCAGGATGGCGTCGGGCGGCAGCGTCGCGTCCATGTGCAGCACGCACTGCGGGTAGTCGAGCGTGCCTGGCTGCGCGCGCGGCACGCGCCAGCCGGCGTAGTCCTGCCGCGCCGCGGCGAGCCAGGGCGCCCAGCGCGCGGTCAGCGCAGCGGCGTCGGGCCCGGCGCCTCCCGGGACGCCGATGCCATCGAGCATCCGGGCGAACTCGCGCGTGCCCGACACGATCGGCAGCTCGGCGTGGAAGACACGGCCGAGTTCGTCGGCCCCCGGGAACACGTGGACCAGCGTCTGAACCGGCGTGGGCGACTCGACCAGGGTGTAGCCGTTGGTCGTCATCTCGCCCAGGCGCACGCCCACGGCGACGAGCAGGTCGGACTCCCGCACCCGCTGCGCGAGCTTCGGGTTGATGCCGATGCCGACCTCGCCCGCGTAGTTCGGGTCGCCGTTGTCGAAGGCGTCCTGGAAGCGCCACGCGCACGCGACCGGCAGGCCGAAGCGGTGCGCGAAGGCCCGCAGCGACCCGCGCGAGGCGTCGTCCCAGAACGAGCCGCCCACCAGCAGCAGCGGGCGCCGTGCCGCGCCGAGCAGCTCGCCGAAGCGGGCGGCCTGCGCCGCCGACGGCGCGGGCGCGGCGGGCACGTAGCGACGCGCGTCGGCCACGCTGGCGAGGCGGGTCAGCATGTCCTCGGGCAACGCCAGCACGACCGGGCCGGGCCGCCCGGAGGTCGCGACATGGAAGGCGTGCTGCACGAATTCGGGGATCCGGTCGACCCGGTCTATGGAGGCGACCCACTTGGCCATCTGGCCGAACATCCGCCGGTAGTCGACCTCCTGGAAGGCCTCGCGCTCGACGAAGTCCGAGCCCACCTGCCCGATGAACAGGATCATCGGGGTGGAGTCCTGGAACGCGGTGTGCACGCCGATGGAGGCGTTGGTCGCGCCCGGGCCGCGGGTGGCGAAGCAGATGCCGGGCTCGCCGGTCAGCTTGCCCCAGGCCTCGGCCATGTTGGCGGCCCCGCCCTCCTGGCGGCACACCACCAGCGGCAGCGCGTCGCGCACGTCGTGCAGCGCGTCGAGCACCGCGAGGAAGCTCTCGCCCGGCACGCAGAAGGCGCGGGTCGCGCCGTGCACGAGGAGCTGGTCGACGAGGATGCGCCCGCCGGTGCGCGGCGCGGGAGAGTCGGGGGTGGCGGTCATCGGGGGTCCGCGGTGCGTTGGATGGATGCGGCGGGTCGGCCCGCCGGACGGCGCCGCGAGATTCTCTCACGGGCCTGCGACGAATCCGGCGGCCGAAACTGGCAAAATGGCGGGGTCGCGAGTCATCGCCCACCCCACTGCCCCTGCGCCGCGCCCATGTCCCAAGTCAAGAAAGTCGTGCTCGCCTATTCCGGCGGCCTGGATACCTCGGTGATCCTGAAGTGGCTCCAGGACACCTACGGCTGCGAGGTGATCACCTTCACCGCCGACATCGGCCAGGGCGAGGAGCTCGAGCCGGCCCGCAGGAAGGCCGAGATGTTCGGCGTCAAGAAGATCTACGTCGAGGACCTGCGCGAGGAGTTCGTGCGCGACTTCGTGTTCCCGATGTTCCGTGCCAACGCCCTGTACGAAGGCGAGTACCTGCTCGGCACCTCGATCGCGCGGCCGCTGATCGCCAAGCGCCTGGTCGAGATCGCGCGCCGCGAGCGCGCCGACGCGATCTCCCATGGCGCCACCGGCAAGGGCAACGACCAGGTCCGCTTCGAGCTGGGCGCCTACGCGCTGATGCCCGACGTCAAGGTGATCGCACCCTGGCGCGAGTGGGACCTGCTGTCGCGCGACAAGCTGCTCGCGTACGCCGACCAGCACGGCATCCCGGTCGACTACAAGAAGCGCAAGGGCGAGGCGCCCTACTCCATGGACGCCAACCTGCTGCACATCTCCTTCGAGGGCGGGGTGCTCGAGGACCCGAGCCGGGCGCCGGCCGAGGACATGTGGCGCCTGACGGTGTCGCCCGAGAAGGCACCCGCCAGGCCCGAGTTCGTCGAGATCGACTTCGAGCGCGGCGACCCGGTCGCGATCAACGGCGTGAAGATGGGCGCGGCGGCGCTGCTCACCGAGCTCAACCGGCTCGGCGGCAAGCACGGCGTGGGCCGTCTCGACCTGGTCGAGAACCGCTACGTCGGCATGAAGTCGCGCGGCTGCTACGAGACGCCCGGCGGCACCATCCTGCTGCGCGCGCACCGCGCGATCGAGTCGCTCACGCTCGACCGCGAGGTCGCGCACCTCAAGGACGACCTGATGCCGCGCTACGCGAGCCTGGTCTACAACGGCTACTGGTGGAGCCCGGAGCGCCTCACGCTGCAGGTGCTGATCGACCACACCCAGAAGGACGTCAACGGCCGAGTGATCCTCAAGCTCTTCAAGGGCAACGTGATCGTCACCAGCCGCAGCTCGGCCTACTCGCTGTTCGACACGAAGATCGCGACCTTCGACGACGACGGCGGCGCGTACAACCAGGCCGACGCCGGCGGCTTCATCAAGCTGAACGCGCTGCGCATGCGGATCGCGGGCGTCAAGGCGGCCGCGCGCGCCTCGGCCGCGAAGCCGGCGGCCAGGGCTGCGTCCGCCAGGGCGCCAGCGGCACCCGCGCCGGCGGCCAAGGCCCCCGCCGCGAAGAAGCCTGCAGCGGCCCAGCCCGCCGCCCGCAAGCCCCCGGCCGGCAAGGCACGCTGAGCGGCCGCGGGCTCCGCTTCGACCCGGTCCGATGAGCCGCTCCGACCTGCCCGCGGGGCTGCGCATCGAGCGGCTCGACCCGCGCGACCCGCGGCACGCCGCGGCGCTGGTCGCGCTGCTCGACGGCTATGCGCGCAGCCCGACCGGCGGCGGCACGCCGCTCGCCGACGACGCCCGGGCCCGGTTGCCGGCGGTGCTCGCCGAGCGGGCCCACTACGTCGGCCTGCTCGCCTTCGACGTCGACCTTCCGGTCGGCCTGATCAACGCCTTCGAGGGCGTGTCCACCTTCAAGGCGCGCCCGCTGCTCAACATCCACGACATCGCGGTCGCGGCGAGCCATCAGGGCCGGGGCATCGGCAGGCGGCTGCTCGCCGAGGCTGAGGCGGTGGCACGCGAGCGCGGATGCTGCAAGCTCACGCTGGAAGCCCTCGATGGCAACACCGGCGCGATCGCCCTGTACCGCAGCGTGGGCTTCGTGGCCTACGAGCTCGACCCGGCGATGGGCCGCGCGGGCTTCCTCGAGAAGCTCCTGAACTGATCCGACCCACCCTGGAGCGCCCGACCATGCCTTCATTCGATGTGCTCTGCGAAGCCAACCAGGTCGAGATCCGCAATGCGGTCGACCAGGCCAACAAGGAGATCACCAACCGCTTCGACTTCAAGGGCTCCGACGCCCGCATCGAGGTCGGCGACAAGCTGCTGACCGCCTTCGCGGACGATGACTTCAAGCTCGGCCAGGTCAAGGACGTGCTGCTGGCCAAGCTCGCCAAGCGCCGCGTCGACGTGCGCTTCCTCGACTACGGCAGCAACGAGAAGATCGGCGGCGACAAGATCAAGCAGCCGATCACCGTGCGTCACGGCGTGCCCGCCGACGCCGCCAAGAAGATCGTGCGCGCGGTCAAGGACGCCAAGCTCAAGGTCCAGGCGTCGATCCAGGGCGACACGGTGCGGGTCACCGGCGC
Organism: uncultured Bordetella sp.; assembly: GCA_964399635.1. Taxonomy (GTDB): domain Bacteria; phylum Pseudomonadota; class Gammaproteobacteria; order Burkholderiales; family Burkholderiaceae_E; genus UBA4615. The sequence continues at coordinate 250,709 of CAYNRU010000013.1, forward strand.
CAAGCGCGACGACCTGCAGGCCGCGATCGCACTGATCCGCCAGGACACGGTCGAGCTGCCGCTCACCTTCGGCAACTTCCGCGACTGACGCGCGCAGGCCCGGCGCGATGGATGCAATGGACGCGCCGCCTGGCCTGACGCCGTTGCGCGTCGACGGCGTGGACGTCGGCTGGCTGGGCGAGGACTGGCTCGCCCGCGCGCTCGAGTCGCCCACGCCCTTCGAGATGCGCGACGGCGCGCTGTGCCTGATGCCGGCGCTGCAGACCTTCGCCGGCCGCTCGGCCGCGCTGTCGCGCTGGGGCGAGCAGGCCCGCCGGCGCTGGGACCTGCCCAGCTGGCGGGACGAGCGGATGGTGGTCCACGACGCAGAGCGGCCGCTGTTCGGCGTGGAGCGGGCGCTGCTGCGCCCTTTCGGCCTGATGCTGCGCTCGGTCCTCGCCTGCGGCTTCACGCTCACCGCTGCCGGGCCGCTGCTGTGGGTCGCGCGCCGCGCTCGCAGCAAGCCGGTCGACCCAGGCCTCCTGGACGCGATGGTGGGAGGCGGCATACCCGGCATGGACGGCGTGCACGCCACGCTGGTCCGCGAATGCGACGAGGAGGCCGGCATCCCCGAGGCACTCGCGCGGCATGCCCGACCGGCCGGCTCGCTCGAGGTGTGCTACCCCACCACGTACGACGGCCTGCCGGCGCTGCACCGCGAGTCGGTCACGCTGTTCGAGCTGGAGCTGCCGCCGTCCTTCCTGCCGATGCCCCGGGACGGCGAGCACGAGGCCATCCTGCCGATGATCCCCAACGAGGCACTCGCATCGATCGAGGCGGGCGGCTGGACCCGCGACGGCGCGCAAGCCACCGTCGACCTGATCCTGCGGCGCGGCTGGATGCCCGCCGCGGCGGGGCGGACGACGCAGGGCGACTGAGCCTCGGGCCGGCGCCGCATGCCGGTGGCCGGACAGCGCCCGCCGACCGGCGGCGTCCCGGGCCTCGGCGCCCCGCCGTACCATCGTCGCGACGGGTCCGATGCCCGCGGACCGCCGTGACGCCCAGACCCCTGCTCCAGACCCTGCTCCTCCTCGCCAGCGCGTCAGCCGGCGCCACCGACGTCGCGGTGGTGGGCGTGTTCCCGGGCAAGGCGGTGCTGGTCATCGACGGCGGCGGGCCCTACACGGTGCCGGTGGGCGGCGCGCGCGGACCGGTGCGCGTGGTGTCGGTCGACGAAGGCAGCGCGGTGCTCGAGCTGGACGGCCGGCGGGCCAGCCTGCCGGTGGGCGCCGCGCCGATGCGCGCCGAGCCCGACGCCGGCATGCGCGTCGTGCTCGCGCCGGATGCGCGCGGCCACTACATCGCGCAGGGCGCCGTCAACGGTGCTTCGCTGCGCTTCCTGGTGGACACCGGGGCTACCGCGGTGACGATCCCCGGCGAGTTCGCCCGCCGGGCCGGCATCGATGCGTCGCGGGGCCAGCCGGTGCTGGTCTCGACCGCCAACGGCCAGGTCGCGGCACGCCGCGTGCGCCTCGACCGGGTATCGCTCGGCTCGCTCGTGATCTACCAGGTGGATGCCATCGTGCAGGAGGGGCTCGGCGAGTACGCGCTGCTGGGCATGAGCTTCCTGAACCGCACCGACCTGCGCCGCGACGGCGACCGCCTGGTGCTGACCCGGCGCTACTGACGGCCGGCAGGGCCGGGCGGGGTCAGGACTCGATCCGCGCGTACGCCGAGTGGTTGTGGATCGACTCGAAGTTCTCGCCTTCGACCACGAAGCCCGTGACGCCCGGCACCTCGCGCACCGTGGCCGCGACGTCGCGCACCAGGTCCTCGACGAACTTGGGGTTGTCGTAGGCCCGCTCTGTGACGTGCTTCTCGTCGACCCGCTTGAGCAGCCCGTACAGCTCGCAGGAAGCCTGCTGCTCGATGCGCGCGATCAGCGCCGCCACGTCGAGCGTGGCGCCCGGGGCGAGACGCGCCTGCACCGTGAGGTGCGAGCGCTGGTTGTGGGCACCGTACTCACTGATGCTCTTGGAGCACGGGCACAGGCTGGTCACCGGCACCAGCACCTGCACGGTCACCTGCGGCGCGTCGCGCGGGCCGTCGACGGTCAGCGACAGCTCGTAGTCGAGCAGGCTCTCGACGCCCGACACCGGCGCGGTCTTGTTGACGAAGAGCGGGAACGCGAGCTCGATGCGGCCGGAGTCGGCGTCCAGGAGCCCGAGCATCTCGCCGTGCAGCGGGCGCATCGCGTCGAGCGACAGGTTCCGGCCCGAGCGCTCGATCAGCGCGATGAACCGGGACATGTGCGTGCCCTTCTGGTCGGCGGGCAGCGCGACGTACAGGCTCCACGCCGCGACCGTCGGCATCGCCTCGGCGCCCGATCGCCAGAGCATCGGGTAACGCAGACCGCGCACGCCCACCCGCTGTATCGGCTGGCTGCGGTGGTCGGCGCTGCCCTGCACGTCGGGCATCGCCCGATCGAGCCCGGCGGGCGAGGCGACCTGGGGATCGCGGAAGTTCATCACGGCTCCTCGATGTGATGCGCCGACGACCGCAGCGCAGGCGCTGCGGATCGGCGGCCGCGCCCGCCCGGTCGCCCGGTCAACGGCTGGCGACCAGCCTGGGCGCCCCGTCTGTGGACAGCAGTTCGGCGAATCGCTCGCGCACCGAGCGCTCGATCCCGGTGGCGTCGAGGCCCTCCAGGCGCAGCAGCAAGCCCGGGTCGCCGTGGTCGATGAAGTGGTCCCGCAGGCCGAGCTGCAGCACCGGGCGCCCGATCCCCGCCGCGGCCATCGCCTCGAGGCAGGCACTGCCCGCGCCGCCGGCGATCGCGGCCTCCTCGACGGTCACGAAGGCGTCGTGCGTGCGGGCCAACTCCTCGATCATCGCCGCATCGACCGGCTTGACCCAGCGCATGTTGACCACGGTCGCATCGAGCGCCTCGCCGGCGACGAGCGCCGGATGCACCATCGACCCGAACGCGAGGAAGGCGATGCGCCGCCCCTTGCGCCGCAGCTCCGCCCGGCCCAAGGGCAGCTCGGTCAGGTCCTTGAGCACCTCGACGCCGACGCCCGAGCCGCGCGGGTAGCGCACCGCGCTCGGCCCGTCGTGGCGGAACGCGGTGTAGAGCATCTGGCGGCACTCGTTCTCGTCGGACGGCGCGAGCACGACCATGTTGGGGATGCAGCGCAGGTAGGCGTGGTCGTACGCGCCCGCGTGCGTCGCGCCGTCGGCGCCCACCAGGCCCGCCCGATCGAGCGCGAACAGCACCGGCAGGTTCTGCAGCGCGACGTCGTGGATCAGCTGGTCGTAGCCGCGCTGCAGGAAGGTCGAGTAGATCGCGACCACCGGGCGCGCGCCCTCGCAGGCCAGGCCGGCCGCGAAGGTCACCGCGTGCTGCTCGGCGATGCCGACGTCGAAGTAGCGGGTCGGAAAGCGCCGCTCGAACTCGACCAACCCCGAGCCCTCGCGCATCGCGGGGGTGATGCCGACCAGCCGGTCGTCGAGCGCCGCCATGTCGCAGATCCAGTCGCCGAACACCTGGGTGTAGCTCGGCTTGCCGCCGCCGGCGGCCTTCTTGATGCCCTCCTCGGGGTCGAACTTGCCGGGGCCGTGATACAGCACCGGGTCGGCCTCGGCCAGCTTGTAGCCCTGCCCCTTGCGGGTGATGACGTGCAGGAACACCGGCCCGTGCATCTCGCGCAGGTTCTGCAGGGTGGGGATCAGCGCATCGAGGTCGTGGCCGTCGATGGGGCCGAAGTAGTTGAACCCGAACTCCTCGAACATCGTGGCGGGCACCACCATGCCCTTGGCGTGCTCCTCGAGCCGGCGCGCCAGCTCGTAGACCGGGGGCACCTTGGAGAGCACGCTGCGCGCGACGTCGCGCGCGAGGGTGACCTGGCGGCCCGACAGGATGCGGGCCAGGTCCTTGTTGAGCGCGCCGACCGGCGGCGAGATCGACATGTCGTTGTCGTTGAGCACCACCAGCAGGTCGATGTCCTGCATGACGCCGGCGTTGTTCATCGCCTCGAAGGCCATGCCGGCGGTCATCGCCCCGTCGCCGATCACCGCGACATGGCGGCGCCGGCCCGGGCCCTTGTTCTCGCCCTTGTTGCGCGACGCGACGGCCATGCCGAGCGCCGCCGAGATCGAGGTCGAGGAGTGGGCGGTGCCGAAGGTGTCGTACTGGCTCTCGCTGCGGCGCGGGAAGCCGGAGATGCCGCCATGCTGGCGCAGCCTGTTCATGCCCTCGCGCCGGCCGGTCAGGATCTTGTGCGGGTAGGACTGGTGGCCGACGTCCCACACGATGCGGTCGCGCGGCGTGTCGAACACGTAGTGCAGCGCGATCGAGAGCTCGACGGTGCCGAGGTTCGAGGACAGGTGCCCGCCGGTGCGGGACACCGAATCGAGGATGAAGGTGCGCAGCTGCTCGGCGAGAACGGGCAGGCGCGCGCGCTCGAGCTTGCGCAGCACGGCCGGTTCCTGGATCTTGTCGAGTAGGGAAAAATCGGTCGTCATGGTCGGTCCCTGTGGTCCTTGCCCATCCTTGGTGCTCAGCCCGCGGCCGTCAAGAGCGGCGCAGGACGATCAGGTCGGCGAGCGCCCCGAGCCTGTGCCCTCGTTCGCCGAAGCGGGCGAGCGCGTCGTGCGCCTGTGCGCGCAGCGCGGCTGCGAGTTCGCGCGCGCCGGCCAGCCCCATCAGCGACACGTAGGTCGGCTTGTTCTGCTCGGCGTCCTTGCCGGCGGTCTTGCCGAGCGTGGCGCTGTCGGCCTCGACGTCGAGGATATCGTCGACGACCTGGAACGCCAGGCCCACGGCCGCGCAGTAGTCGTCGAGCGCCCCGCTGCCGGCGGCGTCGAGCGGCTCGCCGCACCAGGCGCCGAGCCGCACCGACGCGCGCAGCATTGCGCCCGTCTTGCGGCGGTGCATGTCCTCCAGCGCGTCGCGCCCGAGGCTCGCGCCGACGGCGGCGAGGTCGATCGCCTGGCCGCCTGCCATGCCGGGGGATCCCGCCGCGTCGGCCAGCTCCAGGCACATGCGCACCGCCGCCGACGCCGGCACGCCGTGGCCGGCGGCCTCCGCCGCCGCCCTGAAGGCCAGCGCCTGCAGCGCGTCGCCCACCAGCATCGCGAGCGCCTCGCCGTAGACGACGTGGACCGTGGGCTTGCCTCGGCGAAGGACGTCGTCGTCCATGCACGGCATGTCGTCGTGGACCAGCGAATACGCGTGGATCAGCTCCACCGCGCAGCCCGCGCGGTCGAGCGCCGCGGCGGGTGCGCCGGTGAGCTCGCCCGCCGCGTGGGCGAGCAGCGGGCGCACGCGCTTGCCGCCGCCCAGCACCGCATAGCGCATCGCCTCGTGCAGCCGGACCAGCGCCGGGCCGCCGGGCTCGCCCGCCGCGCCCGGCCGCGGCAGCAGGACCTGCAGGCAGGCCTCGGTGCGCGCCAGCACGGCAGCGGACCAGCCGGACAGGTCGGTGCCCGCCGCGCTCATCCCTCGACCCGTCCCTCGGGTTCGAAAGGCCGCAGCAGGTCGCCCTCGAGCACCTTGACCTGCTGCTGCACGCTCGCGAGGCCGTCCCGGCAGAAACCCACGAGCAGGGCGCCGCGCCGGTACGCATCGAGCGACTGCTCGAGCGTCAGCGTGCCCGCTTCCATCTTCTGCACCAGGGCCTCGAGCTCGGCGAGCGCCGCCTCGAACGAGGCGGGCCGATCGTCGACGGGCCGGTCGGGTTTAGCCATCGTTTAGGGCCGGCAGCGTCATCCCCCCGGGGAAGCCGCGACCGTCACATGTCAAAGCTCAATTTTACGCCGGAATCGCCGCCCCGGCCGCAGGGGGCCGCGACGATCAGGGGAAGGGCTGCAATTCCCGCCTCCCCGAGGGCCGCATCGATGCCCCGGCACGGGATTGGGGTTAGACTTGCCGGCCATTTTTGTCCCGGGCAATCGAAGGGACTCCTTTCAACGCAGTCAGCCTCGTCCAGGAGGTCGGATCATGTCGGACATCGGGCGTCGGGCGCACCTGCAGCGATCTGCAGCCCAGCTTCCGGTTTCGGCGTATTTCGATGAAGCGCTGTACCGGCGCGAGATCGAGATTCTGTTCAGGAACGGCCCTGGCTACATCGGCCACGAGCTGATGGTGCCCAACTCCGGCGACTACTTCGCGCTGCCGGCCGAGAAGGAGGGCCGGCTGCTCGTGCGGGGCGACCAGGGCATCGATCTGCTGTCCAACGTCTGCCGCCATCGCCAGGCGGTGATGCTCAACGGCCGCGGGAACACCCGAAACATCGTCTGTCCGCTGCACCGCTGGACCTACGACCTGCAGGGCCGGCTGCTCGGCGCGCCGCACTTCGAGGAGCAGCCCTGCCTGAACCTCGGCCGCAGCCCCCTCCAGAACTGGAACGGGCTGCTGTTCTCCAGCGTGCGCGACGTGGCCGCGGACCTCGAGCGCGCGGGCGTCCGGGACAAGCTCGACTTCTCGGGCTACATGCTCGACCACGTCGAGGTGCACGAGTGCGCCTACAACTGGAAGACCTTCATCGAGGTCTACCTGGAGGATTACCACGTCGAGCCTTTCCACCCGGGGCTCGGCCGGTTCGTGTCCTGCGACGACCTCGACTGGGATTTCGGCGACTGGTGGTCGGTGCAGACGGTCGGCGTGCACCAGGGCCTTGGCAAGCCGGGCAGCGCGATCTACCGGCGCTGGCACGAACAGGTGCTCAAGTACCGCAACGGCGCGCCGCCCGAGCACGGCGCGATCTGGCTCACCTACTACCCCAACGTGATGGTGGAGTGGTACCCGCACGTGCTGGTCGTCTCGCACCTGGTCCCGCGCGGGCCGCGACACACGACCAACATCGTCGAGTTCTACTATCCCGAGGAGATCGTGCTGTTCGAGCGCGAGTTCGTCGAGGCCGAGCGGGCCGCCTACATGGAGACCTGCGTCGAGGACGACGAGATCGCGCTGCGGATGGACGCCGGGCGGCAGGTGCTGCTCGCGCGGGGCGAGAACCAGGTGGGCCCGTACCAGAGCCCGATGGAGGACGGCATGATGCACTTCCACGAGTTCCTGCGGGGGAAGCTCGGCGGTGACTGACGGGCCGGCGGGAGGGCCGGCGTGAGAGCGCCGGTCCAGGCCGCCTGGGCCGTCGGCTCGGCGCTCGCCTTCGCGGGGATGAGCGCCGCGATCAAGTTCGGGTTCGCGCATTACGGGCTGTTCGAGCTGGTGTTCTGGCGCAACGCGCTGGGCGCGGTGGCGATCGCCGGCTGGGCGCTCACCACCGGACGCCGCATCGCCACCCCGCACCTGTCGCTGCACCTGAGGCGCTCGGCGGCCGGCTGCAGCGCGATGGTGCTGTGGTTCCTCGCGCTCTACCACCTGCCGCTGCCCACTGCGGCGACCCTGGGCAACACCTCGCCGCTGTTCGTCGCGGTGGCGGTCGCAGTGGCCGCCCGGCTGCGCGGCATGCCGAGCGACGGCACCCGGGGCCGGCTGTACCTGGCGGCCGCCGTAGGCTTCGCGGGCGTGCTGCTCGCGCTGCGCCCGACCATGGACGGCGCCAACCTGGCCGGCTTCGCTGCGGGGCTGGGCTCGGGGCTGCTGGCGAGCGTGGTGTTCTTCGAGATGCGCTCGCTCGGAACGCTCGGCGAGCCCTCGTGGCGGGTCGTGCTCTGGTTCTCGACCGTGGCGTCGCTGGTCGGGCTGACGGGGATCGCCGCGACCGGCGGCTTCTCGCCGCACAGCGCCGCGGGCGTCGGCTGGCTGGCCGCGATCGCCGGGCTCGCACTGATCGGGCAGCTGTGCATGACGCGCGCCTTCGCAGGGCCTGCCACCCTGCTCGCCGCCAACCTGCAGTACACCAACATCGGCTTCGCGGCGGCGATCGGTTGGGCGGCGTTCGACGACGCGCTGAGCGTGCGCGAGGCGATCGGCATCGCGACGATCGTCGCCGCAGGCGCGTATGCGACCTGGGTCACGGCGCGCGCGGTGCCGGGTGCCCGGGTGGCGGCGCCGCAGGCCGTTGCCACCGTGCGCCGCCCCGCTACCCCGGCCGGACGCGCACCGGCCTCACCGGAGGACTCCCGATGACCGCCTGCCCTGCCCCGGACGCTCGTCCGCGCATCCTGCTCACCGGCGCCTGCGGCGGCGTCGGCACCCGCCTGCGCCCGCTGCTCGCGTCGGTCTACGGCCCGGTGCGCCTGTCCGATCTCGTCGAGCCCGCCGGGCCGCTCGCCCCCGGCGAGACCTTCGTGCGCGCCGACCTGTCCGATCCCGCGCAGGTTCGCGAAGCGGTCCGCGGCATCGACGCGATCGTGCATCTCGGCGGCTTCTCGGTGGAGGGCCCGTGGGACACGATCCTGCAGGCCAACATCGTCGGCACCTACACCCTCTACGAGGCGGCGCGCGAGGCGGGTGTGCGGCGCGTGGTGTTCGCGTCGTCGAACCATGCCGTCGGCTTCTATCGGCGCGACCAGACGATCGACCACGACGTGGCCCCGCGACCCGACACGCGATACGGGGCGAGCAAGGCCTTCGGCGAGGCGATCGGCGCGCTGTACGCCGACAAGCACGGCATCGGCGTGTTCAACATCCGGATCGGCAACGTCGGCGACGCACCGATCGACCGACGCCGCCTCGCCATCTGGCTCAGCCCCGCCGACCTGCTGCAGCTGGTGCGCATCGGCATCGAGCACCCCGAGGTCCGTTACGAAATCGTCTACGGGGCGTCCGACAACGCGCGCGCATGGTGGGACAATCGGCGCGCCCACGCGCTCGGCTACCGGCCTTCGGGCCGTTCCGAGGACTTCGCGGCGCAGGTGCTCGCCGTCGCGGAGCCCGCCGACCCGATCGGCGATGCGTTCCAGGGCGGCGCCTACTGCACGCAGGAATACGGCCGCACCCTTCCACCGGACGGGGCCGGCGCCGCAGGAGACTGACCCATGCCACGCATCGCCCGCCTCCGCACGCACGTGCTCGAAGCCCCCCTGTCCGAGCCGTTCGCCTGGTCGTTCACCGAAACCGCGACACGCGCCTCGTGCGTGGTCGAGATCACCACCGAGGACGGCCTGTCCGGCTGGGGCGAGTGCATCGGGCCCGCGCGCCTGAACGCCGCGATCGTCGCTTCCTGGGCGCCGCTTTTGACCGGGCAGGACGCCCTCGCGGTAGACCGCCTGTGGCTCGCGCTCTACAACGGCCTGCGCGACCAGGGCCAGAAGGGCCTGGCGCTGACTGCGCTGTCGGGCGTCGACGTGGCGCTGTGGGACCTGCGCGGGCGGCACTGGGGCGAGCCAGTCTGGCGGCTGATGGGCGGGCGCTTCCGCGACTCGGTGTCCGCGTATGCGACCGGCACCTACCGGCGGGGCGCCGGCTGGCGCAGCCTCGAGTCGCGCAGGCGCGAGACGCACCATTCGGGCGGGGACGCCGACGCGCTGGTGCGCGACACGCTGTCCTATCTGGTCGATGAGGTACGCGGCTACGTGGCGCAGGGCTTCCGGGCTGCCAAGCTCAAGATCGGCTTCGGGGTCGCCCAGGACGTCGCGCTGATCCGCGCGGTGCGCGAGGCGGTGGGGCCGCGGGTGGGCCTGATGCTCGATGCCAACCACGGCTACGACGCGATCGACGCGATCCGGCTCGGCCGCGCGATCGCCGACTGCGACATCGGGTGGTTCGAGGAGCCGGTGGTGCCGGACGACCTCGACAGCTATGTGGAGGTGCGTCGCGGCCAGCCGATCCCGGTGGCCGGTGGCGAGACCGAGTTCACGCGCTGGGGCTTCCGGGAGGTGTTCACGCGGCGTGCGATGGACATCGTGCAGCCGGACGTCTGCGCCTGCGGCGGGCTGTCCGAGGCGAAGAAGATCGCTGACATGGCGACCGCGTTCGGCGTGCGCCTGGTGCCGCATGTCTGGGGCACCGGGATCGGACTGGCCGCGGCGCTCCAGCTGCACGCGGTGCTGCCGCCCAGCCCGCCGCGCCACGACCCGACCGAGCCGGTGCTCGAGTTCGACCGCAGCGAGCATCCGTTCAGGCAGGCCGTGCTGCGCACGCCGATCGAGCATGTCGACGGGACGGTCGCGATCCCGGACGGACCCGGGCTGGGGATCGAGATCGACACCGACGCGATCGCGCGCTGGCGCGTCGTGGCGGACCCCGCCTGACCCCGCGCGCATCGCCACCGCGACGACGCTACGGCGGACCGACTCCATGTCCCGTGCCGAGCCCGATTCCGCACGCCGCGGCTGGCTCGCCGCCACCGGCGCGCTGCCGCTGGCCGCAGCGCTCGCGCCCCCTGGCGCTGCCGCGCAGACCTTCCCAGCGCGGCCGATCCGCATCGTCGTGCCCTGTGCGGCCGGCGGCACCTCCGACATCCTCGCGCGCACGCTCGGCGTACGCGTGGGCGAGGCGCTCGGCCAGCAGATCGTGGTGGAGAACAAGGGCGTCGCCCGCGCCAGGCCGGGCGCGCTCAACTGCGCGACAGTCGGCGCCGGCAGCGCGCCGTACCTCGCCGGTCAACCCTGCCCGACCTGCCGACCGTCGCCGAGCCGGGACATGCCGCCTTCATGACCGGCTCGTGGCAGGGGCTGCTCGCGCCTGACCGCGCAGGGCGCGGAGCGGCGCCCGATGGCCTCGGCCGAGTTCGGCGCCTTCCTGCGCGACGAGACCGCCAAGTGGGCCCAACTGGTGAAAGAGACCGGCATCAAGGCAGAATGTCTCCCCCGCGGCCGAAGGTCGCCGATCCGGAACCCGCACGATGACCTGGACCACCCTGATCACCGCCGACGACCTCGCCCACGAGATCGACCGCTGCCTGGTGATCGACTGCCATCACGACCTGACCGACCCGCAGGCCGGGCAACGCGCCTACGAGGCGGCCCACATCCCCGGAGCGCGCTTCGTGCGGATGGACGACCAGCTGTCCGGGGCCAAGAACGGCCGTAACGGCCGCCATCCGATGCCCTCGCGCGAGGCGGTGCGTGCGTTGCTCGAGTCGCTCGGTCTGTCCGACGGCATGCAGCTGGTGGTCTACGACGCCGCCGGCGGCGGCATGGCCGGCCGGCTGTGGTGGATGGCGCGCTGGGTCGGGCACGAAGCGGTCGCGGTGCTGGACGGCGGCCTGCCGGCCTGGCGCCGCGCGGGCTTCCCGGTCACCGCCGAGCCGCCTGCCGCGCCCCGCCGGGGCGCGCTGACCCTGCGCATGCCGCTCGCCACCCTGGCGGATGCCGACGAGACCGGACGCGCCGCGCGCGCGCCCGAGCGGCTGGTGATCGACGCACGGGCCGCGGACCGCTACCGCGGTGACGTGGAGCCCTTCGACCCGGTCGCCGGCCACATCCCCGGTGCGGTCAACCGGCCCTGGGGCATGAACGTGCGCGAGGACGGCCGCTTCAAGCCCGCCCAGGTGCTGCGTGCCGAGTTCGAGGCGCTGCTGGCCGGGCGTGCACCGCATTCGGTCGTCAACAGTTGCGGGTCGGGTGTCAGCGCCTGCCACAACCTGCTGGCGATGACGCATGCCGGCCTGCCTGGGGCCTCGCTGTACGGCGGCTCGTGGAGCGAGTGGGTGTCGGACCCGGCGCGGCCGGTCGCGACGGGGCCCCGAGCCTGAGTCGGGGCGGCGCGCGCGGCGTCGCCACGCGCTGCCGCGCCCCGCCCTCGGTAGACAACGCCCGCCGGCCGCCCGCGCTGCCGGGCAGCGGCCGCCCGCGCCGTCTAGCCGCCGCCCGCCGCACGGGCGCGCCGGTCGGTCCGCGCGATCGCCCAGGCGATCGCCAGGTTGCCCATCGCGAGCGCCCCGGTCACCCACCAGGTGTTGTGCCAGCCACCGCTCGCCGAGGCCACCGCCGCGATCAGCGGCGGCGACAGGAACTGGCCGAGCGTGGAGCCCTGCTGCATCAGGCCGGTGGTCGTGGACACCGCGCGCGGATGCGGTGCGTAGGCCGGCGTGCTCGCGAACAGCGTCCCCGGGATCAGCCCGCCCATCGCCGAGAACAGCAGCACGCCGCCATAGCGCACCGCAAACGGCGCGCCGCTGCCGAAGCACAGCCAGGCGCCGGCGATCATCGCGACCGCGGCGCTCGCCAGCAGCACCGAGCGGTGTACGCCGCGCTGCATCAGCACGCCGGAGGCGAGATTGCCGACGATGTTGATGGCCACGCCGAACGCGGTCAGCGAGCCCGCGAGCGCCAGGCCGATTCCGGCCTCGGCATAGAGCGTCGGCAGGAAGCTGAAGACGCCCATCCACTGCGACGCATAGCAGCCGAACGCGCCGGCGAGCAACCACGGGCGCGGCGCGCGCAGCGTGTCGCGCACCAGGCCCAGCGCGTCGTCGGGCACCCGCCCGCGCGGGTCAGGCGCGACCGCCGTGCCCAGCAGCGCGGACATCGCCAGGCAGGCCGCCGCGATCGTCCACCACACCGGCCGCCATCCGACCGTGTCGTAGGCCAGCGGCGAGAGCACCAGGCCGAGCGCCATGCCGAAGGGCATGTACGCGCTCCACAGCCCCATCGCCGCGCGCAGCCGGCGCGACGGCACCTCGCGCGCGAGCAGCGCGGGCCCCGGCAGCACGGAGAGGATGAACCCGGCGCTCTCGACCGCACGGCTCGCGAGCAGCATGGCCGCGCCGTCGGCGAGCGCGCCGATCGCGGAGCCCGCAGACGCCACGACCAGGCCCGCGCGCATCACCCGGCGCGGCCCGAAGCGGTCGGCGAGCATGCCACCGAAGAGCCCGAGCAGCATGCCGGCGACCTGGAAGACGGACACCAGCAGGCTGGCCTCGACCAGGTCCAGCCCGAACTCCCCGCGCAGCAGCGGCAGCGCGGCCGGAAGCTTGCCGACGTTCAGCGACACCACGACGCCGGCGCCCACGACCAGCGCCACCGCGGAGCCGCGCACGCCGCGCGCCGGCGCCACGCTCAATGCGCGTGAAGCGGCGCGGTCAGCAGCGCGATGGCCGCGATGCCCACCAGCAGCAGGCCCACCTGGACCGCCGACTCACCCCGCTTGCGCTGGCGCTGCATGTCGGGCACCAGGTCGGCCAGCGCGATGTAGACGAAGCTGCTCGCGGCCAGCACCAGCACGTAGGGCAGCGCGTCGCGCGCCGCGTCGAGCGCGAAGTAACCGACCAGCCCGCCGATGACCGCCGCGAGACCCGACAGCAGGTTGTAGGCGAGCGCGCGGCGCCGCGTGTAGCCTGCGTTGAGCAGCACGATGAAGTCGCCGATCTCCTGCGGGATCTCGTGCGCGGCGATGGCCGCGGCGGTGAGCCAGCCAAGCCGGTGGTCGGCGAGGAAGGCGGCGGCGATCAGGAAGCCGTCGGCGAGGTTGTGGATCGAGTCGCCGACGAGGATCAGCACGCCGCCGGGGCCGGCCTCGCGCTGGTCGTGCCCGTGATGGTGACCGTGCCCGTCGCCCTCGTGGTGGTGGCTGTGGCGCAGCACCGCCGACTTTTCGAGCAGGAAGAAGCCCACCAGGCCCGCCAGCAGGGTCCAGGACAGGCTGTGCAGATCGGCCCCGGACTCGAGGGCCTCGGGCAGCAGGTGCAGGATGGCCGCCCCGAGCAGGATGCCCGCCGACAGGCTGACCATGCGCGGCACCAGCCGCGACATCAACCCGAATGACAGCAGCGCGGCGGCCAGGACCGAGGCGATGCCGGAAAGCAGGGTCGCAGCGATGATCGATGCGAGAGTCAAAAGAACCACCAGATGCAAGCGAGTTGCGGATTATACCCGCGACCGGCCTGCCGGCCGGCGCGGGCGTCCGCCACGCGCCGGTCAGTCGATGACGACGCCCGCCCGCCGGATGATCGGCGTCCAGCGCCGCAGCTCGTCCTGCATGAAGGCCGCGAACGACTGGGGTGAATCGCCCACCGGGTCCATGTACATCGCACGCAGCCGCTCGACCACCGCCGGCTCCCGCAGGATCGCCGCGATCTCGCGGTTGAGCCGCTCTACGATCGGCGCGGGTGTCCTCGCCGGCACCACGATGCCGATCCACGCGGTCGCTTCGATGTCGGCGATACCCGCCTCTCGGAAGGTCGGCACGTCGGGCATGAACACCGAGCGCTCCCGGGTGGTGACCGCGAGCGCCTTGAGCTTGCCTGCCTTGACCTGCGGCAGCACCGCGAGCGGCGCGAGCCATGCCATGTGGGTGTCGCCCTGCAGGATCGACAGCACCGCCGCGGGCGAGGCGTTGTAGGGCACATGGACGATGAAGGTGCCGGTCTTCGCCTTGATCAGCTCCATCGACAGGTGGGCGACGGTGCCCGCGCCGACCGACGCGTAGTTGTATTTGCCAGGATTGCGGCGCAGCAGGTCCATCAGCTGCCCGACCGTGTCCACGCCGAGCTCGGTCGACACCGCGAGCACGTTCGGCTGGGTCGCGGCCAGCGTCACTGGCGCGAGGTCGCGGAACGGGTCGTAGGGAAGTTTGCGGTAGAGCACGGTGTTGTTGACGAGCGGGCCGGTGATCGAGACGCCGACCGTGTAGCCGTCCGGGGCGGCCTTGGCGACGGCGTCGGTGCCGAGGTTGCCGCCCGCGCCCGCACGGTTCTCGATGATCACCGGCTGGCGCAGTACCTGCGCGAGCCTGTCGCCGACCACGCGCGCGAGCGCGTCGGGCGTGCTGCCCGGTCCGAAGGGCACGACCATGCGCACCGGCCGGGTCGGCCAGTCCGGCGCCTGCGCCCGGGCGGCTGCGGGCACGGCGGCGGCGGCGGTCGCGGCGAGGGTCGCGCGCAGCAGCGCGCGACGCGGCAGGGTGGCGCGGGCGGGTAGGGCTGCGGTCATCGGGAGGGGCCTCTGTCGTCGATGGGGTCGATGGGGTCGATGGGTGCCGCGCCGCCGGCGGGTGCCGCGCCGACTCCCCCGGGCGTCGTCGGGTCGGGTCGGCTGCGGGCGATCGCGTCGGCGCCCCCGATCGGCTCGGTCGCCGCGAGCAGCGCCTGCTCGCGCGCGACGAAGGCGGCGACCATCGCGCGCCAGGTCGCCTCGGCGACGTCGTCCAGGCCGGGGAAGGCGCAGCGCCGGCGCTGAGCGAGGGCACGTGCGCGGGCGTAGACCTGCGCCTGGCGCGCGGGCGCGGCGGCCTCGCCCGCGTCGCGCTTGAAGCGCGTGGCGTCCATCACCAGATCGGCGCGCCGCGCGAGCAGCTCGATCAGCTGGTCATCGAGCGCGTCGATGCCGGCGCGGACCTCGGCGAGCGTGCCGCACAGCGGCCGGTAGGCGGGATCCACGAAGCGGCGGCACGCAGGCGCGCGCGGGTCGGGCTCGCTCATCATCGGTCGGGCGCCCCGGCGGTGGCGGTGGCGGTGGCGGTGGCGGTGGCGGTGGCGGTGGCCTCGGCTGCGGTGCGCAGCAGCACCCCCTGCGAGCGCAGCGCGGCCTGCAGCGGGCCGATCGGCAGCGTACGCAGGTCGGCGCCGCTGGCGGCGGCCTGCGCCGCCGCGACGCCCGCCGCCTGCCCCGTCAGCCAGCACTGCGGGATCTCCCTCATGAACGCGTGCGAGGAGGGGTCGCTCGACAGGTGCTTGCCCGGCGCGAGCAGGTTCGCGAAGCGCCGCGGCACCAGCGCGCCGTAGCGCACCGACACCGGGGGGAAGGACAGCGCCGGCGACGGGCTGATGCCGACCTCGTCCGCATGCACCTCGCCGCGGTCCCAGTCGGCGCGCGACATGCGGGCGATGCCCGCGATCCGGCGCGAATGGCGCGCGCCCACCTGCGGCGCCATCTGCAGTGCGTAGGCCCGCGAGAAGCCCGGTGCGTGCGCGCGGTAGTGGGCGAGGTGCGCCGCCATCAGCTCGCGGCTCTCCACCTCGACTCGGGTCAGGTCCTCCAGGTCGAGCGCCGACAGCCCCGCGCGCCGCGGCCCCATGAACAGCGCGATGTCGTCGCGCCAGGACACGAAGGGCTTCTCGAAGAGGCGCAGCGCGCTGCGTCCGCCGGCCATGAACTCGGCGAAGCCGCGCGGCTGCGTCGCGCGGAACGCGAGCCAGGCGGGCATGTCCACGCCGCCGAACAGCCAGGAGGTGTTGATCGCATGGTGGATGTCGCCGGCGTCGATGTCGTCGACCAGGTCCTCGCCGTCGGCCGGCGCGGCGGGACGCAGCCGCGCCGCCGCGGCCACCAGGTCGGCGTCGCCGGTGGCGTCCACGAACACGTCGGCCGTCACCGCGAGCCGCCCCTGCTTGCTCTCGAGCAGCACGCCCGCGATCCGCGACGGATCGCGCGGGTCGGGCAGCACGCCCACCACCCAGGCGTGATGGACGAGCTCCACCCCCGCCTCGAGCACCATCCGCTGCGACACGGTCTTGAGCCACTCGGGGCTCACCGTCGGCGACCAGGTGACCACGCCGTGGAAGGCCGCGGTCCGGGCCGCCCACCAGGCGGACGTGGCCTGCTCGCGCGTGCCCCATTCGGCGCGCGGTGGGCCCGCCACCTCGGCCGCAGGCAGGCGCGAGACGATCTCCTCGCCGAGGCCACGGATCACCGGCGTGCCCGACCAGTCGGTCATGCGATCGATCCAGATCACCAGGCCGCCGGTGGACAGGCCGCCGAGGTGGTTGTAGCGCTCGATCAGCATCACCCGGGCGCCTGCGCGGGCCGCGGCGACCGCGGCGGCCGTGCCGGCGGGCCCGCCGCCGGCGACCAGCACCTGCGTGCGCGCCCAGACGGGCGTGCGGCGGGCCGGCTCCTCGACCTCGCCGACCATGGCGGCATGACGGCGCGGCACGGGCGTGTCCGCGAACACATCGGCCTCGAAGAAATGGCGGCCGTATTTCGGCAGTGTCTCCATCGCGTGCAGTGTAGCGCCTGCCCGCGGCGGGCGGCGTCAGCTGCGGCCGTCGTCCTCGAAGCGCGGCCCGGCCTGCTGCCAGGCCCGGTCGAACGCCGTCGGCGGTTAATGCGCGCGGAAGTCTGCGATCACGGTGCCCAAGGGCAGGTCGTCGTAGAGACCGTCGTCGCGCAGGTAAGCCATGTGCCGCCGCCGTGTGGCGTCGTACTCCTGCAGCAGCGCGTCGCCGATGCCGTCGAATTCGGTCGGCTGCACCCCGAAGCGCGCGCACAGTCCGCGGTTGAACACTGCCGCCGCCTTGACCCAACGTCCGTCCAGCCAAAGCGCGGCGTAGCCATGGTCGTGTAACACGTCGGTCCCGCCGAGCGCGCGGCGCAGCTTCTCGGTGTTGAGGTGGTTGCCGACGTCGGCCAGCCCGACCGCCGCCGGGATGCCGGCACGCCGCGGGGTGGCGTCGCGGCTGACTGCGCACGCGGCGCGCCGCGCGCCGGACCGGCGGCGCCGCGTCGGCGCCCGTCGTTCAGCGGATCGTCCACGTGCGGGCTCCTCTGCTATCGTGGCACCGGGTCGCGGTGTCCAGGACCGTCGGATTCCGATGCCCGCACGTCGTAACCCAAGTGTAACGAACCGGAAGACCCGATCGTGCCGCGGGCCCGCCTCCTCCGCCCACGGCCGGCCCGCAGATCGCGCCATGCATCGCCTCTACCAAGACACCGACGCCGATCCGCCTGCCGCGCAGACGATCGGACCGTTCCTCACGCGCACGCACATCGCCTACTTCTCGATGGAGATGGCCCTGCGCCCAGAGATGCACACCTACAGCGGTGGCCTGGGGGTGCTCGCCGGCGACACCGCCAGGTCCTGCTCCGACCTCGGGCTGCCGATCGTGTTCGTCACGCTGCTGAGCCGCGAGGGCTACCTGCGCCAGGAGATCGACGCGGAGGGCCGCCAGATCGAGCACGCGGACCCCTGGACCCCCGCGGACTACGCGGCACCGCTGCGCGCCAAGGTGGCCGTGCTGCTCGAGGGCCGCGAGGTGTGGGTGCGGCCCTGGCTGCACGTGCTCTCGAGCCCGATCGGCGGGCGGGTGCCGGTGCTGCTGCTCGACACCGACGTCGACGAGAACGCCGCCGGGGACCGCCGCCTGACCGATCGCCTGTACGGGCCCGGCGCCGACTACCGGCTCAAGCAGGAGGCGGTGCTGGGCATCGGCGGGCTGCGCGTGCTGCGGGCGCTGGGCTTCGACATCCACACCTACCACATGAACGAGGGCCATGCGGCGCTGCTGGCGCTCGACCTGCTGCGCCGGTATCCGCGCCAGCCCGACCAGATCGTGCCGGGCGTGATGAACTACCGGCTGACGCCGGTGCGCGAGGCCTGCATCTTCACCACACACACGCCGGTCGAGGCCGGGCACGACCGCTTCGAGTACGCGCTCGTCGAGCGGGTGCTGCACGGCTACATCGAGACCGACCAGGTCAAGCGCCTGGCCGGCGACGACGCGCTCAACATGACGCGGCTCGCATTGAACCTCTCTGGCTTCGTCAACGGCGTGGCCGGGCGCCATGCCGAGACTGCCACCCGGATGTTCCCCGGCTACCATATCCGCGCGATCACCAACGGCGTGCACCTACCCACCTGGGCCCATCGGACGATGCACGCGCTGTTCGACCGTCACTTCAAGGGCTGGGCCCACGAGCCGGAGATCATGGTCCGCGCCGACCAGATGCCGGCCGACCAGGTCTGGACGGCGCACTGCGAGGCCAAGGACGACCTGATCGGCGAGGTGGCGCGACGCACCGGTATCGCGCTCGACCCGCACAAGCCGCTGATCGGCTTCGCGCGGCGCATGACCGCCTACAAGCGGCCCGACCTGCTGTTCGCCGATCTCGCGCGGTTGCGGCGCATCAACGCACACCATCCGTTCCAGGTGGTGATCGCCGGCAAGGCGCACCCCGGCGATGCGCCCGGCAAGGCGCTGATCCAGCAGATCCACCAGCACATCCGCGCACTCGCGCCCGATGTCACGGTGGTCTTCGTGCCCAATTACGAGACCGAGCTCGCCCGCTACATGGTCGCGGGCGTGGACATCTGGCTCAACACCCCGACCCCCCCGCTGGAGGCCTCGGGCACCAGCGGCATGAAGGCCGCGCTCAACGGCGTGCTCAACCTGAGCGTGCTCGACGGCTGGTGGCTCGAGGCCTGCATCGAGGGCGTGACCGGGTGGGCGGTCGGCCGCGACGGCGACGGCGACGGCCGGCACCACGCCGACGCGCCGGTGCCGACCGCCGACGACCTGTACGACAAGCTGGAGCGCGTCGTGCTGCCCCTCTACCACCACGACCGCGAGCGCTGGGTCTGGATGATGCGCCAGGCGGTCGGCAAGGTCGCCTGCTACTTCAACACGCAGCGGATGATGCGGCGCTACGCGGCCGAGGCCTACCTGCGCTGATGACCTCGGACGCCTGGATCGCCAGCCACACCGAGCGCGGCGCCGTCGCCGCGCTGCTCGCCGCGCGCCATGGTGATCCCTTCGCGGTGCTCGGCCTGCACCAGCCCGCGCCCGGCCAGTGGGTGGTGCGCTGCCTGCTGCCCCAGGCCCGCTCGGTCGGCGTCGTCGACCTCGAGGGCCGCGCGCGCGGCACGCTGGCGCAGCTCGCGCCGGGCTTCTTCGCGGGCCCGGTCGAGGCCCTCGACGGCGCGTTCGCGTATCGCCTGGCCGTCGATCCCGACTGGGCGCAGGACGGGGCTGCGCCCATCCTGGTCGATGATCCCTACCGCTTCGGGCCGCTGCTGGGCGAGCTCGATCTGCACCTGCTCGCGCAGGGCACGCACTGGCGCGCGTGGGAGGCGCTCGGCGCCCACCCGCGCGTCGTCGACGGCGTAGCCGGCACCGCGTTCGCCGTCTGGGCCCCGAACGCGCGGCGCGTCAGCGTGGTCGGCCCGTTCAACCGCTGGGACGGCCGCGTGCATCCGATGCGCCGGCGCGTCGAGTCTGGCAACTGGGAGCTGTTCGTGCCGGGCGTGGCCGACGGCGAGCTCTACAAGTTCGAGCTGACCGGCGTGCGCGGCGAACTGCTGTACAAGGGCGACCCGTATGCACGGTGGGCCGAGGCGCCGCCGCTGACCGCCTCGCGCGTGCGCCACGAGCGGCCTTACCCCTGGACCGACGCCGACTGGCTCGCGCGCCGCGGCGCGACCGCGCCGCGCGAGGCGCCGATGTCGATCTACGAGGTGCACCTCGGCTCCTGGCGCCGCCACGCCGACGGCCGCTGGCTCGGCTACCGCGAGCTCGCCGACACGCTGCTGCCCTACGTGGCATCGATGGGCTTCACCCACGTCGAGCTGCTGCCGGTGTCCGAGCATCCGTTCGGCGGCTCCTGGGGCTACCAGCCGACCGCGCTCTATGCGCCGAGCGCGCGCTGGGGCGACCCCGACGACCTGCGCGCCTTCGTCGACGCCGCCCACGCGCGAGGGCTGGGCGTGATCCTCGACTGGGTGCCGGCGCACTTCCCGGTGGATGCGCACGGACTGATCGCCTTCGACGGCACGCCGCTCTACGAGCATGCCGATCCGCGGGTGGGACGCCACGCGGAATGGGGCACGCTGGTGTACGACTTCGGGCGCAACGAGGTTTCCAACTTCCTGATCGCCAACGCGCTGTACTGGCTGCACGAGTTCCACTTCGACGGGCTGCGCGTCGACGCGGTCGCCTCGATGCTGTACCTCGACTACAGCCGGCCCGCCGGCGCCTGGCGCCCCAACGTGCACGGCGGCCGCGAGAACCTGGAGGCCGTCGCCTTCCTCAAGCGCCTGAACGAGAAGGTCTACGAGGAGCTGCCCGGCGCGATGACGCTCGCCGAGGAGTCCACCGCGTGGCCCGGCGTGTCGCGCCCGACCTGGCTCGGTGGCCTGGGCTTCGGCTTCAAGTGGAACATGGGCTGGATGAACGACACCCTGGCTTACATGGGCCAGGATCCGATCCACCGGCGCTGGCACCATCACCGGCTCACCTTCGGCCTCGTGTACGCGTTCGCCGAGAACTTCGTGCTGCCGCTGTCGCACGACGAGGTGGTGCACGGCAAGGGCTCGCTGCTCGGACGCATGCCGGGCGACGACTGGCGCAAGTTCGCGAACCTGCGCCTGTACCTGTCGTTCATGTGGACGCAGCCGGGCAAGAAGCTGCTGTTCATGGGCGGCGAGTTCGGGCAGCGCCGCGAGTGGGACCACGACCGCGAGCTCGACTGGTGGCTGCTCGATGACGCGGCTCACGGCGCCCGACACCGCGGGCTGCAGGCGCTGGTGCGCCAACTGAACGCGCTGCACCGCGGCTTGCCCGCGTTGCACCGGCACGATGCCGAGTCGAGCGGCTTCGAGTGGGTCGACTGCCAGGACAGCGCGCAGAGCGTGATCGCCTTCCTGCGGCTGGGCGACCCGGGCGAGGCCTGCGTGCTGGTCGCGTGCAACTTCACGCCGGTCGGTCGCGACGGCTACCGCTTCGGCGTGCCGCGGGGTGGCCTCTGGCGCGAGCGCCTGAACAGCGACGCGGCGGAGTACGGCGGCAGCGGGGTCGGCAACCTCGGCGGGGTGATGGCGGAGCCGCTGCCCTGGCACGGCCGGCCCTGGTCCGTGGTGCTTCGGCTGCCGCCGCTCGGCGCGCTGGTGCTGGTGACCGTGGACGCGGCGCCCGACCCGGGCGCCACGCCCGCCCTGCCCCGATGAGCCGGCTCGACCCCGGGCGGGGGGGGCCGCTCGGCGCGCACTGGGACGGCAGCGGCGTCGAGGTCGCGGTATGGTCGCGGCACGCCGAGCGCATCGAGCTGTGCGTGTTCGACCCCGCCGGCGAGCGTGAGACCGCGCGGTACCTGCTGCCGGGGCGCAGCGGCGACGTGTGGCACGGCCGGCTGCCGGACGCGGGGCCGGGCCTCGTCTACGGCCTGCGGGCGCACGGTCCCTACGCGCCACGCCAGGGGCACCGCTTCAACCCGAACAAGCTGCTGCTGGACCCCTATGCGAGGGAGCTGGTCGGCGGCTTCGCCTGGGACCCGGCGGTGCTCGGCTACCAGGCCGGGCATCCGGACGGCTGCGACTCGTTCGATACGCGCGACAGCGCGCCCTTCGTGCCCAAGGCGCGCGTCGCGTCGCCACTGGCGCCCGCCTCCGGGCGACTGCCCCGACCCGGGCGGCCCTGGGGCGAGACGGTGCTCTACGAGGTGCACGTGCGCGGCTTCAGCGCGCGCCACCCCGGTGTCCCGCCTGCGATGCGAGGCACGATCGAGGGCCTCGCGCACCCCGCCTCGGTCGCGCACCTGCGGCGCCTGGGCGTGACCGCGGTCGAGCTGCTGCCGGTGGCCGCCTGGCTCGACGAGCTGCACCTCGTGCGCCGCGGCCTGGTCAACTACTGGGGCTACAACCCGATCGCGTTCTTCGCGATGCAGGCCGCGCTCGCCGGGCCACGCGGCATCGCGGCCATGGTGGACGCGGTGGAGCGGCTGCACGCGGCCGGCATCGAGGTGATCCTCGACGTGGTGTTCAACCACACCGGCGAGGGCGACGAGCGCGGGCCGACGCTGTCGCTGCGCGGGCTCGACAACGCGTCCTACTACCTGCCCGAGCCCGGCCGGCCCGGCGGCTATCGCAACCTCACCGGCTGCGGCAACACGCTCGCCGCCCACCACCCGGCGGTGGGCGCGCTGATCGTCGACGCGCTGCGGTTCTGGGCCGGCGAGGTCGGCGTCGACGGGTTTCGCTTCGACCTCGCCAGCGCGATCGCCCGCGACGCCGACGGCCGCTTCGACCCCGGGCTCGGGTGGCTGCGCGCGCTGCGCGAGGACCCGGTGCTCGCGCGCTGCAAGCTGGTCGCCGAGAGCTGGGACTGCGAGGGCCACTTCGTGGGCCGCTTCCCGCCCGGCTGGGCCGAGTGGAACGATCGCAGCCGCGACGACATGCGCCGCTTCTGGCGCGGCGACCGCGGGCTCGCGGGCGCGCTCGCCACCCGCATCGCCGGATCGAGCGACCTGTTCGGCCACTCGGGCCGCACGCCCGCCGCGGGCATCAACTTCCTGACCGCCCACGACGGCTTCTCACTGGCCGACCTGGTGGCCTACGGGCGCCGTCACAACCAGGCCAACGGCGAGGGCGGCCAGGACGGCGCCGCCGAGAACCACAGCGACGGCTGCGGCGCCGAAGGCCCGACCGACGACCCCGACGTGCTGCGCCGGCGTGCGCGGCGCATGCGCGCG
The DNA here is from genome assembly GCA_964399635.1 of uncultured Bordetella sp. Taxonomy (GTDB): domain Bacteria; phylum Pseudomonadota; class Gammaproteobacteria; order Burkholderiales; family Burkholderiaceae_E; genus UBA4615. The sequence goes on from CAYNRU010000013.1 coordinate 273,719, forward strand.
ATGCTGGCGACGCTGATGCTGTCGCGCGGCGTGCCGATGCTGCGCGCGGGCGACGAGCTCGGCGCGACCCAGGACGGCAACAACAACGCCTACTGCCAGGACGGGCCGCTGACCTGGCTGCGGTGGCCGCAGGACGCCGCGCCCGGGCTGCACCCGGACGCCCTGCGGGACGCAGCCGATGCACAGCCCGGGCCCGACGCCGCGCCGCCCGCCGCGATCGACCTGCGCCCGCTCGTGGCCAGCCTCGCGCGCCTGCGCGCCGCGCTGCCCTGCCTGCGCGCCGAACGCTTCTTCGAGGGCCGCCGCCCGTGGGAGCACGACACGACGGCGGACGTCGAGTGGCTGCGCGCCGACGGCACACCGATGCACGCCGACGACTGGCGCGACGACTCGCATCGCGCGCTGGCGATGGTGCTGGACGCCGGCCGCCCGCGCCCGGACGCGCCGCAGGACCGGCTGTGGGTGGCCTTCGTCGCCGACGAGGAGCGCTGCACGCTGCGCCTGCCCCGCAGGGTCCACGACGGCGGCTGGCTGCGGATCCTCGACACCGCGCAGCCCGACTGCGCGGAGGGCGTCGACGCCGACGACCGGGTCGCGATCGAGGGCCCGGCGGTGGTCGTGTGCGCCGAGGGCGCCTTCGCAGCCGCCGAGCGCGCCCGCTGGCGGACCGGGCTGCCGCCCGCGTCCTTCATCGAGGCCGGCGACCCGATGGCGGCACTGGAATTCGTGCTGGAGGCGCCGACCGCGGCCGGGCCGCAGGCAGGCGCGCCCCCGGTGCTCGAGCTCGTTCGCACGGCCGCGCAGCAGCCCGCCGACGCGCCGCTGCGCATCGTGCCCGGCCGCGACACGACGGTCGTGGAGACGCGCGTCCTCGACGGGCGCAGGCTCGAGCGCCACCGCGTCGCGACGGGCGACCCAGGCGCGCCATGGGCGGGCCTCGTCGCGCTGCGCCACGCGGACGCGCGGCCATCGCCCGCGGGCAGCGGCGCCGGCCCGCCCGCGCCGCCCGCCGCCCGGCTCTACGTCGCCCCGCCGCGCTGCTGGCTGCCGGAGCCGATCGCACGGCCGCAGGGCGCATGGGCGCTGTCGGTGCAGCTCTACGGGCTGCACGGCGCCGACAGCTGGGGCATCGGCGATTTCGCCGACCTCGGCACGCTCGGCGAGATGGCCGGCGCGCTCGGCGCGTCCGGGCTGCTGGTGTCCCCGCTGCACGCGCCCTCGCTCGGCTGGCCGGACCGCGGCTCGCCCTACTCGCCCTCGAGCCGCCTCGGGCTGAACCCGCTCTTCGTGTCGCTGCCGCGCGCGGCGTTGCTGTTCGCCACGCCGCTGTTCGACGCGTGGGTGGCACGCCCTGAGACGCGGGCCGCGATCGCGGCGGCACGCGCGACCCCGCAGGTCGACTACCCCGCGGTCGTCGCGCTCAAGCGCCTCGCGCTGGAGCGGCTGTGGAGCGACTTCCGGGCAACGCGCGACACCGCCGCCACCCGCGAGGCCGCGCGCGACTTCGCAGCGTGGCGCGACGCCGCGATGCCGAGGCTGCGCCCGCATGTGCTCTTCGAGGCGCTCGCCGACCACCATGGCGCCGCCGACCGGCGCGCCTGGCCGGCAGGCTTCGAGCATCCCGACACGCCGGCGGTGCGCGCCTTCGAGCGGGAGCACGCCGAACGGGTGACCTTCCACGCCTTCGTGCAGTGGCTCGCCGCGCGGCAATGGCGCGAGGCGGGCGAACGCGCGCGGGCCGCCGGCGCATCCATCGGCCCGATCGCCGACCTGGCGGTGGGCGCGGACGCCGCGGGCGCCGACAGCTGGTCGCAGGGCGGCCTGCTCGCCGACGCCTTCGAGCTCGGCGCGCCACCCGACGCCTTCGCGGCCGACGGGCAGGCCTGGGGCCTGCCGGCTTGGCGCCCCGACGCGCTCGCCGCCGCCGGCCACGCGCCGTTCGCCGATCTGCTCGCCGCGACGATGGGCGGCGCGGGCGGCCTGCGCATCGACCACGTGATGGCGCTCGAGCGACTGTTCTGGGTGCCGCGCGGCGGCCGCGCTGCCGACGGCGCCTATGTCGGCTACCCGCTCGACGAGATGCTGCACGTGGTCGCCACCGAGAGCGCGCTCAACCGCTGCCTGGTGATCGGCGAGGATCTGGGCACCGTGCGCGACGGGCTGCGCGAGCGTCTCGCCGCCGCGGGCGTCCTGTCGTACCGCGTCGCCTGGTTCGAGCGCGCCCCCGACGGCACGCTCGCCGACCCGGCGTCGCTGCCGAGCCTCGCCGCCGTCTGCGCGAGCACGCACGACCTGCCCACCGTGGACGGCTGGGCGGTCGGGCTCGATATCGACGAACGCGAGAGCGGCGGCGCGATCGACGCCGGCACCGCAGCGCGCCAGCGCGACGAGCGTGCCGCCGACCTGTTCCGGCTGGAGGCGGGCCTTGCCCGCCACGGCATCGTCGGCACGGACCTGACCGACCGCCTGCACCGCTGGCTGGCGGCCTCGCGCGCGCGGCTGGCGATCGTGCAGCTCGAGGACGTCGCGGGCCTCGCGCGCCAGCCCAACCTGCCGGGCACCCCCGACCGCGCCCCCAACTGGCGCCAGCGGCTGCCCCTGCCGCTGGAGACGCTCGGACGGGCGCCCCGCTGGCGAGCGCTCGCGGGCATCTTCGCGGCCCGTCACGCGCGCGCGCCCCGATGAACCCCGCGGCCGCGTTCGCCGATCCGCTCGCCGCCACCGCGCTGGCCCGCTGGGTCCAGTCGGCCTGGGTGTTCCCTTTCGTGGAGGCCGCCCACATCGTGTCGTTCGCGCTGCTGATCGGCGCGATCGCGGTGATCGACGTGCGCCTGATGGGCCTGCTGCGTCACCAGCCCGTGGCGCCGCTGCTGCGCAGCGCGCTGCCGGTCGCGCTCGTCGGGTTCGCGGGCGCGGTCGCGACCGGCACGCTGCTGTTCGTCGCCAACGCGGGCGAGTTGCTCGCCAACCGCGCCTTCAGCGTCAAGATCATGCTGCTGATGCTGGGCGGGCTGAACGCCGCGTGGTTCCACGCGAGCGCCGCGCGCGAGGCGCTCGCCTCCGAGGCGCCGCCCTCGGCCGGAATGCGCGCCGCGGGCCTGGTGTCGCTGCTGCTGTGGGTCGCGGTGGTGGTCGCGGGCAGGCTGATCGCCTACGTCTGAGCGGGCCCCGCGGGCGGGGGCTCGGTGCGCCCGCTCAGTGCGTCCGCTCAGTGCGCCTGCTCCCAGTTGGGCCCCACGCCCACCTCCGCCAGCAGCGGCACGGCGAGCTCGATCACGCCGGCCATCAGCCTGGGCAGCGCGACGCGGACCTGGTCCAGCTCGCCCTCGGGCACCTCCAGGATCAGCTCGTCGTGCACCTGCAGCACGAGCCGGGACGCGAACGGCCCGGCCTCCAGCCAGCCCTGCACCGCGACCATCGCGAGCTTCACGATGTCGGCCGCCGTGCCCTGCAGCGGCGCGTTGATCGCCTGGCGCTCGGCGCCCTTCTGGCGCGGGCCGTTGGGCGAGTTGATCTCGGGCAGCCACAGGCGCCGGCCGAGCACCGTCTCGACCCAGCCCTGCGCCCTGGCCTGCGCCCGCGTGTCGTCCATGTAGCGCGCCACGCCCGGATAGCGGTTGAAGTAACGGTCGATCCAGGTCTTCGCGGCGTCGCGCTCGATGCCCAGCTGCGCGGCGAGCCCGAAGGCGCTCATGCCGTAGATCAGCCCGAAGTTGATGGTCTTGGCGTAGCGGCGCTGCTCGGCGCTGACGTCGGCCGCAGCCACGCCGAAGACCTCGGCCGCGGTCGCGCGGTGCACGTCCATGCCCTCGGCGAAGGCGCGCAGCAGGTTCGCGTCGCCCGACAGGTGGGCCATGATCCGCAGCTCGATCTGCGAGTAGTCGGCCGACACGATCAGGCTGCCCTGCGGCGCGACGAAGGCCTCGCGGATGCGTCGGCCCTCGGCGGTGCGGATCGGGATGTTCTGCAGGTTGGGCTCGGTGGACGACAGCCGGCCGGTCACCGCGGTGGCCTGCGAGTAACTGGTGTGGACCCGGCCGGTGCGCGGGTTGACCATCTTCGGCAGCTTGTCGGTGTAGGTCGACTTGAGCTTGCTGCAGCCCCGGTACTCCAGCAGGATCTTGGGCAGCGGATAGTCCTGCGCGAGCAGCTCGAGCACCGACTCGTCAGTCGAGGGCGCGCCGCTCGCGGTCTTGCGCGCCGCCGGCAGCTTGAGCTTCTCGAAGAGGATCTCGCCGAGCTGCTTGGGCGAGTTGAGGTTGAAGGGCTGGCCTGCGGCCTCGTGCGCGCGCCGCTCCAGCTCCATCATCCGCTGCCCGAGCTCGTCGGACTGGCGCGCGAGCGCCGCGGCATCCACCAGCACGCCGTGGCGCTCCATCTTCTGCAGCACCACCGAGGTGGGCATCTCGATGCGGCGGTAGACGTCGAGCAGCTTCGGCTCGGCCTCGATGCGCGGGAACAGCACCGTGTGCAGGTGCATCGTCACCTCGGCGTCCTCCGCCGCGTAGCGCGTCGCCTGCTCGAGCGCGACCTGCTCGAAGCCGATCTGCGAGGCGCCCTTGCCGGCCACCTCCTCGTAGGTGATGGTCCGGCGATCGAGGTGGCGCTGCGCGAGCGCGTCCATGCCGTGCGTGCGGTGCGCCTCGAGCACGTATGACTGCAGCATGGTGTCGTGCGCGATGCCGCCGAGCCGGATGCCGTGGTTCTGCAGCACGTGCGAGTCGTACTTCAGGTTCTGGCCGACCTTGGCATGGGCGGCGCTCTCGAGCCAGCCGCGCAGGCGCTCGAGCACACGTTCGCGATCGAGCTGGTCGGGGGCGCCCGCGTAGCGGTGCGCGAGCGGCACGTAGCAGGCGCGACCGGGCGCCACCGACAGCGACAGCCCGACGATCTCGGCGGCCATCGGATCGAGCGAGGTGGTCTCGGTATCGAAGGACACCAGCGGCGCCGCCTCGATCACCGCGATCCAGCGCTCGAGCGCCGTCTCGTCGAGCACGCACTCGTACTCCAGCGCCAGCCCCGCTGTGCCCGGCCCGGCGCCCGGCGCCGTGCCTTCGGCGGGGCGCGCAGGGGCGCCTGGGAGCGCGGGGTGCGCGCCGCCCGGCGCGGCATCGGCCGGTGCCGGGGGCGCGCCCGACACGTGCGCCGCCGGCCGCTCGCGCACGCCCTCGCCGATCAGGGCCTTCATCTCGTACTGCTCGAACAGTCCGCGCAGCCTGCCCTCGTCCTCCGGCTGCATCTGCAGGCTGCCCTCGATCGACTCGAAGGCCGGCCCCAGGTCGCAGTCGGTCTTGATGGTGACCAGCGCACGGGCGGTCGGCAGCCAGCCGAGCGCCTGCCGAAGGTTCTCGCCGACCGCGCCGCCCATCGTCGGGGCCGCCTCGATCACGCCCTCGAGCGTCCCGTACTGCTGCAGCCACTTGACCGCCGTCTTGGGGCCGACCTTGGGCACCCCCGGCACGTTGTCGACCGAGTCGCCCACCAGCGTCAGCCAGTCCACGATCCGCTCGGGCGGCACGCCGAACTTCGCGACCACCCCGTCGCGATCCAGCGGCCGGGGCGCCTCGCCGGCGCGCGTCATCGTGTCGACCAGGGTCACGTGGGGGTTGACCAGCTGCGCGAGGTCCTTGTCGCCGGTCGAGACGACGGTGCGCAGGCCGCGCCGCCAGGCCTGCTCGGTCAGCGTGCCGATCACGTCGTCGGCCTCGATGCCCTCGATCATCACCAGCGGCCAGCCCATCGCGCGGACCATGCGGTGGATCGGGTCGATCTGCGCCCGCAGGTCGGCGGGCGTCTCGGCCCGGTTCGCCTTGTACAGGTCGTAGAGGTCGTCGCGGAAGGTCTTGCCCGGTGCATCGAACACCACGGCGCCGTACCGCACGTCGCCCGCCAGTTTGCGATCGGCACGCAGTCGCCGTAGCATCGAGACGACCCCCCTGATCGCACCGGTCGGCTCGCCTGCGCGGGTCCGCAGGTCGGGCAGCGCGTGGAATGCCCGGTACAGGTAGCTCGACCCGTCAACCAGAAGAAGCGTGGGTTCAGACATGACGATCCGAAAGAAGGTGCCGCAGCTGAGGGCCATCGCGCAGACCGAGCGCTCGACCGCGGTCAAGGCCCGCGAGTCGTGGCATGTGCTCGGGATTATTTCAGAGTTCGTCGAGGCGACCGAGAAGCTCGCCGACGTCCGGCCCGCGGTCTCCATCTTCGGCAGCGCCCGCATCAAGCCCGGCAGCTTCTGGTACGAGCGCACGGTGGAGGTCGCGCGGCTGCTCTCGGACTCCGGGTTCGCGGTGATCTCGGGCGGCGGCCCGGGCATCATGGAGGCGGCCAACAAGGGGGCCTTCGACGGCAAGTCGGCGTCGGTCGGCCTGAACATCCAGCTGCCCTTCGAGTCGAGCGGCAACGCCTACCAGAACATCTCGCTCACCTTCCGCCACTTCTTTGCCCGCAAGGTCGCCTTCGCCAAGTACGCGAGCGCCTTCATCGCGACCCCGGGCGGCTTCGGCACGCTCGACGAGCTGATGGAGGTGCTGACCCTGATCCAGACCAAGATGGGCCGCAAGATCCCGGTGATCCTGATGGGCACCGAGTTCTGGAAGGGGCTGATCGACTGGATGCGGGTCACGCTGGTGGAAGAGGGCATGATCTCGGCCGAGGACATGAACCTGATCCGCGTGATCGACGACCCGCAGGGCGTGGTCGATGCGATCTTCGACTTCTATCAGGCGCGCGGCTTCTACGCGACCTCCCAGGAGCGCGAGGTCAACCTCTACCTGTGAGGCGATCGTGAGGGTGTGTGCTCCGCGCTGCTAGAATGCTCGATTCGGCAGTCACGCGACCCGCGCCGTCCCGCCTCCCATGGCCGTCTTCACCTCCGTCTCCCGCGAGCAGCTCGACGCCTGGCTCGCCCGGTATCCGGTCGGCGCCCTCGAGCTGTTCGAGGGCATCGAGGCGGGGATCGAGAACACCAACTACTTCGTCGACACCGCGGGCGGCCGCTGGGTGCTGACGCTGTTCGAGCGGCTGCCCGCCGACAGCCTGCCGTTCTACCTGAACCTGATGCGCCATCTCGCCCGCCGCGGCATCGCCTGCCCCGACCCGGTCGCCGACCGGGACGGTGCGCTGTCCTCGATGCTGGCCGGCCGCCCGGCGGCGCTGGTGACGCGCCTGCTCGGCCGGAGCGTCGCGCACCCCACCGCCGCGCACTGCGGGCAGGTGGGCGACCTGCTCGCGCGCATGCACCTCGAGTCCCTCGATGGCCCCGCAGGCCGCGCCAATCCGCGCGGCCTCGACTGGTGCGCCGAGACCGCAGCGCGCCTGGCGCCGATGCTCGCGCCCGGCCAGGCGGCACTGCTGGCCGACGAGGTCGACGCGCAGCGGCGCTTCGCCGGCACCGGGAGCTTCGCAGCGCTCCCCGCGAGCGCCGTCCACGCCGACCTGTTCCGCGACAACGTGCTGTTCGAGGGCGAGCGCCTGGGGGGCGTCATCGACTTCTACTTCGCCGGCGTCGACACCTGGCTGTTCGACCTCGCCGTCGCCTGCAACGACTGGTGCATCGACGACCCGACCGGTGCACTCGACGGCGCCCGCCTGGGCGCGACGCTCGAGGCCTACCAGGCGCGCCGGCCGCTGACCGACCCGGAACGCGCGGCCTGGCCGATGATGCTGCGGGCCGCGGCGCTGCGCTTCTGGCTGTCGCGCCTCGACGACCTGCACCGGCCCCGGGCGGCCGAGCTGGTCGTGCCCAAGGACCCGGCGCAGTTCGAGCGTATCCTGCGCGCACGCCGCGCCGCCGTGCCGCAGCTGCCGGTCCGTCACGGAGCCACGGCATGCAGGTGAACCGCATGCCGGCGCGCGCCGGCTGGAAGTGGGTGATCGAGGGCTTCGGGCTGCTGCGTCGCCATCCGCTGGCGCTGCTCGGGCTGACCGTGCTGTTCCTGTTCACCATCGTGCTGCCCACCGTGATCCCGGTGCTCGGCGGGTTCGCGCCGCTGCTGCTGACGCCCGCGCTGTCGGTGGGCTACATGCAGGCGGTGCGCACCGCCGAGAGCGGCCGCATGCCCACGCCGTGGACCCTGTACGACGGCCTGCGGGCCCAGAAGGGCCGGGGCGCGCGCCCCCTGCTGATGCTCGGGCTCATCAACTGCCTGCTGACCGTCGCGGTGCTCGCGTTCACGATGGTCGCCGACGGCGGCACGCTGTTCCGGATCGCGACCGGCGCGATCGCCGCCGACGATCCCGCGCTGGGCGAGCGCGGGTTGGTGTTCGCGGCGGTCGTATTTCTGATGCTCTACACGCCGGTGCAGATGGCGATGTGGTACGCGCCGGTGTTCGTCGCGTGGCACCGGCTGTCTCCGGTCCAGGCGCTGTTCTACAGTCTGGTCGGCGTATGGCGCAACAAGGGCGCGTTCATGCTGTACATGACCGGGTGGTTCGGGGTGGCGGTCGCGCTGTCGGTGGCGGTGCAGATCGCCAAGCCGCTGCTGCCGGGGAGCCTGCTGCCGCTGTTTCTGTCGCCGCTGTCGCTGATCATGCTGTCGGCGCTGTACTGCTCGTTCTGGCCGTCCTACCGCGACGTGGTCACCGACGGACCGGCCTTCGGCCCCGGGCAGGCCGCCGGCGAGGCGCCGCCCGCCGCCTGAGCGTCCGCCTGCGGGCGGACGCGCGGGCCCGACGCCGAGGCCCTCAGTTCACCGCATCGAGCTTCGCGACCGACAGCGCGAGCCACTTCACGCCCTGGCGCCCGAAGTTGACCTGCACGCGGGCGTCCGACCCGCTGCCCTCGATGTTCAGGATCACGCCCTCGCCGAACTTCGCGTGCGCGACGCTCTGGCCGAGCCGCCACGGCAGGCCGCGGTCGAAGCGGGCGGCGGCGCGGGCGTCGGCCGAGACGGCGGTCACCACGCCCGCCCCGCCGGCCGGCAGCGCGGCCCGGCCGTAGCCCGCGCTGCGCCCGCCGTAGCCGCCCGATCCTCCCGCGGCCCAGTCGCCCTGGCCGCCCCAGCCCCCGCGCCCCGCCCCACCCACGCCGGCGCGCGGCGTCAGCCACTTCATCGCACCCTCGGGCAGCTCCTCGATGAAACGCGAGCGCACGTTGTAGCGCGTCTGGCCGTGCAGCATCCGCGTCTGCGTGAAGGACAGGTAGAGCCGCTTGCGCGCGCGCGTGATCGCGACGTACATCAGGCGGCGCTCCTCCTCGAGGCCCGCGACCTCCTGCACCGAGTTCTCGTGGGGGAACAGGCCCTCCTCGAGGCCGGTGATGAAGACCGCGTCGAACTCCAGGCCCTTGGCCGCGTGCACCGTCATCAGCTGCATCGCGTCGACGCCCTCGCCCGCCTGGTTCTCGCCCGCCTCGAGCGACGCATGCGCGAGGAAGGAGGCGAGCGGCGTGGTCTGCGGGGCGGCGTCGGCGTCGACCACACCGTCGGCGTCGGGCGTCGCGGCGGCCAGCGCCGGACCGGCCTGGGGCGCCGAGCCAGCGGCGACCCCGGCGTTGGCCGGCACGTCCTGGCCCACGCCCTGCTCCGACAGGAAGGCCGCCGCCGCGTTGACCAGCTCGCGCAGGTTCTCGATGCGGTCCTGGCCTTCCTTCTCGGTCTGGAAGTGGGTGATCAGCCCGCTGCGCTCCACCACGTGCTCGACCGCATCGGGCAGCGTCATGGTCCGCGTCTCCTGGCGCAGCCGCTCGATCAGGCTCACGAAACCGGCGAGCTTGCCCGCCGCCGCGCCCACTGCCATGCCGCCGGTCGCGCGGTACAAGCTCGAGTCGGCGCGCCGCGCCGCGTCCTGGAGCTGCTCGACCGAGCGCGCGCCGATGCCGCGCGCCGGGAAGTTCACCACCCGCAGGAATGCGGTGTCGTCGTCCGCGTTCTCGAGCAGGCGCAGGTAGGCGAGCGCGTGCTTGACCTCGGCGCGCTCGAAGAAGCGCAGGCCGCCGTAGACCTTGTAGGGGATGCCGGCCGAGAACAGCGCGTGCTCCAGCACGCGCGACTGGGCGTTGGAGCGGTACAGGATCGCGATGTCGCTGCGCATCCAGCCCTCGTTGATGAGGCTGCGGGCCTCCTCGATCAGCCACTGCGCCTCCTGGCCGTCGCTGACCGCCTCGTAGACCCGCACCGGCTCGCCCGCGCCGGCATCGGTCCAGAGCTCCTTGCCGAGCCGGCTGTCGTTCTGGCGGATCAGGTGGTTGGCGCAATCGAGGATGTGCGCATGCGAGCGGTAGTTCTGCTCGAGCTTGATCAGGTTGGGCACCCGGAACTCGCGCTCGAACGACGCCATGTTGCCGACGTTGGCGCCCCGGAACGCATAGATGGACTGATCGTCGTCACCGACCGCGAACACCGAGGTGCCGGGTCCGGCGAGCTGCTTGAGCCACTTGTACTGCAGCGTGTTGGTGTCCTGGAACTCGTCGACCAGCACGTGCCGGAAGCGCGCCCGGTAGTGCTCGCGCAGCGCCGCGTGCCGCTCGAGCAGCTCGTAGGAGCGCAGCAGCAGCTCGGCGAAGTCGACCACGCCCTCGCGCTGGCATTGCGCCTCGTAGCCGGCGTACAGCTCGACGAACTTGCGGTTGTAGTCGTCGACGATCTCGATGTCCTTCGCGCGCAGCCCCTCCTCCTTGGAGCCGTTGATGAAGTGCTGCAGGTTGCGCGGCGGGTACTTCTCGTCGTCGACGTTCAGGCCCTTGAGCAGGCGCTTGATGGAGGCGAGCTGGTCGGCGGAGTCCAGGATCTGGAAGGTCTGGGGCAGCGCGGCATCGCGGTGGTGGGCGCGCAGCAGCCGGTTGCACAGGCCGTGGAAGGTGCCGATCCACATGCCGCGGGTGTTGATCGGCAGCATCGCGGACAGCCGCGTGTTCATCTCGCGCGCGGCCTTGTTGGTGAAGGTCACCGCCAGGATGCCGGCGGGGCTCACCTGCCCGGTCTGGATCAGCCAGGCGATGCGGGTCGTGAGCACGCGGGTCTTGCCGCTGCCGGCGCCGGCGAGGATCAGCGCGTGCTGCGGCGGAAGCGTGACGGCCGAGAGTTGCCGCTCGTTGAGATTCGCGAGAAGATTGGACATCCCCCGGATTCTACGACGCACCCGCGGCCGACCCCGCCGGGCACCGACGCGGTCGCCGCCCCGCTCCCGACTCCCACCGCACCGGACCTCCCATGCACCCCTTGTTCGACCTGACCGGCCGCGTCGCGCTGATCACCGGCTCGTCTCGCGGCATCGGCCTCGCCCTCGCACGCGCCCTGGCCTCGGCCGGCGCTCGCGTGGTGCTCAACGGCCGCGACCCCGCCACGCTCGCGGCCGCCTCCGCGCTGCTCGCCGCCGAGGGTGTCGTCACCGCGGTCAGCGCATTCGACGTCACCGACGAGCCAGGGGCCACCGCCGCAATCGCGGCGCTCGAGCGCGACGTCGGCGCAATCGACGTGCTGATCAACAACAGCGGCATCACCGTGCGCGCACCGCTCGAGGACTTCGACACCGCCGACTGGGAGCGGATCATGGCCACCAACCTGACCGGCGCCTTCAAGGTCGGCCGGGCGGTCGCCCGGCACATGATCCCGCGGCGCCGCGGCAAGATCGTCAACGTCTGCTCGATCAACAGCGAGCTCGCCCGCTACTCGATCGCGCCCTACGTCACCTCCAAGGGCGGCCTGAAGAACCTGACCAAGGGCATGGCCATCGACTGGGCGCGCCACAACATCCAGGTCAACGGGCTGGCCCCGGGCTACTACGCGACCGAGCTCACCGCGCCCCTGGTGGCCGACGCCGACTTCAGCGCCTGGATCGAGAAGCGCGTGCCGATGGGCCGCTGGGGCGATGTGAAGGACCTCGGCGGCGCGGCGATCTTCCTCGCGTCACCGGCATCCGACTTCATGACCGGCCAGATGCTCTACGTCGACGGCGGCCTGACGGCCGCGGTCTGAGCCACCGGGCCGGCCCGGGCCGGCGCCCGCCACCCCTAGGCCGACGCCGTCGTCGCCTGCAGGCCGCACGCGCGCCCACCTGTCGACCCCGGCGTACCGTCCGCCGAATCGGTCGGGTGAGCTGCCGCTGACGCACCCCTCGACCGGCCCGAGGCGCATCACACTACGCCTTACGGGGCGGAATTGCGCGCCCGCGACGAGAAGGGGCGACGATGCGCTGGTTCCAGGACATGCGGCTCGGCCGCAAGATGCTGACGATGGCCGCCGCGATGCTGGCGCTGTACGCGGCGATATCGACGATCGCCGTCGTGCAGACGAACCGGCTCGCCGGCGCGACCCACGAGGTCACGCATAACTGGATGCCGAGCGTGCAGACCCTGCTGACGCTCGCCCGCCTGACGGCCGAGCACCGCATACTTGAGAACAGGGCCTTGCTGCTGGCGGGCGACGCCCCCCAGCGCGGCACGACCTACCAGCAGCTGGAGGCCGTCGCGGCGCGCATCGCGTCGACGCAATCCAGCTACGAGCGGCTGATCAGCTCCCCAGACGAACGCCGGCTGTACGACGGGTACCGCGCCTCCTGGGTCGACTACCAGCGCATCAGCGTCGAGGTGCGCGGGCTGAACGAGTCGGGAAAGGCCGAGCAGTCGATCGCCGCCCTGCTCGGACCCTCGCTGAAATCGTTCGTTGATCTCAACGGCGCGCTCGACCGGGTCGTCACGATCAACGAGCAGGGTGCCGCCGCCGAGGCGAAACGGGCCGATGCGCTCGGGGACAGCACCCAGACGATGATCGCGGGCCTGGCCCTGACCGCCCTCGCCGTCGGACTGGGTCTGGCACTGTGGATCAGCCGCCTCGTCACGCGACCGCTGGTCGAGCTGATCGCGATCGCGCGCAGCCTGGCAGACGGCGATTTCACCGTGACACTGCCCCGGCCGTCGAAGGACGAGACCGGTCAGCTCGTCGCGGCGATGGAGGCGATGCGCTCGGGCCTGGCCAGAGTGATCGGCGACGTACGCAGCAGCGCGGCCGCGGTGGCCACCGCCTCCGGGCAGATCGCCAGCGGCACGCAGGACCTCTCGGCGCGGACCGAGCAGCAGGCGGCCTCGATCGAGCAGACCGCCGCCGCGATGGACGAGCTCGCGGGGACGGTGCAGTCTTCGGCCGAAGTAGCCTCTCGCGCCGATGCACGGTCGGGCTCGGCGGCCGAGGTCGCGCAGCGCGGCGGCGAGGCGGTCTCGCAGGTCATGCACGCGATGAACGGGATCGCGGACGGCTCGCGCCGTATCACCGACATCATCGCGGTCATCGACGGGATCGCCTTCCAGACGAACATCCTGGCGCTGAACGCGGCGGTCGAGGCCGCACGCGCCGGCGAGCAGGGACGCGGCTTCGCGGTCGTCGCGGCCGAGGTGAGGACGCTCGCGCAGCGCTCGTCCGACGCCGCCCGCGAGATCAAGCAGCTGATCGGCGCGTCGACGACGCAGGTCGCTGCAGGCAACCGGGCCGCGGCCGAGGCCGGGCGAATCGCCGAGGACGTGGTGCAGGCGATCCGCGAGGTCCGCTCGCTGGTGGCCGACATCGCCGCGTCCGCGGGCCAGCAGGCGCAGGGCGTCGGCCAGGTCAACCAGGCGGTGGCCGACATCGACGCGTCGACCCAGCAGAATGCCGCGCTGGTCGAGCAGAACTCGGCCGCGGCCGGATCGCTGCGCGAGCAGGCCGCGACCCTCGCGCGGTCCGTCGAGTCGTTCCGGGTGTCCAGCTAAGCCGGGCGAGGTTGAACGTCGTCGCGACTCAGCCGCCGGCGCGCCGCATCGCTGCGCGCAGCCCGACCACGGCGAGACCCGCAAGCAGCCCGTAATGGATGCGCGGCGCCGACAGCAGCGTCGCGAGCAGCGTGACCCAGGTGATCGCGGCATCGCCTGGCGACACCCGCCAGGTCCTCGCCAGCGCGAGTGGCGTCAGCAGCCCGCCCACCGCCGAGATGATCACCGCCGCGAGCACCGCGGTGGGCAGGTGGTGGAGCGCGTCGGCGGCGAACATCAGCGCGACGCCGACCAGGGCCGCGGCCACGATCGACGCCCACGCGGTGCGTGCCCCCGCCGACAGGTTCAGCGCCGAGCGCGAAAACGACCCGGAGACCGGAAATGCGCCGAACAGCCCGGAGGCGAGCTTCGCCAGCCCCTGGCCCACCAGCTCCTGGTTGACGTTCCAGGCGACACCGGTGCGCGCCGCGATCACCTGAGCGCTCGAGGCGACCTCGATGAAGCTGATGACCGCGACCAGCAGCATGGCCGGCAACAGCGCCAGCGCGGCGGACCCGTCGAGCGTCGGCCACGCCGGGACCGGCAGCCCTGCCGGCAACTCGCCGACCACCGCGCCGCGCGACGCGTAGCCGATCGAGGCGCTGACCGCGATCGCCACGACCGACACGACCAGCGCGGCCGGCAGACGCGGCACGACGCGCCTCAGGCCGAGCAGCGCGACCACCGACGCGATGCCGAACGCGGCGGTCGCGGCGCTCGCCGACGGCAGCCCGGCCAGCAGCGCCCGCACCGACTCCACGACACCGATGCCGGGCGGCACCCGCAGGCCGAGCATGGTCGGCAGCTGCGACAGCAGGATCACCAGCGCCGCCGCGTTCACGAAGCCGAGCATCAGCGACGCCGGCAGCCGCTCGACCATCCGCCCGAGCCGCGCGAAGCCGGCCGCCGCCTGCATCAGGCCCGCACCGAGCGAGAGCGCCACCGCGAGCGCCACCCAGGCCTCGGTGCCAGGATCGGCGAACGCGGCCAGCGACGCGGCGGTCAGCAGCGCCGTCAGCGCCACCGGACCGGTCGAGAGCTGAGCCGAGGCGCCGAACAGCGCGGCAACCACCGTCGGCACGAACGCCGCATAGAGCCCGAGGTGCGGCGGCACGCCGGCGAGCTGCGCGTAGGCGAGCGCCTGCGGGATCGCGACCACCGCGACCGTCGCGCCGGCGAGCAGGTCGGCGCGCCAGATGACGCGGTCCGGTCGCGGCCAGGCGAGAAACGGGAGGAGCGAGGGCTTCACGGGAGCGGGTCCCGCGCAGACCGGACGCCGCGGGCCCGCCCCTTCATACCGACGGCTGCCCGTTGTACAACCGCACCACATGCTCGGCCTGCGCAAAGAACAGCCAGCGCTCGACCAGCACGCCCGCGAGGAAGCAGCCTACCGCCGCCCAGGCGCCCGCCGGCCCCGCGCCTGCCAGCAGCAGCGGCGCGGGCACCGTCAGCACGAACATCGCGGCGCGCAGCTGGCCGGCCCGGCCGCGCGCGAGCTCGAACCCGAACTCGTGCGTCAGGAAGGTGCCGTGGGTGTGGCCGGCGTCGAGCAGCCGCACCCGGCCCTGGACGTGGCCAGGGGCCGCGGTCAGGGGGACCGCGAGCGCCTCGTTGAGCGTCGCATGCACCCGCCGCGAGAACTTGGCATAGAAGGCCGCCTTGACGAGCGCCGCCGCTCCCGCGAAGCCGAGCGCGGCGCCGGCCTGCGGCGCTCGACCGTCCCAGGTGGCCCCGATCGCGCTCCACAACAGCCCGCCCGCGGCGAGCGCGTACAGCAGGTAGCTCGCAGGGGTGTGCCAGGTGCGCCAGCGCGGCACGGTCTTCAGGCACGCATAGATCATCGCCGTGCACGCGACCGTCGCGAGGCACAGCAGCGCCAGCGCCGCGGCGGTGAGCGGCGCGACGGAAGCGCCCCGCAGGCTCAGCCACAGGTGCAGCGCGGCGAGCGGATAGAGCGCGACCGCGAGCACGCCCTCGCGCGACAGCCACGAGCTGCGAAAGCGCGAGAACGCACGCCACGCGTTGCGCGGGTTGGCCAGGTGCAGGGTCGACGACAGCAGGCCCGCGCTGACCATCAGGCCGGCGAGCGCCGCCGCGACCAGAAAGCCGCGCTGCGATGGGTCGGCGCGGCCCGCGAGCTGCGCCACGAGCAGCCACACCGCGAGCCCGAGGCCCGCGCCGGAGCTCACGGTGAAGAAGATGACCGACAGGGCGGGCTTCACGTCGACTCGCCGGTGCGCCGCATCAGAGCTGGATCAGACGGTTGACCAGCGACGCGAGCCGCGCCTGCAGGGTGCCGCGGGGCGCCATCCGCGCCGGCATCGGCACCTCGGGCGCGACGCGGGGCGGCAGGTAGCTGTTGGTCGGGCGGTAGCCGAGCTTCTCCATCAGCGGCCGGCCGTCGCGCTCGCGTACCAGCGTCGACACCCGCGAGCCCGGATCGTCGAAGTCGCCGAAATGCCGCGCGTGCGCCGGGCAGGCGAGCACGCAGGCCGGCTGGCGCTCGGCCTCGGGCAGGCCGGTGTCGTAGATGCGGTCGACGCACAGCGTGCACTTGCGCATCACGCCCGCGTCGGTGTCGAGCTCGCGCGCACCGTACGGGCAGGCCCACGCGCAGTAGTTGCACCCCATGCACTTTTCGGGGTCGATCAGCACGATGCCGTCCTCGGCGCGCTTGTAGGACGCGCCGGTCGGGCACACGGTCACGCAGTCGGCGTCCTCGCAGTGCATGCACGACATCGGCACGTTCAGCGTCTTGCTGTCCGGGTAGGTGCCGGCCTCGTAGTGGCGCACGCGGTTGAACCAGACGCCCGAGGGCTCGGCGCCCTGCGGCGCGTAGTCGGGCGCGCCGCCCGCCATCAGGCTCGCGCCGTTCCACTCCTTGCACGCGGTCGCGCAGGCATGGCAGCCCACGCACGCGTCGATGTCGATCACCAAGCCGAGCCTGCTCATGCGCGTCTCCCGCGGTTCACGGCGCGTCCGCCTTCACGACGCGCACCTTCAGGTCGTACCAGGCCGCCTGCCCGGTGACCGGATCGCTGTTGGTCAGGCTCGCCTCGCCCGGTCGCGTGGGTAGCGTCTCGCTGATCAGGTGGTTGATCAGGAAGCCGGCGTTGGACTCGGCCGCCTCGGGCGACAGGCCCCAGGTGCCGGCCATCTTGCCGATCGCGTTCCAGGTCCAGACTGTGTGGCGCTCGCAGCCCTCCATCGTCTTCAACTGGCAGCGGATGCGGCGCCGGCCCGCGTCTGCGGCCATCCGCGCGTTCGCGGGCGTGCCTGGCTGCGCCACGACCGGCGCGTACATCGACTCGACATGCACCCAGTCGCCATCGGCCAGGCCCAGTTGGGCCGCCGCCTGCGCGTTCATGTGCAGGAAGTTCTGCGCGACGATCTGGCGCAGCCAGGCGTTCTGGCTATCCCACGAGTGGTACATCACCATCGGGCGCTGCGTGATCGCATGGAACGGATAGGCGTCGGGGCCCGACTGCTCGTCGGTGCGCGCGGTCTCGATCGGGGCATACCAGAACGGCAGCGGATCGAAGTAGCGCACCAGCCGCTCGCGGTCCTCGGCGCGCACGGGCCTGGGCCCGTCGTACAGGCCCTGGCCGGCCAGCCGGAACTTCTGCAGCGGCTCGCTGTAGAGCTGCATGACGATGGGCTCGGCCTTTCCGATGAACCCGGCGCGCACCGCCTCGTCGAGGTACTCGCGGTTGGCGAATCGCATGTACTTCTGGGAGTCGGGCCAGGGGTGCGCGAAGAAGGCCTTGTTCTCGATGTACGCGTCCCACTGCCTGGGGTTGGGCTCGCCCACCAGCGACTTGCTGCCGTCTGCACCGCGCCAGCCGGCCAGGAAGCCGATGCCCGGCGCCTTCTCGTAGCGGACGATGAAGTCGGTGTAACCCGCGAACTTCGGGGCGCCCGCGGCGTCCACGAAGGCGGGGAACTTCAGGCGCCCGGCGAGATCGACGAGCACCTCCTGCCAGGGTCGCACGTCGCGGTCGGGCGCGAGCAGCGGATGGCGGATGGCGTCGGCCGCGGCGTCGGGCTCGGAGATCGGCCGGTCGAGCATCGAGATCGCGTCGTGGCGCTCGAGGAAGGTGGTGTCGGGCAGCACCAGGTCCGCGAACCGCACGGTCTCGGAGTCGAACGCATCGGCGACCACGATGAACGGGATCCGGTAGTCGCCCGCCGCGTCGCGCGCGGTCAGCATCGCCTGGGTGCCGGTGGTGTTCATCGACGAGTTCCAGGCCATGTTGGCCATGAACAGCATCAGCGTGTCGATCGGGTAGGGGTCGGCCTCGAAGGCGTTGCGGATCACCATGTGCATCAGCCCGTGCGCGGCGATCGGGCTCTCCCACGAGTAGGCCTTGTCGATGCGCAGCGGCGTGCCGCGCGCGTCGATCGCGAGGTCCTCGGGTCGGGTCGGGAAGCCGAGCAGCGGCCGGGCGGCCGGCGTGTCGGGCGCATCGAAGCGGGCGGCGTCGTTCTCGGGCAGCTGGTGCGGCGGCACGGGCTTGGGGAACGGCGCGCGCGAGCGGAAGTTGCCCGGCCCGTCCAGCGCGCCGAGCAGCATCTGGATCAGGTGCAGCGCGCGGCAGGTCTGAAAGCCGTTGCTGTGCGCCGAGATGCCGCGCATCGCGTACATCGCGACCGGGCGGCCGACCACCGTGTCGTGGCGCACGCCCCAGGCGTCCGTCCACGGGATCGGCAGCTCGATCGACTGCTCGAATGCGACCTGCCCCATCTCGAGGGCGATCCGCTCGATCTGCGCGGCGGGCACGCCGCACTGTGCGGCCACCGTCTCGGGCGCGTACTCGTCGGCCAGCGCGCGCGCCGCCATCAGCGTCATCGCGGTACACACGCGCTCGCCCCCTGGCGCGACGAACTCGCCGAACAGCGCGGGCGAGGCGCCCGGCGCCATCACGGCCGGCGCGCCCGCGGCCTGGTCCCACAGCAGCGGGTGCCCGGCGGCGTCGCGCAGGAACAGGCCGTCGCGCGCGGTGCCGGGGGCCTGGATCACCAGCCACGCGGCATTGGTGTAGCGCAGCAGGAATTCCCAGTCGAACAGCTCGCGCGACAGCAGCACATGCGCAATGGCCATCGCCAGCAGGCCGTCGGTGCCGGGCCGGATCGGCACCCACTCGTCGGCGATCGCGGAGTAGCCGGTGCGCACCGGGTTGACCGACACGAACTTCGCGCCGTTTCGCTTGAGCTTCTCGAGGCCGATCTTGATCGGGTTGCTCGCGTGGTCCTCGGCCACGCCCCACATCAGGAAGTAGCGCGCGCGGTCCCAGTCGGGCGCGCCGAACTCCCAGAACGAGTAGCCGATCGAGTACAGGCCGGCGGCGGCCATGTTGACCGAGCAGAAGCCACCGTGCGCGGCCCAGTTGGGGGTGCCGAACTGCTGTGCCCACAGGCCGGTGAGCGCCTGCATCTGATCGCGCCCGGTGAAGAAGGCGAGCTTGCGCGGCTCGGTGGCGCGCAGCGTGGCGAGCCGCGCGGCGAGCAGCTCGAGCGCGTCGTCCCACGAGATCGGGTCGAACACGCCGGCGCCGCGCTCGGTGCCGGGGCGGCGGATCATCGGATGCTCGAGCTTGGCCCTGGAGGCCTGCTTCATGATGCCCGCGCTGCCCTTGGCGCACAGCACGCCCTGGTTGACCGGGTGCTCGGCCGTGCCCTGGATGAAGCGGACCGAGGAACGCGGGGCGGCCCCGGCGACCGCCGGCTCGTCCTGCAGGGTCACCTTGATGCCGCAGCGGCAGGCGCACATGTAGCAGGTGCTGTACTCGACCCGCTGGCGGCTGCGGTCGTCGAAACGGACCGGGTGGGCTGCGGCCGGGGTCAGCGGCGTGGAGGAGCGGTGGCGGGCCATGTGGAGGTCGAGTCTAGCCCTGCTCACACTTCTGAAGAATCGGGTAATAATGAACTTTCATATCGATATTCCCGATGAGTTGACCGATGCCGGCACTGCCGATCAAGCGGCGTGGCGCAGCCGCCGCCCCCCGGCCTGAACGCCGCGCCGCCGGCCCGGCCCGGATGTCGCTGCGCCAGCTCGAGGCGTTCTGCGCGGTGGCCATGACCGGCGGCGTGTCGGCGGCGGCGCTGCGCATGCACCGCACGCAGTCCGCGGTGAGCAGCGCGGTCGCCGAACTCGAGGCCGCGCTCGGCACGCCCCTCTTCGAGCGTGCCGGCCGCGGCCTGCGCCAGACCGACGCCGCGCGCCGCCTGCTGCCGCGCGCGCTCGAGGTGATCGAGCGCGCCGCGGAGCTGCCGGGCCTCGCCCTCGGCGCGCCGGAGCAGGCCGAGCGGCTCCGGGTGGGCGCCTCACGAACCATCGGTCCGTTCCTGATGCCCGACCTGCTGGCACGCTTCGGCGCGCTGCGTCCGCAGGCGTCGGTCGACCTCGCGGTGGCCAACACCGCCGAGCTGGTCGCGCGGCTGCACCGGCTGGAGCTCGACCTCGCCTTCGTCGAGGGCGACACGGTGGCACCCGGCATGTCGATGACCGAGTGGATGTCCGACGCGCTGTGCCTGTTCGCGCGGGCGGGGCACCCGCTGGCAGCGCGCTTCACGGGGACGGGCGCGGGGCAGGCGGGCGCGAAGCCGCCGCGCCGCGCGTATGTCGAGGCACTCGCGCAGGCCCGCTGGGCACTGCGCGAGCCGGGATCGGGCACGCTCGAGACCTTCCTTCGGGCCGCGGCCCCGGCGATCGGGGCGCCGCGCATCGGCATCACCGTCGACGACCCGCTCGCACTGCAGCGGATCGTCGCCTCCGGAGACTGGCTGGGCTGCATGAGCCGGCGCGCGGTGGCCGATGCGCTGGCCGACGGCAGCCTCGTCGAGCTGCCGTCGCCCAACGCCGCGATGCGCCGGGCGCTGATGCGACGCTTCTGGGTGCTGCGCCTGCCCGAGCGTTACCGCACGGCGGCGGTGGACGCGCTGCTCGCGCTGGCGCTGTCGCGGCGCGAGGCGGCGGCCGCGCCCGACGCGGCCCCGCAGGCAACCCTGCCTACGCCTGCAGCAGCGCCGCGTAGCGCGCCAGGTCGACGTTCCCGCCGCTGACGATCACGCCCACCCGGCGGCCCGCCACCGGCACCGCCCCCGTGAAGGCCGCGGCCGCGGCCAGCGCGCCGGTCGGCTCGACCACCTGCTTCATCCGCTCCGCGAAGAAGCGCATCGCCTGGCGCAGCGCCTCGTCGGACACCACGGCGACGGCGACCGCGCGCTCCCGCAGCACCGCGTAGGTGAGCTCGCCCAGATGCTGGGTCTGCGCGCCGTCGGCGATGGTGCGCGGCACGTCGATGTGGACGATGCGGCCCTCGGCGAGCGAGCGCCGGGCGTCATCGCCGGCCTCGGGCTCGATGCCCCAGACCGCGCAGCCCGGCGACAGCGCCGACGCGGCCAGCGCGCTGCCGGCGGTGAGGCCGCCGCCGCCCAGGCAGACCAGCAGCAGGTCGAGCGGCCCGACGTCCTCGAGCAGCTCGCGCGCGGCCGTGCCCTGCCCCGCGATGACCTCGCGATGGTCGTAGGGCGGGATCAGCGCGAGGCCGCGCTCGGCGGCCAGCCGCCGGCCGATCGCCTCGCGGTCGTCGGTGTAGCGGTCGTAGGTGACCACCTGGCCGCCGTAGCCGCGGGTGGCGGCGAGCTTGGACTCGGGGGCATCCTGCGGCATCACGATGGTGGCCGGCACGGACAGCAGCGACGCGGCGTAGGCGATCGCCTGCGCGTGGTTGCCCGACGAGTAGGCCACCACGCCGGCCCGCCGCTGCGCGGCGTCGAGCGCGGCGATCGCGTTGTAGGCGCCGCGGAACTTGAAGGCGCCGCTGCGCTGGAGGTTCTCGCACTTGAAGAACAGCATGGCGCCGGTCAGGGCGTCGGCGGTGCGGGAGGTGAGCACGGGCGTGCGGTGCGCGACGCCCGCCAGCCGCGCCGAGGCGGCGAGGACGTCGTCGTAGTCGGGAAGCGTCATCCTCCGATCCTACACCGGAGCGCCGGCGCCGCGGCCCGCGGCGCGGGCACCGGCGTGCCGTTCCGAGGGGTGGCGGCTTACCGCGGCGGGTGCCGATGTAATAGAGTCTCCCCGCGACAGACGCGCCTGGCGCATGCTCCGCAGGCTGCCCCCATCCTATCCCTACACGAGACCTCGCACCCATGAATGCTCCTTCACGACGTGGCCTCCTGAAGGCCGCCGCCGCCGCCGGTGGCGGCGCGATGTTCGGAATCCCGCTCGGCGTCCTCGCCCAGGCGGCCCGCGGCGGGGTCGTCGTGATCGGCACCACCCAGCGCCCCCGCCACCTGAACCCCGCCGTGCAGTCGGGCATCGCGACCATGATGCCGGGCGCGCAGCTGTTCGCCACGCCGATGGGCATCGACGCGAAGTGGCAGCCCACGCCCTTCCTCGCCGAGCGCTGGACGGTGTCCGAGGATGCCCGCAGCATCACGCTGAACCTGCGCAAGGACGCGTTCTTCCACGACGGCCGCCCCATCACCGCCGAGGACGTGCAGTTCTCGATCGAGACGGTACGCGACAACCATCCGTTCAAGTCGATGTTCGCGCCGGTCAACGCGGTGACGCTCAACGACGCCCACACCGCCGTCATCCGGCTCGCCGAGCCGCATCCGGCGCTCGCGCTGGCG
The DNA here is from genome assembly GCA_964399635.1 of uncultured Bordetella sp. GTDB lineage: Bacteria > Pseudomonadota > Gammaproteobacteria > Burkholderiales > Burkholderiaceae_E > UBA4615. The sequence goes on from CAYNRU010000013.1 coordinate 296,076, forward strand.
ATGACGACCGTGTTCCTGCCGGTGCTGCCCAGGCACGTCTACGGCGACGGCCAGCCGATCGCCACGCACCCGCGCAACGCCACCAACGTGGTCGGCTCCGGCCCGTTCAAGGTCGTCGAGTTCAAGCAGGGCGAGTACCTGATCATGGAGCGCTTCGATCGCTTCTTCCTGAAGGACCGCCCGCTGCTCGACCGGCTGATCATCCGCGAGTACAAGGACAGCTCGAGCATGCTGCTCGCCTTCGACAAGGGCGAGGTCGACGTGCACACCTCGCTCACCGACCCGCGCGAGGTCGAGCGCGCCCGCAAGGTGCCCGGCGCAACCGTCGTGCCCGACATGGCGGCCGGCATCGGGCCGCTGATCTGGCTGGCCTTCAACTGCAAGCACCCGCAGCTGCAGGACAAGCGGGTGCGCCAGGCGATCAGCTTCGCGACCGACCGCGAGTTCATCACGAAGACGCTGTTCGCCGGACTCCACAAGCGCGCCACCGGCCCGATCGGCAGTGCCAGCCCTTTCTACACCGCCGACGTGGAGCGCTACGACCACAACCTGCAGAAGGCCACGCAGCTGCTCGACGCCGCGGGGCTCAAGCCCGGTGCCAACGGCATGCGGATGCAGCTGTCGCTCGACTACATCCCCGGCACCGCCGACCTGCGGACCACCGCCGAGTACCTCAAGCCCGCGCTCGCCAAGGTGGGCATCGACGTGCAGCTGCGCAACTCGCCCGACTTCCCGACCTGGGCGCGCCGCGTGTCGAGCTTCCAGTACGACATGACCATCGACTCGGTCTGGAATTGGGGCGACCCGGTGATCGGCGTGCACCGCACCTACCTCACCAGCAATATCCGCGAGGGCGTGATCTGGTCGAACACGCACCGCTACTCCAACCCGAAGGTGGACGAGCTGCTGGCCGCGGCCGGCCGCGAGCGCGACCTCGGCAAGCGCAAGGCGCTCTACCGCGACTTCCAGAAAACCGTCGTCGACGACGCCCCGATCGCCTTCCTGTACGAGCCCAACTTCTCGGTCGGCTTCCGCCGGATCGCCGATCCCAAGGCCAGCGTCTGGGGCCTGATGGCCCCCATGCACGACATGGGACTCGGCAAGGCGTGAGCGCGCCCGTCACGATCTTCCGGGCCCGGCTGATCCGCACCATGGACCCGGCCAGGCCCGAGGCGACCCACGTCGCCGTGCGCGACGGGCGCGTGCTGGGGGTGGGCGATCGCGAGACGCTCGCGGGCTGGGGCCCGCACGCGCTCGACGAGCGCTTCGCCGGGCAGGTACTGCTGCCGGGCTTCGTCGAGGGTCACAGCCACCTGATGGAAGGCGCGCTGTGGCGCCACGTCTACTGCGGCCGCTTCGACCGGATGGACCCGGACGGCCGGGTGTGGCCGGGCGTCGGCTCCATCGACGCGGTCGTGGCCCGCCTGCGCGAGGCCCTCGCCACCCATGACCCGGCGCGCGGCCCGCTGATCGGCTGGGGCTTCGACCCCATCTACTTCGACGGCCGCCGCTGCACGCGCCAGGACCTGGACCGGGTGAGCCCCGAGCGGCCGGTGCTGCTGTCGCACGCGAGCCTGCACATCCTCAACGCGAACAGCCCGGCGCTCGCCGGCGCCGGGCTGCTGCGCGCGGGCATCGAGCACCCGGGCGTGCCGCTCGGCGAAGACGGCCTGCCGGCGGGCGAGCTCAAGGGCCCGGACGCGATGATGCCGGTGGCGAGCCGCAGCGGCCTGGACCGCGTGATGCTGGCCGGCGACGACGCGGCAATCCGCGCATTCGGGCGCCTGTGCGTGCGCACCGGCGTCACCACCGCCACCGACCTCGCGAGCCCGCTGCCCGACGAGGCGGTCACGCTCCTGGCCGCGATCACCGGGGAGGACGCCTATCCGGTGCGGCTCGTACCGCTGCTGCGCCTGATGGGCCAGCCCGTGCCCGAGGCCATCGCCCGCGCGCTCGCCCTGCGCGGGCGCAGCACCGACCGCCTGCGGCTGGGCCGCATCAAGGCGGTTCTGGACGGATCGATCCAGGGCTTCTCGGCCCGGCTGCGCTGGCCTGGCTACTACAACGGCGCGCCCAACGGGCTGTGGTACCTGCCGCCCGAGACGCTGCGCGCGGCCTACGCGCAGGCGCTCGCGGCCGGCCTGCAGATCCACACCCACACCAACGGCGACGAGGCCACCGAGCTCGCGATCGACCTGCTGCAGGACGCGCTGCGCGCGCACCCGTCGCCGGACCACCGCTTCGTGCTGCAGCACTGCCAGCTCGCCGACGCCGCTCAGTTCCGCCGCATGAAGGCGACCGGGCTGTCGGTGAACCTGTTCGCCAACCACCACTTCCACTGGGGCGACCAGCACCGCGCCAGCACCGTCGGCCCCGATCGCGCCGAGCGGATGAACGCCTGCGCGACCGCGCTGCGCGAGGGGGTGCCCTTCGCGATCCACTCCGATGCGCCGGTCACGCCGCTCGCGCCGCTCTTCACCGCGTGGTGCGCGGTCAACCGGCTCACCGCGAGCGGCGCGACCCTGGGCGAGCACGAGCGGATCGGGGTGGCCGAGGCGCTGCGCGCGGTCACGCTCGGCGCCGCGCACACGCTGCACCTCGACGCCGAGGTCGGCTCCATCGAGTGCGGCAAGCGCGCCGACTTCGCGGTGCTCGAGGACGACCCCCTGGCGGTCGACCCGCGGCACCTGAAGGACGTGAAGGTGTGGGGCACCGTGCAGGGCGGGCGCGTGTTCCGTGCGGGCGCGGCGTGAGCGGCAGCGCGCGCCCACCGGTCACCGTCTACGCGGCGCGGCGCATCCTGACGATGGATCCGGCCCGCCCCGACGCCACGCACGTCGCGGTGCGCGAGGGCCGCATCCTCGGCACCGGCACGCTCGAGGGCCTGCGCGGCTGGGGACCGGTGGCGCTCGACGAGCGCTTCGCGGACAAGGTCTTGCTGCCCGGCTTCGTCGAGGCCCACAGCCACGTCGGCGAGGGCGTCTACTGGCGCTATGTGTACTGCGGCTTCTTCGACCGCCGCGACCCCGACGGCCGGACCTGGCCCGGCGCGAAGACCATCGAGGCGGTGGTGGCGCGGCTGCGCGAGGCGCAGGCGCGGCTCGCCGATCCGCTCGAGCCGCTGTTCGGCTGGGGGCTCGACCCGCTGTACTTCGGCTCGCGACGGGTCACCCGCCAGGACCTCGACGCGGTCAGCGCCCTGCGGCCCGTCGCCATCGTGCACGCGAGCGGCCACATCCTGAACCCGAATACCGCGGCGCTGGCGCTGGCCGGCTACATGCGCACTGACCACGACCATCCGGGCGTCGTGCTGGGCGACGACCGCCTTCCGGCGGGCGAGTTGCGCGGCCCGGACGCGATGACGCCGGTGCTGCTGAAGGTCGGCGTCGACCGAGCGGCGCTGTCGGGCGACGAAGCCGGCATGCACGCGTTCGGGCGGCTCGCCGTGCGCAGCGGCGTGACCACCGCGACCGACCTCGCGACCCCGATCCCCGACGCCGCCGTCGACGCGCTGCTGCGGATCACCTCGGCCGAGGACTTTCCGCTGCGCTTCGTGCCGGCGATGCACGTACGCGGGTTCACCGCCGAGCAGGCGGTCGAGCGCGCGGTGGTGCTGAAGGCCCGCTCCACCGACCGGCTCAGGCTGGGTGCGATCAAGGCGCACGCCGACGGCTCGATCCAGGGCTACACCGCGCGGATGCGCCCGCCGGGCTACTACGACGGCGCGCCGCAGGGCCTGTGGTACGTGGAGCCCGAATACCTGCGCCGCGTCTACGCGCTGGCGCTGCGCCACGGCGTGCAGATGCACACGCACGCCAACGGCGACGCCGCGATCGACCTCGCGATCGACTGCCTGCAGGATGCGCTGCGCGAGCAGCCCTCGCCGGACCACCGCTTCGTGCTGCAGCACTGCCAGCTCGCCGACCGCGCGCAGCTCGGGCGCATGAAGGCGCTCGGGCTGTGCGCCAACTTCTTCGCCAACCACCACTTCCACTGGGGCGACGCGCACTACGCGCTCACCGTCGGACCCGACCGCGCCGAGCGCATGAACCCCTGCCGCTCGGCGCAGGATCTCGGCGTGGCCTACGCCATCCATTCCGACGCGCCGGTGACCCCGATGGGGCCGCTGCACGTGGCCTGGTGCGCGGTCAACCGGCTGACCGCGAGCGGGCGGCTGCTCGGTGCCTACGAGCGGATCGGGGTCGCCGATGCGCTGCGCGCGGTCACGCTCGGCGCCGCGCACACGCTGCACCTCGACGGCGAGATCGGCTCCATCGAGTGCGGCAAGCGCGCCGATTTCGCGGTGCTCGAGGACGACCCGCTGTCGGTCGCGCCCGAGCGCCTGAAGGACGTCGGCGTGTGGGGCACGGTGCAGGACGGCCGGGTGTTCGCGGCCCAGGCACAGGCGGTGCGCGGATGATCGCGCCGCTGCCCACCGTCGTCGTCGGCGGCTACCTCGGCGCCGGCAAGACCACGCTGGTCAACCACCTGCTGCGGCACGCGGGCGGGCGGCGCATCGCGGTGATGGTCAACGACTTCGGGGAGGTCGGTATCGACGCCGACCTGATCGAGTCGCGCGAGGGTGACGTGCTCAACCTCGCCGGCGGCTGCGTGTGCTGCAGCGTCGGCAGCGACCTGATCGGCGCGCTCGTCGCGCTGCCGCAGCGCAGTCCCCGCCCCGACCTGGTGCTGATCGAGACCAGCGGCGTCGCGCTGCCCGGCGCGGTGGCACGCGGCGCGCGGCTCGCCGAAGGCATCGAGATCGACGGCGTCGTGGTGGTGGTCGACGCCGAGACGGTCCGCGCGCGCGCCGCAGACCGCTATGTCGGCGACACCGTGCTGCAGCAGCTGCGCGACGCCGACCTGCTGATCGTCAACAAGCTCGACCTGCTCGAGCCGGCCGCGCTCGACGCGCTGCGCGCGTGGCTGGCCGGCGAGGCGCCACGCGCCCGCCTGATCGAGGCGACCGACGCCGAGGTGCCCCCAGAGGTGGTGCTGGGGCTGGCCGGCGCGGACGCGCCGGTCCAGTCGCTCGCGCGGCGCGGGCCGGGCCTGTTCGCCGGCGACCCGGCCGCCCGGCGCATCGCCGCGCGCCGTCCCGCGACGCCGGCCGCCGACCGGTTCGAGACCGAGAGCTTCGCACTCGCGGGGCCGCTCGACGCACGTGCGCTCGCCGCGGCGCTCGTCGACCCGGCGCTCGGCGTGATCCGCGCCAAGGGCATCGTCGTCGGGCCGGACGGGGAGCGGCTGGTGCTCCAGTCCGTCGGCCAGCGCTGGCGGGTGGGCGCGGCGCCCCCCGGCGCGTCGGGCGCAGGCCGGCTGGTGATCATCGGACTGCGCGGGCGGCTCGACCGCGCCGGCGTGGCGGCGGCGATGGCCGCGGCGCCACGGTTACACTGACCCGGCATGTCTTTCGTCTCCGCCCTCGCCAAACGGCTCGCCTACGCGGTCGCGCTGGTGTTCGCGGTGCTGACCATCAACTTCACGCTGATCCACGCGGCGCCGGGCGACCCGGCGATGGTGATCGCGGGCGAGATGGGCGGGGCCGACCAGGCCACCCTCGACCAGATCCGCCGCACCTACGGCCTCGACCGGCCGATCCTCGAGCAGTACACGACCTACGTGGGGCGCGCGGTGCGCGGCGACCTCGGCCAGTCCTACCTGTACAACCAGCCGGTCACCACGCTGATCATGCAGCGCCTGCCGGCGACGGTGCTGCTGGTGCTGAGCGCGCTGCTCTGCGCGATCCTGGCGGGTACGCTGGTGGGGGTGTGGGCGTCGCGCCGCCCGCATAGCGTGGGCAGCGGCGCGGTGACGGTGATGTCGCTGGTCGGCTATTCCATGCCGACCTTCTGGACCGGCATCCTGCTGGTGATCCTGTTCGGCAAGGTCATCCCCATCATGCCGATCGCCGGCATGCGCGACGTGCGCCTCGACGGCGGCTGGTTCGTCACCGCGCTGGACGTGCTGCACCACCTGGTGCTGCCCGCCTTCACGCTGGGCATCGTCTACATGGCGCAGTACAGCCGCCTGTCGCGGGCCAGCATGCTCGAGGTGCTGGGCTCGGACTACATCCGCACCGCCCGCGCCAAGGGGCTCTCCGAGCGGCTGGTGATCTGGAAGCACGCGCTGCGCAACGCGCTCATGCCGGTGATCACCATCGCCGGCCTGCAGTTCGGCAACCTGATCTCGGGCGCGGTGCTGGTCGAGACCGTGTTCTCCTGGCCGGGGCTGGGCACGCTCGCCTTCGACTCCATCCTGGGGCGCGACTATCCGACGCTGCTGGGCGTGCTGTTCTTCTCGTCGCTGCTCGTGATCACCGCGAACCTGCTGACCGATCTCGCCTACCGGGCCGTCGACCCGCGGCTGCGCACCCGCTGAACATGGCCGCGCTGCCCGTCGTCACGCCCCCACCCCCCGCCGAGGACGACGCCCCGATCGAGGTGCTGTCGCCGGCCCGCGAGGCCTGGCGCGTGTTCCGCCGCAACAAGGCGGCGATGCTCGGACTGGTGCTGCTGTCCGTCGTGATCCTCACGATGCTGCTCGGGCCCACGCTCTACCCGGTGCTGGCCTTCGACCTCGCCGGCCGGCCGTTCACGCCGCCTTTCGAAAACGCCGCGCTGCCGCTGGGCTCCGACTACCTGGGCCGCGACATCCTCGCCGGCATGGTGGTGGGCGGACGGGCCACGCTGCTGGTGGGGCTCGCCGCCGCCGCCATCACGGTCACCATCGGACTGACCGTAGGCTCGCTCGCGGGCTACTTCGGCGGCTGGGTCGACGAGGCGCTGTCGCGCTTGACCGAGGTCTTCCAGGTGATGCCCTCGCTGCTGTTCGCGATGGTGCTGATGACGCTGTTCGACCCCTCGCTCACCACCGCCATCGTCGCGATCGGGATGGTCACCTGGACCTCCACCGCGCGGCTCGCGCGGGCCGAGTTCATGCGACTGCGCAAGCTCGAGTACGTCAACGCCGGGCGGGCGCTCGGGGCCGGGCACCTGCGCCTGATGCTGCGCGAGATCCTGCCCAACGCCGCGCCACCGCTGATCGTGTCGGCCACCCTGATCATCGGCGTAGCCATCCTGTTCGAGGCCGGCCTGAGCTTTCTCGGGCTGTCCGACCCCAACGTGATGAGCTGGGGCCTGATGATCGGCTCCAACCGCAAGTACGTGCTCGACGCATGGTGGGCGGTGACCTTCCCGGGCGCAGCCATCTTCGTGACCGTGCTGGCGGTCAGCCTGGTCGGGGACGGGCTCAACGATGCGCTGAACCCCAGGATGCACCAGCGATGAGCGAGCGCGGCGGCGAAGCGTCGCAGGGGCCCGCGACGGGGAGCAGCCCGGGCGCGCCGCTGCTCGACGTGCGCGACCTCTCGGTGGAGTTCCAGACGCGCAAGGGCGTGGCCCGCGTGCTCGAGTCGATCTCCTTCGCGCTAGACCGCGGGCAGACCCTGGGCGTGGTCGGCGAGTCGGGCTGCGGCAAGAGCATGACCGCGCTCGCCATCATGCGGCTGATCCCCGAGCCGCCGGGCCGCATCACCTCGGGCCGCGTCGTGTTCGAGGGCACCGACCTGATGCGCCTGGACGACGCCGAGATGCGCCAGGTCCGCGGCAACCGGGTGTCGATGATCTTCCAGGAGCCGATGACCTCGCTTAACCCGGTGTTCACCGTCGGCGAGCAGATCGCCGAGGCCGTGCGGCTGCACCAGCGGCTCGACCGGCGCGCCGCGCACGAGCGTGCGGTGAGCATGCTCGAGGCGGTGGGCATCCCGGCGGCGCGCCGACGCGTCGGCGAGTACCCCCACCAGTTCTCGGGCGGCATGCGCCAGCGGGTGATGATCGCGATGGCGCTCGCCTGCAACCCCGGCGTGCTGATCGCCGACGAGCCCACCACCGCGCTCGACGTCACCGTGCAGGCGCAGATCTTCGACCTGATCTCGGCGCTGCGCGCGCGCACCGGCACCGCGGTGATCCTGATCACGCACGACATGGGGTCCATCGCCGAGATGGCCGACCGCGTCGCGGTGATGTACGCCGGGCGGATCGTCGAGGAAGGAACGGTCGGCGAGGTGCTGGAGCGCCCGCTCCACCCCTACACGCAGGGCCTGATCGCCTGCGCGCCAGGCCGGCGCACAGCGGCCTTCGGCGAGCCGCTCGAGGAGATCCCCGGCACCGTGCCCTCGCTGCTGGAGCGGCGCGCGGGGTGCGCGTTTGCCGACCGCTGCCGCTACGCGATGCCCGGATGCCGCGTCGCGCTGCCGGCCGAGACGGTGCTGGACGGCGGTCGGCGGCGGGTGCTGTGCTGGCTGCATGCCGAGCCCGGGTCGGCCCGGCCGGCGTTCGAGGTGCCGCGGTGAGCGCCCTGCCGGAGGGCCGGCCGGCGCCCGGCGACGCGGCGCCGCTGCTGGAGGTCCGTGACCTGAAGGTGCACTTCCCCGTAGGCGGCGGGCTGCTCGGGCGCCCGAAGGCCTGGGTGCGCGCGGTGGACGGCGTCAGCTTCGCGGTGCAGCGCGGCACGACCTTCGGCATCGTCGGTGAGAGCGGCTCGGGCAAGAGCACGACGGCGCTCGCGGTGATGCGCCTGCTCACCCACACTGCGGGCGAGATCCGCATCGGCGGCCAGGACATCGGCAACGCGCGCGGCGAGGTGCTGCGCCGTGCCAGGCGCCGCTTCCAGATGGTGTTCCAGGATCCGTACGCGTCCCTGAATCCGCGCAAGCGCGCCGGCGACACCGTGCGCGAGGCGCTCGATCTGATGGCGTCGGGCGAGCCCTCGGGGCGTACGGCGCGGGTCGCCGAGCTGTTCGCGCAGACCGGCCTGCGACCCGAGCAGCAGATGCTCTTTCCGCACCAGTTCTCGGGCGGCCAGCGCCAGCGGATCGTGCTGGCGCGCGCGCTCGCGGCCAACCCCGACCTGGTGGTCTGCGACGAGCCGGTGTCGGCGCTCGACGTCGCGATCCAGGCGCAGATCCTGAACCTGATGCAGCGCCTGCAGCGCTCGCTCGGGCTGACCTACCTGTTCATCTCGCACGACCTGGGCGTCATCCGCCACATGTGCGACGAGGTCGCGGTGATGTACCTCGGCCTGATCGTCGAGCAGGCGCCGCGCGAGTCGCTGTTCTCCCGCCCGCTGCATCCGTACACGCTCGCGCTGTGGTCGGCCGCCCCGTCGTTCGACCCCAACGCGCGGCTGCGCGGGCGGCGCATCCGCCTGCAGGGCGACCCGCCCAGCCCCATCGACGTGCCCGCCGGCTGCCGCTTCGCCGGGCGCTGCCCGTTCGCGGAGGACCGCTGCCACAGCGAGGCGCCGGCGCTGCGCGAGGTGCTGCCGGGCCATCGCATCGCCTGCCACCGGGTGACCGACGACGGGCGGCCCACCTATCCGGTCGAGCCCGCCTAGCCAGCGCCTGATGCGCGACGCGCAACACCACCAGCACGGTCCGCCGGCCCTCGGGCGCGCCCCTGGAGCGTCAGGCGTGGGGCGCCCCTCTGCGGGCGCCGGACGGCGCCTGCAGGCGGGCGCGCGCCTCAGCCCTGCGGGAAGCGCATCGCCGCGCTCGAGTCCATTGCGCCTTCGCCGCGCGCGATGGCCGCATCGAACAGGTCCAGAACCGCTGGCATGACCGCGAGCTCGACACCGTGGCGCCGGGCCTCCTCGATCATCAGGCGCACGTCCTTGCGGGCCATCGCGACCTCGAAGGAGGCCGGCTCGTAGGGGCCGGAGGCGATCTTGGCCGCGCGCGCCGCCAGCATCTGCCCGGGATTGAAGGACTGGAACAGGGTCATCGCCTCGGCGGGCGGGATGCCCACCGAGTGCGCGAGCCGGGCGACGTCCCCGAGCACGCCGGCCAGGCCGATCAGCGTCAGGTTGCCGAACAGCTTGAACGACGCGGCGCGCTCGGGTGCCTCGCCCAGCCACACCACCTTGCCGGTCATGCGCGCGAGCATCGGCGTGAGCGCGTCGCAGCGGGTCTTGTCGCCCGAGAGGATCATCAGCCCGGTGCCCTCGTGGCAGTTGGACGGCGCCATGAACACCGGGGCGTGGATGAAGCGCCGGCCGCGGGCCGCCCAGCGCGCCGCGCGCTCGGCGGTGGGCGTGGTGGCGGTCGTGGTGTGGTCGATGATCCAGGCGTCGGCGCCGATGACGCCCGCCAGCGGCTCGAGCACCGCATCGACCGATGCGTCGTCGGCGAGCGACAGGTGCACGCGCTGCGCGCCGCGCACCGCGTCGGCGGCGTCGGCGAAGGCGCGGGCGCCGTGCGCCTCGAGTGCCAGGGCGCGCGCAGGGTTGCGGTTCCAGGCCGAGACCGAGTGGCCCTCGGCGAGCAGGCGGCGGACGAAGCCCGTGCCCATCAGGCCGGTGCCGAGGAATGCGACGTTCATGAGTGACTCCAGGGGGGTGTCGGTAGGGGAGAGGACGGCATGCCGGCCGCGCCACGCGGGCAGTCTGCCGCCGGCGCAGGCGGTTCGTGGTCGGTAGCCGCGCTGCCTTGGCCGCGTCGTTCGGCGCACGGCGCGCGGCGCGTGGGCACCCGAAGGCGCCCCCGCGCCGGACGCGTCAGAAGCGCGCGAGCACCGTGCGCAGCGTGTCGACGATCCGGTCGATGTGCGCGCGCTCGGCCACGAACGGCGGCGCGAGGATCAGCGAGTCGCCGGTCGACTTCAGGTTCAGGTTGGCGTCGTATAGCGCCTTCTGGGCCTCGTGGCCGCGCGCGCCCACCGGCTGCCCGGCCGCCGAGATCTCGACCGCGGCCATCATGCCGATGCTTCGGATGTCGATCACGCACGGCAGGTCGCGCAGCGAGTGGACCGCGTCGAGGAAGTAGGCGGACATCGCGGCCGCGCGGCCCATCAGATCCTCCTTCTCGAAGATGTCCATCATCGCCAGCCCCGCCGCGCAGGAGGCCGGGTGGGCCGAGTAGGTGTAGCCGTGGAAGAACTCGATGCCCTTGGCCGGTCCGGCCTCGGTGATCGCGTCATAGATGGATTGCTTTGCGGCCACCGCGCCCATCGGCTGGGCGCCGTTGGTGATCGCCTTGGCCATCGTCAGCAGGTCGGGCGTCACGCCGAAGGCCTGGGCGCCGAAGGGCGCGCCCATCCGGCCCCAGCCGGTGATCACCTCGTCGAACACCAGCAGGATGCCGTGCTGGTCGCAGATGGCGCGGATGCGGTCCAGGTAGCCCACCGGCGGGGGCAGGCACCCGAAGCTGCCGGCGGTCGGCTCGACGAACACCGCCGCGATGTTGTCGCCGCCCACCAGCGCGCAGATCCGCTGCAGGTCCTCGGCGAGGTCGGCGCCGTGCTCGGGCTGGCCGCGCACGAACTTGTTCTCGGGCAGGGCGGTGTGGCGCATGAAGTGCACGCCCGGCAGGCCGACACCGAAGCTGCGGCGGTTGTTCACCATGCCGGACAGGGCGACGCCACCCATGTTGACGCCGTGGTAGGCCCGCTCGCGCGACACGAAGAGCTGGCGGTGGCCCTGGCCGCGGATGCGGTGGAAGGCGAGCGCCATCTTCATCGCGGAGTCCACCGCCTCGGAGCCCGAGCAGGTGAAGAACACCCGGTTCAGGCCCTCGGGCGTGTAGCCGGCCACGCGCTGCGCGAGCTCGAACGCCTTGGGCTGCGCCCGGGTGAAGGGCATGGTGTAGTCGAGCGTCGTGAGCTGGTCGTAGACCGCTTGCGCGATCTCCGGCCGGCAGTGGCCGGCCGCCACGCAGAACAGCCCCGAGGACGCGTCGATGACCTGCTGGCCGTCGGGCTTGTAGAGCCACACGCCCTCGCCGCGCACGAACATCCGCGGCTCCTGCTTGAACTCCTTGTTCGGCGAGAACGGCATCCAGTAGTTCTGCCGCGCCTCGCTCTCGATCAGCGGATCTGCGTGTCCCATGCGTCGACGCTCCTTGAAGGTGGGTTGCCGGGCAGCGCCGCCCGGCTGGCTGTGTCGGGGTGCCCGCCCCGGGTCGCGGCGGGCCTCACCAGTCGATGGTCGCGGTCATCGCCTCCGCGGCGCTGCGCAGCTGCGGCAGGTAGTCGAGCCCGTCTTCGACGCGCATCCGGGCCACAGGCGCGTGCACCGCGACGCCCGCCACCACCTTGCCATCGGTGTTGCGGACCGGCACGGCGATGCAGCAGATCCCGGGCAGGTACTCCTCGTTGTCGATCGAGTAGCCGCGCTCGCGGATCGCGTTGAATTCGTTGGTGAGGCGCTTGGGGTCGGTCAGCGTGTGCGAGGTGTGCTTGATCAGCGGGGTCTGGCTCAGGAAGCGGTCGCGGCTGCGCTTGGGCATCGCCGCGAGGAACAGCTTGCCGCTGGCCGACGCGTACAGCGGCACCCGCGAGCCCGACCCGAAGTGCACGCGCAGCGGCCAGGCGGTCTCGACCCGGTCCAGGTACAGCACGGTGTTGCCGTTGGGGATGGTCAGGTTGCAGGTCTCGCCCACCTGCTCCACCAGCTCCTCGAGGATGGCGTGGCGCGTCGAGCGCACCGGCGAGCCGAGCAGCACCTGCCCTGCGAACCGGTTCAGCCGCTCGGCGAATCCGTAGCGCTTGGTGTCGGGCTCGCGGGCGACGACGCCGGCGTGTTCGAGGGTTCCGAGAATCCGCAGCACCGTGGGCTTGGGCAGGGAGACCGCGTGGGCGATCTCGGCGAGTTGCGGGGGGCGCTCGTGCTCGGCGAGCGCCTCGAGAATGCGGATCGCCCGAAGAATGGCCGAACCGGCTGGCACGTCGGCCTGGGCTTCTGTCGTCATGAACACCTGTCTCCTGGATCGTGTATCACAGGGCTCGCCCTTTTTGGGCAACCAGCCCCCATTATGGAGAAAGTGGAACATTCATGCGGCTGAAAACGAAACCGTTCTGCATCGTGGACCCTGTCGCGTGTTGAAGGGCCGGGGGGCGCGTGCCACAGTCCGGGCCATCGCAACCTAAGGACCCCGCCATGAACACATCCGTTCCCATCAATCGGCAGGTGGTCCGGGGCCGGCAGCGCATGACGCCCTCCGAGGCCTTCGTCGAGACCCTGGTGGCCCAGGGCGTCACCGACGTCTTCGGCATCGTGGGCTCCGCCTACATGGACGCCCTCGATCTCTTCCCGGCGGCCGGCATCCGCTTCGTGATGGTCGCGCACGAGCAGGGCGCCGCGCACATGGCCGATGGCTACGCACGGGTCTCCGGCAGGCACGGCGTATGCATCGCGCAGAACGGCCCGGGCATCACCAACTTCGTGACCGCGGTGGCCGCGGCCTACTGGGCGCACTCGCCGGTGGTGGTGGTGACGCCCGAGACCGGCAGCATGACGCTGGGCCTGGGCGGTTTCCAGGAGACCGAGCAGCTGCCGATCTTCTCCAAGATCACCAAGTACCAGGCGCACGTCAACAACAAGGCGCGCATGGCCGAGCTCACGGGCCGCGCGTTCGACCGCGCGATGCTCGAGCTCGGCCCCACGCAGCTCAACATCCCGCGCGACTACTTCTACGGCGACATCGAGGCCGAGATCCCGCAGCCGATCCGCATCGAGCGCGGCGCCGGCGGCGAGGCCGCGCTCGCGCAGGCGGCCGACCTGCTCGCGCAGGCGAAGATCCCGGTGATCCTGTCGGGCGGCGGCGTGGTCAACGCCGACGCCTGGGGCGAGGCGATCGCGCTGGCCGAGCTGCTGCAGGCGCCGGTCGCCAGCAGCTACCTGCACAACGACTCCTTCCCGGCAAGCCATCCGCTCGCCGTCGGCCCGCTCGGCTACCAGGGCAGCAAGGCCGCGATGAAGCTGATCGCCAAGGCCGACGTGGTGCTCGCGCTGGGCACCCGCCTGGGGCCCTTCGGTACCCTGCCCCAGCACGGCCTCGACTACTGGCCCAAGGGCGCGAAGATCATCCAGGTCGACGCCGACCCGAAGATGCTCGGGCTGGTCAAGCAGATCTCGGTCGGCCTGTGCGGCGACGCGAAGGCCGCGGCCGCCGCGCTGCTGTCGCGCCTGAAGAACCGCGCCCTCGCCTGCCAGGCCAACCGCAACGCGCGCCTGGCCGACATCCACGCCGAGAAGACCGCCTGGGAGAAGGAGCTCGCCGGCTGGATGCACGAGAAGGACGACTGGTCGATCGAGGTCGCGAAGTCCTCCTCGGCGATGCACCCGCGCCAGATGCTGCGCGAGCTGGAGCGGGCGATGCCGGCCGACGCGATGGTCTCCACCGACATCGGCAACATCTGCTCGGTGTCCAACAGCTACCTGCGCTTCGAGCGTCCGCGCTCGATGTTCGCGGCGATGAGCTTCGGCAACTGTGGCTATGCCTTCCCGACCATCATCGGCGCCAAGCTCGCCGCACCCGACCGGCCCGCGATCGCCTACGTCGGCGACGGCGCCTGGGGCATGAGCTTCGGCGAGATCCAGACCTGCGTGCGCGAGAACATCCCGGTCACCGCGGTCGTCTTCAACAACGGCCAGTGGGGCGCCGAGAAGAAGAACCATGTCGACTTCTACAGCAACCGCTTCCTCGGCGTGAACCTCGACCGCCAGCCGAGCTGGGCGGCGGTGGCGCGCTCGATGGGCGCCGACGGCATCGTCGTCGACAAGGCCTCCGACGTCGGCGCAGCGCTCGCCGCCGCCGCGAAGGCGCAGCGCGAGGGCCGCACGACGGTGCTCGAGATGATGGTCACCGCCGAGCTGGGCGATCCGTTCCGCCGCGACGCGCTGTCCAAGCCAGTGCGCCACCTGGCGAAGTACAAGGACTACGTCTGACGGGTGCCGCCTGCGGCGGCACGGCCGCGGGCGCCACGTCGGCGCGGCCGCTGCAGCCCGCAGGCCGCCTCCAGCGCGTCTAGCTCCTCGCTCGCGTTGACCGCCAGCCGCTGCAGGTGCGGGATCGCGTCGCGGCAACCCACGAACGCGAAGTTCAGCGTGCCGGCGTAGCTCTCGCAGGTGATGTTGAGCGCCATGCCGTGCGAGATCAGCGAGATCGGGTAGATCGCCTCGAGGCGGGCGCCGCGGAAGTACAGCGGCTTGTCGGGCCCCGGCACGTTGGATACGGTGACATTGAACATCGGCCGCACGCGCCCGCCGAGCGGGGTCAGCATCGACACCATGCTCGGGGCCATCAGCAGCATGGTGTAGGGCGTCATCGCGTCGCGCGGCAGCGTCTGCGCATGCGCCTTGGCGCGCCTGGCTGACGCGACCACCGCCGCCAGCCGCTCACGTGGGCCGTCGACGTCGGTCGCGAGCGAGGCGACGATGAAGGTGATCGCGTTGCCCGTGCCCTCGTCGTCGGCCGGCCGCACCGACACCGGCACGCCCGCGGTCAGGCTGTGCCCGGGCAGCGTGCCGTCCTCGAGCAGGAAGCGGCGCAGCGCGCCGCCGCACACCGACAGCACCACGTCGTTGAGGGTGCAGCCCGCGGCCTGCGCGATGGCGCGCAGCCGCGGGATCGGTACCTGCTGCGTGGCGACGCGCCGCTGGCCGCGCACCCGCGCGTTCAGGTTCGAGCGCGGCGCCTCGAAGGGCACGGTCATCGCGTCGGCGCCGCCCACGGCGGCGCGCGCCATGGCCGCGAAGGCGCCCGCGATCTTCGGCACCGAGCGCAGCTGCACGCCGAGCCCCTCGCGCAGCGTGCCGAGCAGCGCATCGAAGCCGGGCGCCGAGGCGGCCGCAGGCGCGCGCCGCCGAGGCGCCCGCCGCTCGGTGTCGGGCGCCCAGAACGGCGCCAAGCGCAGGCTCGTGGCGGCGTCCTCGGACATCGAGCGCATCAGCAGCCGCACACCGCTGACGCCGTCGATCAGGGAGTGATGCATCTTCACGTAGATCGCGAATCGGCGGGCCGCGAGGCCCTCGATCAGGTGGAACTCCCACGGCGGGCGGCCGAGGTCGAGCGGCTGGCTGTGCAGGCGCGCAACCAGCTGCCCGAGCTCGCGCTCGCCGCCGGGGCGCGGCAGCGCCGAATGGCGGACGTGGTACTCGAGGTCGACGTCGCCCTCGGCCCAGCACGGCAGGGGGTGGCGCAGCCCCGGGCGCTGCAGCCGGAAGCTCCAGGGCGCCACCACGCCGCGCGGCGTGCGCAGGTCGGCCATCAGGTCGTGCAGGAAGCGGGGGCCCGCGCCCTCCGGCAGCGAGAAGGGCATCAGCCCCGCGATGTGCATCGGGGTGTCGCGCGACTCGACCAGCAGCCACGACACGTCGAGCGGATTCAGCGGGTGGGTGTCCATGCGGACGAGTGTAGCAGCGGCCGCAGCGGCCGGACGCCCGGCGGCGAGCCCGCCGCGAGCGCCTAAGTGCTTGATTAAGTGCCCGATTCGAGCGCGGCGGACGCGTCGGCACCGCTATAATGCTCGATTCTCCGGCGACCCCCTCCAGCGACCCCGCATGCAAGAACGCTACCTCCCCGCCGACGTCGAAGCCGCCGCCCAGCAGCACTGGACCGCGATCGACGCCTACCGTGCAGTCGAGCACGACGCGCGCTTTCCCAAGGGCAAGTACTACGCGTGCTCGATGCTGCCCTACCCGTCGGGCAAGCTGCACATGGGGCACGTGCGCAACTACACGATCAACGACGTGCAGTACCGGCACCTGCGCATGAACGGCTACAACGTGCTGATGCCGATGGGCTGGGACGCGTTCGGGCTGCCGGCCGAGAACGCCGCGATGAAGAACAAGGTCGCGCCGGCCAAGTGGACCTGGGACAACATCGCCCACATGAAGGCGCAGATGCAGGCGATGGGGCTGGCCATCGACTGGTCGCGCGAGATTGCCGCCTGCGACCCGCGGTACTACAAGTGGAACCAGTGGCTGTTCCTGCGCATGCTCGAGCGCGGCATCGCCTATCGCAAGACGCAGGTCGTCAACTGGGACCCGGTGGACCAGACCGTGCTCGCCAACGAGCAGGTGATCGACGGGCGCGGCTGGCGCACCGGCGCGGTGGTCGAGAAGCGCGAAATTCCCATGTACTACATGGCGATCACCCGCTACGCCGAGGAGTTGCTAACGGAACTCGACCACCTGCCCGGCTGGCCGGAGCAGGTCAAGCTGATGCAGAAGAATTGGATCGGCAAGAGCCACGGGGTGCGGATCGGTTTTCCCTATTCCTTGAATGAATTCCCCCCCTGCCAAGGGGGGGTGTCCCAAAGGGACGGGG
>CAYNRU010000014.1:0-104404 GCA_964399635.1 uncultured Bordetella sp.
GTGGCGGTGAAGTCGTACTCCCCGATCAGATGCCCGGCCTCATCAAAGGTGTAGAGGTGCGTGCCGGTGGGCACGAGCGCCGTGGGGCCCTGCTTGCTGACGCGCTGGCCCAGACCGTTGTAGAGGTAGTTCACCTGGTTCGCCCCGATGGTGGCCCGGCTCATCCGCCCGCGGTCGGAGTAGGTGAAGGTCACCGATCCGTTGGAGGTGAGGTTGCCAGCAGCATCGTTATAGGCGTGGGCGGTGGCCCCGATGCGCCGTCCGGCGATGCCGGCGCGGTGCGTCCGCGCGTCCTTGCGCCTAGAGCTGCTCCCAGGGGAGCCCCGCGAGCCGCCAGCCGCTGACGGTGCCGCGGCGGTAGCGCTCGTCAAGCGGCCCCTCGAAGCCTTCGGTCACGTTGTGCACGCTGGCATAGCCCGCGGCCTCGAGCGCCTCGCCCGCACACACCGAGCGGCGCCCGGAGCGGCAGATGATCACCACCGGCCGGTCCCGGCTGCCCGCGACCCGGCCGACGTCGTCGACGAAGCCGGTGTTGACCTCCAGCCGCAGCTCGTCGGCCCAGCAGATGTTGTGCGGACGCAGGGGCTCTTCGCCCGCGCGCTCGACCAGCGGGTGCCCCACCAGGAAGTACTCGGCCTCGCTGCGGCAGTCGATGAACACCGCCTCGGGGTGAGCGAGCAGGTAGTCGTAGGCTTGGCGCGGGGTCAGATGGTTCATCGGCGAAGGATATGACAGCGGCGCCGGCGCACGCAAAGCGCCCCGCGCGCCCGGCGGACGGGTCCCCGGGCCTCAGCCCAGCTCGAACCCCACCCACGCCTGCAGCATGGCCAGCGCCGGCCCGGGCTCGCCGACCTTGATGGTGCGCATGCCGAGGTCGCGCGCGGGCTTGAGGTTGATGCCCAGGTCGTCGAGGTACACGCAGCGCGCCGGATCGACGCCCAGCGCCTCGGTCATCATCAGGTAGATCCGGGGGTCGGGCTTGCGCACGCCGGCCTTCGCGCTCTCGATCACGTGATGGAACAGGCCCATGATCTCGGCCTTGTAGAGCCCGCCCATCGGGCTGATGCCCATCGCGGTGAAGTTGTTGGTGATGCAGCCGGTCTTCAGGCGCGCGCCGATCCGGCGCAGCGCCTCGACCATCCGGGGCCGGATCTCGCCGGCCAGCAGCGGCAGCACGTCGGCACCGCGCACCTCGTGGCCGAGCGCGCGGCTCTCCCGCGCGAACGCCTCGTCGAAGGCCGCGAGGTCGAGCTCGCTGCGCTCGAGCCGCGCCCACGCGTTCTCGTGCGGATTGGTCGCGTTCACCGTGCGCAGGAAGTCGGCCGGCAGGCCGTGCAGCGCCTCGAACCGCGAGAAGGCCTCGAAGGGGCTCGACGAGATCACGCCGCCGAAATCCCAGATCACCGCGTCGACCTGGGCGGCGGCGCTCATCGGTTCACCTGCGCATGCGCAAACCCTGCGAGCTGCTTGTAGCGGGCCGAGATCGCCTCGAGCTCCTCGCGCGGGATCACGTCGTGGATATGCCCGAAGCCCTGCGGCGCGCGTTCCTCGGCGATCTGCATCACCTGGTCGGGGCCGTTCTGGCGGTTAGACAGAACGATCCGGCCGGTGGTCTCGCGGCGTGCCGACTCGTAGTCCGCGAACGCGGCGGCCGGGTCGGTCGCGCCACGCCCGAAGCCCGCCCGCGCCATCGCCTGCGCCAGCGCCTGCGCGTCGAGGATCGCCTGCGACGCGCCGTTGCTGCCGATCGGGTACATCGGGTGCGCCGCGTCGCCGAGCAGCGTGAGCCGGCCGTGCGCCCAGTGCGGCAGCGGATCGCGATCGACCATCGGGAACTCGAAGATCGCGTCGGCGCCGTCGATCAGCGCGGGGATGTCGAGCCAGTCGAAACGCCATCCGGCGAAGGGCTCGCGGAACACGCTGCGGTCGACCCGCTTGTTCCAGTCCTCGCGCGACGGCGTCGTGCCCTGCGGCATGGTCAGCTCGGCGATCCAGTTGATCGTCTGCAGGCCGTCGGCGTCCGGCGCGCGCTGGATCGGGTAGCAGACGAACTTCTGGTTCTGGTGGCCGGCCTGGATCATCGAGCGGCCGGTCAGGAAGGGCCTGGCGCGGGTCGTCGCGCGCCACAGCATCCGGCCGGAGAAGCGGGCCGGCCCCTCGTCGGGAAAGAACGCGCGGCGCACCATCGAGTGGATGCCGTCGGCGCCGATCACCGCGCGCGCCCGCACCGGCGCGCGCGGATGGCCGGCCCGGTCCACGAAGTGCAGCAGTACGTGGTCGCCGCGGTCCTCGAAGCGCGCGAGCGCGTGCGAGCGCCGAACGCCGTGCTCGGGCAGCCGGGTACGCGCCGCGGCGAGCAGCAGCATCTGCAGCTCGCCGCGGTGGATCGAGAACTGCGGATACGCATAGCCGGCCGCGACCCCGCGCGGCTCCGACCAGATCGGCTGGCCGTGCTTGTTGTAGAAGGCGAGTTCGGCGGTCTCGACCGCGATCTCGGCGAGCCGGGGCGACAGGCCGAGGTCCGCCAGCACCCGCACCGAGTGGGGCAGCAGGTTGATGCCCACGCCCAGCGCTCGCACCTCGTCGACCGCCTCGAAGACCGTCACGCCGATGCCCGCCTCGTGCAGCGCGAGCGCCGCGGTCAGCCCGCCGATGCCCCCGCCCACGATCGCAACGTCGATGATGCCGCCGTCGGGGTCGGTGCGCATGCTGCGGGTGTCGTTCCTTGCGTCCATGTCCTCGAGCTCCTGCCAGTGGCGTTCGTCGTTGCGGCCGGGGCGGCGTGTCAGGCGCCGCGCGCCCGCTCGCGCTCGGCGAGCAGCTCCGAGGCGTGCTTGAAGCCGGAGACCGACACCGGCACGCCGGCGTAGATGGCCGCCTGCTGCAGCAGCTCCTTGAGCTCGGTGGGCGACAGCTCGCGGTCCAGCCCGGCCTTGGCATGCAGCCTGAACTCCTCCCAGCGCGCCAGCGACGCGGTGATCGCGAGCACGATCAGGCGCCGCGTGCGGTCGTCGAACACCGGGCGCGTCCAGATGTCCTGCCAGGCCCAGCGAGTGATCATGTTCTGGAACTCGGCGGTGAACGGGTCGGCGCTCTCGACGCGGGCGGTCACATACGCTTCGCCGAGCGCCTGCTTGCGCCGGGCGATGCCGCGCTGGTACTGCCCGGCCAGCGTCGCATCGGCGCTCACGCCGGTGACCGGCGCGGCGCCCGCCGGCAGCGCGCCGCTCGCCGGGTGCGCGCCCGGCGCCGGCTCGGCCTGCGTGCGCTGGGGCTCGAGCGCGGCCATCAGCATCGCGACGAAGGCGGGCGGATCCTCGGAGTGCGGGATGTGCGCGCAGTCGAGTTCGACGATGCGCGCGCCGGGGATCGCCGCGGCGATCGCGGCGCCGAGCGCCGGCGGCGTGGAGAGGTCGTGGCGGCCGACGACGACCGTGGTCGGCACGGTCACTCGGGGCAGCTGCGCGAGCAGGTCGTGGTCGCGGACCGCGGCGCAGCAGCCGGTGTAGCCTGTCGGGTCGAGCGCGAGCAGGGTCTGGGCCACCGAGTGCAGGTGGGCGGTGCCGCGGGCGCGGAACCGGTCGGTGAAGAAGCGCCCGAGCACGGTGTCGAGCACCCCGGCCATGCCGTGAGCCCGGACCGCAGCGATCCGCGCGGCCTGGGGGGCGGGGTCGGCGCGGCCGGTGGTGTTGCACAGCACGAGGCGGCGCAGCCGGTCGCCCGCGTGCGCGCCGATCCACTGGCCGATCATGCCGCCGAGCGAGATGCCGCAGTAGTCGAAGCGCGCCGCGCCGGCCGCGTCGGCCACCGCGAGCACGTCGCGCGCAAGCAGCGCCACGTCGTACTCGCCCCCCGGCGCGTCGGACGCGCCGTGACCGCGCATGTCCATCCGGATCACCCGGAAGAAGTCGGCCAGCCGCGGCATCACCGGGTCCCACAGGCAGTGGTCGGTGCCGAGCGAGTTGCCCAGCACGAGCGTCGGCAGCGCGGGATCGCCGTCCGCGCGCCAGTAGAGTCGGGCGCCGGCATGGGTGACGAAGGGCATCGGGGAACCTCGATTCGGTCGGGCAGCGGGTCGTTGTGGTGCGGGCGGGGAAGGGATCCGCCGCGACAGGCGGATTATCTCAGGACGCGCGCCAGGCCCGCAGCGTTCGGTCGATCATGGCGTCGGCGTCGCCCCGCTGGCGCAGCGGATCGAAGAGCCGGGCGACGGTGCCGGGCGGCAGCAGCGCGCCCAGCGCCGCGTCGCCGGCGGCCGCCGCCGCCAGTGCCTCGCGCAGGGGCACGCCGGCGTCGATCGCGGCGGCGCAGGTGCGCTCCATCAGCGCCTGCGCCGCGGGCTTGCCGAGCGTCCGCCCCAGCTCGACGGTGATCGCCTCGGCGAACACGAAGCCCTGCGTGCGGTCCAGGTTGTCGCGCATCGCCGCAGGGTCGACGCGCAGGCCGGCGAGCGCCTCGCCGATCGCCTCGGTGGCGCTGCCCGCGCACTCGAACAGCGCGCCGAGCGTCCACCAGTCGGCCTGCCAGGTCCCGAGCCCGCGCTCGTGCTCGCCGGCCTGCTGCGCGAGCAGCGTCGCGGCCAGCCCCGGGGCGCGCAGCCCCGCCTGCAGCGCGAGCATCGCGGCCACCGGGTTGCGCTTGTGTGGCATCGCCGAGGAGCCGCCGCGGCCCGCGCCCGCGGGCTCGAAGGCCTCGCCGACCTCGCCCTGCATCAGCAGGGACAGGTCGCGGCCGATCCGCGCCATCGCGCCCGCCGCGAGCGCGAGCTCCGCCCCCAGCCGCGCAATCCGCTCGCGGCTGCCGTGCCAGCTGATCTCCGGGTCGGCCAGGCCGAGCCGCGCGGCGAGTGCCGCGGCCACGGCGTCGCCCGCCCCGTCCAGCGCGGCGCGCGTGCCTGCCGCCCCGCCCAGCTGCAGCGCGCGTGCGTCCTCGAGCGCGCTGCCCAACCGGGCGCGCAGGCGCGGCAGCGGTGCCAGCCAGCAGGCGGCCTTCCAGCCGAACGGCACCGGGGTGGCGGGCTGCAGCAGCGTGCGCCCGGTCATCATCGTGCCCCGGTGCGCGTCGGCGAGCGCCGCGAGCAGGTCGCCGGCGCGGGTCAGCTGGGCCTGCAGCGCGGCGCCCGCAGCGCCCGCCTGCAGCGCGAGCGCCGTGTCGATCACGTCCTGGCTGGTCGCACCCATGTGCACCCAGCGCGCGGCCTGCGGATCGCGTGCGGCAACCGCGTCGGTCAGCGCCCGCACGAACGGGATCGCGAGCGTGCCGGCGCGGCGCGCGGCCGGCGCCAGCAGGGCGGCGTCGAAGGCGGGCAGGCCATCGGCCGGCGCCCCGACCCGGGCGCAGACCGCCGCGATGGTCTCGGCGGCCTGGCGCGGCACCAGTCCCGCGTCGGCCTGCGCGGCGGCCAGGCCCGCCTCGAATCGGGCCATCGCCGACAGCAGCGCCGCGTCGCCGAAGTGCCGCGATACGGGGTCGCTCGCGAAGATGCCGCGCAGTGCGTCGGTCATGGGCGTGGCGGGGCGGGAGGGCCGTCGGGTGGTGGGCGGGCGGGCGCATCCGCCCGTCCGCCCGGGGCGCTGAATCATCGCGCCGCCCGGGCCGCGGCGCAAGCCGCCGCGCCGCGCCGCGCTAGAGTTCGCCACCGTCTCCCGGACGACGCGGTCCGCCGCGCGCGCCGCAGACCCGCTCCCGGGCGGCGGCCCCCGACCGCGACCGACCCTTCGTCCGAACGCCTGCCGCGCCACGCAATGCCCGCGATCGTCTTCGTGCTGCCCGACGGCAGCGAGCGCACCGCCACCGGCACCAGCGTGATGCTGGCCGCCGTGCGCCACGACCCGCCCGGGTTCGCCGACGCCGAGCGGCGCCCCACCAGCCGCCTCGGCTGTCAGATCGCGGTCGACGCCGCGCCCGGGCGCCGCGCCGTGACCGTTTCGGTGTAGGCTTTCGCACCTAATTTTCAATCCCGGCCGCCGGGCCCGCCGCGGCCCCGCACCGACGACACGCAGGAGACCGCCCCATGACACTCCGTTCGATCGCCCTCGCTGCCGCACTGTCGCTCGGCCTGATCGCCGGCGCGCAGGCGCAGCAGACCGTCACGCTGAAGTTCCACACCTTCATGGCACCGCAGTCCAACGTCTGGCGCTCGATGCTGCTGCCGTGGATGGAGAAGGTCGAGAAGGACTCGGGCGGGCGGATCGTCTTCGAGAAGTACCCGGCGATGACGCTCGGCGGCACGCCGCTGCAGCTCTACGACCAGGCGCGCGACGGCGTGGTCGACGTGGTCTGGACGCTCGCCGGCAACACGCCCGGGCGCTTCCCGCGGGTCGAGGTCTTCGAGTTGCCGTTCATGATGACCAGCGCCGAGGCGACCTCGCGTGCCTACTGGGAGTACACCCAGACCTGCGCGTCCGGCGAGTTCAAGGACACCCAGCTGATCGCGGTCAACGTGCACGGGCCGGGCATGTTCCACTCGCGCGAGAAGCCGATCCGCAACGCCGCCGACCTCAAGGGCATGAAAGTCCGCGGCCCGACGCGCACCATCACCAAGATGCTCGGTGCGCTGGGCGCCACGCCGGTGGGCATGCCCCTGCCGCAGATCCCGGACGCCTTGTCCAAGGGCGTGGTCGACGCGGTCGTCGTGCCCTGGGAGGTCACCACCGCCGTGAAGGTCGACGAGCTCGCCAAGCATCACGCCGAGTTCGATCCCAAGGCGGGCGGCCTGTACACCGTGGCCTTCGTGGTCGCGATGAACAAGGCCAAGTACGACTCGCTGCCGCCCGACCTCAAGAAGATCATCGACCAGAACTCCGGCATGGAGGCCTCGGCGGCGCTCGGGCGCAACCAGCAGGCCGGCGACGCGCCGGCCCGCAAGATCGCCGCCGAGGAGCGCAAGAACACCATCGTCACCATCGCCGGCGCAGACCTCGAGGGTTTCCGCAAGGCCGCCGACCTGGTCGACGACGACTGGCGCAAGGACATGGACAAACGCGGCTTCAACGGCCAGCAGCTCTTCGACTGCGCCAAGGGGCTGATCCAGAAACACTCGAAGTGAGCCCCGGCCGGGCGTTGCCCGGCAGGACCCTCGAGGCGCCCGGGTGCGGCAGGTCCGACCCGGGCGCTTCGTCGATGCGGCCAGGCAAGGTGGCACGATGACCTACGGCGATCCGGTGGGACGCCTCCTCGAGCGGATGGCCAAGCTGCTGGCCGTGTTCGGCGGGCTGATCCTGACCGCCCTGACGATCATGTCGATCTACAGCGTGGTGATGCGCAACCTCGTCGGCGCCCCCATCCAGGGCGACTTCGAGCTGGTGCAGATGGGCTGCGCGATATCGGTGGCGGCGTTCCTGCCGTTCACGCAGCTGCGCGACGGCAACATCTTCGTGGACTTCTTCACGACGCGCGCCTCCGCCCGCAGCAAGGCGAGGCTCGACGGCTTTGGCTCGCTGCTGGTGGCGCTGGCGCTGGGCCTGATCGCCTGGCGCACCGGCGTGGGCGCCTCGGACGCGCTGCGCACCGACGAGACCACGATGATCATGGGGCTGCCGGTGTGGTGGGGCTACGCGCTGATGGCGCCGTCGCTGGGCGTGGCATCGGCCGCGGCGCTCTACAGCGCGTGGCGCCACTGGGCGCTGAACGAGGTGGCCGAGCCGGAGGAGCGCTCGTGAGCCTGCCACGCGGGGCCGCGCACGCCGCGCCGCGAGCGTCATGACCGGTACCTCGATCGCCCTGGCCCTGTTCGTCGGCATGCTGGTGCTGATGGCGCTGCGCGTGCCGATCGCGCTCGCGATGCTGGTGCCCGGCGCGGTGGGCTACGTCGCGATGGCCGGCTGGCCGCCGTTCGCGAGCTTCCTGAAGGGCGTGGCCTGGGCGCGCCTGGCCAACTACGACCTCACCGTGATCCCGCTGTTCCTGCTGATGGGCGCCTTCGCGACCCAGGGCGGGCTCTCCAAGAGCCTCTTCGCCGCGGCGAGCGCGATGGTCGGCCACCTGCGCGGCGGCCTCGCGATGGCCGCCGTGATGGCCTGCGCCGCGTTCGGGTCGGTGTGCGGCTCGTCGGTCGCGACCGCCGCCACCATGGCGAAGGTCGCGCTGCCCGAGATGCGCCGGCACAACTACTCCGGGCGCCTCGCCACCGCGACGCTCGCGGCCGGCGGCACGCTGGGCATCATGATCCCGCCCTCGGTGGTGCTGGTGATCTACGGCATCCTCGCCGAGCAGAACATCGCCAAGCTGTTCGCGGCCGCCATCATCCCGGGGCTGATCGCGACGCTGGGCTACTGCGTCGCGATCGCGATCTACGTGCGCCTGTTCCCCGGGCACGGCCCGGCCGCCGAGCGCGCGACGCTGGCGCAGGTGGCGCGCGCGCTGAGCGACGTGTGGCCGATCGCAGCGATCTTCATGGTGGTCTTCGGGGGCATCTACGGCGGCTGGTTCACGCCCACCGAGGCCGCGGCCATCGGCGCGGGGGCGACCTTCCTCGCGGCCCTGCTGCGCGGCGAGCTCACCTGGCCCAGGTTCCTCGAGTGCTTCTACGACACCGCGGTCACCACCGGCATGATCTTCATGATCTTCCTGGGCGCCGACATCATGAACTCGGCGCTCGCGCTGTCGCAGTTCCCGGCGGCGCTCTCGCAGATCGTGAACGGCCTGGGCCTGCCGCCGCTGGCGGTGGTCGCGGGCATCCTGGTGTTCTACGTGGTGCTCGGCTGCGTGATGGACGAGCTGTCCATGATCCTGCTCACGCTGCCCATCTTCCTGCCGACCATCATCGGTCTGGACCTCTTCGGCCTGCCCACCGACCTCAAGCTGATCTGGTTCGGCATCCTGGTGCTGATGGTGGTCGAGATCGGCCTGATCGCCCCGCCCGTGGGCCTGAACGTGTACGTCATCAACGGGCTGGCCAAGGATGTCCCGATCGCCGAGAGCTATCGGGGCGTGGTGCCCTTCCTGATCAGCGACGTGCTGCGCACCGCGCTGCTGATGGCGTTCCCCTGGATCAGCCTGTGGCTGGTCGGGGTGCTGGTCAAGTAGCGTCCCGCAGCGCGCCCGACGACCCGTCCATGAAGATCGCCATCCTGGATGACTATGCGGACAGCGTTCGCGGCCTCGACTGCTTCGCGCTGCTCGCCGGCCATGACGTGCGCGTGCTCCACGAGACCCTGCCCGAGGCGCAGCTGGCCGAGCGCATCGCGGACCGCGAGGCGCTGGTGCTGGTCCGCGAGCGCACGCCGCTCACCCGCTCGCTGATCGCGCGCCTGCCGGCGCTGCGCCTGGTGAGCCAGACCGGGCGCGGCGGCGCGCACATCGACCTGGACGCCTGTGCCGAGCGCGGCATCCGCGTGGTGACCGGCACCGGCTCGCCGAACGCGCCGGCGGAGCTCGCCTTCGCGCTGATCCTGGCGAGCGCGCGCGAGCTCGCGACCGAGAGCCGCGCGCTGCGCGAGGGCCGCTGGCAGACGACGCTCGGCAGCACGCTGCGCGGGCGCACGCTGGGCATCGCGGGCTACGGCAATATCGGTCGGCTGGTGGCGGGCTTCGGGCGCGCGTTCGGCATGACGGTCATCGCGCACGGGCGCGAGGCGTCGGCGCAGCGCGCGGCCGCCGACGGCGTGCCGTTTGCCGCCACGCAGCGTGCGCTGTTCGAGCAGTCCGACGTGCTGAGCCTGCACCTGCGGCTGACGCCCGAGACCCGCGGCGCGGTGGGCGCCGCCGACTTCGCCGCGATGAAGCCCGGCGCGACCTTCGTGAACATCTCGCGCGCGCAGCTCGTGGCGCCCGGCGCGCTGCTCGCAGGACTCGATGCCGGGCGCCCGGCAAGGGCCGCAATCGACGTCTTCGAGCGCGAGCCCACGATCGACGACCCGCTGATCCGCCACCCCGGCGTGCTGGCCGTGCCTCACATCGGTTACGTCGAGCGCGACAGCTATGAGGCCTACTTCGGACAGGCCTTCGAGAACCTGCTGGCTGCCGGCTGAGCGGGGCGATCACGCGCCTCCTGCCCGAGCGCCGACACCCGGCGCAGCGTCCTCGTGCCCCTCGTGATCGCCACCGCGGTGGTCGACGGCAGGCCGCGTACCGGAGCTAGTGGTCCTCGAGCCGCACGAACTCGTCGTCGGCGAGCTCGCCGGTCTCGGGGTCGATCCACTCCGGCACGCCGAGCAGCATCGCGGCCTCGCGGATCCCGTCGTCCGGCGCGTCGTCCTCCCACTCGGGCGGCTCGATCGCCGCCACCATCGCCCGGGCCCTGCGTCGCGCATCCATTTCGCACCCTCCAGGCCGCGGCTGCGGACGGGCCGCCGCATCGCTCGCGACGCTTCCACGATACGCCCGGCGCAGCGCGCCGGCGCGACTCAATACCCGTAGGACCGGGGCCATGGCGATCAACGCGGGTGCCCCCGTGCGATGCAACGGCCCGCTCGCCGAGGGGTCGGCGCCGCCCGGCGCCCGCAGCCGGCGTCAGCCTGGGATACAGTGGCGCCAGCGCAGCGACGCACTGGAGCCCGTCCGATGACCCCACCCGCCCTCAAGCCCGCCGTCCCCGTCGTCCGTGCGCTGCGTGCCGCGGTCGTCGGCGCCGCGCTCGTCGCGTGTGCCGCCCAGGCGCAGGAGCTGCCGATGCGTATGCCGGGGCTGTGGGAGATCACGATGCAGACGACCAACGCGCCGTCGCAGTTCGTGAAGCACTGCATCGACGAGAAGACCGATCGCCAGATGCAGCAGTTCGGCCAGGGCATGGACCGCAGCGCCTGCACGAAGAACACATGGCGCAAGGACGGCGAGCGCTACCGCGGCGAGTCCGAGTGCAAGTTCGGGGCGTCGGTTGCCACCACCCGCTCGACCTTCGCCGGCGACTTCGGCAAGTCCTACCGGGGCGAGGTCGACACCCGCTTCGACCCCCCGATGGGCGGCGTGAGCCAGAGCAAGGTCACCATCGCCGCACGCTGGGCCGGCGCCTGCCCGGCCGGCTGGAAGCCCGGCGACATGGAGATGCCGGGCATGGGTCGCATGAACGTCAACGAGCTGGTGGCCGGGCGGGCGGCCAGGCAGCCTAAGTGACTCGCAGACGTTCGACCGAGGTGGACACCGGGTGCCCAACGCGCAGCCCGGCCCGGCGCGCCGTCTCGTTGACGTGGCTGATCCGTCCGCTGTCCAGGCCGTCCGCGGCGTCACCGATGCGGGCCGACTCGTGCGAGTAGGCCACCCCGATCACCCCGGTCTGCTCGAGCATCGACAGCCCCACGATCCCGGCCTGGTCCTTGCCGACCCCGGCATCGTTGAAGAACACTGCGTACGGCTTGTCGGGCAGCGCCAGCACGTAGCGCGCGGCGGACACCCCGCCATGGGAGCCGCAGACCACCACGGCGCCGGCCATCGCGGGCTCCGCGACGGCGATCGAATCGACGACGAACAGTGCGCGCTGCATGGGCTCCTCCGGGCTCGACTTCGCGTCCTAGTGTAGGCCCGACGGCGAGCGCGCGCGATGCCCTCCCCGGATCCGCTCCTGATCCGCAGCGCCGACGGGCTCGAGCTCGCCGCGCTGGCCATCGTGCCGGCGGGCGCGCCGCGGGCCGCGGTCGCGATGGTGCACGGCCTGGGCGAGCACGCCGGGCGCTACGGCGCCCTTCACGAGGTGCTCGTGGGCGCGGGCTTCGCGGTCGGCGCGGCCGACCTGCGCGGCTTCGGCCGCTCGCCGGGCATCCGCGGGCACATCGAGCGCTGGTCCGACTACCGCGCCGACGCGCAGGCGATCGTCGATCTCGCGGCAACGCTCGCGCCCGGTCGGCCGGTGTTCCTGTTCGGGCACAGCATGGGCGGCCTGATCGCCCTCGACTACGCGCTGCATCGGCCGCAAGGGCTGGCCGGCGTCGTTGCGAGCGGGCCCGCCCTGGTGCCGGCGGGCGTGCGGCGCCCGCTGCTGGAGGCGGCCTCGAGGCTGCTGTCGGTGCTCGCGCCGCGCCGCACGATGGCGCTCGGGCTCGACCCGGACGGGCTCTCCCACGACCCCGCCGTGGTGGCCGCGTACCTCGCCGACCCGCTGGTGCACGGTCGCGTGTCGATGCGCTGGGGCGCCGAGATCCTGCGCACCATGGCCGACACCCGCGCGCGCGCCGCCGCCTTCCCGTTGCCGCTGCTGCTGCAGCACGGCGCGCTCGACCCCATCAACGCGCCCGAGGGCAGCGTCGCCTTCCACGAGGCCTGCGGCCATCCCGACCACGCGCTGAAGCGCTACCCGGGCAGCCGGCACGAGGTCCATCACGACGTCGACCGGCGCGCGTTCGAGCGCGACCTGGTGCGCTGGCTCAAGGAGCGGTCGATGCGCGGCGCGGGCGCCGCAGCGTGAGCCGGCGCTGGGTCGCGATCGGCGCCCTGTCCGCGGCCGTCGCGGTGGCCGCGGGCGCATTCGGCGCCCACGCCCTGAAGGCCCGCCTGGGGCCCGATGCACTCGCGGTCTGGGAGACCGCCGCGCGCTACCAGATGTACCACGCGCTCGCGCTGGTCGCGCTCGGGCCGATCGCGCAGGCCTGGCGCGCGCCGGCGCTGCACGCGGCGGGATGGCTGTTCGTCGCCGGCACGGTGCTGTTCTCGGGCAACTTGTACCTGCTGGTGCTGACCGGCGTGCGCGGGCTCGGGGCGGTGACGCCGGTGGGCGGTGTCGCGCTGATCGGCGGCTGGCTGTGCATCGCCTGGGGCGTCGCGCGCGGGCGCTGAGCCCGCCGAGCGGCGTCGGTGCCCGGCTCAGCCGAGCGTGCGCCGCACGATCCGCTCGGCCGGGTCGTCCGGGTTGGCCGCGATCGTGAAGCCCAGCCGCTCGCAGAAGCGCAGCATCGACACGTTCTCGGCCAGCACGACGCCCTCGATCACCGTGTAGCCGCGGGTGCGGCAGGCGTCGAACATCCGCAGCATCAGCTCGCGGCCGAGCCCCGCGCGGTGCATCCAGTCGCCGACCACGATCGCGAACTCGGCGACGCCGTCCTCCCAGGTCGGGATGATCCGCGCAACGCCCGCGATCCGCGAGTCCGGCCCGCCCGGCGTGCCGCCCGTATCGCCGTGCAGCGCGATCAGCGCGAGCTCGCGGTCGTAGTCGATCTGCGTGAAGCGCTCGATCATCTGGTCCGACAGCGCCTTGACCGGCATCATGAAACGCCGGTAGAGCGACTGCGGCGACAGCGCGGCGACGAAGTCGCGCTCAAGGTCCGCGTCCTCGGGGCGGATCGGGCGCAGCAGCACGACCGTCCCGTCCTTCAGCGTCACGAGCTCCTCGAGCTCGCGCGGATACGGATGGATCGCGAGGTGGCCGTAGGCGCCGCGCCACTGAATGCGCAGCATCTCGTCGGGCGTCTTGACCTCGATGCGCGCATCGAGCGCCGTCACCCGGTCCTCGTCCACCACCAGCGGGTTGATGTCCAGACTTGCGATCCAGGGGCAGGCGCACACCAGCCCCGAGAAGCGCACCAGCGTCTGCTCGAGCAGCCCGAAGTCGACGCCCGGCACGTTGCGGTAGGCGCGCAGCAGCCGGGCGATGCGCGTGCGCTGCACCAGCGAGCGGGCCAGCAGCGCGTTGAGTGGCGGCAGCCCGATCGCGACGTCGTCGATCTGCTCGACCGCGACACCGCCCGCCCCGAAGGCGATCACCGCGCCGAACATCGGATCGGTCGCCATGCCCAGGTAGACCTCGCGCTGGTGACGGGTGCGCACCATCGGCTGCACGACGACGCCCGAGAGCCGCGCGTCGGGCCGCAGCCGCGCGACGCTCTCGAGGATGTCCTCCGCGGCCGCCCGCGCCGCCGCCGCCGACTGCACGTTGATGCGCACGCCGCCGACGTCGGACTTGTGGACGATGTCGGGCGACAGCACCTTGAGCACCACCGGGAAGCCGAAGCGCGCCGCGGCCCGGGCAGCCTGCGCCGCGTCGGCCGCGACCACCGACGGCGGCGTGGCGATGCCGAACAGTTGCAGCAGCGCCTTGGACTCCACCTCGTCGAACAGCCGGCGGCCCTCCGCGACCAGCCTGCGGTACATCGCCTCGGCCGCCGCGACGTCGGGCGCGAAGCCGACGTCGATCGCGATCGGCGCCTGGCGCAGCTTCTGCTGGTTGCGCGCGAAGCGCTCGAGCAGCGCGAGCGCATCGACCGCGTTCTCGGGCGTGAGGAAGTGCGGGATGCCGGCCTCGTCGAGCAGCCGCTGCCCGGCGAGCGCCGACGCGCCGCCCGCCAGCACCGCGGCCACCGGCTTGGACTGACCAGCCGCGGCCGTGATGAGCGCGCCGGCCGCATCCGTGGAGGGCGTCGTGCTCTGCGGCACGAACACCATCAGCAGCGCGTCCACGCCGGGGTCGGCCAGCGTCGCGCGCAGCGCGGTCCCGATACGCGCGGCGTCGGCGTCGGCCAGCAGGTTCACCGGGTTGGCGTGCGAGCCGTTGCCCGGCAGCGCGGCGTCGAGCGCCGCGATCGTCTCCGGCGCGAGCACCGCCAGCTCCAGCTGCTGGAGCGCGACCGCGTCGGCGGCGATGACGCCCGGGCCGCCGCCGTTGCCGACGATGGCGAGCCGCGGCCCGGCGGGGCGCCGGCGCAGCGCGAGCAGGCGCGCCGCGGCGAGCAGCTGCATCGTGGTCTCGGCGCGGACGGCGCCGGCCCGGGCGATCGCAGCGTCGAACACACGGTCGTTGCCGGTCAGCGCATCCGAGTGCGAGGCGCCCGGCCGCGTGCCC
Organism: uncultured Bordetella sp.; assembly: GCA_964399635.1. Taxonomy (GTDB): domain Bacteria; phylum Pseudomonadota; class Gammaproteobacteria; order Burkholderiales; family Burkholderiaceae_E; genus UBA4615. The sequence goes on from CAYNRU010000014.1 coordinate 14,705, forward strand.
GGTGCGCCCGGCGCCCGGCCGGCCTTCATGATCACCACCGGCTTGGCGCGCGCCAGCGCACGCACGCTCGACATGAAGCTGCGCGCGTCGCGCACGCCCTCCAGGTACAGCAGCACGCTGTCGGTCTGGTGGTCGAACAGGTACCAGTCGAGCAGCTCGCCGAAATCCAGGTCGAGGGCGTGCCCGAGCGAGAGTACCGACGAAAAGCCCACGCCCGCGGGGCTCGCCCAGTCGACCAGCGCCGCGACCAGCGCGCCCGACTGCGACAGCAGCGCCACCCGCCCCGCCTTGACCCGGCCCGGCGCCAGGCTGGCGTCGAACCCGGTGCCCGGGCGCATCAGGGCCATGCAGCGCGGCCCGACCAGCCGGACGCCCAGCCGGCGCGCCTGCGCGAGCAGGGCGGCCTGGGCCTCGCGCCCGCCCTCGGTCGAGCCGTCGAAGCCCGCCGAGTGGATGACCAGGAAGCGGGTGCCGCGGGCCGCGCAGTCGGCCACCACCGCGGGCAGCGCATGCGCCGGCGTGGCCGCCAGCGCGACATCGGGCACGAAGTCCAACGCGGCCGCGTCGGGCACGCAGGGCTCGCCCAGCACCCTCGTGTGCCGCGGGTTGATCAGGCCCACCCGCCCGGCGAAGCCCGCGGCCCGCAGGTTATCCAGGATCGGCCGCGCGATCGAGCCCGGCCGCTCGCTCGCGCCGTACAGCGCGACCGACCGGGGATCGAACAGGGCGGACAGGAGATGGCGCGTCATCGGACGATTATCGCGTCCCGGTCCGCGTCAGGGTACGACTGGGTCAAGCGCCGGCGTGGGCGCCGGACCCGTCCGATGGGCTCAAGAGAACCCGAAGCGCCGGCGGAAGGCCTCGGGGATCGTGGCCGCCCGCAGCCGCTGCGGGTCGTCCGGATGCGGCTGGCCGAGGAAGCGGACCTCGAAGCCCTCCACCAGCACCAGCGTGCCGCGCAGGATCCGGTGCTCGATGCGGAAGCTGCGCGCCTCGAAGCCGGTGACCGTGCTGTGCACCTCGCAGGCGTCGCCGAAGCGCGCCGGGCGCAGGTACTGCGCGCCGGTCTGCATCAGGGGCAGCCCGAGGTAGCCCTGTGCGCGCAGCGCGTGCAGCCCCACGCCGGCGCGCTCCGCGAGCCTGTGGGAGGCGGCGTCGAACCAGCCGTAGAAGTGCGGGTACCAGACGATCCCGGCCGGATCGCAGTCGCCGAACTCGACGGTGAACGGATGGACGCCGGTCGTCATGGCGCGCGCATCCTGGCGTGGCGGCCCGGCCCCGGGCTCAGGTCGCGAGCGAAGACAGCGAGGGCAGCGCCGGATCGACCAGGCGGGCAGCCTCGTCGAGCTCCTCGAGCGTGCCCAGGTCGACCTGCAGCCCGTTGGCGCGCTCGGCGCGCGCGCGGCGCTCCGGATCGCCGGGCATCATGATCCGGTCGGTGGCGCCCGACATCGGCGCCGCCTCGACCCACTCGACGAAGGCGCGCGCCTCCTGCGCGAAGCGCTCGGCGGCCCCGATGCGCTCCGGGTCGAACACGATCACGAGCATGTTGTTCCAGACCGCGTGCTTCATCGTCCGGTTGGCCGGCTGCGCGGTCTCGCCGCCGGTCAGGGCGGCGCCGAGCAGCTCGCAGACCATCGCAAGCGCGTACCCCTTGTGCGCGGCGGCGGTCTGCAGCGCGCCGTGCGGGCCCTCGGGCGGCTCGAACAGCACGTTCGGGTCGCGCGTGGGGCGGCCCGCCGCGTCGATCAGGCTGCCCTCGGGCACCAGCACCGTCGGGTCGGACTTCTTCTTGTTGTAGGCGACCCGGACCTTGCCGTGCGCGATGGCGCTGGTGGCGAAGTCGAGCACGATCGGCGGCTCGCCGGGGCGCGGGATGCCGACGGTGAAGGGGTTGGTGAGGAAGCGCGCGTCGGCGCCGCCGTAGGGTGCCACCATCGGGCCGTTCGAGACCGCGTTGGTGAAGTGCACCGACGCGAAGCCGGCGGCGATCGCCTGCTCCGCCCAGTGGCCGACCCGCCCGAGGTGGTGCGAATGCCGCAGGCCCATCACGCACACGCCGTGCTCGCGCGCCCGCTCGATTGCGATGTTCATCGCCTGCCAGGTGACCGACTGGCCCATGCCGCGGCGCCCGTCGACGGTCACCAGCGGGCCGTTGTCCAGCACGATCTCGGCCTTCTGGTTGAGCTGCAGCTCGCCCGCCTTGAACGACTTCACGTAGCGCGGCGCCATGCCGACGCCGTGCGAGTCGTGCCCGGCCAGATTGGCGCCCACCAGGTGGTCGGCGGTGAGCCGCGCCTCCTGCGCGTCGCAGCCGGCACGCAGCCACAGGTCCGTCATCCAGCGGTGCAGGGTCTCGGGGTGGATGGTCAGGTAGGCCATGGGGCGGGTCTCCTCATCGGGGCGCCAATGGTAGCGCGATCGTCGGCTATCCTTGGCGGATGCAAGCATTCAATCTGGATGGCGTGGACACGCGGCTGCTGGGGCCGCTCATCAATCGCCTGATCGGCGACCTCTCGAGCGCGAGCGGATGGTGGGCGGTGGTGGCCGCGCTGTCGTGCATGACGCTCGCGCATTTTGCCGCGCGCTGGCTCGTGCGCCGCATCGAGCTGCGCGGGCACCACCGGCTCGGCGCCGCGTGGGCCCGCCGCGTCGCGTGGCCGCTGCTGGCGCTGGCGCTGCTGCTGGTGGCGCGCGCGGCGATGACGCGCCACGTACCTGTCAGCCTGCTGTCGGTGGCCATTGCGCTGCTGTTCTCGCTGGCCGTGATCCGCACGCTGGTCCTGATCCTGCACCAGACCTTTCCGCAGGCGGTCTGGATGACGATCTTCGAGCGCGCGATCTCGGGCGTGATCTGGGGGCTGGTCGCGCTGCACGTGCTCGACCTGCTGCCGATCCTCATCGACACGCTCGAGACGATCGCCATCCCGCTCGGCAGGTCGCGGCTGTCGCTGCTGCAGGCGATCACCGGTGCGTTCACCGTCGGGCTCGCCGCGGTGTCGGCGCTGTGGGTGAGCAACGCGCTCGATGCCCGGCTCGCCGCGAGCGCCGGCGTCGACCAGGGCGCGCGCGCGGTGATCGGCCGCCTGGCGCAGCCGGTGCTGATGACCCTCGCGCTGCTGATCGCGCTGCCGATGGTCGGCATCGACCTCACCACGCTGTCGGTGTTCGGCGGCGCGCTGGGCGTGGGCATCGGCTTCGGCATGCAGAAGATCGCGGCCAACTACATCTCGGGCTTCATCATCCTGTTCGACAAGTCCATCGAACCCGGCCGGCTGATCCGCGTCGATCGCTTCCGGGGGACGGTCGCCGAGATCCGCACGCGCTACACGGTGCTGCGCGGCATGGACGGCGTCGACGCCATCGTGCCCAACGAGATGCTGGTGAACTCGGTGGTGGAGAGCGAGACCTTCACCAACAACCTGGCGCGCGCGATGGTGCAGGTGGGCGTCGCCTACGCGAGCGACGTCGAGCGCGCGATGGCGCTGATGGTCGAGGCCGCCCGCGCGCAGCCGCGGGTGCTGACTGACCCGGCGCCGATGGCCTTCCTGGTCGCGTTCGCAGACTCCGGCATCACGCTGGAGCTGGGCTTCTGGATCAACGATCCCAAGACCGGCACGCTCGCGCTGCGCTCCGACATCAACCTCGCCATCCTGCGCAGCTTCCGCGGTGCCGGCATCGACATCCCGTTCCCGCAGCGGGAGGTGACGATCCGGGGCGCAAGCGGCGCGGTGGTCGCGGGCGAGCCCGCCGGACTGCCGGGTGCGCCCCGGCCGGCGCCCTCGGCCGCGGGGCCGTCGCCGCAGCGCTGAGCGGCGCCAGCGCGGCCGTCAGCAGCAGCGTCGCCTGGCGCAACTCACCCGGCGCTATCTTGTCGCGCGTGTCGGCCGGCGTGAGGACCAGCCGCAGGTGGGAGGCCAGGTGGTCGAAGCCCGCGAGGTCGACATGCCTCGGCGGGCCCGACTCACGCTGAAAGGATCAGCCGAGCGCGGTGCGGATCGCGTCGAGTGCCTTCTGCTCGTCATCGCTGACGAGCTTGCCGCCGATACCCAGGAAGCCGCCGTCCTTGCTCGCCTCGGCCGTCGCACGCGCGACCGCCATCAGCGTGTCCTTGTAGGCCTGCGCGTCCGCCGGCGAACGGGCCTGGACCGCGGCCGCACTCGACTTCAGCAAAGCGATCAGGCCCTCGCGGGTCGGGGAAGCCTTGCGGACTTCCTGCATCATCTCCGTGGTCAGCCCGGCGCCGAACGCGGTCGCGAGCACCGAGCCGGGCGCGGCAGCGCGTGCGGCCGCCTCGAGCGTCTGGGCCGCAGCCTGCGCTTCCTTGATCGACCCCACCGGGCCCGACAGGTCGGCGCTCGCCACGGCGGCCAGCGCCGCCGCCGGCCCTGCCATCACCGTCGCCCAGTCGGCGCCGTAACCGGTGATCGTGTGCTTGGCGGCATCCGCAGCCGAGAACGCCGAGCCGACCAGCTTCGCGGCATCGGCATTGGCGCCGTTGGCCATGAACGCGTCGGCCTGCTCCTTCAGCGTGGCGCTCAGGCCCGCCGCGTCCAGCCCCTTCTCCTTGACCAGCTTGGTGACGCCCGCCAGCAGCGTGGGTGCGGCGAGGGTCAGCAGCGGCGCGACGTTGAACCCGAGTGAGCGCGACAGCGTGCCGGCGACCGCGCTCGTGGCCCCGCCGAACAGCGAGGGCAGCAGCGCCGCCGCGCCCGTGGGGCTCGAGCCGCCCAGCAGCCCGCCGAGCAGCCCACCGAGGTTGCCCAGCAGGCCGTGATCCTGCGGCAGCATCTTCATCAGCGCATCGGCGCCGCCCGGCGCCGCGGTGGCCCGGGACATGCCCGACAGCAGCAGCGGGCCGACGACGCCCATCGCCTTGCCGACGGCGGAGGGGTCGGCGCCGAGCGCCCCGCCGAGGGACTGCAGGACGTCGGGGCCGAATGCTGACGTGACGCTATCGAGGATCGATGACATGGGTGACTCCGGATGGGGTGGGTCGTGCCCGCGGCATCGGTGCGCCGTGGGGCGCCGATGCCGCGGTCGGTGCGCGTCGGGTCAGCGCCAGACGCTCGACAACAGGTTGGCGGCGCTGGTGCCGCCCGCGCCGCTCATCGAGTTGGTGACGTAGCCGGCGAGTGCCTTGATCTGCGAGGAGTTGACCCCCATCTTGCCGGCCGCGTCGACGACCGACTGCAGCGACGTGATCGAGGTGGGCGAGAAGCCGCCGGCTGCAGCGCCCTTGCTGACGATGTCGCCGATGCCGGGGACCGTGGTGCCGAGCTTTGCCCAGTCGGCGGCCGGCAGCTTGTTCTGGGCCAACGCGAACATCGAGCCGAGGCTGGCGGCGGTCTGGTCGGCGTTGAGGCCCATGTACTTCTGGGCGCCACTGAGCATGCCGCTGGCGCCGCCGGGGAGGGGGTTATAGCCGATCGGCGCGGCGCAACCGGCCATCAGACTGGGCGCGGCGATGGCGGCGAAGACGAAGGAGCGACGTTTCATGGGATAGAGCCTCTGTGGGTTTGGGCGGCGACAGCATAGCTACAACCCCAAGGCATTACGATACTTCCTGGGCCAGATTGCACCATGGGGCAACGACGCTGCCCCGTAGTGCAGACTGGCCCGCCCGCAGCCCCAACCGGAGCGCCGGTACGCGTGCAGGCGGCCGCGTTCAGCGGACCCTGACTTTCAGCGTGCCGACGCCCGCGACACCCCCTTCCATCAGGTCGCCCGGCTTGACCGCGCCCACGCCCTCGGGCGTGCCGGTGTAGATCAGGTCGCCCGGCTCCAGCCGCCAGTACGACGACAGATGCTCGATCGTCTCGGCGATGTTCCAGATGAGCTTGGCGGTCGTGCTCGACTGCTTGACCGCGCCGTTGACCGTCAGCGTGATGGCCGCGGCGGTCGCGTCGCCGGCCCTGGCCACCGGCACGATCGGGCCGATCGGGGCCGACTGATCGAAGGCCTTGCCGATCTCCCAGGGGCGGCCCTGCTTCTTGGCCTCGCCCTGCAGGTCGCGCCGGGTCATGTCCAGGCCCACCGCGTAGCCCCAGACGTGCTTGATCGCGTCGGCCGCCTTGATGCCCACGCCGCCGGTTCCGATCGCCGCCACCAGTTCGATCTCGTAGTGCAGGTTGGACGTGCCCGCCGGGTAGTCGATGGCGCCGGTCTCGCCCGCGGGCACGTACACGATCGCGTCGGCCGGCTTCATGAAGAAGAACGGCGGCTCGCGGCCGGTGAAGCCCATCTCCTTGGCATGCTCCTCGTAGTTGCGGCCGACGCAGTAGATGCGGCGCACGGGCCAGGCGCCGCCGCCCGCGACGGGCACGAGGACGGGCTGGGCTGCGGGGACGACGAGGGTCATGGCGGTTCCTGCGGATCTGGACGGGACAGGCGGCAATGTAGCAGGCGCCGTCTACCGCGCCCAGCCGCCGGCGATGGCCCGGCCGCCGGCCGGTCAGTCCGCGTCGGGCTCGAAGCGCAGCGCGACGCCGTTGTTGCAGTAGCGCTTGCCGGTGGGCGCCGGCCCGTCGTCGAAGACGTGGCCGTGGTGCCCGCCGCAGGTCGCGCAGTGGTACTCGGTGCGCGGCCAGACCATCCGGAAGTCGCGTCGGGTCTCGAAGGCGCCGGGCAACGCGGTGAAGAAGCTCGGCCAGCCGGTGCCGCTGTCGAACTTCATGTCGCTGGTGAACAGCGGCGTGCCGCAGCCGGCGCACACGAAGGTGCCCTTGCGGTGCTCGTGGTTCAGCGCGCTGGTGCCCGCACGCTCGGTGCCCTCGTGGCGCAGCACCTGGTAGGCCTCGGGGGCCAGCTCGTTGCGCCACTCGACGTCGGACTTCTCGATCTTGCTGCTCATCTCGGTCTCCTGGTGCGGGGTCGTCGGTCGGGCGCCGGCGCCGGGACTTGCGGTGCGCGGGCCGTGGCCTGCGGTCGGGGTACGCCGCGGGTCAGGCGGCGCGCGTGGCCTGAGCCATCCGGGCAAAGCCGATCACCTGCTGCGCCACCAGGCGGCATGCCTGCAATGCGGCTTCGTCGGCGTCGCGGCCGTCGCCGCCGAAGGGCTTGTCGCGGCCGTTGAGCGTGGCGGCGAAGGGGGTCGGCCAGCCACGCAGCGCATGCACGATCGCGCGCAGCGAGGCCAGCGTCGAGCCGAGCGCCTGCGCGCCGTCGGCCACCACGATGAGGCCTACCGCGCGCCCGTCCAGGTAGGGGCGCGCGTCTTCGCGCATGTCCTCGGTGAAGTCGATCGTGTTCTTGACCAGGCCCGAGATGCCGCCGTGGTAGGCGGGCGTGGCGATCAGCACGCCATCGGCGCGGCGCAACGCCGCGATGATCTCGACCGCCTCGGGGCTGCGCTCGGGGCGGGTCGGGTCGTAGGTCTCGCAGGGCATCGTGCCGGCGCCGAACAGCCGGGTCTCGAAGCCGGCGGCGGCGGCGGCTTCCAGCGCGACCACGAGGGCGCGCTCGGATGTCGAGCCGGGTCGTGTCGTGCCGCCGAGGCCGACGATGAGTGGTGGGGTGTGCATCGTCCCTCTGGGCGATCTGGATGGCGCCGATAACGGTCTGAGCAGAAGCATTACCGACGGGCTGCGGCCGATGCTAGCATAGGCCGCAGCCCCGGGCCGCGCGCCCCGGGCCGCGCCGGAACGGCCTTAGCCGGACGGCGGCAACGACCCCACACATGAGGAGACACGGATGGCGCATCGCATGCGGTTCGGCATTTTCCTGGCCCCGTTCCACAAGCCCGGCATCAACCCGACGCTGGCCCTCGAGCAGGATCTGGAGCTCGTGCAGTGGCTCGACCGCTGCGGCTATGACGAGGCCTGGTGCGGCGAGCATCATTCCGCCGGCACCGAGATCAGTGCCTCCCCCGAAATCTTCATGGCGGTCGCGTCACAGCGCACGCGGACCATCAAGCTCGGCACTGGCGTGGTCAGCGTGTCGTACCACAACCCGCTTTGGGTCGCCGAGCGCATCGTGCAGCTCGACCATCTGACGCGCGGCCGCGTGATGCTCGGTGTGGGGCCCGGCTCGCTGCCCACCGACGGCGCGATGATCGGCCTGTCGCAGACACAGACCCGGCAACTGCTCGAGGACGGGCTCGGCGTGATCCACCAGCTTCTGACCAGCGACGAGCCGGTGACCTTCCGCAACGACCGCTGGGACCTTCGCGACGCACGGCTTCACCTGCGTCCGTACTCCGCCCCGCTGTTCGACATCGTGGTTGCGGCGGTCGCATCGCCGACCGGCCCTAAGCTCGCCGGCCGCTACGGCACCGGCCTGCTCTCGATCGGCGCGACCACCGCCGCCGGCTTCGATGCGCTCGCGCTGCACTGGGACGTGATGAAGCAGCAGGCGGAGCACTACAAGACCACGGTCGACCGCAACAAGTGGCGGCTGGTGGGTCTGGTGCATTGCGCCGAGTCGATGGACCAGGCCATGCGCGACGTCGAGTACGGCATCGAGCACTGGTTCAACTACTTCCAGGCGGTGGCCGCGTTCCCTCAGATGGCGGTGCCGGGCAGCAACGTGAAGGAGATGATCGCCTTCATCAACGAGTCGGGGTTCGGCGCGATCGGCACGCCCGACATGGTGAAGAAGCAGATCGACCGTCTGTGGGCGCAGTCGAACGGCGGCTTCGGCGCGTACCTGATGCTCGCCCACAACTGGGCGAACTTCGATGCCACGCGCAAGAGCTACGAGCTGATCTCGCGGCACGTCTTCCCGCACTTCCAGGGTCAGCATGCGTCGACGATGGCGGCCGCGGACCGCGCGAGCGCCGCGCGCCCGGCGCTCGCCGAGGTGCATCAGAAGGCGGTGGAGGCGGCGGGGGTGCGTTTCGCGGACGAGGTCGCCAAGCGCGGCAGCGTCCACTGAGCGCAGGCGGCACCGGCCCGCTCGAGGCGGGCCGGTGTCTTCAGCGCGCCACCGCCTGGACGGCGGCCGGATCCCAGCCGCCGCCCAGCGCCCGGTACAGCTGGATCACCGAGCCATAGGTGGCGGCGGTGGCCTGCGCGAGCTGAAGCTCTGCGTCGAACAGCACGCGCTGCGAGTCCAGCACCTCGAAGTAGCTCGAGATTCCGTTGAGGTAGCGCAGGTCCACCAGGCGCAGCCGCTCGCGGCTTGCGGCGACGATGCGCTCGAGCGCGGCGCGCTGCTCGCGCCGCTTCTGGTAGCCGACGAGCGCGTCCTCGACCTCGCGCAGCGCGGTCTGCACCGAGCGGCCGTACTCCTGCACCGCGATCCGCTGCCGGGTCGCCGCGGCGTCGAGGTTGGCCTCGAGGCGCCCGCCGGTCAGCACAGGCAGCGTGATGCCCGGCGTCACCGCGTAGCCCAGGCGGCCGGCGTCGAGCAGCTGCGAGAGTTGCGGGCTGATGATCCCGAGGAAGCCGGTCAGCGATACCGTCGGCAGGAACGCCTTGCGCGCGGCGTCGACATCGGCGGCGCTCGCGGCCACCGCGCGCTCGGCTGCGATGATGTCGGGGCGCCGGCGCAGCAGGTCCGAGGGCAGGCCCGCGGGCAGTTCGGCTGGCACCGGTACCTCGGTCAGGCGGCGCGTGCGCGCGATCGGGCCGGGGTTGCGGCCGAGCAGCAGCGACAGCCCGCTCTCGGCGACGGCGCGCTGCCGCTCGAGCTCGCTGATCGCCTGCTCGGCCTGAGCCAGCGATGTCTGCGCCTGGGTGACGTCGACCATCGACACCACGCCGGCGTCGAAGCGCAGCTTCACCAGCCGCAGGCCGTCGCGCCGCGTCTCGGCCGTGCGGCGCGACACCGACAGCTGCTGGTCGACCTGCAGCAGGTCGAGGTAGCCCTGCGCGACCTGCGCGGCGAGGCTGAGCTCGGCCGCGCGGCGCAGGGCCGAGGCGGCCTCGACGTTGCGCTCGGCCGAGTCGACCAGCGAGCGGATGCGGCCCCAGAGGTCGATCTCCCAGGACGGCACCGCGAGCCCCGCCGTGTACGACTCGCTGCGGCGGTTGGTGTTCGCGTCGAAGGGCGAGGGCGTGCGCTGCGCGGTCGCGCTCGCGTCGGCGGCGACGGTGGGCACGAGCAAGCCGCGGGCCAGCCCGTACTGCGCGCGCGCCAGCTCCACCCGCTCGGCGGCGATCCGCAGGTCGCGATTGTTGCGCAGTGCTTCGGCGACAAGCGCGTCGAGCTCGGTGCTGTCGAAGACCGCGCCGAGCGGCCGTTCGGCGAGGCTGCCGGCGAGCGGTGTCTGCGCGGCCCAGCCCGAGGGCAGCGGCGGGTCGAGCGCAGGGGCGGCGGGCTGCGGTGCGCTCCCGGCGCAGCCGGCGAGCAGCGCGGCGCCGACGACAGCGGCGAGGGCGCTCCGGGGCGCGCTCATGCGTGTTCCCCGTCGTGCGGCGCCGCCGGCACGGCGGCGGCCGCCCCGCCGTTGGGTGCCTTCGCGGCCGGCGGCGGTCGCTTGCCGCCTATCCAGGTCGTGACGAGAAAATAGAACAGCGGCGTGAAGAACACGCCCACCAGCGTCGCAGCCAGCATGCCGCCGAGGATGCCGGTCCCCACCGAATGCTGGGTCGCGGCGCCCGCGCCGTCGGCCTTCACCAGCGGCAGCACGCCGAGGATGAAGGCCAGCGAGGTCATCACGATCGGGCGCAGGCGCTGGCGGCCCGCGTCGATCGCCGCATCCAGCGCGCTCATGCCGGCCTCGTACTGCTGCTTGGCGAACTCGACGATCAGGATGCCGTTCTTGCCGGCGAGGCCGACCAGCGTGATCAGCGACACCTGGAAGAACACGTCGTTCGGGCTCGCGCGCATCAGCAGCGCGATCAGCGCGCCGAGGATGGCGATCGGCACGATGAGGAACACCGCCACCGGCAGGCTGAAGCTCTCGTAGAGCGCCGCGAGGAACAGGAACACGAAGATCAGCGACAGCACGAAGATGCCGCCTGCCTGGCCGCCCGCCACGCGCTCCTGCAGCGACTGCCCGGACCACTCGAAGGCCGTGCCCTCTGGCAGCTTGTCGGCCGAGATCGCCTCCATCGCGAGCAGCGCCTCGCCCGAGGCGCGGCCCGGGGCGGGCGCGCCGTTCAGCTGCACCGACGGATAGCCGTTGTAGCGGGTCAGCGCGATCGGCGCCGAGCGCCACTCGGCCTTCATCAGCGCGGCCAGCGGCACCAGGTTGCCCTCGGCGTTGCGGATCTGGAAGCGCTGTAGCGCTGCCGGGTCGGCGCGGAACGCCTGCTCGGCCTGCAGCTTGACCTTCAGGCTGGTGCCGAACGCCGTGAACTGGTTGACGAAGGACGAGCCGAGCAGGCTGCCGAGCGTCGCGTACAGGTCGGACAGCGGCACGCCGAGCGCCTTGGCCTTGTTTCGGTCGACATCGAGGAAGAGCGTCTGCACGTTGGGGGCCGCGACGCTGCGCACCGCGAAGAGCGCCGGATCCTCCTGCGCGGCGCTCACGATCTGCGCGACTGTCGCGTCGAGCTTGGCGCGGTCGCCGTCGGTCGACAGCAGCCGGTAGTCGAAGCCGGCCACCGAGCCCATGCCCGATATCGGCGGCTCGTTGAGCGCGAAGACCCGCGCCTCGGGGATCGCGAGCAGCTGGCGGTTGAGCCGCTGCAGCACCTTCGAGACGTGCTGGCCTTCGCCCCGACGCTCGTCCCAGGGCTTGAGGGTCGCGAACACGAAGGCCTGGTTCGCGTAGCGGTAGAAGATCGAGAAGCCGACGATTGCGATCGACTCCTGGACCGTCTCCTCCTTCGCGAGGATCGCCTCTGCCTTCTTCAGCGCCTCGCGCGTGCGCTCGACCGAGGCGCCCGCGGGGGCGTCCACCACCACGTAGATCGTGCCCTTGTCCTCCTCGGGCACGAAGCCGCCGGGGATGACCTTGAACAGGAAGACCATGCCGCCGATCAACAGGCCATAGACCACCAGGAACAGCAGCTTGCGCGACAGGATGCCGCCGACCGCGCTCGCGTAACCGTCGGTGACGCGGTTGAAGATCCGGTCGAAGACCTGGATGGGCCGCAGCTTGGTCATGCCGGGCTTGAGGATCAGCGCACACAGCGCGGGCGTGAGCGTGAGCGCCGTGATCGCCGACAGCAGCGTGGAGATGGTGATGGTGATCGCGAACTGCTTGTAGAGCGTGCCGGTTACGCCGCCGAGGAAGGCGATCGGCACGAACACCGCGCAGATCACCGCGGTGACGCCCACGATCGCGCCGCCGATGCCCTGCATCGCCTTGCGGGCCGCCACGCGCGCGTCGCAGTGCTCGTCGTGCATGATCTTCTCGACCGCCTCGACGACCACGATGGCGTCGTCGACCACGATGCCGATCGCCAGCACCATGCCGAACAGCGTGAGCATGTTGATCGAGAAGCCGGCGACGAGCAGGCCCGCGAGCGTGCCGACGATGGACACCGGGATCGCGATCAGCGGGATGATCGTTGCGCGCAGGCTGCCGAGGAACAGGTAGACCACCACCAGCACGAGCAGGAAGGCCTCGACGAAGGTGTGCAGCACCAGCTCGATCGAGGCGTTCACGAACTTGGTGGTGTCGTACGAGACCTGCCAGCGGATCTCGGGCGGGAAGCCCGCGGCCAGCGCGTCCATCTTCGTGCGTAGCGCCTTGGCCAGTTCCAGCGCGTTGGCGCCCGGACGCAAGTACACGCCCATCGCGACCGCCGGCTTACCGTTCAGGCGCGACTCGAACTGGTAGTCGTCGGCGCCGAGCTCCACGCGCGCGACATCGCGCACCCGCACCACCGAGCCGTCGGCCAGCGCGCGGATCACGATGTCGGCGAACTGCTCGACCTCGACCAGGCTGCCCGCGGTCTGCACCGGGAAGGTCAGCGCCTGGCCGCGGTCGGCCGGCGCCTGGCCGATCTCGCCGACCGGGAAGTTCTGGTTCTGCTCGCGGACCGCGGCGATCACCTCGTTGACGCTCAGCCGATACTTGGCGAGCCGGTCCGGATCCACCCACAGCCGCATCGCGTAGGGTGCGGCGAACAGCGTGACGTCACCGGCGCCGGGCAGGCGCTTCAGCTCGTTGACGATCTGGCTGTTGGCGAGGTTCGCGATGTAGGTCGCGTCGAAGCGCGGATCCTCGGACTGCAGCACCACCACCTGCAGGATCTGCGGGTTGGTCTTGTCCACGCGCAGGCCCTGGCGCAGCACCTCCTGCGGCAGCAGCGGCTCGACCCGCTTGGAGCGGTTGCTGACCTCGACCGCGGCGAGGTTCAGGTCGGTGCCCGGCTCGAAGTACACCTGCAGCTGCATCAGTCCGCTGGCCGACGAGGTGGACTGCATGTACAGCAGCCCGGGGATGCCGTTCATCTCGCGCTCGAGGGGCGCGGCGACCGTGGTCTCCAGCGTCTCGGGGCTCGCGCCCGGATAGACGGCGGTGATCTGCACCTGCGGCGGCGCGACGCTCGGATACTGCTCGACGGCGAGCTGGGTGCCGCCCAGCACGCCCAGCAGCGAGATGATGATCGCGATGACGGTCGCGAAGACGGGACGATCGACGAAGAAGCCCATGACGCGGCCCCGCGTCAGGGTCTGGCGGACGGCGCAGCCGCAGGCGGCGCAAGCGCGGCCGGCGGGGCTGGCGCGCCGGGCGGCGCCGTGGCGGACGGGGCCGCCTGACTGCCCGGCGACACGGCCCGCACGGCTCCGGCAACCGCGGCCGCGCCCGGCTTCGGCGTCCATGGCACGGTCTTCACCGGCGCGCCCGGCTGCAGCTTCTGGTAGCCGTCGACCACCACCGTCTCGCCCGCGCCCAGCCCCCGTTCGATGATCCAGTCATCGCGCAGCCACTGGCCGACGACGAGGTCGCGCCGCGTCGCCCGGCCTTCCTTGTCGATCACCCAGGCGATATGCCCGGTCGGCGTCTTGATCACCGCCTGCTGTGGGATGAGGATGGTGTCCGGACGCTTGGCCGAGATGAACTCGACGCGCACGAACATGCCGGGCAGCAAGCTCTGACCGGGATTGGGCATGACCGCGCGCAGGCTGATCGTGCCGGTGTTCGGGTCGACCCGCGAGTCGGTGAAGTCGAGCTTGCCCAGCCGGTCGTACTGCGTGCCGTCCGGCAGGAACACGCGCGCCTGCGAGCCGCCATCGGCCTCGCGGATCTCGCCGGTCGACATCGCCCGCCTGAAGATCAGCGCATCGCGGTCGGCCATCGTGAAGTTCACGTACACCGGCTCGAGCCGGTCGATGGTGGTCAGGTGGGTCGCCTCGCCCTTGCCGACCAGCCGGCCCTCGGGCACGAGCGTCGCGCCGATGCGGCCCGACTCGTTCGCCACCACGCGGGTGTAGCCGAGATTGATCTGGGCCCGCTCGACCGCGCCGCGGGCGCTCGCGAGCAGCGCCTCGTTCTGCTTGACCGCGGTGACCGCGTCATCGTAGTCCTGCCGGCTGATCGCGTTCTCCTTTACCAGCGGCGCGTAACGCGATTCGCGCGAGCGCGCGTTGGCGAGGTTGGCTTCGGCGCGCGCCACCTCCGCGCGGGCGTCGTTCAGCACCGTCTGGTAAGGGGTTGGGTCGATGGTGTAGAGCAGCTGGCCGCGCCGGACCTCCGCGCCCTCGGTGAAGTGCCGCTTCTCGAGGATCCCCTCGACACGGGCGCGGACCTCGACCGAGCGGAAGGCCGCGACTCGGCCGACGTGCTCCTGGATGACCGGCACGGTCTCGGAGCGCGACGCGGACACTCGCAGCTCGGCGGGCGGTCGGACGGCGGGGGCGGGCGGTTCGGGCTTGCCGCAGGCGGCGAGAAGGAGCGCGCAGGCGAGGAGGGGGGCCACGGCGCGGGCGCGACCACCGTGCACGGGGGAGGGGTATCGAGGCATGGCGGGTGCGGCCCGTGTGTGCGGCCGCGGCGAGACTGCCGTGCCCGACGCCGGACCGGGTGTTCTGGAGGGTGGGCCCGATGATACAACCCGTCATTGGGCCGTGCGTGCGCCCGGCGTGCGCGGCACGGGCGTCGTCAGTGCCTGAACGCCCAGATCCGGTAGAGCGTGTAGTTCAGGACCGTCGTGACGGCGGTCGCCAGCACCTGCGCCACCAGGTAGTGCGGTGCGCCCAGACGCAGCGCCGCCTCGAACAGCGCTACGTTGAGCGCCAGCCCCAGCAGCGACACCCCCACGAAGCGAAGGAATGAGTGCAGCGTGGCCGCGCGGCCGTGGAAGGTCCAGCGCCGCGACAGCTCGTAGTTGACCAGCACCGCGACCGCGTAGGAGCCGCCCGAGGCCATCGCTGGGCGCCAGCCGAGGCCGTCGATCAGCAGCGCGAGCAGCGTGTACTGGATCGCCGTGCAGGTGCCGCCGACCAGCAGGAAGCGCCTGAACGAGCCGCTGGCAGGGCTGCCGCGCGGCGCGGGAGCCTCGACGGGCGGCCGTTTGTCGGATGGCGGGTGGCTCAATCGGATCGACCCTGTCGGCCGGGGTGTCGGTCGCCGACGATATACCATCGCGCTCGTCATGCCGCATCCGGAACGACCCTTCATGAGCCCTGCACCGACCCCCTGCGCCGCGGACGCCGCCCTCGACGCGCGCCTTCGCGAGATGCTCGCGCGCCGCATCCTGATCCTGGACGGCGCGATGGGCACGATGATCCAGCGCTACCGGCTGACCGAGTCCGACTACCGCGGCGAGCGCTTCGCGGGCTTTGCGCACGACGTCAAGGGCAACAACGAGCTGCTGTCGCTGACGCGCCCCGACGTGATCGCCGAGATCCACGCGGCCTATCTCGCGGCGGGCGCCGACATCATCGAGACCAACACCTTCGGGGCGACCACCATCGCCCAGTCCGACTACCGGATGGCCGAGCTCGCCCGCGAGATGAACCTTGCGTCGGCGCGGATCGCGCGCGAGCAGGCCGACCGATTCTCCACGCCCGACCGGCCCCGTTTCGTCGCGGGTGCGCTCGGGCCCCAGCCCAAGACCGCCTCCATCTCCCCCGACGTCAACGACCCGGGCGCGCGCAACACCTCGTTCGAGGAGCTGCGCGCCGCCTACGACGAGCAGGTCGCCGCGCTGGTCGAGGGCGGGGTCGACGTGCTGCTGGTCGAGACGGTGTTCGACACGCTCAACGCCAAGGCCGCGCTGTTCGCGATCGATGCGTTCTTCGAGCGGACCGGCCGGCGGCTGCCGATCATGATCTCCGGCACGGTCACCGATGCCTCCGGCCGGATCCTGTCGGGCCAGACGGTGGAGGCCTTCTGGAACTCGATCCGTCATGCGCGCCCGCTCACCGTCGGGCTCAACTGCGCGCTCGGCGCGGCACTGATGCGCCCCTACATCGAGGAGCTGTCGCGCAAGGCCGACACCAACGTGTGCGTGTACCCCAACGCCGGCCTGCCCAACCCGATGTCCGACACCGGCTTCGACGAGACGCCCGAGGTCACCTCCGAGCTGCTCGCCGAGTTCGCGCGGGCGGGCTTCGTCAACATCGCGGGCGGCTGCTGCGGCACCACGCCCGAGCACATCGCCGCGATTGCGCGCGCCATCGACGCGATGCCGCCCCGCGCGGTGCCGCAGCGCCCGCCGGCGCTGCGGCTGTCGGGGCTGGAGGCCTTCAACGTCGACGAATCGACGCTGTTCGTCAACGTGGGCGAGCGCACCAACGTGACCGGCAGCAAGGCCTTCGCAAGGATGATCCTCGCCGAGCAGTACGACGAGGCGCTCGCGGTCGCGCGCCAGCAGGTCGAGAACGGCGCGCAGGTCATCGACGTCAACATGGACGAGGCGATGCTCGACTCGGCCGCGGCGATGGCGCGCTTCCTGAACCTGATCGCCTCCGAGCCCGACATCGCCCGCGTGCCGATCATGATCGACTCCTCCAAGTGGAGCGTGATCGAGGCGGGCCTGCGCTGTGTGCAGGGCAAGTCGATCGTCAACTCCATCTCGATGAAGGAGGGCGAGGCCGAGTTCCTGCGCCAGGCGACGCTGTGCAGGCGCTACGGCGCGGCCGTCATCGTGATGGCCTTCGACGAGCAGGGCCAGGCCGACACCTACGAGCGCAAGACGCAGATCTGCGCGCGCGCCTACCGGCTGCTGACCGAGCAGGTGGGCTTCCCGGCCGAGGACATCATCTTCGACCCGAACATCTTCGCGATCGCCACCGGCATCCCGGAGCACGACAACTACGGCGTCGACTTCATCGAGGCGACCCGCTGGATCCGCCGTAACCTGCCGCACGCCAAGGTGTCGGGCGGCGTGTCCAACGTGTCGTTCTCGTTCCGCGGCAACGATCCGGCCCGCGAGGCGATCCACACCGTGTTCCTGTATCACGCGATCCAGGCCGGCATGACGATGGGCATCGTCAACGCGGGCATGCTCGGCGTGTACGAGAGGATCGCCCCCGAGCTGCGCGACCGGGTCGAGGACATCGTGCTCAACCGCCCGGCCACGCTGCCCGCCGATCTGCCCGCCGATTCGTCCGAGCGCGAGAAGACGCCCACCGAGCGGCTGATCGAGTTCGCCGCCACGCTGAAGGCCGGCGGCGCGCGCCGCGAGGAGGACCTCGCCTGGCGCACGCGGCCGGTCGGCGAGCGGCTCGCGCACGCGCTGGTGCAGGGCATCACCGCCTTCGTGGTCGAGGACACCGAGACCGCCCGCCAGGAGGTGCTCGCCCGCGGCGGGCGCCCGATCGAGGTGATCGAGGGGCCGCTGATGGACGGGATGAACGTCGTCGGCGATCTGTTCGGCCAGGGCAAGATGTTCCTGCCGCAGGTGGTCAAGTCGGCGCGCGTGATGAAGCAGGCGGTCGCCCACCTCGTGCCCTTCATCGAGGCCGAGAAGGCGTTGGCCGGCGACCTGCGCGCACGCGGCAAGATCGTCATCGCCACGGTCAAGGGCGACGTGCACGACATCGGCAAGAACATCGTCACCGTCGTGCTCCAGTGCAACAATTTCGAGGTCGTCAACATGGGCGTGATGGTTCCGTGCAACGAGATCCTGGCGCGCGCCAAGGTCGAGGGCGCGGACATCGTCGGCCTGTCGGGCCTGATCACGCCCTCGCTCGAGGAGATGAGCTTCGTCGCGGCCGAGATGGAGCGCGACGAGTGGTTCCGCGTGCGCAAGATCCCGCTGCTGATCGGCGGGGCGACCACCTCGCGCGTGCACACCGCGGTCAAGATCGCGCCGCACTACTCGGGTCCGGTGATCCACGTGGCCGACGCGTCGCGCTCGGTGCCGGTGGCGCAGAGCCTGGTCGGCGACGATTCCCGCGTGCCCTACCTCGAGCAGCTGGCCGCTGACTACGAGCGGGTGCGTGCGCAGCACGCGGCCAAGAAGGGCCCGGAGCTGGTGTCGCTCGGCGAGGCGCGCGCCAACAAGACCCGCAT
Source organism: uncultured Bordetella sp. (assembly GCA_964399635.1). Lineage (GTDB taxonomy): Bacteria > Pseudomonadota > Gammaproteobacteria > Burkholderiales > Burkholderiaceae_E > UBA4615. The sequence continues at coordinate 33,009 of CAYNRU010000014.1, forward strand.
CGCGTGGGCGATGCTGGCCGACGACCATCCGCAGTCACCCGGCCCGCACCCTGTCGCGCACTACCACCCGCCCCGGCCCAGGTTCGTCGGCCGGCGCGTGTTCCGCAACTACGACCTTGCCGAGGTCGCGAAGTACATCGACTGGCAGCCCTTCTTCCAGACCTGGGACCTGCACGGCGCCTATCCCGCGATCCTCAACGACGAGGTGGTCGGAGAGTCGGCGCGGCGCGTGTTCTCGGACGGCCAGTCGATGCTGCGCCGCGTGATCGACGGGCGCTGGCTGACGGCGAGCGCGGTGGTGGCCTTCCTGCCGGCCAACACCGTCGACGACGACGACATCGAGGTCTACACCGACGCCTCGCGCAGCGAGGTCGCCTTCACCTGGCGCAACCTGCGCCAGCAGATCGTCAAGCGCGAGGGCGTCGACAACAAGTGCCTCGCCGACTTCATCGCGCCCAAGGTCATCGACGGCCGGCCCTCCGGCATCGAGGACTGGATCGGCCTGTTCGCGGTCACCGCGGGGCTGGGCGTCGAGAAGAAGGAGGCGGAATTCGCGGGGCTGCTCGACGACTACTCGTCGATCATGCTCAAGGCGATCGCCGACCGGCTCGCCGAGGCCTTCGCCGAGTGCCTGCACGCCCGCGTGCGCCGCGACCTCTGGGGCTACGCGCCCGACGAGGCGCTGGACAACGCCGAGCTCATCGCCGAGAAGTACCGCGGAATCCGCCCTGCCCCCGGCTACCCGGCCTGCCCCGAGCACACCGTGAAGGCCGACCTGTTCGAGGTGCTGCGCCCCGACGAGATCGGGATGGGGTTGACCGAGTCCCTGTCGATGTCGCCGGCGGCGAGCGTGTCGGGCTTCTACTTCTCGCACCCGCAGTCGCAGTACTTCAACGTCGGGCGCATCGGCGACGACCAGCTGCGCGAGATCGCGCGGCGCTCGGGGCGGCCCGAGGGCGAGCTGCGGCGCGCGCTGGCCTCGAGCCTCGGATGACGGGCGCGGGCCAGCCCGGCGCGCGGGCGTCGGCCGACGACGATGGCGGCGTGCCGCCGGGCTTCGTGCCGCTGGGGTTCGGCGAGAACCCCTTCATCGAGCTGATCGGGCCGCTGTACGGGCACCGCGAGGAGGGCCTGGCCGGGCGCCTGGTGCTGGGCCTGCGGGTGGAGCGTCGCCACTGCAGCCCGTCGGGCTACTGCCATGGCGGCATGCTGACCGCGATGGCCGACATGCTGCTGGTGGTTGGCGGCAACCTGCAGAGCGGCCAGCAGCGGTTCATGTCCACGGTCAGCCTCTCGACCGACTTCCTGGCGCCGGTGCCCCTCGGTGCCTGGCTGCACGGCCGGCTCGACGTGCTGCGCGCCACCCGCAACCTGGTGTTCTGCCAGGGGCTCTATTCGGTGGGCCCGGACCCGGTGCTGCGGGTCGATGGCATCGTCAAGCCGATCGGCGAGGCGGACCCGCGATTCGCGGCAGAACGTTACTTCGGGTGAACGATCGTTCCGCTGATGACCCGGCCGGACGCGCATGTGGCCCACCGGGTACGGAGCGCCGCGTGCCGACGCCGCCGGCCCGCGGTTCGCTGAGCTATCCTTCCGCTCCGGGTCATCCCGGAGGCGCCGATCGCTGCGGCGTCGCTCGCCGGCGCCGACGCGGGCCGGATCCAGAACAACAGACACACGCACAAGGAGCTCCCATGAAATCGTCCTTCACACGCATCGCCGCCGCCGCCCTGTTCGCGGCCGTGCTTGCGGGCTGTTCGTCCACCCCCACCTCGTCGGGCACCGGCGAGTGGATCGACGACACCTGGATCACCACCAAGGTCAAGACCCAGCTGATCGGCGACACGACGGTCAGCGGCACCTCGATCAACGTCGAGACCTTCCGCGGCGTGGTCCAGCTGAGCGGCTTCGCCGCCACGCAGGCCGAGATCAACGCAGCGGTCAAGCTCGCGGGCGGGGTGTCGGGCGTCAAGAGCGTGAAGAACGACATCCGCCTGCGCTCGGCCACGACGCGCTGAACGGTCGGCGCCGCGCGAGCGGCGCCCGGCGGTTGCATGCTCACGGGGCGCCTTTGGGCGCCCCGTGCCGTTATGGCGGGGGCCGGAGGGTCAGACGCCCCAGGTCACGACCTGGTTGGCCGCCCGCGCGGTCCGCAGCAGGTCGATCAGGGGCCAGGCGCGCTGCGCGAGCGTCACCGCGGCGCGGCCCTCGCTCCCGGATGCGCCCGCATCGTCCCGGGCAGGCGGGTCGGCGGCAGGTGCGGATTCGGACTGCTCGCGCGCGACCGCGGCCTGCAGCGCCGCGATCGCCGGCCCCATCTGCTCGACCGTGAAGATGCCTTTCGGGCCGGCGTCCTTGCCGACGATGGCCAGCAGGCGTTCGGCGACCGGGCCAGTCATGGTCACGGTTCCCGCGGCCTTCGACTTGAACTCGTAGAGCATCCTCGACTCCTCGCGGACCGTGCCGCCGTGCCGCCTTGCCGGTCTGGGCGGCGGTGGTTGGTACCATTATGCGATGAACCCACGCAGGAGACCCCCGCGCCACGGCGCGGGAACATGCCGGCGCGCAGCGCGCGCGGCCGTGCGGGCCGCGGCCGCGATCGCCGTCGCGGCGGTGCTGGCGGGCTGCTCGCCCGAGCACGACTGGCGCGAGATCCGCGCCGAGGACGCTCGCTTCCTCGTGATGCTGCCCGCGCGGCCCTCGACGCTGACCCGCCCCATCGACCTCGACGGCCAGCGGCTCGAGATGACGATGCACGGCGCGCAGGCGCGCGAGGTCTCCTACACGGTCGGCACCGCCACCTTGCCCGATGTGTCCGACGTCTCGCGCGAGCGCGCGCTCGCCGCGATGCGGCTGGCGATGGTGCGCAACATCGCCGGCACCGAGCGGGCGTCGCGCCCGGTGGAGGTGGCGCTGGTCGATCCGTCGGGCCAGCCGGTGGGCCGCGTGCAGGGCGTCGAGATCGAGGCGGTCGGGCGCATGCGCGACCGCGAGGCCGTGCTCGTCGCGCGCTTCGTCGGCACAGGCGCGCAGGTGTGGCAGGCGGTCGTGCTCGGGCCGCAGGTCGGCCGCGAGAACGCGGCGCTGTTTCTGGAATCGCTCAAGCTGGTGCGCCGGTGAGCGGTGCCGGCGCGGCGAGCGGGCCGGCCCCGGGGCTGGCCAGCGGCGCGCTCGCGTTGCGCATCTTCGCGTGCTTCGCGGCCGGCTACTTCATGTCCTACGGGCTGCGCTCGGTGAACGCGGTGCTCGCCCCCGATCTGGTCGCCGAGCTCGGGCTCAGCAACGCGCAGCTCGGGTCGCTCTCGAGCGCCTACTTCCTGGCGTTCGCGGCGATGCAGCTGCCCCTGGGCGTCTGGCTCGATCGCTTCGGGCCGCGCCGCGTGAACGCCGTACTGATGGGCCTGGCCGGCCTGGGCTGCGTGGCGTTCTCGCTGGCGCACTCGGTGGCGGAGCTGTGGGTGGGACGCGCCCTGGTGGGCGCCGGCGTGTCGGGGGCGCTGATGGCCTCGCTCACCGCATACCGGCAGTGGTTCCCGCCCGAGCGCCAGACACAGCTCGCCGCGTGGATGCTGATGTCCGGCACGGCCGGCGTGCTCACGACGACGGTGCCGGTCTACTGGGCGCTGCCCATCCTCGGCTGGCGCGGCGTGTTCTGGGTCGCGGCCGCGTTGCTCGGGCTGATCGGCGTGGCGATGTGGGTGCTGCTGCCCCGCGGCAAGGAGCGGCGCGACGGGCCGGTCCAGGGCTTCGGCGCATCGCTCGCCGGCTACCGCGACGTGTTCCGCAGCGGCTACTTCTGGCGGATGAGCCTGACCGCGGGCGTGGTGCAGGGCGGCTTCGTGTCGATGCAGACCCTGTGGGTCGGCCCGTGGCTCGACAAGGTGCTGGGCTTCACCGGCGGGGAGCGCGCCGATCGGCTGTTCGCCTTCAACCTGGGGCTGCTGCTGTGTTTCCTCGCGCTCGGCTGGATCGCGCCACGGGTGGGGCAGGGGCGCGCGGCGCTCGCTCGGGTCGTGACGGTGGGAACGGTCACGGTGGTGCTGATGGAGTTCCTGATCGCCTGGGCCGCCGATCCGCGCGCGTGGTGGATCTGGATCGGCTATGCGGCCGCGGCGACCACCTACACCCTCGTGCAGCCGCGGGTCGGGCTCGCGTTCCCGTCGCACCTGGCCGGGCGCGCGCTGACCGGCTTCAACCTCGTGATCTTCTCGTGGATGTTCGCGAGCCAGTGGGGCTTCGGGCTCGCCATCGACGCATTCCGCGCGATGGGCTACGGCGAGCCGCAGGCGTTCCGCGTGGCCATGCTGTTCTTCGCGTCGCTGCACGCGGCCTGCCTGGTGCTGTTCGTCGCGTGGCCGCGTCGCTGGGGCGGTCGGTGAACCCGGTCGCGGCTCGGGATGCGGATCAGCGCGGCGCCGCATCCTCCGGCGGGACCCGCGGCTGGCGCTGGAAGGCGCGCACCCCGAGCATCACGCCGAGCATCAGCAGCCCGATGCCGGCCGCGGCCACGGGCGCGGGCGGCTCACCGCGCCACGCGAACGCGTAGGCGAGCGCGGCAAGCGTCTCGAACACGATCAACTGCCCGGCGAGCGAGGTCGGCAGCAGCCGCGACGCCTGGTTCCAGAGCAGGGTGCCGAGCCATGACGCAGCCAGCCCGATGGTCGCCATCAGGAGCAGGAAGCGCACCGGGTCGGGCCCGAGCGGAAAGTCGAAGGGCCGCAGGTCGGGCAGCGTCCAGGGTCGCACGGCGTGCCAGGCCCAGGCCAGCAGTGCGCCCGCCGCGGCCAGCGGCAGCGTGGTCAGCCCCTGGGCGGTCGCCCAGGTCGCCGGGCTGAAGCCTGCGTTTGCGCGCATCCAGCGGGCGTTGCGGATGGGGTACCAGGTCCAGCACCCGACCGCGGCGATCGCGAGCAGCGCCCCCAGGGCCTGGCGCGAGCGCGCCTCGGCCGTGTCGGGCATGCGGGCGAGCTCGGCATGGTTGACCAGCGCGATCCCCGCGAGCATCACCAGCAGCGAGGGCGCGAGGCGGGCCCAAGGCAGCGTGCGCTCCGACAGGTTGGAGACGACCGCGATCACCACCGGCAGCGTGCCGATCAGCATCGTGGGCAGCGGCACGCCGGCCGTCTGGATCGCCGCGGCCAGGCAGCCGTAGTAGACCAGGTTGCCGACCAGCGACAGGCGCGCCGCCTCCGTCCAGTCGGCCCGCGACAGGCGCCGCAGCGCGCGCCGGGCCGGCCAGGCGAGCGCCACCGCGATCAGCCCGAAGGCGAGGTAGCGCCCCACCGACAGCAAGGCGGCCGGATAGTCCGGCAGCATCGCGGGCGCGACGAACACCAGCCCCCAGGCGAGCCCCGCGCCGAGCGCGCAGGCGAGGCCTGCGGTCAGGTCGGCGGTGCGCGCGGGGCCGGTCAATCCGGAAAGTTCAGGATCCGGTCCGGCCGCGGGAACGGGTCGTCACGGTAGAGCGCGTTGGCCTGATTGTGCGGGTGCGCGGCGGCCTCGATGAAGTCGAGGACAGGCGACAGGCAGGCGTCGCTGCCTTCGGCGACCCCTGCCCACTCGTCCCGCGTGCGCTGTGCGAAGCGGCGGGCGAAGGCCGCGGCGGTGGCCGGCCAGGTGGCGCGGTCGTTCTGCTTCGCGGGGTCCACCTCGCCCTCGAGCCCGGTGATCCCGACCAGCTGCGCATAGAACTTGGGCTCGATCGCGCCCACCGCCACCGAGCGGCCGTCCGAGGTCGCGTACACCCGGTAGAAGGGCGCGCCACCGTCGAGCAGGTTGTCCTCGCGCTTGAGGTTCCACAGGCCCGCCGCGAGCAGGCCGTAGAAGAGCGGCGTGAGGCCGACCGCGCCGGCGAGGATGCTCGCCTCGACGACGCCGCCGCGCCCGACGATCGAGCGGCGCACCAGTTGCGCGAGCACGCCTACGGTCAGGTGCATCGCGCCGCCTCCGTAATCGGCGACCAGGTTCAGCGGCGCGACCGGCGTGCCGGCCGTGCCGATCGCATGGAGGATGCCGGCCATCGCGAGATAGTTGATGTCGTGGCCCGCGCGCTGCGCGAGCGCGCCGCGCGAGCCCCAGCCCGACTGCCGCCCGATCACCAGCCGCGGGTTGCTCGCGAGCAGGGTGTCCGGCGCGAGCGCCAGGCGCTCCAGCACCCCCGGCCGAAAGCCCTCCAGCAGCACGTCGGCCCGGTCGATGATCGCGCGGGCCTGCGCGAGGCCCGAAGGGCTCTTGAGGTCGAGCAGGACGGGGCGCTTGCCGAGGTTGCCGAGGTCGAAGCGCGGGTCCATGCCCACGCCCAGCCCCGGGTCCGCGGGCGGCGAGATGCGCTGCACGTCGGCGCCCAGCGAACGCAGCAGCTGCCCGGCGAACGGCACCGGGCCGATGGCGTGCAGCTCGACCACGACGAGGCCCGCGAGCGGCCCGGGTGCTGGCGAGGCGGAAACAGCGTCGGACATGGCGGCGGCCCGGTGGCGGGCGATCGGGGAGGGAGGTCCGATTCTAGCCTCGTCGCGCGCCGCCGCCGTGGCGCGGCGCCCGCCCCGGCTCAGGCGGCCTGGCGCGACTGCTCGAGCGCCTCGAGCAGCGCCGTGCCGCCCTGCGCGCCGGACACACCCAGCCGCTGGTTGAACACGAAGAACGGCACGCCGCCGATGCCCATCTCGCGGGCGTGCCGGTCCATGTCAGCGATTTCGGTGGTGCCCTCGCCGCTGTCGAGCATCGCGCGGGCCGCGACCGCGTCCAAGCCGGCCTCGCCGGCGATGTCCGCGAGCACCGCGCGGTCGCCGATGAAGCGGCCCTCGACGAAGTACGCCCGGAACAGCGCCTCGACCAGCGCGTCGGTGTCGGCGGCGCCGCTGCCCTGTGCCCAGGCGATCAGGCGGTGCGCATCGAGCGTGTTGGGCTGGCGCTCGATGCGGTCGATGTCGAGCGCCAGGCCGGCGTTGCGGCCCGCCGCGCGCACGCGCTCGTAGATCTGCGTGGCGCGCTCCGGTCCGCCGAACTTGTCTTCGAGGTACTGGCGCCGCGCGATGCCCTCGGCCGGCAGGTCGGGGTTCAGCTGGAACGGATGCCAGCGCACGACCGGCCGCTGGTCCGCGGGGAGCTGCGCGATCGCGCTCTCGAGGTGGCGCTTGCCGATGTAGCACCAGGGACAGACCACGTCGGAGACGACGTCGATGGTCTCGGGCTGGGAGGTGGAGGGTTCCATCGGCGTACTCTAACCTGAAGGTGGGCTGTGTCGATCCCGGTCCGACCGGGAACCAGAGCGGGTGCGTGTGCACGGCCAGCACGGGGAGCGGTGAGGGCGGGCATGCGCAGCGTGCATCCGTCCCCTCAGGCGAGCCGCCGGTAGCCGATCGCCTCGGCGACGTGCGCCGCGGCGAGCCGCTCCGCGCCGGCGAGGTCGGCCACCGTGCGGGCGAGCTTGAGCAGGCGAGGGACCGCGCGCGCCGACAGCCCCAGCCGGGCGATCGCGGCGGCGAGCAGCGAGGTGCCGGCGGCATCGACCGCGCAGTGACGCTCGAGCGCGGCGCCGGCCAGCGTCGTGTTGGGCCCGCGCTGCCTGGCGAGTGCCACCTCCCGGGCGCGGACAACCCGCTCGCGCACTGCCGCGCTCGGCTCGCCGCCCGGCTGACCGAGCAGTTCGGCCTGCGGCACGGCGGGTACGTCGACGTGCATGTCGATCCGGTCGAGCAGCGGCCCGGACAGTCGGCCCCGGTAGCGGTCCACCTGCTCGGGCGTGCACCGGCAGCGCCCGGCGGGGTGGCCGAGGTAGCCGCAGGGGCAGGGGTTCATCGCCGCGACCAGTTGGAAGGCCGCCGGGAACTCGGCCTGCCGCGCTGCGCGGGAGATGGACACCCGGCCGGTCTCGAGCGGCTCGCGCAGCGTCTCGAGCACGCCTCGCTGGAACTCGGCGAGCTCGTCGAGGAACAGCACCCCGCGATGGGCGAGCGAGATCTCGCCGGGCCTCGGCGTGCTGCCCCCGCCCACCAGCGCGGCCCCCGAGGCGGAGTGATGGGGCGCCCGGAAGGGGCGCACGCCCCAGCCGCCCGGGCGCAGCGCCGCGCCCGACAGGGACAGCACCGCCGCCGACTCGAGCGCCTCGTCGTCGGTCATCGGCGGCAGCAGCCCGGGCAGGCGCTGGGCCAGCATCGACTTGCCGGTGCCGGGCGGCCCGACGAGCAGCAGACTGTGCCCGCCCGCGGCCGCCACCTCCAGCGCGCGTCGCGCGGCGGCCTGGCCACGGACCTCGGACAGGTCGGGGGCGGCGGGTGTGCCGCCGGACCGGTCGGCGCCGAGGCTGGCGGGCAGTGCCGGAGCCGGCAGCGGCCCACCCTCGGTCAGCGCCTCCCACACCTCGCGCAGCGAGCGCGCCGCCCGGGTGCCGGCATAGCCGGCTGGCGCGGCCTCGCCCGCGCTGGCCGCCGGCAGCACCAGCAGCCGATGCGGCGCCGCGCGGCGCACCGCGAGCGCCAGCACCAGCGCGCCGCGCACTGGCCGCAGGTCGCCGTTGAGGGACAGCTCGCCCATCAGCTCCACCGACTCGAGCCGGTGCGGTGGCAGGTCGGCCGCTGCGGCGAGGATCCCGATGGCGATCGGGAGGTCGAAGCGGCCGGAGCCCTTGGGCAGGTCGGCTGGCGCGAGGTTGACGGTGATGCGGCGGTTGGGAAACTCGAACCCGCAGTGCAGCAGCGCGGCCCTGACCCGCTCGCGGCTCTCGCGGACCTCGGTGTCGGGCAGGCCGACGACGTGGAAGGCCGGCAGCCCGTTGGCGAGGTGGACCTCGACCGACACCGGCGGCGCCTCGGCGCCGACCAGGCCACGGCTATGGATGACCGCGAGCGACATGCCGATCCGACCGATGTGAGCGCTCGCTCTGACGCTGGTTCAGCGCTGACCGCTGGACTGCTCCGCCAGTCGGGCCTCGAGCGCCTCGATGCGCTGGCGCAGGCGGGCCACGATCTCGACCTGGATGTCGAACTCCTCCCGGGTCAGCAGGTCCATCCGCTGGAACGACTGGGCCAGCATCGCCTTGATGTTGCGTTCGAGGTCCGCGGCCGGACTCGAGCGCAAGAGCTCGGCGAGCCGTTGCTGGGCGTCCTGCAGAAGCGTCTGTCTGTCCATCTCTGTTCGCCTCCTGTGCTGGAACCCAGTCTAGCACCGGCTCCCGGCGTGTCCGGGCCGCCCGGACAGGCCTTCCGACCGAAGACGGAAGGCCTGCCCGCTTGCGGTGCGCTGGGTCAATCCTGGGCCATACAAGCATGTATACATGCCCAATTCGTAAAGTCGCACCAATACTGGGCGGCCAAACGCACCCAGACGGTGCAACAGTGCTGCGCCAGCGAGCTCTGCTCGCTCGGCAGGGGCCGATGGGCCTGCCATCAGAAGTGGCACAGGAAATGCTTTTGGTGGACGGTCGCCTGCTTGCCCGCAGCCTGACACCGATTCATCCGAACGCCTGGAACCTCCATGAAAAAGACCCTGATCGCTCTCGCCGCCGTTGCCGCCCTCGCCCCCAGTCTTGCCAGCGCGCAAGCCGCGGCGGCCGCCCCCGCCAGTCCCCTGACCGGCAACCTCACGATCACCACCGACTACCGGTTCCGCGGCATCTCGCAGAGCTACGGGCTGCCGGCCGTGCAGGGCGGGATCGACTGGGCCCACGAAAGCGGCTTCTACCTCGGCAACTGGAACTCGAGCGTCTCGGGCAACCAGTACCCCAACGGCGCCAGCCTCGAGATGGACTTCTACGGCGGCTTCAAGTTTCCGCTGGGCAAGGACATCACCGGCGACGTGGGCGTCCTGTACTACTACTACCCGGGCGCCTTCTACAACGGTTTTGCGCCCAACAAGCCCAAGTACGACAACCTCGAGGTCTACTTCGGCGGCGTCGCCGGCCCGTTCAGCGCCAAGGTGTACGTCGCCGTCAGCGACTTCTTCGGCCTGGACGAGACCACCGGCGGCAAGAGCTCCAGCGGCTCCTACTACATCGACGTCGCCTACGCGACCGAGATCGCCCCGAAGCTGACGCTCGGCGCGCACGTCGGCTACCAGAACGTCCGCAACTACTCCGACCTCAGCTACGTCGACTACAAGCTGGGCCTGACCTACGACTGGACGGGCTGGATGCTGACTGCCGCGATCGTCGGCACCAACGCCGACAAGAACCTGTACTTCGCGGTCAACGGCGCCGGCAAGGTCGAGCAGATCGGCAAGTCCGGCCTGGTGCTGTCGATCAGCAAGGCCTTCTGACCCAGCACACGGCGCGGGGCGCTGCCCCGCGCGTCCCAGAGCGCAGGAGCACCCATGAAACTCATCACCGCCATCATCAAGCCGTTCAAGCTCGACGAGGTCCGTGAGGCCCTCTCCGGCATCGGCGTGCAGGGCATCACCGTCACCGAGGTCAAGGGCTTCGGCCGTCAGAAGGGCCATACCGAGCTCTACCGCGGCGCAGAGTACGTCGTCGACTTCCTCCCCAAGGTGAAGATCGAGGCCGCGGTCGCCGCCGACCTCGTCGAGCGTGCAATCGAGGCGATCGAAGGCGCGGCGCGCACCGGCAAGATCGGCGACGGCAAGATCTTCGTGTACGACCTCGAGCAGGTCATCCGCATCCGCACCGGCGAGACCGGCGGCGACGCGCTCTAGACCGAACCCAGACACTGAGGACCCCACAAATGAATCGCATCGCACGAATGCTGGCGCTGACCGCAGCGCTGTGCCTGACGCCGTGGGCCGGCGCGATCGCTGCCGACACCGGCACGGCCGCCGTCCGCGCGGCTCCCGTCCTGCTCGCGCAGGCGAGCGCCGAGGCGAAGAAGGACGAGGCGCCCGCCGCCAAGGCCGAGGCCGCGCCGGCCGCAGCCAAGGCCGACGCCAAGGCCGACGCCGCGCCCGCGCCTGCCGCCGCCGCCGCGCCGCCGGTGCCCAACAAGGGCGACACCGCGTGGATGCTGATCGCCACGGTGCTGGTCATCCTGATGGCGCTGCCCGGCCTCGCCCTGTTCTACGGCGGCCTGGTGCGCACCAAGAACATGCTGTCGATTCTGATGCAGGTGATGATGGTGTTCTCGGTGGTCACCGTGCTGTGGGTGATCTACGGCTACACGCTGACCTTCGGCGGCCCGGGCGCCTTCTTCGGGAGCTTCGACAAGCTGTTCCTGAAGGGCGTGACCCCCGACTCGGTGGCCGCCACCTTCAGCAAGGGCGTAGTCATCCCCGAGTACGTGTTCATCGCGTTTCAGTGCACCTTCGCGGCGATCACGCCGGCCCTGATCGTCGGTGCCTTCGCCGAGCGGATCAAGTTCTCGGCGGTGCTGCTGTTCTGCGTGCTGTGGTTCACCTTCGCGTACATCCCGATCGCGCACATGGTCTGGTACTGGGACGGTCCGGACGCCATCCTGGACGCCAAGACGCTCGAGGCGGTCACCGCGAACGCGGGCTGGCTGTGGGCCAAGGGCGCGCTCGACTTCGCGGGCGGCACGGTGGTGCACATCAACGCCGGCGTCGCGGGCCTGGTGGGCGCGTACATGCTCGGCAAGCGGATCGGCTACGGCCGCGAGTCGATGGCCCCGCATTCGCTCACGTTCACGATGGTCGGTGCGTCGCTGCTGTGGGTGGGCTGGTTCGGCTTCAACGTCGGCTCCAACCTCGAGGCCAACGGTGTCGCCGCCATGGCGCTCGTCAACACCTTCGTGGCGACCGCAGCGGCGGTGGTGTCCTGGTCCTTCGCCGAATGGATGGGCAAGGGCAAGCCGTCGATGCTGGGCGCCGCGTCTGGCGCGGTGGCCGGTCTGGTCGCCATCACCCCGGCCTGCGGCTTCGTCGGCCCGGTCGGCGCGATCGTGATCGGCCTGGTTGCCGGCGTCGTGTGCCTGTGGGGCGTGAGTGGCCTCAAGCGCATGCTCGGTGCGGACGACTCGCTCGACGTGTTCGGCGTGCACGGCGTGGGCGGCATCGTCGGCGCGCTGCTGACGGGCGTGTTCGCTGCGCCGTCGCTTGGCGGCGCCGGCATCTTCGATTACGTCGCCAACGCGGCCAACCCCGACTACTCGATCGCGGGCCAGGTCTGGGTCCAGCTGCAGGCCGTGCTCACCACGATCGTGTGGTCTGGCGTGGTCTCGCTCGTCGCCTTCAAGCTCGTCGACATGATCGTCGGCTTGCGCGTGGCCGAGGACGAGGAGCGCGAGGGCCTGGACATCAGCTCGCACGGCGAGTCGGCCTACCACTCCTGACCCACCCGCCCTCCGGGGTCCGCCCCGGAGGCGATGCCTGCTTCCTGCAGTCTCTCTCCTCTCGTTTCTGGAAGACATTCGCGCCGGCTCGCCCGGCGCGTTCTTTTTTTGCGCGACGCTCCGGCCACTGCGCTGGCGGCATGCGGGCTGACGCCCGCTCCGCGGCCGGCTCGGCGATAATCGCGGCATGATCTCCGAACACCACCATACACTGACCATCGACTGCCCCGATCGCGTGGGCATCGTCGCCGAAGTCTCGGCCTTCATCGCCGGTCGCGGCGGCTGGATCCTCGAGGCAAGCCATCACGCCGACCGCGACAGCGGGCGCTTCTTCATGCGCAACGCGATCCTCGCCAGCTCGCTGGCCGGCGGCGCCGACCGCTTTGCCGAGGAGTTCGCCCCGATCGCGCAGCGCTTCGACATGAACTGGCGCCTGTCCGACTCGAGCCGCCCCCGCCGCATCGCCATCCTCGTCAGCAAGCTCGAGCACTGCCTGATCGACCTGCTGTACCGCTGGCGGGCCGGGGAGCTGCGCTGCGACATCGCCTGCGTGATCGCCAACCACAACGACCTGCGCGGCGACGTCGAGGTCCACGGCATCGCCTTCCACCACGTGCCGGTGGCGCCCGACGCCAAGGCGGTCGCGTTCGCGGAGCTCGACCGGCTGCTGGGCTCGCATGCGGTCGACACGGTCGTGCTCGCCCGCTACATGCAGATCCTGCCGCCCGACCTGTGCCGGCGCTATCCCGGGCGGATCATCAACATCCACCACAGCTTCCTGCCGTCCTTCGTGGGAGCCAAGCCCTACCACCGGGCGTTCGAGCGGGGCGTCAAGCTGATCGGGGCGACCAGCCACTACGTGACGGAGGACCTCGACGAGGGCCCGATCATCGAACAGGACGTGGTGCGCGTGGAGCATGACGACACCGTCGACGACCTCGTGCGCTACGGGCGCGACGTCGAGAAATCGGTGCTCGCGCGCGCGCTGCGCTACCACCTGGAGGACAGGGTGCTGCTCAACGGCCACCGGACGGTCGTGTTCCGCTGACCCGCCGCCACGCCGCTCGGGCCCCCTGCGGCGGGCCGAGCGGGCCTCGGCGCCCGGACGCTACAATGGCTCCCCGCAGACAGGCACGCCCCATGGTCCCCCACTTCATCACCTCTCTGACCGGCCCGCTGCTCGAGGTGGAACGCAAGTTCCTCGAGGCGACGCCGCGCATCGAGCGCTGGTTCCGCATGGAGTGGCAGGAGCACACGCCGCCCTTCTACTGCTCGGTGGACCTGCGCAACGCCGGCTTCAAGCTCGCGCCGGTCGACACCAACCTGTATCCGGGGGGCTTCAACAACCTGTCGGCCGAGGCGCTGCCGCTGGCGGTGCAGGCGGCGATGGCCGCGATCGAGAAGTACTGCCCCGACGCGCGCAACCTGCTGCTGATCCCCGAGAACCACACGCGCAACATGTTCTACCTGCAGAACGTGCTGCGGATCCAGACGATGCTGCGCCAGACGGGCCTCACGGTGCGCCTGGGCTCGCTCAATCCCGAGGTGACCGAGCCGACGCGGCTCGAGCTGCCCGACGGCCAGTCGCTGACGGTCGAGCCGCTGGTGCGCACGGGCGCGCGGGTCGGCCTCCCCGGCTTCGACCCCTGCGCGATCCTGCTCAACAACGACCTGTCCTCGGGCATCCCCGACATCCTGCGCGACCTGCAGCACCAGATCCTCCTGCCGCCGCTGCACGCCGGCTGGGCGGTACGCCGCAAGTCGAAGCACTTCGACGCCTACAACGACGTCGCCAAGCGCTTCGCCAAGCTGCTGGACATCGACCCCTGGCTGGTGAACCCGTATTTCTCCACCTGCGGCAAGATGGACTTCCAGGCACGCGAGGGCGAGGAGTGCCTCGCGAACAACGTCGAGGCGACGCTCAAGCTGATCCGCGCGAAGTACAAGGAATACAAGATCGACTCGACGCCCTTCGTGATCGTGAAGGCCGACGCCGGCACCTACGGCATGGGCATCATGTCGGTGAAGGACGCCTCCGAGGTGCAGAACCTAAATCGCCGCCAGCGCAACAAGATGTCGGTGGTCAAGGAGGGCCTGGAGGTCTCCGAGGTGATCATCCAGGAAGGTGTGCCGACCATCGAGACCGTCGACAACGGCGTGGCCGAGCCGGTGGTCTACATGGTCGACAAGTACGTGGTCGGCGGCTTCTACCGCGTGCACGGCGAGCGCGGCCGCGACGAGAACCTCAACGCGCCGGGCTCGCGCTTCGTGCCGCTGCCCTTCGCCGCCAGCTGCAACCTGCCGGACGCGGGCGGCTCGCCCGAGTGCGCGCCCAACCGCTTCTACGCCTATGGCGTGGTCGCGCGCCTGGCGCTGCTCGCCGCGTCGCTCGAGCTCGAGCGCACCGACCCCGATCCGACCCGGTTCGGATGAGCGTGGCCACCGTCCTCCGCCCGATGGGCCCGACCCGACCGCAGCAGGTCCGCCGATGCGCATCCTGATCGTCCTCGACCCGCTCGCATCGATCAAGACCTACAAGGACTCCACCTACGCGATCATGGTGGCGGCGGCGGCGCGCGGCCACAGCCTCGCGGTGTGCGAGCAGGCGCAGCTGTGGCTGGCCGACGGTCATGCCTGGGCCGACGCCGCGCCGCTCGCGCTGCACGGGCCGCAGCTCGGCGAGCCCGGCCACGATGCGCACGACTGGTGGCGGCTGGGCGAGACCCGCGGCGAGCGGCTGTCGGCCTTCGATGCGGTGCTGATGCGCAAGGATCCGCCCTTCGACCTCGAGTACGTGTACTCGACCTACCTGCTCGAGCATGCGGTGCGGGAGGGCGCGCGCGTCTTCAACGACCCGCGGGCGGTGCGCGACCACAGCGAGAAGTACGCGATCGCCGAGTTCCCGCAGTTCACGGCCGACACCATGGTGACCCGCGACCCGGTGCGGCTTCGAGCCTTCGTCGAGCGCCACGGCGAGGCGGTGTTCAAGCTGCTCGACGGCATGGGCGGCGCCTCCATCTTCCGCGCGCGCCGCGACGACCCCAACCTGTCGGTGATCATCGAGACGATGAACCAGTTCGGCGCGCGCAGCGTGATGGCGCAGCGCTACCTGCCGGCGATCGCCGACGGCGACAAGCGGGTGCTGCTGATCGGCGGGCGGGTGGTGCCGTTCGCGCTCGCGCGCATCCCCAAGGCCGGCGAGTCGCGCGGCAACCTTGCGGCGGGTGGCACGGGGCGCGCGCAGCCGCTGTCGGCGCGCGACCGCGAGATCGCCGAGACGCTGGCGCCGCGGCTGCACGCGCGCGGCCTGTTCCTGGTCGGGCTCGACGTCATCGGTGACAGCCTCACAGAGGTCAACGTGACCAGCCCCACCTGCTTCCGCGAGATCGCCGAGCAGGCCGGCTTCGATGTGGCCGCGATGTTCGTCGAGGCGCTCGAGCGCGAGATCGTCCGGCCCGCATGATCGGCATCCTCGTCGTCTCCCACGAACCGCTGGGCACGGCGCTGATCCACTGCACGCGCCACATCTTCGGGCGCATGCCCTCGCAGCTCGCCGCGCTCGACGTCATCCCCGACGAGGATCCGGATGCCGCGCTCGCCGCGGCGCGCGAGCTGCTCGCGCGGATCAACGACGGCAGCGGCGTGATCGTGCTCACCGACCTGTTCGGCGCGACCCCGGCCCGGATCGCCGCGCGCCTCGCCGAGCCGCAGCGCACGGTGGTGATCGCGGGCGTCAACCTGCCGCTGCTCGTGAAGGCGCTGACCCATCGGCGCGGCCCGCTCGACGAGGTCGCGGCGACGCTGCTGCAGGGCGTGCGCGACACCATCCTGCCCATCGAGGCATCGGTCGACGGAGATCCGACGTGAAGCAGGCGCAGGCCGTCATCGTCAACAAGCTGGGCCTGCACGCACGGCCCTCCGCCGCCCTCACCCAGGCCGCGACCCGGTTCAAGTCGAGCGTGTGGGTGACCAAGGGTACGCGTCGCGTCAACGGCAAGAGCATCATGGGCGTGATGATGCTGGCCGCGGCGCGCGGCGCCACGCTGACCTTCGAGGCCGATGGCCCCGACGAGGACGCCGCGCTCGCCGCGCTGCTGGAGCTGGTCGCGTCAGGGTTCGGCGAGGGTGCCAACCCGCCCGATCCGGCCGGGTCCTGACCGGGCGACGGGGCGGCGCGGCGATGTTCAGCCTGCACGGCACCGGCATCGGCGGGGGCATCGTCGTCGGCCGCGCGGTGGTGCTCGAGACACGGATGATCGACGTGCCGCGCTACCGCGTCGAGTTCGCGCAGCGCGACGCCGAGACCGGCCGGCTCAAGCGCGCGATCGACGCGGTGCGCGATGAGCTCGCCTCGATCGGCGCGAACCTGCCGCCCGACGCGCCCAGCGAAGCGCAGGCGCTGCTGCAGGTCCATGTGATGATCCTCGACGACCCCTCGCTCGCCATGCAGGCGAGGGTCGCCATCGAGTCGCACGGGCAGAACGCCGAGTGGGCGTTCGCCTCGCAGGCCGAGCACCTGGCCGCCCAGTTCGAGCAGTTCGAGGACAGCTACCTGCGCGAGCGCGGGCGCGACGTCACGCAGGTGGCCGACCGCGTGCTCAAGGCGCTGTCCGGGTCGGGGCGCGCGCTGCGCACGCGCGCCGTGCCGGGCGAGGTGCCGCTGATCTTCGTCGCGCACGACATCTCGCCCGCCGACATGCTGCAGCTCAAGCACGCGGGCGGCTTCGCGATCGACCTTGGCGGCACCGCGTCGCACACCGCGATCCTCGCGCGCAGCATGAACGTGCCGGCGGTGGTCGGGCTGTCCACCGGCGGCCTGCTGGTGCGCGACGACGATTGGCTGGTGCTCGACGGCGAGGCGGGCGTGCTGATCGTCGCGCCCGACGAAGAGGTGCTGCAGGAGTACCGCCATCGGATGGCGCTCGGCCTGCTCGAGCGCAAGCAGCTCGAGCGGCTGATCCACGTGCCCTCGGCGACGCTGGACGGCGAGCCGGTGGAGCTGCACGCCAACATCGAGCTGCCGGCCGAGGCGGAGCAGGCGATGCAGGCGGGCGCGGCGGGCATCGGGTTGTTCCGCACCGAATTCCTGTTCATGAACCGCGCCGAGCTGCCCGGCGAGGACGAGCAGTACGAGGCCTACCGGATGGCGGTGGTCGCGATGCGCGGGCGGCCGGTCACCATCCGCACCCTCGACATCGGCGCCGACAAGGCGCTCCAGAGCGCCGAGGACGCCCCGGAGCCGGCGGCAGCGCCCAATCCGGCGCTGGGGCTGCGCGCGATCCGCTACAGCCTTGCCGAGCCCGACGTCTTCCTCGAGCAGTTGCGCGCCATCCTGCGTGCCGCGCAGCACGGCCCGGTGCGCCTGCTGATCCCGATGCTCGCCCACGGGCACGAGATCGACCAGTCGCTGCGGCTGATCGCGCAGGCGCGCGCGCAGCTCGCCGACCGCCTCGGGCGCGGCGCGGCGCCGATCCCGCCGGTGCCGGTGGGCGGCATGATCGAGGTCCCGGCCGCGGCGCTCACCGCCGGACTGTTCGCGCGCCGGCTCGACTTCCTGTCCATCGGCACCAACGACCTGGTGCAGTACACGCTCGCCATCGACCGCGCCGACCATTCGGTCGCGTCGCTGTACGATCCCTTCCATCCGGCGGTGCTGCAGCTGGTGTCGCAGACCATCCGCGCCGGCGAGCGCGCCGGCACGCCGGTGGCGGTGTGCGGCGAGATGGCCGGCGACCTCGATGCGACGCGCCTGCTGATCGGCATGGGCCTGCGGTCGTTCTCGATGCAACCGGCGAGCCTGCTGCGCGTCAAGCAGGAGATCCTGCGCTGCGACGCGGCGCGGCTGCGCAGCCGCGTGTCGCGCCTGCTCGCCTCCGACGATCCGGTGCGCGTGCTGGCCGGCCTGCAGAAGCTGCGCGAGGGCTGAACCCGGCCGGATCGATGAACATGGACGTTCCCATCAATGCGTCGGTTGGCGTGGCGACCCCCAGGCGCCTGCGCTTCGACGCCCCGCTGCCGCTGGCGAGCGGCGCGTCGCTGGCCGGCTACGAGCTGGTCTACGAGACCTACGGCCGCCTGAGCGAGGCGCGCGACAACGCGGTGCTGGTCTGCCACGCACTCAATGCCTCGCACCACGTGGCGGGCGTCTGCGCGACCGACCCCGCCGACGTCGGCTGGTGGGACAACATGGTCGGGCCCGGCAAGCCGGTCGACACCGACCGGTTCTTCGTGGTGGGCGTCAACAACCTGGGCTCCTGCTTCGGCTCGACCGGCCCGATGTCTGTCAACCCGGCGACCGGCCGCCCCTACGGCCCCGACTTCCCGGTGGTCACCGTCGAGGACTGGGTCGCGGCCCAGGCACGGCTGGCCGACGCGCTGGGCATCGAGCGCTTCGCGGCGGTGATGGGCGGCTCGCTCGGCGGCATGCAGGCGCTCGCCTGGAGCACGCTGTACCCGGAGCGGCTCGCGCACTGCGTGGCGATCGCGACGGCGCCCAAGCTGTCGGCGCAGAACATCGCCTTCAACGAGGTCGCGCGCCGCGCGATCGTCACCGACCCGGAGTTCCATGGCGGGCGCTTCTATGACCACGGGACGGTGCCGGCTCGCGGGCTGCAGGTCGCGCGGATGATCGGCCACATCACCTACCTGTCGGACGACGTGATGGCCGAGAAGTTCGGCCGCACGCTGCGCCGCCATGAGCAGGACACGTCGCTGCGCAGCGACTACCAGTTCACGTTCGATGTGGAGTTCGAGATCGAGTCGTACCTGCGCTACCAGGGCGAGAAGTTCTCGCGCTACTTCGACGCCAACACCTACCTGCTGATCACGCGCGCGCTCGACTACTTCGATCCGGCGCGCGCGCACGACGGAGACCTCGCCGCTGCGATGGCGCCGGCGCGCTGCGGCTTCCTGCTGGCGTCCTTCACCACCGACTGGCGCTTCGCGCCCGAGCGCAGCCGCGAGATCGTCGCCGCGCTGGTCGCCAACCGCCGGCGCGTCACCTATGCCGAGATCGAGGCGCCGCACGGGCACGATGCCTTCCTGCTCGACGACCCGCGCTACCACGCGCTGGTCGCCGCGTACTTCGACCGAATCGCCGCCGGCCTGGCCGGCGCGGGAGCGGCGCGATGAGCGCGCTGCCGGCCGACCGGCACGACCGCCCGCGCACGGCCACGCCGCGCGTCGAGCCGCACCACACCGACGCCAACGGACTGCGGCCCGACCTCGCGGTGATCGCCGGCTGGATCCCGCCCGGGTCGCGCGTGCTCGACCTCGGTTGCGGCGACGGCGTGCTGCTCGATCACCTGCAGCGCGTCAAGGGCTGCGCGGGCTACGGCGTGGAGATCGACGACGCGCAGGTGCTCGCATGCGCGCGCCGGGGCGTCGACGTGATCCAGCAGGACGTGGAGGCCGGCCTCGACGTCTTCGCGGGGCTGCGCTTCGACGTGGTGGTCATGTCGATGGCCATCCAGGCGACGCACCGCACCGAGCGCGTGCTGCGCGAGATGAGCGGCATCGGCGACCAGTGCATCGTGTCCTTCCCCAACTTCGGACACTGGTCGCACGCCTGGTCGATCCTGAAGGGGCGCATGCCGATGTCCAGCGAGATGCCCTACCAGTGGTACGACACGCCCAACCTGCACCTCTCGACGCTGCGCGACTTCGAGGACTTCGTCGCCAAGCTCGGGCTGCGGGTCACGCGCAGCGGCTTCCTCGCCGACGGCCGGCCGGTGGGCTGGCTGCCCGGGCTGCGCTGCACGCAGGCGATCTACAGCTTTCGCACGGCCTGAGCCCGCGGCCAGCCGCGCCGCGCCGCGGTGACCGACGACGCGTGCCGGCGGCACGCTATGCTGTGCGACTCCTCCTCCTGTCGCCGGCATCGCGCCGGCACCGCAATCCGCCCATGACCGAGTCCCGCGAGATCCCCGCCACCCAGCGCTTCGCCTGGATCTTCGGCCTGGCAGGCCTGCTGCCCTTCCTCGCGCACGCGCTCTTCTCGTGGCTGTCGCCGCCCTCGGAGCTGATCGGCGTGCTGCGCTCCCAGGTGCACTACGCGGCGGCCATCCTGACCTTCCTGGGCGCGCTGCACTGGGGCGTCGCGATCGCCTCGCCGTCGGTCGTCGGCGGGCCGGCGGTGACGCGCCTGCTGTGGAGCGTGATGCCCGCGATCTTTGCCTGGATCATCACGCTGTACCCCACCGACGTGGCGCTGCCGCTGCTCTTCGGGGGCCTGCTGGTGGCGCTCGGCGTCGACTGGCTGCTGTATCGCGGCACCCCGGTGCCGCGCTGGTTCATGACGCTGCGCACCGTGCTGTCGGCGGTGGCGCTCGCCTCGCTCGGCGCGAGCTGGCTCGCGATGGCGACCCGCGCGGGACGCTGAGCGCCGCGCACGGCGGCCCGCGCGCGCGGGCTCAGCGCGGGCGCAGCCGCAGGATCGCGCCCTCCGGGCTGTCGGTCAGCAGGTAGACCAGGCCGTCCGGGCCCGCGCGCACGTCGCGTATCCGCTGGCCGAGGTCCTGCAGCATCCGCTCCTGGCGCACGACGCGCTCGCCGTCGAGCTCGAGCCGGTACAGGCTGCGCCCCGCCAGCGCGCCCACCAGCAGGTTGCCCTTCCAGGCCGCGAAGCCGGCCCCGTCCACGAAGGCCATGCCCGACGGCGCGATGGATGGTGTCCACAGCAGCAGCGGCGCCTGCACGCCGGCCCGGGCCGTGCCCTCGCCGATCGGGGCGCCCGATCCATACTCGCGCCCGGCGGTGATCACCGGCCAGCCGTGGTCGCGCCCGGCCGGCGTCACGTTGAGCTCGTCGCCGCCCTGCGGGCCGTGCTCGTGCGTCCAGAGCCGGCCGCTCGACGGATGCAGCGCCGCGCCCTGCACGTTGCGGTGGCCGTATGACCAGATCTCGGGCAACGCACCGGTGCGCGTCACGAAGGGGTTGTCGGGCGGCACCGAGCCGTCGGGGCGGATGCGCACCACCTTGCCCAGGTGCGTGCCGAGGTCCTGCGCGCCGTCGCGCAGCGTGAAACGGTCACCGAGCGTCACGAACAGCGTGCCGTCGCGCCCGAAGACGAGGCGCGAGCCCCAGTGGTAGCCGCCCCCGGCGTCGGGCTGCTGCCGGAAGATCACCTTCACGTCGCGCAGCGCGGCGCCCTCGAGCACGCCGGTCGCGACCGCGGTGCGTCCGCCGCGCTCGGTCGGCTCCGAGAACGACACGAACACCCTGCGGTCGGTGGCGAACGCGGGCGAGATCGCGACGTCGAGCAGGCCGCCCTGCGCGCGCGCATGGACCGGCGGCACGCCCTGCACCGGTTCGGACAAGGCGCCCTGCGCGTCGACGATCCTCAGCCGGCCGGGACGCTCGGTGACCAGCATGCGGCCGTCGGGCAGGAAGGCGAGCCCCCACGGATGCTGCAGGCCGCGCGCGAACTCGGTGACCTCGAGGGTCGTGCGCTCGGTACGGAAGATCCGCGGCGCCTGCGCTGCCTCGCCCTGCGCGGTCTCGCTCTGCGTTGCCGCCACCGCGCAGGCGCCGACCATGCACAGCGGCGCGATGCGCAGCGCCACCCGCAGCGCGATGCGGGTCGCGCCGCGCGGCAGCGCCACGATCGCACGCATCGTTCCGTGGGGGGGTGCGGCGGTGGCGGTGGCGGGCATGGCGTTCGATCCGAAGGAGGCCCGGCGCGGGCCTGCGGCACGGGTCCGCACGATTGTGCCGCAGGCGCGCCGCGGCGTGCGCCGCGACGCAGGCGCATGACCCCGGTTTGACCACCGCCGGGCGGCCTCCTATAGTCGGCCGCGTCGTCGGCCGCACGGCCGCCCGCCCGACACGATCCATGAGGAGACGAACTTGACCAGGACCATCACGAGGGCTGTGCTCGCTGCCGCAGCGCTGCTGCTCGCATCGCAGGCGGCCCTGGCGCAGACCGCGCCCGCCGGCGGCGCGGCGCCCTGGCCGACCCGGCCGATCCGCCTGATCCTCGGCTTCGCGCCCGGCGGCCCCACCGACATCGTCGCGCGGGTGATCGGGCAGCGCCTGTCCGAGCAGGTGGGCCAGCCGGTGATCATCGACAACAAGCCCGGCGCGGGCGGCAACCTCGCGGCCGACCTGGCCGCCAAGGCGCCCGCCGACGGGTACACGCTGTTCTACAACACCTCCGCGGTGACCATCGCGCCGTCGCTGTACGGCAAGGTCCCCTACGACACGCTGCGCGACTTCGCGCCGGTGTCCACCACCGCGACCAACGCGATGCTGGTGATGGTCCATCCGTCGATGCCGGTGCGCACGATCGGCGAGCTGGTGGCGTACGCGCGTGCCAACCCCGGCAAGCTGAACTACGCGTCGTCGGGCACCGGCACCATCACCCATCTCGCGACCGCCGCGCTCGGCTCGCAACTGGGCCTGCAGATGACGCACGTGCCCTACAAGGGCAGCGCGCCGGCGCTGGTCGACCTCTCGGCGGGCGTCACGCAGATCATGACCGACACGGTCAACAGCGCGCTGCCCTACGTGAAGGACGGGCGGCTGCGCGCGCTGGCCGTGACCATGCCGCGCCGGCTCGCGGTGCTGCCCGACGTGCCGACGCTGTCGGAGACGGTGATGGCCGGCATGGAGATGAGCGCCTGGCAGGGCGTGCTCGTGCCCACCGGCACGCCGGCGCCGGTCGTGCAGCGGATCAACGCCGAGCTGCGCCGCGTCCTCGCGCACGAGGAGACCCGCGCCAAGCTGATCGCGCAGGGCACCGAGATCCTCGGCAGCACGCCCGAGGAGTACGCGGCCTACCTGAGGAGCGAGCTCGCGCGCTGGTCGAAGGTGGTGGCCGAGACCGGCGCGAAGGCCGAGTAGACGGCGGGGGCCGGGAGCGGGTTGGCCGTGTTCGCGGTCTGGCTGGTCGGGCTCGGGCTCGCCGTACTTGCGCCGCTCCTGTTGCTGCTCGCGCTGTGGCGGCTGCGCCGGCCCGCGACGCGGCCGTCGGCGGTCCGCATGATGCAGGGCGGGGCGGCGGGCGCGCTCGCGGGATTCGCGGTGTCCTGGGTGGTGGGGCTGATCGTCGAGCGGCAGCCGGACGGGTTGTCCGACTACTGGTACGTGCCGGTGGCGGTGGGCTTCACGTTCGGCGTGCTCGCGGCAGCGGCGCTGCGCGCCTGGCGGATCGCGCAGCGCAAGGTGGCTTCGAGCCTGTGAGCGGTTCGCGGCCCGAGCGGCGCCCGGCGTGCCGCGGGCCGGGCGCCGTTCCGGTGACCCCCGCGAGGGGCAGACAGCACGCTCGAGGCGTCGCACAACGCGCATCCCGAGCATCGGAGGAGACGATGAGAACGGATTCAGAGCGCGCCTGGCTGCGCGACTGCTGGTATGTGATCGCCTGGGACCACGAGATCCCGCCGGCCGACGCCGGCCGCGACGTCGCGCTGTTCCGTCGCGTCGTGCTCGAGGAGCCGATCCTCGTCTACCGGCTGCAGGACGGCGGCTTCGCCGCGATCGAGGACCGCTGCTGCCACCGCCATGCACCCCTGTCGCAGGGCCGCCGCGAGGGCGACAACGTGCGCTGCGGCTATCACGGCCTGATGTTCGACGCGCGCGGCGCGTGCGTGGACGCGCCCGGGCTGCCCGCGATCCCGCCGAAGGCCTGCGTGCGGGCGTATCCGCTGGCGGTCCGCAACCGCTGGATCTTCGTGTGGATGGGCGATCCGGCCCGCGCCGACGCCGCGCTGCTGCCGGACAACTTCTCGTGCGACCACCCGGGCTGGCGCAACCGCCCGGGCTACCTGCACTACGACACGCCCTACCTGCTGATCTGCGACAACCTGCTCGACTTCTCGCACCTGAGCTACGTGCACGAGACCTCGCTCGGCGGCTCGACGAAGATCGCGCGCTCGCGCCCGGAGATCGCGCCGGTGGCGGGTCCGAACGCGGACTGGCCGCAGCTCGGCATCCGCGTGAGCCGCCACGTCCCCGACGTGCCGGCGCCGCCGTTCTACCAGCGCTTTCGCCGCTTCGATACCCACCTCGACCGCTGGTTCGACTACGAGTTCCTGCTGCCCGGCACGCTGCTGATGCATTCGGGCGGCAGGCCGGTCGGCGACGCCACGGACGAGCGGGCGGTCCGGCTGCACAGTTGCCAGACGCTGACCCCTGAGACGGCGGACACCACGCACTACTTCTTTCAGCAGTCGCACCCGGCCGACCAGGGCGACGCGTCGATGACCGAGTCGATCTACGACAGCCTGCTGCGGGCCTTCGAGGAGGACCGCGCGATGATCACTGCCCAGCACCGCAACATCCAGCTCGCCCCCGGTGCGCCGATGCTGCCGCTGGGGATGGATGCCGCGCTGATCCAGTTCAGGCGCCTGCTCGAGCAGCGCCTGCGGATCGAGGACGCCCGCCGCGCGACGCGCTGAAGCGCCCAGCGCACGGTCGTCGCGACCGCCCGCCGTGCAAGCTGCCGATCATCGGCCGCTCGAGGCTGCCGAACCTGTGCCCGGGCACCGGTCATGGCGCGCCCGGCCGGACGCGGTCGGTTGCCACGCCGGCATCGTCCCAGGCTCGCGCAGACACCCGCAGACCGGCACGGGCGATCTGTGCTAAAAACCATGGACGAAGACACGGAGACTCGAACCATGGCTGAAGCATTCATCGTCGCCGCGGCGCGCACCGCCGGCGGCAAGAAAGGCGGCCGGCTGTCCGGCTGGCACCCAGCCGACCTCGCCGCGCAGGTGCTCGACGCGCTGGTCGTGCGCAGCGGCATCGACCCCGCGCTGGTCGAGGACGTGATCATGGGCTGCGTCGGCCAGGCCGGCGAGCAGTCCGCCAACGTCGCGCGCAACGCGGTGCTCGCGTCGTCGCTGCCCGAGCACGTGCCAGGCACCTCGGTGGACCGCCAGTGCGGCTCCTCGCAGCAGGCGCTGCACTTCGCCGCGCAGGCGGTGATGTCCGGCACGATGGACGTGGTGATCGCAGCCGGCGTCGAGAGCATGAGCCGCGTGCCGATGGGCATGCCGAGCTCGCTGCCGTTCAAGAACGGCATGGGCCACTACATGAGCCCCGCGATCCGCGCCAAGTATCCCGGCCCCGACTTCAGCCAGTTCCTGGGCGCCGAGATGATGGTCAGGAAGTACGGCCTGAGCAAGGCCGACCTCGACGCCTACGCCCTCTCCAGCCACGAGCGCGCCATCGCCGCGACCAAGGCCGGCGCCTTCGCCGAGGAGATCGTGCCGGTCGCGGTACGCCGCGCCGACGGCACGGCCAGCGACGAGATGCATTCGATCGATGAAGGCATCCGCTTCGATGCGAACCTGGCCGGCATCTCGGCGGTCAAGGTGCTGCAGGAGGGCGGGGCCATCACGGCGGCCAACGCCAGCCAGATCTGCGACGGCTCGGCCGGCCTGATGGTCGTGAGCGAGAAGGCCCTGAAGACGCTGGGCCTCAAGCCGCTCGCCCGCATCCACCACCTGAGCCTGCTGGGCCACGACCCGGTCATCATGCTCGAGGCGCCGCTGCCAGCGACCGAGCGGGCGCTCAAGAAGGCCGGCATGAAGATCGATGACATCGACCTGTTCGAGGTCAACGAGGCCTTCGCGTCGGTGCCGCTCGCCTGGCTGAAGGCCACCGGCGCCGACCCCGCCCGCATGAACGCCACCGGCGGCGCGATCGCGCTGGGCCACCCGCTGGGCGGCTCGGGCGCCAAGCTGATGACCACCCTCGTGCACCAGCTGCGCCGCAGCGGCAAGCGCTACGGCCTGCAGACGATGTGCGAGGGCGGTGGCATGGCCAACGTGACGATCGTCGAGCGGCTGTAGGACGGCCGAGGGCCCGCTGCGGCGGGCTTCACGACCCGATCGACGCGCTCTGGCGCGGGCCTGCGCGCGCGACGGGCGCGCCCCGGCCGTGGCGTACCATGGTGAGAAGAGGGTGTTCCCGCCGACCCATGGCATTCGCCGATCTCCTCATGCCGTCCTGGCTGCGTGCGGCCGGCGCGGCGAGAGGCGTCGCGCTGGCGCTGTGCATCGCCTCGGGCTGCGTCGCGGGCCTGCCCTGCGCGGCCCGCGCGCAGCCGGCGCCGGACCCACCGATCCCCACCTTCGCTGAGCTGGAGGCGGCAGGCGCGCGCTACGGCAGCATCCGCATCGTCACCCGCGACGTCTTCGACCTCGACGACCCGGCAGAGAACAAGCTCCTCTTCCGATGGGCCAATGCGCTGCACGTCGTCACCCGCCCGGAGGTGATCGGGCGTTCACTGCTGTTCAAGAGCGGCGACCCGGTGTCGGTGCGGCAGATCGAGGAGACCGAGCGCGTGCTGCGCAGCCTGCGCTACGTCTACGACGTGACCCTGCGCGCGGTGGCCTACCGCGACGGCGTCGTCGACGTCGTGGTGACCACGCGCGACACCTGGACGCTCGACGTGGGCGCCGGCGCGAGCCGCTCCGGCGGCACCAACTCGGGCTCGGCCGCGATCAGGGAATCCAACCTGCTGGGGACGGGGGTCGGGGTCAGCATCGGCGGCTTCAGCAATGTCGACCGCAACGGTGTCGAGTTCCAGGTGTCCGACGAGCGCGCCTTCGACGGCTGGACCTCGGTGGGCTTCGGCCTGTCCCGGAACAGCGACGGCGAGCGCATGGCGGCGCGGCTGGTGCACCCCTTCTATTCCCTCGACACGCGCTGGGCCGCCGGCATCACCACGAGCAGCGACGACCGCATCGAGCCCGTCTACAGCGCGGGCGAGATCGTGAGCCAGTACCGGCGCCGAGATCGCGTGACCGAGGCCTTCGGCGGCTGGTCGGACGGGCTGGTGGACGGCTGGGTCCGGCGCTACTCGTTCGGGGTGCGCGCGCAGGAGACGAGCTTCGCGCCCGAGCCCGGCCTGGTCGCGCCGCCGGTGCTGTCGCCCGACGAGCGCCTGGTGGGGCCGTTCGTGCGCTACGACCTGATCGAGGACCGCTACGAGAAGAGGCGGAACCTGTCGCAGATGGGTCGCCCCGAGTTCCTCGCACTCGGCCTGAACGCGTCCTTCCAGCTGGGTCGGGCGATGAGCTCGCTCGGCTCGACCACCGACGCGTGGCTGTACTCGGCCGCGGTGAGCCGCGGCTTCGAGCCCACCGCGACCACCCGGCTGCTCGCGTCGGGGACGGTCGCCGGCCGCTGGGCCCAGGGCGACGAGCCGCGCCTGCGGGCGGGCGGGCAGGTCCAGTACTACCATCCGCAGGGCGCGCGATGGCTGTTCTATGCGTCGGCCGCCGGCGAGATGCTGAACAGCCCCTCGCCGCTGGACACGCTCACGGTGGGCGGCGATACAGGCCTGCGCGGCTACCCGCTGCGCTACCAGTCCGGCTCGCGGCGGGCGGTGTTCACGCTGGAGGAGCGCGTCTACACCGACCTGTACCTCTACCGGCTGTTCCGCGTGGGCGGCGCGGCCTTCTTCGACGCCGGCCGTGCGTGGGGCGGCGCCGATCCCAATCCGGTCGATCCGGGCTGGCTCGCCAACATCGGCGTCGGCCTGCGCATCTTCAGCGTGCGGGCCGGCTCCAGCACCGTGCTGCACCTGGACATCGCCATGCCGCTGAACGCCGACCCCGCGATCAAGAGCGTGCAGTTCCTGGTGAGGACGCGCTCGAGCTTCTGAGCCGGCGTCAGAACCCCAGCCGCAGCGACAGGCGGACCGTGCGCGGCTCGAATGGAGGTGCTCGATGTCGTTTGCCCCGATGTGAGCGTCGGCGCTGACGCTCATCGTGTCCAGCCCCCCTCCGACGGATGCGTGCGCCGCGGGCCCGCGGGCGAGGGCCCCCGCGACCGCCGCCCGGTGCAAAATTGACGCTTACGTCAACGTCAATTAGCCTTCGCCCGCCGGATCGTCGAAGATGCCGGGGTGCGAGGATCGCCGCGGCCGCCGCGAGCCGCGCCAGCCCAGCCGACGGCCCCATGCCGCCCCGGAGACCCCCGATGACCGACCTGTCCGACGCCAAGAAGCTCGCCGAGTACCGCATGACGCACAAGGTGCGCTTCGTGACCGCCGCCTCGCTGTTCGACGGCCATGACGCCTCGATCAACATCATGCGGCGGATCCTCCAGAGCATGGGCTGCGAGGTGATCCACCTCGGGCACAACCGCTCGGTCAACGAGGTGGTCGACTGCGCGCTGCAGGAGGACGTCCAGGGCATCGCGATCTCGTCCTACCAGGGCGGCCACGTCGAGTACTTCAAGTACATGATCGACCTGCTGCGCGAGCGCGGCGGCAGCCATATCCGCGTGTTCGGCGGCGGCGGCGGCGTGATCGTGCCGTCCGAGATCCGCGAGCTGATGGACTACGGCGTCACCCGCATCTACTCGCCGGAGGACGGCCAGAAGATGGGGCTGGCCGGCATGATCGGCGACATGATCGCGCGCTGCGACATCGACCTGTCCCAGTACGCGCCTCGCACGCTCGACGACATCGTGCTGCCCGCCGGCGCCACGCCCGCCGACGACGCCGGCCGCCGCGCCATCGTGCGCTCGCGTCGCGCGCTCGCCCAGCTGATCACCGCGCTCGAGAACGACACCCCGCCCGCGGGCCTGGACGCCGCCGGGTTCGCCGCGCTGCGCCGAGAGCTGCACACCCGCGCCGACACCACGAAGACGCCGGCGCTGGGCATCACCGGCACCGGCGGCGCCGGCAAGTCGAGCCTGACCGACGAGCTGGTGCGGCGCCTGCGGCTCGACCAGGACGACGCGCTGCGCATCGCGATCATCTCGGTCGACCCCACCCGCCGCAAGTCGGGCGGCGCGCTGCTCGGCGACCGCATCCGCATGAACGCGATCGACCATCCCAACGTGTTCATGCGCTCGCTCGCCACGCGCGACGCCGGCAGCGAGATCAGCCAGGCGCTGCCCGACGTGCTGGCCGCCTGCCGCGTGTCGGGCTTCGACCTGGTGGTGGTCGAGACCTCGGGCATCGGCCAGGGCGACGCCGCGATCGTGCCGCTGGTGGACGCGACGCTGTACGTGATGACGCCGGAGTTCGGCGCGGCGAGCCAGCTCGAGAAGATCGACATGCTCGACTTCGCCGACTTCGTCGCGATCAACAAGTTCGACCGCAAGGGCTCGATGGATGCGCTGCGCGACGTCGCCAAGCAGTACCAGCGCAACCGCGAGCTCTGGACCACGCCGCCCGAGCGCATGCCGGTGTTCGGCACCCAGGCCTCGCGCTTCAACGACGACGGCGTGACCGCGCTGTACCAGGCGATGCTGCCGCGGCTCGCCGAGCTCGGCCTGCGCCTGCCGCTCGCGGCGCGCGCGCGGGCGGGCGGCCCCGAATACTCGGGCGAGCGGCCCGCGACGGCGCCGACCGGCGGCAGACTGCCGCGCGTGACGGGGCGGCATTCGAGCAGCCAGGCTGTGATCGTGCCGCCCGCGCGCTCACGCTACCTCGCCGAAATCTCGGACACCGTCCGTGCCTACAAGCGCCGCGCCCGGGCGCTCGCGCGGCTCGCCCGCGAGATCCAGCAGCTGCGCGAGACGGCGCGGATGCTCGAGGAGGACGACGCCGTCAGGCACGGCGCGCGCGACACCGTGACCGCGCTCGCGGTCAGGCGCGAGGCCGACCTCGACCCGGCCGCGCGCAAGCTGCTCGCGATGTGGCCCGACATGCAGAAGGCCTACGCCGGTGACGAGTACGTCGTGCGCATCCGCGACAAGGAACTGCGCACGCGGCTCACCTGGACCTCGCTGTCGGGCACGCGGATCCGCAAGGTCGTGCTGCCGCAGTACGACGACCACGGCGAACTGCTCAAGTGGCTGCTGCTCGAGAACGTTCCAGGCTCCTTCCCGTACACGGCGGGCGTGTTCGCGTTCAAGCGCGAGAACGAGGACCCGACCCGGATGTTCGCGGGCGAGGGCGACGCCTTCCGCACCAACACCCGCTTCAAGCTGCTGTCGGCCGGCACCCCGGCCAAGCGCCTGTCCACCGCGTTCGACAGCGTCACGCTGTACGGTAACGACCCGGGCCTGCGCCCGGACATCTACGGCAAGGTCGGCAACTCGGGCGTGAGCATCGCCACGCTCGACGACATGAAGGTGCTGTACTCGGGCTTCGATCTGTGCGACCCCGCCACCAGCGTCAGCATGACGATCAACGGCCCGGCGCCGACCATCCTCGCGATGTTCATGAACACCGCGATCGACCAGCAGCTCGACACCTTCCGCGCGGCCAACGGCCGCGAGCCCACCGACGACGAGATCGCCAAGATCCGCGGCTGGAGCCTGGCCAACGTGCGCGGCACCGTGCAGGCCGACATCCTCAAGGAGGACCAGGGCCAGAACACCTGCATCTTCTCGACCGAGTTCAGCCTCAAGGTGATGGGCGACATCCAGTCGTTCTTCGTCCACCACGACGTGCGCAACTTCTATTCGGTGTCGATCAGCGGCTATCACATCGCCGAGGCCGGGGCCAACCCGATCAGCCAGCTCGCCTTCACGCTGTCCAACGGCTTCACCTTCGTGGAGGCGTATCTCGCGCGTGGCATGCAGGTCGACGATTTTGCGCCCAACCTGTCGTTCTTCTTCAGCAACGGCATGGACCCGGAGTACACCGTGATGGGTCGCGTGGCGCGCCGGATCTGGGCGGTCGCGATGCGCGACAAGTACGGCGCCAACGAGCGCAGCCAGAAGCTCAAGTACCACTGCCAGACGAGTGGGCGCAGCCTGCACGCGCAGGAGATCCAGTTCAACGACATCCGCACGACGCTGCAGGCGCTGATCGCCACCTACGACAACGCCAACAGCCTGCACACCAACGCGTTCGACGAGGCGATCACCACGCCCACCGAGGACAGCGTGCGCCGCGCGATGGCGATCCAGCTGATCATCAACCGCGAGTGGGGGCTGGCCAAGAACGAGAACCCGCTGCAGGGCAGCTTCGTGGTCGACGAGCTGACCGAGCTGGTGGAGGAGGCGGTGCTCGCCGAGTTCGAGCGCATCGCCGAGCGCGGCGGCGTGCTGGGCGCGATGGAGACCGGCTACCAGCGCGGCAGGATCCAGGATGAGTCGATGCACTACGAGCACCTCAAGCACACCGGCGAGTACCCGATCATCGGCGTGAACACCTTCAGGAATCCGCATGGCGACACCACGCCCGAGACGCTGGAGCTCGCGCGCTCGACCGACGACGAGAAGCGCTCGCAGCTCGAGCGGCTGCACGCCTTCCAGGCGGCCCATGCCGCCGAGGCGCCGGCAATGCTCGCGCGGCTGCGCGACACCGTGATCGCCGACGGCAACGTGTTCGAGGTGCTGATGGACGCGGTGCGGGTGTGCTCGCTCGGTCAGATCACCAATGCGCTGTTCGAGGTGGGCGGTCAGTACCGGCGCAGCATGTAGCGCGATCACCCGACCACGGCTCGGTCACGCCGTGCGCAGGGCAGATCGCTGTGGTCGGACGAGCGCATTCAGGTCAACGCGGCAGGGCAGGTGGCGCCGCAGGCGAGATCCGCGGCGACGCGCAGCCGCTCGGCTTCTTTTCATGTGCCACGCCGTATGGCTTTCAGGCGCCCCCGCAATGCCTGCGCCGCGGCGGCTAGACTGGCCTCGAAGGCCGGCAGCAGGGGGTTGCGCGCGCGCAGTGTCGGCACCACCAAGCTGAGGTGAAAGGGCACGCTCACCGATAGGCGCCGCAGCTGCAGGCCTGCGCCTGCCAACTCCAAGGCCGTGAGCGGATTGACGATGGCCAGCCCCAAGCCGCGGCGCACAAAGGCGCAGACGGCCGCTGCGCTGGCGGCCTCAATGGCCAGCGCGCGCCTGACACCGCGCTGCTCGAACAGGCCATCGATGGCCCGCCGGTAGGGGTCGGCCGGCGCCAGACTCACGAAAGGCTGGCCCTCGAAATCCTCCGGCCTGATCACCGTCCGCGCCGCCAATGCATGACCTTCGGGCAACACCACGACCTCGTCGGCCTGCAAGAGTGGAACCAGGCGCGTGGCCGGCGGCGCCTGACGCACTTCGGTCAGGCCGAGATCGAAGCGCTGCTCGGTGAGCCACTGCTCGAGCTGAGGCGATTCCTGGGTCGTCACCGTCAGCCCTGCGCCTGGATGTTGGTCCATGAAGCGCCGCGTAGCGTCGGGCAGCAGCGCATGCGCCAACGCCGGCTGACACACGAGTGTCAGCCTGCCTTCGGCAAAGTCGCGCAGGCCCAGAGCGGCCGCCGCCAGCTGGTCCAGTCCGATGAAGCTGCGCTCGACCTCTTCCAGCCAGGCATGTGCGCGCACGGTGGGCCGCAGTCGACCGCGTTCGCGGTCAAACAGCGTGAGACCCAGCGTGCGCTCCAGGCCCGCCAACTCGCGGCTGACCGTGGGTTGCGAACTACCGAGTTGCTCGGCTGCGCGCGTGACTTGGCCGGTGGCCATGACGGCACGGAACACTTCAATCTGGCGGTGGCTGAGAGGCATGGCATATCAATTATGCATGAACTACAAAAAGTGCCGTCATTGCATAAATGGATATATGGCACGAACATCGAGCCCATGAATCCATTCGATCCCCTCCTGTTGCGCGCGTTGGCGCGGCAATATGGCACCCCACTGTGGGTATATGACGCGGCCACGGTGCGTGCACGTATCGCAGCACTCCGATCGTTCGACGTCATCCGCTACGCGCAAAAAGCCAACGCCAACGTACATCTTCTGCGCTTGATGCGCAGCGAAGGCGTGAAGGTGGACGCTGTCTCGCTAGGCGAGATCGAGCGCGCATATGCGGCCGGCTATGGCCGCGACGAAATCGTGTTCACCGCCGACTTGTTCGACACTGTCACACTGCAGCACGTCGTGGCCGAGCGTCTGACGGTGAACGCGGGTTCGGTCGACATGCTGCAGCAATTGGGCGCGCTGTCACCCGGGCACCGTGTGTGGCTACGCATCAATCCAGGTTTCGGCCATGGCCACAGCCATAAGACCAACACCGGCGGCGAACACAGCAAACATGGCATCTGGCATGCCGACCTGGGCGCCGCACTGGCGGTCATCGCGCAACATGGGCTGTACCTCGTGGGCCTGCACATGCACATCGGTTCGGGCGTCGACTACGTTCACCTGAACCAGGTGTGCCAGGCCATGGTCGCGCTGGCAGCGCAGGTGCCGCTCGCAATCCCGCTGCACGCTGTTTCCGCTGGCGGGGGGCTCTCAACGCCCTACCGACCAAGCGATGCGAGCATCGACCCTTCGCACTACTTCGGCCTGTGGGACGCGGCCCGTCGACAGATTGCCGCGGCGCGCGGTCACGCCCTCGAGTTGGAGATAGAGCCCGGGCGCTATCTCGTGGCCGAAAGCGGCGTGCTGCTGGCAGAGGTTCGCGCGGTCAAGGACATGGGGCGAAACCACTTTGTCCTGGTGAACGCAGGCTTCAATGAACTGATGCGCCCGGCGATGTACGGCGCGCATCATGAGATCGAGCTGCTTTCGGCGGACGGGTCGGCGCGCGCCCTCCGCGACTCAGTGGTGGCCGGACCGCTGTGTGAATCGGGCGACGTGTTCACCCAGGGCGAGGGTGGCGTGGTGCGGCGGCACCCCTTGGCCGAAGGACGCGTCGGCGACCTGCTGGTGTTCCACGACACCGGTGCCTACGGCGCGTCGATGTCCTCCAACTACAACTCGCGACCGCTTGCGGCGGAGGTGCTGATCGAAGGCGGAGCGCCGCGGCTGATACGGCGGCGCCAGACGGTGGCCGAGCTGCTCGCACTCGAGTCAGTCTGACGGAGCCCTGAAAATTTCGGCTTCGCCGGTTGCTCGAGCGCGTGTTCGACACCCACATGCGGGGCTGCCCGAGTTGCAGCGTCGAGGAGCTGACTGCGTCCGAACGGGCGCCTTAGGCGCCCGCGGCTGTTGGGCCGAGCCCAGATCAGACGGACGCCCCGCTGGAGCCGCTGTTAGTCACCTGCATTCGATCTGCTCGGCGAGCCTGGGTCAGTCATGCGGATTGCCGTCGAACGTCCACGCCCCGTATTCAGGTTGCCCCGCAGCGTGGTTGCAATGCTCACCGTCGAGTCGGCGATCTGGCGCACGATCCTCGTGTCCGAGACGCATTGCCCAGCGAAACTCGACCACGTCGTGAAGACGTCCACGCGAACCTCGAGGCGCTGGCCTTGCTGCTCGGGGACGTCCGCCGGCCGCGGGAGCGTTTCGCTGCGCGGCCTGCGGCGGGGTACCTGAGCGTCTAGTCTCAGGCTGGGGAGGGCGCCCTCGACGCGATCCGGAATACCGACACCGCCTTGACCAGCTGCTGCGACTGCCGGGCGAGTTCCTCGGTCGATGCTGCGCTCTGCTCTACCAGGGCGGTGTTCTGCTGAACGGCGCCGTCCATCTGGCTGACCGACTCGCCGACCTGATCGACCCCAGCGCTTTGCTCCGAGCTCGCGACGCTGATTTCCCTGACGATGTCGCTCACCCGCCGGATTGAGCCCACCACCTCACCCATCGTGGTGCCTGCCTCGCCGACCAGGGCGCTGCCGCGCTCGACGCGGTCCACGCTGTCGCCGATCAGTTGTTTGATTTCCTTGGCGGCGTCAGCCGAGCGCGCCGCCAGGCTGCGGACCTCGGAGGCCACCACCGCGAAACCGCGGCCCTGCTCGCCGGCCCGGGCGGCCTCGACGGCCGCGTTCAGCGCGAGGATGTTGGTCTGGAACGCGATACCGTCGATGACCGTGATGATCTCGGAGATTCGGCGCGAGCTCTCGTCGATGCCCTGCATCACCTGTACCACGCGCTCCACCACGTCGCCGGCGCGGCTGGCCACGCCGCTCGCCTCGGTTGCAAGCTTGTCCGCTTCGCGCGAGTTATCGGCGTTACGGCGCACGTTGGCGCCGAGCTGCTCCATCGACGATGTGGTCTGTTGCAGCGCGGCCGCCTGCTCTTCGGTCCGATGGGACAGTTCCCCGTTGCCTTCGGCGATTTCCCGGCTCGACAGGGCCACCGAGTCGGCGCCCGAGCGGACGGCGATCACCGCGTCGGCGAGGCGGTTCGACATGTCAGCGAGCGCCGACATCACGCTGCCCTGCGTGGCCCGGCCGTGCACGCTGACCTGGGTGAGGTCGCCCCGCGCCACGGCGCCGACCACGTCGAGCACCTCTTTGGGTTCTGCGCCCAGGCGGGCGATGGTCCAGCGTCCCGCGTACATGAGCCCAGCGATCGCCACCAGCGCGAGCGCGAGCCCCATCGCGGCCATCATCGAGTACCAGCGGTAGCGTGATGCCTCCGCGGCCGCTACCGCCCCTGCCGTCCGCCCGTCGAGCATCATCAAGAACTCGTCGACAGGCTTCATGATCTTCGCCTTGAATCGGTGGTACTGCAGGTCGTGCATCATCTCCGCAGCCTTGGCCCGGTCGGGCTGACCCTTGACGGTGAAGCCTCCCTTGTCGTCGGCATAGAGGCCCTTGACCATGTTCATGGCGATTGTCTCGGTGCGCACCAGGTCGTCTGAGTTGCCGGCTGCCTCCTTGAGCTTGCCGAATTCCGCATCGGTGAACCCGGCCAGCTTCATTCGCTCTAGCAGCGCCACCTTCGTCGGGGTGCCCTCCCGGGCCGGCGCGTCACCCACCGCGCGGAAGTCCCAGTAGATCTTTTCGTAGTGCGGCGGTCTGGCTGCCTTGCCGTTGCGGATGTCAAGGATCTCGAAGTACTGACGCTCCCACTTTTCATCGCCCGAGACCACGAAGGTGCGCGCGAGGCGAGTCAGGTCGTCCGAGCTCTGGCGCAGCTCGTCGGCGAGCAGCGCTGACATGTAGCGGGCTTCGTTCGCGGCGACGACCGCTTGGTTCGCATGACCGACCTGCCAGATCGAAACCAGAAGAAGCATGGCAGCGATCGCGACCAATGCAATCGACAGTCTGAACAGGCCCTTTAGCGTTTGCATGGTCGTACTCCCTGGAGCATGGTTCGAAAGGCGGGGGGTGTGCGCGTCTGCGGACTCTGCCCACGTCCGTGCATTGTTCTCACGTGGCGGCGGGATCACTAGCCAGCTGAGTGCATTCGGACGTCCGGCACCGACGGGCGGTCCTTTCGTCGCTGCGTTAGCGCACGGAGGCGGGCGGCCGCCGTCGGGTCGCCGCAGGCGTGCCCGGTGTCCCCTGATTGGACCGGATCGGAGAAGGATTGCTGCGCTGAGGCGCGCCTCACGCCCAGCGATGACGCTCCATGACATCAACCTGACCGAATGGGTCGGCTATATCGCCGCCACGCTGACCACCTCGTCCTTCGTGCCGCAGGCGCTGCTCATCCTTCGAACCCGCAATGTCATCGGCATATCGGTCGGCATGTACTGGACCTTCACGCTCGGCATTGCCTTGTGGCTCGTCTATGGATGGCAGATGCGGGCCTGGCCGCTGATCATCGTCAACTCGATCACCTTTGTACTGGCTGCAACGATTCTGATCACTAAACTGACCGTCGATCGAAACGCCCGTCGCGCGCAAAGGCAGCGCGAGGCGCGCAGGAAGGATGCTTCTTGGTCGCGCTGATGTCGCCATCGGGTTGCAGGCGCCTGGTTCAGCTAGCCTGCCGACTGCTTCTTGCGTTGACCTTGCTGATGACTGGCAGCAGCCTCCTGGCTGCCGATCCAGTAAAGGTCGGCTCCAAGCGCTTCACCGAGAGCTATCTGCTCGGCGAACTGGTCACTCAGGCCTTGCGCACCTCGGGGACGACAGCCGAGCACCGGCAAGGCCTGGGCAACACCGGCATCCTTGAGCAGGCCCTGGTGTCGGGTGCCATTGATGTCTATCTGGGACTGTCGCACGAATTTCTCGTGCGGGCTGACGGCTGGCCTGGCCTCAAGAAAGCCTACGGCCTGCAAATCAATGCCGGCAGCGGGATCGACCATGGCCTCGCCTACAAGGCCCTCGCCGACGGCCAGCTCGACATCATCGATGTCTACAGCACCGATGCTCAGATCGGTCGCCTCAAGCTGCGAGTTCTTCGGGATGATCTCGGCTACTTCCCGCGCTACGAAGCAGTGCTGCTGATGCGCGACACACTCGATGACCGAGTACTGAAAGCCAGGCTCGAAGGCCGTATCGATGAAGCGACGATGAGGTCATTGAACGCCGAGGTCGAGCTGGATCGGCGCAGCTTCGAAGAGGTGGCGCGTGGCTGGCTGG
Organism: uncultured Bordetella sp.; assembly: GCA_964399635.1. GTDB lineage: Bacteria > Pseudomonadota > Gammaproteobacteria > Burkholderiales > Burkholderiaceae_E > UBA4615. Next base: position 70,335 of record CAYNRU010000014.1, read on the forward strand.
CCCTGGGCGCGTCCACACCGAGCATCACCGGCGGTTCGACCACCCGTAATGACGGGCCAGGTTCATTCGATCGATTCATCTCGCGCCTGCTCGCCCCCGACCTTGGTCGGCTGCTTCGCCAGCATCTGCTGCTCGTCTTCGGGTCGCTTGCGATCGCCGCCCTCATCGGTATACCGCTCGGTGTACTGGCTTGTCGCCGGCCTGCACTCAGCAGCACGATCATGGCGCTCGCAGGCCTGCTGCAGACCATAATCAATGTCGGCACCGCTATCGTGGCGGCATTCGTCGGGGCTGGCGGTCTGGGCGAGCGGATCGTCTCCGGCCTTGCGGTCAGCGACACGACTCAGATGCTCGCCGGCGCCGTACCGGCGGCGTTGCTGGCAATCGGCATGCAATGGGCGTTCGACGCTGCCGAACGACTGATGCGCCCGGGATCGTCGGCAAGGCGCTCTACATCATCGGCATAAGGACGCTTCACATTCCGAAGAAGTAGGGCCTCACCGCAAGCCGGTGCGGGTCAGGCGAAGCCGAGGAAGAGGGCGAGCGCGCGACTCACGCGCAGCATGGTCTCGTCGGGCAGGCGCCCGATCGCCTCGCCGACCTTGTCGCGCGGCACAGTTTGCGGTTTGTCTGCCATTACATCGGACGGCTGTCGCAGACCGTTGCTGGGCGAGGGCTCCACCCTGATGCGAAAGAGCGGTGCGTCGCGTAACTCGCCGGTGACCGGCAGCACGGCGATCGACGGGTGCGCTTCGAACAGGTCCGACTGGATGACGAGCGCGGGCCGAGGCTTGCCGTAAGTGCCCTGCAGCGCAACGGTCACCAGATCGCCGCGCCTCATCGCCAGCCGTCGTCGTCGGCCACCGACTGCAGCCACTCGAGCGCCTCGCGCTCCTGCGGGTCGTCGGCCAGGACAGCCGACTGCCTGCGGCATTCCTCGGCAAAGCCGGGGCTGCGGGTATCGGGCACCCACAGCTGAATCGGACGCAGGCCGGCGCGGCGCAGTCGCTGGCGGTGCTGCTGGACGCGTTCGGAGGTGGCGGTCATGGACGGGCTCCCGGACGGGTTGTTACATGTAACGCTAGTGGACAGTCGCCGTGACGTCAATCCCGCCGGGTGAGCGGCGCCGCGCCGACCTGAGGCGAACCGGTCCGGGAAGTCTGCGCGCATGCGGCGTGACGGTCACCGGCCGGGCGGCCTAGGACCGATGACCGATGATGGCGAAACGCCTCACCGAGCCTGATGTGATCCTGCCCCGGTTCCACGTACATCAGATGACATCGTCAAGTGGATCGAGGGCTTCTGCAATCTCAGAAGGATGCTGCGTCGATCGGTTATCAGACGCCGGTGTTGGTAGAATCCAGCCTGATGGCTGCGTAGGCTGGTGTACGTCGAACCGAGGCAGGGTCAATCCTGTACCGCACGGGCCTGGCGCCCTGCCTTCGTCGCCCGCTTAGCTCGAACAATGGACTACCTGCGCGCCGCCGGCACCAGCACCTGCTACAAGCACCCCACTGGCCGCGACCTGCCCGCTGCGGTGCAGGCGCGCCTGCCGTGACCACCATCCCTGCCATCGACCGTTTCTTCGCCCTGGTCGACAGCAACCTGGCGCAGGGCCGGCTGCTGCGTCTGGTGCTCGCGCGACCGCAGGGCGCCGAGGCGGGCCTGCAGCGCGTCACCGTGCGCCCGCTCGATCTGCGCGGCCAGCCCGTGCTGAGCTTTCTGTACCGCTTCGACACCCGCGACATCACCAAGAACCTGCCACTGTCCGAAGGCGTGCAGCGCGTGCGCGAGCTGGTCGGCTCCTCATTTCGCAATGCCCATCTGTTTACGCCGGGTGAAAAAGCGCAGCTCAAGCTCAACCGCAAGGGCACGGGCACCTTGACGGTGGGCGCGGCCGTGATCGAACCGGTTGCCTCCGGGGCGGCCACGCACGACCGCGCCAAGCAACGCTGGATCGACCTGAGCCGGCCCTTTCTTGTCGAGCTCGGCGTGACGACGGCGCAGCACCAGCTGGTGCCGGCCATGGCGCGCAAGTGGAAGCAGATCAACAAGTTCGTCGAGGTCTTTGCGCATGCCCTGGCATCGTCACGCCTGGCCGACGCCAAGCAGCTGCGCGTGGTGGACTTCGGTTCGGGCAAGGGTTACCTGAGCTTCGCCGTGCACGACTGGTTGCAGCAAGCCCGCGGTGTGGTGGCCGACGTGGTGGGCGTGGAACTGCGCCCGGAGATGGTCGACCTGGGCAACGCGGCAATAGCCCGCCTGGGCCTGCAGGGGCTGCGCATGGAACTGGGCGATGTCCGCCACCACGAACCCGGCGCGCTGAATGTGATGATCGCCTTGCACGCCTGCGACGTGGCTACCGACCACGCCATCTACCTGGGGCTGCGCGCCGGGGCCGACATCATCATGTGCTCGCCCTGCTGCCACAAGCAGATCCGCCCGCAGCTGCTCAGCCCGCACCCGATGCGCTTCATCCTGCAGCACGGCGTGCACCGCGAACAGCAGGCCGAGATGGTCACCGACAGCCTGCGCGCTCTGCTTCTGGAGTCGCAGGGCTACCAGACCAAGGTCTTCGAATTCGTGTCGCTGGAACACACCAGCAAGAACAAGATGATCCTGGCCGTCAGGCGTGCGCACACCGCTTCGCCGGAACCAGCGCTGGCCCAGGTGCGTGAGATCAAGGACTTCTACGGCATCCGCGAACAGTGCCTGGAAACGCTGCTCATGCAGGGCTCGGTGATTCAGCCGGCAAAGACGCCGGCATAGGCTGGCCTGCGCACTCCTCGAACACGCGCAAGCGGCCGTTCGCGCACACCGGACCGTCAAGCCGGGGCACGATGGCGGCGATGGCACTGCGCTTGTCGGCGAACAGGTGGTCCTCGCCCACACGGGTGATGAAGCCGCTCTTCTGCCAGGTCAGCACCACCTCGGGCCGCGGGCGGTGGCGGTACAAATCGCCGCCCATCTCGATGCGGCGGCGGCGTTCGAGATCCCACAGCCCGGTGCTGCCCCAGGCGGTAGCCGCCGCGCCCGCCAAGGTGCCCGCCACCAGCGCCAGCAGCAGCGTGCGTGCGCGCGGCCGCAGCCGGCGCAGGCCCAGCGCCACCCAAGTCAAGCTGTCACGCGCGCAGCCGCTCGAAATCCAGCCCTTCGAAGCGGTCGAAGTCACGGTCGAATGACGCCAGCGTTGCGCCATGTTCGATCGCCAGCGCGGCCAGGTGGGAGTCGGCCAACTTGGTCAGCCGTGCCACTTCGATCTGCAGCAGCGTGCCGATGGGTGCGGGCACGAGCGCGCTGCGGCCGTCGCGGGTGGCGCCGTCCATGAGCTTGCCGCCATCGGGCGCGACGTTGGTCTGGAAGTACAGCAGGCTGTGCACCCCCCCAAGCACCGGCATCAGTACTCCGTCCTTGCCGCGCCGTACGCTGCTCGGAGATGACCAGTAAGGCGTGAAACTCTGGTTGACGACCGCACCCGATTCCTTGCGCACCTTGCTCGTCATCAGCGTGGCGCGATCGGTCGGGCGGTTGAACGACGGCACGAGCTTGACGACCTCGAACATGCGCGCCGCGCGCTCACGGGCAAGCTTGACGTCGGCGGCCGTCAGGGACCCCGCGGCCGTGGTCTGGCGGACTTCGTTGTAGGGGTCCCAGGTGACGGCAGGGCTCATCTCCACGCCGACCGGCTGGGCATGGGCCGCGCCGAGCAGCATGGCAACCAGGAAGGCGATGGTTACCTGCTTCATGGTCTCAACGTCCCTCGCAGCTTGGAGCGGTTGTGTGTGTCACGCGCCAAAGGCAGCGCAGCGTCGCGGTCCGAGAACACACCCTTCGCGCTCGCGAGTGCCAGGACGTGGTGTGAGCCAAACCATGATCTTGCCGCTTGCCCGCACTCAGTGACAACTCGGCCGGCAGCCCGGCCTGCAGCAGCCGCTGCACCAGCGCCCTTACCGGCAGCCGGGTGGAGCAGGCCGCAGCGCCGGCAGGGACCGCGCGGAAAACACAGGGCAGTCGCACCGCCGTCAACTGCGCGCCGCCACGCGATGGGTCGTGCAGCGCCCGCGCCACCGGGGCTCGAGGCCAGGACCGCGACCCGCGGCCGCTCGCAGCCCGGCCGCGTTCACACCCGGGTGCGTCCAAGGTGCGTCCGAAAGGGCGCCTTCGCGACGTGCGGCCCCCTGCCGATGGCGCTTGCTGCCCCTGCCGGACCTTGGGAGGGCGCTTGAAGTGCCTATCCCCCGGGCCGATGCCGTAGTCATGGTCCTCGCGAACGGGCAGGGTAGTATTTCGTGCAATTCCTTCCGCATTGGCCCACCGTCCCCCGAACCCCCGCGCCGGCCGACACCTCGCCCCCCATGCTTCCGTTACTCTGGGTGCTGATCGTGGCCACGTTCGCGGCGATGATGGTCGTGGTGTGGCGTTTCCTGCGTGAACGGTTGCGCGGACCGCGGCCAGTCACCATCCTGGCGGACGGCGAGACGGTGCCTGGCCGCGGGGCGGCCGGGGGGCGCGTCGTGGAGATCCCCATCGACGAAGACTACGCACGGCGCTCCGGCACGGCGAACTACGCGCGGCTCGCCCTCGTCTGCGGGTTGATCGTCCTCCTGCCAGGGCTCGGGGTATGGACGCTGGTCTGCGCTGGCCGCCCCGTTCCGACATGGCTGACCCTCACGACCGCCGTCGCCGTGATGCTCGCGGCGATCGCGGTCCTGCACGACCTCCGCTACCTCGCTGCGTTCCGCCGGCTCGCCACGGCGGCCGGACGCCTCGGGCTGCGGTTCTCGCACGACGGCCTGTACTGCTCCATCGTTGCGGTGGGCTCGGCCGACTGTGCAGCGCTCATCCGCGAGGGGCGTCCGGTGCGGTTCCTGCCGTGGTCCGACATCACCAGGATTCAGACGCAGGAGGTACTCGAGCACGGCAACGCGACCTGGTTCCTCGCCGTGACGCGCCGCTCGTCGCCGACCGCCTGCATGATCCGGTTCGCGTCGCTGGCTGTCTCGCATGACCGCCTCGTGGAGGTGGCGCGCGAGGCGTCTGCAGCGGGTGGGGTGACGAGGGCCTCGGTGTGAAGAGTCAAGAATTGCACCGTGGTCTGTGCCATCACGACCTCATGGGACGGTGGCCGTATCGTCGCAACGCGAGGGCTCAAACAGTGAGCTACCTACCTCGGTGGGCTGAATCATCCATCACGCGGCCGGCGCTGTCGGACGAGCGCATCCAGGTGAACGCGGCAGGCCAGGTGGAGCTGAGACTCAAGACACCGTGGCGAGATGGAACGACGCACCTGGTGCTGAGTTCACTGGCGTTCCTGCAGCGGCTGGTGGCACTGGTGCCGCGGCCGCGACTGCACCTGATCCGGTACCACGGGGTGCAGGCGCCCAACGCCAGGTTGCGGGCGCGGGTGGTGCCGCAGGGGCCGCCCGCTCAGGCCCACGTGGCCACCGGGGTAGCGGCGCACGACGAGCTAGCTCGCTTCGAACGGCGTCAGGCAGCAGCCTTCGCCAAAGCGAGTGGCGAACTCGAGGGCTTCGTCGCGCCCCCGGACTTCGAAGCGCTCACCGAGCGCTACGTCGCCGGCGATATCGGCATCGAGGACATGCTTGCGTGGCTCAATGAGCGATATCCAGACCAGCCCGCAAGCGCCTGACCCCGCTCGACACCCTTCCGACGGCAAGCACCGATTCCGACTAGACCAAGGCCCAGCAGGGTAATGGTGGCAGGGGCGGGGACGTCCTGCGCGACGGTGTAGCCGATGTCCTGAAAGGACGCGATGGTGGTGCGACTCACGAACTCCGACCCCTCGTACCAGCCCGTCATCATCTCGTAGGCCAAGTCGCGGCCTTGGCGGTCGACGATGCCGGTCAGGCCCAAACCGTCACACACTTCGGCCCAGTGTCCATCGGCCGTACCGTCACTGCCACAAAGCTCGACCGGCACGAAGGTGGCGCTGGGCTGGTTGAATTCATCCTTGTAGGCACTCAGCGCATAAGCGCCGGTGAACTTGCCGGTGCCATCGGTATAGACACCGTTATCGGCCCACAAGCTGCCAAAGCCGATAACGTGCGCCATCTCATGCTGGATAACACTGGTGAATGCACCGTACTTGATCAGGTCGTCGATCTCCCTTTTGTTGACGTTTATGACGCCTTCCGTCGCATACAGGAAACCCCCGGCATCGACGCCGTCAGTAGGGCCTGCCTCAGCCGCGATGCCGCCATCGCCCAGATCCGCACTCGTTACCAAAATCGACAAGCCCGACAAAGTGCTGCTGCCCTGATAGCCAGTGATCTTGCCTTCCCAGAAAGTCTTGGCGGCGGTGAAGTAGGACTCCTCTGTGGGCGTGAACCCACTGAAACTCAAGTTGATGATGAAGGACGCTTGCGCACCACCCGCCGTCAGCCCCAACAAGACCCCAACAATTGCTGCTATTGGCTTCATTCTTAAGCTCCCTTGCGTTTGTTTGATATCGGTTGAGTGAAGTCGAGTGTCGCGCCCGCGGTGCCGATCGATATGACAGCGCGAAGCGCGGTGCCGCCAAGGTTCACGAACGAGCCGGGGCGGGACTTGGGTGCCCCGTTCCCGGAAGGGTTGGGCGTCATTGAGCGCATCGGAGATCCTTACCCAGTGGTGTCGGCCGGTGTGCACGAGGGCGACCGACCGGATCACGCCGGACCGGGAGGTACCGGGGTCTCGGCGACGCGGCACCCCGCCGCGCAATACGAAGGCTAATGAGGCGCTTCGGCGCGATCCACCTGTTCCGGGAAAGGCCCGCGATGCAGACCGCGACGTACCGCCGTCCGATACCGACGCTGTCCGACCCTATTGCATTCGAGCGCGAAGTCGACGCCCGTGGGCTTAACTGCCCGCCTCGTTCCTGAGAGTCCGCACGCGCGTGCGCGCGCAGTCGCCGAAGTATCGCCGGACGATTCCTTCCGGGCCGCCGTCCGGGCCTTCGCGTTCGGCGCTTGGCGGCACCTGCCTGTGTGCACGACAGTCCGTTCCGCGCGGCAGGACGCCGCGACGCCAGACCCGGGCCGCAGGTACATCGCCGCGGCTAACCCGAGGTCGGTGCCACGTCGACAGGAATACCGCCATGCACTCGATTCCCCGCTCCACCCGCACCCTCCGTTCCGCCGCGGGGCTCGCCCTCCTCGCCGCGCTCGCGGTCGCGCCCGCCGCTCACGCGCAGCAGGTTGCGCCGGCCGGCGGGTTCGACGGCTATGTCGGTCTCACCTACGGCTTCGCATTCGGCCTCCTGGACGGCTACGACACCTGCACCATCAACTGCCCGGGCAACGGCGGCGGCGGTGCCGCCGGCATCTTCGCCGGCGTTCGGGCTTGGACCGTACCCCTCTTCGGCGGTCTGCCGCTGTATGCAGAGGCCGGCTGGCAGGACTTCGGGAAGGTCAAGTCGGCCTACTACTATTCCACCCCGCCGGGCAGCGGCATCTTCTACGCGACCACGTCCGGCAACGCCTTCTACGCGGCCGCGAAGCTCGAGGTGCCGATCAGCGAGAAGTTCTCCTTCTTCGGCCGTCTCGGCATCGCGCAGACGAAGGTCGACGTCGTCGGCGGCGTCGGCGCGGGCACGCGGCTGCAGGGCCTCGGCGGCTCCGGCACCGAGTTGCTGCTGGGGACTGGGTGGCAGTACCGTTTCGCCCCGAACTGGTCGGTCCGCGGGGATTTGACTGGCTTCGGCGGCCCGCGCGGCACGTTTGCGGCTGCGTGGAACCTCGGCGTGGCGTACCACTTCTGACTGTCGACCGGGAGACTGCCATGCACCTACCAGGGATTGGCTGGTTAGCCGGCCTCAATGCCAACTCGCCGGGTCGATCCGTCCGGGCGACTGTTCGCGGCGCGACGATCGCGGCGCTCGCCGGACTCGTGCTGCTCGGTGGTTGCACGACGACGGTCGTCGCGCGATACCCGCCGAGCGCCGATCAGGTCCTCGCGATGAAGGCGTTGCGGCTGCCTGGGGTGGGTCTGGAGCCCTTCGCCCCTCCGGAGCAGTCTCCTGGCCCCTGCCGACAAGGGTTGAGGAGCGGGCCCGGAGGCGGAGACTACGCCGCTTACATCAGCCGGGCGTTCGCGGAAGTGGTCAAGTTCGGAGACGCGTACGCGAATGTGTCGCCGCGGGTCATGCTGGGCGGACAGGTCACCCGGATCGGGTTCTCGACCGTCGAGTCCGGATTCTCGCGGGGCTATTGGGATATCGAGCTGGAACTGGTGTCCTCGAACGGTCGTCGGATGACGGTCACCGAGCGCTATGAGTTCCCCAGCAGCTTCGTGGGCGTCTACGCCTGTACTGCCGCGGCGGCGGCCTTCCCGGCTGCGGTCGAGCGGCTCATCGGCACGGCGCTTCGCTCGGAGCGCTTCAGCGGGCTGTTCGAATGACCGAGCGGCCGCCCCGCGCGGATCGGTCCGATCGGCCGCTGCGGTCAGGCCCTGCGCAGCGCAGTGAATGCGCCGAGTTCCCACGAGCGCAGAGCGAGGATCATCGTATAGCCGTCCCGTTCCGGCGCTTGAGCACGATGGTCCTCGCGATGCAGTCGGGAGAGCTCGGTACCGAGCCGCTCGATCTGCTGGATCAGCTCGCGTGTGCTGGCCGGCGCGAGGCGCCCGTGGACGGCGAGCAAGGTGTCGCCGGGGCCGTCGAATCGACCGTCGAAGTAGTCATGGACCACATGCTCGCGAAAGAACTGCTGCACGGGGCCGTCGGGGAGCCAGCGGAATGTCGGCGAGACGCGCAGCCGGTAGCGGTTCAGCGGCTTGAGTTCGATCAGGCCCAGTCGGTCGAGCACGGCAAGCCGGGCGATGCATTCCGGCTCGTCGAGGCGATAGGTCTGCACGATGTGCTCGAAGGCCCAGTGTCCGATGCAGCACACGGCCACCAGGAGCAGCCGCGGGTCCCCTACGAGGGAGCGTTCCTGCTCGGCAGTCAGCCGGTCGACGAGCGCGACAGGCTCCAGCGAACGGTGCAGCACGTCTTCCAGGGTCGTGCCCGCCGCGACGCAGAACACCGCCAGCCGCGACAACGACAAGTCCGCCTGTCCCAGGAGGCGCTTGATGCTCGACTCGCTCATGCCCACCCGAGAGGCGAGGTCCGCATACGTGACGCCTGCCCGTCGCATCTCGGCGCGCAGCGTCTTTACGATCAACTCGGGAGTGCTCATGCAGTATCGATTCCGGGCCAGCTTCGAGCGGCCGTGTGATCAGGGCAGGAGGGGCTGTCCTGCAGGGCCGCCGATCGGGGTACGGCCGCCGTTGCGCGGAGGGCCGTCGCACGGTGGTCACCAATCGAACCCATCACGTTCGGCGTTCGACAGCCGGGCAGTACACTGCCAAAAGTGTAACTGACGACCTGCTTCGGGCGCACGCTCCGCCCATCGGTCGGGCGACCGAGCAGGCCTAGCAACCGATTCCATGCCGAACCGCCGCGGGTCCCGCGTCCTCCTGGTCGCAGTCGCGCTCGGGCTCGTCGTAGGCACGCCCGCGGGCGTCGCGGCCGAACGGACCGACGGCTCGCCGCGTGTCGCGCTGGTGCTGTCGGGCGGCGGCGCGCGGGGCTTCGCGCACATCGGCGTCTTGCGCGTCCTGGAGCGCTTGCGCATTCCGGTGGACCTGGTGGTCGGCACCAGTATGGGCGCCGCAGTGGGCGGCGCCTATGCCGCCGGTGTCGGTCCTGACGCACTCGAAGTCTTCGCCCTGGGCACCGACTGGGCCGCGGTCCTCGCCGACCGTCCGCCGCGCTCGGAGCAGCCGATCCGACGGCGCACGGACGACATCGAGGTGCCCTCGCGTGTCGAGTTGGGGATCGGGCCGAACGGGCTGCTCGCCCCGAGGTCGGCGGCCGGCAGCCAGGCGCTCGAAGCCGCGCTGCGTCGTCTGCTGCCGGCGGGGGCCGGAGACCGTGCAGCCCGTGCTCAACCGGTGCCGTTCGCAGCGGTGGCCACCGACCTGAAGACCGGTCAGCGGGTCGACCTGCAAGAAGCGCCGTTGTTCGCAGCGATCCGAGCATCGCTGTCCGTGCCGGGGCTGTTCCCGCCGTTCCGGTATGACGGCCGATCCCTCGTCGACGGCGGCCTGGTGCGTAACCTGCCGATCGACCTCGCTCGTGCGCTCGGCGCGGACGTGGTCATCGCGGTGAACCTCGGCACGCCGCTCGCTGACGAGGCGGGTGTCAGCGATGCGCTCGGCGCCACGCAGCAGATGCTCAACATCCTGACCGAACGCAACGTCCAGCGCTCGCTGCGCGAACTGCGCCCGCAGGATGTTCTGATCGAGCCGCAACTCGGCGCCGCGAGCTTCGTCGATTTTCAGGCGGCTCGCGCCGCCATCGACGCAGGCGAGCGGGCCGCGTGGGAGGCGTCTGGACGGCTCGCGGCGCTGGCCTTGCCGGAAGCCGCCTACGCCGCGCGTGCCCGCCAACTGGCGTCGTTGCGCGACGTGGCGACCCGTCCGGGCAACCGGTCGATCGCGTCGGTGTCGGTCGTCGGCACGCGCATCGCCGACCCGGCGACGCTGGCGGCCGAATCGCGGCTGGTTCGCGGGCAACAGGCATCGACCGAAGATGTGCAGCGCGCCGCGGACCGACTCTACGGTCGCGGCGATTTCGAGCGGGTCGATGTCCGCGTCGACGACGATCCCGACGGAATGCGAGTGAGCTTCGAGCCGGTCGAACCGCCGTCGCAACGCAGCCGCCTGAGACTGGGGCTGCAGTTCGGCACGGATTTTCGCGACGACACGGAGGTGTCGGTCTCCGCCTTGCACCTGCTGCCCTGGCTCAATGCGTGGGGCGGGGAACTGCGCACCCTGCTGCGCGCGGGCTCGACCGCCCGAGCCGCGGTCGAATGGTGGCAGCCGCTCGGTCCGGGTTCGGACTGGTTCGGGGTGGCAAGTGCGCGCTACGCATCGAAGTCCGAGCTCGTGTACGCCAACCAACGGCCGTTATTTTTGTTCGGCTCTCAGCGCACCGGCGTGGGCTTGGCGGCCGGGCGACTGATCGGCGATCTCGGCTACGGGTCGGTCGGCATCACGCGGTCGGTTCGGCGAGACCGGGCCGTGTTGCCTTATGTGCCCGAAGACGTGGAGGGGGGCAACTTAGAAGCAGGTGCCCGCACGATCGGCACCGCGGCGGTGCTCATCGACACCCGCGAGCCCATCGGCTTTCCGGAGCGCGGCACGATGTTCGCCGCGGCCTACGAGCGGCCGTTCCGGGCGGAGCGCGATAACGAGTACGGCCCGGGCGATGCCGTGACGGTGCAGGCGATGCAGGCGTTCCGCTTTGCAGAGGTGTCGGGACATGTCTACGGCGAGTTCGTCCGGTCGCGCGGACCCGACGTCGTGCCGGCGCTCGGCGGCTTCCTGCGACTCTCGGGGACCCCGCGCAACGCGCTCTACCCCGATGGGGAGGCCGTGCTGTTCGGTCGCCTGGTGCTCGGCGTGCCCATCGGCGCGATGCCCGTCGGGCTGGGGGGCGCGGTCCGCGCCGGGATGTCCTTCGAGGGCGCCAACGGTTTTGGCGATCGATCCGAAGCCATCCAGAGCCTCGGCGGCGTCCGCATCGCGGGCAGCGTCTTCACGTCGGTCGATACCCGGTTCGGCCCGTTGTACGCCGCGCTCGGCAAGACCAGCGGCATCAGACCGGGTCTGTACCTGCTGCTGGGGCCGTACTGGTGAGGCCGCACGACGTCGCGTCCCACCGCGCGTCACCGGACGGCTTCGCTGCATGGGCCGCCTGCATCGCGCTCGTGTTCGCAGTCGGCTCGGCCTTGCCCGAAGCGGCCTGTGCAAGCGAGCCACCGAACCCGCTGCAATCAGCCGGTCCGCCCCCACCAGCAGCCGTCACCACCTCCCCGGGCCCGAACGAGCCGCTGCGCCGCCCGCGGATCGCACTGGTGCTCTCCGGCGGCGGCGCGCGCGGATTCGCACACGTCGGTGCCCTGAGGGAGCTCGAGCGGATGCGGGTGCCGGTGGACCTCGTCATCGGCACGAGCATGGGCGCGGCAATCGGGGGGGCCTGGGCGGCCGGCGCGAGCGTCGACGCGCTCGAGCGTCTCGTGCGGGAGACGGACTGGGACTCGATCCTCTCCGACCGGCCACCCCGCGCGTCCTTGTCCGTGAGACGACGTGCCGACGAGCGCGACGTGCCTTCGCGCATCGAGGTCGGCATCGGTTCCGGTGGCCTGATCGCTCCGCCGTCGGCGATCTCGAGCCAGGCGTTCGAGGCGGTGATCCGCGACGCGTTGCCGCCCGGCGCCGGAGATCGCTCGGCCTCATCGCAGCCGGTGCCGTTCGCCGCAGTGGCGACCGACCTGCTCACCGGCCGGGCGCAGGTGCTCCGGGACGTGCCGCTGCGGGTCGCGATCCGGGCCTCGCTGGCAGTGCCCGGGCTCTTCGCGCCGTACCGGTACGAGGGGCGGCTGCTGGTCGATGGCGGTCTCGTCGAGAACCTTCCCGTCGAACTCGCCCGCTCGCTCGGGGCGGACGTGGTGATCGCGGTGAATGCCGGGCAGGGTCCGTCGGAGAACGCCGAAGGGGACGATGCCCTGGCGATCACGCGCCGGATGATCGCGATCCTGACCGATCAGAACGTCGACGATTCGCTGCGCAGTCTTGCCGATCGCGACGTGCTGGTGACGCCTCGGCTGGGCGCGCTGGAGACGCTGGCGCTGCGGGCAGGGGCCAGTGCGATCGACGCGGGAGCGCGCGCGGTGATGGAGGTCGAGGAGCGGCTTGCGCCGCTTGCGCTCGACGCCGAGGCCTACGCGGCCCTTGCGTCGGCCCGCCTCGCCACGCCCCCTCCCGCGTCCTCGCGCATCCTGGCGGGCGTGCGCGTCGTGGGCACGCGTCGCGCCGATCCGGCGACCCTGGTGGCCGAGTCCGGCCTGCGCCCCGGGGCCGTCGCGACCCTCGACGAGATCCGCGACGCGGCCGACCGGCTGTATGGCCGCGGGGACTTCGAGCGGGTGGAGGTCACCGTCGACGAGGCGCCCGAGGGGCGCCTCGTCACGCTGTCGCCCGTCGAGTCGGCCTGGCTCGCGAACCGGCTCCGGCTCGGCCTGCAGTTCGCGACCGACTTCCGCGACACGCACACTGCGACCCTCGCGGCGCTCCATGTGTTGCCCTGGCTGAATGCCTGGGGTGCAGAGTGGCGCACCTTAGTGCGTGCCGGCACGCAGCTCGAGGGGCGTACGGAATGGTGGCAGCCGCTCGGCCCCGGCTCGCCGTGGTATGCGTCGGCTCAGGCGTCGTATAAGTCCCGGACCGACACGCTCTACGTCGACGGCTGGCGGCCCCTCGCCCTGATCGGGACGAGACAATCCGAGGTGCGCGTGACTGCCGGGCGCCTGCTGGGGAGTCTCGGCGTGGCGGAACTCGGGCTGGCCCATCGTGCGTCCGGGGCCCGCCTAGTGCTCCCGGATTCCGACCTAATCCCCAACCAGAGCGATGGTTTTGGCGTCCGCTTTCCGCCGATCCCGGGCGGCATCTACGCCGGCAAAGTCGTCACGGCCGGGCTGCGCCTCGACACGGTGGAGCCGCTCGCGTTCCCGGCGCGCGGGACGCTGCTTTCGATCGCGCTGGAGCGCCCGCTCGACGGGCCGGCGCCTGGCGGACGCCCGCTCTGGGGCTCCGCCTCCATGCTGCAGGCGGCCAGACACGGATCGTTGGCCGGGCACCTGTATGCCGAATGGACGAGCGGCCCCGCACGGGTGGGCGGCTTTCTTCGCGCGAGCGGTCTGCCCGTCACCGTCTCGGAGAGCCGGTCGACGCTGTTCCTCCGCGGCGTCGCAGCGCACCAGCTCGGCACGATGCCGGTCGGCTGGGGCGGGGCCATTCGCATCGGGGGTTCGCTCGAATGGCTCGACGCGCCGGGATGGGCCGATCTGGGCAACGGACGCGGATCGGCCGCGGGGGGCAGCGTGTTCGCGTCGGTCGACACGCGCCTGGGACCGCTGCATCTGGCGCTCGGGCAAACCTACGGATTCTCGCCCGTCTTGCGCTTGATTCTCGGGCCGGTATGGTGACCCGGCGCGTCATGCCGCGTTCCGCGTTACGGCCGCACGCGAGTCCCGTGTTGCCCGTGATCGCCCGCACGGCCTCGCCGCACCGGATTCAACCGAGCTTAGCCCGCAGCTCGCGCAGTCGCGCCAGCGTGGTCTCGAACCCCGCGAGCCGCTCGCGCTCCTGAGCGACCAGCCAGCCGGATGACGGTTGTCGGCCGTCAGCGGGTACTGGCGGATGACCGGTCCAAGGCGACTCAGGCGCTGATGTTGGCCTGCTTGCTCAATCGCGTCGTCGGCAACGACGTGCAGCACCGCATGAACTGCGGCGCCGGGGTCTCAAGATCATCGCGGCCATCCTGCAACGGGCAGCGATCGAGAAGATCCTCACCCACCTGGGGTTGGATCCCCGGCCGCCGCCCCGGGGACGGGCGAGCGAGGCGGGCCACGCGTTCGCCGCAGACTGAGAAGCGCGCACCATCCGGGACGCGCGCCATCGGCTGGCGCACAAGCGCTGCAGTCGGGGTGGCGGCTGCGCGTCGGCTGCGTTTACGCCCGGATGCGTCCGAAAGGCCGCTTACGCGTCGTGCAGCCTCCTGCGCTTGGCGCCTGCCACCCCTGCCGGCTACCCCCTGCCGGGCCTTGTGAGGGCGTTTAAAATTCCTATCCGCCCGGATGGCAAGCGCTGACGGATCGCCATCGGGGCGTACAACATGGTCTCGCGGATGCTGCTGGCGCTCGGCCTCGATCCCGAGGCGCACCGAGCGACCCCTGCGGCTCGGGCCCGCGCGGCGCGCCTATACCTGCTTGTACCGCGCGTGGATCGCCAGCATCTCGGGCAGCCTGCGGTGCAGCGCGGCCTTGCCGGCGCCATACAGTATTGCCCAATAGTCTCAGGCGTCTCATGCACGTTCGGTCGCGACTGGATGTCGATCTCGCCGAGCGATCTCCACCCAGAAGCGCATCGGTGCGCCCGCGCGACGTGGGGACTGCGCTTGCCGCAGCCGACCTGTCCTTCAACGCGGCGCGATCGACGAGGACGATGCGCCCGTCATGCGCCCCGCCGCCGGCTCGGTCACGAAGCCGATCCGCGAGAGACCTGCGCGCCGCGCGGCAGCCATCACCTCGACCACGCGCTCGTGGCGCACCGCCCGATCGGCATGCAGGTGCAGGTCCGGGTCGGCGCCCGCGGCGAGCGTGCGCAGCCGCCCGTCGAGCGTCGCCACCTCGACCGGCTCGCCATCGACGCTCACCGCGCCCTGCGCCTCGATCGACACGCGGATCGGCGCGCGTCGCGCGTCGACCGGCGCCGCGTCGACCCGGGGCAGATCAACGGGCACCGCGCGATGGAGCACAGGCGCGGTGACGAGAAACACCACCAGCAGGACGAGCATCACGTCGACCAGCGGCGTGGTGTTGATGTCCGCCATGGGTTGCGCGAGTCGGCTGCGCGACGCGCGGGAAGGTTCGAAGGCCATCGTCTGTCGCCTCAGCCCGGACCGCTGCGAGCCGTCGAACCCGCGCTCATGCTCGTCCACGCCTGGAGCGCGCGACCGAAGCCCTCGAGTCGTTCGAGCGAGATCCGATTCGCGCGGGCGAGCGCGTTGTAGGCGAGCACGGCCGGGATTGCGACGAAGAGCCCGGCCGCGGTCATCACCAATGCCTCGCCGACCGGGCCCGCGACCCGGTCGAGTGTCGCGTGCGCCTCGCCGGACAGACCGACCAGCGCCTGCAGGATCCCCCAGACGGTGCCGAACAGGCCGACGAAGGGTGCGGTCGAGCCCACCGATGCGAGCAGGGTCTGGCCCCGCTCGATGCGCACCTGCGCGCCGAGCACCGACTGCTGGAGCGCACGACCGATGAACTCGTCGGCACCGACGGACCCGCCGACGCCGGTATCGCCGGTCTGCCACGCGCGCGCGGCGGAGATGGCGTCGACCGCAACCCCTGCGAACACCCGACTGCGATCGAGCCGCGCGAGCGCGTCGATCGCGCGGTCCGCATCGGGCGCGCTCCAGAATGCGTCCAACGCGGCGGGCGTCGAGCGGGCCGCATGCAGGGCCGCGAGCGAGCGCCTGACGATCACGGTCCAGCTCGCGACCGACATCGCCAGCAGCAGCACCGCGACCGACTGCGTGACCGCATCGCCTTGCGACCAATAGTGGAGAAGTCCGTGTCCACCCGTCATGCCGTCGCCCCTTGCCGTTCGCGTGCGCCCCGCTCGCCGGGTGCCGCTACCTTGACCTTGCGGCGCAGCCTGCGCCACCCGATCACCACGCCGCTGACGCTGACGGCGAAGCCGCCCACGCTCGCGACCACCATCAGCACGTCCCAGAGCGGCCGCCGCTCGAGCAGCGGCCACCAGTCCCAGCTGTGCAGCATCGCGAACAGCCACCGCTTCGTGCGCTGCGTCGTGTCAAGACGCGACGCGACCGCACCGGTGTAGGGATCGAGCTGCAGCCAGGTCCGGCCGGGATCGTCGAACTCGAGCCGCAGGATCGGCAGGCGCCGTTCGACATGCCCGAGCATGGTGTGAGGCTCGCGCGAGTAGTGCCACAGGTCGTAGCGCGCGACGACCGTGCGCCCGACGAGCCGGGCATCGGGCATCACGCGCGTGCCGACCCGCTCGAGCGCCTCGAACGACAGCCGCTCGAACGGTAAGCCGTCCGTGCGCATCAGGCGCGTGCGACCGACGCCGTCGTACCCCACCAGCAGCGGCGCGCCGTCGAAGGTCCGCCACTCGAGCTCGCGCACGACGAAACCCTCCGCGGCGAAGCGCGCGATCGCCGCGCCGACGTCGCGGCCCAGCACGCCGGGCACGACCCCCGGCGCCTCCCGGGCGGCGCTCGCGCCGGGCGACGTGAACACCTTCCAGGGATTCATCGACATCAGACCGCTGAAGATCCATGTCAGGCACAGCAGGCCGAAGACCAGACCAGTCCAGTGGTGCCACTTCATCCACGACTCCCGGTAGGGAGAGCGTCCGCCATTGCGGAATCGGCCGCGAAAGCGCCAGCGCATCACGCCGACGACGATCCCGATCGCGGTGAGCACGGTCGCCGCCACCGAACTCCAGACGACGATGTCGTGCCACCACGCATCGAGCGCGCCGCCTCGGAACGGGTACAGCCAATGGATCCATGCACCCAGTCCGTTCCACGTCCGCTCGGTGCGCGTCGCGTCGCGCACCACCTCGCCGGTCGTCGACGAGACGTAGAGCAGCGTGCCACCGTCGAGCTCGACGACGTGCAGCGGCCGGTGCGCATCGAGCGCGCGCGAGTGCGTCCATGCATCCTCGCGCACCGTTTCCACGAGCCGCAGTCCGCCCTGTCCTCCGGCATCGCCCGCGAACGCACGTGCCGAGTCCATCGCGGCCGCCGCATCGACGCCTTCGATGCGGCGGCCGTCGGTCGCGTCGACTGCGACCGTCGCCCCGAGGCCGTAGCCCAGCACATAGAGCGGCCGGCCGGCCACCGTCGTCAGCCGGATCGAGCGCGGCACGGGCGCCGCCGCGCCCGGCTTCGCGGGCTGCGCGGATGCACGGACAGCGGCATCCGCGTCCACCACGAGCGCCGCTTCCCGTAACGGCGGAAGCGCCGCCAGACGTTCACCGTCGGTGAGCTTCGGGTAGCCGACGTACATCATGACGACGCCCGAGAAGAACCACATCGCCATGAACGCACACAGCACCACGCCGAGCCAGCGGTGCACGAGGAATAGCCAGCGCTTCACGTCGGCTCCCTCAGTACCGCGCCGCGAGCGTCAGCGAGTACGTCCGTGGCGCACCGAGGAAGAACATCGGCGTTCCCGTCACGTTCGCCGCGTACACCTCGTCGGTCAGGTTGTCGACCCGGGCGGTCAGCGTGAGGTTCCTGGACAGACGGTAGCCGAGCGACAGGCCCAGCAGCGTGTATGAAGGCGCACTCGTCGTGTTGGCCACATTGGAGTACACATCCGACACGTAGCGCACGCTCGCGCCGGTGTTCCATCCCGGCGCGAACGCCCAGTCGGCCCACAGGTTGGCGACGCGCGTCGGCGTGTTCGGCGGTCGGTTGCCAGCCCGCGATACCGCGACGCCCCCGACGTTCTCGGTGAAGTCGTCGAGCTGCGGGTCGACCCAGGCGATGTTGCCCGCGAGCAGCCAGCCCGCGCTCGGTCGCACCGACGTCGCGAGTTCGATGCCCCGAGCCGACTGCTGGCCGATCGGCAAGGTCGTGCCCGGATTCGACGGATCCGCGATCGACAGGTTGTTGCGGGTGATCGTGTACAGCGCGAGCGTGGCCGTGCCACGGCCATCGAGGTAGTCACCCTTCGCACCCACCTCGACCTGCTGCCCGGTCGACAGATCGAAGTCCCGCAGCTGCGCGAAGTTCGCCGTGGTCAGGATGCCGGCCGGCGGATCGGCCGAGGTCGAGTATTGGACGTAGACGTTCGCGTTTGGCGACAGATCCTGGACCACCCCGATCCGGCCGGTCGTCGGCCGGTAGGTGCGCTCGAACACGGCGGGGTCGGTGGCGGTGACGGTCCGCTGATTGGTGACCTCGAGATCGAGCCGGTCATGACGCAGCGCGGTCACGAGGGACGTCGATGGCAGCACCTTCGTGCGGTTCTCAACGAAGACGGCGACGGTGTCGAGCCGGTTGGTGCGGTCGGGCACGAAGCCCGGCGTCATACCGGGGATCGAGAAGAAGGACTCGGTCGTGAATCCGGTCGGCGGTACCGTGCTCACCGTCCCGGACAGCGAACGCGGGTAGCGGGTCTGGCGGTTGAACGACACGTCCAGTCCGGCCGACCAGTCCGACTTCAGACCGGCCAGCGTTCCGCGATGCGCCCACTCGAGGCGGTTGCCGACCAGCTCCTGGTCGTGTCGCTGCAGCAGCGCTGCGGAGCGGACCACGGCGGTGTTCGTCGTATTGAAGCGGTAGACCTCGACGTTTCGGTAGTCGCGCAGCGCGTCGTACACGTAGAGGGTGTTGCGGACCGAGGTCGCGTCGGACACCTGCCAGTCGATGATCGAGCGGCCCCACTTCACCGTCTGCTCGTAGATGCCGTCGCTGGAGTTGTAGTTGGCGAAGCGGGTCTCCGGCAGGATGCGCCCCGCGCCTGTGGTCGGGTTCAGCAGCGGCGTGCCCCAGTAGGGACGGTCGACGGTCTCCTTCTGGTACTCGACCGCGAGCGTGTGGGACAGGCGCGGACCGAGGTCGGTCAGGAGCGATCCGGCGAAGGTCGTCGACGCGCGGCCGTTGCCGTCGACCCAGCCATCGGATCCGGTGCGGCTCAGGTCGAGGCGCAGCGTGTTGCCGACGCGACCCGAGTGCTCGCCGAGTCGCTGGTTCAGCCCCGCGGAGAACTCGAAGGCGCCGTAGGAGCCGTAGCGCACACGCCCCTCCACGAAGTCCGCATCGCGGGTCGCGAGCTTGGTCACGTAGTTGATCGAGCCGCCGACCGCACCCGCGCCGAACAGGAACGTCGACGGGCCACCGATGGCCTCCACTCGGTCGTAGATCCAGCTGTCGACCGGCCGGCCGGCGATCGCGTCGTACTGCACGCTGATGCCGTTGAACAGCTGGGTGATCTGGCCGCCGGAGAAGCCGCGGTAGGCGACGTAGCCAGCGAAGCCTGGAGGCGCCGCGGCGATCATGCCCGGCACGCTCTGCAGGATGTCCTGAGTCGTGAGCGCGCCGCGCTGTTCGATGGTGTCCCGATCGATGATGGTGACCGAGGCGGGGGTTTCGCGCGGTGTGAGTCCCAGGCGCGAGCCGGTGCTCGAGGGTTCGTCGATCTGCAACCGGCCGGGCGCTTCGGTGTCGCGGACGGTGACTGCGGGCAGGGTCTGCGCTGCGTCGGCGGGGGCCTGCTGCGCGAGTGCCGGGCCGGCGATGGCGATCGCGAGCGCGGCGGCCAGCGGCGCGCGGGCGAATGGGGGGCGGGCGGATCGGTTCATGGGGTGGGTCCAGAGTGAAGTCGGGGAATGGGTATGGATTCGAGTTCGGGTGAGTTCGGCAGCGCCCTGTCAGTCGTCCAGTCGGAACACGATCGGCACCAGCACGCTTGCCTGGATCGGCACGTCACCGCGACGAGCGGGCACGAAGCGCCACCCGGCCACGGCGCGGCGCGCGGCGGCGTCGAGCCTCGCGTGGCCGCTGCCGCGCTCGATCTCGACCGCGAGCGCCTCGCCGTCCGGCGAGACCACCACGCGCAGCAGCACCTCGCCCGTCTCGCGCAGCCGCCGGGAGACGGCGGGGTACGCGGGCGCCGGATTGCGCAGGTAGTCGGCGTCGTGGCGGGCCGGTGTGGCCGCCACCGGAGACTCGATCGGCGGGCGACTCGGCACAGTGAGCGCAGGGTCTCGGGCGGGGGCCGCCTGGGCGACGGCGACCGCCGGGCCAGCACCGTCGACGACGGTGACCGCGGGCGGGTCTTCCAGCGTCGGCGCCGCGACCTCGAGGCTCGGCTCGGTGGCGGAGTCAGCGGACTGCGCCGGCACCTGGGCTGGCAGCGGTGCCCGCGGGCGCGATGCGCTGCGGATCGGACGGGGTGGCACCGGCGCGGCGGCCGGCAGCGGCACCGGCGGCCGCGTCGGTTCGAGCGGCTTCGGCGGCTCGGGTTCAGGTTCGAGCAGTCGTACCGCGATCGGCACCGGTGCGGTCGCGGCGCGCGGGCCGAGCGTCGGCATCCACGCGATCAGCGACGCGTGGAAAAGGACGACACACAACACGGTCGGAACGCACGACGAAAGGTCGCGAGCCCCGTCTCGAAGGACGGTCGGAGGCACTCGATGCAGCCTGAACGAACGAACGGCGCCAGACCCGAGGGATCCGGCGGGAAGCGCTCAGCGGGTGTCAGGCAGCAGAGGGGGGTGCCCGTGGATTCGCGGGCGACCAGGCAATGCGAACGAATTCGTGGGAGGTCGGTTCGGCGGGCGCGACGCCATGCACGTCAGAGCGCAGCGCCACGCCGAAGCTCGCCGACGGCCCGGCGAGGACGAGGCTGCGCGCTGCGCACAGCGGGCACTCGCCGTGCACCGCGCTTGGCGCGCCTGAAGAACCGTCGTCGCCGATATCGGTGATGGCGACTCGGACCGCACCCGCGGCAGTGCACAGGTCGGCATAGATCGATCCGGCACCGCCGTGCAACGCAGGCACCGTCGGCGCGAGCGCTGCGAAGACGAGCGCCCATAGCGCCGTCCAAGTGATCCGTCGGTAGCGGCGGAACCCGTTCATGGCCGCAGAGTAGCAGCTTGGCGGTCAGCCACCAAACAGGAGGGGCGAGTGTCCGCCCGGACCGGGTCTCCTAAAAACGGGCGCTCCTTGCCGTCCGCGTGCCCGGACATGACGAGCATCGGCCATACAGCGTGACCTCGTGCGCCTCCAGAGTGAAACCGGGAGGAAGCATGCCGTGAAGGTCACCTACGCAGCCGGGCACGTCATACACACGCAGACATTCGCGACATTGAAAGTGATGGTGGTGCCCGTGACCCGCCGACTCATAACGCACCGGTTCACCGGCTATCGCGACAGGCGCGATGACGCCCGCGTCCGCGAGCTTCTTCAAGGCCCGGTACACGGTCGCGATGCTGATCCCGGGCGCTTCGCTGCCCGCCTCCTGCAGGACTTCCTGGGGCAGGAGCGGTCGTCCTGCTCGCGCGATGACTGCGAGAACTGCGGCCCTCTGTGGCGTGTGTCTGTCCATGGCTCAAATGCTCGAGATTGTGGACCGTCGTTGCCGAGGCTGTATGATAATGCGTTCTCAATAGCGATACAAACGATCATGCCATGCCTTCCTGTCACCGTCCTGTCGGGCTTCCTGGGGTCGGGCAAGACCACGCTGCTCAACCATGTTTTGGCCAACCGAGAGGGCTTGCGGGTCGCCGTCATCGTCAACGACATGAGCGGGGTCAACATCGACGCCTCGCTGGTCGATCGCAGCGCCAGCAACGCCGGCGCCGCGCTGTCACGGACCGATGAGAAACTCGTCGAAATGAGCAACGGCTGCATCTGCTGCACGCTGCGCGAGGATCTGCTGGTGGAGGTGCGCAAGCTGGCCGCCGACGGTCGCTTCGACTACCTGTTGATCGAGAGCACAGGCATCGGCGAGCCGCTGCCTGTGGCCGCCACGTTCGACTTCACCGACGAGAACGGAAGTTCGCTGGGGGAAGTGGCCCGCATCGACACCATGGTGACCGTGGTCGACGCCTACAACCTGCTGGCGGACTACACCAGCACCGACCTGCTCGAGCAGCGTGGACAGACGGCCGGCGCCGAGGACGCACGCACGCTGGCGGCGCTGCTGGCCGAGCAGATCGAGTTCGCCGACGTCGTGGTCGTGAACAAGATCGACAAGGTCGATGCCGCTCGGCGCGAAGAGGTCGTTGCGGTCGTCAAGGCGCTGAACCCGGTGGCGAAGATCGTCTTCGCAGATCACGGCCGCGTGCCGCTGAGGCAGGTGCTGGGCACCGGCCTGTTCGACATGGAGCGCGCCAGCCAGATGCCCGGCTGGGTGCGCGAACTCGAAGGTCGGCACACCCCAGAGACCGAGGCCTACGGCATCGACAGCTTCGTGCTCCGCAGCCACGAACCGCTGCACCCCCGGCGCTTCCACACCTTCATGGACCTGCCTCTTCGGGGCCTGCTGCGCGCGAAGGGCTATGTGTGGCTGGCCACCCGGCCCGACTGGGTGGTGAGCTACTCGCGCGCCGGCAACACGGCCACGCATGAACCGGTGGGGCGCTGGTGGGCGGCGGCGCCCATGAGTCACTGGCCCGCTGCCGGCACCGACGAGCGCCGCAACATCGATGCACGCTGGAAAGAGCCGTATGGCGACCGCCTCAACGAGGTTGTGTTCATCGGCCGAAACCTGGACCGCGCGGCCATCGGACACGCCTGGCAGGCCATGCACCTGAGCCATACGGAAACGCGTAAGGGTCCGAAGGGCGGCAAGGGCTACAGCGGCTGGGCCGCCCTGCCGGACCCCTTCCCGCAATGGCAGCGCAAGGCGGTGGCGGCATGACCACACCCATGATTCCCGAGACCTACGATCAGTGGCGCCACTGCATTGCGGTGGAATGCGGCATTGCCCTGACCCGCGCCTTCGCCGAGGAACGACTGGCTGTCTGGAGCAACCCTCGTGCCGACGAGACGCGGCGCTTCCAACAGCTG
Source organism: uncultured Bordetella sp. (assembly GCA_964399635.1). Classification (GTDB taxonomy): domain Bacteria; phylum Pseudomonadota; class Gammaproteobacteria; order Burkholderiales; family Burkholderiaceae_E; genus UBA4615. Next base: position 93,499 of record CAYNRU010000014.1, read on the forward strand.
TACGGCGCGGCCCACACGGAACGCGTGCGCCAGTGGTTCGGCCAAGCCCTCGAGCAAGCCTGAAGGATTCCCCCATGAGCCTCATACCCGTCACCATCCTCACCGGCTTCCTCGGCAGCGGCAAGACCACGCTGCTCAACCGCATTCTCAAGGAACAACACGGTCACCGCATCGCCGTCATCGAGAACGAATTCGGTGAGGCCGGCATCGACAACGAACTGCTTGTGCAGGACGGCAGCGAGCAGATCGTCGAGATGAACAACGGCTGCATCTGCTGCACCGTGCGCGGCGACCTGGTGCGCATCCTGGGCGAGCTGCACGCGAAGAAGAAGGCGGGCAAGCTGCACTTCGACCGCGTCTTGATCGAGACCACCGGCCTGGCCGACCCGGCGCCGGTGGCGCAGACCTTTTTTGTCGACGACGACATCGGCATGCATTATCTGCTGGACGCCATCGTGACGATGGTCGACGCCAAGCACGCGCCGCAACAGCTCGACGAGCATCACGAGGCGCAGGAGCAGGTGGGCTTCGCCGACCGCATCCTGATCACGAAGACCGACGTGGTGCAGCCCGACGACGTGGCGCTGCTTCGCCAGCGACTGGTGAAGATGAACCCGCGCGCCAAGATCGGCGAGGCTCGGCACGGCCAGGCCAGCATCGACGACCTCCTGGACATCCGCGGCTTCAATCTCAATGCCATCCTCGAGATCGACCCAAACTTCCTGACCGATGTCGAGCACGAGCACGACGACGACGTCACCTCGTTCGTGTTCCGCGAGAAGCGCCCTCTGGATATCTACCGGATCGAGGAATTCCTCGATGCGATCGTTCGGGTTCACGGCCCGAGTCTGATGCGCTACAAGGGTGTGCTGAACATCCGGGGCGTGGACAGGCGCGTGGTGTTCCAGGGCGTACACATGCTGATGGGCACGGACCTCGGCTCGGCCTGGAAAGATGGCGAGGTCCGCGAGAGCAAGTTCGTCTTCATCGGACGCGGCATGCCCAAGGACGAGTTGCTCGCGGGGTTGACGCAGTGCGTGGCTGCCGAAGAGGCGATGCCATGACCACCCGGCCCGAACCGCCGGCCGACGATCTTTCAGCGCAGGCGCAGTTCCTGCACGAGGTCGTGGCCCGCTGGCTGGCACGGCCGGGCGTGACGGTCGCCTGCGGTCGCTGGGCAGACGGTGCCATCTCCGAGATCGTCACGCAAGGCGAGGCACATCTGCTGCCCTCGCTCTACGACGGCTGCTTCGCCGGGGTGCGTGAACTGCGCCTTGCCGGCCAGCCCCATCACCTGCACATCGACTTCGGCCGCGTGCACAGGCTCGCCTACGCAGTGGCGCCCAGCGTGTGCCTGGCCTTCAAGCCCTCCTTCGAGCTTCGGCTGCTGACGGTGGGCGCGGGTGGCGCGCCTACCGACCGCTGGCTGGTATCGCTGATGCTGGCGTCGCCGTACATCGACGGCAGGCTGGACGAAGCGGCGGCGCTGCAGTTCTTCCGTTGTGCGGCGGATGATGCCAGCCGACGACCGGATCTCATCGAGCTGAGCGTAGACCCCGCCGTGCAAGCCGGACCGGTCGGCTCGGAGGTGCTTAGGGCCTTGTGCAGGGCAACCGGTGTCGATGGCGAGACCGATTGGGACGAGGCACTCGGTGCAATTGCCCCGCCCCGCCCGCCGGCGGCAACCAAGGGCGATCCGCCGATGCTGCCGCTGCTGAGGGAGGCCCTCGCCCTGCGCGATGCGTCGCTCGTCATCTTCCGGGACAGGGTGCTGATCGAGTTCAAGACCGAGCGGCTCGCCGGCGTGCAGCGTTACGAGGAAGCCGGACATGTCTCGTGGCAGATCGGCGATCAGCATGACCACCATTGCCACCTGTCGCTCGGTGTCGTGACGAAGGTGCTGTTCTCGGCCGAATCCGTCAGCTGTCAGGGGGGCGGGCTCAATTACACGGTCTGGTTCCTGACCGCTGGCCCTTGCGGCAACCCGTATCGTCGCGACGGCTATTTCTCGATCGTGCTTAACCGACCCTATACAGGCAACGACCCGAGGCCGGAGGTGATCGATCCAGTTCTGGCTCTGTTCCGCCGATTCAAGCACGAACCTTGGGTAGTGGCGGATGAGACCTTCTTGCGTGTTGTTCGCGAGGGACCGCCAGGCCGTCAGCAGCGCACCGGGTACGACCATGCCCCGACTTAGCCGCGAGGACGCCACCCGCGTCATCGCCGCCCTGCGTCGACTGACCGAAGTGGACAGCAGCTCAGCCAGCGACCTCGAGATCGCACGCGTGGTGTCTCGACTCTCGTGCCGGATCACCCAGGCCGACGTCTCGCCGCGGCCCTCGCGCAGTGCTTCCGCCATCTCTGTTTCGATAGCCCATCATGACGATCAAGCCCCGAACCTCCATCGAACAAGTCGAGGAAGGCCTTGAGCTTGCCCCGAAGTTCGGCCCCGACGGTCTGCTGCCCTGCATCACCACCGACGCTGACAGCGGCGAGGTTCTGATGCTGGGCTGGATGACCGCCGAGGCGCTGCAGCGCACGCTCGCCACGCGCGAGGCACACTATTGGAGTCGCAGCCGCCAGATGCTTTGGCACAAGGGCGCCGTCAGCGGTCTCGTCCAGCGGCTGGTCGAACTGCGTATCGACGACGACCAGGACGCATTGTGGCTGCGCGTGCAGGTGTTGCCCGGCACCGACAGCCCGCCGGCGAGTTGCCATGTGGGCTACCGCAGCTGCTTCTACCGCGCCATCGACCCCGACACCGGCACTCTGCGCTTCACGGAGGACGGCAAGACATTCGACCCGCGCGTGGTGTACGGCGACGCGCCGAACCCGACGATCTTGTGATGACGTCTACAGAAACTGCGCAAGCAGCGGCGCTCGTGTGCATCGGGCGCGATGCCGATGTGCTGGAAGCGGTGAACCAGTCCGGCGTCGAGCTGGCGGTGTGGCAACGCGACCCGGACCCGGCCTGGGCGGGCTGGCTCGAGTCCCTGCCGGTCGACGCATGGCCCGCCTGCCGGCTGGAGCTTTCGCCCGAGGATGCCGCAGCGACGCTCGACGCGAGCTTCGACGCCCGTGGTACCCCGTGCGGACCCGAGCGCCTGAGCTTGGCAGCCGACGTGGCCCGCCTGATAGCCATGTTCGCCGCATACGCGCAAGCCCCGCGCGTGCGCCTGCGTCTGGAGGCGATCACTGGCGACGCCTGCCGCCGCTGGCACCGTGACTGCGTGCCGCTGCGGCTGATCTGCACCTATCGAGGCCCGGGCACGCAGTGGGTGCCACCGACACTCGGCGCCGCCGTGCTGTCAAGGCCTGACGACGAGGCACCGCAGGCCATGCCACTCCAGGCCGCCGACGTGGCGCTGTTCAAGGGTTGTGGCTGGCCCGGGCAGCCGCAGGACGAGGGCGTCGTTCACCGCTCGCCCCGCATCGCCGGCATCGGGGTGGCCCGTCTGGTCCTGGTGCTGGATGCCATCTGGCCACCCCACAAGGAACGTCATTCATGAACACCGAGATTCTCGTCTGCGTGCTCTGCCGCCCGGACGCGTTGCCGCGCGACGCACCACGCCCCGGCCGTGCATTGCTCGAGGCCATCGAGAACCTGGCCTTGCGTGACGACCTGAGCTTCCCGATCCGCCCCGTCGAATGCATGAGCGGCTGCCGCAGGCACTGCACGGTGGCGCTGCAGGCCCCCGGCAAGTTCACCTATATGTTCGGCGACCTGCCGGCCGACGACGCGAGCGCCGAGCAGGTACTCGCCTGCGCTGCGCTGCACCAGGCCAGCGCTGATGGTTCTCTGGCCTGCGCCGCCCGGCCCGAGCGCTTGCGCGAGGGCGTCCTCGCTCGCCTGCCTGCTTGCGCCGAACCCGATCACGTGGCTTCACGCAAATGACAAAGAGATCTCGATGAACGCTCGCCTGCCCGACGTTGCCGTCGATGAGCCGTCCGCCATTCTTTGCACGCTGGATGAGGTCGGCATGTCCGGCATCGACCTGCCCTTGTCTCTGACTGAGCCGGGTGCCCTGAGCCCGGTTCAGGCGCGGGCGGAGGTGTGCGTCGATCTGCCGAGACCGCATGTCAAGGGCATCCACATGTCACGCCTGCATGCCGTGCTGGATGCCTTCGCTGCCGACCAGTCGCTGACACCACGAGCGCTGCGCGCCTTGCTGCAGCAGTGCATCGTCAGTCACGAGACCTGTGATTCACGGAAGGCACGCCTGTGCCTGGAGTTCGATCTGACGCTTCTGCGCCCAGCTCTGGTCACCCCGGATCTGGGCGGGTGGCGGTCCTATCCGGTGAAGGTGGAAGCGCGCTGGGATGCGGGCGCGTTCGAGCTCGACACCTGGGTGACGGTGACGTACTCGTCCACCTGCCCCTGCTCAGCGGCCCTCTCGCGGCAACTGGTTCAGCAGGCGTTCAGCGCGCGGTTTTCAGAAGCAGCGACGGTATCGGTCCAGGATGCGGCCGACTGGCTGCTTGAAAACGCAAGTTTCGCCACACCGCACAGCCAACGAAGCGAGGCGCAGATCGGCGTACGCCACCAGGGCGACACGGCCCGATTGGCACTGCGTGAACTGGTCGACCTGGCCGAGTCGGCGCTTGGCACACCGGTGCAGACGGCAGTCAAACGGGCCGACGAGCAAGCCTTTGCACGCTTGAACGGACAGAACCTGATGTATGTCGAAGATGCAGCGCGCCGGTTGCAGCAAGCACTGGCCGGCAGGTTCGATGCGTACTGCGTGCGCGTGACGCACCGGGAAAGTCTGCATGCGCACGACGCGATGGCCCGGGTATCGAAGGGCTGGGAGGCGCGGTGACCACACGCCCGCCGAGTGCCGAGGCCAATGCCCTGATTCCCGTCACGCTGTTGACCGGCTTTCTCGGCAGCGGCAAGACGACCGTGCTCAACGCACTGGTGCAGCGCCCCGAGATGGCACGAACGCTGGTGGTCATCAACGAGTTCGGGCAGATCGGACTGGACCACCTGCTGGTGGCCCATAGTGCCGAGGACATCGTTGTGGAGATGAACAGCGGCTGCCTGTGCTGCACCATTCGAGGCGACCTGGTCAAGACGCTGCGCGATGCGGTATGGCGCTTCTCTCGCGAAGGCGTGCGTCAATTCGATCGGTTGGTGATCGAAACCACGGGCCTCGCAGACCCCGCGCCGATCCTGCACACCCTGATGACGGATCGCTTCATCGCCGCGCGATACCGGCTCGATGGCGTGGTGTGCACCGTCGACCTCGCCGCCGGCAACGCCACCCTGGATGCTCATCCGGAGGCGATCAAGCAGGTGGCCGTGGCCGATGCGCTGCTCCTGACCAAGGAGGACCTGGCGGATGCGTCGCTGCGGCAAGCCACGATAGCGCGTCTGCATCGGATCAATCCGTCCGCCCGCCAATGGCTGGCGCCACGAGGTGTCGTGGAGCCGGAGTCCGTGCTCAGGCTGGGCCTGTTCGATGCCGACGGCAAGATGCCCGACGTGTCGCGCTGGTTGCGAATGGAGGCTCTCGCCGATCAGCAAGAGCACAAGCACGGACACCAGCACGAACATGGGCACGAGCATGGGCACGAAGGCGGCGATACACACGGTCAACACGATCACCACGACGTCAACCGGCACGATGACCACATCCGAGCCTTCTGCTTCTCGGTGAAGGAGCCCATCGATCCGGCCGCGCTGGATGATTGGCTGGAAGTGATGCGCGCCTTCATGGGGCCCGGCATGCTACGCATGAAGGCCGTGCTGAACGTGCGCGGCGAAGACGTGCCGGTGGTGCTGCATGGTGTGCAGCACCTCCTGCATCCGCCCGCCCGTCTTCCCGCATGGCCCGATGCAGAGCGTGTGTCCCGACTAGTGTTCATCACCCGCGACATCGACCGCAAGGTCATCGAGGACAGTTTCCGGACCTTCATGCAGGCGGCGCCAACCGATTCGGTGGTGCAAACGCCGCCGAGCACGCCTGCACCCGAACACGAAGCCATCCGGATCACGCTGCCGGATGGCACCGTGCGCGTGTTCGATACCCCGGTGAGCGTGGCCGAAGTGGCCCGGGCCATTGGCCCTGGTTTGGCCGTAAACACCGTGGCGGGCAAGATAGATGGGCGGCTGGTTGATGCCTGCGACGTCATTCGTCGAGATGCAGCGCTGCAGGTCATCACGCCGCGGGACGAGGAGGGCCTGGACATCATCCGCCACTCCTGCGCCCACCTGCTGGGGCACGCCGTCAAGCAGTTGTATCCCGCAGCCAGGATGGTGATCGGTCCGGTGATCGACGACGGCTTCTATTACGACATCGCCTTTGAGCGACCGTTCACGCCGCAGGACATGGCCGCCATCGAGCAGCGGATGCGCGAGCTGATCGCGCAAGACTACGAGGTCATCAAGAAGATCACGCCGCGCGCCGAGGTGGCGGCGCTGTTCGAGGCTCGCGGCGAAGACTACAAGCTGCGCCTGATCGAGGACATGCCTGACGAACCCTTCTTTGGCCTGTATCGACACCAGGAATACGTGGACATGTGCCGTGGGCCGCATGTGCCCAGCACGCGGTTCCTGAAGGTATTCAAGCTCACCAAGCTCGCCGGAGCCTACTGGCGTGGCGACGCCAAGAATGAGCAGCTGCAACGCATCTACGGTACCGCCTGGTCCGACAAGAAGGACCTTGACGCCTATCTCCAGCGCATCGAGGAGGCCGAGAAGCGCGACCACCGGCGCCTGGGCAAGGAACTCGGCCTGTTCCATTTCCAGGAAGATGCCCCAGGCGCCGTCTTCTGGCACCCCAAGGGATGGACGGTGTTTCAGCAGCTCATCGCCTACATGCGTCGCCGCCAGGAAGAAGCAGGCTATCTGGAGGTGAATTCTCCCGACGTGATGGACCGCAGCCTGTGGGAGCTATCCGGGCACTGGCACAACTACCGCGATCACATGTTCACCACCGAGACTGAGGACGGGCGCTCGCTGGCGCTCAAGCCTATGAACTGCCCCGGCAGCGTGCTGTTGTACCGCCACGGGCTCAAGAGCTACCGCGACCTGCCCATCCGCATGAGTGAGTTCGGCAAGGTTCACCGCTACGAACCGTCGGGCTCGCTGCACGGTTTGCTGCGGGTTCGCCACTTCACCCAGGACGACGCCCACATCTACTGCACCCCACAGCAGATGGACGCCGAATGCCGCACCGTGCTGGCTCTTGTGCTGGACATCTATCGCCAGTTCGGTTTTGACGATGTCCGCATCAAGCTGTCCACCCGGCCGTCCAACCGAATGGGTGACGATGCCACCTGGGACCTGCTTGAAGGCGCCCTGGTCCGTGCGCTGCAGGGCATGCAGCTGAGTTATCGACTCAATCCGGGCGAAGGCGCGTTCTATGGACCCAAGCTGGAGTTCGTGCTGCGCGATGCGATCGGCCGCGACTGGCAATGCGGCACGCTGCAGGTGGACATGAACCTGCCGGAACGGTTCGATATCGACTATGTGGGCGACGACGGGCTGCGCAAGCGGCCGGTGATGCTGCACAGGGCTTTGTTCGGCTCGCTCGAGCGCTTCACTGGCATTCTCATCGAACACCATGCGGGCAAGCTGCCAGCCTGGCTGGCCCCGGTTCAGGCAGTGGTCCTCTCGATCACGGATGTGCAGGGCCCTTACGCAAGCACCGTGGCCCGCGTCCTACGCGGGGCAGGCTTGCGCGTCGAGGCCGACATCCGCAAAGACAAGATCGGCTTCAAGATCCGTGAGCAAACCTTGCAGCGCATGCCGTTCCTGCTTGTGGTCGGCGCGCAGGAGGCCGCGGCCGGCACGGTCTCCATTCGCGGGCGCGACGGCCAGGATCTAGGCGTACTGACCGTCAAGGATGCTATCGATTTCCTGCAGTCTCAGACCGAAGCTCCGGACCAAGCCGCCACTCGGGCGGCACATGCTGCCCTGATGAGGACCCTGACGAGTCCTGCCAACGCGGCGGTGTCGCACTCATAGCGGTCGGCCTGTATGAGCACCCGCACCGAAGTCCCTCGGACTCTGTTCATCGCGATAAGCCATCGTCGGCTGCCTCTGTTTCTGGCTTAGCCGTCCCGAGCCTTTGGCTGCCTTGAGCTTGCACCCGATGCCATTTCCAACTGTTCCGAGGTCCTTGCGCGCCCATCAGTTCGCGGGCCTGTTACCTGGTCCCAGGCTCATCGTCCTGGGTGCCGTACACGGGAACGAAACCTGCGGCACTCATGCCATCAGCGAGGTGGTGGGCGAACTCGATCGGGGTGCGATCAACATCGAGCGGGGGGCGCTGACGCTCGTCCCGGTGACCAATCCCCTCGCCCACCAACTCGGTCGTCGTCAGGGCGATCGGAACCTGAACCGGAACTTGCGCGTGACGGCCGATCCTACGGACTTCGAGGATCGAGTGGGCAACGTGCTGTGCCCCTTGCTCGCGGCACATGATGTGCTGCTCGACCTGCATTCGTTCCATACCCCCGGGCAGCCCTTCGTGATGATCGGCCCAAAAGACAACAGCGACACTCTTGAGCCCTTCGGCCACGAGCGAGAAGAAACCCGTCTGGCCCGCCACCTCGGGCCCACACGCGTCGTCGAAGGCTGGATGGACACCTATGCCCGGGCCGTGGAGCGCAGGCGTCTTCGGGGATCAGACAATCAAGAGTTGCTGGATATCGGCTACGGGGTAGGCACTGCCGAATTCATGCGCGCCTGCGGTGGCTACGGCGTCACGCTGGAGTGCGGACAGCACGACAGTCAGGACGCCCCGACCGTCGCCTATCGGGCCATTCGCCAAACACTCGCACTGCTGGGAATGGCAACGCTGGCGCTGGACGTTCCCGTGCAGGAGTTCGAGGTACTGCGCCTCGTTGACGTCACAGACCGCCATCACCCTGACGACCGGTTCGTACGGGCGTGGGCCAGCTTCGATCCTGTGGGCGCGGGAGATCTGATCGGTCAGCGCGCGAACGGACAGCTGGTCGTGGCGCCATCGGAGGGTTTCGTCGTGTTCCCGAACCCCTCGTCAATGCCTGGCACCGAATGGTTCTACTTCGCAAAGCGCAGTGATCGACCGATTGCGTAGAGCCTGCGGCTCTTCTGCGTCTACGGCGGATGCCCGACGCCGTCAGTCAACCATCCGGGCCTTAAGTACCTTGCGCGCGAGCCCTCGACATTCCTGCCCCACGGGTTCGAATCGATGCAAAGCGATGGTTGACCACGGCGTCAACCGGAACGATGACCACATCCGCGCCTTCATGGGGCCCGGCATGCTACGCATGAAGGCCGTGCTGAACGTGCGCGGCGAAGACGTGTCGGTGGTTCGAGCCTGATGTCGGGCATGTCGCGCGGACGCGGCGCGCAGCGCCGCCCCGGCTGCGCGGCAGCGCTGCGGGTCCAGGCCCAGGTCTGGCGGCCTCTCATGGCGAGGTCCGGTGGGGTCGGGCTGCCGTAGCCCCGCTTCAAAGGGTGGCGGGGCAGGCGGCGACAGTGCCTCGGCCGTGTCGAACTTGCCGCCGCCGGGCCCGTTGGTGCCGACGAAGTCGGTGTCGCAGAAGGTGCAGACCGCCTTGCTGCGGTCTTCCTCCCGGCCGGTCCAGAGATTGCAGCCGGTGAATCGCAAGAAGACCGCGGCACGGCCCGCCTGCCCGCCCTCGCCCTGGAGCGTGTAGTAGATTTCCTTGACCGAGTACGTTATCGCTTCATACCGGCAGCGCCGGCCCTCTTCGCCGATCAGCGCGATCGCGCCACAGCCGCGGGTTTCGTACAGATCGACGCGATCGAGCTGCGGCAGCTGCCCGCGCGCCTTGCCCAGGATCCAGTGCGCGATCGAGGCGGTGTCGCAGTCGTCCAGGTCGGCGATCTCGTGCAGGGGCTGATGGTCCAGCGCCCGGAAGATCGGATTGAAGATCGTCTTGACGTCGCCGAAGTCGATCGTCCAGCCCATCACCTCGTCGAGCGGCGCGGCCAGATGCAGCCGCAGCGTGTAGGTGTGCCCGTGGATGCGCCGCAGCGCGCTGCCGTCGGGCGCACGCTTCAGCTGCAGCGCGCTGTCGAGCGTGAGCTCCTTCCAGATCCGATACCGCTGCCCGTCGTAGTTGGCGCCGCAGGACCCGGTCTCGTAGACGGTGATCCAGGACAGCTCGGGCAGCCGGGGCTTGATGCGGTCCCACAGCCAGCTCGACAGCATCTCGCTGGTGGGGTTGTGCAGCCCTGGCAGGTCGTTCAGGCAGGCATGGTCGAGCTGCTGGTGGAAGGGCGCCCAGATCGCGTCGAGATGGTCGTAGTCGATGCTCAGGTCGCCCGAGCCGAGGTCCTGGTCGGCATGCACGATCACCTCGAAGCCATGCCCGTGCATGCGCCCGCACTGGTGTCCCGGCGGCACGTTGGGCAGCCGATGCGCCGACTGGAAGCGGCGCCGCACGTGCGCATGGCCCGCGGCATCGAGGTCCACGCCTTCGTGCCCCGTGCTCTGGATGCCGACCTGCTCGATGCCCGGCACATCGAGCTGTTCGACATCGACATGCGGCGCTGCCCGAGGTGCGGCGGCGTGCAGGTGAAGATCATCGCGGCGATCCTGGAGCGTGCGGTGATCGGCAAGATCCTCACCCACCTGGGGCTGGATCCTCAGCCGCCGCCGCGCAGCAAGGCGCGCGAGACGGGGCTCGAGTTCGCCGCCTGAGAGGCGGCGGCCCACGCGGGCACCCGCCCCGTGGCGTGCAGCGGCTGGCGTGCAGCCTGGGGGATGCTGCGCGCGATGTGCGCGCAACGTGCCCGAGCGCGCCGCCGAGCCCGAGCCCGAGGCCGGAATCGCACGCCGTGAACGCCTGCAGCCCGATCGCAGACACGGCCCGGTGCGACAAGCCGGTCAGCTTCGCGCCCTTCAGCCGCCTTGGATCCGACCCGCCGCTTGCGCCGGGCCAG
>CAYNRU010000015.1:0-68186 GCA_964399635.1 uncultured Bordetella sp.
TTGTGCGACGAACCGCAGGGCGCGTTGAACGAGAGCTTCGCCTGGCTCGACCTGCCCTTGCTTCTGCTGGGTTTTGTGATCGAAGCCGATCCTTCGCTTCGGGCCCGACTCCCCGGCGGATGGATCAGGTCCTTAGGTCGATGGGCCCGAGACAGGCTGCCCGCATCACTTGCGCAACGAATGGCCGTACATGCGGACCAGGCTCGTCTGCCTGAGCTTTCCCAACGGTTGCGCGGACCGGTCTCGTCCCCGTCGTCGCATTGAATCGTCTGCCGACAGTGACGGACCGGGCCTGATGGTGCTGTTGCGCGAGCCAGCTAGCCTGGTGATCAGCTGCGAGCTCGGCGGGCACGAGGTGCCAACCGCCTATGCGGCCCTGTTCCAGGGGCAGGAGTATTGGCCAGTCATCGCGGCTGGGACCCTGGCGCCCTCGAACTGGCCTCGCAGATGGCCCAGTCCGTGGGTGCGCCGCTGCAGGCCGCCACGGTCACCCGACTGCTGATCGATTTGAACCGCTCGATCGGTCACCGGCAGCTCTACTCCGAGTTCACCCGAGGCCTGAGCGCGGCCCGACGCGAGGCGATCGTGCGCGCGTTCTACCGGCCACATCGTGATGCCATCGGGGATAGGAATTTCCAACCGCTTTCCTTCCCCATCAGTGGGTCTTGCCCGGCCACAGCAACTTCAGTTGGCCGAGCGCGGGCCCGATGATCTTGCTGGCGATGGGTGCGACCAGCGCACCCACGGCAAGGCCAAACACTGCATCGATGGCGGCCCGCACCAACCAGGCGACAAGACCCGGGGCCAGTGGCGTGGCTGCACGGGCAGCGTCAGTGAGGCCTTGAACCCACAGCTCCGGCGCTTTGAGGCCCAATTCATACGCGCCATGGATGACGATGTGGCCGCCAACCCAGAGCATCGCCACCATGCCCACGGTGCTGAGCACCTTCAGAAACACCGGCATGCCCAGCACGATGCCGCGGCCAACGGCCCGCACGGCCCCATTGCCCGTGCGGGCCAACAAGGCGCCGAAATCGTCAGCCTTCACGATGAGTGCAACCGCGCCGTACACCCCGACCGTCATGCCCAGGCCCACCAGCCCCAGCACCACCGCTTGCATCCACAGGGCCAAGCCGGTGAGCGTGGCCAAGGTGATGGCCATGATCTCGGCCGACAAGATGAAATCGGTGCGGATGGCGCTGCCGATGCGTTCGTTTTCCAGGTCCCGAGGCGCCTTGACTTCGTCGCTGTCGGACAAGCCATCGCCATCGGCATCGGCCGCAGCGCCATGCGGACCCTGGCCCAACAGGTCAGCCACCTTGTGCCAGCCCTCAAGGCACAAGAACGCGCCACCCAGCATCAGCAGCGGCGTGATCGCCCAGGGCGCAAAGAAGCCCAGCAGCAACGCGCCCGGCAGCAGAAAGAGCAGCTTGTTCTTCAACGACCCGACGGCGATCTTGCCGATGATGGGCAGTTCGCGGTCGGCAGCAAACCCCACCACATAACGCGGCGTGACCGCTGCGTCGTCGATGACGATACCAGCGGCTTTTGAAACCGCCTTCGAACTCGCCTTGGCCGCTTGTGCAGCGGCATCGTCCAGCGAGGCCGCTGCCAGTTTGGCAATGGCGGCCACATCGTCCAACAGTGCAATCAGACCCGAGCTCACGGTGGCGTTCCTGAAGTCGACAAGCCGGCATCATCGCTCATAACGACGGCTTGCCGGATCTGCTGACCTCACGGCGCAGCGCATCACGTGGACGACCTGGCGCTCGGTCTTGTGGCCCGTCCTTTTCCGCCGCAAGCGCCCCGTGGAGCGGGTGCGTAAGGGTCAGGAGAAGGTCCATGCCGCCCTGCAGGTGAGGAAGGACCTTGGGCTGGACGCTTGGCTCTACCGAGACGGCCCGAAAGCAGCTCAAGCAACGCTCGTCGCGTCCTGCTTCGACGCGCGGTGCAGTCCATCCTGAAAATTCCGAGCGCCGCCCGCGGGGCGGACGCTCGCCATCGGCCGGGCGGTCACGCCCGGCCGACCTCGCTCAGGTCACCGCGATCGGCCCACCGTTCGAACCGGTGGCCCCCTTCATCGGCGCCGGCGAGAAGATGTAGACGAACTGGTACTTGCGGTCCTTGATCAGCTCGTCGAACTGCAGGTTCTCGTGGTTGAAGATGCCGTGCTTGGTGATCAGCTCGCCGTGCACCGGGAACGCCAGCTTCGGATCGGGGTTCGGCACGACCTCGGTCGCCCAGGAATCGGCGCCCGTCAGGCTGACGCCCTTCTCGATGCACCAGCGCGCGACCTCCATGCCGATGCCGGGCTCGCCCGCGACGAACCGGTCGTTGTTCTTCATCCAGAGCTTGCCCCAGCCGGTGTTGAAGAACACCGCGTCGCCCTGCTTGATGTCGGACTCGTTCATGCCCTGCTTCTGCAGCGCGGCCCGGATCCAGTCGAGCTTGATCTCCTGGCCCGCGTCCCACATCGCGCCGCGTGCGCCCTCCACGTCGATCAGGTGGCCGCGCGTGAAGAACGGCTTGACCTTCTCGATGCCGAGCTTCTGCAGCCCATAGGCGCCGCCCACCTGCTGCTCGGTGAAGCCGTTGTAGTAGCGCATCTGGTTCTTGTCGCCGTCGGGGCCCATCTGGAGCCCGATGTGGCCCAGCCCGTCGAACTGCGTGCCGCTCTGGCCGACCTCGGCAGCAAGGAACTCGTCGTTGTAGATCAGCTTGTTGTCGCCGAAGGGGCCGCCGGTCGGGCCGCCGGGGATGCGCAGCGAGTACGCGCGGGCGCCGAACATCGGCATCCCCTGCTCGTAGACGCGACCGATCCGGTAGATCTTCCCCTCGCGGATCCACTTCGAGGCATCGAGCACCTTCTCGGGCGTGATCCAGTTCGACGCGCCGGCCTCGTCGTTCGGACCCCAGCGCGACGGCCACCACTGCCGCTGCGCGCCGCCTGCGGGTGTCTGCGCCTGCGCGCTCGCGATCAGCGGCGCGCTGCCGTACTTGCCGTGCAGCGCGCCGGCCACGCCGATCACGCCGGCGGCCGCGACGGCGCTGCGGAAGAAATCGCGGCGGGGGCTGTCGCCCTCGGCCTGCGGGGTCTGCTGGGACGGGTCCTGCGTGCGCGCGGGGCGGTCTTGGGCGTCGTCGCTCATAGGGTCTCCTCTGTCTTCGTCTTGATGCAACGGGGTTGCCGGAAACGCGCTGCGGGAGCGATTCTCCGGGCGACGCCGGCTGGGGTCGCCGCGATGTTCACGCTATGCTCACTCGTGATCGCGGTCAAGATGCCGCGACGAGGAGAACCGCTTGAGCCTGTTCGACACCGACCGTTCCGCGGAGCGCGTGCCCGTCACCGTGCTGACCGGCTTCCTCGGCAGCGGCAAGACGACGCTGCTCAACCACCTGCTCAAGCAGCCCGAGCTCGGCGACACCGCGGTGATCGTCAACGAGTTCGGCGCGGTCGGGCTCGATCACCTGCTGGTCGATTCGGTCGACGGCGAGATGGTCGTGCTGCAGAGCGGCTGCGTGTGCTGCACGCTGCGCTCCGACCTCGAGAGCGCACTGCGGCAGTTGCTGGCCAGGCGCGATGCGGGCGAGATCCCGCCGTTCAGGCGCATCGTCATCGAGACCACCGGCCTGGCCGACCCGGCGCCGATGATGCAGATGATGCTGAACAATCCGCTGGTCTCGCACTTCTGCACGCTCGCGGGCGTCGTCACGACGGTCGATGCGGTCAACGCCGCGCGTCAGCTCGACGAGCATCCGGAGGCACGCAAGCAGGTCGCGCTCGCCGACCGGCTGCTGGTCACCAAGACCGACCTCGACGCCGACGCGCTCGCGCGGATCGAGCCGCGGCTGCGCGCGCTCAACGGCATCGCGACGATCGCGTCCGTCGTCGCCGGGCGCGCCTCGGCCGACGAGGTGCTGCCGCGCGGCTCGCCGGACCTCGCCGCACGCGTGAGCCGCTGGATCCGCTTCGAGCCGCCGCATGGTGTGCGCCCCGACCCCAATACGCACGGGGAGCATGTCCAGGCGCTGTGCCTGACGCCCGAGGCGCCGCTCGACTGGCTTCGGCTGCAGGACTGGCTCGCGCAGATCAGGCGGGTGTTCGGCGACCGGCTGCTGCGCGCCAAGGCGGTGGTCGCGCTCGTCGACGAGCCGCTGCCCGTGGTGCTGCACGGCGTGCACCACGTGTTCCACCCGCCTGTCACGCTGCCGCGCTGGCCCGACGGCGGACGCGGCTCGAAGCTGGTCTTCATCTTCCGGGACGCACCGCTCGACGAGATCCGCGAGTCGTTCGAGCGCCTGGTGGTGGCGCCCGCCGACGTGTCCGAGGACGCGCCGGCGCAGGCGCCCGGCGACGCGCCGGTCGGCTGACCGTACGCCGCACCGGGCGTTACCCCGGGGCGGGGCCGCGGCGTCAGGCCGCCTGCACTTCGCCTGGGGCAGGGCGTCGCGCAACGCGCGAGCGCGCGCCACACGCGCCGCGAAGGACACGAGCGCTCCTAAAGTCCATCAGCAAGGGCATGGCGCATGGTCGACGCAATCTCCAGCGTCGTGTGGTCGTGTTTCTTCACTGGAACCGGAACGTCGCGCCGAGCATCACGCCGTTGAACGTCAGCGTCTGCAACGCTTGCGAAGACTTGAACTTGTAGTCGACATAGCGCCAGCCGAGGCTGACGTCGCCGAAGTCGAACGCGTACCCAACGCCCAGCATCGCCTGCCACGTGCGTCGCGAGTCTCCGGTACCGATGTCGAAGTGATAGGGCGCGAACCAGCGCGACTCCGCGTCCGGCCGCAGCCGCCCGCGCAGACCGATGATCGCGTCCCAGTTGGTGGCGCTCGCCTCGGCAACGCCTGTCCGTGTGAGCCCGCTAGCGAGGCCGCTGCCGGAAAACGACCAGTTCACCGTTTCAGCGGTGTTCAGCATACGGACCCCGACTACGAGCGCCGCCGTGGTCGTTGGTGTGCGGTATTCCGAATACATGGCGGCCAGCGTCAGGAGATTCGTCTTGACCCTCAGCCCCAGGTCGGCCGACACGCCTGCTGTGGGCGGCAGGCCCCCGATCGTCAGGTCCCGCGTGCCCGAACGGCCGCCGCTGAGGTCCGAATACACCCAGTCGACGAGTCCGCCCCATGGACCACGGTGCGCCTCGACCGAGCCCATGAACGCCATGTCGAGCTTCCTCACGACGTCCCTCGCGCTAATGTCGATCGTCGGCCCGGCGGCTCCGGTGGGGAACTGCGTGCGGCCGCCGATACTGGGTGCCCAAAGGTACAGCGTGGCGTCGAAACGCCACGCGTCGTTGTTCTCCAGCGCGCTGGCTGTCGGCACGACTGCGAGCAGGCCGAGCGCTGTCATGCAGCAATGTGTCAGGAAACGCATTTGCGGGTTCTCTCGTTGGTATGGGTCGGACGTTCTGCGCTACAAGCATGTGCTCGTCGGCGGAGCCCCTGGCGAGTGTGACCCTGCCCCGGCTCCACGTACATCAGATTATCGGTAGTTTTCTGATGAACGGAACGGCGCGGGGCCCTCGGCGCGGTCGGCGCACGCGTCGACCGGCGCCACGGAACCGATAGAATCTGCCCGCTCCGTCTCACGGTCCAGCCAGGTCGTCCGACCAAACCGATGATCACCCAGCCTCGCAACCCGACCGCTCGCACTCCCGCCCCCGGCACCGGCCCTGCGGCTACGGTACGCGAGCGCAGGCTCCAGGCCCTCTACTCAGGCGCCGGCCTGCCGCGCGTGAAGGGCGAGTCTCCGCGCGTGGCCGTGGTCGGCGCCGGGCTGGCCGGACTCACGGCGGCGTACCTGCTGCAGCAGGGCGGCTGCCACACCGCGGTGTTCGAGGCATCCGGGCGCATCGGCGGGCGGGTCTGGACGGAGCGCACGAACCGCGGCGCAGTGCTCGAGTGCGGTGCCGAGTTCGTCGACACGCAGCATGTCGACCTGCTGGCGCTGATCCGGTTCCTGGGGCTGCCGATGATCGATCTGCAGGCACCCGCCGACGCTGGCCTGGAGATCGCCTGCCACTTCGGTGGCCAGCACTACTCGTCCGAAGAATTCGAGAGGGCATTCGCGCGCCTGGCGCCGCAGATCCGCGCCGACTTCGCGCAGTGCAGCCCGCGCCCGACACGGCGTCGCCACACGCCCGCGGACCGTCGCCACGATCGGCGCTCGCTCGCCGAGTACCTGCACGGGCTGGACACCGAGCCCTGGCTGCGCCGGATGATCGAGGTGGCCTATGTCACCACGTTCGGGCTCGACGCCGCCGAGCAGTCGAGCCTGAACCTGCTGTCGGTGATCGGGTCGGCGCCGGACGGGGCGCTGTTCGGCGACAGCGACGAGCGCTACAAGCTCCGCGACGGCTCCGCACAGGTCACCGACGGACTGGCGGCCCGTCTGCCAGACCTCATCCATCCCGGCCATCGGCTGGTGCGCCTGCGCAGGCCGGGTGCAGCCTATCGGCTCACGCTCGAGCGCGGTGCCGCGGGCACGGTGGAGGTCGACGCCGATGCGGTGGTACTGGCGCTGCCATTCACGCTGCTGCGGCAGGTGGATCTCGGCCAGCTGTTCTCGGTGCACAAGCGGCGCGCCATCCGCGAACTCGGCTACGGCACCAACAGCAAGCTGATGCTCGGCATGAAGACGCGTGTCTGGCGCGAGGCGGGCTTTACGGGTGACGTCGCGACCGACCTCCCCTTCCAGACCGCCTGGGAATGCAGCCGGCAGCGGACCGCCGACCCGGCAGTGTTCACCTTCTTCCTCGGTGGGGGTGCCGGCCGCGAGGTGGGGCACGGCAGCGCCGACGATCAGGCCAGACGCTGCGCGGCACTGGCCGACCGCGTGTTCCCCGGCTTCGGTGCCGCCTGGACCGGCTTGGTCCGTCGCGTGGACTGGACTGCCGAGCCCTTCGCCCTGGGCGCGTACACCTGCTATCGGCCCGGCCAGTGGACGACGATCGCCGGCGACGAGGCCACCCGCGATGGCAACCTGTACTTTGCCGGCGAGCATTGTGCGCGCGCATCCCAGGGCTACATGGACGGCGCAGTGCAGACCGGGCGCATGGCGGCGTTGGCGATCCTGCGGCGGCTCGGCTGAGTGCTGCCGCCGATCAGCGTACCGCTGCGAGCCTGGTGGGGAGCGTCGCTGCCGGACCGTGCACCGGCACCCTGATCGATGTAGACGTGGCCGCTGTGGACGGTGAGATGGCTGACCGGCGAATGCCCCGCTCAGGTCAGGCGCAGCGACCCGACGGGACGGTCGCTGATCCGGACCGTACGATCACACGCGTCGGATGCCGTGTTCGGGGTGCCACGGAGACGGATAATGGGCGACTGAAGACCTTGTCCCCCATCCCATGAATTTCCTTGTTCCCCTTCGAGCCCCACGCGCCGCCGTCGCATGGCCGCTGCGCCTGGCCGTCTTGGTGGCGCTGTGCCTGGGGCTTGCCGCCTGCGGCGCTCTGCCGCGCAACGCCACCCCCGCGCAATCGGCGCTGGATGGGACCGTACCCAACTTCCCCGATGTCAGGGGTTGGGTCGGGCAGACCAGCTCGATACTGGAGCAGGACCTGGTGCGCTCCTTCGCGCAGGAGTCGCCGCAGGACTTTCCCACCGACGCCTCGGGCACCGTGCGCTATGCCCACCTGGCGCTGTCGGGCGGCGGCGCCAACGGCGCGTTCGGCGCCGGCTTTCTCAACGGCTGGACTGCCACCGGCACCCGCCCGGTGTTCAAGATCGTCACCGGCGTGAGCACCGGCGCGCTGATGGCACCGTTCGCCTTCATCGGCCCGCCGTACGACGAGGCGCTGCGCGAGTTCTACACCACCACCCGCTCCCGGGACATCTTCGTGCTGCGCTCGACCTTCGGCCTGCTCTGGCAGCTCATTGCCGGCGAGGCCCTGGCCGACACCCTGCCTTTGCAGGCGAAGATCGCGCGCCATGTCGACGCACCGCTGCTGCAGCGCGTTGCCGAGGCCCACCAGCGCGGGCGGCGGCTGTACATCGGCACTGCCAACCTGGACGCACCGCGCTTCGTCATCTGGAATATGGGGTTGATCGCCAGCAGCGGCCGTCCCGAAGCGCTGGAGCTGTTCCGCAAGGTGATGCTGGCCTCGGCCTCGATCCCGGTGGCCTTCCCGCCGGTCTTCTTCGAGGTGGAGCTCAGGCCCGGCGGGCCGCGCTACGACGAAATGCACGTCGACGGCGGCGTTGGCGCGCGCGTGTTCCTCAACGGCGGCGTGCTCCGCGGCTCGGTGATCCGCGAACGCGGCGGCGTGGGCGGGAGGGGCCGGGAGGACATCTTCGTCATCCACAACGGTCAGTTGATCCCGCAGCCTGACCCGGTGCAGCGCTCGCTGGCGCAGATCGCTTCACGCTCGATCGATGCTTCGGGGCGCGCCACCGCGCTGGGCGACCTGATCCGCATCCATGACTATACGCAGCGCGAGGACGGCAGCTTTCGCTGGGTCACCATTCCGCCCGACATGGCCATGGCCGGCGACGAGGTCTTCGACCCGGTGCAGATGCAGGCGCTCTATGCGCTGGGCGTGCGCATGGCCACCTCGGGCAACGCCTGGTTCAGCCAGCCGCCGGGCCAGCCCCAGTAGGCCGGGCACGGGCCCGCGCCGCTTCGGCCCGCCCAGGCTGCCGCAGCCGGAGTTTGTCGAGCCGGCATCAACGAACTTGAATCAAGCCGTGGCGATCCTGGAGCGGTCGCGCCCACGGCCGGCCGTCATTGCCAACCGTAGCGCCTGATGTAGATGCGCTTCATCAACGTGGTCAGCGTGCAATAGCCCAGCAGGATGGCGACCAGCCATCCATAGTAGGCCGATGGCAAGGCCTGCAGCCTGAAGCAGCCGGCCAGCGGCCCGATGGGCAGCCACAGGCCGACCGCCATGATCGCCAGCGTCATGCCGATCAGCGGCGCCGCCGCCCGGCTTTGCACGAACGGCAGAACCGGCCGATGTCGGCCGGGTTCCACTTCAGCGGCCGGGTCACCAGTTCGGGGTCGACGTTGTCGAACGGGATGCCGGTCTGGCCGCTGTCGTACAGCAGGTTCTGCACCAGCAATTGCAGAGGCAGCATCGGCAGGACGGCGCTGGCGATCAGCACGCTCAGCACGTTGCCGAAGTTGCTGCTCAAGCTCGTGGTGCAGGTCCTGCCCGGCGGACACGGCGGCCACCACCACCGACATCCGGCGCCGCTCGAAATCGAAGGGAACTTCGTCGACCTTCCGGTAGGCGTCCTTCAGCTTCAACTCGGCGGGCAGTTCGACATGCTCGAGCACCGCATGGTCGAGCAGGTTCTTCAGCCCGGTCTGGTAGTAGCTGTTGAGGAATGCGAAGTTCAGCACCTCGTCGGTGTCCGCGCCGTACACATCGGCATGGCGCGCCAGCGCGATCTTGTCCTGCGTCAGCGTGCCGGTCTTGTCGGTGCACAGGATGTCCATCGCACCGAAGTTCTGCTGTTCCTCGCGGGCTGCGGCCAGCAGGTCCTCGCCGAGTCCTGGGGGGCCTCGTGCTCCCTGTGGTGGCGCGAGCTTGAGCGCTGCCGTCAGCCCGCCCACCAGCGGGCGGCGCTCGAAGTGCCAGGTCGCGCGGCGCCGGCGAAGGAAGGTGCTGAAGCCGTGGGTGAAGGCCCGGTTCATCGTCGCCGTCGCCCCTGGCGGAAAACGAGCATACGCCGTTACATCGCGCAGCCGACGCTGCACCGGGTCCGGTACTACGGCGTGCTGGCGCCCAACCCATGGGCAGTGCGGGGCTGTCGAATCGCGTGTTCGACATCGACCTGCAGCGCTACCCGCCAGCGGGGTTTGCTCGGCGGGTCATTCAGTTCGTGCCGAACCACTTGTTCGTGAGTCGCTCATGCGTGCCGTCGGTGAAGATCTCGAGGATCGCCTGATTGATCGCCTTTCGATACGGGCTGCCTGGCTGCAAGGCAATGCCGTACGGTTCGGCCTTGAACACGACACCGGCCATGCGCACCTTGCCCTTGCCCAGCGTGTTGGCATAGTGGTTCAACACCGGTGCGTCGTAGACCACCGCGTCTGCCTGCCCCGCTTCGATCTGCGCGTAAGCGTCTCTGATCTGCGCCACCTTGAGATGGACGATCCCATTGGCCGACAGGTATTGATCGGCCGTGGTGCCTTGCACCGTCACCACGCGTTTGCCGGGCAGGTCGTTCAGCCCGTTGATGTGGCCCTGCAGGCTCTCCACGGTCAGCCGCGAGGTGATGGTTGCGGTGAGGTGGGCGATCAGGAAGATTCCGGCGAACATCCAGATCGTCGCTACAACACGGCCCAACACGCGTTTTGGGGTGCGGTCACCGTAGCCCACCGTGACCACCGTGACGACGGTCCACCATAGGCCTTCACCCACCCCGCGCAGGTAGTCCTTCGGGAATTCAGGGTTTCGCCCACGCTCGATCAGCCACATCACGTGTGCCACGATCGTGATCAGCAGCGCGACCCAGGCAATCACGCCCAGCACATGGCCCCAAGAGACGCTCCGAATGCTGTCAAGCCAGGAAGACTGCTGGATCGGCGTCATGATTTGCAGGCCCGATTGCAGGTACATATGCGAGAAGTCGAATCGCTGCTCACGTTCGGGCGTCATGCTGATGGCCGCGACAGCGACCTGTACGTCGCCGTTTTCCAGCGCGTCCAGCATCGCCTTGACGCTGCCCAGGATCACGAACTCAGACTTGAGCCCCGCACGGCGTGCCACTTCGTTCCAGACGTCGATGCTGAAGCCGCTCAGCGACTCGCCGCGTTGCACCACCAGCGGCTCGAGAACGCGTGTGGTCACGCGCAGCGTCTTGTCTGGCGCAACGGGTTGTGCCGTCTGAGCGTATCCGCTGGTCGCCGGTGTGAATGCGAATGCGAATGCGAATGCGAGTGCGAGTTGCAGCAACAAGCCACCGGCTGCGCCAAGAAGCGGTTTGGATCGGAGCATGGGCGTAGTGTCCTGGATAGTGTGACGAGCGCCCATCTTGATCGTGCGCCCAGCGGTCAGCTGGCCGCGACCGAGGCGCGACAACGCGGCCGCAAGGATACATTCAGCCTGCATGCTGCGGTTCGGGTGGAATCACAGGAGCGCGAGCGGCTGGAAACGACGCACTCGGTGCTGAGCCCGCTTGCGTTTGCGCAGCGGCTGGCGGCGTCGTGCTGGTGACGGGCAACAAACGCCATTTCAGGCGAATTTCAGGATTGGCCGTCGAGAATTGGATCCGCGGCACAACCAGTTGATGCCAATTCGGCGATCAGGCCCATTGAGCAATCTGATCGCGCCCGTGGGGCTGTTGTCGGCCAGGAGCGGGTGCCGACGACCGGACGCGGTCCGGCTGCGCAGTCTGGGCGGATGAATCCCACCGGTGCGCCGAGGTGCAGACGACCGCAGTGATGAACCAGGCCGGATCACCGTGACCCGGCCCGAGCACAGCAATGCCATTAGAGCTCGGTGGCGAGCGCGATGCTGGTGGCTGCGCCATCCGTCAACCCAGGGGCCACTCTGTAGTAACGCCTGGTACCAACAATGCCGGGCAGGTCAGGGGGCGGTCGCCGGCTCCTTCTGCGCGGCCCGGCGGCGCAGCAACCCGAGCCCGCCGAGACCCGCCAGCAGGAGGCTGAGCGCCGCCGGCTCCGGCACGGAGCCCGCGGGCTGCGGCGTTTGACCGTCGGGAATTTCCAGAATGATCTGGCCACTGGAGAAAACCGACCATCCGTTATAACCGCTTGGCCTTTGCACTACATTGGCCGAGAGTTTCATGGTGCCCGTGATGCCGCTCGACCCGAACGTGATATTGAAGGCAGGGAAGGCGATTACGTTATCGAACATGTCAACGCAATAGTGAGCCGAAAAACATTTCGTCAGGTCGGGCACGTAGCTCGCCGTTCCGCTGAAGAAGGGCGGGCCGGTAAAGCTCACCAAGTTGTCGGGACCACAGAAAGTGCAGTTGCTCCAGTCCCAGCCGGTGTAGTTGTCGAGAAAGTTGCTCCCCTCGCTATTATCTAGATAAAAGCTCCCAAAGCTCTCCAGCCTGACGGTGTTATTCCATGTATAGGTGGTGCCGTAGGTGCTAGGTGTAGCCTGATCTGCTGCCACAGGGAGGCTATAATCGAATCGCTGACTGTACAGACCCAGAGGCACTGAATTCGAAGGCCTTTTGAACGTGCCGTCCGACCCGAACTGACCGACGGGCGTCCATACCGGATTGCCTCTATTTCCTCCGGCAAAATGCTTGTCCAGAGTTACAAAGATCAAACTCTGAGCGGTGTTGGTGGCGGCCCCGGACCCTGACGTTTGCACTAACCGAGTCTGGTCCGGGTTGCCGGTAGCCTCACTCGTGTCCCATACTGCCTTCCAGGAATCATAGGTCAGGACAAGCGCCTTGGCCGGCAGGGCAACAGACAGCAGCGCCGCAAAGCAAACGCTCGAAAACATTGCGCTGCGGATGATCGATTGGTTGGCGAGCAATGAGAGCCTCCGATACAGACTTTGGGACATTTATGAACTCAATCCTGAGTTTGCTGAGAGGAATGTGGAATGCCATGAAGGACCGCCTGATTCTCGAAGCCGCTGTCCACGACGGTGGTCGCGCAGACCGTGCCGCCGAAGGCCAGCAGGCAGCCGCGGCATGGACGGTCCAACGAGTGCAGGGTGGGGCTCATCGGTTCCTGCGGAGAGAGGTGGCACACACCAAGCGATCTTCGTGCCATGACCCGGCACTTTGTTGCTGAAACAAGGGCTTGAAGGATTCTCGAGCTCAGGCAGCGAGTCCGGACAGTCAGAAGTGTAAAGTTGTTCGACGTCAGAAAAGCCCTGACCGAGCGAGCGCGATGCTGGTGGCTGCGCCATCCGTCAACCCAGGGGCCACTCTGTAGTAACGCCTGGTACCAACAATGCCGGACAGTTCAGGGGGCGGTCGCCGGCCTCTTCTGCGCGGCCCGGCGGCGCAGCAACCCGAGCCCACCGAGACCCGCCAGCAAGAGGCTGAGCGCCGCCGGCTCCGGCACGGAGCCCGCGGGCTGCGGCGTTTGACCGTCGGGAATTTCCAGAATGATCCGGCCTCCGGAGGTAGTGACGTATCCGGTATAACCGCTTGGCCTTCGCACTACATCGGCCGAGAACTTCATGGTGCCCGTGATGCCGCTCGACCCGAACGTGATATTGAAGGCAGGGAAGGCGATTGTGGTATCGAACATGTCAACGCAATACCGCTCGAAACATTTGTCCAAGTGCGGCACGTAGCTCGCCGTTCCGCTGGAGAAGGGCGGGCCGGTAAAGCTCACCAAGTTGTCGGGACCACAGAAAGTGCAGTTGCTCCAGTCCCAGGCTTTGTAGTTGTCGAGAAAATAGCTCCCCTTGCTATTATCTAGATAAAAGCTCCCAAAGCTCTCCAGCCTGACGGTGTTATTCCATGTATAAGTAGTGCCGTAGGTGCTAGGTGTGGCCTGATCTGCTGCCACAGGGAGGCTATAATCGAATCGCTGACTGTACAGACCCAGAGGCACTGAAGTCGAAGGCCTTTTGAACGTGCCGTCCGACCCGAACTGACCGACGGGCGTCCATACCGGATTGCCACTATTTCCAGTTCCGGCAAAATGCTTATCCAGAACTACAAAGATTAAACTCTGGGCGGTGCTAGTGGCGGCCCCGGATTTTGACGTTTGCACTGACAGTGTCTGGTCCGGGTTGCCGGTAGCCTCACTCGTGTCCCATTCCGGCGCCCAGGAATTATAGGTCAGGACCAGCGCCTTGGCCGGCAGGGCAACAGACAGGAGCGCTGCAACGCAAACGCTCGAAAAAATCGTGCTGCGGAAAGTGGAATGATTCGCGGTCATAGAGCGTCTCTGGTAACTGTTCTTAAACATTCTGTTGGGCATTTTGGAAATCCTGCCGCACCGTAACTCAATCCTGAGTTTGCTGAAAGGAATGTGAAATACCATGTGGGCCCGCCTGATTCTCGAAGCTGCCGTCGACGATCATGGTCGCGCAGACCCTGCCGCCGAAGGGCAGAAGGCAGGCAGCCGCGGCATGGACGGTCAACGAGTGCAGGGTGGGGCGCATGTGTTCCTTCGGAGAGAGGCCAGTGGCCTCTCTTCAGTAACGCCTGGTGCCAAGAATGCCGGGCAGGTCAGGGGCTGTTGCCGGCCCCTTCTTGGCAGCCCGGCGGCGCAGCAACCCGAACCCACCGAGACCCGCCAGCAGGAGGCTGAGCGCCGCCGGCTCCGGAACTGTGATCGGCGGCAGGTCCGTAACCGGGGTGGACGCCGACTTGTACTCAACAACGGGGCAGTCTCCCGGCAAACCCATCCCTTGCGGCCGAGACGTGGTGAACGGTACTAGACCGGCCCGACCCGGCAGTTGTGCGTCGGGGATATCCAGTTTGATGCAGCTCCAGCCGCTCCGTCGGAATGTTCCGTGATTGATGTAGTCATGGTTGAATGAATAAGTGCCCGGGGTCTGCGAAAACATGGCCGAGAATTGCATGGTGCCTTTGATGCCGCTCGCCCCGAACGTGATATCGAAAACGGGGCTGTCGTAGGTGTTTATGAATAATTTAACGCCTCCGACCAAATTGTACTGTAGCGGTATGTACTGCGCCGTTCCACCGATGAAGGGTATGTCAACCGGAGCGGTCACCGCATTGCCTTCACCGCAGAAAACGCAATCGCCAGCCAGATAAAAGCTCGGAAAGCTATTCAGCTTGACGGTGTCTGTCCATGTATAGGTGTCGCTGGTGGTGTCGCGATACAACTCCTTGTAAGGGGGCCCACGGCCGCCAGCCAAGTTTTCGCCATAGTAATAGACCAGAACCTCGGGGGCACTACGAGACGGAGTTCCGGGTTGAGAGAGATTATAATCGAATCGTTGATTGCCTGGTCCCAGAGGCATGGGCTCTGATTTAGGCCCAGTGCGACCATTCAGAAAATAAGAAAGGCCTATTTGTGGATTCTCTGTCCCGGACTGACCGATAGGGACCCACGCCGGGTTTGCGAAACAAACCTCACCATAACCACAGGGAAGGTTACGTAGACCCGACAAAATAAAGTTCCGATGAATTGTATTTGCGTTCCCTTCCGTGGGCAAAAACAACGGCCGGACCTGGTCTGGGTCTCCGGTCGAGCTATTGTCCCAGGTTAAGTCTCCCTGATAGTTGATGAGCAACGCCTGGGCGGGCAGGGCAACAGACAGCAGCGCCGCAAAGCAAACGCTCGAAAACATTGCGCTGCGGATGATCGATTGGTTGGCGAGCGATGAGAGCCTCCGATACAGACTTTGGGACATTTATGAACTCAATCCTAAGTTTGATGAAAGGAATGTGGAATGCCATGAAGAACCGCCTGATTCTCGAAGCCGCTGTCCACGACGGTGGTCGCGCAGACCGTGCCGCCGAAGGCCAGCAGGCAGCCGCGGCATGGACGGTCCAACGAGTGCGGGGTGGGGCTCATCGGTTCCTTCGGAGAGACGAGGCACCCACCATGCTATTTTCGTGCCATGGCCCGACACTTTGTTGCTGAAACAAGGGCTTGAAGGATTCTCGAGCTCAGGCAGAGAGTCCGGACAGTCAGAAGTGTAAAGTTTTTCGACGTCAGAAAAGCCCTGACCGAGCGCTTGCTCGGGACGACCCGCCCTAGTCATTCCAGCCCGCTGCCCACGTCCCGCCCGGCGGGTTCGGCGCGGCATGGCCCGGCAGGCTCTGAATGTGAGGGTGCGCCCCGCCCGGTTACCGTGCCCGGGTGGGGCTGCCCGAACGGGTCATGGGTGTCGGCCGGGCGTGACCGCCGGTCGGCTGCGCGCGGCGGGTTTCCGACAGGCTTGCCATTCTGCTGCGTGCACGGGCAGCGGTCGGGGTCACCTCCTCGGGCCCCTGCTGCAGGCCGTCCAAGAAGGGAGAATGTCCTTGCGACCGATGTTCGCTTGCCCCGTGCCGAGTCCTGCCGCGCCGTGAGCGCGCGTTGCGGGCGTCCGGTGAGGGCCGCGCTGCTCGGCCTGTTCATGCTGCCGGCGATGCCCGCGGGGGCGCAGACCTGGGTGAAGGTCGACGAGGCAAGGCCGCGCAGGTGAGCAAGGAAGACGAGACCGGGCAGTGGACGCGCATCACGCCCCGCCACGAGAGCGAAGTGCTGTTGCGAAACGCCGTCTGCGCCACCCCGAAGTGACCCCCGTGCCTTCGGAGCGCCTGGCCGGCTCCGGCGAGGCCGCGCCGACAACGGCGGGGTCGCCACCGCCGCGCCCGAGGCCCGGGCACGCGAGCCCTCAGCCTTCCGCCACCACTTGAGCCGCAGCGTCGAGTCCGCCGTCACCGTGCGGCACCCCGATCGCCTTGAGCCCCGCCCCGATGCAGCCGAGCGTACCGAGCAGCGAGTGCGCGCTCAGGTG
Source organism: uncultured Bordetella sp. (assembly GCA_964399635.1). Classification (GTDB taxonomy): domain Bacteria; phylum Pseudomonadota; class Gammaproteobacteria; order Burkholderiales; family Burkholderiaceae_E; genus UBA4615. The sequence continues at coordinate 16,383 of CAYNRU010000015.1, forward strand.
ACCCATGTGGCCGACGCGGAAGAAGTCGTGCCAGCGCGGCGAGTCGGGCGGTGCCATGCCGATCCCGATGCCCAGCGTCAGGCCCGCGTGCTGCTCGGTCCATTCGCGCAGCCGCGTGCCGTAGCCGGGCAACTCGAGCGCGGTGACCGCGTGGCTGCGGTGCGCGCGGTCGCGCACGTTCAGGCGCACGCCACCCGGCCGCTCCCAGGCCTCGAATGCGGCCCACACCGCGCGTGCGAGCGTGGCGTGCCGGGCCCACACCGCCTCGATGCCTTCCTCGTGGACGATCATGTCGAGCGATTCGCGCAGCCCGTGAAGGTGGTGCGTCGGCGCGGTGCCGTTGAACCGCTGAGAGGGGGTGGGCGGATCGGCGCGCGGGCGCCAGTCGACGTGGCGGGTCACGCAGCCGGCGTGCTCGCGGCCCCGGTCGGCGCGCTCGCTGAAGAACACGAACGCCATGCCGGGCGGCAGCATCAGGCCCTTCTGCGAGCCGGCGAGCAGCACGTCGACGCCCCAGGCGTCCATCTCGATGCGGTCGCAGCCGAGCGACGCGATGCAGTCGGCCTGCAGCAGCGCCGGATGCCCCGCTGCGTCGATCTCGCGGCGGATCGCGGCGAGGTCGGCGCGCAGCGAGGTCGAGGTGTCGACGTGCACCGCCAGCACCGACCGGATCTCGTGGGAGCGGTCGGCGCGCAGCCGCTCGCCGATGCGCGCCGGGTCGATCGGCGACGCGGTCCCGAAATCGATCGTCTCGACCCGCAGGCCGAGCCCTTCGGCCATCTCCGCCCAGCCGCGCCCGAACGCGCCGCTAAGCGGCACCAGCACGCGGTCGCCGCGGGAGTGCGTGTTGGCGAGCGCCGCCTCCCAGGCCGTGTGCCCGTTGCCGATGTACATCGCCACCTGCTGCCCGGTGCGCGCGACCCGCTTCAGGTCGGGCACCAGCGAGCGCGTCAGGTCGATCAGCGCGCCGGTGTAGATGTTGGGCGAGGCCCGGTGCATCGCGCGCAGCACGCGCTCCGGAACGATCGAGGGGCCGGGGATCGCGAGGGTCTGCGGGCCGTTGGAGAGGGTCATCGGAGCGGGGGCCGTCGGGTACGACGGTGATCGGTGCATGGCGCCGTCATTGTCCCACGACGACGATCGCCGGCCGCGTGCCGCGTGCCCCCGGGGCTGTCACGCCGCCCGCGCATCCCTTAGGATCTCGAGTCCTTCGTCCCGCCCGGAGCCGAGATGCCGATCTCTGTCCTGATTCGCCGTGTCACCGTCGCGACCGCGCTGTCGCTCCTCGCCGTGGGCGCGAGCGCGCAGCGCAGCGACGGCGCCGTGCCCTACGTGCCCGAGGTTGGCCAGGCCGGCAAGGACGTGGTCTGGGTACCGACGCCCGACCTGCTCGTCGAGCGGATGCTGGAGATGGGCCGCGTGGGCCCCCGGGACACGCTGATCGACCTGGGCTCGGGTGACGGACGTACTGTCGTTGCCGCCGCCAGGCGCGGCGCGACCGCGCTGGGCATCGAGCTGAACCCCGACCTGGTCGCGCTGGCGCACGAGCGCGCCCGTCGCGAGGGCGTGGCCGACCGTGCCCGCTTCGAGCAGCGGGATCTGTTCGACACCGACCTGTCGCAGGCGACGGTGATCACGATGTTCCTGCTCAACGAGATCAACCTGAAGCTGCGTCCGAAGCTGCTCGCGCTCGAGCCGGGCACGCGGATCGTCTCGAACACCTTCACGATGGGCGACTGGGAGGCGGACCAGACCGAGACGCTGCCGCCGTCGGTGTGCATGCATTCATGGTGCACGGCGCTGCTGTGGATCGTGCCGGCGCGGGTCGCGGGCACGCACCGCGTGAACGACGGGGAACTGACGCTCCTGCAGTCGTACCAGAAGCTCTCGGGCACGCTGCGTACCGGCGGTGCGAGCGTGCCGGTGACAGGGAGCGTGCGCGGCGAGGAGGTGACCCTGCGGGCGGGCGGGCGGACGCTGCGAGGCAGGGCAGTGGGGTCGGGGATCCAGTGGCGGTAGGGCCAGGAGGGTACCGGTGGCGACTGGCGTCGGGACGGCCGACGCCAGTGTGATACCTCGAGCGCTGGTGGACGGCGCCGTTCAGCGCCCGCTGGACGCTTCCATGCGGCGGCGTCTGCGGCCGGCGCCCAGCAGGAAACCGCCCGCGCCTGCGACGAGTATCGCGAGCGTGCCGGGCAACGGCACCGCCTGGCTGCGCAGGCTGATGTTGTCGAGGAAGGTCGTGCGGTCATCGACCTTCTGGACGCCGTTGTCCGTGTAGTAGGGGCTCAGGCTGTTGAAGCTCAGCATGTAGGTCCTGCCCGACTCGAGCTGGAACGGGTCACTGCTCCGGGCATCCCAGCCCTGCTTGCCGGCGAGGGTGAACCGGTCGTCGGTAGCGTTGATCAAGCTGTTCGACTCCAGACCGAGGTATACCTGGCTCCTGAAGGCGGCGATCTGGATGGTGGTGGCCGAGCCGACGTCGGTCAGGGTGACGCTGTAATCGTTAGGGCGGCCGAACCAGGTGTCTCTGCGCCACGACGGGCGGTTTGCGTCGAACCACGACAGGGTCATGACGGCCGTCTCGGTCGCTGTGAAGGTCTGCGAGAGCGTCCCCCGATCCTTGATGATGCCGAACACGCCGCCGTGCTGCGCCCACTTCCAGCCGGCGGCGAACTCCTCGGTGCGGGCGATCGATTCACCCACCCAGGCACCGCCCGGCGCGATGGCCTGCCAGGACGACCAGCCCCAGTTGTTCCAGCCCGCTCCCCACTTCTCGCCCGTCGGGTTCGATGCGGTCACAGTGTCATCGAACGGCAGGTTCTGAAGGACGGCCTGATTCTCGAAGCTGCCGTCGACGATGGCAGTCGCGCAGACCGTGCCGCCGAAGGCCAGCAGGCAGGCCGCCGCGGCATGGACGGTGAACGAATGCAGGGTGGCGCTCATGGGGTTCCTTCGGAGAGAGGTCGTGCGGGCGTCAAGCGAGTTTCATGCCATGACCCGACAATTTCTTTCTGAAACAAGGGCTTGAACGATTCCAGAGATCAGGCAGCGAGTCCGGACAGCCCGGAGTGTAAAGTTTTTCGACGTCAAGAGGGCCCTGATCCAGCGCTTGCTCGGGAGGGACCGGGCTGTTCGTCGGCTCGCCCGCCGTATTCCCCGATCCAGCCGGCGTCCGGCGTCGACGCGGGCCGCCCCCGTCCAGGGGTCGCCCCCGCGCTCGGACGGCTCGCGGGTCACTGCACCGTGATGTTGTTGCGCCGCGCGGGTTCGCCTTCAACCCCAAGGTCGCAACGGCCGGCCGATGCGCCCGCGCGTGCCGAACGCGCGGCTGGGCATTCAGGCGGCTGCGAGCGGGCGCCGGCGACGCTTGCTCAGTGACAGACCAAAGCCGAACAGTCCGGCGCCAAGCAGCGCGATCGAGGCAGGCGCCGGGACAGCCGCCTCATTCTTCGTGACCGACGCGGTGTAGCGGGTTGAGTCGTAGAGGTTGAAACGGGTTGTAGGCGTGCAGGTCGTGCAGAACCGAGCGCCGTTGTGGTCGACCGCGAAGTCGATGACTCCCCCCGCTGACAGCGTGAAGGTCTGGGTCAGCGTCTGACCCGCGAATGCAGCAGTCACGGCAGCCTGCCCCTGCCATGTCGACAGGTCGATGAAGTCGGTCCCGAGCCACATCCGCACGCCGTCCCGGCGGTAATCGGGATAGCCGTTGTTAATGGCAGGGTCGCATCCGCGGTACTCACAGTTGATCGGGTTATTCAGCGGGTCGGACAGCCTGACAAAGAAGGTCGCCGTATAGCTGCCAGCGGTGGGGGCCGTGAAGCGAAGGTCGGCGAACGCCTTGTCGTTCACGCACGTGCCGGCGATGGCGGCGGGATCACAGCCCGGGTGCATGAAATCACTGCCGACCAACAGATATGCACCCCCGCCGGGACCCACAAAATTGCCACCGACAAACGAGGTGGCTGGGGTGAACGTCCCCCCGGCACCATCGAGCCGACCGTAGTTCCACACGCCGGAGGTGCCACCTTGCAAACCGTTGAACTCCGCCGCGGCGTTGTAGACCGGACTGGCCAGGCTCTGCGTTGCGCCACCCGCGAGAATGCCGATCACGGCAAATTCAAACAGGACGACTGAAGCCTTGCGAAGAACCGAGTTCATGGTGTCGATTTCTCTTCTTGAGCGTCTATGGCCAGCTTGCGCCGATCATTGCCCGGCAGATTCCGGAGCAGTGAACTCCAAGCGAATTTCATGCCATAACCCGACGATTCCCTTCTGAAACAGGGGCTTGAAGGTTGCTCGAGCTCAGGCAGCGAGTCCGGACAGCCCGAAGTGTAAAGTTTCTTGACGTGAAGAAGGCCCTGATCCAGCGCTTGCTCGGGAGGGACCGGGCCCGGGCTGTTCGACGGCTCGCCCCCGCGCTCGGACGGCTCGCGGGTCACTGCACCGTGATGTTGTTGCGCCGCGCGACGTCGCCCCATTGGTCATAGGTCTTGCGGGCGAACACCAGCCACTCGTCGCGCGGCATGTTGTCGACCACCAGGCCGCTCTCGACGATGCGCCGCTGCATCGCCGGGTCGGCCATCAGCTTGCGCAGGTCGCGCGAGACCTTCGCGACGATGTCCGGCGGCGTGTTCTTCGGTGCCACCACGCCGCCCCAGCCTTCGCCGGAGAAGCCCGGGTAGCCGAGCTCGGCGACGGTCGGCACGTCGGGCAGCTGCGGCGCGCGTGACGCGCCGGTGGAGGCGAGCGCCCGGATCTTGCCCGCCTTGATCTGCGTGAAGTGCGCCGGGATGCCGTCGACCGCGAGCTGGATGTGACCGCCGAGCATGTCGGTGACCACCGCCGCGCTGCCCTTGTACATCACGCCCTGAATGTCGACGCCCGCGACCTGCTTGAAGAGCTCGCCGGTCAGGTGCTGCGTGGTGCCCGCGCCGGGGTAACCCCACTGCAGCTTGCCGGGCTCCTTCCTGGCCGCCTCGACCATGTCCTTCAGGGTCTTGTAGGGCGAGCCCTCGTTGGCCACGATGACCAGCGGGTTGCGGAACACCGGACCGATCAGCACGAAGTCGTTCAGCGGGTCGTAGGGCAGCTTCTCGATGATGGCCGGGTTCACCACCAGCACCGCGCTCGTGCCCATGATCAGCGTGTAGCCGTCGGCGGCCTGGTCGCGGCCGTAGACCATGCCGGGCACGCCGGCGCCGCCGCCCTTGTTCTCGACGATGACCTGCTGGCCCCACTCCCTGGACAGTGCCTCGGCGATCAGCCGGGCGGCGACGTCGGTCGCCTGGCCGGTGGGGAACGGCACGACGAGCTTCACCGGCCGCGCGGGGTACTGGGCCTGCGCGTGCGCTGCGGACGCGAGCGCGAGCGTTGCGACGGACAGGACCGCGGCTGCAATGTGTCGGAACATCGAGTGTCTCCTCTCGGTGGGTCGTGGGTGTTGCTCGGGAAACGCGGCTCGCGCGGGCGTCAGCCCCGTACCTGCGGATCGTTGGGGTTCTCCCGACCCTTGCTCAGGATGGCCTCGCGCGTGAAGCCGGCGCCGCGGTGGCTGCTGACCGGGATGTCGAGGCGCGCGCCGATCTCGTGCGCGGCCTGCAGCGTGGCGGCCGGGTCGAGGCCGGTGGCCACGCCGCACTCCTCCAGCATGGCCACCAGGTCCTCGAGCGGGAAGTTGCCGCAGGAGCCGACGCCGCTCGGGATGGCCATGCCGCCGCCGACGCCGCAGATCGCGCCCTCGAGCCAGTGCACGCCCGCGTCGAGTGCGGCCAGGATGTTGGCGGTGGCCATGCCCGACAGGTTGTGGACGTGGAAGCCGAGCTCGATGTCGGGCACCTCGGCGTACAGGCGCCTGAACAGTCGGTTGACGTGCGCCGGGTCCTCCATGCCGAGCGAGCCGGCCAGATACTGGCGGCGGATGCCCGCGTTGCGGAAGCGGCGCACCATGTCGACCACCCGGTCCTCGGCCACCAGGCCCTCGTACGGGCACCAGAACGCCATGCCGATGGCCAGCACGAACGGGATGCCGTTGCGCTCGGCGACCTGGAACGACAGCAGGTTCTGGTCGAACGCCTGGTCGTTGTCCATGTTCTGGTTGTGGCGCGTGTAGGTCTCGCTCGCGGTGATCAGGCCGAGCATCTCGCCCACCTTCGCCTCGACCGCCCGGTGCGCCCCGCGGGCGTTCGGCGCCTGGCCGCGGTAGACCGTGCCTGGCCTGCGCCGGATACGCGCGAACACCTCCTCGGCATCGGCCATGTTGGGCACCACTTTCGGGTGCGCGAAGCTCGCGACTTCGACCACCGGCACGCCGAGCTCGGTCAGACGATCGCACAGCCAGACCTTGTCGTCGGTCTCGATCCATTTTGGCAGGCTCTGTAGCCCGTCGCGCGGGGCGACGTCGACGAGCAGGATCCGGTCGGGAAGGTCCATGGATGGGGTGCTCTGCAGGAACGCCGGGCAATTTGTCCGAATGTACGGATAATAGCGGACATGGCTCGCCGCGAGGTCAGTACCGCTCCGCACGAACCGGCCTTCGACGCGGCCGGCATGACGTCGCCCTCAGGCCCGCGGTATGCGGCGCTGGCGCGCGTGCTGGCCGCCGAGATCGGCGAGGGCCGCTACCCGGTCGGCAGCCTGATGCCCACCGAGGCCGCGCTGCAGCGGCGATTCGGCGTCAGCCGGCACACCCTGCGCGAGGCGCTGCGCGAGCTCAAGGCGCGCGGCCTGATCGCGGCCCGCGCCGGCGTGGGCACCACCGTGCGCGCCAGCACGCCGGGCAGCCGCTTCGTGCAGGGCGTGGGCACGCTGCAGGAGCTGGTCCAGTTCTTCGAGGCGACGCGGATGCAGACGCTGCGACGGCGCGTGCTGGTTGCCGACGCCGAGATGGCCGGAAGGCGTCCGGTGCAGCCCGGGCAGGAATGGCACGAGGCCGAGGTGCTGCGCTTTGGCCCCGACGACCCGCGGCCGGTCGCGGTGACGTCGATCCTCGTGCGGCCCGAGCACGCCGACGTGCTCGACCAGATCGACACCTCCAGCGTGCCGGTCTTCTCCCTGATCGAGCGGCGGCACGCGGTGCGCCTGGCCGAAGTGCGCCAGCAGATCGCGGCGGTGAGCCTCGGCCGCGCGGCGGCGCGCCTGCTGCAGGCGCCGGCCGGCGCGCCGACGCTCGAGATCACGCGCAGCTATGTCGATGACCGCGAACGCGCCGTGATGATCGCGGTCGGCCTGTATCCCGCCGACCGGTTCGTCCACAGCACCCGGTTCCGCGTCCCCCGGCCCTGACCCGCGGCCGCGAGCCGCCCGCCCCACCTCACGGAGGAATGCCGCTTGAAGCCCCTTGCAGGAGTCCGCATCGTCTCGATCGAGCAGTTCGGCGCAGCGCCCTACGGCTCGATGTTCCTGGCCGACCTGGGCGCCGACGTGATCAAGGTCGAGAACGTCGCCGTCGGCGGCGACCCCGCGCGCCGCACGGGGCCCTACTTCCTGGGCGAGGCTGACAGCGAGTATTTCCAGACCTGGAACATGAACAAGCGCAGCGTCGCGCTCGACATCCGCAGCGCCGAGGGGCGTGCGGCCCTGGAGGCGCTGATCGGCGACGCCGAGGTGGTGATGAACAACCTGCGCGGCGACCTGGCCGCCGATCTCGGGCTCGACTATGCCGGGTTGTCGCGGCTGCGGCCCTCGATCGTCTGCGTGCACCTGTCGGCCTACGGCCGCGACAACGAGCGCGCGGCCTGGCCCGGCTACGACTACATGATGCAGGCCGAGGCCGGGCTGATGGCCCTGTGCGGCGAGCCCGACGGACCGCCGACGCGGATCGGCGCGCCGTCGATGATCGACCATGCGACCGGCCTGACTGCGATGGTGGGACTGCTGTCGGCGCTGCTGCAGGCGCGCGCGACCGGCCGCGGCTGCGACGTGGACACCTGCCTGTTCGACGTCGCGCTGCACCAGCTCGGCTACACCGCGCTGTGGTACCTGAACGAGGGGCACGTGCCCGAGCGCCAGCGCCGCAGCGCGCACTTCTCGGTGGCGCCGGTGCAGACCGTCCCGACCGCCGACGGCTGGCTGTTCGTGATGAGCCTGACGCCCAAGTTCTGGGACGTGCTGCTGGGCGTCCTGGGCCGCGAGGACCTGAACGCCGATCCGCGCTTCGCCACGCCCGATGCGCGGCAGGCGAACCGCGACGCGCTCACCGCGGCGCTGGACGTCGAGTTCCGGCGTGCGACCACCGCGCAGTGGATGGCGGCGATCGCCGGCAGGCTGCCGGCGGCACCGGTCTACGACCTGCCGCAGGCGCTCGACAACCCCTTCCTGCAGACCACCGGCATGATCCAGAACGTGCCCCATCCGCTGCGCCCCGACATGCGGGTGCTCGCCAATCCGATCCGCATCAACGGCGAGCGCCTGTCGCAGAAGACCTGCTCGGCGATGGGCGCCGACACCGAGGCGCTGGTGGGACACTTGAAGAAGAGGCCCACATGAAGACCAGGGTCTACGACATCGCGGTGCTGCCCGGCGACGGCATCGGCAACGACGTGATCGATGCGACCGTGCCGCTGCTCGAGCGGGCTGCGTCGGGCTGCGGCGTGTCGCTGCGGTTCGCGAGGCACCCGGCTGGCGCGCATCACTACGCGGCCACCGGCGAGGCGCTCCCCGAGGCCACCGTAAACGCCTGCCGCGCGGCCGACGCGATCCTGTTCGGTGCGATGGGCTGGCCCGAGATCCGCTACCCGGACGGCACCGAGATCGCGCCGCAGCTCGACCTGCGCGTGAAGCTCGAGCTCTACGCCGGGGTGCGCCCGGTGCGCCCGATCCCGGGCATCCCGCTGCCGCTGGCCGACCCGCGCGGCAGGGAGGTCGACCTGGTCGTCGTGCGGGAGTCGACCGAAGGGCTGTTCGCCTCGCGCGGCAAGGGCATCGTGATCGACGACCGCGAGGCACGCGACACCATGGTGATCACGCGGGCGGGCTGCGAGCGCGTGCAGGACTATGCGTTCCGGCTGGCCGAGCGGCGTGCGGCGCGGCGGGCGGCGCGCGGCGGCGAGGCCGGGCCGAGGCGCGCGAGCGTGACCTGCGTGGACAAGGCGAACGTGTTCGTCTCGATGGCCTTTTTCCGTCGCGTGTTCGACGAGATCGCACGACGCCATCCGGGCGTCGAGGCTCGGCATCATTATGTCGATGCGACCGCGCTCGACCTGATCCGCAAGCCCTGGACCTTCGACGTGATGGTCATGGAGAACATGTTCGGGGACATCATCAGCGACCAGACCGCGGCACTGGTCGGCGGCATGGGCATGGCGCCCTCGGGCGACATCGGCGATCGCCATGGACTGTTCCAGCCCTGCCACGGCTCCGCGCCAGACATCGCCGGACAGGGCAAGGCCAACCCGGTGGCGACGCTCCTGTCGGCGGCGATGCTGCTCGACTGGCTGGCCGACCGCCATGACGACTCCCGGCTCGCCGAGGCCGCGGTGCGACTCGAGCGCGCGGTCGACGAGGCGTTCTGCACGGGACGCCTTCGCGCGTTCGAGTTCGGCGGCACGGACGGCACCGCGGCGATCGCGGCGGCGGTCGCGGGGCACCTCTGATGCCCTGCGTGGCGGCCGCCGGCCGGGCTCGATCCCGCGCGCGTGTACGAGCCCGCGCCCGCCTCGCCGGGCCCCGCGCCTAGGCGAGCGGTGCGCGCCGGCGCAACCGGATCGCGCCGAGCGGCAGCAGCGCGCACGACAGCAGCGCGATCGTCCCGGGGGCCGGCACCGGGTAGCCGAGCTGCCGGGCCGCGACCTGCTGCAGGGCCACCGCCTCCGAGGCGCTGATGCCGAGGTCGCGCGCGGCGATCTCGCTGCCGCCGAACCGGGACGGGTCGCGCTGGGTCAGGGTGCCGAACAGCGTGAGCGCGCTGAGGTAGGAGCCCCACGCACTGGCGTGGGTGCCATCGTTGAACCACAGGTCGATCAACCCGTCGGACAGCGCTCCCGCGGCGTACATGTCGCGCGTGGCCACGCCGCTGTCGACCGCGAGCTGGAACGCCTCGCCGACCCGCGCGATCGCCTTGAACCCGCCCGTGCCGTCGGATGAGGCGTTGGTCGCGGCGCGGCTGTACGCGCTTGCCAGGTCCCGCGTCATGCTGCCGAGGTCGGCATAGAACGAGGTGGCGGGTACCGCCGTGTTGTAGCTGGCGTTGCCGGTGGCCGGGTTGATCGTGGTGGCCCCCGGCGCATTGACCAGGTTGGGTCGGGCCCAGGTCTGGAACAGGAAGACCTCGGTCGCGGCACGGGCGTTCGGGTTGGCCGGGATCGTCCTAAGGGTGCCGTTCGTGCTGCCGGGAATGACGTCGCGCTCGCGGTAGGACGACGCCGCGCCGTTGTGCACGTAGTCCTCGATGAGGTCGGCGTAGAAGTTGAAGTTCTCGAAGTTCGAGCCGAGCGCCACGCCGCCGACCGTGATCGACGGCAGTGGCTCGTCGCTCTGCTCCTGCAGCACGACTTGCCCCCAGGTTTGCGACGAGATGTTCGAGCGCAGGTCCCAGTTGCTGTTGGCGGTGTTCAGCATGTGACCGCGCAGCGTCGCCGCGTTGCGGGTCGACAGCGCGACGTCGTAGTCGAGCCCGGCCTGCACCGTCAGCTGCTTGAAGATGCCCGCGACACCGCCCCAGCCGTTGGTCTGGGAGTGCGGCGAGTACGACTCGAAAGGCAGGCCGGTCGCCGCGTTGATCGTGCCCGCCGGATACGAGTTGGTGCCGGACAGGTTGGTGAACGGCGCGCCGGTGGTGAATGCCAGCGCGGGATCGCGGCCGCCGTTGAGCGGGCCCTGCGGGCGTGTCAGGTCGCGGACGTTCGCGGCGTTGTAGCTCAGGACCGGGTCGACGCGAGCGAAGGTGTAGCTGTTCCCGACGAACAGCACCGAAACGGGGTCGGCCGACGCGGGTGCCTGCAGGGCGAACAACGCGGCGCTGACGGCGAGTTTGCGGTTCATGGGTGTCTCCTCGGTTCCGTGACAAACGCCCGAACCGTACGGGAGCTGCCCGCTAACATCAAATACTCGACACCGACCATCCCGAGACGTTCCGCATATGGAGTTGCGACATCTCCGCTACTTCATGGCGGTCGCCGAGACCGGGCACATCACCCGGGCCGCAGCGCGGCTAGGCATCCAGCAGCCGCCGCTCAGCCAGCAGATCCGCGCCCTCGAGTCCGAGCTGGGGGTGGCGGTGTTCCTGCGGCATCCCAAGGGCGTCACGCTCACCACGGCGGGCGAGGCGCTGCGGCTCGACGCACAGCGGGTGCTGGACGCCGTCGATGCGCTCGAGCAGCGGATCCGGCGGCTCGTCGCCGGCTCGGGCGGAACGGTCGCCGTCGGCTTCACGAGCTCGGCCGCGGCGCACGAGTTCGCGCCGCGGGTGCTGCGCGACTGCCGCCGCCTGTACCCGGACATCGAGCTGAGCATCAGCGAGGACAACGCCGCGGGCGTCACCGAGGCCGTGGCGGACGGTCGACTGCAATGCGGCTTCCTCAGGGTGCCGGTCGCCCGCCCAGAGGGGATCGCCTTCGAGACACTGCTGACCGAGTCGGCTGTGCTGGCGGTGCCGGTCGATCACCGGATCGCGGACGATTACGGGCGGCACGATCGCGTGCCATTCGAGGCACTCGAGGGTGAGCGCCTCGTCCTCGTCAGGCGCAGCGGCGCGCCCGGGCTCTACGCCGACCTGCTCGGGGTGCTCGAGCGGCTCGGCGTCGGGGTCCTGATCGCCGCCGAGGTCGAGCGCATGATGACCAACATCAACATGGTTGCCGCCGGCGGCGGCATCACGGTCGTCCCGGCGTCGATGCAGGGCGCGCACCCGCGCGCGATCGCCTACCGGCGCCTGCCCGCCGATCCCGCGCTGCTGGCCCCGATCACGCTCGTCTGGCGGCCCGCGGGCGCGTCGCCTACCACCGTGTCGTTCGTGGCGCTCGCCCGTCGTATCGCCGGGGCGCGCCCCGGTCGGCGCAGCCGCGGCGCCGGCGGATGAGCGCGCCCGGCGCGCGCGCCCGGGGCCGCATCCGGCGGTCCCTGCTGGCCTGGGGGGCGTCGGGGTACGCCGCCTGGGCCGTCGCCGACGCACGGCCCGCAGCCTGGCCCACCCGTGCGGACAGGCCGATCCGCCTGACCGTCGCCTATCCGCCCGGCGGGGTCAGCGACGCCACGGCGAGGGCGCTGGCACGCGGCCTGTCGGAGGCGGCCGGGGTGCCGGTGCTGGTCGACAACCTCGCCGGCGCCGGCGGCGTCGTGGCGATGCAGGCGCTGTCGCGCGCGACGCCGGACGGCCACGCACTGTGCTTCTGCGCGATCAGCCCGCTGGCGCTGTCGCCGCACCTCGGAGCGATCGACGGCGGGGTCGTCGGCGGCATCGTGCCGGTGGCGGCCGTGATGAGCACGCCGGTGCTGGTCGCCGGCTCCCCCGACTTCCCGGCCCCGGACTTCGCGGCGCTGATGGCGGCGGCGCGCGCTGCGCCCGGAACGATCCGCTGGGCGAGCTCCGGCGTGGCCACCACCGGGCACATGGTGCTCGAGCACGTCATGCGCGAAAGCGGCACGCGCTTCGTGCACGTGCCGTACAAGGGGGGCGGACAGCAGATCTCCGACGCCCTCGCCGGGCACATCGACGTGCTGTCGACCAACGTCGCCGTGCTGCAGATCGCGCATGTCGCGGCGCGCCGGCTGCGGGCGCTCGCTGTCGGAGCCGAGCAGCGGGTCGCCGAGCTGCCCGGGGTGCCGACCCTGGCGGAGCTCGGGCATCCGAACGCCAACCTCGGATCGACCTTCGGGCTGTTCGCACCGTCGGGGATCCCGGGCCCGACGCTCGAGCGGGTCAATGCCGCGGTCAACCAGGTGCTGCAGGCGGCCGTCTTCGCCGCCGGGGTGCTGCCGGTGGGCAGCCGGCGCCTGGGCGGCAGCCCCGCGTCGTTCGCCGCGTTGATCGCCCGGGAATCGGCCGCGCACCGGACCCTGCTGCTGGCCCAAGGCCCGGTCGCGAGGTGAGCGGTGCCGGGCCCAGCCCGGCCCACCGTCCGTCAGTGCCGCTCCAGGAGCGAGCCGTAGCCGTGCACGGCATCCGCGATGCCGGCGGTCCGCAGCGCATGCCAGTAGGTTGCGGTGTTGACGGCGATGACGGGCTTCTCGAGCCAGCGCTCCGCATCCGCAGCCTGACGGCCGAAGGCCAGGTTGGCGCCGAACTGGATGATCGCCTCGACGTCGTCGCCGTCCGCCTCCGCGAGCGCCTCGACATGCCGGCGCATGTCGTCGCATTCGGGCTGCACGATCGTGTTGGTCGACGGCGGGACGACGCGCCCCGGCACCCACCGACCCTGCGCCCCCACGTCAACCGGCCGACCGGGTTCGCGCAGATTTCGGACCGTGCGTTGCAGCCGCGCACTACCGGCCGCGACCGCTTGTACGCTACAGTCGGGCCGACTGCTCCCCCGCTGCGCTCTGCCCAATCCCCGCTTTCCCGCCCGCCCGGTTCCATCAGGAGACCCCGGAATGCTTTCGCCTTTCAAGGCCGCGCCCGCCACGTCGGCCGCGCTGCTGCTGCTGTCGCTGTGCGCGCCTTCGCTGGTCGGCGCGTCCCCTGTCCGGTGGGACCTCGTCGGCGACAACAGCTTCGATCCCATCTACGCGACGACCCCGCGACTCGTGACCGCGGGCGGGCAGACGCTGTCGATCACCGGCTGGGCCGCGCCGAGCACCGCCGCCGCGTTCGCCCAGAGCTACCTCGGGCAGTACACCAACGGCTTGGGCGTGGTCAGCAGCCCCGATGACACGTTGGCGATCGACAACGCCGGGGCCTACGAACTCGTGGCGATCCAGTTTGCGAGCGGCCCGGTCACGCTGACGCGCATCGAGGTCACGCCCTACGCGGCGCCGTCGTTCAGGCTGTGGGCCGGGGGGAGTCCGGGGCCGCTCGCGTCGACCTCGATCATGGGGCTCGACGCGATGTCCGGCTGGGCGGCGCAGGGCAACTACGCCTGCACGGTCGGTTGCACGCCGCCTGCCGGGTTCGACTTCTCCGGCCTGTCCCCCGTGGACTGGCTGCTGATCGCCGCGGCGCCGGGCGACGCCACCGGCGGCGCCGCATTCAAGATCTTCGCGATCGAGGGCGCGACCGACTCGGCCCAGGTCCCGGCGCCGACCACCGCCGTCCTGCTCGGGGCGGGGCTGCTCGCGCTGGGCGTCGCCGGCACGCGTCGACGGACGACGCTCTGAGAGCGCACCGCCCGGGGGCGATGCCCGCTTGTCCCGGCCACGAGGGGGAGGCGGGGCATCCCGGGCGCAGGATAGGCGTACGGAAGTCAGTCCTGGGGATCACCAGCCGATGAGCTTCGGCAGCCACAGCGCCAGCTGCGGATAGAGGAAGACCAGGACCAGCGTGATGCCCTGCAGCAGGATGAAGGGCACGACGCCCTTGTAGATGTCCTTGATCGTCACCTCGGGCGGCGCCACGCCCTTGAGGTAGAAGAGCGCCCAGCCGAACGGCGGCGTGAGGAACGAGGACTGCAGGTTGACCGTGATGAGGATCGCGATCCACACCGGATCCACGCCCTGCGCCAGCAGGACGGGGAGGAACAGCGGCACCGCGATGTAGCTGATCTCGATCCACTCGATGAAGAAGCCGAGCACGAAGATCAGCGCCATCATGAACCAGATGTCGGCGTTCACCCCGCCCGGCAGCCACTCGAACAGCCGCGTGATCACGTCCTCGCCGTGCAGGCCGCGGAACGCCAGCGCGAACACCTGCGCGCCGATCAGGATGAACATCATCACCGCGGTGATCTTGCCGGTCTCGAGGGCGACCTGCTTGAGCACGTCGAGCCTGAAGCGCCCGGAGATCAGCGTGATCAGCACCGAGCCGACCGCGCCCATCGACGCGGCCTCGGTCGGCGCCGCCACGCCGCCGACGATCGAGCCGAGCACCGCGACCACCAGCGCGATCGGCGGCACGACCACCTTCCAGAAGCGGCGCGCGAGCTCGGAGCGGCTGACCCGGCTGCGCTCCTCCACGGGGATCGGCGGCATCAGGTCGGGCTTCAACATCCCGAGCACGAGCAGGTAGATGATGTAGACCGCCGACAGCAGCAGACCCGGAATGACCGCCGCCGCGAACAGCGTGCCGACCGACAGCTGCATGATGTCGGAGAGCAGGATCAGGATCAGGCTGGGCGGGATGATCTGGCCGAGCGTGCCGGACGCGCAGATCGCGCCGCACGCGACGCTCTTGTCGTAGCCGCGCCGGATGAGCGTGGGCAGCGTCAGCAGGCCGAGCGTGATCACCGTGGCGCCCACGATGCCGGTGGTGGCGCCCATCAGCACGCCGAACAGGATGATCCCCACCCCCATGCCGCCGCGCACGCCCCCGGCGATGTGCCCCATCACGTCGAGCAGGTCGTCGGCCAGCCGCGACTTCTCGAGCATGACGCCCATGAACACGAACAGCGGGATCGACATCCACTGGTAGCCCGCCACCACGCCGTAGACGCGCGCCGGCAGCAGGTTGAACAGCGAGTCGCCAAAGCCGATGTAGCCGAAGACGAAGCCGACGGTGGCGAGCGAGACCGCCACCGGGATGCCGATCATCAACAGCGCGAAGAAGGCGACCACCATCAGGATCGCCCAGGTCGACAGGTCAGCCACGGGCCGCCTCCCGCGCCGGCTCGCCGAGCAGCATGCGGATCGTCGCGGCCACCGCGTGCAGGGCGACCAGGCCGAAGCCCAGGGGAATCAGCGACTTCACCGCCCAGCGCCACGGTATCCCGCCCGGGTCGGCCGAGCGCTCGTCCACGACCCACGACTGGGCGACGTAGCCGAGCGACAGCTTGAACAGCAGCAGCGCCATCGCCAGCAGCAGCAGCAGCGACGCCAGGTCCACCCACCAGCGGGCGCGCGGGCCGTAGCGCGCGTAGAACAGGTCGACCCGTACGTCCTCGCCGCGCTGCAGCGCGTGCCCGATGCCCAGCATGATCATCGCGGCGAGCAGGTGCCACTCGAGCTCCTGCGCCCACACCGAGCCCAGGCTCATCGCGTAGCGCAGCAGCACGTTGACCGCCACCAGCGCGATCATCGCGAGCGCCAGCCAGAGCGTGAGGCGGCCGGTCGCGTCGATCAGCGCCTCGATCGCGCTGGCGGTGCGGCGCAGGGTCGTTCGCATCCGGCGGCCCCGGTCAGCCGCGGACCTTGACGTGGTACTGCTCCTCGCTGATCTCGGACCAGCGGTCGAACTTCGCCTTGAACGCGAAGTAGGACTCGTGCACCTTCTTGGTCAGCGGGTCCTTGGCGATCGCCTCGGCGAGCACCTTTTCGGTCTCCTCGCGCAGCGCCTTGATCACCGCGTCGGGCAGCGGGCGCGCGACGACCTTCTGGTTCCGGATCAGGTCCTCCATCGCCTCGGAGTTGTTGCGCTGGCACCAGCCCTCGCTGATCACGTTGCAGGCGGCGGCGGCGTTCTCGACGATCGACTGCAGGTCCTTGGGCAGCTTCTGCCACGCGGCCTTGTTGATGAGCAGCTCCGAGACGGTGGCCGACTCGTGCCAGCCGGTCGTGTAGTAGAACTTCGCGGCCTTTTGCAGGCCCAGGCGCCGGTCCTGGAACGGGCCGACGAACTCGGCCGCGTCGATGACGCCGCGCTCGAGGGCCGGGAAGATCTCGCCGCCGGGCAGCACCTTCACGTCGACGCCGAGATTGGCGTAGACCCGGCCTGCCAGCCCGGGGATGCGCATCTTCAGGCCCTTGAGGTCGGCGACCGAGGTGATCTCCTTCTTGAACCAGCCGCTCATCTGCACGCCGGTGTTGCCGCAGGGCATCGCGATCATCCCGAACGGCTCGTAGACCTCGTTCCACAGCTGCTGGCCGCCACCGTCGTAGAGCCAGCCGTTCATGCCCTGGAAGTTCATCCCGAAGGGCACCGCGGTGAAGTACTGGGCCGCGAAGGTCTTGCCGGTCCAGAAGTAGCTGTTGGCATGGTTCATCTCCACCGTGCCGGCGCGCACCGCGTCGAAGCCCTCGAAGGCGGGCACCAGCTCGCCGGCCCCGAACACCTGGATGTTGAGCCGGCCGTCGGACATCTCGCGGATGCGCCGCGCGAGGTCGGTCGCGCTGCCCGGCCCGTCCATGTAGAACGGCGAACCCTTCACGTAGGCGCTGGTCATCTTCCAGTTGAAGACGCTGCGGCCCTGCGCACGCACGACGGCGGGCGCGCCGATCGAGCCGCCGGCCAGGGCGGCTCCGGCGAGGAAACGACGACGGCGGATCTCGGACATGGAGCGCTCCTGGAGGGGGGTCGGGCAGGCCGCGGTGGGCCGGGGATGGCAGGTGGAGTGGGCTAATCCATCGCTTAAGCAAAGACGATGCCAGTTCGCGAGGGGGGCGATCCGGGCGGCCGGGACGCTCGCGTCGGCGTTTGCTCGACGAGATTGGTGCAGGTCCTGCGGGTCCGGCACCGCAGTGCGCCGATGGCGGTGCAGCGGCATGCACCTGTTCGAGGCGGACGGCGGCTGCCCGGGCGCGTGTTCGGCATCCGGTGGTGCCGTCGGACGAGCCGGCCGATCGGCGCCTTGCCGCGGTTCGCGCGGAACCTGACCGGATGGACGAACGGCGAGGGCTCGCGGATGCGCGAACCTGCGTGCCGCCTACTCCACCGCGATTTCGATCGCGTAGGCGGTGCGATCCACCCCGGTCTGGTTGACCCACAGCGTGTAGGGTCCCTCGCCGCGGGCCGTCTCGACGATGCCGCCCAGCAGTTCGACCTGCAGGTCACCGGGGCCGAGGTGCTTCCAGGACAGCATCCGCTGCACGTTGGTGCCCGCATCGAACACCGGCGCCTGCTGCAGCGCGTAGAAGGCGATCGCATCGGGCGACTCGTAGAACACCAGCCGCAGCGAGCGCAGCCGACGGCCCGCGGGCACGTCGAAGCGCACGAAGTCGGTGTCCGGCCGCGAGACCTCGCCGTGCAGCAGCAGCGTGCCCTGCCAGCCGGGCAGCACGGTGGGCCCGAGCGCGTCGCCCGAGGCCTCGAACCAGCCGTTGGAGGTGGCCGGGTCGTCGAGGACGGTCGCGACCGCCATCGAGGGATTGCCCGCGGCGTCGATCTGTCGCGACCAGATCCTGCGTACCAGGTTGCCCGCGAGCGACAGGGACGTGCCCGAGCCGCGGATCCAGCTGCGCTGCTCGTCTACCGAATACTCCCAGCGCGCCATCGCCTCGAGGCCGGCGATCCGGATCGCGGGCAGCGCGCCGGCGATCACGCTGACCTGGGGCTGCGTCGGCACGGTCGTGTCGAGCGTGCACGAGACCATCACGATCTCGGAGAAGTTTCCCTGCCCGTCGAAGGTCCGGGCCCAGATCATCTTGGCGCCGTCTCCGGCCACCTCGAAGCTGTCACCGTTGCCCCGGATCCAGGTACGGCCCTCGTCGAGCGACCACTCCCAGCCCAGGCCGTCGAGCAGCGAGCCCACCGACCACTTGCCGTTGAAGGTCAAGCCGTCGGAGACGCTGACCCCAGTGTCGTTGAAGCTGAGCACCGGCCGGGGCAGCACCACCGGAGCAGGCGGGCCCGCCGGTACGGGTGCGCCCACCGGTACGGGTGCGCCCACCGGTACGGGCGTGCCCACCGGTTCCGTCATCCGACCGCCGGCCGCCGCGCCATCGACACCGCCGCCGTCTCCCCCGCCTCCGCAGGCGGCGAGCATCAGCGGGCCGACCAGCGCCCAGGCCAGCCGGGTGCGAGCGGGGCGACGAAGAGGCGGGCGTTCCATGCGCGGCGTCTCGCGAGCTGGGCGACGTGGCATCGGCCGGGATACCGACCTTAGATGCGCCGTGTGACGATACGAAGACAGTCGCCCGGCCTTGCGGCTCAGCGCGCCTCGAGCAGCTCCGGCACCCGCAGCAGGATGAACTCGTTGTCCGCGGCACGGTCCGTGAATCGGCCGATGCTGAACGGCAGGTTGTTGTCGTTGGCGACGATGATGTGCTCGGCGTCCACGCGCGCCACGTTCTCGATCGTGAAGAAGGGGAATGTGAAGACCCCGGCGAGATCGCGCCTGGCCTCGCCCTTGAGGCGCGCCCGGTTCTGCGGGTCACGCACGTTCATCAGGTCGACGTAGCCGAGCTTGCGCACGAAGCCCTGCGGATCGGCCGCCTGCAGGTCCACCAGCACGATGCGCTTGAAGCGCGCGGGGCTGGCGAAGCAGCGGTTCGCGTCACTCGGCGTGGTGCCCTGCGCGCAGGCCATCGAAGGATCGCCTTCGCCGTCGTCGCGCTCGATCACCAGCGCTCGCCGTGCGTCGATCATGTTGAAGTCGCCGATCGCCGTGGCGCCATCCTCGAGCGCGAAACGCATCTCGCGGCCGGTCCATGCCCGCCTGGCGACCGAGAACTCCAGGATGCGCAGGAAGCGGCGACCCTCCGCGGTCTCGGGCTTGCCTTCGGCGGTCAGCAGCGGCTTCTCGAGCAGCGCGTACAGCGTCGAGCCGTCGGGCGACAGCGCCATGCCTTCGTAGCCGCCGGAGCGAGCCACCTGGAAGGGCACCGGCTGCGTGGGGTCGGCGCCGACCTGCAGCGCGGGATGGTCGGGGCTGCGGAGCTCGCGCCCGCCCGACATCGTGGGATACACGCCGGTGACGCGGCCCTGCAGGTCGACGTGGAGCAGGTACGGGCCGAACTCCTCGCCGATCCAGAAGCCGTCGGCGACCGGCTGGATGCTCTCGGGGTCGAAGTCCGAACCGGTCAGGTAGCGCTCGCGGGTGTGCTCGTTCTCGATGCGGAACGGCACCTTGCGGTCGGGGTCGGACAGGAATACGTGCTGGTGCACCGTCACGCCGCCGCCCTGCCAGTCGGGCGTGAGGCGGCTGAAGAAGAGCAGCGCATCCGCGCTGTTGCGCTTGGAGCCGAACCCGTTGTCGGTGAGGGCCCAGTAGCTGCCGTCGCCCACCGGCTTGATGCCGGAGAAGCCCTGCAGCGGCTGGCCCACGAACGGCAGCGCGATGCCGGTGCGCTGCGGGATCGACCCGAGTGCATCGACGCGCAGGTTGCCGGCGCCGGTGAATCGGCCCGACACCTGGAAGCCTGCCGGCGCGTCGGGCGGCGGCACGATCATCCGGTACGCGGGAACCAGCGCGTGACCGGCCAGCGTGGCCGGGTATTCCTTCTGCTGCGCGAGCACGCCACCCGTCACGAGCGACAGCGCCGCGGACAGGGTGAGCAGGCCAATGGTCTTCATCGTTGACGCTCCGTCGGGATCGAGCCGCACGCGACAGTGCGCACGTTCGGGCCCGCAGTCTGGAGGCTGTGGATGACAGCGACATGAAGCGCCGTGCTGCCCGGGGCGCCGAGCGCTTCGCAGGCAGTGTTGCCGAATCCGGTGAAGCGTCCGCGCCTGCCGGACAAGCCCGATCCGCGCGAGGCCGCTCGAACGCGTCGCAGCGACGCGCCCGGGCGGGGGCTACGCCCCTGCACCCGCCGCTACGCGGCCCGCGGGTGGAAGTGCGCGTCCTGCGCGCGGCGCAGCCGCAGCAGCACCGAGTCGGCGGGCAGATCGACGTCGCGCACCCGCAGCGGCTCGCCGCGACGCACCGCATGGCGCAGCCGCGCGCCCACCGCGAGGTAGTAGGGCAGCGGCGCGTCGTCGTCCATCGGCCGCGCCGGGCGCAGCGCGTGCTCAAGGCCGTCGATCACGTGCCGCACGCCCATCGCGAGCACCTCGCCGGCCTCCAGGTCGCGCGAGGCCGACGCGACCAGATCCACGACCGGCCTGACCGCGAGGCCGCCGGTCGAGCAGCCCAGCCGCAGCACCGACAGCATCGACATGGCCGCTTCGGCGCCCAGCAGGTGGACCGGGTTGTGCAGCAGCACGTGGCGGCCATCGGGGCAGGTCGGCATGCCCTTGGCGGCGAACAGCCGGCCGGTGGCCTCGTCGGGGGCCTCGACCACCACGAAGACGCCCCCCGCGAAGCTGAGCTCGTCCGGGCGCCTCAGGCAGTTGAACATGTCGACCCGACCCGGCGCGGCGAGCAGCCCGCCCTGCGCGCGCGGACGGAACAGCGCGGGCAGCTCGACCGTGCGCGCCACCGGTGCGTGCAGCCCGGGCGTGTCGGGCATCAGGCCGGTGTGGTTGGCGACGATGCCCATCTCGCACAGGTCGGGCACGGTGGTGGGCGCGAAGGGCAGCGCCGCGCGCGCCGTGAGCGCGGCCTGCAGATTACCCGGGGCCTGCACGCCCGGCGGCGCGAACGCCGCGGCGAAGTCGGGGGCGGGCACGCTGCGGCCCCACGCGGTGACGGTGGCGGCCTGCGGGTCCCACACGAAGTCCGACTCGCTCGACTTGCCGGCGCACACCACCGGCAGGCCCAGCAGCCGTGCCCAGCCGATCAGGCCGATCAGCAGGCTCGGCTGGTCGCCGTCGACCGGGGAGTGCACCACGCCCCGCGCGGCGGCCCGTCGCGCCAGCTCGGGCCCCACCACGATCTCGGCCTCCTTGGTGGCGAGCACGACGTGCATGCCGGCGTCGATGGCGGCGAGCGCGGTCGCGGCGGCGCCCTCAGGGTCGCCGGTGGCCTCGAGCACGGCGGCCAGCGGCAGCTGCACCAGCACCTGCGCCGACGCGACGATCGCGAGCGCGCCGGACTCGATCGCCGCGCGCGCGGCCGCGGTGTCCTCGCACACCCGGATGCGCTGCGGCGCGTGGCCCGCGGCCAGCGCCGCAGCCCGGGCCCGCGCGGTGTCGCGATCGCAGATCGCGACCACCGTCAGCCCCTGCATCCGCGCCGCCTGCGCGACGAAGGTGGCGCCGAACTCGCCCGCACCGACGAGTCCGACCCGAAAGGCCGCGGTGCCCCCGCGCGGCGCGTGACGCTCGACGATCTGCTCTGGATTCATACGGAATTCTTGCATACAAGCTTCGGGTTGTGTCAACCTCGCTGCCGTTAGCGTCGAACCCGGAGCGCCGATGCCTGACCCGTCGCCGACCACCCCGCTCGCCGCCCTGCTCGCCGCCGACGACGCCGACGCCGTCGGGCAGCGCCGGCGCAAGGGGGCGCTGCACCGGAGCACCGTCTCGGTGCTGCGCAACATGATCATCACCGGCGCGCTCGCCCCGGGCGAGCGGCTCAACGAGCGCGAGCTGTGCGAGCGGCTCGGCGTGTCGCGCACGCCGGTGCGCGAGGCGATCAAGACGCTCACGCAGGAGGCGCTGCTGCGCGCGCTGCCCAACCACTCGCCGGTGGTCGCGCCGCTCGACCCGGGCGAGACCGCCGCGCTCATCGACGTCGTGTCCACGATCGAGGCGCTGGCTGGAGAGCTAGCCGCCACGAGGATCTCCGACGCCGAGGTGGCCGAGCTGGGGATCCTCCACTACACGATGCTGCGCCACCACTCGCTCGACGAACTGCCCGGGTACTTCGAGGCGAACCGCGCGTTCCATCGGCGCATCGTCGAGTGCTCGGCCAACCCGGTGCTGCTGTGGGTCTGGGACCAACTCGCGCTGCGCGTGGACCGCGCGCGCTACGCGTCCAACCTGTGGCCCGTGCGCTGGAAGAAGGCGATGGCCGAGCACGCCGGCATCCTCGCCGCGCTGACCGCCCGCGACCCGCGGGCCGTGTCGTCGGCAATGCGCGAGCACGTCCGCAACGGCCTGTCGGTGGTGCTCGATGCGCTCGCGCGCGACGCGACGGCGGGCGCGTCGGCGCACCCGCCAGCGGCACCGGGCGCTTGACGCCCCAAAACCTTGCATGCAAGATCGACCGAAAGCATACGGAGGAGACACCATGACAGCTCGCAGCACGCTCGGCCGGCGCTCGGTCCTGAAGGCCGGCGCCGCAGTCGCCTGCAGTGCGTACGTGATCCCGGCCCGCGCGGCGGTCGAGCTCAAGCTCACCCATCCGGCCGACCTGTCCCATCCGGTGCACATCGAGGCCGACAAGATGGTCCGGCGCATCGCCGAGCGCACCAACGGCGAGGTGAAGATCACGCTGTTCCCGAACAACGCGCTCGGCTCGCCGGTCGAGACCGCGCAGCAGACGCGGCTCGGCGCGATCGACATGATCCTGATGAACCCGGCCAACATCGAGTCGATCTCGAAGGCGGTCGGCGTCATCAACATCCCCTACCAGTTCGACGGCTACGAGCACGCGCACCGCACGCTCGACACCACCGCCCGCGATTGGCTCACGCAGCAGCTCGCCACCGCCGGCTTCGCCTGGATCGCCAACTTCGAGTGGGGCTTCCGCGCGCTGTCCAACAGCCGCCGCCCGGTCAACACGCCGGCCGACGTGCAGGGCCTGAAGCTGCG
Organism: uncultured Bordetella sp.; assembly: GCA_964399635.1. Taxonomy (GTDB): domain Bacteria; phylum Pseudomonadota; class Gammaproteobacteria; order Burkholderiales; family Burkholderiaceae_E; genus UBA4615. The sequence goes on from CAYNRU010000015.1 coordinate 39,703, forward strand.
GGTGCCGCCCGAGCTCGCCATCAAGGCCGCGTTCGAGGCGCTCGGCGCCAACACGCAGACCATCGCGTTCCAGGAGGTCTACCTGGCGCTCGCCAACAAGACCGTCGACGGCCAGGACAACCCGATCGGCACGACCTTCGCGGCCAAGTTCTTCGAGGTGCAGAGCCACATCGCGCTGACCCGGCACATCTACGCGTCGATCATGCTCGCTGCCAATCCGCGCTCGTGGCAGAACAAGCTCGACGCCGCGCAGCGCCGGATCGTGTCCGAGGAGGCGGCGACCGCCGGGGCGGCCGCCCGCAAGGGCGTGCGCGACCGCGAGGAGGAGAACATCGCCGCGATGCAAAAGGCGGGGGTCGCGATCACGCGTCCTGACGTGGCGCCGTTCCGCGACAAGATGGCACCGGCCTACGAGGTGCTGCGCAAGAGCCTCGGCGACGACACCTGGAACGCCTGGACCAAGCTGGTGGCGGCCGCCCGCAGCTGATCCGCTCAAGCGAGCCGGCCGGCCCTCGATGCTGATCACCGGCATCCTCCTCGCCACCTGCCTGACGATACTGCTCGGCGTGCCGATCGCCGGGGCGCTGGCGATGGTGGCGGCCGCGACCATGCTGGTCACGGCCGGCCCCGACCTGCTGGTCATCTTCATCCAGCGCGCGTTCGCGGCCACCACCTCGTTTCCGTTGCTCGCGATTCCCTTCTTCATCCTCGCCGGCAACCTGATGAACGCCGGCGGCACGACCGAGCGGATCTTCGCGGTCGCCAACCTGCTGGTGGGCAAGGTGCGCGGCGGGCTCGCGCACGTGAACGTGCTGGGCAGCATGATCTTCGCCGGCATGTCGGGCTCGGCGGTCGCCGACGCGGCGGGCCTGGGCGTGATCGAGATCCGCGCGATGGTGCGCGAGGGCTACACGCCGCGCTACGCCGCGACCATCAGCGCGGTGTCGGCGACCATCGGGCCGATCATCCCGCCGAGCATCCCGTTCGTGATCTACGGCAGTCTCGCCAACGTGTCGGTCGGCGCGCTGTTCCTCGCGGGCGTCGTGCCGGGCGTGCTCGTCGGGCTCGGGCTGATGGCCGCGATCGCGATCGAGGCGCGGCGCCGCGACCTGCCGCGCTCGGCCGGCTGGCCGCCGGTCGGGGTCGCGCTGCGCACGATCGCGCGCGCGGCGCCCGCGCTCGCGCTGCCCCCGCTGATCCTCGTCGTGATCCTCGCCGGCATCGCCACGCCGACCGAGGCGGCGGTGGTCGCCGCGGCGCTGGCATTCGTGCTCGGGCGCTTCGTGTACCGCGAGCTCTCCATGGACGACCTGTGGCGCACGCTGTGGGAGACCGGTCGCCAGACCGCGCAGGTGATGCTGATCATCGCGATGGCCGCGCCCTTCGGCTGGGTGCTGATCCAGCAGCAGGTGCCCAACGCGATCCTCAAGGCCCTGCTCGGCATCTCGAGCGAGCCCTGGATGATCCTGCTGATCGTCAACGTCGCGCTGCTCGTGCTCGGCATGTTCCTCGAGACGATCGCGATCATGATCATCGCCTACCCGATCCTCGCGCCGGTGATGGCCGCGATCGGCGTCGACCCCGTCCACTTCGGCGTGATCCTGGTGCTCAACATGATGATCGGCCTGGTGACGCCGCCGGTGGGCCTGTGCCTGTACGTGGTGGCCGGCATCGCCCGCGTGCCGATCGCCGAGATCGCGCTTGAGCTCGGCCCCTACCTGCTCGCGCTGATCGGCGTGCTCGCGCTGGTCACCTACGTGCCGGCGATCTCGACCTGGCTGCCGCAGGCCTTCGGCCTCGGGGTGGTCCGGTGATCCGCGCGGCGCTCGCGCGCCTCGACGCCGCGATCGCGCGTGCCTGCCGCTGGGTGGTGGTCGGCTGCCTGCTCGGGCTGTTCGTGCTGCTGTCGCTGGGCATCGTGCAGCGCGCCGTGCCGGTGTTCACCATGACCGGCTACGACGAGCTGGTCGAGCTGCTGTTCGCATGGATGACTTTCGCGGGCGCGGTCGCGCTGTGGCGCGAGGGCGCCCTCTACCGCGTCGACATCGCCGATCGCCTGCTGGGGCCGCGCGCGCGTCAGGCGCTCGCTGTCCTCACACACCTGTCGATGCTCGCGATCGCGGTCATGCTGACGCTGGTCGGCTGGGACTTCGTGCGGCAGTCGGGCGAGACCACGCCCTTCCTGCAGGTCGACAAGGCCTGGTGGTACGCGGCGATTCCCGTGTGCGGCATGCTGATGGCGGGCTACAGCGTCGCCGCCACGTGGCGCGCCATGCACGGCGAGCTCGACACGGTCCACGAGGCCGCCACGCTGGGCTGAGCGCGCGCGCCGCGGGGCGCCGCATCCCTGAACGACCGACTCCAAGCGAGGCACGACATGAAACGACTCGACGGCAAGGTGGCTGTCGTCACCGGGGGCGCAGGCGGCATCGGCGCGGCCACCGGGCAGCTGTTCTGCGAGGAGGGCGCGCGCATCGCGCTGGTGGACCTGGCGGGCTCGCCGCTCGCCGGGGTCGCGCAGGGCATCCGCGACCGGGTGCCGGGCGCCGAGGTGCTGGAGGTGGCTGCCGACCTGGGCGACGAGGCGTCGGCGCGGGCGGTCGTCGCGCGCGTGCTGGAGCGATTCGGCGCGCTCGATGTGCTGGTCAACAACGCAGGCGTCCGCGCCTACGAGGCGCTCGCCGACGCACAGGCCTCGATCTGGCAGCGGATCCTGTCGGTGAACCTGCTGAGCTATGCCTTCCTGGCGCGCGAGGCGCTGCCCGCGCTGCGCCGCAGCGGCCGCGGCGCGATCGTCAACGTGTCCTCGACGCACGCCGTCAACCCGCGCGCCGGCATGGGCCAGTACGACGTCGCGAAGGCGGGCATCCTGTCGATGACGCGCACGCTCGCCTTCGAGGAGGCGCCCAACCGGGTGCGCGTCAACGCGGTCTGCCCGGGCCTGACGCTGACGCCCTTCCACGTGGCCCGCGCGATGCAGGCCGGGCGCACCGAGCAGGATCTGCGCACCGAGCAGGTCGACCACAACATGCAGCGGCGCTGGGCCGATCCGCGCGAAGTCGCGTATCCGATCCTGTGGCTGGCGAGCGACGAGGCGTCGTTCTGCACCGCCTCGACGCTGATGGTCGACGGCGCGACGCGGGTCTGAGCGCGACCCCGCCCGTGACCGATAGCGAGACGATCGCCATGGCCGCCTGCTGATCCCGATCTGCCTCGCGACCGGCTTTGCGTTCGGCCTGGCCACCTGTCGGTGGCGCCACCGGTTCGGCCAGGGGCTGCCCGACCGCCACGCGGACCCGGCCGACGGACCGCCTTCCGGGCCCGGTTCTAGTCGATCGCGCCGCCGGTCACGCGCAGGTCGGGGCCCGCGTGGGTCGCGGCCACCGCCAGCGCGGTCCGCACGCCGTCGATCATCGTCGCGAGCGGCATGCAGGGCGTGCCCGGCCGGCCGCGCACCTGGCCGGGCAGGTAGGGCACGTGCACGAAGCCGCTGCGCGTGCCGGTGCCGGCGAGCGCGTGCTGAAGCCCGTAGAACACATGGTTGCACACGAAGGTGCCTGCGGTCTGCGAGACCTCGGCCGGCACGTCGCGCGCATGCAGCGCCGCGACGATCGCCTTGACAGGCAGCGTGCTGAAGTACGCCGCCGGGCCGCCGCGCACGACCGGCACGTCGATCGGGCGCGCACCGGCGTTGTCGGCGATCCGCGCATCGTCGACGTTGATCGCAACCCGCTCGAGCGACAGCGCGGCGCGCCCGCCCGCCTGCCCGAGCGCCACCGCGAGCATCGGCGCATGCCGGCGCAGCGCGGCGCGCAGCACGCGCAGCGACGCGCGGAACTCGGTCGGCAGCTGCAGCGCGAGCACGCGCGCTCCGGCGATCGCCTCGCCGTCGAGCGCGCTCGCGATCAGCCAGCTCGGATTCACGGACTCGCCGTCGAAGGGCTCGAAGCCGGTCAGCAGGATGGTCGGCATGGTGGGCCTCATCGCCAGGTGAAGCGCGGCTGGTCGAAATGCGCGACGCGCGTCGCGCGGCCGAGCAGCAGGACCTCGCGCAGTTGATAGATGATCGCCGCGGTCGGTGCGGCGACCCAGTCGTCGCCCAGCGGCATCCGCAGCACCGGGTCGCCGCCCGGCTCGTGCGGCGCGTCCAGGATCGGGGCGTCGTCGCGCAGCCACTCGGCGAGCGGCACACGGTGCACCGACTCGACCTCCTGCGCCGCGGGGCGCAGCACGCGGGCCTCGCCCGCCCAGACCACCACCGGGGTGATCACGAAGCCGCTGCGCGTGGCGTAGTCGTCGAGCCGCCCGAGCACCGCGCCCGGACCGGCCCGCAGTCCGACCTCCTCGTGCATTTCGCGCAGCGCCGCCGCCTCCGGCGTCTCGTCGCCGTCGATGCGTCCGCCCGGCAGCGCCCACTGGCTCGCGTGCCGGTTCATGTGGGCGGGCCGGCGGGTCAGCAGCAGCGCCGCCGCGCCCTGCCACCGGTCGTGCCGCGCGAGGCCGCCCAGGTCGGCGCCGTGCCCCTCGTCGACCAGCGCGAGCGCGACGGCCGCCCGACGCCTGCCGTCGGGCTCGATCGGGCGCAGCGGCCACGCCGCGAGGCGCCCGGCGACCAGGGCCCGCAGCGCGTCGTCGCGCGCGATCGGCGCGTGCTGCGGGCCGGGTCGGCTCACCCCGCGTCCGCCGCCTTCACGAACGCATCGATCAGCCCGTCGGGCGCCTTGACCACGTGCTGCGGCCCGGGGAAGGTGCCGCCCCGCACGTCGGCGATGAACTCCCTGAAGGCCGCGATCCGCTCGACCTGCATGGCCTGCTTCATCGCGTGCAGGTCGCGGTACTGCTTGGCGTGGCGGGGGTAGGGCGGCGGGTTGTTGCCCAGGATGTCCTCGGCGAACAGGAACTGGATGTCGCCGCCGCGGCCCGCGCCGATCGACGAGGTGATCAGCGTGGTGCGCCGGCTGATCTCGGCGAGCAGCGCCTCGGGGATCACCTCCACCTCGACCGCGTAGGCGCCCGCGTCCTCGAGCGCCTTGACCTGGCGCAGCACCCACAGCGCCTCGTCGACGGTCTTGCCGACCGCGCGCAGGCCGCCGGTCCAGGTGCTGCGCCGGGGCACCAGGCCGGCATGGCCCTGCACCGGGATGCCGGCCTCGGCCGCCGCCTCGATGAAGCGCGGGCTCCACTGGCACATCACCGCGTCGAAGCCGGCCTTCATCGCCGCATAGCCCAGGCGTACCGCCTCGTCGGGCGTGGCGGCGGCCACCAGCGGCACCGAGGCCGCCATGAAGGTCTTCGGGGCGGCCCGGCGGATGGCGATCGCGGGCTCGGGGTTGGCCGGGTCGAAGCGGCACTTCATGGTATCGATGCCGGCCTCCTCGGCGGCCATCGCCTCCTCGGGCGAGAACGGCAGCGTCTCGGTCAGCACGCGCACGCCCTTCTGGTCGCGCAGGTCCTTGACCGTGTAGTTGCGCACGCCGTAGGCGCCGCCCACGGTCATGATCCGCTTCAGTCCCTGCCCGGTCGCATCGCGCGGGGGGATGCCGCCGTCGCCGGTCGCGTGGCTCGCCATGTGTGTCGCCTCCTGAGTGTGGTTCGCATCGTCCCGGGCCGCAGCGACGTCGGGTGCGGCCGATTGTAGCGACCGCGCCGCGCCTCAGCGCTCCCAGATCTGCCGGCCCTGGTCGCTCTCGGTCACGAGTCGCTCCCCCACGCGGCGATAGGCTGCGGCCCGCTGGAACTGCGCGAGGCCGTCGGGCTGCACCCACAGCTCGGCGCCCCGGACCTGCCAGCGTCCGCTGAACTCGAGCGTCTCGCCGCCCTGGTGGCTCCAGTTGCCGCCGCCGCCCGCCGAGCGCACCCACTGGCGCACGCGGCCGTCGGCGGCCAGTTCCATGATGCGCAGCGTGGCGAGCGCAGCGAAGCCGCCCGCGCCACCCGGGCTGTTGATCTGCGACTCGTTGCGCCAGCGGCCGACGATGGCCGGGTCCAGCGCGCCGGCCGCGCCGGCCGCGCCTGCCGCGGCCGCCGCCGGCGGCGCGGCCGCCGCCGCCGCGCCGTCGACCCGACGCATCGTCAGCGACCGCGCCGGGCTCGGGGCGGGCGGCTGCACGGTGAGCGTCAGCGATTCGCCGCGCGGCTCGGCCTCCATCGGCAGCAGGTCCCGGCCTGTCCCCGGCTCCGTCAGGCTGCCCCGGATCCGTTGCCCGTCGTACGCGCCGCGCACGCCCAGCGTCAGCGTCCCCTCGGCCAGGGCGCCCTCGACCCGCGTGCCGTCGATGCGCAGGGTGAGCCGGCTGGTGACGCCCTGCACGGTCGCCTCGTAGGTCGCGGTGCGCGGCTGGGCGACGGCGACGCCGCAGGCGAGCAGCCCCGCCAAGAGCCATGCCTGCCACGCGGGGGCGCGACGCCCGGTCGCGGCCGGTTGCCGCGGCTGCGGCACGGGTGCCCGCGCGCGCTCGCCGAGTGGGGTTCGGTCGGTGTGCAGGCCCATCTTGCGGTGCTCGCCAGGGGTCTCGAAGCACGCATTGTGCATCGGGCCCGCGATCGCGCGGCGCGCGGCCGATCGGTGCGCCCGCGCCGTGCGGCGGGGCGGGTGGCGGCGCGCCGCAGGGCGGCGTAGGCTTGCGGTGCGTCGGCTGCAAGGAGTCACCATGCGCATCGATCCGAAGACCCTGGCGGTGTGCGCTGCGATCGCCGCGGCGAGCCTGGTCGCTGAGCCCGCCCATGCGCGCGGCCCTTATTACGGCTGGCGCGGCGGCGTGGTCGTCGGCGTGCCGCTCTACCGGCCCTGGTATCCGGGCCCCTGGGCCTACGGCGGCTACTACCCCGGCGCCTGGGGCTACGGCGGCTACTACGGCGGCTACTACGGCCCGTACGCCGTGCCGCCCGCGGTGTACGCGCCTCCCGCGCCGACGGTCTTCATCGAGCGCGCCGACGCCGTCGCTCAGGCGCCGGCGGCCGGCTTCTGGTACTGGTGCGCCGACTCGCGTGCCTACTACCCGTCGGTCCCAGCCTGCGCGTCGGCGTGGGTGCCGGTGCCCCCGCGCGCAAACTGAGCGCTGCGCGACGCCTGGCCCACCTCCGCGCGCAGTGCGTCGCGCGCCTGCGACGCGCCGTGCCCGGGCTCAGCGCCCGCGCTGCTCGATCACCGCCGCCCAGCGCCGCAGCGGGTCGGCGCGCAGTCGTCCGTCGGCCTGCACCGGCACCCCCGTGAGCGCGACGGTATCGGAGACGTTGCCGCCGATGGTGTCGATGCTGGCGCCGGCGGGGTCGGTCGCGACCACCAGCTCGCAGTGATAGGCCCCGCGTCGCAGCACGGCGTATCCGTTCGGGCCGTAGATGTCGCCGCCGCGCGCGTTGCACACCAGGTCGCCCACCCGCGGCGCGTAGCGGGCCGGATCTCGGGTCGCGAACGGGTCCTCGGGGCGCGCCGCCATGAAGCGCTCGATGTAGTCCCAGTGCAGCACCGTCGAGGGGAACTCGGCCGCGGTGTAGCCGGCGCTGCGCGCGATCCAGGCGACGAAGGCCGCCGACCACGGGCGCAGCTCGCCGCCGTTGCCGACGATCGGCGCGCGGCTCACGCCGTACCAGTACGCGAGCACGCGGGTGAGCATCGGGCCCTGCAGCTCATGCGTCGCCCCTGCGGGGTCCGCGAACTCCACGCGGCTGCTGCCGTCGGCCGCGACGCGCGCGATGGGCGAGCCGAACAGCGACCACTCCTGGCGCGCCAGGGTCACCATCCGCTCGCGCGGCGAGGGCACCGGGAAGGCCGGCACGACCGATGCCGACGAGGTCAGCGGCGGCGGGGGTTGAGGGCGCGGCGGCGTGGCGCAGCCAGCGGCCAGCAGCACGGCAAGCGTGCCGGCCGCGACGCGGCATCGGCGGGCCCGGCGCGACCCGGGGCGCGGGCGCCGCGGACCGGCGGTACGGTCGTCGCGGGCCGCGGTAGGCAGGGGCGTCTGCGGCGGTGGGAGGAGGGGGCGAAGGGTCGGGTCCATCGGGTGATTGTCCGCCACCCGGGCGCCGACGCGCCTCGCCGGGGTGCCGGGGCGCTCGCGTCGGCGGCGCACCCCACGGCCCCGGCCGCGGCTGGCCGGGTCCGGTCGCGGCTCCTATAATCGATCGATGAACGCTGCCCGACGCCTCGACGAAACCGCCGCCGGGATGTACGTCATCTCGGCCACCCCCTTCACCGCGCAGGGCGCGCTCGATCTCGAGTCGACGCGCTCGCTGATGTCGTTCTACCTCGATTGGGGCGTCACCGGGTTCACCATCCTCGGCATCATGGGCGAGGCGCCCAAGCTGTCCGGCGAGGAGAGCACCGCGTTCGTGGCGACCGCGCTGCGCGCCATCGGCGGCAAGGTGCCCACCATCGTGGGCGCGAGCGCCGCCGGGCTGGACAACCTCGCCGCGTTCTCGCGCCGGGTGATGGACGCGGGCGCGGCCGGCGTCATGGTGGCGCCGGTGCCGGGGCTGCGCTCCGACGACCAGGTCTACGGCTACTACGAGCAGGTCGCCGCGCGGCTCGGCGACATACCGTGGGTGCTGCAGGACTATCCGCAGACCACCACCGTCTACATGTCGCCGACGGTCATCCTGAAGATGATCGCGGACTTCCCCAACCTGGTGATGGTCAAGCACGAGGACTGGCCCGGCCTCGCCAAGGTCACGCGTCTGCGTGACGCCGAGCGCGCGGGCGCGCGGCGCGTGTCGATCCTGGTGGGCAACGGTGGCATCCACTACCCGCAGGAGCTCGCGCGCGGCGTGGACGGCGCCATGACGGGCTTTGCCTATCCGGAGGCGCTGGTCAAGACCTACGACCTGTTCAAGGCCGGGCGCACCGAGGAGGCGGAGGACCTGTTCGACGCCTACCTGCCCATCGTCCGCCACGAGCTGCAGCCGGGCCTGGGCCTGGCGGTGCGCAAGCACATCCTCATGAAGCGCGGCGCGATTGCGAGCGACGCGGTGCGCGCGCCGGGCCCGCGCCTGTCGGCGCGCGACGTCGAGGAGGTCGCACACCTGGTGCGCCGCATGGAGCGGCGCGTCGCCGCGCTGGGCCTGTGAGCCCCCGCCGCGGATGAGCGGGGGCGGCGCAGGCGTGCCCGCCGGTCGGGCACGGACCGTCTTCGTCATCAACCCGAACAGCACGCTGGTCGTCACCGAGCACATCGACCGCGCGCTGCAGGGCTTGCGCAGGCCCGACGGCCCCGCGATCGTCTGCGAGACGCTGCGCACCGGCCCGCCGGGCATCGAGTCGCAGGCGCACGTGGACGGCACGACGGCGCGGCTCCTCGAGTATTTCGACGCGCATCCGCAGCACCGCGCGGCCGACGCGGTGGTGCTCGCCTGCTTCTCGGACCCGGGCCTGCACGCGATGCGCGAGACCCTGCCGGGGCGCGTGTACGGCAGCGCCGAGTGTGCCTACCTGACGGCGGCGGCGATGGGCGAGCGTTTCGGCGTGATCTCGATCCTGTCGCGCGCGATCGGCCGCCACAAGCGCCAGCTGCGCACGATGGGGCTGGAGTCGCGGCTGGCGGAGGACCTCGCGATCGAGCTCGGGGTGGTCGAGCTCTCGCGCGAGGACGAGACCTTCTCGCGGATGAGCGCGGTGGGGCGCACGCTCGTCGACCATCACGGGGCGCGGGTGATCGTGATGGGCTGCGCCGGGATGGCGCGCTACCGCGACCGGCTCGAGGACCTGCTGGATGTGCCGGTGATCGACCCGACGCAGGCCGCGGTCGCGATCGCGCTGGGCCAGCTGCTGGCGCGGGCGCCGCAGGGCTGACCGGCGGGTTCGCGCGGGCGGCGGCGCGCGCCACCGCGACCCGATGCGCCGGTGCTCCAGCCTGCTCAGCAGCCGCACCAATCGGCCACAGCAGCGCGAGGTCCATCAGCGCCGCGATCACGATGCGGGTCGGGTTGTAGGTCAGCGACTGCGCCTGGCGCGTGGCGTCAACTCAATCGGGCAGCGGGTCGCCCGCGCCAGTGCGCTCGACGATCAGGCGGTAGTGCTCGGGCCGGCGATGCTGCGCAAAATTGAACACGAACTTGCGGAAGGTGTCGCCCAGGGCGAGGTCGCAGTTGAAGAAGATCACCTCGTCGTCCTCGGTGCAGGACTGCGCCGCGATCTCGCCGGTGGGCGAGACGATGGCCGACCCGGCGATCATGTGGAAGCCGTCCTCCGCACCACACTTGGCCGCCGCGCCCACCCACAGTGCGTTCTCGTGGGCGTGCGCCTGCAGCAGCAGCAGGTGGTGGAACATCCTCAGGTGCGGCGGCTCGGGCCAGTGGATGTTGACCGACGGCGTGTTGTAGCCGAGCACCACGACCTCGGCGCTCTGCAGGCTCATCACCCGGAAGGTCTCGGGCCAGCGCCGGTCGTTGCAGATGCACATGCCGAGCCGCGTGCCCATCGTGTCCCAGACCTTGAAGCCCTCGTCGCCGACCTGGAAGTAGCGCTTCTCGAGGTGCTGGAAGGGCGCGGCCGGCTTGTGCTCCGAGTGGCCGGGCAGATGGACCTTGCGGTAGCGCCCGACGAGGGCGCCCTCACGGTCGACCATGACGGCGGTGTTGAAGCGCTCGCCCTCGGGCGTGAGCTCGGCGTATCCGAGGTAGAAGCCGACCCGCAGACGGCGGGCCTCGTCGAACAGCGGCTGCGTCGCGGCGTTGGGCATCGAGCGTTCGAAGAACCGGTCGATCTCGTCCTGCGAGGTCATCCACCAGCGCGGGAAGAAGGTGGTGAGCGCGAGCTCCGGGAACACCACGAAGTGCGCGCCGCGCGAGGCGGACTCGCGCAGCATCTCGAGCAGGCGCGCCACCACCGACTCGCGGGAGTCGGCCAGGTGGATGGGGCCGAGCTGTGCGACCGCGAGGGGGAAGGGGCGTTTCATGGGCAGGGTACCGGGAGAGGTCCTCGAGAGGGCGGGCGCGGGTCAGGCCCGCGCGATCAGCGAGCGCAGCAGCCCCGCCTGCGCGGACGGCGCGCGTGCGCTCGCGACCGGGTCCGGCGTGCCGCGCGCGATGAAGCGGCCGCTGCCGCGCTCGGCGTGCAGCGTGCCGTCGGCCACCACCGGCCGGCCGCGGCTGAGCACCGTGGTCGGCCAGCCGCGGATCCGGCGGCCCTCGTAGGGGGTGTAGCCGACCTTGTCGTGCAGCGCGGCGGCGGTGATGGTGGTCTCGAGATCGGGATCCCAGATGGCGAGGTCGGCGTCGAGGCCCACCGCGATGCTGCCCTTGCGGTCGGCGAAGCCGTACATGCGCGCGTGGTTGGTCGCGGTGAGCGCGACGAATCGGTTCATCGAGATGCGGCCCTTGAGCACGCCCTCTGAGAACAGCAGCGGCAGGCGCAGCTCGATGCCCGGCACGCCGTTGGCCATGTCCTTGAAGGTGGTTGCGTCGCCCTTGGGCAGCTTGCCCGAGGCGTCGTAGCGGTAGGGCGCATGGTCCGACGAGAAGACCTGGAAGGTGCCGTCGGCCAGGCCCTGCCACACCGCCTCCTGCGAGGCCTCGTCGCGCGGGGGCGGGCTGCAGCAGAACATCGCGCCCTCGAGCCCGGGGCGGTCGATGTCCTGCGCCTTCAGGAACAGGTACTGCGGGCAGGTCTCGGCGTACACCGGCGCGCCGAGCGACTGCGCGCCCCGGATCGCCGACACCGCGCCGATGCCCGAGACGTGCACCACCAGCACCGGCGCGCCGAGCAGCCGCGACAGCTGGATCACGCGGTGGGTGGCCTCGCTCTCGGCGAGCGGATCGTGCGCCACCGCGTGGAACTTCGGCGCCGTGTGGCCGTTGGCGAGCAGGCGCCTGGCGATCCACTTGATCATGTCGTGGTTCTCGGCGTGCACCATCACCAGCGCCCCCTCGCGCTGCGCGAGGTCCAGCACGTCGAGCATCTGGCCGTCGTCGAGCTTGAGCATGTCGTAGGTCATGTAGACCTTGAACGAGGTGTAGCCCGCGCGGATCAGCGCCGGCAGGTCCTGCGTGAGCGCCTGCTCGGTGGGGTCCGACACGATCAGGTGGAAGCCGTAGTCGATCACCGCCTTGGGGCCGGCGCAGGCGTGGTAGTCGGCCACCACCTTGGGCAGCGACATCCCGCGGTGCTGGGCTGCGAAGGGTACGATCGTGGTGGTGCCGCCGAAGGCCGCCGACACGGTGGCCGAGTGGAAGTCGTCGGCGGTCATCACGCCGTTGCTCGAGAGCTGCTCGACGTGGCAGTGGCTGTCGATGCCCCCGGGCAGCACGTAGCGCCCGGTCGCGTCGATGTCGGTGGCGCCGGCCTCCAGGCAAGGCGCGATCGCGGCGATGCGCCCGCCCACGATGCCGATGTCCGCGCGGCTGCTGTCGGCGGCGGTGACGATCGTGCCGTTGCGCACGGTGCACTCGAAGGGGGTCACGAGAGGCGGCTCCAGGGTTCGGGCGCCGGTCCCGGCCGGGTCGCCGCGGGCAGGCGCCGGGCGCGGCGCGCACCGGCTGAATCGTGCCACGGACGGCGCGGCGGCGTTCCGAATCCGGCCGTCGCGGCTGACCCGCGGGCAGGCGGCGGGGGCCGCCCGCTCAAGTGAACCGGTAGTCCCTGGCCGGCAGCACGCGCCAGCTGCCGTCGCCGGGCAGCTCGAGCACCTGGTCGTGATAGGCGAGCAGCGCCGCGCGGTGGCTGACGCTGACCGGCGTGATGCCGGCGCTCGCGAGCTCGCCATAGAGGCGCGCCTCGTTGGCGGCGTCCAGCGCGCTGGTCGCCTCGTCGAGCATCGCGTAGCGCGGCCGCGCGAGCAGCACCCGTGCGAAGGCGAGGCGCTGCTGCTCGCCGGTGGACAGCACCTTGGCCCAGTCGTGCTCGGCGAGCGGGCCGCCCAGCCGATCGAGGATCGAGCCCAGGTTGACGCGCTCGAGCAGCGCCGCCAGCTCGGCGTCCGTCAGCATCCGGCCGCGCTCGGGGTACAGGACCTGGTCGCGCAGGCTGCCCAGCGGCATGTAGGGGTGCTGCGGCAGGAACACGACCTGGTCGGGGGGCGGGCGCTCGATGCGGCCGTCGCCGGCCGTCCAGAGCCCGCCGATCGCGCGCAGCAGCGAGCTCTTGCCCCCGCCGCTGCCGCCCACGATCAGCAGGCCCGACCCCGGCTCCACCGTCACGGACAGCCCGCGCACCAGGCGTCGGCCGCGGTCGGGCGTGTCGACGTTGACCGACTCGAGGCGCAGCCGTTGCGCCTCGACGGTGACGATGCCCGCGGCGGAGTCGGCGGGCGCACCGAGCTGCTGCGCGAACCCGTAGAGCCGGTCAACGCCCGCCGACAGCCGGCTCAGCCCCTCGAAGTGGTCGACCACCACGGTCATCGCCGCGAGGATCGCCGCGAAGGCGCCGCCCGCCTGCACGGCGGCGCCCACCTCGAGCTCGCCCGACAGCACGCTCGAGGCGATGATCGCGCCGGGCAGCACCAGGGTGAGGAAGCTGAACGCGTACTGGAACAGGTTCAGCCCGAACTGCGTGCGGATCAGCCGGCGGAAGTTGCGGAACACCGCGTCGAACCGCAGCCGCAGCCGCTGCGATTCATCGGCCTCGCCGCGCGAGAACGCGATCGGCTCGGCGTGCTCGCGGATGCGCACCAGCCCGAAGCGGAAGTCCGCCTCGCGCCGCAGCTGGCGGAAGTTGAGCCCCACCAGCGGCCGGCCGAACACCCTCGCGGTGACGATGGTGCCGAACAGCGCGTAGCCCACCAGGAAGTACACCAGCGGCCGGGAGATCGACCACAGCAGCGTGACGAAGGCCGCCAGCTGGATGACCGCGCCGAGCGCGACCATCGCGAAGTAAAGCGACTGCTGCGTGAAGGTCGCGACGTCCTCGGCGATGCGCTGGTCCGGATTGTCGATGCCCGCGCCTGCGTTCAGCCGGTAGTAGGCGCGGTCGTTCAGCCAGGCGTCCACGAAGCGGTGGGTCAGCCAGCGGCGCCACCGGATGCCGAGCGTGTCGCGCACGTAGTAGTACAGCGCCCAGATGGGCACCGCGAGCACCAGGATCACGACCGTCCAGCGAATGGCCGACCAGTAGCGCTCGGGGTCCCTGGCGGCCAGCGCCGAGGTCAGCTCGCCGCTCTGCCGGACGAACTGCAGGTTGAAGCCGGTCTGCCCGATCAGCAGCGCCGACAGCAGCACGATCAGCAGGCCCGCCTGCCAGCGCTCCTCGGAGCGCCAGTAGGGCCCGGCGATCGCCGCGAAGCGGCGCCAGCGCCGGGCGTCGAAGCGCGGGCTCTCGATGCGCGCGTGGTCCTCGCCGCCGCCCGCCGGCAGGGGGCGGATGGCGGACAATGACACCTCGTCGTGCTCCTTCCGGATCTCCGTCATGTCTGCGCTTCCCGTCGACCTCGGCATCGTCGAAGGCTACTACGGCCGCCCCTGGAGCTGGCCGGACCGCGAGCGGGTCGTGAGCACGCTCGCGCCCCACGGCTACGCGTTCTTCCTGTACGCGCCCAAGGCGGCGACCGCGCTGCGCCGGCGCTGGCGCGAGCCGATGGCGCCGGGCGAGCTCGCCCCGCTCGCCGCGTTCGCGCGTCATTGCCGCGCAAACGGCGTGCGCTTCGGCGTGGGGCTGAGCCCGCACGAGTTCGACGGCGCGCCGCGCAGCCCCGACTGGGACCGGCTCGCCTCCCGGCTCGCGGTGCTCGACGCCGAGGTCGGCCTCGATGACCTCGCGCTGCTGTTCGACGATATTCGCGGCGACGACCCGACGCTCGCCGACCGGCAGGCCGCGCTGGTCGCGTTCGCGGCCGGGCGCACGCACGCCACGCGGCTCTTCGCCTGCCCGAGCTACTACTCCGACGATCCGGTGCTCGACCGGGTGTTCGGCGCGCGGCCCGCGGGCTATCTCGAGCGCCTGGGCCGGCTGCTCGACCCGGCGGTCGGCCTGTTCTGGACGGGCGAGGAGGTGTGCTCGCGCGAGATCGGCGCGGCGCACCTGCGCGAGGTGGCCCAGCGCCTGGGGCGGGCGCCGGTGCTGTGGGACAACTACCCGGTCAACGACGGGCAGCGGATGTCGCAGGCGCTGCACCTGCGCGGGTTCACCGGCCGTCCGGCCGACAACGCGCCACTGCTGCGCGCCCACGCGATCAACCCCGCGCTGCAGCCGGTGCTGGGCTGCATCCCGGCCATCACGCTGGCGCGCCGCTACCGCGACGGCGAGGCCGCCTACGCCTACGGCGCGGCGTTCGGGCAGGCCTGCGTCGAGGTGCTGGGCGAGCCGCTCGCCACGGCGGTCCGCGCCGACCTCATCCACCTGCAGGACACCGGGCTCGATCGCCTCGGCGAGCTGGCCGAGGCGCTGCGCGCGCGTTATGGCGCGTTCGGACATCCGGCCGCCCGCGAGATCCTCGACTGGCTCGACGGGGGCTGGCGCATCACCGACGAGATCGTCCGCACGCAGTGAGCGCTGCGACGGGCCGCAGCGGATCGGCCGGGCCGCCGCGCGGCGGCCCGGTCCGAGGTCAGCGGGCGGGCTTCTCCCACGTGAACACGCGCATCGGCGGCAGGTTCCAGAGCTCCCACTGTCGCGATGGCGGTCCGAAGTGCGGCGTCGCGAACCCGGCGACCCGCGGGCGCACCTGATAGGCGACGAATCGCCCGCCCGGTGCGAGCACCGCATGGACGGCGGCGGCGATGCGCTCGCCGACTTCGGCGGGCATCGTCGAGAACGGGATGCCCGACACGATGGCGTCGGGGGCCGGCAGACGGCGCGCGGCGAGCAGCTCTGCGATCCGCTCGGCGCTGCCGCACTCGACGTTCAGACGCGGGTCGCGCACGGCGGCGGCGATGCGGGCATGGAAGACCGGGTCGAGCTCGATCGCGAGCAGCCGGGCCTCGCGCCCCATCGCGCGCAGGAACGCGCGCGTCGTGCCGCCGGTGCCGGGCCCGAGCTCGACCACCGTGCGGGCCTCGGCGATCCGCGCGTTGCGCACCAGCCGCTGCTCGAGGCGGTGCGAGCTCGGCGCCACCGAGCCCACGCCGGCCGGATCGCGCACGAAGCCGCGCAGGAAGGCCAGGCGGTCGCCGACCCCCGCCGGCGGGGCGACGGGAGCGTCGCTGAGGTCGGCCTCGCTGATCGGGCGCGCCGCTGCGCGCGCATCGAGCGAGGAGGGTTTGCCATGGTTTTGCATGCGTGTCCCTGAGAGGGTCCGAAGGGGTCCATCCTTGGCGCGCCCGAGCCCCGGCGCCGCATGGCGGCGCGGCGAGCTCGCGGGGCCGCCATGCACGACTCAGTGGCCGTCGAGCATGGCGTCCAGGCGCGCGTCGGGAGCCTGCTGCGGGGCCGCGAGCGGGTCGCGCGGCGCGAGCCGGTGCCGCAGCACCAGATCGGCCAGCGCCGCCCGCTGCGGCAACCCGGCCCGGCGGGCCTCCCAACGCAGCCCGGCCATGGTGACCACATGGTACAGCGCCGACGCCGACTGCCGGGCGAGCTCGGCGGCATCGCCGCTGGCGGCGTCCCCGGCCAGCCCGAAGGCCCGGTCGATCGTCGCGTGCTGCAGCGCGGCAGACTCGGCGGGCACCGGCTCGCCGTCGGCGAGCAGGCCATCGACGTGCGCGCGCAGCGCCGGCAGGGCGTCGTCGCGGCGGATCGCGCGCAGGACGTCGAGCGCGACGATGTTGCTCGTGCCTTCCCAGATCGAGCCGAGGTGGGCATCGCGCAGCAGCCGCGCGTCGCTCCACTCCTCGATGTAGCCGCAGCCGCCGCGCACCTCCATCGCGTCGCCGGTGACGACGCGCGCGTCGCGGCAGGCGCGGAACTTGATCAGCGGGGTGAGGATCCGCACCAGCGGCGCCGCGCCCGTGTCGCCGGCATCGGCGCGCTCGAGCGCGCGCGCAGTCTGGAACACCATGGTGCGGGCCTGCTCGGTGCGCAGCGCCATCTTGAGCAGCTGGCGGCGCATCAGCGGCATCTCGACCAGCCGGCGCCCGAACGCGCGCCGGTTGCGCGCGACGTGCAGGGCCTCGGTGAGCGCGCGGCGCATCAGGCCGGCGGCGCGCACGCCATTGGACAGCCGCGAGTTGTTGACCATGTCGGCCATCTGCTGGAAGCCGCGGCCGCGCTCGCCGACCAGCCATGCGGTCGCGCCCTCGAGGCGGATCTCGCCGCTTGCCATGGACCGGGTGCCGAGCTTGTCCTTGAGCCGCAGGATCCGGTAGGCGTTGGGCGTGCCGTCGGGCCGCGTGCGCGGCAGCAGGAACAGCGACACGCCCTTGAGGCCGTCCCGCTCGCCGGCGGGCTCGCTGCGCGCGAGCACCATCGCGAAGCCGGCGTCGGGGTTGGAGCAGAACCACTTGTCGCCGCGCAGCGCCCAGGTCCCGTCGGGGCCGGGCTCGGCCCGGGTGCTGGTGCCGGCGACGTCCGACCCCGCGCCCTGCTCGGTCATGAACATCGCGCCTTGCGCGAGACCGTCGAGGTCGAGCGCGGTGAGCAGCGGCAGGCAGCGCTCGACGAGGGCGGGCTCGCCGAAGCGGCGCAGCGTGCGTGCGAGCGAGTCGGTCATCGAGACCGGGCAGCACAGCCCGAACTCGGCCTGCACCAGCAGGTAGGTCAGCGCGTACTTGGCGGCCGGCGGCATCGGGGCGGGCCAGCCCAGGACGCCGGGCCGGTGCGACATCGCGGCCAGGCCGAAGTCGGCGAACGCGATCCGCTCCATCTCGACGTAGGCCGGGTGCTTGACGACCCGCGACACGTCGGCGCCGCGCCGGTCGCGCACCGACAGCGTCGGCGGGTTGCGGTCGGCGATGCCTGCGAGTTCGTCGAGCCGTCCGCCCGCGAGCAGGCCCAGCCGCTCGAAGTGCGGCTCGAGGTGGGCGTGCAGCGGCGCGGGCAGGTAGGCCGCGAACAGGGCCTTCGCCATCGGGTCGGCGGTGTAGAGGTTGATGCCGCGCGCGTCGGGGATCGCATCGGCGCCGGCGGGCGTGTCCGGCGCGACCGGCCGCGGGTGCGTCATGTCCACCGTGGGTCGCCTCAATCCACCTTGGCGCCCGAGGCCCGGACGATCGGGCCCCAGCGGTCGCGGTCGGCGCGGATCACGCGCGCGAACTCCTCCGGCGTGCTGGTCCAGAGCTCGAAGCCGGCGGCCGAGATGCGCTCGCGCATCCCGGGCGAGCGCATCGCGACGATCAGTGCCTCGTTGAGCCGCTGCACCACGGGCCGTGGGATGCCGGCCGGGCCGACGATGCCGAACCACAGGTCGCTGCCGGCCTCAGAGAAACCCTTGAGGCCGGCCTCGGCCATCGTGGGCACCTGCGGCGCGTACGGCGAGCGGCGCTCGCTGGTGACCGCGAGCGCCTTGACGCGGCCCGACTGCACCGAGGGCATCGCGGTGATGAGGATGTCGAACATGAAGGTGATGTTGCCGCCGATCACATCGGCGAGCGCGGGCGCGCTGCCGCGGTACGGCACGTGCTGCATCGGCGCGCCGCTGATCATCTTCAGCACCTCGCCCGACAGGTGGTTCGAGGAGCCGTTGCCGGCCGATCCGAAGGTGACCTTGTCGGGGTTGGCCTTGGCGTAGGACACCAGGTCGGCCACCGAGTCGATCGGCAGCTTGGGGTTGACCACCAGCACGTTGACGTAGCGCACGGCCAGCGTGAGCGGCGTGAAGTCGCGGCTGGTGTCATGCGGCAGGCGCGCGCCGTACAGGTGCGGATTGATCGCGTGGGTGCCGGTGGTGGCCAGGCCGATCGTGTAGCCGTCGGGGGCGGCCCGCGCCACCCGCTCCATCCCGATCGAGGCGCCCGCGCCCGGCACGTTCTCGACGATCACCGGCTGGCCCAGCACCTCCGAGAGCTTCTGGGCGGCGCCGCGCGAGAAGGCGTCGGTGGGCCCGCCCGGCGGGAAGGGCACGATCCAGCGGATCGGCTTGCTCGGGAAGGACTGGGCGCCGGCCGTGGTCGGGGCCGCGACGATCGCGGCGGTCAATGCAGCGGCAATGATGCTGGCGATGCGTCGCACGGATGTCTCCTCCGGAACCTTGGGAAAAGGGTAGCACGGCCGGTCGTCGGCGCTGCCTCAGCGGGCCACGGGCTCACTCGAACGGCGGCTCTTCCCACCACGGGAAGAAGTCGGGCATGTCGGTCGACACCCGGTCGGGGAAGCTCGGGGCGCGCTTGTCGAGGAAGGCGCCGACCCCCTCGCGCACGTCGGCCGATCGGCCGCGCGACTGGATCGCGCGGCTGTCGACGCGGTGGGCCTGCATCGGATGCTCGGCGCCGGCCATCCGCCACAGCATCTGGCGGGTCAGCGCGATCGACACCGGCGCGGTGTTCGCGGCGATCTCGAGGGCGATCGCGCGGGCCGCGGGCAGCAGGGCGTCAGGCTCGTGCACCGTGCGGACCAGCCGCTCCCGCAACGCCTCCTGCGCATCGAACACGCGGCCGGTGAGGCACCACTCGAGCGCGGTCTGCATGCCGACCAGGCGCGGCAGGAACCAGGTCGACGCGGCTTCCGGCGTGATGCCGCGCCGCGCGAACACGAAACCGAACCGGGCCGCGCTCGACGCGATGCGGATGTCCATCGGCAGCTGCATCGTCATGCCGATCCCGACCGCCGCACCGTTGATGGCGCCGATCACCGGCTTGAGGCTGCGGAAGATCCGCAGCGTGACCATGCCGCCGCCATCGCGGTAGACGTCGCCGACGCGCAGCGCCTCGCGCGCCGCGTCGCCGCGCGCCGCATAGTCGAAGGTCTTGCCGCCCGAGGACAGATCGGCGCCGGCGCAGAACGCGCGGCCTGCGCCGGTGACGATCACCGCGCGCACCGCGTCGTCGGCGTCGGTCGCGTCGAACGCGGCGATCAGGTCGTCGCGCATCCCGGGCGTGAACGCGTTCATCTTCTCCGGGCGGTTCAGCGTGATGGTCGCGACGCCGTCCGCGACGTCGTAGAGCAGGGTCTCGAACACGGGGGTCGGCATCTCGTCTCCTCGGGGATGGTCGGTCTTTCCGGCCCCGCTGCGGCGGGGTGGCATGCCGCCGATTATCCTGCCGGGTGTTCCCGGCGCAGGCGCAAATCGCCGACAATCCGGAAGGCGCCGCCCCGCGGGGCTGGCGCCGGAGGGCTGGCGATGGGTGCCGCGCTTCGCGCCGGGCGCGTTGCGCGTGACGGTGCTGCGGGTAGCCGAGCCGGCCGCTGCGCTGGGCCTCTGGGCGCAGCGTGCATGCGGGATGGCCGTGCTGCGGCACGGGTCTCCCACGGGTTAGACTGCGAACCGTCATCCCCGAGGTGTCCGTGATGATCCGAGCCCCGAGCGCCAGCGGCATGCTCCGTCCGATCGCCGCCTTCCTCGCCGTGGCCTCGGTCGCGATCCTGTCGGGCTGTGCCACTGGCATGAGCGCGCGCGTCTACGACCAGGAAGCCTTCGACAGCCGCGCCAGCGCCTTTTCGCGCGAGTTCGTCGCGTCGCCGGCCGACACCTGCGGCGCCGCGCGCCGCGCGCTGCTCAGCCAGGGCTACGTGGTGCAGTTGCTGCCCGGCGACCAGATGCAGGCGCACAAGCGCTTCCAGCCCGCCGGCGAGACCCATGTGCAGATCGATTTCCACGTGGTGTGTGCGCCGACCGCCCGCGGCCAGCCGACCACGGTCGCATTCGTGAGCGCGGTCGAGGACCGCTACGCGCTCAAGAAGACCCCGATTTCGGCCAGCGTGGGCGTGAGTCCCCTCGGCTCGATCTCGCTGCCTTTCGCGACCACCAGCGACGCCCTGGTCAAGGTGGCCAGCGAGACCATCGGACCGGGCCGCTTCTATGACCGGTTCTTCGATCTGGTGGAGCACCATCTCGCCGAGCAGAAGGGCCTGAACGCCGAGGGCGACCCCGGCGCGGCGTCGCCGGTCGCGACGCCCGCGCCTGCGCCGGTGGCCTCGCCCCCGGCACCGGCCTCGTCCGCCACGCCCTTCACACCCGCCGCCGAGGCCATCCCGGCGGCGCCGTCCGGGTCCGTCCCGGTAGGCGTCGCGGCCAGGCGCTGAGCCGCCACGGGCGCGGCCGCTCCGGTCGCGCGTCCGGTCAGTCCGGCCGAGGGATGCCGAGGTCGGCGGGAGCGAGCCGGTAGGCGCGCCCGAAGCCGCCGTTCAGGCTCGCCCGTTCCGGCTCCAGGCGCCAGAACGAGAAGTCCCCGAAGTCGACGTAGAGCGCGGCCTTGGGGTGCCGCGCGAGCCAGCGCGCGCGGGCCCGCGCCGCCTCGTCCGAGCCGCGCTCCAGCCGGCGCGCGCGGCCCGCGACGGTGAGCCGCGGGTGGGCGAGCGCGTCGCCCGCGCCGGGCTCGCCCACGAGGAGCGAGCAGCGCGCATCGGCGTCGAGTGCGACGGTGTGGGCCGACAGCGCCGACACCAGCAGCAGCGGCACGCCGTCGGCGTCGAGCGCGACCGCGCAGCGGCTGGCCATCGGATGGCCCGTGCCCGGCTCGAGCGTGGCCAGCGCGCCGTGGCCCGCATCGGCGAGCAGGCGCCGCGCGAGCAGGCGGGCGTCGTCGTCCGCGTCGCGGACCGGGTCAGCGCGGGGCGGCCCGGCGCTCATGCCGGGATCGGGTTCGCGGTCATCGGTCCCACTGTAGCCGCAGCGCGGTCGTGCTTCAATCCGGGATCGCTCCCGTGACCGACCCACCCTCCGAAAGAGACCGACGATGATCGAGGCGCGCACGCCGCTCCACACCCGCAGCATCAGGCTGGACGGCTACGCCCGAGCCGACGGACTGTTCGACGTCGAGGCCCGCCTGACCGACGTCAAGCACTACCGGCTGCTCAACTGGCCGGGCGGCGAGCTCGCGCCGGGCGAGCCGATGCACGACATGGTGGTCACCATGACGGTCGACCTCGACGGCGTCATCCGCGCCTTCGAGGCGCGCGCGCAGGCCAGCCCCCACCGGGTGTGCGCGACCGGCGCCGCGCACTTCGAGCGGCTGGTGGGCCTGTCGATCACGCAGGGCTTCCTCAGGCGCGCGGCCGAGCGGATCGGTGGCGTCGAGGGCTGCACGCACATCCGCGAGCTGCTGCAGCAGATGGCGACGGTGGCCTTCCAGTCACTGCGCGAGGCGCGCCAGAAGCGCTACGCCGCGCAGCCCGACACGCGGCCGGCGCTGATCGACAGCTGCATCGCATGGTCCGCGGCCGGCGAGTGGGTGAAGCTGAGGTTCCCGTCCTTCCACACCGGCGCCGACGCGCCGCGCACCGGCCCGTCGCACGACGGCGCATGAACGGCCGCGTCCGTGCGATGATGGCGGCGTGGAAACGCTGTCGACTCTGATCAGAGAAGCCACCGCGATCGACGCGGAGGCGGTCTCCCGGGTCCGCGTGCGCAGCTGGCAGGCGGCGTATCGCGGCATCATCGACGACGCCTACCTCGACGCCCTGTCGATCGAGGCCGGCCGCGACCGCTACCTGCGCGCCTTCGATCCCGATCCCGCCGCGAGCTTCACCCGGCTGGTGGTCGACGACGACGGGCACGTCACCGGCTTCGCGACCGCCGGCGCGCAGCGCAGCCGTGGCGCGGCGCTGCGCAGCGCCGAGGTCTACCTGATCTACCTGCTGCCCGGAGTCCAGCGCCAGGGGCTGGGCACGCGGCTGATGCGCTCGATGGCGCGCGGCCTCGACCGGCGCGGCATGGCGTCGCTGGTGGTGTGGGCGCTCGCGCGCAACCTGCCCGCCTGCAGCTTCTACGAGGGCCTGGGCGGGCGGCGCGGCGCGGAGCGCGAGACGCCGGTCGGCGGGCAGCGCCTCGTCGAGGTTTCCTACCACTGGGACACCCTCGAGCCCCTGCTCGGCGACTGATCCCGGCCCGGGTGCGCGGCGCGCATCCGCCGCCGCGCGCGCCACGCCCGGCGCGCGCATCGCCCTACAATGCCGCGATCCCGGAATTTCATTCACGGACGGAGCAGCAATGAGCATCGGCAGACTCGGCGTCATCGGCGCGGGAACCATGGGCAACGGCATCGCGCAGGCCTGCGCGCTGAGCGGCATCGAGGTCGTGATGGTCGACGTGGCGCAGGCCGCCGTCGACCGCGGCCTCGCGGCGGTCGCGACCAGCCTCGAGCGGCTGGTCAGGAAAGACCGGCTGTCGGCCTCCGACCGCGACGCCGCGCTCACCCGGATCCGCGGCGGTACCAGCTACGACGCACTGAAGGAGATGCCGCTGGTCATCGAGGCGGCCACCGAGAACGAGGCGCTCAAGGTGAAGATCCTGCAGCAGCTCGACGGGCTGCTCGGGTCCGAGGCGATCGTCGCCACCAACACCTCGTCGATCTCGATCACCAAGCTCGCCGCGGCCACGCAGCGCCCCGACCGCTTCATCGGCATGCACTTCTTCAACCCGGTGCCGATGATGGCGCTGGTGGAGATCATCCGCGGGCTGCAGACCAGCGACGCCACGCACGAGCTCGTGCGCGAGCTGGCGGTGCGCCTGGGCAAGACGCCGATCACCGTGAAGAACGCGCCGGGCTTCGTGGTCAACCGGATCCTGGTGCCGATGATCAACGAGGCCTTCTTCGTGCTGGCCGAGGGTCTCGCGTCGGCGGAGGACATCGACGCCGGCATGCGGCTCGGGTGCAACCAGCCCATCGGGCCGCTCGCGCTCGCCGACCTGATCGGTCTGGACGTCTGCCTCGCGGTGATGAACGTGTACGTCGAGGAGTTCGCGGACTCCAAGTACCGGCCGTGCCCGCTGCTCAAGGAGATGGTCGCGGCGGGCTGGCTGGGCCGCAAGACCGGGCGCGGCGTCTACACCTACTGACCCGCGCGCGCCGCCCCGGTGCCCGGCGCGCCGCGGGCCCCGGCCGCGGTCGGGGGCAGGCCGGCGGTGTAGGCGAAGATCGCCGACACGTCCTTCTCGCCCAGGCCGGCGCGGCGCGCGGCCTGCATCTGGCTGCGCACCAGCGAGGCCATCGGCACCGGACGATCGAGCGACTGCGCCAGGCCGAGGAAGTAGCGCAGGTCCTTCTCCATCAGCCCGAGCTGGAACTGGGGGGAGAACTCGCGCGCGGCCATCTTCGGGATCTTGGTCTTGACGAGCCGCGAGCCGGCCGCGCCCTCGCTCAGGATCTCGCGGGTCGCCTCGGGGTCGAGCCCGGCCGCCTCGGACACCGACATCGCCTCGGCGAGCGCGGCGCTCATCGTGCCCGACAGCATGTTGTTGATCAGCTTGATCGTGGCGCCGGTGCCGGTGTCGCCCATGCGCCGGGCCATGCGGCCCATCGCCGCGAACAGCGGGGCGGCGGCATCGAACGCGGCCTGCGGCCCGCCGACCATGAACACCAGCTCGCGGCCGCGCGCCTGCGGGATGCTGCCCGAGACCGGCGCATCCAGGCAGACGATGCCGCGCGCCGCCGCGGCGCGCGAGACTTCGCGGACCATCGCCGGGCTGTTGGTGCTGGCGTCGATCACGACGGTGCCGGCGGCAGCGGCGCCCACCACGCCGTCGGCGCCGAGCATCACCTCCCGCGTGGCGTCGTCGTCGGCGACCATCGACACCACGAAGGCCGCGCCGCGCACGGCCTCGGCCGGAGTCGCGCAGCGCTGCGCGCCTCGTGCGACCAGGGGCTCGGCGCGGGCGGGCGAGCGGTTCCAGACGCGCAGCGGGTAGCCCGCCGCGATCAGGTTCTCGGCCATCGGCGTGCCCATCGCGCCCAGGCCCAGGAAGGCGATCGTGGTGCTGGCAGGGGAAGTCATGCTGTCTCCTCGGAAATCGGTGCCGGACGCGCTGCCGGCGGTGACGTGGGATACGGTGCGCGGGCCGCCGCGGGGGTCACGGCGCCAGGCGCGCCGCCTCGCCGTAGCGGAAGGTGATCGTCTCGACGCTGCGCCCGCCGGTGGGCCGCAGCATGGGCTGCGGCGGCTTGGTCGGTCGGCTCAGCGCACGGCCCCAGGCGAGCTCGGGGCCCTCGCGGCGCAGGCGGCTCGGCAGCCCGCTCGCCGGGTCGATCCAGACCGCGATGCGGCTCTGGCCGCGCTCGGCGAAGGCGTCGTAGCGCAGTGCGGAGGGGCCGGCCGGATCGGGCGGGTCGGCCTCGCAGGCGCCTTCGGGCGCGAGCATCAGCATGTCGGCGGCGCTCGGCGCGACGGGCGTGGCGCGCAGCGGGCGGCCGTCGAGCAGCAGTCGCTCCATGCCGTCGGCACGGTGCAGCGCCAGGCTGCGCAGGCCGTCGGGGTGGCGGCCCGACTCGACCTCGAGCCGCAGGTGCAGCCGCGGCTGCGCGTCGAGCAGCGCGAGCGCGCGGACAACCGGGCCGCAGCCGGGCGGCAGCGCCGCGCCCGATGCGCCGACCGGCGCCGTGGCGGCGGGCGGTGCCAAGGCGAGCGCCAGACCGAGCGCGACGAGGCGCACCGTGACGGTCACCCGTCCGGGCACCGGGCCGGGCCGCAGGCCGGGCATGCGGCGGCTAGGCACGCGGACGGGCACGCCGCCGCGACTCATGCCCGCGCGTTCCGCTCACGCTCGAGCAGGCGCACCAGCGCGTGCAGCGCCCGATTGACCGGCACCGGCACGTGCAGCGCGTCGCCGCGCCCGACCACGTAGCCGTTCAGCGAGTCGATCTCGGTCGGCCGGCCGCGCGCCAGGTCCTGCTGCGTGGACGAGGTCGCCGTCGCCATCGCCTCGCCCAGCCGCAGCGCCGCCTCGTGGAGCGTGGCCGCGTCTCCGATCGCCACGCCGTCGGCGCGTGCGACGGCCACGCACTCGTCGATCAGCGCGCGCATCGTCGCGGCAGTGCCGGGGTCGGCGACGATACTGCCGTAGCGGGCGTGCGCGAGCGCCGAGATCGCGTTGAAGGCGGCGTTCATCACCAGCTTGGTCCACAGCTCGGCCCGGACGTCCGGCGCGACGCGGCAGGCGACGCCCGCCTGTTCGAAGGTCGCGGCCACCCGCGCGCAGCGCAGCGGGTCGGCGCCCGCCGGCCCGCCCGGGTACTCGCCGATCACCAGGTCGCCGCGGCCCGCGTGCACCACGTGCCCCGCGCCGCCCATCGAGGCGCCGACGTACACGACCGCCGCGACCGCGTCGAGGCCGGCCGCGCGGGCCCGCTCCACATTGTCGACCCCGTTCTGCATCGACACGACGATGACTCCCGGCCGAAGCAGCGGGCCGATGCTGCCTGCGGCCTGCGCGGTGTCCGCCGACTTGACGCACATCAGCACCAGGTCGGCGTCGCGCACGGGCGCGGGCGAGGTGTCCGCCGCGCATCGCACCGTGTGCCGCAGGCCCCCGGTGTCGAGCCACAGGCCTCGCGCGCGGATCGCCTCGACGTGCGCCGCACGCCCGATCAGCGTGACCGGTGCGCCGGCCAGCGCGAGCATCGCGCCGTAATGGCAGCCCACGGCGCCTGCCCCGAACACCGCGACCCGTGGCCAGGGGGTGGACGGATCGCCCGTCGCCTGCTCGCCCATCCTTCGTCCTCCGTGCCACCGTCGGCCGGTTCCGGTCTGGAACCTTCGGCCCATTCTAGGGCCGCCGTAGAATCGGACGGTTCCATCTTCCCGGACGTCGCCGCATGAACGCCCCGTTCTTCGCCCCCCAGCGCTTCGCCGACCCGGCCGCGGCGCTCGATCGCGTCCGAGAGATCCACGCCTCGGGTGTCGCGCACCTGCGCGACGCGCTGCACCGCTACGTGGCCGGCGAGGACCCCGACCGCCGCGTGCGGGCCTGCTATCCGTTCGTGCGGGTGCTGACCGAGACCGTCGCGCGCGCCGACTCCCGCCTCGCCTACGGCTTCGTCGCCGGCCCCGGCGCCTATGAGACCACGCTGACCCGGCCGGAGCTCTTCGCGGGCTACTACGCCGAGCAGTTCCGCCTGCTGATTGCCAACCACGGCGTGGAGCTCGTGGTCGGCACGAGCCACCAGCCGATCCCGGTGCACTTCGCGTTCGCCGAGCAGGACCACATCGAGGCCGAGCTGGACCCGGCGCGGCTGCTGCGCATGCGCGACCTGTTCGACCTGCCCGACCTCGGCGCGATGGACGACGGCATCGCCAACGGCACCTTCGAGCCGGGCCGGGGCGAGCCCCATCCGCTCGCGCTGTTCACCGCCCCGCGCGTCGACTACTCGCTGCGCCGGCTGCAGCACTACACCGGCACCGCCCCGGCGCACTTCCAGAACTTCGTGCTGTTCACCAACTACCAGTTCTACATCGACGAGTTCGTCCGCATGGGGCACGCGCTGATGGCGGTGCCCGACGGCGAGGCCGACGGCGACGACTACGTCGCGTTCGTGGAGCCCGGCGACCATGTCGTGCGCCGCGCCGACGGGGGCGGCGCGACCGGCGCCGGCCCGGTCGGCCGCGCGGTCGGCACCGCGGTCGCCGACGAGGAGCCGGTCGAGCGCGGTCGCCCGCCCCGGCTGCCCCAGATGCCCGCCTACCACCTGGTGCGGCCCGACGGCAGCGGCATCACGATGGTCAACATCGGCGTGGGGCCGGCCAACGCCAAGACCATCACCGACCACATCGCGGTGCTGCGTCCGCACGCATGGATCATGCTCGGTCATTGCGCCGGGCTGCGCAACACGCAGCGCCTGGGCGACTACGTTCTGGCGCACGGCTACGTGCGCGAGGACCACGTGCTCGACGAGGACCTGCCGCTGTGGGTGCCGATCCCGGCGCTCGCCGAGGTGCAGGTGGCGCTCGAGTCGGCGGTGGCCGATGTCACGAAGCTGCAGGGCTACGAGCTCAAGCGGATCATGCGCACCGGCACCGTCGCGTCCACCGACAACCGCAACTGGGAGCTGCTGCCGCACCAGGGCCCGACCCGGCGCTTCTCGCAGAGCCGCGCGGTCGCGCTCGACATGGAAAGCGCGACCATCGCGGCCAACGGCTTTCGGTTCCGCGTGCCCTACGGCACGCTGCTGTGCGTGTCCGACAAGCCGCTGCACGGCGAGATCAAGCTGCCCGGCATGGCCAACCGCTTCTACCGCGCCAGCGTCGACCAGCACCTGCGGATCGGGCTGCGGGCGGTGGAACTGCTGCGGCGCCACGGCGCCAACCGGCTGCACAGCCGCAAGCTGCGCAGCTTCGCCGAGGTGGCCTTCCAGTAGGCCGCGGCGATGGACGCCTCCGAACAGCACTGGCTCGACCGGCTCAACCCGGAGCAGCGCCGTGCCGCCACCTGGGGCGGCACCGGGCCCGACGGACGCTTCGACTGCGGCCCGCTGCTGGTGATCGCCGGGGCCGGCACCGGCAAGACCGCCACGCTCGCCCATCGCGTGGCGCACCTGATCGTCGAGGGCGTCGACCCGTCGCGCATCCTGCTGCTGACCTTCAGCCGTCGCGCCGCGCAGGAGATGACGCGGCGCGCCGAGCGGCTGGCCGCGCAGGCGCTGGGTGCGCGGGCGGCCGCGCGGCGCGGCCCGACCGCGATGACCGCCGCGAACGCCGCCGCCACTGCCAACGCCACCGACGCCACCGACACCACCGACACCACCGACACCACCGACACCACCGACACCACCGACACCACCGACACCACCGACACCACCGACACCACCGACACCACCGA
>CAYNRU010000016.1:0-6978 GCA_964399635.1 uncultured Bordetella sp.
TTGCCCCTCTCGGCCGGCCTGCGGCCGTCCGAGCCCCCTCGCCGCCCCGCCCCGCACGGTGCGTCCCGAGGTCGCTGCGGAACGTGCCGCCCGCAGCGGCGCCGGGCAAGGTGGATGCGCGCGCAGCCGCTCGTGGCTGGAAGCTCGGGGCGGCTCGGTGGCCACCTTGGGCTGCCACCAGTTCTCCGGCCGCAACACCAGTCAGGTCGACGACTCCCGGCAAGCAACCGAGCAACACCTGCGAACGTCGCAGCGATAGCCACAACAGCCACAACAGCCACAAAAGCCACAACAGCCACAACGATCCAGTGGCAGGCCACCGTTGCTTTCGATTGCCTCCCACGGTGTTCGACGCCGGTGCGGGGTGGGGGTCACGGAGCCGTTGGCCCGCACCGTGGGGTTGGTCGTCGCGGCGGGACTCGGACGGCCGCAGGCCGGCCGAGAGGGGCAAGCTGTTTGAGCGTAGCGTAGCGGAGCGAGTTCTTGCCCCGCTCCCGTCGCGGCGGCCGACCCCACGGGGATCCCCCGGCGCAGCCGGGGGATGCGGGACGCAGCGCAGTGACTCCCACCCCGTGCCGGCGTCGCGCTCCACGCAACACGCATGCAACACGCAACACGCAACACGCAAGCAGCACCCACCGCAGCGACCCGCATCCCGCTCCGACGCAGCCCTCGACCCCCCAGCGGATAGAATCGAAGGTTTACCAGGAGAGTCTCATGACGAGTCTGTACGACATCGCGGTACCGGTCTTCGATGCCACCCTCAAGAACCTGTCCGCGCTGCTCGACAAGGGTGCCGCGCAGGCGGCCGCCCGCAACTTCGACCCGTCCGCCCTGCTGCAGGCGCGCCTGTCGCCCGACATGTTCCCGCTGACCCGCCAGGTGCAGATCGCCGCCGACGCGGCCAAGTTCGGCGTGGCGCGCCTCACCGGCGTCGAGGCGCCCAGGTTCGAGGACGACGAGACCACCTTCGAGGCGCTGAAGGCCCGCATCGAGAAGACCCGTGCCTTCATCGCGAGCGTTCCGCGCGAGAAGTTCGAGGGCGCCGAGACCCGGCGCGTCGAGGTCCCGACCCGCGCCCAGACCTACGCCTTCGACGGCCAGAGCTTCCTGCTGCACTGGGCCCTGCCCAACTTCTACTTCCACGTCGTCACCGCCTACGACCTGTTGCGCCACAACGGCGTGGACGTCGGCAAGCGCGACTACCTCGGGCAGGTCCCGACGCTTCCATGAACTTCCAGCTGCGGGGCGAGCACATCCCGCTTGACGCGCTGCTCAAGGCCACCGGCCTCGCGCCCAGCGGCGGGGCCGCCAAGACGCTCGTCGTGTCGGGCGCGGTGCGGGTCGACGGTCAGGTCGAGCTGCGGCGCGGGGCCAAGCTGCGCGCCGGCCAGGCCGTGTCGGTGGGCGAGGACCGCGTCCTCATCGTAGCCGCCGACGCGGCCGCGCCGGGCTGACGCCGCGCGGGCCGGCCGCGGGCGACCGCGTCCGGCGTCGCGCCGCGGGGCCTCAGGTGCGCACCTGCCCCGACCCGAACACCACCCACTTCATCGAGGTCAGCCCCTCGAGGCCGACCGGCCCGCGCGCATGGAGCTTGTCGGTCGAGATGCCGATCTCGGCACCCAGCCCGTACTCGAAGCCGTCCGCGAAGCGGGTCGACGCGTTGATCATCACGCTCGCCGAGTCCACCTCGCGCAGGAACCGCATCGCCCGCGAGTGGTCCTCGGTGACGATGGCGTCGGTGTGCTGGGAGCCCCAGCGCGCGATGTGGTCCATCGCGGCGTCGAGCCCGTCGACCACGCGGACCGACAGGATCGGCGCGAGGTACTCGGTCGCCCAGTCGGCCTCGGTGGCCGCGACGCAGGGCAGCCCCGCCGCCGAGAGGATCGTGCGCACCGCGTCGTCGCCGCGCAGCTCGACGCCCTTGTCCACGTAGATGCGGCACAGCCTGGGCAGCACCTTCGGGGCGATCCCGCGGTCCACCAGCAGCGTCTCCATGGTGTTGCAAGGCGAGTAGCGCTGCGTCTTGGCGTTGTCGGCGATGCGTACGGCCTTCTCCAGGTCGGCGCGGTCGTCGATGTAGACGTGGCAGATGCCGTCGAGGTGCTTGATGACGGGCACCTTCGCCTCGCGGGAGATGCGCTCGATGAGGGATTTGCCCCCGCGCGGCACGATCACGTCGATCCACTGCGGGCTCGAGATCAGCGCGCCCACGGCGGCGCGATCGGTGGTGTCGATCAGCTGGACTGCGTCGGCCGGCAGGCCGGCCGCCTCCAGGCCCTCGCGGATCAGCGCGGCCAGCGCCCGGTTGCTGTGGATCGCCTCGGAGCCGCCGCGCAGGATCGTCGCGTTGCCCGACTTGATGCACAGCCCGGCCGCGTCGATGGTGACGTTGGGGCGCGACTCGTAGACGATGCCGATCACGCCGAGCGGCACGCGCATGCGCCCGACCTGGATGCCGGACGGCCGGAAGCGCAGATCGCTCATCTCGCCGACCGGGTCGGGCAGGGCGGCGATCTGCTCCAGCCCGGTCGCCATCGACTCGACGACCGCGGGTGTCAGCGCGAGCCGGTCGACGAAGGCCGGGTCGTGGCCGGCGCCGCGGGCCGCGTCGAGGTCGAGCGCGTTGGCGGCGGCGAGCGCGGCCGCCTCGCGGCGGATCGCGGCGGCGGCGGCCAGCAGCGCCGCGTCCTTGGCGGCCGTGGCGGCGCGGGCCGTCGCGCGCGAGGCGGCACGGGCCCGGCGGCCGATATCGGCGACGTAGACGGGGATGTCGATGGGGTTCATCGTGGCGGCTCCGGATGCGGGCAGGGCGGGTGCGGGCGGGGCGTCGTGCGGGCTCAGGCGGCGAGCGCGCGATCGGCGTCGAGCGCCAGCGACTGCGCGCCGGACAGCCCGATGACCACCGCCTCGAGCGCCTGCCAGTCGTCGCCGGCGAGGATCCCCTTGGTCATTCTATCGACGCGCGCGCAGGCCCGCAGCAGCGCCCGGATCCGGCCGCGCGGCAGCCGGGCCAGGGCGCGCGGGTACGCGCGCTCGCGCTCGGCGCCCCAGACGCGGGCCTCGCGCAGCGCCTGCGGCAACGGGCGGCCCGCCGCCTGCGCGGCCGCTACCCGCAGCAGCGTGCGAATGCCGTCGGCCAGCGCCCAAACGACGATCGGCACGGCGGTGCCCTCGGCGCGCAGCCCGTGCAGGCAGCGCAGCGCACGCGCGGTGTCGCCGTCCATCGCCGCGCCGACCAGGTCGAAGGCGTCCCAGCGGGCCACGTCGAGCACGACCGCACGCACCGCGTCGGCGTCGAGCCGGCCTTGCGGGAACAGCAGGGCGAGCTTGCGGACCTCCTGATCGGCGGCGAGCAGGTTGCCCTCCACCCGCTCGGCGATCGCCTGCAGGGTGGCGGCGTCGGCCTGCTGCCCGCCGCGTGCGAGCCGCTCGGCGATCCACGCGGGCAGCCGGGCGCGGTCGACCTCCGGAATCGCGACGACCCAGCCTGCCCGGTCGAGCCGTGCGAACCAGGCCGCGTCGGTGGCCGCGCGCTCGAGCCTCGGGCCGGTGACCAGCAGGCGGACGTCGTCGGGCAGGCCGGGGACCGACTCGGCCAGCGCCTCGCCCAGCTCCTTGCCCGGCTTGCCGGTGAGCCGCAGCTCGAGCAGCTTGCGGCTCGCGAACAGCGACAGCGAATTGGCCTCCTGCAGCAGCGCCCCGAGCTTGAAGTTGCGATCGACGTGGAAGACCTGCCGCTCGACGAAGCCCAGGGCGCGCGCCACGCCGCGCACGGTGTCGGCGGCCTCGATCTGCAGCAGGGCCTCGTCGCTCGCGATCCAGGCGATCGGCGGCAGCCCGCTCCGGGCGGCCTTGGCGAGCAGTGGCGCCAGCGCCTCGGGGCGGATCATCCGGGCAGCTTGATGGTGCTCAGGCGGCGCAGGATCTGCTGGACCGCGTCGGTGCGCATGTCGCGGTAGAGCAGGGCCTCCTCGTCCTGGTTGGCCACGCCCTGGGTGTCCAGGACGGTGATCAGCCGGCGCAGCACCATCTCGTTGGCCGCGATCAGGTCGCGCTCGGCGGCGTCCTTCACCTGCCAGCGCAGCCGCAGCCGCAGCTGGAACTCGCGCGGGCGCCCGCTGGTGGACAGCGCGGTGATCTCGCGCTCGGCCAGCTCGGCGAGCAGGTCGAAGCGCACCTGCGCCTCGTTGCGGCGCTCGACGATGGTCGCGCCGTTGGTGCGCAGCGTGCGGCGCAGCTCGCCGCCGATCTGTGAGCTCTGCGGCAAGGACGAATAGAAGGTCTGGAAGGGCAGGTCGGCCGCGCCGCGCAGCTTGAACCCGCAGCCGGCGGCGAGCAGCGGCACGCCCGGCGCCAGCAGCGCAAGCGTCCCCCGCAGGAGCCGGCGCCGCGCCGAGGCGCCGTGCCCGTCCGTCGCACTGGCCTGCGGGCGGCGCGCCATCAGACGACCAGGTTGATCAGCCGGCCCGGCACCACGATCACCTTCTTTGGTGCGCGTCCCTCGGCGTGACGCGCGTAGGCGTCCGACGCGATGGCGGCCGACTCGATGCTCGCGCGGTCGGCGCCCGCCGGCACGCGCAGCGCGCCGCGCACCTTGCCGTTGATCTGCAGCACGAACTCGATCTCGTCCTGCACCAGCGCCGCCTCGTCGACCTGCGGCCAGTGCGCATCGAGCAGGTCGCCCCACTGCGCCGCGTAGCCCAGCCCGACCCACAGCGCGTGGGTGATGTGCGGCACCACCGGGTACAGCACGCGCAGCGCGATCGACACCGTCTCGCGCAGCGCCGCGGCGCTCGCCGGATCGGTGCCGAGCCGGGCCGACTCGAGCGCGTTGAGCATCTTCATCGCAGCCGACACGACGGTGTTGTACTGCTTGCGCTCGTAGTCGTAGCTCGCCTGGCGCAGCACCGTGTGGATCTCGCGGCGCAGCGCCCGGGCGGGCTCCGGCAGCGGCGCGGCAGCATCGGCGAGCGGGGCGCCCGAGATCGTGTCGCGCGACGCATGGCAGAAGGCCCACAGCCTGCGCATGAAGCGGCTCGCGCCGTCCACGCCGCTGTCCGACCACTCGAGCGTCTGTTCAGGCGGGCTCGCGAACATCACGAAGAGGCGCGCGGTGTCGGCGCCGTGCCGGTCGATCAGCGCCTGTGGGTCGACGCCGTTGTTCTTCGACTTGGACATGGTGCCCACGCCGCCGTACTCCACACGCGAGCCGTCGGACTTGAGCAGCGCGTGCGTGACGCGCCCCTCGGGCCCGTGGACGTCTGTGACCTCGTCGGGCCAGAAGTACTCGATGCCGCCGCGCTCGCTCTTGCGCGAGTAGATGTGGTTGAGCACCATCCCCTGGCACAGCAGGCGCGTGAAGGGTTCGTCGAAGGTCACCAGCCCGCGCGCGGGGGCCGAGGGCAGGTAGCCGGTGACGTCGCGCATCACCTTGGTCCAGAAGCGCGCGTACAGCAGGTGCAGCACCGCGTGCTCGATGCCGCCGATGTACTGGTCCATCGGCATCCAGTAGTCGGTCCGCGCGTCGACCATCATCGCGTCGTTGTCCGGCGAGCAGTAGCGCATGTAGTACCAGGCCGAGTCGACGAAGGTGTCCATCGTGTCGGTCTCGCGGCGCGCCGGCTTGCCGCAGCGCGGGCAGCTGCACGACAGGAAGCGCTCGTCGCGGGCGAGCGGGTTGCCGCTGCCGTCCGGCACCAGGTCCTCGGGCAGCACCACGGGCAGCTGGTCGTCGGGCACCGGCACCGGGCCGCAGTCGGCGCAGTGGATGATCGGGATCGGCGTGCCCCAGTAGCGCTGGCGCGAGACGCCCCAGTCGCGCAGCCGGTACTGGATGCGCTTCTCGCCCAGGCCGCGGGCGGCGAGGTCGGCCGCGACCGCGTCCACCGCGGCCTCGGGGGCGAGGCCGTCGTAGACACCGGAGTTCACGCAGGCGACGGCGGACTTGTCCTCGTACCAGGCCTGCCAGCGCCTGTCGTCGAACGGCAGCTCGCCGTCGCGCGGCGCGCCGGGCCGCCCGATCACCTGCCTGATCGGCAGCCCGTACTTGCGCGCGAACTCGAAGTCGCGCTCGTCGTGCGCGGGTACGCCCATCACCGCGCCGTCGCCGTAGCTGATCAGCACGTAGTTGCCGACCCAGACCTCGACCTGCGCGCCGGTGAGCGGATGCTCGACGAACAGGCCGGTGGCCACGCCCTTCTTCTCCATCGTGGCGAGATCGGCCTCCATCACCGAGCCGCGGCGGGCCTCGTCGACGAAGGCGGCCACCGCCGGGTCGCGCGCGGCGGCCACCGCGGCGAGCGGATGCTCGGGCGCCACCGCGACGAAGGTCACGCCCATGATGGTGTCGGCGCGCGTCGTGAACACGTGCATCGCCCCGTCGCCCACCAGGCTGCCGGCGGCGTCGTGGATCCGGTGCGGGAACGCGAAGCGCACGCCCACCGAGCGGCCGATCCAGTTGGACTGCATCGTGCGCACGCGCTCGGGCCAGCCCTCGAGGTGGTGCTCGACCTGGTCGAGCAGCTCGGCCGCGTAGTCGGTGATCTTCAGGTAGTAGCCCGGGATCTCGCGCTTTTCGACCAGCGCGCCGGTGCGCCAGCCGCGCCCGTCGATCACCTGCTCGTTGGCGAGCACCGTCTGGTCGACCGGGTCCCAATTGACCCAGCTCTCCTTGCGATAGACCAGGCCCCGCTCGAGCATGTCCAGGAACATCGCCTGCTCGTGGCGATAGTAGGCCGGGTCGCAGGTGGCGATCTCGCGCGCCCAGTCGAGCGACAGCCCCATCGATTTGAGCTGCGATTTCATCTGCGCGATGTTCTGGTAGGTCCAGGCGCGCGGATGCACCTTGCGCTCCATGGCGGCGTTCTCGGCCGGCATGCCGAAGGCGTCCCATCCCATCGGGTGGAGGACGTTGTAGCCCAGCGCCCGGCGGAAGCGGGCAATGACGTCGCCCATCGTATAGTTGCGCACATGGCC
>CAYNRU010000017.1:0-2885 GCA_964399635.1 uncultured Bordetella sp.
GCTCGCGCTCGGCCAGAACATGCTGGTCGCGTTCATGCCCTGGAACGGCTACAACTTCGAGGACTCGATCCTGATCTCGGAGAAGGTGGTCTCGGACGACCGCTACACCTCGATCCACATCGAGGAGCTGTCGGTGCTCGCGCGCGACACCAAGCTCGGGTCCGAGGACATCACCCGCGACATCTCGAACCTGAGCGAGAGCCAGCTCGGCCGCCTGGACGAGTCGGGCATCGTCTATATCGGCGCCGAGGTGCTGGCTGGCGACACATTGGTCGGCAAGGTCACGCCCAAGGGCGAGACGCAGCTGACCCCCGAGGAGAAGCTGCTGCGCGCGATCTTCGGCGAGAAGGCCTCCGACGTGAAGGACACCTCGCTGCGCGTGCCCTCGGGCATGAGCGGCACGGTCATCGACGTGCAGGTGTTCACCCGCGAGGGCATCGTGCGCGACAAGCGCGCCCAGTCGATCATCGACGACGAGCTCAAGCGCTACCGCCTGGACCTGAACGACCAGCTGCGGATCGTCGAGAACGACAGCTTCGAGCGCCTCAAGCGGCTGCTCGCCGGCAAGATCGCCAACGGCGGCCCCCAGCGCATGGTCAAGGGCACCGTGATCGACAACGCCTACCTCGAGAGCCTCGACCGGTGGCAGTGGTTCGAGGTCCGCCTGGCCGACGAGACCGCGGCGAGCCAGCTCGAGGCGGCCAAGGAATCCATCGAGCAGAAGCGCCACCAGTTCGACCTGGCCTTCGAGGAAAAGCGCAAGAAGCTCACGCAGGGCGACGAGCTGCCCCCGGGCGTGCTGAAGATGGTCAAGGTGTACCTGGCCGTCAAGCGCCGCCTGCAGCCCGGCGACAAGATGGCCGGCCGTCATGGCAACAAGGGTGTCGTGTCGCGCATCGTCCCGGTCGAGGACATGCCCTACATGGCCGACGGCCGCCCGGTGGACATCGTGCTGAACCCGCTCGGGGTGCCCTCGCGCATGAACGTGGGCCAGATCCTCGAGACGCACCTCGGCTGGGCTGCCAAGGGCATCGGCCTGCGGATCGGCGAGATGCTGTCGCGCCAGGCCAAGGTGGTCGAGCTGCGCCAGATGCTCGACAAGGTCTACAACCGGCACGGCCAGAAGGCCGAGCTCGACTCCCTGACCGACGTCGAGGTGGTGGAGCTCGCCCAGAACCTGCAGAACGGCGTGCCGTTCGCGACGCCGGTGTTCGACGGCGCCTCCGAGACCGAGATCCGGGCAGCGCTCGACATCGCGTTCCCGGACGACGACCCGAACACCGCCAAGCTCGGTTTCAACGCCTTCAAGACGCAGCTCAATCTCTACGACGGACGTACCGGCGAGGCCTTCGACCGCCAGGTGACCGTGGGCTACATGCATGTCCTGAAGCTGCACCACCTGGTCGACGACAAGATGCACGCGCGCTCGACCGGGCCGTACTCGCTCGTCACCCAGCAGCCGCT
The DNA here is from genome assembly GCA_964399635.1 of uncultured Bordetella sp. GTDB lineage: Bacteria > Pseudomonadota > Gammaproteobacteria > Burkholderiales > Burkholderiaceae_E > UBA4615. The sequence goes on from CAYNRU010000017.1 coordinate 1,465, forward strand.
GGGCGGCAAGGCGCAGTTCGGCGGCCAGCGCTTCGGCGAGATGGAGGTCTGGGCCCTCGAGGCCTACGGCGCCTCCTATACGCTGCAGGAGATGCTGACTGTGAAGTCGGACGACGTGAACGGCCGGACCAAGGTGTACGAGAACCTCGTGAAGGGCGAGCACACGATCGAGGCCGGCATGCCGGAGTCGTTCAACGTGCTGGTTAAGGAAATCCGGTCGCTCGGGATCGACATCGATCTCGAGCGGAACTGATCGGACAACAGGAGCTGAGATGAAAGCACTACTCGACCTGTTCAAACAGGTCCAGGAAGAAGAACACTTCGACGCGATCCGGATCGGCATCGCGTCCCCGGAGAAGATTCGGTCCTGGTCCTACGGCGAAGTCAAGAAGCCGGAGACGATCAACTACCGGACCTTCAAGCCCGAGCGCGACGGCCTGTTCTGCGCCAAGATCTTCGGGCCGATCAAGGACTACGAGTGCCTGTGCGGCAAGTACAAGCGCCTGAAGCACCGCGGTGTGATCTGCGAGAAGTGCGGCGTCGAGGTGACGCTGGCCAAGGTGCGCCGCGAGCGCATGGGCCACATCGAGCTGGCCAGCCCGACCGCGCACATCTGGTTCCTCAAGTCGTTGCCGTCGCGCCTGGGCATGGTCCTGGACATGACGCTGCGCGACATCGAGCGCGTGCTGTACTTCGAGGCCTACGTGGTGATCGAGCCGGGGATGACCCCGCTCAAGCGCTGCCAGCTGCTGACCGAGGACGACTTCCTCGCGAAGACCGAGGAGCACGGCGACGAGTTCCGCGCGCAGATGGGCGCCGAGGGCGTTCGTGAGCTGCTGCGCTCGATCGACGTCGACCGCGAGGTCAACCGGCTGCGCGACGAGCTTGCCGCGACCTCGTCCGAAGCCAAGATCAAGAAGATCGCCAAGCGCCTGAAGGTGCTCGAGGGCTTCCAGCGCTCGGGCATCAAGCCCGAGTGGATGGTGCTCGAGGTGTTGCCGGTGCTGCCGCCCGAGTTGCGCCCGCTGGTGCCGCTGGACGGCGGCCGCTTCGCCACGTCGGACCTGAACGACCTGTACCGCCGCGTCATCAACCGGAACAACCGCCTCAAGCGGCTGCTCGAGCTGAAGGCGCCGGAGATCATCGTCCGCAACGAGAAGCGGATGCTGCAGGAGTCGGTCGACTCGCTGCTCGACAACGGCCGCCGCGGCAAGGCGATGACCGGCGCCAACAAGCGGCCGCTGAAGTCGCTCGCCGACATGATCAAGGGCAAGGGCGGGCGCTTCCGCCAGAACCTGCTCGGCAAGCGCGTCGACTACTCCGGCCGATCGGTGATCGTGGTTGGCCCGCAGCTGAAGCTCCATCAGTGCGGCCTGCCGAAGAAGATGGCGCTCGAGCTCTTCAAGCCGTTCATCTTCCAC
>CAYNRU010000018.1:0-161533 GCA_964399635.1 uncultured Bordetella sp.
CCGTCGTTGGCGTTGCGGATCGAGACGTTCATGCCGCGTGCCTGCGCGTCCATCCGGTTGGCGATCGCCAGGCCCGCCGCGTCGTCCTTGGCGCTGTTGACGCGCAGGCCGGTCGACAGGCGCTGGATCGCGGTGGACAGCTCAGCCCCGCTCGCGCTCAGGTTGCGCTGCGCGTTGAGCGACAGCGTGTTGGTGTTGATGACTTGCATCAATAAGCTCCTGCGTGATACCCGGAAACGACCGGGCGTTCGACGGAGTCGGAGCGATGTCCTAACACCTTCGATCCGGCCCCTTGACCGCGACGGAATGCGCCTCCCCGTGGATCGAGATATCGGGCAGCAGGGCGCTCGGGTTGAGGTCGGGGCCGCGTGACGGTCGGTCAGTCGGTCGCGGATCCGACCGGCGGTACCTCGACTGCGGTGCGGCCGTCGGTCGTCGCGGGGACCGTTTGACCCACAGGCCGGATCACCGGCCGCAGGACGCCCCGAGGGCCCGCGACACCGCATCCGCGGTGTCCCTGAGGGCCGGCAGCACGCGCCCGCGCAGATCCTCCAGCGGCACGCGCGAGGCCTGGGTGCCCACGTTGAGCGCCGCCACCACCTGTCCGCCCGCGCCGCGCACCGGCACCGCGATCGACCTCAGGCCCGGCTCCAGCTCCTGGTCGAGGATCGCCCAGCCCTGCGCGCGCACCTTGCCGATCGCGCGGCGCAGCGCGTCCGGGTCGGTCAGCGTGCGCTCGGTGCGCGCATCGGTGGTGCCCAGCGCGGCGAGCCGCAGCGCCAGCTCCTGCGGGTCCAGCGCCGCCAGCAGCACCCGTCCCATCGAGGTCAGGTGCGCCGGCAGCCGCGAGCCGAGCCCCAGGCTGATCGACATGATCCGCGTACGGGTGGGCACGCGCGCCACGTAGACGATGTCAGTGCCGTCCAGCACCGCGGCCGAGCAGCTTTCGTGGATGCGCTCCACCAGCTCCACCATGTACGGCTGGGCGGCGCCCCACAGGCCGGTGGCGTGCAGGTACGAAAAGCCGAGCTCCAGCACCTTGGGCCGCAGACGGAACAGCCGCCCGTCGGTGTCGGCGTAGCCGAGGCCGGCCAGGGTGTGCAGCACGCGCCGCGCGGTCGCGCGCGACAGGCCCGCGCGCCGGGCTACGTCGCTGAGCGTCTGCGCCGGATGGTCGGCGTCGAAGCTGCGGATCGCGGCCAGGCCGCGCGCGAGCGACTGCACGAAGTCGCCGCGGTCGGCCGCCTGCGCCAGGCGGCCCGCGCCGGCGCGCTCCGGGGCTTCGGTGCCCCGCGTTGACAGTCCCCGGCCCTTGGCGTCCAATGCCGACACTCGTTCGATAGACGCACAAGTGTGCGCCAGGCGCACATAAGGCACAAGCCGATGATCGACAAGACCGTACAGACCCTCGCCGACGCGGTGGCGGGCGTCCCCGACGGCGCGACCGTGATGATCAGCGGCTTCGGCGGCGCCGGGCAGCCTGCCGAGCTCATCGACGCGCTGATCGAGCAGGGCGCGCGCGACCTGGTGATCGTCAACAACAACGCCGGCAACGGCGACACCGGGCTGGCCGCCCTGCTCAAGGCGGGCCGGGTCCGCAAGATCGTGTGCTCATTTCCCCGGCAGGCCGACTCCCACGTGTTCGACGGACTGTACCGGGCGGGCAGGCTGGAGCTGGAGCTGGTGCCGCAGGGCAACCTCGCCGAGCGCATCCGTGCCGCGGGCGCCGGCATCGGCGCGTTCTTCACGCCGACCGGCTTCGGCACGGAGCTCACGCAGGGCAAGGAGACGCGCCGCATCGACGGGCGCGACTACGTGCTCGAGTACCCGATCCATGCGGACTTCGCGCTGATCAAGGCCGAGCGCGGCGACCGCTGGGGCAACCTGGTCTACCGCAAGGCCGCGCGCAACTTCGGCCCGATCATGGCGACGGCCGCCGCCTGCGCGGTCGCGCAGGTCGCCGAGGTGGTCGCGCTCGGCGACCTGGACCCGGAGGTGATCGTCACCCCGGGCATCTTCGTGAAGCGCGTCGTGAAGGTGCCGGCCGCCGGCGCCGCGCGCTGAACCAGCCGGAGCCGCCGATGGCCTACGACAAGCTTTCCCGCGACGCGATGGCCGCGCGCGTCGCGCGCGACATCCCCGAGGGCGCCTACGTGAACCTGGGCATCGGGCTGCCCACGCTGGTGGCCAACCACCTGCCTGCCGGCCGCGAGATCTTCCTGCACAGCGAGAACGGCATCCTGGGCATGGGGCCGGCGCCGGCGAAGGGGCAGGAGGACTGGGACCTGATCAACGCCGGCAAGCAGCCGGTGACGCTGCTCACCGGGGGCGCGTTCTTCCATCACGCCGACTCCTTCGCGATGATGCGCGGCGGCCACCTGGACATCTGCGTGCTCGGCGCCTTCCAGGTCTCGGCGGGCGGCGACCTCGCCAACTGGCACACAGGCGGCGCCGATGCGATCCCGGCGGTGGGCGGCGCGATGGACCTCGCCATCGGCGCCAAGCGCACCCTCGTGATGACCGAGCACGTGACCAAGGCCGGCGAGCCCAAGCTCGTCGCGCGCTGCACCTATCCGCTCACCGGCATCGGCTGCGTCAAGCGCATCTACACCGATCTCGCCGTGATCGACGTCACCCCCGCCGGGCTGCGCGCGGTGGAGTGGGTGCCGGGGCTGAGCTTCGAGGCGCTGTGCGCGCTGACGGGCGCACCGCTGGCGCGGCCGGCATGAATCCCTTCGCCTGGAGCGGCCAGCCGGGGCGTGGTGTCTTCGGTGGAGGCGCCCTCGCGGGGCTGCCTCAGGAGATCGACCGGCTCGGCGCCGACTTCTGCGTGGCGCTCGGCGGGGGTTCGACGATCGGGCTGGGTAAGGCGATCGCGCTGACCTCGTCGCTGCCGATGCTGGCCGTTCCCACCACCTACGCAGGCTCGGAGATGACCGCGATCTTCTGCCCGAACGACGGTGGCGTGAAGCGCACCGGCCGCGACCCCCGGGTGCTGCCGCGCGCGGTGGGCACGCGCACCAGGCTGCGCGAGCTCGGCATGCCGGCCGACGGTCTCGACCGCGCCGCCGACCTCGCGGTGCTGAATCCGAACTGGAACCCGCTGCCGCTCGACCGGGCCGCGATCCGCGACCTGCTGCAGCGCGCCTGTGACGGCGCCACGCCCTGATCGCCGCGCCCCGCCACCCCCACGCCCGCCCCGTTCCTCCCACCTACGACCGAGACAGCCAGGCAACCGACCATGACAGACGTCTTCATCTGCGACGGCATCCGCACCCCCATCGGCCGCTACGGCGGCGCGCTGTCGTCGGTCCGCCCCGACGACCTGGCCGCGATCCCGATCCGCGCGCTGCTGGCGCGCAACGCCCGGCTCGACGCCGCCGCGATCGACGAGGTGATCCTCGGCTGCGCCAACCAGGCAGGCGAGGACAATCGCAACGTCGCACGCATGGCGCTACTGCTTGCAGGCCTGCCGCAGGACGTGCCAGCGGCCACGATCAACCGGCTGTGCGGCTCGGGCATGGACGCCGTGGGCACCATCGCCCGCGCGATCCGGGCGGGCGACATCGACCTGGGCATCGCCGGCGGCGTCGAGAGCATGTCGCGCGCGCCCTTCGTGATGCCCAAGGCCGACAGCGCGTTCTCGCGCAGCAACGCGGTCTACGACACCACCATCGGCTGGCGCTTCGTGAACCCGAAGATGAAGGCGATGTACGGCGTCGACGCGATGCCCGAGACCGCCGAGAACGTCGCGACCGACTTCGCTGTGTCGCGCGCCGACCAGGACGCCTTCGCGATGCGCAGCCAGGAGCGCGCCGCCGCCGGCCAGAAGAGCGGCTACTTCGATCGCGAGATCGTCGCGGTCGAAATTCCGCAAAGAAAGGGCGACCCGATCCGCGTCGCGAAGGACGAGCATCCGCGCGAGACCACGCTCGAGGCGCTCGGCAAGCTCAAGGGCGTGGTGCGCCCCGACGGCACGGTGACCGCCGGCAACGCGTCGGGCGTCAACGACGGCGCGGCCGCGCTGCTGCTCGCGTCAGCGGCGGCGGCGGCCCGCCACGGGCTGACGCCGCGCGCAAGGGTGGTGGCGATGGCGACCGCCGGCGTGGCGCCCCGGGTGATGGGCATCGGCCCGGCGCCGGCCACCCAGAAGCTGTTGGCGCGCACCGGCATGAGCATCGGTCAGATCGACGTGATCGAGCTCAACGAGGCCTTCGCCGCGCAGGGGCTGGCCACGATGCGTATGCTCGGGCTGCCCGACGACGCCGCCCACGTGAACCCCAACGGCGGCGCGATCGCGCTCGGCCACCCGCTGGGCGCCTCGGGTGCGCGGCTGGTGCTGACCGCGGTCAACCAGCTGCACGCGACCGGTGGGCGCTACGCGATCGCCACGATGTGCATCGGGGTGGGCCAGGGCATCGCGATGCTGGTCGAGCGGGTGTGAGCGTGCCCCTCGCGCTTCGCGTTCCGCGCGAGGCCCTGCGCCATGCTGCGGCGCGCACGTCTGGCCGGGTGCGTCCATGAGCGGGGACTGGCGCGACCGGCCCAACGCGCCGGCGCCCGGCACGGCGCTCGGCACCTTCGCCGAGCTGCCGTCCGACAACGGCGTGGAACGGGTCTTCGGGGCTGGCGACCGGGCCTTCCGCATGGTGCTGTTCCGGGTCGGCGACGGCGTGCGCGCCTACGTCAACGAGTGCCCGCACGTCCGCATCCCGTTCCAGTTCAGCGCCGACGTCTTCTGCGTCTACGACATCGAGGGCCGGCGCGACCTCATGTGCGCGCATCACACCGCGATGTTCCACCTGGACGACGGACACTGCTATGACGGGCCCTGCAAGGGCGAGCGGCTGGTGGCGATCGATATCGACCTGGACGCCGGCGACGGTGCCCTGCGGATCGCCTGACCCCGCTGCCGGACACCGCCCGACGAGGACCCGCCATGGATGCATCCGACACCGACCCGATCACCGCCGACGTGCTGGCGCGCTTCGCCGCGACGCCCGACCCGCGCCTGCGCGAGCTGATGGCCGCGCTGATCCGGCACCTGCACGGCTTCGCCCGCGAGACGAAGCTCACCGAGGCCGAATGGTTCGAGGCGATCCGCTTCCTGACCGCGGTCGGCCAGAAGTGCGATGCCACCCGCCAGGAGTTCATCCTGTTGTCCGATACGCTCGGGCTGTCGATGGTCGTCACCGACCTGAACGCGGCCAGGCCCCCCGGCTGCACCGAGCCTACGGTCCTCGGGCCCTTCCACGTGGCGGACGCGCCCCGCCTGGCGCTCGGCGCCGACATCGCCGCGGGTGCGCCGGGCGAGCCGTGCTGGGTCCAGTGCCGGGTGCTGGGCCTGGATGGCGCGCCGGTGGGCGGCGCAGAGCTCGACGTCTGGCAGGCCGACGCCGAGGGTCTCTACGACGTGCAGCGGCCCGCCCTGGCCCACGCGCAGGGACGCGCGCGGCTGCGAGCCGACGCGAAGGGGGGCTTTTGCTTCTGGACGGTCGTGGCGCAGGCCTATCCGGTGCCGTCGGACGGGCCGGTGGGTCGCATGCTCGCGGCCACCGGGCGCCATCCGTGGCGCCCGCCGCACCTGCATTTCATGATCGCCGCGCCCGGCTTCGATCGCCTGATCACCCACGTGTTCCGGCGTGGCGGCGAGTACCTCGACTCGGACGCGGTGTTCGGGGTGCGCCCCTCCCTGGTCGCCGACTGGATCCGGCACGAGCCCGGCGTCGCGCCCGACGGATCGCGCCGCGACACGCCGTACTGGAGCCTCGACTTCGATTTCGTGCTGAACCGCGCGCCCTCCTGAGCGCCGCGCCCACTTCCCTGGAGATGACCATGACCGATCCCGCCATCGTCGCCGAGCTCGAGGCGCTCGACGACCGCCGCGCCGCCGCCGCCATCGCCCGCGACCGGGCGACGCTCGACGCCCTGCTCGCCTCCGACCTGCGCTACGTGCATTCGTCGGCCACCGACGAGGACAAGGCGACCTACCTGGAGCGCACCTGCACAGGCTGGTACGACTACCGCTCGCTCGTGCCGCTGCGCCGCGAATGGCGCGTGTGGGGCGACACCGCGCTGTGCAACGGCGACGTCCGCATCGAGGTGGTGGTCAAGGGCACGCACAAGGCCTTCACCAGCCGCTACCTGCAGGTGTGGCGCCGCGAGGGCTCCGGCTGGCGGATGGCATCATGGCAGTCGACGCCGGTGCCCGCCTGACCGTCTCCGGCTCCCGCCGCCTCACTTCTTCCGTTTCCCTGGACACCCTCGCATGATCGACAAGAACGCGCTCGACACCCTCTTCAACGAGGCGCGCACCCAGAACGGCTGGCTCGACACACCGGTGACCGACGCGCAGCTGCGCCAGACCTTCGACCTCCTCAAGATGGCCCCCACCTCGGCCAACACGGCGCCCGCGCGCTTCGTGTTCCTGCGCACGCAGGCCGCCAAGGAGCGGCTGCGCCCGGCGCTGTCGCCGGGCAACGTCGACAAGACCATGAGCGCGCCGGTCGTCACGATCATCGCGCACGACATCGACTTCCATGAGCACATGCCCAGGCTGTTCCCGCACAACCCGGGCATGAAGGCCAACTTCGAGGGCGACGCCAAGCGCGCGTTCCGCGAGACCTTCGCGTTTCGCAACGGCACGCTGCAGGGCGCCTACCTGATCCTCGCGGCGCGCGCGGTCGGGCTGGACTGCGGGCCGATGTCCGGCTTCGACAACGCGCGCGTCGACGCCGAGTTCTTCCCCGACGGACGCTTCAAGTCCAACTTCCTGTGCAGCCTCGGCCACGGCGATCCAACGAAGGTCATGGGTCGCCTGCCGCGCTTCGCGTTCGACGAGGCCTGCACGCTGCTTTGATCACCGACCCCGCGTTCTACGCGGTCGCGATTCCGGCCGTGCTGCTCGCCGGCGTCGCGAAGGGGAGCGGCAACGGGCTGGGCATCGTGGCGGTGCCGCTGATGGCGCTGGCCGTGTCGCCCGCGACCGCCGCGGCGGTGATGCTGCCGATCCTGATCGCGATGGACGCGCTGGGCCTGTGGGCCTGGCGCGGCCGCGCCGACCATGACGTGCTGCGCACGCTGATGCCGGGCGCGCTGATCGGCATCGTCGTCGGCGCACTCGTCTTCAAGACGCTCGACGTGCGCTGGGTCAAGGCGATCCTGGGCGTGGAGTCGCTGCTGTTCGCACTCAACCGGGTGATGGCGCGCCACGCCATCGCCGCGGCGCCGGCGCTGCCGCCCACGCGTGCGACGGGCATGTTCTGGGGCGCCGTGTCGGGCTTCACCAGCACGCTCGCGCACGCCGGCAACCCGCCGCTGATGCAGTACATGCTGCCGTTCAAGCTCGACAAGGAGCGGCTGGTAGCCACCACGGTGGTCTTCTTCACCGTGGTCAACCTGGTCAAGCTCGTGCCCTACTCGATGATCGGGCTGTTCGATCTCTCGGGGCTCGCCACCTCGCTTGCGCTCGCGCCGGCGATACCGGTGGGATATTGGGCCGGGATCCGCCTGGTCAAGCTGTTGTCGGAGCAGGCCTTCTACCGCCTGCTCGTCGGATCGCTTTTCTTGATCGGCATCAAGCTCTGTTGGGATGCACTGGCGGGCTGAGCCGTCGGCGCGCTTGAAAATCCCCGGGCCGGCTCCCAAGTCGGAGCGATGGAGACGATCGTCGTCTCCCGCGCCACTCCATGGAGAACAGACATGACCAAGGTCTCGATCTACGACCCGTTTGCAGATGTGTTCCCGACGCTGTTCCGCAGCCTGTTGAGCGAGGGTGCCGACGGTGGCCAGCAGCAGCCCGGCAGCCAGGCGGTCCCGATGCGCGTCGACGTCAGCGAGACGGACAACACGTACACCGTGAAGGCCGACCTGCCCGGCGTGCCCAAGGAGTCGATCCACGTCGACATCGACGGCAACCGCGTCACGATCCGCGCCGAAGTCAAGCGCGAGAGCGAGCAGAAGAAGGGCGAGCGCGTGCTGCGCAGCGAGCGCTACTTCGGGTCCTTCGCCCGCAGCTTCGCGTTGACCGACGAGGTCGACGAGGACAAGGCGGGGGCGCGCTTCGAGAACGGCGTGCTCGAGCTCACGCTGCCCAAGAAGGCGGTCTCGGGCGCCAAGCGGCTGAGCATCCAGTAGGGCGGCGTCGCGCCGAGGCGCGGCGGCCGCGGCGTCGGCCCGGCCCCGCGTCGCGTCCGGCAGGCCCCGGTTTCGGCCGGTCGTCCTTGGGCCCCTGCGAGGGGTCGGTCCCGGCCCGGGCGCCGCGCCTGGCGCAGTCGCTCCGCGGTCGTGGACGGGCTGCTCCAGGCGCACGCAGCCGGGCTCCGGCCGCCGCCCCGCGCGGCCGACGAGCGGTCGTTTGCCGGGGGGCGGGCGGTTTGCGTGACGTCCATCACGGCTGGCGCCGGCGCGCCGCCCGTGTCGACCGACGAACGGCGGCCTGCGGCCGCCCGCCGCAGGCCTCGACCGACGAACGGTCGTTCGATGGGATCGAGCGGTTCGTGAACGATGCCCTGTCTGGGCCCCCGTCCGATGGCTACAGTCCGTCCACCCCACGGAGTCGTTGCCATGAAACAGCCCGGACAGATCTCGATGAACGCCAGCGCCAGCCGACGAGCGGCGGTTCGGACCGGTGCCGCGGCGCCTGCCCGGGCGCTCGCGGCGATCTGCCTGGCCTTCGGCACGCTGGCGTCGGCGCCTGTCTTCGCGCAGTCCGACAGCTGGACCGGCCAGGACAAGGTCAAGCACTTCGGGGTGTCGGCGCCGATGGGCCTGCTCGGCGCCAAGTTCGCGGGCCCCACGGCGAGCACCGCGGAGCGCGTGATGTACGGCGCGCTGATCGGCTCGCTGCCGGGGATCGCCAAGGAGCTGACCGACCTGCGCACGCCCGGCGCGACTCCGTCGATGAAGGACATGGCCTTCAACGTCGCGGGCGCGGCGATCGGGGCGCTGATGGGCGACTCCTGCTGCATGATCCGGCCCTACACCACCCGCGGCGACAAGGTCGACGGCATCGCCATCGACTTCAAGATCAACTTCTGAGTCGCCGCGGCCCCCGGGCCGCGCGGGCGCTCAGTCCGTCGGGACCGCGATCCAGCGCCGCGTGCCATCGGCCTCGGTCAGGGCGTCGATCCGGATCGCGTGCCCGAACACCTCGACCAGCGCGTCGCGCACCGCCGGATCGGCGGGCGGGCCCTCGGCCCGCAGCCGTCCCGCCGAGAGCACCACGATACGGTCCGCGCGCAGGGCGGGCGTGAGGTCGTGCAGCACCGTCACGATCGCGGCGCCCGCACGCGTGCGCGCCCGCAGGCTGCGCAGCAGCGCCCGCTGGTGCGGGGCGTCGAGGTGGGTGGTGGGCTCGTCGAGCAGCATCAGCGGCGCCTGCACGGCCAGCAGCCGCGCGAGCAGCACGCGCTGGCGCTCGCCGCCCGACAGCGCGCTCAGGCGGCGTCGGCCGAACCCGTCGCACTCGGTCTCGCGCATCGCCGCCTCGACGGCGGCGCGGTCGGCGGCGTCGGGTGCGCCGAACGGGCCGTGGTGCGGCAGACGGCCGAGCATCACCACGTCGCACGCGGCCAACTCGCCCTGCGCCTCGCCGTGCTGCGACAGCCAGGCGAGCCGGCGGGCCCGGTCGCGCCCGGGCCACGCGGCAAGTGGTCGGCCCATCAGCGCCACCGTGCCCGCGTCCGGGCGCCTGAGCCCGGCGAGGATCGACAGCAGCGTGCTCTTGCCCGCGCCGTTGGGACCGACGATCGCGGTCCACTCGCCCGCGTGCAGCGCGAGCGACACGCCGTCGAGCACCGGCCCACCGCCCAGCGACACGCTGATCGCGTCGGCCACGAGGACATCGACGGGCACGTCGGCCGCGCCCGGGGCGTGCGTCGCCGGATCGCGCAGACCGGTCATCGCGCCGCGCCCCGGTGCAGCAGCGCCAGCAGGTAGAGGCCGCCGATCACCGCGGTCAGCAGCCCCACCGGCAGCTCGCGCGGCGCGATCAGACTGCGCGCGGCGACGTCGGCGGCGGCCAGCAGCACTGCGCCGGCCAGCGCCGACAGCGCGACCAGGGGCCGGTGCGCGACGACCACGCAGCGACGTACGAGGTGCGGCGCGGCCAGCCCCACGAAGGCGATCAGCCCGGTCTGCGACACGGCGCAGCCGGTGGCGAGCGCCATCGTCGCGATCAGCAGCAGCCGGATACGGGGCAGGTCCAGCCCGAGACTCGTCGCGCCGGCCTCGCCGAGCACCAGCGCGTCGAGCGCGCGCGCGTGGCGCAGCGCCATCGGCAGGCAGGCCAGGACCGCCGCGCCGAGCAGCGCCGCGCTGGTCCAGCCGAGGAATCCGGTGGTGCCCAGCATGAAGGCCTGCCGGCCGCGCATCGCCTCGGGCGAGGCCAGCACCAGCAGGTCCGACAGCGCGGCCATCAGCACGCCCACCACCACGCCCGACAGCAGCAGCACCATCGGCCGCGCCGCCCCGCCCGACAGCGCCACGGTGAGCACCACGCCCGCCAGCGCCCCCGCGAAGGCCGCGCCCACCAGCCCGACGCGCAGCAGCAGGTCGGCGCTGGCCAGCCCGACAGAGGTGCCGGCGAGCCCGCCCGCGGCCAGCACCAGCGTCACACCCAGGCCCGCGCCGGCGGCCGACCCGAGCAGGTAGGGATCGGCGAGCGGGTTGCGGAACAGTCCCTGCGCGATGGCGCCCGCCAGGCCCAGGCAGGCGCCCGCGAGCAGGGCACCGACGGTGCGCGGCGCGCGGATGCCGGCCACCAGCGGCCACTCCTCGCCCCAGGCGAAGGACCAGCCCTCGCTGCCGGCCGCCAGGCCCGCCACGAGCGTCGCGAGCGCGGCGCCCGCCAGCAGCAGCGCGAGCCGTGCGGGCGTCATCGCGGGGGGGGGGCGCCGAGCGCCACCAGGCAGTCGGCGATCGCGTCGGCTGCCTCGCCCAGCCGCGGCCCGGGCCGCACGAGCACGTCATAGCGCGCCTGCTCGAAGCCGCAGGTCCGGTGCCCGCGCAATGCGGGCAGGCCGGCCCAGCCCGGGCGCGACGCCATCGGCGCGAGGCTGCGCTGCGTGGCCATCACGAGGTCGGGCGCGGCGCGCACGACGAACTCCGGGTTGATCTGCGGGAAAGGTCCGAGCGTCGCCGGCACCACGTTGACGAGGCCGAGCCGCGCGAGCGTCTCGCCGACGAACGAGCCCGCGCTCGCCGCGTGCGGCGAGTCGGACACCTCGAAGTACACGCGGGCGCCGCGCAGCGCCTGCGGCACCCGTGCGGCGGCTGCGTCGATCCGCGCGTCGATCCGGCGCCACAGCGCGTCGCCCGCCTGCGGCGTACCGAGGGCCGCGGCGATCGCGTCGAGCACGCGGCGGGTGTCGGCGTAGCCCTTGGGCTCGAGGGCGAGGACCCGCAGCCCCAGGCCCTCGAGGCGGTCGATCGCACGCGACGATGACGGCGCCAGCACCAGGTCGGGCCGCAGCGCGACGATGCGCTCGACGAGGGAGTCCTCCAGGCCGCCGACCTGCGGCAGGCGCCGCACCTGCGGCGGGAAGTCGGAGGAGCGGTCAACGCCCACCAGCCGCTCGCAGGCCCCGAGCGCGCAGACCGTCTCGGTGACCGAGGGCAGCATCGACACGATCCGCATCGCCGGCGCCGGCAGCATCACGGCCACGCCGCGGTCGTCGACGATCGTGACCGGGCGGGCGGCGTCGGCGGCCCGTGCCGCCAGTGGGGCGCCCGCCGCGAGCAGGCACGCGAGCGCGACCGCGAGCCCGCGCCCGCGGCCGCGCGGGCCCGCGCCACGGTGCATCGGACCCGCGGGCGCGCGCATGCCCCGTCAGCGCTGCGCCCAGCGCAGCGTGAGGTAGCCCTCGCGGCCCGGCTGGTTGAAGCCGTAGGCGGTCTCGTAGAGCTTGCCTGCGAGGTTGTTGAGCCGCGCGCCGATCGTCCACTCGCGGTTCAGCGCCCAGTCGGCCCGCAGGTCGAGCGTCGTGAAGCCGGCCATGCGCAGCCGGTTCGCCGCGTCCTCGAAGCGCTCCGAGAATGCCGACAGGGTGCCGCCGACGCTGGCCTGCCCGAACATCCAGTCGCCCTGCGCGCGGAGCGCGTCGCGCGCGCGCCGCGGCAGCAGCTTGCCGTTGTTGGCGCTGCCGTCGGTCGCGTTGCGCGGGTCCAGGTGCTCGTAGGACGCGCCCGCCACGAAGCCCGCCCAGCGGCCCTCGTACGACACCACCAGGCCGTCGATGCGGCTGCGCGGGATGTTGGACGGCAACGGGCCGCTCGGGATGTAGCCGCGGATCCGGTTGTCGACCCATGCGGTGCGCAGGCTCTGGCCGCCGCTGGCCCAGCGCAGGCTCACCTCGCCATGGCGGCCCTCCTCGGGCAGCAGGTTGGGGTTGCCGAAGCCGGGGAAGTACAGCTGATTGAAGCTCGGCGCGACGAAGCTGCTGCCGTACGAGCCCGCGAGCCGCCATGACGGCGTGAGCGCAAACCCGTAGCCCGCGCTGCCGGTGGTCTGGCCGCCGAACTGCGAGTTGCTGTCGTGCCGCAGCCCCGCCTGCCAGGCGTGACGTGCGGCCTCGCCGCTCAGGCCCAGGCCCACCGCGTCGATGGTGCGCTGGCTCACCGTGTACGCCGCGCCGGGGCGCGACACCTCCTGCTCGATGCGCTCGACCAGCGCGAGCGCCGTGCCGATCGGGGTGGCGAAGGTGTTCTCCCAGCCGAGCTGGCGCTGCTCGGTGCGGGTCGCGCCCAGCGGCGTGAACGGGCTGGCGCTCGCGAGCGTGTCGTAGACGTCGGTGGAGCGCCCGTAGCGCAGCCGCGTCCGCCAGTCGGCCGAGATGCGTCCGCTCGCCTGCACGGACTGCACGCCGTTGCGCAACCGCGCGCGCGAGTCCGCGCCGGGGCCGTCGTCGTACTGCGTCTCGCCGTCGGACTCGAGCGCCATGCCGTCGATGCGCCAGTCGGGGTTGAGCTGGTAGCCGAGCCGGATGCTGCCGGTGTTCTGGCGGAAACCGTCGGCATCGGGGTTGTAGACCCCGAACTGCGCGCGCGGGTTGGTGGCGGAGAAGCCGCGGGTCTGCGTGTGCGAGAACTGCACCGCGCCGTCGAGCGCGCCCTGCCCGAACTGCAGGCCGCCGCCGAGCTGGCCATAGCGGTTGGAGCCGGCGGTGGCCGACGCGTTGCCGTGCAGGCCCTCGCGGCCGCGCCGCGTGAAGACCTGGACCACGCCGCCCGCGGCCTCGGAGCCGTACACCGAGGACAGCGGCCCGCGGACGATCTCGATGCGCTCGATCGTGTCGAGCGGCAGGTTGTCCCAGGAGGGCGTGCCCACGGTCGCCGAGCCGAGCCGCACGCCATCGACCAGCAGCAGCGTGTGGCGCGACTCGAGTCCGCGGATGAAGACCGAGCTGGTCTTGCCCAGCCCGCCGTTGCTGCTGACCTGCAGGCCAGGCTGGCGCGCGAGCAGCTCGGGCAGCGTGCGGCCGGTGGCGCGCTCGATATCGGCCCGCTCGATGACGTTGACCTCGGCGACGGTGTCGGCGATGCGCGCGGGCGTGCGGGTCGCGGTGACCGTCACCGTGTCGAGCGGCGAGGCATCGGGGGGCACGCCCGTCTGCGCCCAGACGGGGCCCATCGCGAGGGCGAGCGTCGTGAACAGGAGACTGCCGGGCGTGCCGGACGCAACTGCGGCGCGTGGGCGCTGCGTCGGCCACCGCATGCTGCACGGCGGGTGGCAAGGCAGGAAGGGCGATGCGCAGGAAGCGAGCGCATTGCGCCTGGCAGGCGCGTGCAGTCGGCGAGCGGGGCCGCTGCGTGAGGGGACGGACATGAAGGTCGGACTCCGGACATCGTCCGCGCCAGCTTCCCCGCTGGATCGGACATCAGGTGCACGGCTCGCGCCGAGCACCACCCGTTGGCCGGTATCCGGGCTGGCGGATCGACCCGTGCGGCCTTCCCGGAGACCGAGGTCGCCAGTGGCTGCGTGCACGAGCGGGGATGCGTGGGCATCCCGTCCGCTTACCGTTGCGGGGGCAGCGCAGGTTGGGTCGGGTCCGGTGCGGACCCTTCCTCCCTGCTTCCCGTTTACCCCGGACGACCACGATGGATCGCCCAGGCACCAAACGAGGTCAAGGGTAACACCGAGCCCGGCGGTGGCGGGGCCGGCGATCGCCGCGGCGCTGATACGCTCGAGGGTCCGCCCACGCCCGCGCCCGCCCATCCTCCGCCCGATGTCCATCGACGCCCCCGCACCGCGCGCCGCGCGCCCTCCGTTCACGCGTGCCGGCGCGTGGCGCGGCTTCGTTGCGGCCCAGCCCCTCGGGATCGGGGTGTTCGCCTACGCCGCGACCTTCGGCGTGCTCGCCGGCGAGCACGGCCTGTCGCTGCTCGAGGCGCTGCTGATGAGCGCGATGGTCTACTCCGGATCGGCCCAGGTGGCCGCGCTCGGCGGCATCGCGGCCGGGGCCGGCATCGTCGCGAGCGTGCTGACGGTGATGCTGCTCAATTCCCGCTACCTGCTGTACTCGGCGTCGCTCAGGCCCTGGCTGGGCGGTGTGCCCGCAGGCCGGGCCTACGGCACCCTGTACTTCCTCGGCGACGCGAGCTGGGTGCTGTCGATGAAGGCTCATGCCGACGGCGAGGCGGATGCGGGCTTCGTGCTCGGCGCCGGCGCCGCGACCTTCCTGCCCTGGCTGGCGGGCACCGCCGCGGGGGCGCTCGCGGGCCACTGGGCGGGCGACCCGCGCCGGCTCGGCCTCGACTTCCTGCTGGCTGCGCTCTGCGCCGCGATGGCGATCGGCCTGTACCGGCGGCGCCCCGCGCTGGCGCCGTTGGGCGTTGCGCTGGTCGTGTCGCTCGCGGTGGATCGCTGGGCGCCGAGCGGCTGGACCGTGGTCGCCGCGGGGCTGGCCGGCGGCCTCGCCGCCTTCCTGCGGCCGCCGCCCGAGCGATGAGCTTCGACCCCGGGCTGCTGCCGCTGCTGGCCGGACTGGCGCTGGCCTCGTTCGCGTGCCGCGCGCTCGGGTTCGCACTGATGCGTTTCGTGCCGGTCACGCCGCGCGTGAAGGCCGCGCTCGACGCCGCGCCGCTCGCCGTGATGGTGGGCATCGTCGCGCCCGCTGCCGTGCGGGGCGGGCCGCCCGAATGGGCCGCGCTCGCGGTGACCGCCGCGACGATGCGCCTGACCGGCAACGACTTCCTTGCGGCGCTGGTCGGCGTGGCCGTGCTGGCGGCGGCGCGGGCGGGCTGGCCCGCCGGTTGACTGTCCGGGCCGCCGGCGCGGCCCGCCGCCTAGTCGCGCGCCGCGGGCTTGATCAGCGTGAGCGACAGCGAGGCCACGCAGCACGCGATCGCGATCCACTGGAGCGCGCCGAGCGGCTCGCCGTGCACCAGCGCGCCCGAGATCATCGCGACCACCGGCACCATGATCGAGGACAGGCCGGCCACGTTGGCCGGCAGCAGCCCGACGATCGCGAACCACGCGACGTTGCCGATGCTCATCGGCACCAGCGCGATCCACGCGATCACGGCGATGGTCTGCCAGGACGGCACGAACCACTGGTGATCGCCGAGCACGAAGGCGCCGAGGGTGATCGGCACGGCGACCCCCAGCAGCTGCCACCCGGTGAGCACCGTCGCCGGCACGTCGACGCCGCTGCGCTTGAGGATCAGCGTGCCGACCGCCCAGCCCACGCCCGACAGCAGGCCGAGCGCCAGCCCGAGCGGCGCGCCCGCGTAGGACGCGAAGCTCGGCACCATCAGCAGGGTCACCGCGGCGCCGCCGAGCAGTACCGCGAGCATCAGGCGCCCGGTGAGCCGCTCGCCCAGCACCGCCCACGAGATCAGCGCCGACCACAGCGGCATCGTGAAGCCGAGCACGGCCGACTGCCCGGAGGGAATCAGGATCGCCGAGTAGGTGCTCGCGATGTTCCAGACCAGCAGGTAGGCGACCGTGGCCGCGCCGACCGCGACCCAGTGGCGGCGCGGTATCACGAGCGACTGGCCGCGGGCCCTCGCGATGCACAGCAGTACCACGCCCGCCACGGTCACCGCGACGGCGCGGAAGGTCCAGACCGACACCTCGCGCACGGCGAGCGAGAACAGCGGCCAGTTGGTCCCCCACACGAGGGTCAGCACGACCAGCAGGACGGCGGCGCGGGGCGGGATCGAGCGGGCGGGCATAGGGCGGCGAGGCTCGCACGCGCGCGCCCCCGCGGCAAGCGGTATCGGCGGCTTTGCGGCATGCGCGCCCGGTGGCGGGCAGGTACGATCGCACGCTCGAGGCTTCTGGCGCGCCGCGCCCGGGATCCGCGACGCCCGATGCCCCGACCGCGACCGACGTCCGCCCATGACCGATGACCCTCGCCCGCAGCACGGCGCGCCCACGGCACGGCCGCTGGCGGGCGTGCGCGTGCTCGACCTGACCAACGTGCTCGCCGGCCCGTTCTGCTGCCACCAGCTTGCGCATCTCGGCGCGGACGTGATCAAGGTGGAGGCGCGCGGCAGCGGTGACCTCGCGCGCCAGCTGGGCGCCGACCCCGAGCTGAACCGCCGCGGGATGGGTGTGTCCTTTCTCGCGCAGAACGCCGGCAAGCGCTCGATCGCCGTCGACCTCAAGCACCCGCTGGGGCGCGAGGTGCTGCTGCGCCTGGTGCGCGGCGCCCGGGTGCTCGTCGAGAATTTCCGGCCCGGCGTGATGCAGCGCCTGGGGCTCGGCTACGAGCGGCTGCTGCAGGACAACCCCACGCTCGTCTACTGCGCCATCTCGGGCTTCGGGCAGGACGGCCCGCTGCGCGACCTGCCCGCCTACGACCAGATCGTGCAGGGCATGTCCGGAATGATGAGCATCACCGGCGCGCCCGATACCGCGCCCTATCGCGTGGGCCATCCGGTGGCCGACACCATCGGCGGGCTCACCGCTGCCTTCGCGGTGGCGGCGGCGCTCGCCGAGCAGGGCCGCAGCGGCGGGCGCTTCATCGACGTCTCGATGCTCGAGTCGGCGATGGCCACGATGGGCTGGGCCGTGTCCAACTACCTGAGCGCCGGGCAGGCGCCGCAGCCGATGGGCAACGACAACGTGACCGCGAGCCCCTCGGGTACCTTCCGCACCGCCGACGGCCTGCTCAACATCGCGGCCAACAAGCAGGAGCAGTTCGAGGCGCTGTGCCGGGTCGTCGGCCGGCCGGGCCTCGCGACCGATCCGCGTTTCGCGCAGCGCCAGGTGCGGCTGCAGCACCGCGAGGCGCTGAAGGCGCTGCTCGAGGAGGCGCTGGCCGAGCGCGGCACCGATGCGTGGTGGTCGCTGCTGGTGGCGGCGGGCGTGCCGGCCGGGCCGGTCTACACCGTGCCGCAGGCGCTCGAGCAGCCGCAGGTGGCGCAGCGTGGCATGGTCGCCACCTTCGCCGACGTGCCGGGCGTGGGCCGGGACGTCCGCGTGCTGCGCACCGGCATCAAGCTCGACGGCCGCGCGCCTGCGGTCGAGGCCCCGCCGCCGCGGCTGGGCGAGCACACCGACGTCCTGCTCGCCGAGCTGGGCTACGACGCGGCGGACATCGAGCGCCTGAAGGCGCAGGGAGCGGTATGACCGATACCCCACGACGCACCGGCCCCGACGGCAGCGACCCGGGGGCGCCCGGCACGAGCACGGCCGACCGGGCGGGCCGCGACGGCGCGGCCGCGGACCCCGCACGCGAGGCGAGCGACTGGTGGCGCACGTCGATCATCGACATGGAGCCCGGCACGATCCGCTTCCGGGGCTATCCCATCGAGGGGCTGATCGGGCACACGGGCTTCGCGGGCATGGCCTGGCTGATGACGCGGGGCGAGCTGCCCACGGCGGCCCAGGCCGCGCTGCTCGAGGCCGCGATGGTGGCCGGCGTCGACCACGGCCCGCAGGCGCCGAGCATCGCGATCGCGCGGATGGCGGCCACCTGCGGCGTGGGGCTGAACAGCGCGATGGCCTCGGCGGTCAACGTGCTGGGCGACGTGCACGGCGGCGCGGGCGAGCAGGCGGTTGTGCTGTTCGAGGCGGTGGCCGCGCGCCTGGACGCGGGCGAGCCGCAGGACGCCGCGGTCCGGGCCGCGCTCGACGGATTCGTGGCGGCGCACGGCAAGGTCGTCGCCGGCTACGGGCACCGCTTCCATCCGGTGGATCCGCGCTCGCCGCGGCTGCTCGCGCTGGTGGATGCGGCTGCAGCCCGCGGCGAGGTGTCCGGGCGCTTCGCGGCGATCGCGCGGGCGGTGGAGGACGCGCTCGCGGCCGGTCGCGGCGGCCGGCGCCTGCCGCTCAACATCGACGGGGCGACCGCCGTGGTCTACGCGGAGCTGGGCTTTCCGGCGCCGCTGGCGCGCGGGTTGTTCTGCCTGTCGCGCTCGGTGGGCATCCTCGCGCATGCCTGGGAGCAGATGCAGCAGGGCGGGCGCAACAAGGGCCCGATCCCGCGCCGGCTGCTGCCGAGCTACGACGGGCCGCCGCCGCGCCCGGTGCCTGGCACGGACGGGCTCGCCTGAGCCCTGACCCGGCTCAGCCGGGCGGCCTGCGGTAGCCGCTCTCGATCCAGGCGGCGGCGCTGGAGGCGCCTAGCCTGAAGCCGGCCGACACCCGCTGCTGCGCGATCTGCGTGCCCTCGGCGTCCCGCGCGGCGAGCATCGCGTAGGGATCGTCGTCGTCGGGGACGATGTCGAGCGTCACCAGCACGCGCCCCTCGGGCGTCTGCACCGCGCATTCGCGGTGGAGGGTCGCGTGGCGCTGCTGCTCGTGGCGGCGCAGCACCTCGGAGGCGGTCTTGACCAGCGTGTGGAAGGCGTTGGTGTCGAGCGGCTTGGGGTTGCGCTTGTCGCGGCCCATGGTCCACGGGCCGACGAGGGCGGGCTCGGACTCGCCGTCGCGGGTCATCGCGACCGCCCAGCCGTCGTCGTCCTCGTTCTTGATGACGCTGGCCGTCCAGCCGTCGTCTCGCCACAGGCGCGGCTCGTGGATGGGCTCGTGTTCGGGGGTGTCGCCCGCGGAGGGCGGCGAGGACGATGACATCGGGATCTGGCCTGGCGTGGTGGGGGGGGGCTGCCGCGGGGGCGGCGACGCCCGGTGCCGCGACGGCGGCGGGATCCCCAAGGATACCCGCGCCGATCGGCCGGCCTGCCGCCCGCGGGGCTAGGCCGACTGGCCGAGCGGGGTCGCGTGCCGCGCGCCGAACACGCGCGTGGCATGGCGCGCGTCGTCGGCATGCAGCACCGAGGTCATCCGGGTGGCCGGATCGATGCAGGTGGCGCGCAGCGCCGCGGCGCCGAGGCCACCGAGGCCCCGGTAGCGCCGCGCGACGAAGGCCGTGCCGCGCAGCGCGCGCGCCCGCTCGCACAGCGCATGGAAATGCGCGTCGCCGAAGGCCTGCACGGGCGGCGTGCCCGGGGCGCCGTGCACCTCGCCGAGCGGCGCGTGGACGCGCTCGATGCGCCCGGCGTCGAGCAGCGCCGGCATCCAGCGGTCGAAGTACATCAGCAGCAGCGCGCCGATGTGGATGCCGTCGGCGTCCGGATCGTGCAGCAGCAGCACGCGCTCGTAGCGCAGGCTGGCGGGCACGGCCCCGCGCGCGGGGTCGTGCGCGGCGTCGCGCGCCGGGCCGGGCGAGGGTGGGATGCCGAGCGCCCCGGCGAGCGCGCCCAGGAACGGGTCGGCGGCGACGCGCGCGGGCCGGGCGCGGGCCGCGTTGAGCGGCTTGCCCTGCAGCGCCAGCACCGCCTGGCGATGCGGGTCGCGGACGGCCGCGACGGCGGCGCTCGCCGAGTCGCCCTCGACGATGAAGAGCTCCGCGCCCGACTCCGGGCCGTGCAGCGTGCAGTCCTGGAGCTTCGGGGGCAGCGCGGTGAACGGGCGCGGTGCGGCGGGCTGGGCGGGCGGGCGGTTCATGGCGTGGACTCGTGCGGGTGCGGCAGATCATAGTCGCCGGCCGCTGGCTCACTGCGCGAGCCAGCGCCGGCGCCCGACCGCGTTTGCCCGCGCCCCGCTGCGCGAGGCACAATGCGGCGCCGCACGGCGCACCCCCCACGCCGCGAGCCGCCACGTCGCCGGACCATGGACCAGCCGATCTCATTCACCACCGCGTTCACCGTCGAATGGGGCGACTGCGACCCCGCCCGGATCGTCTTCTACCCGCACTACTTCTTCTGGTTCGACACCGCCTTCCAGCACTGGCTGCGCTGCGCGGGCCTGTCCCAGGCGGCCCTCACCGAGCGCTATGGCGTTGTGGGCACGCCCATCCTCGAGGCCCACGCCAAGTTCCTGGTCGCCTCCACCGACGGCGACCGACTCGAGGCCGAGGCGCGGATCGAGAAGTTCGGTCCCAAGCGCTTTCGCATCGACTACCGGCTGAGCCGCGAGCGGCAGCTGCTGGTGGAAGGCTGGGAGGTTCGCGCGTGGGTCGCGCAGGTGGGCGACCGGCTGCGCTCGCTGCCGATACCGCCCGAGTTCGGCGAGGCGCTCGCCAACGTGTCGGTCGACGAGGTCAAGCCGATCGTCGTGCCCTCCGACCGACCCTACTGGTAGGTCCGGCCGGTCGGGCGTTTCAGGCCGCCTTCGCGAGCGGCGCGGCGCCCCCCGCCTTCGAGTCCGGCACGCCGCCCAGCGCATCGACCACGCCCGCCAGCAGCGCCGACAGCTCGCCGGTCATCAGCACCCAGTCCGAGGCGAAGCGCTCCTCGGCATCGTCGCCCGCGGCGCTGCCGGCGGCCGACTCCTTCAGCACGTCGAGCGGGCGCACGCGCTTGATCGCCAGGCCGTCGGTCAGCACGAAGCTGACCCGGTCGGCCCAGGTGAGCGCGAGCTTCGTGCACTGCTTGCCGGCCTTGGTGTGGCGGGTGATGTCGTCTGCGTCCATCGACTGGTTCGCGTAGCGCACCGAGGCCTTGCCGTCGCGCGCCTTGAGCTCGACGTCCTGGTCGATCGAGAAGCGCGCCGGCGCCTCGTCTGCGACCAGCCACGCGGTCATCTCGCCGGCGGGCGAGCGGTTCACCTTGAGCGGGCGCCCGGGGAAGCCCTCGATCGCCTTGGCGAGCAGGCCCAGCAGCTCGTCGGCCCTTGACTGCGACGCGGCGTCCACCACCAGCCAGCCGCCCACCGGGTCGATCCACGCGCGCATGTCGCTCGACAGGCTGAAGGCCCGCGGCAGCAGTTCGTCGCGCACGAGCTCCTTGAGCTCCTTCATGCGCTTGCGCCCGGGCTTGAAGCCCTCGTCGGCCTCGATCTTCTCGGCGCGCTGCTTGACGAACTGCGTGACCACGCGGGCGGGCAGCAGCTTCTTCTCCTGGCGCATCGCGATCAGCATCTGCCGGCCATTCGCATACACCAGCGAGGTGTCGCCCTCGCGCGGGGGCACCCATCCGAGGCGCGTCTCCTCGACCGAGGTGGCCTCGGTGAAGGCCTGGGGCAGCAGGGCATCGGCGAGCGTGTCGACGTCGATGTCCCAGCCGGCCGGGACTCGCAGGACGATCAGGTTCCTGAACCACATGGGCGCGGTCTTCCTTCGGAAAAAAAGCCGTGAGTATGCGTGATGCGCGGGCCGGGCCCGCCGCGGCCTGCGGTCAGGCCTGCAGCACGCCCCGCATCACCGGCACGCAGCGCCCCGAGACGCTCACCGCGCCGACGACGCCGCCGGCCTTGCCGACCTCGATGCCGATGCGGCTCGGGCGGCCCATCTCGACGCCCTGGTCGATCGAGATCGAGGCCTGCGCGTCGGGCCGGGGGTCGAGCGCGAGCAGGAAGGCGCCCAGCGCGGCCGACGCGCTGCCGGTGGCCGGATCCTCCACCGTGCCGCCCAGCGGGGCGAACATCCGGGCCCGCAGCCGCTCGATGCCGCCCTCGGGGCGCGCATAGAGGAACAGCGAGAAGCGCCCGCCGAACGACGGGTCGTCCCGGTGGCGCGCGGCGGCCCGTGCGAAGGCTGCGGTGTCCGGCCGGGCCGATGCGAGCGCCTCCGGCGTCACCTCGGCGAGCACGAAGGACAGCCCCACCGAGGCGAGCCTCGGGACGTGTGAGGCGATGACGACCGCCGCCTCGGGCAGCGACGCGCAGGCGGCCACCAGGGCCGCGTCGACGGCGGCGCCGGTGCGAAGCGGCTGCGGCGCGGCGATCCGCGCGCCCACCACCGTCCCGCCCTCGCGCAGCAGCGCCACCTCGACCCGGCCCGCGGCTTCCTCGAACCGCATCGCGTCGCCCGTCGGGCGTCCGAGCACGCTGCCCGCCGAGCCCAGCGCGAACGCGGTGCCCACGTTGGGGTGGCCTGCGAAGGGCACCTCGATCGTGCGGGTGAAGATGCGCACGCGGGCGGTGTCGGCCGGGTCGCGCGCGGGCAGCACGAAGGTCGTCTCGGAGTAGTTGAACTCGGCTGCGATGCGCTGCATCTGGTGCGCGTCCAGGCCGCGGGCGTCGGTGACCACCGCGAGCGGGTTGCCGCCGAAGCGGTCCGTCGCGAAGACGTCGACGGTGACGTAGGGGAAGTCGGCCATGATGCGCACGAGTGTGCCAGAGACCGGCGCGACGCGGCCCCTCGCGCGGCCGCCCGCCCGCGGGCCCGGTCGCGCCAGCATCGCCCCCGTGCGGGGCCGCGGATAGAATCGCGGCTCTCCCCTCGCGCGGGGCCCCGTCCGACCCTCCACCGGCGCCTGCCTTGAGCGATCCCTTCGTCCTGCTCCAGCACCTGCTCCCCAAGCAGGCCATGACGCGCCTGGCCGGGCGCCTCGCCTCGGCCCGCGCAGGTGCTTGGACCCAGGCCATGATCCGGCGCTTCGTCGCGCGCTACGGCGTCGACATGTCCGAGGCCGCCGATCCGCGGATCGAGGCCTACGCGAGCTTCAACGATTTCTTCACCCGGTCGCTGCGCGAGGGCGCGCGCCCGCTCGCGCAGGCCGACTGGATCTGCCCGGTCGACGGCGCGATCAGCCAGTTCGGGCGCATCGAGCGCGATCGCGTCTTCCAGGCCAAGGGCCACGACTACACGACAGCCGCGCTGGTCGGCGGCGATGCCGCGCTGGCAGCGCAGTTCGACGACGGCTGGTTCGCGACGCTGTACCTGAGCCCGCGCGACTACCACCGCATCCACATGCCCTGCGCGGGGCGCCTGCGGCGGATGATCCACGTCCCGGGCAGCCTCTACTCGGTGAACCCCGCGACCGCGCGTGGCATACCGGGGCTGTTCGCCCGCAACGAGCGGGTGGTCTGCACCTTCGACACGGCGCAGGGCCCGTTCGTGCTCGTGCTGGTGGGCGCGACCATCGTCGGCAGCATGGCGACCGTCTGGCACGGCCAGGTGAACCCGCCGCGCACCGGCGCGCTGCGCGAGTGGCGCTACGACGACACGCCGATCGCGCTGCGCCAGGGCGACGAGATGGGCCGCTTCCTGCTCGGATCGACGGTGGTGATGCTGTGGCCGGCCGGGCCGCTGCGCTTCGAGCCGTCGTGGTCGCCCGGTCGCGCGATTCGGCTCGGCGAGTCGATGGCCTCGCGCGTCGCGACCTGAGCCGCAACGCGGCAGGGTTCGTCGGTGGCGAGCATCAGTCAGGCCGGTGCGATGAGAGAAAAAGGCCACGATTCGCGGCACCGTGAGTAGAATCGCCGCTGCGTCATCCGGGCGCCTGCCAGCGGGCGCATTCGACCTCGAGGTCTTCTTTCTTCACCAGCAACAGGAACCCCACATGGCCACCGCATCCAAGAAGCCCGCCGCCAAGAAGCCCGCCGCCAAGAAGCCCGCGGCCAAGAAGCCGGTCGCCGCCAAGGCGCCGGCCAAGAAGGCTGCCGCCAAGCCGGTCGCCGCCAAGGCGACCAAGGCCGCCAAGGCCGCTCCCGCCGCCGGCCCTAACGTCAAGCCCGCGCCGCTCAAGCCGATCGGCAAGCCCTTGGGCAAGCAGGGCCTGCTCGCTCACGTGGCCGAGGTCGCCTCGGTCGACATGAAAGCCGTCAAGGCCGTCCTGGCCAGCCTCGAGGCGACGATCTTCGCGTCGCTGCACAAGAAGGGCGCCCGCAGCTTCGTGTGGCCCGGCCTGTTCAAGGCGACCGTCGTCTCGGTGCCCGCCAAGCCGTCGCGCAAGGGCATCAACCCGTTCACCAAAGCCGAGCAGATCTTCGCCGCCAAGCCCGCGAGCACGAAGATCAAGGTCCGCATGCTGAAAAAAGCCCAGGAAGCCGCGAAGTAACACGGCTCCGCGGCCCCGTCGCACGGGGCCGCGCGCCCGCCTTCCAGCGGAAGGCGCGGCGCCCGCTGACTGCCCCGCTCCGGGCGGTTTTCGCGGCGGCCTGCGGGCCGACACACTCGACCGTCCCTTGCTCCGGAATTGGTAACGACCGTGACGATCGTCCGGTCTCCCCACTTCCTCGAGCCCGGTGACCCGCTCGCGCCCGCGGCTCACTCCGTCCGCATCGACCTCACCGCGAGCGTAAAGCGCCCCGCCTGCCGGTCGGCGATCATCAGGCCCAGCTGCCTGACCCGGGCCGGATCGAGGGGCGGCGCGCCAGGCACATCGCGCCCCCGAAAGCTCGGGCTAAAGGCTGACACCGGCAGCCGCAGCGCCGTCCATGCGCCGGGCGGCGCCTCGAAGCCGGCCTTGTAGCTCAGCCCGTCGAAGCCGTCGTCGGTGCGCAGATTGAAGGTGTAGCGCCGGCCGTCGCCGCGCACCTCGAGCACCCAGGCGAGCGCGCCGGGCGTGCCGAGCGCGAGCGGGCGGGTGCGCACCGATGCGAAGCCGCCGTTGCGCTCGAGCGAGACCTCGCCCTCGAAGACGGCGTGGCCGGCCGGATCGTGGCGCAGGCTGCTGTGCGAGACCCCGCCCATCACGACGTCGTCGACGGCGGACCAGTCGGTGACCGAGGCGGGGGTGTCGAAGCGGAACAGTTCGCGGGCCATCGCGGCATCGGCTCAAGCGGGCATGCGTGCGCAACTCTGCCGGCGCAGGCGGGCCGACGCAGTGCGGGGCAGCCTGCGACCGGGCCGATCCGGCACGTCTCGGCGCGCCGGCAGGCACAGGCCGCGTCGCGCGTCGGGCGCCCGGGCAGGGGACCCGTCGGCGACGGGCCGCCCGGGGCTCAGCGCGAGCGGGGCGACGGACCGGGGCCGCGCCCCTCGATGTGGCGGAAGTTGATCCGCCCCTTGCTCAGGTCGTACGGCGACAACTCGAGCGACACGCGGTCGCCTGCCAGGATGCGGATGTGGTGCTTGCGCATCTTGCCGGCGGTGTAGCACACCAGCTGCATACCGTTCTCCAGGGTCACCTTGAACCGGGAGTCGGGCAGCACCTCGGCGACGACGCCGGTGGTCTCGATCAGTTCTTCCTTTGCCATGTATACCTTCAAGTCAGGTGGATTCGACGAATGCCGGTCGCGAGGAACGGCCCGCTGCGGGTCAGGACGAAGCGGGCCGGTCGGTCATCCCGGCGTCTCGCGGGGTCCGCCCGGGGCACGGACCGGTGAGGCCGGTCGGGGCAGGGGGCGTGCGGGAATGCACCGGTGCACGATCACGGCATTCGGCTCGTGCCTCGTGGACGAGGCCTCGCCCCGCGCCAGATCCGCGAGGCGATGCGAGTCGAGATCGCTGCCTTCCAGTCTAACACCCCCTGCCGGTTCGCTGTGACCCGTCTCGAGCCGCCCGGCGGACGGGCGGCTCAGCATCGACGCGCCCGCCGCCTGCCGCGCGTCGCTGCCCGAGGCCAATCCGGGCATCTACCTGACCGCGTCGCTCGGCATCACGCTGCCCGTCAACCTGCTGCTCGGACTGCCGCTCTACTGGCGCTACGCGGCCTGGCTGGCCGGCTGAGCCGCCGGCGCTCGACCCCGGTGGCCCCCCGGGCTATAGTCGACGCGCTCTGCGGAGATCGCCGTGAATCGCCTCCTGTTCCGTGCCGCGCTGCCCTGGGCGGCCCTGTGCCTTGCCGGCGTCCTGTGCTGGAGCGGCGCCGCGCGCGCCGCCGCGCCGGGCGAGCCCGCGCCTGCGTTCAGCCTGCGCGACACCGCCGGGCGCAGCGTGTCGCTCGCCGATTTCAAGGGCCGCACCGTGGTCCTCGAGTGGACCAATCCCGGCTGCCCCTTCGTCCAGAAGCACTACGTGTCGCGCAACCTGCCGGCGCTGCAGGCCCGCTACGGCGGGTCGGGCGTCGCATGGCTGCTGGTGAACTCGACGCACCCGGGCCACCCGGACTACCTCGAGTCCGGCGCGCTCGCCGCGAAGCTCGGGTCCTGGGGGGCAGCGCCGTCCGCCGTCCTGATGGACCCGGAAGGCGTCGCCGGACGCGCCTACGGGGCGCGAACCACGCCGCAGATGTGGGTGATCGACGGCGAAGGCGTGGTGCGCTACGCCGGCGGCATCGACGACCGGCGCAGCGCGGATCCCGCCGACGTCAAGCTCGCGCGCAACTTCGTGTCGGCGGCGCTTGACGACCTGCAGGCCGGCCGGCGGGTGGCGGTCGCGGCCGCGCCGCCCTACGGCTGCTCGGTCAAGTACCGCTGACCGGCACGCGCACGCGGCGCCGTCCCGCGTCGCCTCTGCCCGGCGGCCAGGGTCCACAATGGCGCACCGCGCAATGCGCATCACGGCCCGTCCATGGACCCCCACCCGACTCCCGACCCGGGGTCCTCTGTCGGCGCCGAGCCGGCGGCCCCCCGCGCGGGCCAGCCCGAGTCCGCTCGCCTCGGCACCGGGCTGATCACCGGCGCCGCCGACGACGACCCGAGCGGTATCGCGACCTACTCCCAGGCCGGTGCGCAGTTCGGCTTCTCGATGCTGTGGACGGTCGTGCTGACGCTGCCGCTCATGGTCGCGATCCAGATGGTCAGCGCCCGCATCGGCTATGTCACCGGCCGCGGCCTCGCGGCCAACATCCGCGAGCGCTTCCCGCGACCGGTGCTCTGGGGCGTGGTGGGCCTGCTGGTGCTTGCCAACACGCTGAACATCGCCGCCGACTTCGCGGCGATGGGCGAGGCGCTGCGCCTGCTGATCGGCGGCCCGGCCCACGTGTACGCGGCGATCTTCGGTGTGCTGACGCTCGTGATGGAGGTGTTCCTCAGTCGCGAGGTCTACGTGCGCTGGCTCAAGTGGCTGACGCTCGCGCTGCTGTCGTACGTCGCGGTCGCGTTCACGCTGCAGGTCGACTGGATGCAGGTGGGGCGCGAGCTGCTGCGCCCGCGGCTCGACGCCAGCCATGCGGTGCTGCTGATGCTGGTGGCGGTGTTCGGCACGACCATCAGCCCCTACCTGTTCTTCTGGCAGGCTGCGCAGGAGATGGAGGGCACGCGCGGCCGTCCGGTCGCGGCACGCAGCCGTGACGAGGTGCGTGCGCACCTGCACGCGATCCGGTGGGACACGATCGTCGGCATGACCTTCTCCAACGCGATCGCGTTCTTCATCATCCTCTCGACCGCGGCCACCCTGCATGGCGCGGGCGTCGAGGGGATCGCCACCGCGGCGCAGGCCGCCGAGGCGCTGCGCCCGCTCGCGGGCGAACTGACCTTCCTGCTGTTCGGGCTGGGCATCATCGGCACCGGCCTGCTCGCGGTGCCGGTGCTGGCCGGTTCGGCGGCGTACGCGGTGGCCGAGGCCGCCGGCTGGCGGGGCAGCCTGGACCTGCGGCTCGAGCGCGGCGAGGGCCGGGGCTTCTACGGCGTGGTGGCCGCGGCCACGCTGGGCGGCATCGCGCTGTGCTTCACCGGGATGGACCCGGTGCTCGAGCTGTTCTGGGCGGCGGTCATCAACGGCGTGATCGCGGTGCCGATCATGGTCGTGATGATGCTGCTGGCCAGCCGGCCCGACACGATGGGCGAGCACGCGGTGGGGCCGCGGCTGCGCTGGCTCGGATGGATCGCGACCGCGGCGATGGCCGCGACCGTCGGCGCGATGCTGCTGACCTGACGCGGGCCCGGGGCGCGCACGGCAGCCGGCCCCGCGGGCGGGTTGCCTTGCGCGGGCGCAAGCAGGATACCGACGCGCCGCACCGGATCATGACGGCCGAGAGGCGCGGCCATCGCCGCGGTCGCGCCGTCAGCTGCCGCTGGCGCAGCCGAGCTGCCGGAGCCTCGCGTCGATCCAGGCAGTGTCGTAGCTGCCGTCGCGGATCGACGCGACCAGCGCGGCCTCCATCTTCGTGCGCGCCAGGGTGGCCTCGAGCAGCGCCTGCGCGTCGTCGAAGGGCACGCACAGCACCCCGTCGTCGTCGCCCACGATCAGGTCGCCGGGCTCGATGGTCATGCCGTCGATCGCGATCGGCACGTTGATCTCGCCGGGGCCGTCCTTGTAGGGGCCGCGGTGCGTGATGCCCGCCGCGTACACCGGGAACGCGCCCTCGCGCAGCGCCCGCGCGTCGCGGATCGCGCCGTCGACGACGATGCCACCGAGCCCGCGGTGCGTGGCGTTGCCGACCATGATCTCGCCGATCAGCGCGTTGGTGAGGTCACCGCCCGCGTCCACCACGATGACGTCGCCGGGCGCCGCCATGTGCAGCGCCTTGTGGATCATCAGGTTGTCGCCGGGGCGCGTGCGGACGGTGAAGGCGGGCCCGCTCATCGGGGTGCCGTCGTGCATCGGGCGCAGCCGCGCGCCGCCGGCGAACATCCGCGACATGGTGTCGCTGATGTTGGCCACCGGCAGGCCGAGGAACTTGGCGACGAGCGCGGCGTCGACCGCGCGGCGCCGCTCGAGGATCCTGAATCCGATCATGGTGGGTGTCCTGGCAAAGGGTCAGAGGGCCGCGCAGTCCCGGCAGGCCGGGTGGGCGCGCAGCCGCGGGTAGACGCCGAGCGCGTTGCCCGCGAAGATGCGCCGCTTCTGCTCGGGTGTGGCCGACGGCGAGGCGTCGACGTAGCGGCGGGTGTCGTCGTACGCATGGCCGGAGCGCGGGTCGATGCCCTGCACCGCGCCCACGGTCTCGGAGGCGAACAGCAGGTTCGCCGCGGGCACGACGCCCAGCAGCAGGTCGATGCCCGGCTGGTGGTACACGCAGGTGTCGAAGTACACGTTGCCCAGCACCTTCTCCTCGAGCGTGGGCAGGCCCATGTCCTGCGCGATGCCGCGGTAGCGTCCCCAGTGATAGGGGACCGCGCCGCCGCCGTGCGGGATCACGAAGCGCAGCGTCGGGAAGTCGGTGAAGATCGCCGAAGTCATGCACTGCACGAAGGCGGCGGTGTCGCCGTTCAGGTAGTGCGTGGCGACCGCCGGGTTGAAATGCGGGTTGCACGAGCCGCTGACGTGGATCATCGCCGGGACGTCGAGCGCGACCAGCCGCTCGTAGAGCGGGTACCACCAGTCCTTGTCCCACAGCGGCGGGTCGGTCCAGCGCCCGCCCGTGGGGTCGGGGTTCAGGTTGGCGACCACGAAGCCGTAGCCCTGCACGCAGCGCTCGAGCTCCTCGAAGACCGCGGCGCCGGGCGCCACGCCGGGCGCCTGCGGCAGCTGGCAGCCGCCGACGAACCGGTCGGGGTAGAGCGTGCACACGCGGTGCACCAGGTCGTTGCTGTAGCGCGCCCAGACCACGTTGCTCGCCTCGTCGGCGGTGTGGTGGTCCATGCCGAGCGCGCGCGGCGAGAAGATCGTCAGGTCGATGCCGCGTTCGCGCATCTTGCGCAACTGGTTGGGCTCGATGCCCGCGCGGATCTCCTCGTCGGTGACGAGCGGGGGCGACTCCTGCAGCGCGCGTCCGCTGCGGGCGTACTCGGCCGCCTGCCGGCCCCTGAACTCGGCGACCTGCCTGGGCGTGGTCGTGAAATGACCGTGGACGTCGATGATCATGTCGGGGCGTCGACCCGGGCGCGATGGCCGACGCGCTCCATCGGGCGTGTCACGTCGGCGGCCATGTGTCTGCTGTCCATCGTGTCTCCTGCGTGGATCGGTCGGGCCGGACCGCGCGCCGCGCCATCGCGGCCTGTCGTTTCCCCAGAGCGTCCGCCGGCAAGCGGGTGGCGCCCCCGCCCGGC
Source organism: uncultured Bordetella sp. (assembly GCA_964399635.1). GTDB lineage: Bacteria > Pseudomonadota > Gammaproteobacteria > Burkholderiales > Burkholderiaceae_E > UBA4615. Next base: position 29,933 of record CAYNRU010000018.1, read on the forward strand.
CTCACCAGCCGATCGCGGCCCCGTCGCTGCGCGGGTCGGTCCCGCCCTCGAACAGGCCGTCGGCGCCGTGCACGATCGCGCCCGCGTGGCCGACGATCTCGTCGTAGGCCGCGACCACGTCGACCGTGTGGCCGAGCGCGCGCAGCCGGTCGATCGTGGCCTGCGGGAAGCGCGACTCGAGCTTGAGCGAGTCGCTGTCCTGGCCCCAGGTGCGCCCGAGCAGCCAGCGCGGCGCGTCGATGGCCGCCTGCGGGTTCATGCCGAACAGCGCGATACGGCTGAACACCGCGCTCTGCGACTGCGGCTGGCCGTCGCCGCCCATGTTGCCGTAGACCATCGTGCGGCCGTCGGCAAGCCGGGCCAGCGCGGGGTTCAGCGTGTGGAAGGGCTTGCGCCCCGGCATCAGCGGGTTCACCGCCGCGGGGTCGAGCGAGAAGCTGCAGCCGCGGTTCTGCCAGTCGATGCCCGATTCGGCAAGCACGACCCCGCTGCCGAACTCGTGATAGATGCTCTGGATGAAGCTCACGGCGACGCCGTCGCCGTCGATCACGCCCATCCAGATGGTGTCGGCGGGGCCCTGGCCGGCGCCCCAGCCACCCGCCCGGTCGGGCGACACGCGGGCCGCCATCGCGTCGAGCGCGGCGGGCGCCAGCCAGGTCTCGGGCGGCTGCGTCATCCAGCGCGGATCGGTGATGTGTGCGTCGCGGATCGCGAAGGCCTGCTTGGTCGCCTCGACGCAGGCGTGCACGTAGCTCGCGCCGAGCGGGTCCATCGCGGCCGCGTCGAAGAGCCGGTCGAGCTGGCCGAGGATCATCAGCGACACCAGCCCCTGGGTCGGAGGCGGCATGTTGTAGAGCGTGCCGAGCGAATGCGCCATCGACAGCGGCGTCTTCCACACCGCCTGGTGGGCCTGCAGGTCGGCCAGCGCGAGGGGGCTGCCCGCGGCCTGGAGGTCGCGCGCCATACTGCGCGCCAGGTCGCCACGGTAGAAGTCCGACAGGCCGGTCCGGGCGAGTTGCTCCAGGGTGGCTGCGATCCGCGGCTGCCTGAAGCGCGCCCCGGTGACAGGCGCCTCGCCGTCCGGCAGGAAGGTCTGCGCGAAGCCGCTGATGCCGCGCAGCTCCTCGCGCTTGGCCGCGGTGCACAGGGTCTGGCTGCGCGTGACGGGGATGCCGTCGCGGGCATAGTGGATCGCGTCGGCGAGCAGGCGTGCGAGCGGCATGCGTCCGCCGAGCGCCTCGCGGGACCACGCATGGGCGGCCTCCCAGCCGGAGATCGTGCCGGCGACGGTGTTGGCGGCCGAGCCGCCCCGGAACGGGATGCGGTCGAGGCCGCGCTCGCGGTACAGCGCCTGCGTGGCGCCGGCAGCGGCTGCGCCGCAGGCCTCCAGGCCCCGGGGCGCCTCGCCCGGGCGTGCGATCAGCCAGAAGCCGTCGCCGCCGATGCTGTTCATGTGCGGGTAGACCACCGCGATCGAGGCCGCCGCGGCGATCATCGCCTCGACCGCGTTGCCGCCTTCGCGCAGCACGGCCAGCGCGCTCTGCGAGGCGAGGGCGTTGGGGGCGGTCACCATGCCGCGGGTACCGCGGGCGGGACTGGGGATGTGGGTCATGTTGCGTCTCGGAGGGAGGGGCCGCGCGGGCGCAGGTCGCGCGGCATCGATGGAGGCCGGCTCCAGGGCGCCGGTCGAGGGCGCCATTGTCCGACGGATCGGGCGCGGCTGCCACGCCGGGCCTGCCCGCCTACTGCAGCTGGCCCGCCCTGACGTCGGCGCGGGTCAGCAGCCTGACCGGCACCGGATCGACCTTCCAGATGCCGGTCGCGTACTCGCGGATCGTGCGGTCCGACGAGAACTCGCCCGAGCGCGCGGAGTTCAGGATCGACATCCGGGTCCAGGACTCCGGCTGCCGGTAGGCCGCGTCGACGTCCTGCTGGCAGGCGACGTAGGAGTCGAAGTCGGCGAGCAGCAGGTAGGGGTCGTGGTGCAGCAGGTTGTCCAGCAGCGGCTGGAACAGCGATGCGTCGCCGTCCGCGAAGTGCCCGCTGCCGATCAGCTCGAGCGTGGCGCGCAGCCGCGGGTCGGCCTTGACCAGGTCGAGCGGGCGGTAGCCGCCCGCCCACAGCGCCTCGACCTCGTCGACGGTCTTGCCGAACAGGAAGAAGTTCTCGGCGCCCACCGCGTCGCGGATCTCGACGTTGGCGCCGTCGAGCGTACCGACGGTGAGCGCGCCGTTCATCGTGAACTTCATGTTGCCGGTGCCCGAGGCCTCCTTGCCCGCGGTCGAGATCTGCTCGGACACGTCGGCCGACGGATAGACGTGGTGGCCGATGCTGACGTTGAAGTTGGGGATGAACACCACCTTCAGCAGGCCGCGCGTCGCGGGGTCGGCGTTGACGACCGTGCCCACCGCGTTGATCAGCTTGATGATCAGCTTAGCCATCCTGTAGCCGGGCGCCGCCTTGCCTCCGAAGATGAAGGTGCGCGGCGCGATCTCGAGCGACGGATCCTCGCGCAGCCGCCGATAGAGGTCGACGACGTGCAGCATGCTCAGGTGCTGGCGCTTGTACTCGTGGATGCGCTTGACCTGGACATCGAAGATCGAGCGCGGATCGATGACGACGCCGGTCCGCTTGCGCAGGTGCGCGGCGAGCACCCGCTTGTTCTCGAGCTTGATGTTGCGCCATTCGGCGCGGAAGGCAGGGTCCTCGGCCATCGGCTCGAGCCTGCGCAGCTGCTCGAGGTCCTTGACCCAGCCCTCGCCGATCGCCCGGGTGATCAGCGCGGCGAGCCGCGGGTTGCTGAGCGCGATGAAGCGGCGCGGCGTCACGCCGTTGGTCTTGTTGCTGAACTTCTGCGGCCACATGGCGTAGAAGTCGTTGAGCACGTCGCGCTCGAGCAACCTGGTGTGCAGCGCCGCGACGCCGTTGATGGCATGGCTGCCGACGCAGGCGAGGTGGGCCATCCTCACGTAGCGGCCGTGGTCCTCGTCGATCAGCGACATCCGCGCGATCAGGGCCTCGTCGCCGGGGAAGCGGCGCCGCACCTCCTCGAGGAACACGTCGTTGATCGCGTAGACGATCTCGAGGTGGCGCGGCAGCACCCGCCTGAAGAGGTCGAGCGGCCAGCGCTCCAGCGCCTCGGGCAGCAGCGTGTGGTTGGTGTAGGAGAGCGTCTTGCGGGTGATGTCCCAGGCCTGCGCCCATGGCATCGCCTGCTCGTCGACCAGCAGGCGCATCAGTTCGGCGACCGCGATGGCGGGGTGCGTGTCGTTGAGCTGGATCGCGAACTTCTCGTGGAAGTGCGACAGCGACAGCTTCTGCGTGCGCATGATCCGCAGCATGTCCTGCAGCGCACACGACACGAAGAAGTACTGCTGCTCGAGCCGAAGCTCCTTGCCCTGCACCGACTCGTCGTTGGGGTAGAGGATCTTGGTGAGGTTCTCGGCCACGATCTTCAGGTTGACCGCGCCCCAGTAGTCGCCACGGTTGAAGCGCTCCAGGTCGAAGGCCTCGGGCGCCTCGGCGCGGAACAGCCGCAGCGTGTTCGCGGTGTGCGTGCGATAGCCCAGGATCGGCGTGTCGTAGGGCACGCCGTTGGCGACCCGCGCCGGGATCCAGCGCACCTGCTCGCGGCCGTCCTCGCCGGGCCCGCGCTCGGTGTGGCCGCCGAACCCGACCTGCAGGGTCCACTCGGGCCGCACCAGCTCCCAGGGATTGCCGTTGCGCAGCCACTTGTCGGTGGTGTCCACCTGCCAGCCGTCGCGGATCTCCTGGTGCAGGATGCCGAACTCGTAGCGGATGCCGTAGCCCAGCGTCGGGATCTCGAGGGTCGCCATGGAGTCGAGGAAGCAGGCGGCGAGCCGGCCGAGGCCGCCGTTGCCCAGCCCCGGCTCATCTTCCTGTCCGAGCAGATCGTCGAAGTCCAGCCCGAGCTCGGCCATCGCCTGGCGCGTCTGGGACTCGATGCCGAGGTTGACCAGGTTGTTGCCCAGGTGCGGCCCCATCAGGAACTCGGCCGACAGGTAGGCGACCGTGCGCGCGCCCTGGCGGGTGTAGGCCGCGGCGGTGCTGACCCAGCGCTGCAGCAGCCGGTCGCGAACCACGTGCGCCAGCGCGAGGTAGTAGTCGCTGCGGGTGGCCAGGCCCGGGAACTTGCCCTGCACATAGAACAGGTTGTCCAGGAATGCGCGCTTGAGCGCCTCCTTGCCCAGCCCGGTCCGATGGTCGTCGATGCCCGCCTCCGGCATGCGCCGGTCGGGGCCCGTGTGTGCTCGCGTGTTCAAGATGCGTGCTCCGAGGGTTCCAGACCGAGAGCCTAGCAAGAAGCGCGCTAGCGGCAGGACCGGCGGCGTGCACCCGCGCAGGGCGGGGGGCCTCCGGTTGACAGCCTGCGTGCCGGTTGTTTACATCTCTGAACAGAGTTTATATTGTCGAACGCGGCGCCCGGATGCCCGCGACCCGGAGGAGACCCGCCTTGTTTGCGCTCACGGACGAGCAGACCCAGATCCGCGACCTGATCCGTCGGGTCGCGCGGGAGCGGGTCGCGCCCCGGGCGGGCGAGATCGACCGCAGCGCCGAGTACCCGCAGGACATGTTCGACCTGCTGCGCGAACTCGGTCTGTTCACGCTGCCCTTCCCGCAGGAGTACGGCGGCATGAACAGCATGGTCGCGGCCTGCCTCGCGATCGAGGAGTTCGGCCGCGTCTGCTACAACACCGCCTACCTGCTGCTGCTGCAGTGGGTGCCCTTCGGCGCGATCCTCTCGGGCGGCACGCCCGAGCAGAAGCAGCGCTTCCTCGGCGGCCTCGCATCGGGCGCGCTGCGCGGCGCGATCTCCACCACCGAGCCGCAGAGCGGCTCGGACGTGGCGGGCATCACCACCCGCGCCACCCCGGTCGAGGGCGGGTACAGCCTGACCGGCGCCAAGGTCTGGTGCACCAACTCGCAGGTCGCCGATTTCGTGCTCGTGGCCGCCAGGACCGCGCGCTCGGCGGACGACGCCTCGGGCGGCAGCATCAACCTGTTCATCGTCGAGCGCGGCACCCGGGGCTTCACCGTCGGGCGCAAGGAGGACAAGATGGGCGCGCGCGGCGTGCCGTCGTGCGCGCTCTTCCTCGATCAGGTCTTCGTGCCGCAGGCCAACATCCTCGGCGAGCCGGGCCGCGGCTTCAAGGTGGTGATGGAGGCGTTCAACCAGAGCCGCCCGCTGATCGGCGCGCGCGGCGTGGGCCTCGCCCAGGGCGCGACCGACCACGCGCGCGACTATGTGCTGGGCCGCTCGGCCTTCGGCAGCCGGATCGGCGACTTCCAGGGGGTGCGCTGGATGCTGGCCGACATGGCGATCCAGACCGAGGCCGCCCGCAACCTCGTGCACAAGGCCGCGGCGATGGTCGATGCGGGCGTGGGCGGCGCCGAGCTCGCCCCGATCGCGGCGATGGCCAAGTGCTTCGCGACCGACACCGCGATGAAGGTCGCCACCGACGCGGTGCAGCTGTTCGGCGCGTCCGGCATCTCCAACGACTACCCGATCAACCGCTACTTCCGCGACGCCAAGGTGCTCCAGATCATCGAGGGCACCAACCAGATCCAGCGCAACATCGTCGCCAACCACCTGCTGGGCCGCCAAGCGCGCTGACCCGGCCCACTAGGAAACGTCATCATGGACATCGTCGGCCTGGGGCTGTACTTCGAGGACCTGCCCGTGGGGCGGACCTTCATGACACTGTCGCGCACCATCCAGGACGCCGACATCTGCGCGTTCTGCAACGTGATCCACATGACCGAGGTGCTGTTCACGGACATGGAGTTCCTGAAGAACGAGTCGGACATCAAGGGCCGGCTCGCCCCGGGCGCGCTCAGCTACTGCTTTGCCGAGGGGCTGCTCGCGCAGTCCACCATGCAGAAGACCGGCTACGCCTTCCTCAACATGGAGCTCAACATCGAGAACCCGGCGTTCGCCGGGGACACCATCCACGTCGAGTGCGAGGTGATCGAGGCCCGCCTGTCGGCGAGCCGCCCCGGGCGCGGGCTCGTGCGCACGCGCAACAAGGTCGTCAAGCAGGACGGCGTGGTCGTGCTGACCTACACGCCGCTGCGCATGGTCAAGTGCCGCAACCAGCCCGGGTCCGGCGCGTGAGCGTCTCGATCGGCGCCGCCGCGACGGGCGCGCTGTCCGGCGTGCGCGTCATCGACCTGACGATCAACGTCCTCGGGCCGGTCGCGACGCAGTCGCTCGGCGACATGGGGGCCGAGGTGCTCAAGATCGAGTCGCCGCAGGGCGACCCGATGCGCGAGACCGGCACCGGCAGGCATCCAGGCATGTCGGCGTTCTACCTGAACATGAACCGCAACAAGAAGAGCGTCGTGCTGGACCTCAAGCGGCCCGAGGCGCGCGATGCGCTGCTCGAGCTGGTGCGGGGGGCGGACGTGTTCGTCCACAGCATGCGCGCGCGTGCCGCCGAGCGGCTGGGCCTGGGCTACGCGGCCCTCGCGGCCATCAACCCGCGGCTCGTGTACGCGACGGCGCCCGGCTACAGCCCCGACGGCCCGCAGCGCGACCGGCCGGCGTACGACGACGTGATCCAGGGCGAGAGCGGCCTGGCGGGCATGATGGAGACCGTGGTCGGCATGCCCCGCTACCTGCCCACGGTCGCCGCCGACAAGCTCTGCGGGGTCTTCCTCGCGTCGGCGGTCGGCATGGCGCTGTACGCGCGCGAGCGCACCGGCCAGGGGCAGGAGGTGCATGTCCCGATGCTCGAGACGATGCTGTCGTTCAACCTCGTCGAGCACCTGTGGGACGGCGTGTTCGGCGGCGACGGGAAGATGGGTTACGGCCGCGCGCTGTCCACCCACCGCAGGCCGTATGCGACGCTCGACGGGCACCTCTGCGTGCTGGCCGTCAGCGACGAGCAGTGGCGGCGCCTGTTCGCCGCCTTCGACCGCCCTGGGCTGGCGCAGGACCCACGCTTCGCGACGATGGAGGCGCGCACCGCGAACATCGACGCGCTGTACGCCACGGTGGCCGAGTGCATCGCGCTGCGCACGACCGCACAGTGGCGCGAGCGCTTCGATGCGGCCGACCTGCCCAACGGCGCGATGAACCGGCTGCAGGACCTGCCCCGCGACCCGTACCTGACCCGGACCGGATACTTCGAGCGCTACGAGCATCCGAGCGAAGGACCGCTGATCACGACCGCCGTGCCCCAGCGCTTCTCGGGCACGCCCGCCAGCATCCGCCTGCCGCCGCCGCGCCTGGGCGAGCACACCGACGAGGTGCTGCGGGCGGCGGGCCTCGACGATGCCGCGATCGCGCGCATCGCCCAGCACGGACCCGCGCGATGAGCGCGGCCCTGTCCCGATCGAGCACCGGCCACATCCCGGGGTACCGGGCTTTTAATGGAGAACACCGATGCACGCCCTGCTGAAGTCCGCCACCCGGCTGTCCGCCCTCGTCGCGCTGGTCGCGGCGCTGTTCGCGGCGCAGGCCGTCCAGGCCCAGGACGCCTATCCGAGCAAGCCGATCCGCATCGTGATCGGGTTCGCCGCGGGCGGCGGCACCGATGCCGTGCTGCGCGCGATCGCGGCGCGGCTGGGCCAGAGGCTCGGCGTCAACGTGATCGTCGAGAACAAGCCGGGCGCCAACGGCAACCTCGCGGGCGAGACGGTCGCCAAGGCGCCGGCCGACGGCTACACGCTGCTCTACAACACGTCCTCGATGGTGCTGAGCCCGCACATCTACGCGAAGCTCAACTACGACTACGCGCGCGAGCTGACGCCGGTGGCGCTGACCGCCAACATCCCGCTGCTGCTGGCCACGCCCCCGTCCGTCCCGGTGAGCACCGTGCAGGAGCTGGTCGCGTGGATGAAGGCGAACCCGGGCAAGGCCAACTACGCGTCGGCCGGCACCGGCAACGTCACGCACCTGGCGACCGTGCAGTTCCTGCAGAGCGTGGGCGCGCAGGCCAACCACGTCCCCTACAAGGCCGAGGCGCCCGCGCTCACCGACCTCGTCGGCGGCCAGGTCGACTTCTACCTCGGGACGGCCAACGCGCTGATCCCGCTGGTCAACAGCAAGCGGGTGCGCGGCCTGGCGGTCAGCAGCATGAAGCGCATGGACGCGGTCCCCGACCTCCCGACGCTCGCCGAGACCGTGCTGCCGGGCGTGGAGTTCGGCGCGTGGTCGGGCGTGATGGCGCCCGCTGGCACGCCGCCGGCGATCGTCGCCCGGCTCAACGCCGAGCTGAACGCGGCGCTCCAGGAGGGCGAGTTGCGCGGCAAGATCGTGGGCACCGGCGCCGAGGTTCGCGGCTCCACCGTCGAGCAGTACGCGGCCTTCATCAAGTCCGAGTACGAGCGCTGGGGGCAGGCCGTCAAGGCGGTCGGCCTGAAGCCGGAATAGGGCGCGGGCAGGCGGGAGCGCAGCCGATGGGACCGCTCGCGGGCGTGAAGGTGATCGAGCTCGCGGGCATCGGCCCCGGGCCGATGTGCGCGATGCTGCTCGCCGATCTCGGCGCGACCGTGCTGCGCATCGACCGCCGCGAGCCGGTGGACCTCGGGATCAAGCGCCCGCTGCGCTTCAACCTGCTGCTGCGCAACCGGCTCTCGGTCGCGCTCGACCTCAAGCGCCCCGAAGAAGTCGCCCTCGTGCTGCGGCTGACCGACCGGGCCGATGCGCTGATCGAGGGCTTGCGCCCCGGCGTGACCGAGCGCCTGGGCCTGGGGCCAGACGCCTGCATCGCGCGCAATCCGAGGCTGGTCTACGGCCGCATGACCGGCTGGGGCCAGGACGGGCCGCTCGCGCGGGCTGCCGGCCACGACATCAACTACATCGCGCTGACCGGCGCGCTGCACGCCACCGGCCGCGCCGGGCAGCCGCCCTCGGTGCCGCTCAACCTGCTGGGCGACTACGCGGGCGGCTCGCTGTACCTGGCTTTCGGGCTGCTCGCGGGCATCATCGAGGCGCGCGGCTCGGGCAAGGGGCAGGTGGTCGACGCAGCCATCGTCGACGGCACCGCGCATCTCCTCACCTCGTTCCACGGCCTGCTCGCGATGGGCGCGTTCCGCGAGGAGCGCGGCACCAACATCGTCGACTCCGGCGCGTACTTCTACGACGTGTACGAATGCGCCGACGGCGAGTGGGTGTCGGTCGGGCCGATCGAGGGCCGCTTCCACGACGCGCTGCTGGCTGCGCTCGGCATCGATCCGGCCGCGATCGGCGCGCAGATGAACCCCGAGGCCTGGCCCCGCGGCAAGGCGCTGCTCGCCGAGCGCTTCAGGACCCGGACCCGCGCGCAGTGGTGCGAGCTGCTGGAGGGCACCGACACCTGCTTCGCGCCGGTGCTGCGCCTGTCGGAGGCGCCGGACCATCCGCACCTGCGCGCGCGCGGCACCTACGTCGAGGTCGACGGCGTGGTGCAGCCCGCCGCCGCGCCGCGCTTCTCGCGCACGCCGGCGGCCACGCCTGCGGCGCCGCGCGCGGCCACCCCGGACGCCGCCGAGGCGGCGCTCGCCGGCTGGCTCGATCCGGCCGAGATCGCGCGGCTGCGCGCCGACGGCACGCTGGGCTGAGCGCGGCCCGGACCCGAACATGGGCCTCGAGGACCAGTCGCCCCGATCGCTCGCCAGGGTGCTCGGCCTGTTCGAGGCGCTCGCCGCGGCCGACGGCGGACTGACCCTGACGCAGCTCAGCGCGGCGCTCGACGCGCCCAAGAGCAGCCTGCTGCTGCTGCTCAAGCCCCTGGTGGCGATGGGCTACCTCGAGCACGGGGCGGCGCGCTACACGCTCGGCGCGGCGGTGTTCCGGATGGCCGCCTCGATCCTGTCGGCGCGTCGCTTCCCCAGGCTCATCCGCCCGTACATGGAGGCGCTCGTCGCGCGGACCCGCGAGAGCGTGTTCCTCGCCGTGCTCGACCGCGACGCCCGGGCCGTGACCTACGTCGAATGCATCGAGAGCCCGCAGGCCGTGCGCTACGTGGTGCCGGTGGGCACGACGCGCGCGCTCTATCCGTCGGCCGCGGGCCGGGTGCTGCTGGCCTTCCAGGACGAGGCCTGGCGCGAGCGCTACCTCGAGTCCACGCCCATCACGGCGATGACGCCCCGCACGGTGACCGACCGCGACCTGCTGTCGCGCGAGCTGCGCGCGATCCGCAAGGCGGGCGTCGCGGTCACGGTGGGCGAGGCGGTGGACGGCGCAGCCGGCATCGCCGCACCGATCGCGGGCGCCGACGGCACGGTCAGGCACGCACTCCTCGTCGGCGCGCCGGCCGCACGATTCCAGAAGGAGCTCCCGGCGCTGCGCAAGGCCGTGCTGGAGGTCGCCGCGAGCGCGTCCGGCGCGCTCCGGACCCTGGTGGACTGACACATGGTCAAGGCCGTCGTCTGCAGCAGCCTGGGCGGCATCGACGCCCTGACGCTCGAGGATCTGCCCGCGCGCCCGCCAGGCCCCGGCGAGCTGCGCGTCGCCGTGCGGGCGGCCGGCCTCAACTTCCCCGACCTGCTGATGGCCGCCGGGCGCTACCAGCTCAGGCATCCGCTGCCCTTCGTCCTCGGGCTGGAGGCGGCGGGTGTCGTGGTCGAGGCGGGCGAGGGCGCCGATGCACGGCGCGTCGGCGAACGCGTGATGTTCCGGGCGTGGCAGGGCTGCTTCGCCGAGGAGGCGGTGGTGCCCGCCGCCGCGGCGCTGCCGATGCCCGCGGGCTTCAGTTTCGCCGAGGGGGCGTCCTTCGTGGTCGCGACCGCCACCGCCACCAACGCGCTGCTGCAGCGAGGCCGGCTCGAGCCCGGCGAGGTGCTGCTGGTGCACGGCGCCGCGGGCGGCGTGGGGCTTGCGGCCGTCGAGGTCGGCAAGCTGCTGGGCGCGACCGTGATCGGCACCGCCTCCAGCCCCGTGAAGCTCGCGATCGCGCGGTCGCGCGGCTGCGACCACGGCATCGACTACACGCGCGAGCGCTTCGCCGACCGCGTCAAGGCGCTGACCGAGGGCGCCGGCGCCGACGTGATCCTGGACACCGTCGGCGGCGAGGTGTTCGACCAGTCGGTGCGCTGCGTCGCGTGGGGCGGGCGGATCCTGGTGGTGGGCTTCGCCGGCGGCACGATCCCGGAGCTGAAGATGAACCAGCCGCTGCTCAAGTGCTTCAGCATCGTCGGGGTCCGCGCGATCGAGCACGCCGAGCGCAAGCCGCGCGACGGCGCAGCCTGCCGTGCATGGATGCTCGACCAGGCGGGCAGGGGCCACCTGCGGCCCCACGTCTCGCACGTGCTGCCGCTCGAGCGCTTTGGCGAGGCGCTGGAGCTGCTGCGCACGCGCCAGGCGATCGGGCGGGTCGTGCTCCAGATCGGGTCGGGCTGACCCGCGGGCCGCTTCGCCTGGCATTCGTGGCAAGCTCGACCGGTCGACGATGAGCAAACCGACCATGTGCGCCAACTACACCCCCGTGACCGATCTCGAGCGCCTGAAGCGGTTCTTCGCGGTGGCCCGCGAGGACCCGGTGCCGCCCGAGACCTGGCCCGGCTATGCCGCGCCCTTCGTGAGGCAGGCGCGCGACGCACCGGGCCACGCGCGCGAAGCGGCCGTCGGCCTGTTCGGGCTCGTGCCGTACTGGTCGAAGGACGTCACGATCGGGCGGCGCACCTACAACGCGCGGTCCGAGACCGTGGCCGAGAAGCCGAGCTTTCGGGACGCGTGGCGCCAGGGCCGGCGCTGCATCGTCCCGGCCGAGGATGTCTTCGAGCCGTGCTGGGAGACCGGCAAGGCCGTGCGCTGGCGCATCCGGCGCAAGGACGGCGCGCCCCTGGGCCTCGCCGGGCTGTGGGGCCACTGGCGGGGGCCGGACGGCGCCGACCTGCTGTCCTTCACGATGCTGACCGTGAACGCCGACGGCCACGAGGTGATGGCGCGCTTCCACAAGCCCGGCGACGAGAAGCGGATGGTGGTGGTGCTCGACGAGGCCGACTACGACCGCTGGCTCGACGCGCCGCAGGACCAGATGCGCGGCTTCCTCGCGCGGTACCCGGCGCAGGCGCTGACGGCGGAGCCGGCGCCGCGTCCGCCCAGGGGCTGAGCGCGGGACGCCGCCCTTCACGAAGCTGCGGTACATCGGGCGAGGCTGGTGACGTCCGCAGTCGGGCACGCCCTGATGGCGTGGCGCAGCCGGCGCGCATCGGCGCGCATCGGCGATACTGCCGCCAGCGGGCCCGCCGGGCATCCGGCCTGCGCCCGGACCGCCCGCGCCGTCACTGTGCGCGTGACCGGCCCGGAGTCGATGCCCTCCCCTGTCGCCGGGCCCAGACGATGCGAATCGCTTCCGTACAGATGAACAGCACCGAGGACATCGGTGCCAACGTGGCCAAGGCCTGCGCGTATGTCGCGCAGGCCGCCGCGCGAGGCGCCGACCTCGTCGTCCTGCCCGAGTTCTTCAACACCACCTCGTTCACCCAGTACCGCGACACGCGCTGGTTCGAGCTCGCCGAGCACGAGACCGGGAGCACCATGACGTCGATCCGGGAGGCGGCGCGCCGCCACGGGGTCTCGGTCGTTGCGACGCTCTACGAGAAGGTCGAGGCCGGCCTGTACTTCGACACCGCGATGCAGGTCGACCGCCAGGGCGAGGTCGTGTTCAAGTACCGCAAGACCCATCCGGCGGGTGTGCTGAGCCTGGAGAAGCTGTACTTCCGCTACGGCTCGCGCCTGGACACCTACCGGCTGGAAGATTGGCGGATCGGCATCGCGATCTGCTACGACATGGCGTTCCCGGAGACGGCCCGCAGCCTGGCCATCGGCGGCGCCGAGCTCCTGCTCGCCCCGTACGCGACGCCCCGGGTGGAGATGTTTCAGGAGATGCTGCGCACACGGGCGTTCGAGAACGGCTGCTTCCTCGCGGCGGCCAACAAGGTCGGCCAGGAGGGCGCCTGGCACATGGGCGGCGGCAGCCTGATCGCGGGTCCGGACGGCGTCGTCCTCGCGTCCGCCGACACCCGCTCGGAAGCGCTGCTGGTGGCCGACATCGACCGCGCGCGCCTCGAGCGCTCGCGGATCGCCTACCCGACCCGGCGCGATCGGCGCCCCGACCTCTACGGCGCGGTGACCAGAGAGGTCGACGCGGACCTGTGAGCCGCCCGCGGCGCGGCGGGCCGCGGCGTTTTCGATTCGCCGGCGCTTGTACGACGCAGGCTCCACGTGGCATGGTGAGCCGTTGACCGCGGACGGAGCGACGCAGCCATGCAGGCCTTCATCAGGATCATCGCCGGATGCCTCGGCGCGCTCGCGCTCTGCGCCGCCGCGTCGGCGCAATCCTTTCCCGACAAGCCGATCCGGTTCGTCGTCCCGTTTCCGCCCGGCGGTCCGGTCGACGCGGTGGCGCGCCTGGTGGGGCAGCGCGTGTCGGCGAGCGTGGGCCAGCCGGTCACCGTCGAGAACCGCGCGGGCGCGGGCGGCATCGTCGGCGCGGAGGCCGCGGCGCGCGCCCCCGCCGACGGCTACACGGTGTTCGTCTGCTCGATCGGGCATACCGTGCTGCCCAGCCTCGCCCCCAAGCTACCCTACGACTTCGTCCGCGACTTCACGCCGGTGGCGATGGGCGCCGCGTTCCCGATCGTGGTGGTCGCGAACCCCTCGGTGGGCGCCTCGACGCTCACCGAGCTGATCGCCTATGCCAGGGCCAACCCCGGCAAGCTGTCCTACGGGTCGGCGGGCAACGGCGGGGGCACGCACCTCGCGGGCGAGCTGTTCAAGACCCTGGCGGGCGTCGACCTGCTGCACGTCGCCTACAAGGGCAGCGCGCCGGCGATGACCGACGTGCTGGGCGGCCAGGTGCAGCTGATGTTCGCCGACGGGCCCACCGCGATGCCCCAGGTGCTGGGCGGCAAGGTCCGGGCGCTCGCCGTGGCGCAGTCCGTCCGCTCGCCGCTGCTGCCTCAGGTGCCGAGCGCGCCCGAGGCCGGGCTGGCCGGCTACGAGGCGTACTCGTGGACGGGATTCCTGGTGCCCGCCGGGACCCCGCCCGAACTGGTGCGCCGGCTGAACGCGGAGATCGTCCGGGCGCTCACCGCGCCCGATGTGCGCGACGCGCTGCTGGCCCGCGGCGCCGAGCCGCGTCCCGGCACCCCGGACGAGTTCGCGGCCTTCATCCGCAGCGAGATCGCGAAGTGGGGCAAGGTGGTCCGCGACGCGAACATCAAGGCCGACTGAAGGCCTGGCACCGTGCGCGAGTGCGGGCCGCGCATGCGATATGCTCGGGACCTGCTTCGCGCGGTTCGCACTGCGTGGCAGCCTTCTCGAGGCCCCGCATGAACGCCAGCCCGCCCTCAGAGCGCGACGAGCCGTCAGCCGGCAGCTTCTTCACGCCGCTCTACCAGATTGTCTACTGCAGCCGAGCCGCCGCCGGCGTCGACGAGGTGGCGGTCGACCGGATCATCGAGGTCTCGCATCGCCGCAACCCCCAGTGGGCCATCACCGGGCTGCTGGTGTTCGGCAGCGGCATCTTCTTCCAGTGGATCGAGGGCCCGCGCGACAAGGTCACGCAGCTGATGAAGGGCATCGGGTCCGATCCGCGCCACGACAACCTGGTGGTGCTGAGCGAGAGCGAGGAGGTGCGCGAGCGGATGTTCCCGGAGTGGGCCATGGAGCGCGTCTCGACCGACGACATCCGCGACGTGCTGCTCGACGCGCTCGACACCTCGACGGATCCGAAGAACGCCGAGGCCCTGACCCGGATGCTGGAGCAACTCGACTCCGGCGAGTTGCGCGGTTTGGTCGACGACTGACCGACGGCCAGCGCGCGGGTGCCCACGGCACCCACTCGCCTCGTCGGCCTGATCACACGGGCGCGAGCCCGAGCGTGCGACGGAACCGGTTCTTGAGATACGGGCCGTCGCGCGGGGGCAGCGCGCGCGGCACCTCCTCGCTGCGGATGTGCACCTGCGCGAAGGCCGGCCCGGCGCGCGCGGCGATCTGCAGCGTCAGCGCATCGACCTCCTCGAGCTTGCGGACCTCGCTGGCGCGCGCGATCCCGCAGCCGCGCGCCACCTCGGCCAGGCGGGTGCCCAGGCTGGTGTGGCTGCGCTGCATGCCGGTCTCGCCGAAGTGGCCGTTGTCGAGCACGACGATCGTCAGGTTGGCGGGCTGCTGCGCGGCGACGGTGGCCAGCGCCCCCAGCCCCATCAGGGCCTCGCCGTCGCCGGTGACCACCAGCACCGGCCGCGCTGGCTGCGCGAGCGCCAGGCCCAGCCCCATCGGCGTGGCGCCGCCCATCGCGCCCCACAGATAGAAGCAGGTGTCGCGGTCGCCGGCGGCGAAGGCGTCGTAGCTCGGCGAGCCGAGCCCGGTGACCACGAGCGCGTCGGGGCAGCCCTGCAGCAGGCGCGCGACGAACGCGCGGCGGTCGATCCGACCGTGGGACTCCGAATCGACCTGGCTCATCGCGCCACCCATTGCTTGCGTCCGATCAGGCGCTGCGACAGCAGCACCGCCACGCGCTGCCCGCCGTTGAAGGCCGCGTCGAGCGCGGCGCCCACCAGGTCCTCCACCTCCTCGGGCGTGCCCGCCCGATGCACAGCGATGCCCATCAGCTCGAGCGCAGCCTGCGTGGCCCGCCCCATCGGGCACTGCCACGGGTTGAACTCGGCGTACTCCCCGCGCATCGTCACCAGCGTGAGGAAAGGGAAGTCGCCGGTCTGCAGCAGCGACAGCATGTTCACGCAGTTGCCCACGCCGCTGCTCTGCATCAGCAGCACGGCGCGCTGCCCGCCGAGCCAGGCGCCGGCGGCGAGCGCCACGCCCTCCTCCTCGGTGGTCAGCACGATGTCGCGCATGCCGGGCTCGGCCTGCACGCGCCGGATCACGTGGGCATGCCCCGCGTCGGGCACGTAGGCCACCTGCTGCACGCCAGCCTCCTTGAGGAGGGAGAAGATGCGCTCCTGCCAGATCGGCGGCGCTGCCTGGGTCGTTGTCATGTCGGTGCCTCGCGCGTGGGTGCATCGCAACCGGATGCCCTGCCGGCCGATGGTAGGGCGTTCGCACACCGCATGTCGAATCGCCAGGCCGGATCCAGGGCGGCGGTCGCGCCCGGCCCGGCTCGACTACCATCGCGTCCGAGGCCGGCGAGCGGCCCGCCACCGACACGAGGAGACGTCATGGAGAGGATCGGATTCATCGGCCTGGGCCGCATGGGGCGGGCGATGGCCGCCAACCTGATCGGCAAGGGCTTTGCGCTCACGGTGCTGGACATCGATCCCCGCCCGGTGCAGGCCCTGGTGGCGATGGGCGCGCGCGCAGGCACCGACGTGGCGCAGATCGCACGCGACTGCGGGATCGTCGTCACGATGCTGCCCACGGCGGTGGAGGTGGAGCAGGTGGCGATGGGCGCGGACGGGGTCTTCGCGAACGCCGCCCGCGGCAGCCTGCTGATGGACATGAGCACCATCGACCCGCTCGCCACCGACCGCCTGCAGGCCGCCGCGCTGGCGCGCGGTCTGTCGGTCGTGGATGCGCCGGTGGGTCGGCTGGCCGAGCATGCGGACCGCGGCGAGTCGCTGTTCATGGTGGGCGCGTCCGATGCCGACCTCGCGCGCGTGCGCCCGCTGCTGGATGCGATGGGCACCACCGTGTACCACTGCGGCGGCGTGGGCACGGGCGGGCGCACCAAGCTCGTCAACAACTACGTGGCGGTCACGCTGACGCAGGTGAACGCGGAGGCGCTCGCGCTGTCACAGCGCCTGGGCCTCGACATCACGCGCACGCTGGCGGTGCTGCTCGGTACCTCGGCGAGCAACGGGCAGCTGCGGATGAACTTTCCGAACAAGGTGCTGGCGGGCGACACCACGCCGGGCTTCACCATCGACCTCGCGCACAAGGACATGGGCCTGGTGCTCGGCGCGGCGCATGCCGCCCGCGTGCCGATGCCGGTGGCGGCCGCGGTGTTCGAGTCCTTCAGCCTCGCGCGCGCCAGCG
This sequence comes from uncultured Bordetella sp., assembly GCA_964399635.1. GTDB lineage: Bacteria > Pseudomonadota > Gammaproteobacteria > Burkholderiales > Burkholderiaceae_E > UBA4615. The sequence goes on from CAYNRU010000018.1 coordinate 46,878, forward strand.
ACTACGGCGGCATCGATTTCTCGGGCATCGCCGACGCGATCTGCGACCACGCGAAGATCGAGCGGCCGCGCGTGCCGCCGGGGTGGAAGCCGGGCTGAGCCCGCCGGGACGCGTCCGCGTCTGCGCGCGGACCGTCGGTCAGGGCTGCGCCGACTCGGCAACCAGCGCGTGCAGGAAGGGGCAGGGATTGCCCGGGGAGACCTCGCGGGATGCCGTGTGTGCGCGTGCCATTGGGGGCCTGCCTGGGGGTGGGGACGGGACGAGCCTACCCCATCGGGGCACGCATCAGCGCCCGGTGCCCGCCTCGGCGCCATAGACCGGCGTGGCGATGCCCTCCATCCGCGCCTTCAGCTGCAGCGCGAGCTGCAGCGAGTAGAAGCGCGACTGCTGCAGGTTGCCGCCGTGCAGCCACAGGCCCGGCTGCGCGGTGGGCACCCACATGTTGCGCAGCTCCCCCACCCACGGGCCGGGATCGCGCGCGGTGCCCGACCCCAGACCCCAGGACGGTCCGATCCGGTCGGCCACCTCGGGCGAGATCAGCCGCGCGGCGAACTCGGTCATCGGCCCGTAGCCGGTGGCGTAGACGACGAGGTCGGCGGGCAGCTCGCTGCCGTCGTCGAGCAGCACCGAGCGCTCGCGCAGCGCCTTCACGCTCACGCCGCTGCGCAGGCCGATGCGGCCGTCGGCCACGAGTTCCGAGGCGCCGACGTCGATGTAGTAGCCCGAGCCGCGGCGCAGGTACTTGAGCGACAGGCCCGAGCCGTCCTCACCGAAGTCGAGCATGAAGCCAGCGCGGCGCAGCCGGTCGTAGAAGGCCGCGTCCTTCTGCATGATCAGCGCAGTGGCGGCCTTCTGGGCCTCGGTGAGCAGGCGATAGGGCATCGAGGCGAGCGTCATGTCGGCCCGCTCGGTGGTGATGCCGCGGCGCAGCGCCTCCTCCGAGAACAGCCGGGACCAGCCCACCTCCTGCAGCGTCTCCGAGCGCGCGACCATGGTGCTCGAGCGCTGCAGCATGGTGACCTGCGCGCCGTGCTCCCAGAGGTCGGCGCAGATGTCGTGGGCGGAGTTGTTGGAGCCGACGACCACGCAGCGCCTGCCGGCCCACGGCTCGCCGCCGCCGTACGCGCTGGAGTGGACCTGCGTGCCCGCGAAGCGGTCCGCGCCGGGAAAGTCGGGGACCTGCGGCATGCCCGAATTGCCGGTTGCGAGGACCAGCTGCTCGGGACGGATCACGATGCGCTCGCCCGCGCGCTCGACCGTGACCGCCCATGTCCCGTCGGCGTCGTCCCGGCGTGCGCTCACGCACGACGTCGAGCTCCAGTAGTCCAGCTCCATCACCGACGCATAGGCCTCGAGCCAGTCGCCCATCTTGTCCTTGGGCGTGAAGACCGGCCAGTGGTCGGGGAATGGCAGGTAGGGCATATGGTCGTACCAGACCGGGTCGTGCAGCACGAGCGACCGGTAGCGCGAGCGCCAGGCGTCGCCCGGCCGGGGGTGCCGGTCGACGACCAGGGTCGGCACGCCCAGGCGCTTGAGGCGCGCGGCCAGGCCGATGCCGCCCTGCCCGCCGCCCACGATCAGGCAGTACGGCTGGCGGCTGCGGCCGAGCTCGGCTGCGTCGGCCTCGCGCGTCTCGAGCCAGGTGGGCCGGCCCGGCCGGTGGACGCCGTGCTGCGCGCCGGGCGCGCGCCGGTCGCCCGCGGGCTCCTCGTGCCCCCGGAGCTCGGCCAGCATCGTCATCAGCACCCAGGCCTTGCCCTGCCGCAGGCGCAGCACGCCGCGGCCGCGGCCGACCGCGGTCTCGAACCGCAGCCAGGCCTCCACCGTGCCGTTCGCCTCGACCGGCTCGCCCTCCAGCCGCCAGCCGCCCGGGCGCGTGCCTGCGAGCGTGGCGTGCAGCATGCGCGCGATCGCGTCGCGGCCCTCCATCGTGCGCAGCGTCCAGGTGAAGCTCACCAGGTCGCGCCAGAAGCCGTCCTCGTGGAAGAGCGTCGCGGCCGCATCGGCGCTGCCCGCCGCGAGGGCGGCGTCGAACTCGCGCAGCCAGCGCTCGGTACGTTCGGTGGGGGTGGGGTCGGTCATCGCGGTTCGGGGCTCGGAAGGGCGGGGCGGGCGGGCGGATGCCTGCCACGATACCAAGGCTCGCCGACCCGTCTCGCCGGGAGGCCCGGGGACGGTGCGTCGGTCTCAGCCCGCCTGCGCGGCGCCCCAAGCCCGCGCTCGTGTATCGTCCGGTGCGGCCCGGGCCGCGGCTGGAGAAGCAACCATGAGCAGCAAGTTCATCGCGATGGTCCACTACAGCCAGGCTCACGCGGCCTGGTTTCACCTCACGGGCTGGGACGCGCCGGTCAACGACCGCGACACCATGGCAGCCCTGCGCCAGATCGAGGCGCAGACCGACGAAGTTCTCGAGCAGCGCGGCGCGCCGGCGTGCACGCCCTTCGTGCTGCTCGCGGGCTCGCTCGCCTCGGCCGCGTCGCAGCACGTCGTGCGCAAGGTGTGGCGGCTGAGCCCGGAGCTCGCCGACCGGCTGCTGACCCAGGTCGAGGGGCGTGGTGCCCAGGACGCGATCGAGGAGGCGCTGGCCGAGTGGGAAGGCACGCGCGCGGCCCATGGCGAGGACGCGCTGAGCCTGGACCTCGAGGACTACGACGGCGTGGACTTCGAGGACCTGGCGCGGCGCTCGTATCCGCCGGCCGGCTGAGGCCGCGCGCCCGCGCACGCCGCAGGCGCTGCGGCATCCCCGAGGATCGCGGCGCCCCTGCTCTCGGCGAGGCCCGGCCACCGCCCTCTGCGCAGGGCAGCGGCTCAGGACCGCGGCACGGACACCGGAGCCTGGACCGAAGTCGTGCAGGACACACGGCCCGGCACGTGCACGACCTGCGCGTGGCCGTCGCGTCGCACGCGCAGCGCCGGCGCGCCGTCGCCGTCGGCGGCCGCCGCGAGGAAGGCCTGGCGGGCCCGCGCGCCCGCGGGCACCGTCGCGCCGTCCACTGCCTCGACGATGTCGCCAGGGCGCAGCCCCGCTGCATCCGCCGGCGAGCCGGCATCGACCGCCACGATCCGCAGCGTCTGATCAAAGCCGAGCACGCTCGCGGCACGCGCCCGGTCGGTCGGCCGGAAGTCGTGGACCGTCGCGACCTCCGCGCCGAGCAGCCGCGGGATCGCCTCGGCGCACCGTTGCGCGGCGATCGCCTCGACCCGCGCGCCGGTGTTCGGCGCAACCGGCGCCGGGGCGGCGCACGCGGCGAGGAGGACTGCCGCGCCGATCGCCGCCGCTCGGATCGTGCAGCGCTGCCTGTCGAGTCGTGCCATGGTGTCCGCTCCGCCCGCGAGGGTGCCGATGAACGGACAGGGTTGCCCGTTCGTCGGTCGCAGCGTGGCCCGGGGCGCGCGAGGCGTCTGTGCAGTACTCCACGGCGGGCATCACGGCGCGTCGCGCCACGTGCATTCGTTCGCGGGTCGCGCAGGATCGCCAGGGGCCGCGTACCGTCGGCCTAGGGCGCGCGCGCCACCAGCGTCATCACTGCGTCGGCGAACAGCCCGGGCACTTCCTGGGGCATGTCGTGCCCCACGCCCGGCACCACCGTGTGCGTGCGCGGCCCGGTGAACCGGTGCCCGTGCTGCGCGGCGGTGGCGGGCGGGCGCACCCCGTCGTCCGCGCCGTCGAAGGTGAGGGTGGGCACGGTGATCGGCGGCTGCATCGCCAGGCGCCGCTCCAGCTCGGCGACCGCCGGATCGCCCGGCACGAGCCCGAACCGGTGGCGGTACGAGTGGATCACCACGTCGACGAAGTCGGGGTTGTCGAAGGCCTCGGCGCTGCGCTCGAAGGTGTCGTCGTCGAAGGCCCAGGTGGGCGACCACGTGCGCCAGAGCAGGCGGCACAGGGCGCGCCGGTCGTGTGCGAGGCCGGCGCGGCCCCGCTCGCCGTGGAAGTAGTACTGGTACCAGAGCCTGCGCTCGTTCTCGGGCGTGTCGGGGACCATCGCGCGGGCGATGTCCTGGATGTTGTAGCTGTTGAAGGACAGCAGGCCCGCGCAGCGCTCGGGCCACAGCGCCGCCACCACGCAGGCGGCGCGCCCGCCCCAGTCGTAGCCCGCCAGCACCGCGCGCGGGATGGCGAGCGCGTCCATCAGCGCGAGCAGGTCGGCTCCGAGCGCGGCCTGCTCGCCCGAACGTGGCGTGGCCGCGTCCACGAAGCGCGTCGGGCCGAAGCCGCGCAGGTAGGGCACCACGACGCGGCAGCCCTGCGCGGCCAGGCGGGGCGCCACGTCTGCGTAGGCGTGGATGTCGTAGGGGAATCCGTGCATCAGCAGCACTGCGGGGCCGTCAGCGGGGCCGGCGGCGTGGTAGGCGATGTCGAGGACGCCAGCGCGGACCGTGAAGAGGGGCTCGAGGCGGGGCAGGGTCATGGTGTGTGGGGCCGCGGTGTCGTCGGGGGAGACCGCGATCGTACGATCCGCAGGCTCGCCTGCGTCGCGCGATGTCGGGATTTGGGGCAGGTAGGGGTAAAGTCGCGGACACCGACCCACGACGTCCCGCCATGACACGACCCTTCCTCGGCCTCGGCGCGCTGCTCGGCGCCGCCCTCGTCTCCCAGGGCGCGTTCGCCCAGGTCGCGCCCGCCCCGTTCGTCGACCGGTTCGCCGGCGAGGTCGGGCTCGGCGTCTACGGCAAGACCGAGATCGTGCGCGGCACCGGCGGCTCGACCCTGGTGCTGCCCTACGTCTACGGCGATTACGGCCGCTTCTTCGCGCGGATCGACACGTTGGGCGTCAAGACGGTGCCGGTGGGGTGGGGCCATCTGGAGGTGGTCGCGCGCGTGAGCACCGAGGGCTTCAAGGCCGACGCAGCCTCGCTGCGCGGCGTGGGCAACCGCGACAACCCGATCCCGCTGGGCATCGGCACCCTGCAGCGCACGCCGGTAGGGGCGTTCTTCTTGTACGCGATGCACGACGTGACCTCGGGCGGCGCGCTGGTCGAGGGCACCTGGGGCACGCGCTTCGAAGCGGGCCCGGTGATCCTGTACCCGCTGCTGGGCATCGAGTACCGCAGCGGCGCCTACGTGCGGCACCTCTACGGCATCGACGCGGCGCAATCCGCGGCGAGCGGCTACGCGCAATACAGCCCCGGCGGATCGACGGTGCCGATGGCCGGGATCGCCGCCACGGTGCCGCTCTACGGCCCCTGGGCGCTGCAGTTCCAGTGGCGCCACCGCTGGCTGGACAGCGCGATCACCCGCAGCCCGATCGTGAACGCGAGCTCGCAGGACAGCGGCCACGTGGCCCTCACCTACGAGTTCAAGTAACGCGCGGGCAGTCCTTCGCGGAGCCCGCGGCCGGGTGATGCACCGCCCCGGAGTGCGAGGCTAAGGCGCCTGCGCCGGCTCCACCACGCCGGCCGCGCCGGGCACGTGGATCGCGACCAGCGGGCGGATCGCGTCGAGCATCGCGGCCACGCACCGGCTGGCGGCGCGCATCGAGGGCGGGGCGTCCTTGTAGGTGTAGACGACCGGCCCCCACTGCCAGCACTTGTCGACCGTGGAGCGGGCGGGCGCCACGAGCTGGAACTGGTCGAAGTCCGGCACCTCGCGGCCGACCGGCTCGAGCGCGCCGCGCAGCGGCCGGGGCGCCGCGCGCTCCGCCGCGTCCGCGAGGCTCGACATCCATGCGGGCAGGGCGTCGCCCTCGTTGGCGCGCACCGCGACCGTCGCCCGCAGGAAGGCCCGCTCGCCGGGCCGCGCGCCCAGTCGGATCCAGATCCGGCGGCCGCCGGCCTTGCCGAGCGGCAGCCGCAGCCCGTCGCTGGCGGTGACCTCGATCAGCGGATAGCGCGCGACGAGGTGGTCCCTGATGGCTTCGTTGACGGAATCGAACTGGTCGGACATTGAGGGCAACCGGGAAGGGCGTCAATGGGGGCGCGGTACTGCGACGCACGGATCAGAAGGATATCGGCATCCGGGCTGGTGGCGCGGAAGTGGCCGGCGAAGCGGCGGTCCGCCCCAGGACCGCAGCAGACTGCGGGCCCCAGCCCTCGGGCAGGCACGGCCCGATGCGCGTCTCGGGCTGCCGCGCAGTCCTGGCGCCTCCCGGGCGCGTGTCCGCGCCAAGCGCGCGCCCGGTGTCCGGCACGCCCTAGCGCCGGCGCTCCCGCCGCCCCGGCCCCGGCCGCCTGGATCTCGCGAAGCAGGCGCTGCACCGCGGAAACGGGTTGTTGCGGAACAGCCGGGTGCCGCATCCGCTGCAGGCGCGCACGTTCGTGCGGCGCAGGTGTCGGCCGATGACGGTGTTTAGCGCCTCGATCTGAACCAGCGCCGCGTCCATGTCGGGGAACACGTCCGCGAAGCGGTAGTGCAGCCAGCAGTAGAGCGTCAGCATCTTGACCGCATACTCGGCCGGCTCGTGGAGGTCCTCGTTGGGCTGCGCGTGGTAGCGCCCGAGCGAGGCGAGCGCGACTGGCTTGCGCAGCGACACCGCCTGCACGAAGGACACGAACTCCGCCGCCACCAGGTCCTTCCTGAAGGGTACCGGCGCGTGGCTCAGCACGAAGCGCTCCCGCAGCCCGAGCCTGTGCCGGTCGAGCAGCACCGCGAGCTTCATCTGATCGGACGGGATCCCCGGCTTGAAGCGCTGGTCCTCGGAGAGCTGCAGGTCCTTGGAGAACACCGACAGGATCGTCAGCAGCGAGCTCGTCTTAAGGTGCCGGGAGACCTCCTGCACGAGGGGCCAGGTCGCCGAGTGGCGATAGAGCTGCGCGACCGGCTCGGGGCGGCTGGCGAGGCTCGTGGCGACGAACGCGAGCGTGTCGCGGTCGAGTGCGCCCACGCTGCCTGTTTCATGGTGCCCGAAGCGCCCGGCCCGCCCGGCGATCTGCCAGACGAGGTCGTGCGCGACGGGCTCGTCCGCATGGCCGTTCCATTTGGTCCCGGTGCTGAAGAAGATCGCGCGCACCGGCAGGTTGAGCCCCATCGCGATCGCGTCGGTCGCCACCACCACGTCCGCCTCGCCGCTGCGAAAGCGCGCGGCCTGCGCCCGGCGCACCTCCGGCGACAGCGCCCCGTAGATGACGGCGCAGCTGCGCTTGTGCCGCTCCTGCAGCTCGGCCGCGATGTCGAGCACGTCCTGGCGCGAGAACGCGACGATGGCGCTCTGGGGCGGCACGTCCGACAGCGCGGTGGCCTTGCGGTTCACGGTGAGCTCGGAGAGGCGCTGCGTGTGGACGATGTCGAGCGGCTCGCCGAGGTAGCGGGCTAGCGCCTGCACCGCGTCCTGCGCCTCGGGCGAGCCCAGCATCCAGACCTCGCGCGCCGGCGCCCCCAGGATGGCCTGCACCCAGGCCGCGCCGCGCTGGGGGTCGGCCAGCATCTGGACCTCGTCGATGACGGCCACGTCGTGCTCGGTCTCGAAGTCGAGCATCTCGATGGTGCAGGCCGCGCACCGGGCGCCCTCGCGCACTTGCATGAGCTCGCCGGTGACCAGCGAGCACGGCGTGCCCTCTTCCTCCAACCGGTCGCGCACCTCGAGCGCGAGCAGGCGCAGCGGGCCCAGGTACACCGCGCTGCCGGCCGTCTTGATGCGCTCGATGGCCTGGTGGGTCTTGCCGCTGTTGGTGGGCCCGACCACGAGCCTGAGCCGGCGCTGCAGCCGGCGGGCGAGCGGGTAGAGGTCGGCCAGGTTGTCGGGGAGGGCACGCGTGACGGCGCGGATCTGGAGCTCGACCTTGCGCTGCGCGAGCACCACCAGCAGCGCCTGCTCGAGCGGCTCTGCGTCCAGGCCGTACCGGCCCAGCAGCCCCGCGATCAGCGCCGCCCACTCCTCGGGCGGGTACTCGTACTGCCCGGCCTGCCCGGCGGTGGGGTCCAGTGCCGCGCAGCCGGCGACGAAGCGCGCGACCTCGTCTGCGCGCGACGGCCCGATCGTGGCCGACACCTGCTCGAGCGCCTGCTCGAGCGTGGTCGCCGCCTTGCAGTCCCACAGGCGCTGCGCGAGGTCGTCGATCCTCGTGACCAGGCCCACGACCGTCGGGCAGCCACCGATGAGCACCGGCACGGGCACGCGCAGCCGGCGCTCTCGGATGTTGCGCGACGCGTCGTCACCGGCCGCCAGCTGGACGGCGTTCTCCTTGAGGTACACCGTGGCCGGGTGGGCGGCGCCCTGGGGTGTCGCGCCCTGGCCGGCCTGCGTCCGGGCCCAGCCCTGCAGCAGCCGCGCGGGATACCAGGCGGGCATCGAGCCGGCATGCGGCGCGGTGAGCGCCGCGATGGCGGCGACGTGCTCGCGCCCCGCCTCCTGCACGCACTCGGCCACGCGCCGCTCGGTGCGCTCGGGGGCCTCGCCGGGCTCGATCGCCTCGACCAGGTCCAGCAGCGCGCCGTAGGGCAGGGCCACGAACTTGCCCAGCGCCCAGGCCTGGCGCTCGGGCTCGGTGGTCCGCAGGTGCACCAGCCCCGCCTGCAGCTGCGGGTTCAGCCTGACGAGCAGCGCTCGCGGGACGGTCTGGAGCAGGTCGTTGTAGGCGCGCTGCGGGGTGGACGTGTTCGTCATCTCGGAGGGGGTCGAGCCGGGTGCCGGGCGCGCGGTCTGTCGCCCCGGAGTGTAAAGGCCTCGACAGTCCTGGCCCGCGCGACACGCCACCATCGGAAGGAGCAGGATACGGGCTGCGGCGAGGCAGGCGGCCCGCAGCGCTCCCGCTTCCGGTCACCCGGGGCTTGGTCTGCGGATTCGCTGGCGCTGGCCGCGGTGGCGTCTGGTCGCTCGGCGCGGGAGGCCTCGACGTGCTGCGTATCCCGCACCGGCGCGGTATCGGCGGCATGGCCCTGCACGAGTCGGGCGAGCTCGTGTTGAGCGGCTGCAACGTCGCGCTCAAGGCGATGGACGACCCGCAGTCGCCCACCCGCGTGCTGCTGGACAACGATCCGGCGCGTCACGTGCTGGGCTTCAACGACGTGACACCTTGTCCTGCGGTACGGCGACGAGGGGCGCGAACGGGAGCGCTTCGTCTTCGAGGAGGCGATGGTCCCCGGGCTCATTGTCACCGGGTTGACGGTCCCGCCTGCCACCCGAGAGCCCCATGCCACTTGCTGCCGCCCAGGGCGCGTCCCTGTACTACGAAGACACCGGTACCGGAACGGCGATCGTCTTCGCTCACGAGTACGCAGCTGTTCGTGGTGGGGCTGAGCATGGGCGCTGCTGCGGCCCTGCACTTCACACGATGCGCCACCCCGAGCGGGTCGCCGGGTTGGTCTTTGCCAGCGGCGGCTCCGGGTCGGAGCCGACCCAGCGCGAGCGCTTCGTGCGCGACGCCAACGAGATGGCGGACATGATGACCCCGCAGGGGATCGGGCCGCTGGTCGAAGGCCTGTCCTATGGCGCGACCCGGGTGCAGCTGCTCGACAAGGATCCGCGCGCCTGGGGCGAGTTTCGCCAGCATCTCTCCGAGCACTCGGTGCAGGGCGCTGCGCTGACGATGCGCAACTACCAGGGAAAGCGCCCGTCGATCCAGGACTTCGAGGCCCGGCTGCGCGAGCTGACCGTGCCGACGCTGATCGTGGTGGGCGACGAGGACGATCCGGTCATCGAGACCAGCCTGTTCCTCAAGCGCGTGATGCCCGCGGCCGGCATGGTCATGTTCCCCAAGACCGGCCACGCGGTGAACCTGGAGGAGCCGGCCGCGTTCAATGCCGCGCTCGAGGACTTCTTCGGCGCGGTGGAGCGGGGCCACAGGGGGCAGCGCAATCCGCTGGCCCGGCCGAACCGACCCCGGGCGCGGGGACTTACCCCAGCTTTGCCAGGAGCGCCTTGGCCGCCGCGAGCAGTTCCTTGTCCTCGTCCGCATCGGCCGACTTCAGGTACAGCTGGGTGACCTGCGAGAGCGTGGTCGCGTGGGTCTCGTTGAGATCGAGCCTGGCCTTGGCGGGCTGCGCATCCTTGCCCGTGAGCTTGTCGAGCATCATCGTGATCGTCGTTGCGTATTCGCGGCGCAGCCGTTCCCAAGGGGACACCTTGCCGGTGGTGCGGGCGAGATACCCGGCGAGCATCTGGCGTGCGGTGACGAGATCCTGACCTGAGAGCGTGGGCACAGCGAACGTTTCCGGCATTGGTTTCGATTCCAGCGGGTGGCGGACCCGGACTTTACACGGCATGCGGGAAGCGTGCTCGTGAAGAGAGCCGACTCCGGTCGCTCGAACACGCATCAGAAATCGATAAGTGGATCGGCTGCGGGTTGAACTTCATCACGGCAGGGTTGTCCATGGGCGCGCGCGATCCTGGGCCGAGCGCACTCGGACGCAACGGGCTGCGTGATGCGCTGGGCGATGCGCTGCACGCAGTGCCTCACGGGTTGTTCGGGGCGGACTAAGTACGGGCCAGCTGGCTGGCGGCCCGGAGCGCGCCAGGTGCTGACGGACTGCGCCCCTGGAGGGGCCTGTCACGCCCCCGGCGTCAATCGCCAGCCGTACACATCCTCGCGGGCCTGGCCGTGCGGGCTCAGCCCCGCTTGCGGAACACCACCACATGCTGCCAGGGCAGCGTGGTCACGGTGCGCTCCCAGTCCAGCGCGAAGACGGCGGCCTCGCGCTTGATCTGCGCCTCGCTCATCTTGTGCAGCGGCTTGATGGGCACGCGCGGGTCCTCGGCCTTGTACTCGACGAAGACAACACGGCCGCCGGGCTTGAGGGCCTTCAGCACGCTGGCCATCACCTCGTACGGATAGGCCAGCTCGTGATAGACGTCGACCATGACCGCGAGGTCCACCGACGCATCGGGCAGCCTGACGTCATCGACCGCGCCAAGCCGCGCCTCGATCTGGGTCAGCCCGCTGCGCTTGGCGCCGGCCTGCAGCAGGCTGATCATTTCGGGCTGCACATCCACAGCCCAGACCTTGCCGCCCGGCATCACCGCCGGTGCCATGCGCCGCGACAGGTAACCGGTGCCGGCGCCGATGTCGGCCACAACCATGCCGGGCTGCAGCGACAGGACGGCCAGCAGAAGGTCGGTGCGTTCTTCGCGGTCACGTTCTGTGCGCTCGAGCCATGCTGCGCCTTGCCAGCCCATCACCGCCGAGATCTCGCGCCCCATGTAGCGCTTGCCGATGCCGTCGGCACTGGCTGGCACGGAGGTGTAGCGCTCAGCCACCGCAGCGGGCTGCGCCAGCGCGGCGCTGGCTGCCAGCAGCAGGGCAGCCCAAGTGCACCGTCGGAAAGAAGCAGGGTTCATCGCAGTGCCATCCAGATTTCATTGCGGCGCATGAACCACGGCGTCATGAAGGCAATGCAACGCGTGGAGAGCATGAGTGCGCGGAAGCTGCCGCTTCGAGCGTCAAGGCGTTCAAGGGTACCGTAGCCATAGACGGGGCGACCGGGCCCATGTTTCGATCGTTCGGAGAACGCGCCTCAGATTGCACGAGCCCGACAGACAATTGAAGCCTCTTTCGCAAACCGGATGCCCAGACGGCTTCCCTGCGGCCCATCACCCGATGCGACCGACACGCCGCACCTCGCCCCGGTCCATGCACCCGCCCGACGGCGCATGCTCGGCGCATTCGGCACGCTGGGCGTCGGTCGGGCGATCGCCGCAGCCGGCGCGCTGTCGATCCGGCGCGAGGCCCGTGCCACGGGCAGGCAGACTGAAGCACCCCCCCTGCCGCAAGGCGCGACCCCGCTCGAATCGGTCGACTCGCCGTTCAGCGCGATCCGCGTCTACGAGATCAGGGCCCGGGATCGCGACCCGCGGCTGCTCGCAGCCCTGCAGCGTTCACACCCGGATGCGTCCGAATGCGCGCCTTCGCGTCGTGCAGCCCCCGTGCCCATGGCGCTTGCTACCCTCCCGGGCCTTGTCAGGGCGTTTGAAATTCCGGTTCCGCGACTCGCGCGGTCGAGGGGCCGTCTGAAGAGCCCATGCAGGTACGATGGCGCCGAGTATGGAGGCACGAATCCGGCCGGCGCCTCAGAGCCCACCGCCTCCTTGCAGCACCTCGCCCCGCAGCACCTGCCGCAGGAACGCGGGACCGTTCTCCGGCCGGCGCCAGAATAGCCAGGCATCGACGCCGAAGCGCGTCGGCGCCAGGCCGAGGACCAGGTCCGTCAGCCGCGCGTCGCCCGCGCCGTCGTCGGGGTGCTCGGCGAGGATCCGCTCCCGCAGGCCGGGGTCCATCCGCTCGAGCAGCGCCGCGTACGCGACGAACTCGTGCGCGCGATGCGACGGATCCGGGATCGCGAAGTGGCAGCCCGCGATCGCGTGCGCGACTTCGTGGACCGCGAGCGCGTGGAAGGTCGCCGGCACGACGGGCTGGCCGAACCAGGTGTCGAAGCGCAGCAGCCGCTCGTAGTCGACCAGCAGCACGCGCCTGCTCGATCGCTCGTAGCAGCCCGCAGCGGCGTCGCGGATCGGCTCCGGCAGAGGCGTGCCGATCTCGACGTCGACGCGATCGGGCGCGGACATCCCGTTCGCCTCGAAGAATGCGATCGCGTCGGCGCCGCCCCGGCACACCGCCTCGCGCTCGGCGGGGGTGCCGCCGAGCAGGTGGATCGACAGGCCGGGACAGGCTCCTGCGGCCCCGGCGGGCGCCGCGGCGCCCGCGTCGGCCGCGTACGCGGGCCGGTCGGCCGGCGCCGCTGCAAGCGCGATGAGCAGCGCGGCGACGGCGGCCACCGACGCCGCGCCGCTGCCGCGACGGGCGCGGCCGACGGTCGGGGTGGGCCGACGCCGATCGGGCTCGGCAGGCACGGGGCACAGGGACATCCCTCCCTTGTACCCGCGGGAGGCCGCGCCGCCCACCTGATTTCGGACGAGGCGGGCGAGCCTTCGTGGCCCGGCCGGCCCATCCGAGTTCCGCCCGATCCCCCGAGCGCCACCTTCAGGTACAGCTGGCCCGCGTCCTCGAGCGCCAGCACCCCCTCGGCGCGGAACATGCTCGGCCTGCTGATGGCGGCGTTCACGCTCGGGGCGATCGCGGCGCAGGCGATGCTGCCGGGCGCGCGGGGGCGCTGAAGGGGCCGCGTTGCCATTGCAGTGAGCCGCCGCGCTGTCGGTCACAATGACGCCCGTGCCCCGTACGCCCCCTCGCCTGATCACCCTCACGCTGCTGACCGCGCTGTCGGCGCTGACCTTGAACATGCTGCTGCCCTCGCTGCCATCGATGGCCCGCGACCTGGCCGCGCGCGAATCGGTGACGGCGCTGGCGGTGTCGGGCTACATGCTGGCGTCGGCGGTGTTCCAGCTGGCGCTCGGCCCGCTCTCGGACCGGTTCGGTCGCCGCCCGATCATGCTGGGCGCCTTGATGATCTTCTCCGCCGCATCGCTGGGCTGCATGCTCGCGCAGGACGTGGCCGTGCTGCTGGCCTGCCGCGTGCTGCAGGCCGTGATCATCGCGGGTACGGTGGTGTCCAGCGCGGTCATTCGCGACCTGCATTCGGCCATCGAGTCGGCCGCCAAGCTGAGCCTGATCGCCTCCGCCATGGCGGTGGCGCCTATGCTCGGGCCGATGCTGGGGGGCCTTCTGGATGTGACCCTGGGTTGGCGGTCGGTGTTCGCGCTCTACGCCGGTCTGGGCGGGGCGCTGCTGGTGCTGGCCTGGGCCGATATGGGCGAGACGCGCGCGCCCGGGCTGCCCCCGCCCAAGTGGGGCGATTGGCTGGACCTGCTGCGCTCGGGCCGGTATTGGTCCTACGTCCTGTGCACCGCCTTCTCGGTCGGTGCCTTCTATGTGTTCGTCACCGGCGTGCCCTACGTGGGCGCGGCGGCCTGGGGCCTGTCGCCCGCGGAAGTGGGCATCGGCGTGGGGTCGATCACCAGCGGCTTCCTCGTCGGCGCAGCCATCAGTGCGCGCCAGGCCCGCCGCCTCGGCGTGGGGGTGCTGCTCGCGTCGGGCCGGGTGGTGACGGTGACCGCGATGGCGCTGGCCTTGGCGGTGTTCGCTGCCGGGGTGTCGCACCCGCTGGCGCTCTTCGGGCTGACCCTCTTCGTCGGCCTGGGCAATGGCCTGACACTGCCCGCTGCCAACGCCGGCACCATGTCGGTTCGCCCCGCGCTGGCGGGGACGGCCGCGGGGTTGAGCGGCGCCCTGTCCATGGCGCTGGGGGCCGTGCTGAGCGCGCTGACAGCGGTGGTGGTCGAGCGTTTCGCCACGCCACTGGCCTTGCTGGCCATCATCACGGGCTGCGCGCTGCTGTCGCTCGTGGCTGGGCTCGTGGCCATCCGCATGGAGCGGGGCGCGTCACCCGGCATCGGCTAGCGTGCTGCGACGTTCCCGCGGGAACGCCGCGACTCAGTCCGGGTCGCGGCGCAGGAACGCCTCGACCACCCGCGCGAATGCCTCGGGCGTCTGTTCCGGCAGCGGCACGCCGCCGCCCGGGATGTCCACGATCCGCGCGTCGTGCAGGTGCGCGCACAGCACCTCCGCCTGCGGCGACGCGAATCGGTCGCCGCGGTCGATGGCTGCACTCGACACCGTACCGACCCGCGGCCACGCCGCCTCGCGCCCAACCAGGAGCCTCGCCCATGCCGACCTACGTGTTCACCAGCGCGCTCGCCCTGACGAGCGAACAGCGCGCGCGGCTCGTCGACAGCGTCACCACGATCCACCAGGTCGAGGCGAAGGCACCCCGTTACTTCGTCGGCCCTGAAGAACCCGTTTGAGCAATCGTTTCTTCGTGCCCGATCTCCCGTCACCACCGATCAAGCTGATGCCGTCGACCGGATCAGTTCGCTTCGATGCGAGCGACGACGCATGCGCTTCGGGGCGCGGTGGCGACGCCGTGAGCGAGCGCGGCCAGTACCGCGATCAGGGCGCAAAAAAGCGCCCGCAGGCGCGCCAGGATCAGCCGCAGGTTGTGTCCGGCACCGCACATCACCGCATGCAGCGCGTCGCCCATCTCGCCCTTGAGCCAGTTCCGCGCGAGCAGTCCGTCGGCCTTCATGTGCCCGATCACCGGCTCGACCACCTGGCGGCGCTTGAGCAGTCGCTTGAGCGCAGGCGGCAGCTTCCTCGTGTGGCTCAGGATCAGCCGTGTGGCCGGATTCTTCAGCGTCACGCCGCGGTAGCCGCGATCGGCCAGCACGATCGAGGGCGTCGTCGCCGTCAGGATCTCGACCTGCTCGATCGCATTCTGAAGCGTGTGTCCGTCGTACGGATTGCCCGGCATCGAGCGCATGCCCACCACCAGCCCTTCCTTCGCGGTCACGGCGACCGACACCTTCACGCCAAATTCGTACGGCGTGCGCGCCTTGCCTTTGACGACGCACTCAACCTCCGGGGCATGCAATGCGTACAGCTTGTCCAAGCCCTCGCGGCGCTGGGCGTGAAGCCGCCGGGCCCGCGCAAGCCTGTGAAGCAATCGCACGGGCAGCGATTCACCCGCCTTGCGCTCGACATCGCGAATCACACGGCCGAGCCAGCCCCGCAGCTTTCTCAGCTGCCCATGCATGCGCCGGTACTGCCTCGCGTGCGCGTAGCGCCCCGCCTGCTGTTCGGCACGAGGACCCACCCGTGCGTAGCTCTGACGCAGCTCGATGCCGTGAGCTTTTGCCTCTTCGGCAAGTTGTTCGCGGGCCCGGTTCAACAGCCTGCTGTCGGTCGGATGCGCGATCGCCTTCGGCTGCACGGTCGTGTCCACCACGATCGTCGACAGGCTCGTCGCCTTGATCGTGTCGCATGCGGCACGCCGCCCCCGGCGTTGGCCTTCAGGCCGGTGCTGTTCCGGCTGGCCGCTCTGCCTATCGTGCGGCACACGAAGGTTCAATGCGCTGCCAATCCGTTCGGCCCGGCATGGACCGCATACTTCCAGCGCCGCGCCCGTGCCCACTGACTCCGTTGCAATGAACCCGGTCCGTACGCGGGCCGTAGGAAGGCTTGAGCCGTGTGCTGGGAAACTCGCATGCACGGTTCTCAGGGGAGGGCCCGCCGGCAACGGCGCGCTCTTACCCGACGGCAAGGCCCGTACGCCGTACGAGTTCGGTGTGAAGGTGACGGTGGCCACGAATGCGGCGGCTCTAGAGCATCGTGCTTCGAATATCATCGCCAATTATCAGCCGGGTAACTCGGAATCGCTCGGATCCTTGAACCAACCGACGCTTGGTCGACTCCCGGTCGGAAATGTCGGAGACTTGGAGCAGCTGAAGTCCCGTATCGCAGATGTGCAAGGCAACATGAACCTGTCTAAGCTTCCGTTTAGTTTGAGCGAGAAGCAACGCGAGACGCTCGAAAAGAGGCTTCGCTGGCCTGTCAGTGCGACATCGCGCCAGAGCATCGACACGTTGCGGGATAGAACCGTGTCGCTACTCAAAAAACAGAAAGAGACGGTCAAGAATCTCGAGAAGCTGCTCATTGAAGTCGCGAAGAAGTCAGAGGAGACGAAGTGGCTGCTCGCCTCTGACGCGGAGCAGGCTATCATGCCTTGGAGGTTCATGGCTTGGGGGCCATCCAGGGTCAGCGAAGCAGAGGTGAAGCGTTTGGAACGCTTGGAGGAGCACCTCGATTACGTGATTCGAGTGTTGGACGATCCGAATCGGGACCCGGGAGAGGTCCAGCGTATTCGGCAGGAGGCTGCTGACCCTAGCCAGTCCTCAACACAGTAGGTCGATCGCTCAGGCTCACACGTCCAGACGTAGATCACCATGGAAATCTATCAGCTACGCGCCTTCGTCATGGTGGCCAAGATCGGCCACGTGACCCGTGCGGCCGAGCAATTGCATCTGTCGCAGCCTGCTGTGTCCAAGCAGATCAAGGCACTGGAGCAGGAACTCGGCGTGCTGCTGTTCGAGCGGCACAGCGGCGGCGTGGCGCTCACGCGCGAGGGGCAGCGGCTCTTGCCGCAGGCCGAGCGGGCACTGGGCGAGGCGATGAACCTGATGATCGCTGCACGGTCGCTGCGTGGCGAGGTGTCCGGGGCGATGGTGATCGGCACGATCATCGACCCCGAGACGCTTCGTCTCGGGGCCTTTCTCGGCACGCTGCTGGCATTCTTTCCCAAGGTGCAGGTTCGTCTGCGGCATGCGATATCGGGCGTGGTTCTCGATTGGGTCAAGTCGGGTGAGGTCGATGTCGGCTTCTATCTCGGGCCGCTGGCGAGCGAGGCGGTGCAGTCGCTGCGACTCAGCGCGATCGACTATGTCGTTGTCGGACCGCCCGACTGGCGTTCGCGTATCGATGGGGCAGACTGGGTTGCGCTGTCGCACATGCCCTGGATCGGGACGTCGCCAAACAGCTCGCAGCACTGGCTGGTGCGAGAGATGTTCGGGGAGGTCGGACTCGAAGTACGGTCGGTTGTCGAGGCTGATCAGGAGGCGTCGATGGTGAGCTTGGTGCGCACCGGGGTCGGCCTGGCCACGATGCGGCGTGACATCGCAGAAATGGCCAGCCACCGGCAGGAACTGTGCATCTGGCCGGGGACGGTACGCCAGGTTTCGCTGTCGTTCATCTACCAGTCGACGCGGTTCGATGACCCGCTGATCGCGGCCTGTCGCAAATCCTTGCTCTCGGTCTGGCCGCATGCGGGTGAGTCGGATGGTCGCGCGCATGCCGTAGGCGACCGCTAGCACACGCTGCTCGCCTGGTGTCAGCGACCGGCATGGAACAGCCACGCTGGCGCATCTTGGCCCCCCGAGTTCGACAGATTTTTGCCTAAGTCTTTGATATGTCGATGCTCAGCTCGACGGTTTTGGCACTACAGGGTGTTTCTGACGGGTACAGGCAGATCGACGGCGTCGAACAGTTCGCGCTGCTGGTCGTTGAGCGTAGTGAGTCCGCCCTGAGCAACTCGAAGACCGAGCATTGATGCGGGTTTCGGAGGAATGGGGGGGCGCCGGATCTGCAGGGATGGGAAAATGGGGGCTTGATGCCCTGCAAGTGCGGCGAGGTCGGTGATGGGCCCGAAGGACACGAGCGAGCGCGTTTCGGACATGTTTCGCCAGCCGCTGATCGAGTTGCTGAACCCGCGCTACGAGTTGGTCAGGCTGGCCGCGGTGATGGACTGGCGGCTGATTGAGGCGTCGTTCTCGAAGCACTTCGCGAGCACGACGGGCCGCCCTGCGCTGTCGCCGAGGCTGGTGGCCGGACTGCTGTACCTGCAGCACGTCTACGACTGCTCCGACGAGGTCGCGGTCAACACCTGGGTCGAGAACCCGTACTGGCAGCACTACACGGGCGAGACGTACTTCCAGACCGAGGCGCCGATCGATCCGTCGAGCCTGACGCGCTGGAGAAAGCGCGTCGGGGAGGAAGGTGTCGAGACGATGCTGATGGCCACGATCGAGGCCGGCCGCAAACTCGGGCTGCTCAAACAATCGAGCATCGATCGGGTGATCGAAGACACGACAGTGATGCCCAAGGCGATCGCGCATCCGACGGACAGTCGGCTGCTGGAGAAGTCCCGGCAGCACCTGGTCGCGCTCGCCAAGGAAGAGGGCCTGACGCTGCGCCAGAACTACAACCGCGAGGCGCCGAGGTTGGCCGCGCAGATCGGGTGCTACGCGCATGCCAAGCAGTACCGGCGGATGAAGAAGTCGCTGCGCACACTGCGTTGGCGCGTGGGCCGCGTGATGCGCGATGTGGGACGCCAGATCGAGCGAATCGATCCGAGCCGGCAGAACAGGGCCCGCTACATTCCGAGCAAGGCCAATCGGATCCTGACGCAAAAGACCCAGGACAAGAACAAGCTCTACGCCTTCCACGCCCCGTCGTGTCGACCACGATCGTTGCAAGACTCGCGGCTTTGATCGTGCCGCTGCGCTTGGCCGCCTCGATCCAGCTCGTGCGGGAAACACCGCTCACCGCAGACATGCTGGAGGTACGGGTTCTCGACCCAGCGCTCGACGACTTCCTCATCGCTCAGCGCGTCGTTCAGCAGTTCCTGCCGGAGCAGATCGTCGACTCGAGGCTGAACGGGCGGCTTGGCTCGCATCGACTCGGCCTCTCGGATTCGGCGCCAATTCGGGACCAGGACTTCGGTTTTCCCCTGACCATTCATTCCCGCCGGAACGGCCACAGCGATGTGGCCGTTTCTGTTTTCGAGCCGGGCTTTTCTCACCCCGATCCGGTGGCCACCGAGCCGGCTTCGATCACCCGATGCGGCACGCGCGCGCGCCTAGCGCACGTCGCCGCGCAAGGTGGCGCGCAGGTCGTCCAGCGCGGGCAGCAGCGCCAGCGCGACAAGCATCAGCGCGAGCGGGACCGTGGACAGGTAGCCGACGTGCTTGAAGCCCAGCGCGCCCGCCAGGCCGCCGATGAAGAAGGACCCGGCGAGGCTCGAGAGCAGTCGCAGGCGGTCGCGGTCGGCCATCACGGCGGGCCCCAGGTCGTCCTTGTGCCGGTTCCAGTAGAACAGCTTGCCCAGCTCGATGCCGATGTCGGTGACGATGCCGGTCACGTGGGTGGTCCGGATCTCGGCGCGCGACAGCTTGGTGACCACCGCGTTCTGCAGGCCCATGATGAAGCACAGCAGCGTCACAGTCGCCGGCACGAACAGGCCCTCGAGGTGCGCGAGCCGCGCGCCCATCAGACCGAAGCACAGCAGCAGGACCGCCTCGAGCAGCAGCGGCGCGGCGTACTCGCTGTGCATCCGCCGGCGCCGCGACCAGTTGACCATCACCGCGGTGCACGCCGCGCCGAGCACGAAGGACAGCAGGCCGCCCAGGCCGGTCAGCACCACATCGAGCGTGCCGAGCACCAGGTAGTCGGCGATCGAGGACACGATCCCGGTCATGTGCGAGGTGTACTGCTGGACGGCCAGGAAGCCGCCCGCGTTGGTCGCACCCGCAACGAAGGCCAGCACCAGCCCGAGCTGGCGGTTGGCGCCGACGCTGCGGGACGAGCCTGTCAGGCGCCGTGCATAGTGGATCGGCATGCGTGCACCCCTGTGTCGGACCGGGCGCCGGAGGACCCGGCTCCCCGAGGCGCCGCCGGGCGGGCCCGCGGGGCGGATCCGGTCGATCTCAGCGGGCCGCGCCCATCATGCCGTGCGTGGCGGCCAGCCAGTGTCTCACCGACCGGGGGCCCGGCCGCTCAGCGCCCGGTGAAGACCGGCTTGCGCCGCTCGCTGAACGCAGCCAGGCCAGCCTCGAAGTCCTGCGCCTGCTTGTGGACGTGGAACACCGTGCGTTCCAGGCGCAGCGCAGCGGCCTCGGGCTGGTCGAGCGCGTCGGCCACGGTGCGCTTCATGCGTCGCAGCAGCAGCGGGCTCTTCTCGGCGATCTTCTCGGCCAGCCGCTGCACCTCGGCCTGCAGCGCGTCGCCCGGCACCACGCGCTGCACCAGGCCCATCGCCAGGCACTCGTCGGCGCTCATCGGCTCGCCGCTGAACAGCATCAGCTTGGCAAAGTGCGGCCCGACGCGCCGCGGCAGCACCGCCGCGCTGCCGGCGCCGGGGAAGACGCCGAAGTTGGCGTGGCCGTCGCCGATGCGCGCCTCGCGCGCGGCGACGACGATGTCGCAGGCCATCGCGATCTCGAGGCCGCCGGCCATCGTGATGCCGTTGACCGCGGCGATCACCGGCTTGCCGACCTCGCGGATGCGCTCGACGCCCTCGGCGATGCCGTCGACGAAGGCCGCGATGCGCTCGCTGCGCCCGGTGGCCTCGCCCGCCAGGCCGGCCAGCATGTTCTTGAGGTCGGCGCCGGCGCAGAAGGCGCGGCCACTGCCGGTGATCACGATCACGCGGACCGCCTCGTCGGCGTCGAGCCGCCCGAAGGCGTCGGCGAGCTCGTCGCACATCTCGACGGTGAGCGCGTTCAGGGCGTCGGCGCGCAGCAGCGTCACCCACGCGACGGGGCCTCGGTGCTCGACGGCGATCATGCGGTAGGACATCGCGGAACCTGCTCTGGAAGGTGGGGATGGACGGGTCCGAGCCACTGTGTGAGCGCGTTGTCAGCCTGTCAAGTGTTAGGTAGACTCGATCGGAAGAGGGGACCGCCGATGGCACACGATGCACGGGACCGCCCGACGCCGCGGCCGGAGGTGCTACTCGCGGCGCGCCTGGGCGTGGCCGACCTGTTCCGCAAGCAGGCGCTGCTGCAGCCCGCGGCCCCCGCGCTCACCGACGAGTCGCGCACGCTCGACTACGCCACGCTCGACGCCCGCAGCGACCGGGTGGCGGGCGCGCTGCACGGGCGCGGCCTGCGCGCCGGCGACCGCGTCGCGATCCTGTCCGAGAACCGCATCGAGTACCTCGAGCTCGAGCTGGCCGCGGCCAAGCTCGGCCTGATCGTCGCCTGCCTCAACTGGCGGCTCGCCGACCCCGAGCTCGAACACTGCATCCGGCTGACCACGCCCGTGCTCGCCTTCGTGTCGCCGCGCTTCGCGCCCGCGATGGCGCGCCTGTCGCACGGCGTGCCGCAGGTGGTCGAGCTTGGCGACGCCTACGAGCGGCTGGTCGACGAGGGCGCCCCCGCCGCGGGCGCCGACCCGGAGCTCGACCCCGAGTGCGGCCTGGTGATTCTGTACACCAGCGGCACCACCGGCCTGCCCAAGGGCGCGCTGATCAGCCAGCGCGCGATGGTGGCCCGCGCGATGGCGTTCGCCGCGGCCTTCGGCATCGGCGCCTCGGACAACTACCTGGCCTGGTCGCCGCTGTTCCACATGGCCGCCAACGACTTCAGCCTGGCCACGCTGATGCTCGGCGGCAAGGTGATCGTGCACGACGGCCTGGACGTGGCCCGCATGTGCGCGACGCTCGAGCGCGAGCCGATCGGCTGGCTGGTCGCGATGCCCGGGATGATCGACACGCTGATCGAGGGCATCGACCTGCACCGCCCGGCGATCCGCTCGGTGCGGGTGGTGGGCGCGATGGCCGACCTGGTGCCGCGCCACCTGATCGCCGAGCTCACGCGGCGCGTAGGCGCCCCCTACCTCAACAGCTTCGGGGCCACCGAGACGGGGCTCGCGCCGGCCTCCGGCGCGCTGCTCGAGGCGGGCGTGCCGCCGGTCTCGCTCGCCAAGCGCGAATCGGGCCTGTGCCGGGTGCGGCTGGTGGACGACGCCGACCGCCCGGTGCCCGACGAGGTGCCCGGCGAGATGACGGTGCGCGGCCCGACGCTGTTCTCGGGCTACTGGAACGCCGACGAGACCAACGCGCGGGACTTCCGCGGCGGCTGGTTCCACATGGGCGACATGTTCGTGCGCCATGCCGACGGCACGCTCGATTTCGTCGACCGCCTGAAGTACATGATCAAGTCGGGCGGCGAGAACATCTATCCGGCCGAGATCGAGCGGGCGCTGCTGTCGCATCCGGCGGTCGCGGACGCCGTGGTCGTGCGGCGCCGCGACGACCGCTGGGGCGAGGTGCCGGTCGCCTTCGTGGCGCTGCGCGATGCGCACGCCGACGAGGCCGGGCTCGTCCAGTGGTGCCGTGCGCGGCTGGCCGGCTACAAGGTGCCCAAGTCGGTGCGCTTCGTGGACGCGGCGGCGCTGCCGCGCAGCAGCACCGGCAAGATCCAGCGGCACGAGGTCGAGCGCCTCTGGCTGTAGGCGCCGCGGCGTGGCGCGGCGTGGTGCCGCGCGCCGCCGCTCAGCCCGCCAGCCGCGCGCGCAGCTCCTCGACCGACTCCGGGTTGACCAGCGACGACAGATCGCCCGGGTCGGTGCCCTGCCAGACGGCGCGCACCACGCGCCGCATCACCTTCATGTTGCGGGTCTTGGGCAGGTCCGACACCAGCAGCACCTGTCGCGGCCGGTAGGACGCGCCCATGCCGCGCTCGACCGCCTGCGACAGCGTGCGCTCGAGCGCGGCGTCCGGCGCCACCCCCGGCATCGGCACGCAGGCGCAGACGATGGCCTGGCCGCGGATCTCGTCGGGCACGCCGATCGCGGCCGCCTCGGACACCGTGCCGGTCGCCATCAGCAGGCTCTCGATCTCGGAGGGCCCGGTGCGCTTGCCGGACACCTTGATCGTGTCGTCCGAGCGGCCGACCACGTAGTACAGCCCGTCCTCGTCGCGCCGCGCGAAGTCGCCGTGCACCCACACGCCCGGCAGCGTGCGCCAGTAGCTGTCGAGGTAGCGCTGCGGGTCGCGCCACAGGCCGCGGGTCATGCCGATGTTGGGCAGGCGCAGCACCAGCTCGCCCACCTGGCCCTGCGGCACCGGGCGGCCCTGGTCGTCGACGATGTCGGCGCCGGAGCCGAGCGCGGGGCCGGCAAAGGAGCCCGGCTTCATCGGATGGTGCAGCGTGCCGATGAAGTTGCAGCCGCCGACCTCGGTGCCCCCGACGATGTTGACGATCGGGACCCGGCGGTGGCAGACGTGCTCGAAGAACCACCGCCACGGCGCCTCGGTCCACGCCTCGCCGCCCGAGCAGGTGATCCGCAGCGCCGAGAGGTCGTGACGCGCCACGGCTTGCGGCCCGTGGCGCATCAGGCCGCGCACGAGGGTCGGCGACACGCCGAGGTAGGTCACGCGGTGCTCGGCCACCAGCCGCCAGAAGCGGTCCGTGTCGGGGAAGTCCGGCGTGCCCTCGGCCACCAGCAGGCTGCCGCCGAAGTAGCTCGGGATGCAGGCGCACATCGCGCCCACCATCCATCCCATGTCGCTCATGAAGAAGAACCGGTCGGTGCCCTTGAAGTCGCCGCACACGTGCATGTCGCGGGTCACCATGGAACCGAGGAAGCCGACGTGCGTCCACACGCAGCCCTTGGGCTTGCCGGTCGTGCCCGAGGTGTACAGCAGGATGGCCGGCGCATCAGCCGGCATCGGCACCGTCGGCAGGTCGTCGGGCTGCGCGGCGACCAGCGACGCCCAGTCATGGTCGCGGCCCGGGCGCATCGGTGTCTCGAGGCGCCCACCCATGCGCTCGAGCACCACGACATGGCGCACGTCGGGCAGCCCGGCGAGGGCCTCGTCGAGCACCGGCTTCATCGCGGCCGGCGTGCCGCGGCGCCACGTGCCGTCGACGGTGATCACGGCGCGCGCCTCGCCGTCGCGCAGCCGCGTGGCGAGCGGCTGCGGCCCGAAGCCCGAGAACAGCGGCATCAGGATCGCGCCGAGCTTGAGCACCGCGAAGAACGCGACGTAGGTCTCGGGCAGGTTGGGCATGAACAGGCCCACGACGTCGCCCTGGCCGATCCCCAGCCGGCGCAGCGCCCCGGCGAGCCGGCACACCTGCGCGTCGAACTCGGCATAGGTGAGCGCGCGCCGCTGCGACGGGTCCTCGCCCTCCCACTGGAGGAAGGTCCGGTCCCAGGCCGGCGTGCCGCGGTGCCGGTCGAGGCAGTTCAGCACGATGCTGGTGGTGCCGCCCACGCACCAGTGCGCCCACTCGATGCCCTCCGAGGTGTCGAGCATCCGCGTCCAGGGCGTGTACCAGCGCATGTCGCAGAAGGCGAACACCTGCTCCATCAGCCACGCCGGATCGGCCTCTGAGCGGGCGAGCAGCGACTCGTAGTCGGGCTCGCCGACCCGCGCGAGGAAGGCGCTCAGGTTGCTCGCCTCGACCAGCGCGGGCACGGGCGTCCAGGCGAACCGCCCCGGCTCGAACTGACGTTTGTTAGAAACCTGCTCGGATGGCATGATCGATTCGTCCCGAAGTCACTGTGAGTCCGGCGCCCCGTCCGGGCACCGCTACCGGCCTGTCATCATGCACGTCGACGACGCCATCACCAGCCGGAAATCGATCCGGCGCTTCCTGCCGACGCCGGCCCCGCGCGAGACCGTCGAGCACATCCTCGAGGTCGCCGCGCGGGCCCCCAGCGGCCACAAGGTCCAGCCCTGGCGCGTGTACGCGCTGGCAGGCGCGCCGCTGGCGAGCCCGTGCCGCGACATTGTGGCGGCGGCGAGCACCGACGCGCAACGCCACCGGCCGGAATACGAGTACGACCCGACCCAGTGGCACGAGCCCTACCTGGGCCGGCGGCGCACGACCGGCATCGCGCTCGGTCATGCGGACCCCGCGGCGCCCAAGAACGCGTTCACCACCGCCCGCGAACCCGCGCGCGCCTTCACCACCTTCGCCGGGTTCGACGGCGCGGTGCACGGTCGATGAGCGCGACCCTGCGCGGGCGCACCGCGATCGTCGGCGCCGGCCTGTCCGCGACCGGACGGGTGCCGGGACGCAGCCCGCTGCGGCTCGCGGCCGACGCGTCGCTGGCGGCGCTCGCCGATGCCGGCCTGCGCCGCGACCAGATCGACGGCGTGCTCGCCTGCCCCGCGTTCGCGTCGCCCTTCCACCGCTTCAGCGTGGCGCTGAGCGAGTACCTGGGCATCCAGCCCACCTTCTCGAACACGCTGCAGGTGTCCGGCGCCACCGCCTCGACGATGTTCAACGTGGCCGCCGCCGCGATCGCGGGCGGGCTGGCCGAGACCATCCTGATCGCGGGCGGCGACAGCCTGCTCACCGGCCTCACGCCCGACATGGCGCTGCGCTCGATGAGCGAGAGCCGCGATCAGCAGTACGAGATGCCCTTCGGCATCCCGGTCGCCAACACCTTCGCGATGACCGCGCGCCGCCACATGCACGAGTACGGGACCACGCCCGAGCAGCTCGCGCAGGTCGCGGTCACCCAGCGCGAGCACGCGCGGCGCACGCCGGGCGCGCAGATGACCGCCCCGATCGACATCGACGACGTGCTGGGCTCGGGCTGGGTGACCACCCCGTACCACAAGCTCGACTGCTCGCTGATCTCGGACGGCGGTGCCGCCTTCGTCGTGACCTCGGCCGAGCGGGCGCGTGCGCTCGGTGCGCGCCGTGCCGTCTACATCCTGGGCTGCGGCGAGTGCTATACCCACGAGCACGTGTTCCTGATGCCCTCGCTCACCGTCACCGGCGCGGTGGCGTCCTCGGCGCGCGCCCGTGCGATGGCGGGCTGCACGCCCGGCGAGATCGACGTGGCGGGCGTCTACGACTGCTTCACCGGCACCGTGATCATGATGCTCGAGGACCTCGGTTTCTGCCCCAAGGGCGAGGGCGGGCGCTTCGTCGAGGACGGCCAGATGACCTACGGCGGCGCGATCCCCTGCAACACGCACGGCGGGCTGCTGTCGTTCGCGCACTCCGGCATCCCAGGCGCGCTATTCCACTTCCACGAGGTGATCGGCCAGCTGCGGGGCGAGTGCGGCGCGCGGCAGGTGGCGGGCGCCGAGCTGGGGCTGGTGCACAGCCTGGGTGCGGGCTTCGCGACCAACGCGACCACCATCCTCGGCACGGAGGCGACGCTGTGAAGGCGCCCGCCGACGACCCGCGCCGCAAGCCGCTGCCCGCGCCCGACGCCGACAGCGCCGCGCTGTGGGCCGGACTCGAGCAGGGCGTGCTGCTGCTGCAGCACTGCCTGGACTGCGGCCACGTCCAGTACTACCAGCAGGGCCTGTGCCGCCAGTGCGCGGGCGAGCGGCTCGAGCACCGTCCGGCGAGCGGGCGCGGCACCGTGCACTCGTTCAGCGTCGTGCACCGCGCGCCCGGTCCGGCCTTTCGCGACGACACGCCTTATGCGGTGCTGCTGGTCGAGCTCGAGGAAGGGCCGCGGATGATCAGCACGCTGGTGCAGGCCGACCCGGAGTCCGCATGCATCGGCATGGCGGTGGCGCTGGTGTGCGAGCGCGTGGACGACGCGGTGGTGCTGCCGCGCTTCAGGCCCGCCTGAGCGCGGGCCCCTCGCGCGCGCTCAGCGCGGCCTGGGCTCGAAGTACTCGGGCTTGCCGGCGGGCCAGAACTCGCCCCACAGCATCATCCCGCCCTCGACGTTCAGCACCTCGCCGCTCAGCCCCTCGCCCGAGGGGCCCGCGAGGTACACCACCGCCTCGGCGATGTCCTGCACGTCGCCCGCCCGCAGCATCGGGTTGCTCGAGTAGAACGTCGGCAGGTTTTCCTCGCGGTAGTTGTTGAAGCCGTGGCTCTCGATGGCGCCGGGCCCGATGCAGTTGACGCGGATGCCGTGCGGCGCCCACTCGAGCGCGAGGGTCTTGGACAGGTAGATCACGCCGGCGCGCGACGCGGTGGTGTGCGCCATGCCGGTCAGCCCGCGATCGACCGCGGCCGTGATGTTGACGATGCTGCCGGCGCGCTCCTGCGCGATCCAGCGGCGCGCGGCGCCCTGCATCATGTACCAGGTGCCGTTCAGGTTGGTGTCCACCACCGCGTTCCAGCCCTTGGGGCTGAAGTCGATCGCCATCGCCGCGAACTGGCCGCCCGCGTTGTTGACCAGCACGTCGAGCCCGCCGAAGCGCGCCCACACGGCGTCGAGCAGGGCCTCGACCTGCGCCGGGTCGCGGATGCTCATCGGGTGGCAGTAGACCTCGCGGCCAGACAGCGCGCGCAGCCGCTGCGCGGTCTCCTCGAGGCGCTCTGGCTTGCGCCCGCAGATCGCGAGCCGCGCGCCCAGGCGCGCGAACAGGAAGGCGATCGCCTTGCCGATGCCGCTGCCGGCGCCCGACACCAGCACCACCCGGTCGGCGAACAGACCGTCGGCAAACACCGTCGGCAGCGCGGCGAGCGCCTCGTCGCCCGGGCCGAAGCGCGGCGTGTCGGTCATCGCTGCCCCCCTGCGGCGAGCGCGGCGACCGACACCACCTCGCCGGTGACGAACTTGCCCGACGGCGCGCTCAGCCAGGCCACCGCGTCGGCGACCCGCCGCGGCGCCGCAGCGGCCGCGGGCGCCACGCAGTTGACGCGGATGCCGAACGGCGCCCACTCGACCGCGACGGTCTTGGCCAGGTGCGCGACCGCCGCACCCGCGGCGCGCTGGGGCGCCGCGCCGGCCACCGCCTCGCGGTAGGGATTGACCAGGCAGACGATGCTGCCGGGCTGGCCGCGGTCGCGCCACCGGCGCGCTGCCGCGTGCATCAGGAACCAGACGGCGTTGAGTTCGCCGTCGACCGCAGCCTTCCAGTCGGCGAGCGCGATCGACACGGCGGCCTGCCCGGGCCGGGCGTCGCCCAGGCCCACGCAGACCACCGTGTCGAGCACGCCGAACCGCTCCCAGGCGCGCGCCACCAGGACGTCGGCCTGCTCGGGCAGCCCCGGGTCGGCGGCCTCGACGGCGATCCCGTATGCGGGGACGGCCCCCGCGCCATCGGGGCCGGGCGAGGCGCCCGACCCGGGCGCCGCGCCGGCCATCACGCGAGCGCCGAGTCCGGCGAGCAGGCCGACGACCGCGCCGGCATGCGCACCGCGCGCCGGCGCCACCAGCACCGAGCGGCCCTCGAAGAGGCCGCCGCGGTACGGCGAGAGGTCGGCGGGAACGGCGAAGCCGCGCACGCCCGGGGGCTTACTTGGGCGCCGTCTTGGCGAACTCGGCGGCCTGCTCCTTCACCACTTCCCAGATGACGTCCGGGTAGGCGGCGATCCAGTCGCTCTGCGGGACCCACTTGGTGCCATCCCACATGTCGACCCGGGTCTTGCCGCCACCGCCGTGGTCCTTGGCGGTCACGGTCACCGGCGCGATCAGGCCGTTGCCGTCGAAGTTGGTGATGCTCTCGAGGCCGCGGCGGACCTTCTCGGGGTTGAGCGGCAGCCCCTCCTTCCTGATCGCGTTGCGCAGGCCCTCGAACACCACCGAGTACATCGCCAGGCCCGTGTTGTAGTACACGTCGTTGAGGTTCTTGCGGTCGCCCGCGCCCTTGTCCTTGCCGTAGACCTCCTTGATGATTTCCTGCATCAGCGGGATGTTCTGGCCGGACACGACGTTGGTGCCGCGCTTGAGGCCCTTGGCCGCCTCGGCGCCGATGTTGGCGATGTCGACCTCGTTGAACCAGTTGACGACGATCAGCTTGTCGATGGGGATCGCGTTGCGCTTCATCTCGCGGGTGGCCACGACGTGGCCGTTCGAGAAGCCCCAATGGATGATGTAGTCGGGGTTGAAGCGGCGGATCTGCGTCCAGGCGGACGCCTGGTCGTTGCCCGGGAGCGGGTACGGGAACAGCTGCAGGTCCATGCCCTCGCGCTGCGCGAGCGTCTTGAGCACCGGGATCGGCTCCTGGCCGAACGGGTAGTCCATGTACAGGAACGCGACCTTGACCCCCTTGAGAGAGTTCTTGTTCTGGGACTTGATGTACTGGATGTTGTTGGCGGCCTGGCCCCAGTAGGTCGGGCCGATCGGGAACACCCACTTGAAGGTGTCGCCGTCGATCGCGTCGCCGCGGCCCACGAAGGACTGCAGCAGCACGCTGCCGTCCTTCATCGCACGAGGCAGCACGGCGCGCGACACCGGGGTCGACAGGGTGTCGAACACCAGCGCGCCTTCGCGCTTCATCTTCTCGTAGCACTCGATGCCGCGCTGCGGCTCGTTGCCGTGGTCCTGGATCATGATCTCGATCTGCTGGCCCTCGATGCCGCCCCGCTGGTTGACGAGCGTCGCGTAGTCCTTGGCCGCCTGCGTGATCTGCGGCGTCACGAAGGTGTAGGCCTTGGTCAGGTCGTAGCAGAGCGCGAGCTTGATCGGCTGCGGCTGCGCCTGCGCGGGCTGCAGCCCCAGTGCGAGCGCCAGGGCGCCCAGCGTGGTAAGCAATCTGCGTGTCATGTCGATGTCTCCTTGGTCGTGGAAGTGGTGCGTCGGTCGTCAGGTCA
Source organism: uncultured Bordetella sp. (assembly GCA_964399635.1). Classification (GTDB taxonomy): domain Bacteria; phylum Pseudomonadota; class Gammaproteobacteria; order Burkholderiales; family Burkholderiaceae_E; genus UBA4615. The sequence continues at coordinate 76,355 of CAYNRU010000018.1, forward strand.
GCCAGCGCTTGCGGCGCCGGTAGTGCTTGATGTTGCGGAAGTCCATGCCTTCGTGCCCACCCAGGTAGAACTCCTGGATGTCTGGATTCTTCAGCATCGCCGCCGCACTGTCGTGCATGACCACCCGGCCGCGCTCGATCAGGTAGCCGTGAGACACGACGTCGAGCGCCGCCAGCGCATTCTGCTCGACCAGCAGCACCGACAGGCCCTCGTCGCGGTTGATCCGCTGCACGATGCCGAAGATCTCGGCGACCAGCATCGGCGCGAGCCCCAGGCTCGGCTCGTCGAGCATCAGCAGCTTGGGCTGCGTCATCAGCGCCCGCCCGATCGCGAGCATCTGCTGCTCGCCGCCCGACAGGTAGCCGGACTGCGCGGTGCGCCGCTGGTGCAGCCGCGGGAAGTAGGTGTAGACCATGTCGCGGTTGCGGACCATGTCGGCACGGCTGCCGCGCACGGCGGAGGCCGCGATCAGGTTCTCCTCGGGCGTCAGGTGCTCGAACACGCGCCGCCCCTCGAGCACCTGCGCGATGCCGAGCCTGACGCGCTCCTGCGGGGACAGCGCGTCGATGCTGCGCTCGAGGAAGCGGATCTCGCCACGGGTGACCTCGCCACGCTCGCCGCGCAGCAGCCCGCTGATCGACTTGAGCGTCGTGCTCTTGCCAGCGCCGTTGGCGCCGAGCAGCGCGACCATGCCGCCCTGGGGCACCTCCACGGAGATGCCCTTCACCGCCAGCGACACCTTGTCGTAGATGACCTCGACGTTGTTGAGCGACAGGACCGGCGCGGCGGCGGCCGGCGCTGCAGCCGCGGGAGGCGCCGCGACGGCGCCGGCCGGAGGCGATGGCTGGATCGACTGCACGCTATTTCCTCGCATATCCGAAGGGCCAGACCAGCAGGTAGTTGCGCAGGTTGCCGTACAGCTTGCCGAGCCCCATCGGCTCGATCAGCAGGAACAGCACGATCATCGAGCCGTAGACCGCGTTCGGGATGTGGGCCAGCGTCTCGACGCCCAGCTTCATGCCGAACAGGCTCGCCAGAAATCCGATCAGCGCGTTGATCTGCCCGGGCATCAGCAGGATGAAGGCCGCACCGAAATAGCTGCCGATGATGCTGCCCAGGCCGCCTACGATCACCATCGCCAGCAGCTCGATCGAGACGTTGACCGCGAACTGCTCGGGCGTGACCGCCCGGTAGAAGGTGAAGATCAGGATCGCGCCGCTCACCCCGCCGATGAAGGAGGAGGTCGCGAAGGCCACCAGCTTGTAGTAGAAGCTGTTGACCCCGATCACGGCAGCCGCGAAGTCCTTTTCGCGGACCGCCACGAGCGCGCGCCCGAGCGCTGTGCGCCGCAGGTTCAGCATGAAGACGGTGACCAGCAGGCACCAGCCGAGCGCGACGTAGTACAGCCCGGTCTCGGACGAGACGGTCTGGCCGAGCAGCTTGAGGTTCGGCGCCTGCAACGTCGCCTGCATGCCACCGCTGATGGCGGGCACGTGGGAGATCACCCAGTCCATCACGAACTGCAGCGCGAGCGTGCTGAGCGCGAGGTAGAGGCCCTTGACCCGAAGCGCCGCGAATGCGAAGGCGCTGCCGATCACGGTCGCCGCGAGACCGCCGAGCACCACCGCGATCTCCCAGGGCACGCCGTTGCGTGCGCCATGCACCGCGGCATAGGCGCCGATGCCCATGATCGCGGCGTACCCGAAGTGGAACTGCCCCGCCCAGCCGAGGATCAGGTTCAGGCCCAGCGCGGCCGAGGTCCACACCAGCCAGGGCAGCAGGTGGCTGCTCAGGGTGAGGGAACTCGTGAAGAACGGGGCGGCGACCGCCGCCACCAGCAGCGCCACGATCATCCAGCGGTCGATGGGCACCGGGAACAGCGCCCGGTCGGCGGCGTAGGTCGTGTGGAAGATGCCGGCTTGCCTGAACAGCATGGGGTCAGATCCTCTCGATGTGCTCGCGGCCGAACAGGCCGTGCGGCCGGATCAGGATGGTGAGGATCAGGGTCGCGGCGACCACGAGGTCGCGACTGCCGCCACCCACCAGCGGGTCGAGGTAGCCCGCTGCGACGCCCTCGAGGATGCCCAGCAGCAGGCCGGCGAGCACCGCGCCGCCGATGCTGTCCATGCCGCCCAGCACTGCGACGGTCACGCCCTTGAGCAGCAGCAGCGAGAGCGACTGGTCGACGCCCTGCACCGAGCCCCACAGCACGCCGGCGGTGGTTGCGACCACCGAGGCCATCGCCCAGGACAGCGCCACCCCGCGCTCCACCGAGATGCCGACCGACCAGGACGCGGTGTAGTCGTCGGCGATCGCGCGCAGCACCACCCCGGTGCGGGTCCGGAAGAACAGCCAGAAGCCCGCGAACAGCAGCAGCGCGATCGCCGCGCCCACCACGTAGGCGCGATTGAGCAGCAGCGGCCCGAGGAACAGCGGTGCGTCGCTGATGCCGATCTGCATCGGACGCGTGGTGCCGCCCCAGATCGCCATCGTGGTGGCGCGCAGGAAGATGTCCAGGCCCAGCGTCATCATCAGGATCATGATCACCGGGCGACCGGCGAGGCGGCGCAGCGCGACCCGCTCGATGCCGATGCCGACCCCGAACATGGTCAGCATCGCCAGCGGAATCGCCAGCCACATCGGCGCGCCCAGCTGGTTGGTGAAGGCCAGCACCACGTAGGCCCCGAGCATGGTCATCGCGCCCTGCGCGAGGTTGGGCACGGACGATGACTTGTAGATCAGCACCACCCCGATCGCCACCAGCGAGTACATCAGGCCGGTGAGCGCCCCGTTGACCGCCAGCTCCGCCAACAACGTCCAGTCCATCGCCTCACACCTCCTGAACAGCGAGCGTACGCTCGATGACGCCGATCTCGCCGGTTTCGTACGTGATCTGCGCTTTCATCTTCACTTCCTTCAGGCCGCCGTAGATGGCGTCGATGATCGGCGCGTAGCGCTCCTCGACGACGTTGCGGCGAAGCTTGCGGGTGCGGGTGATCTCGCCGTCGTCGGGGTCGAACTCCTTGTGCAGGCTCACGAAGTGCCTGAGCCTGAGCGGCTCGGGCAGGGTGGCGTTGACGCGGCGCATCGCGGCGGTCACCAGCTCGATCACCTCGGGCTTCTGCGACAGGTCCGCATACGACATGTAGGAGATGCCGCGCATCTCGGCCCAGTGACCGACCGGCTCGCGGTCGATGCACACGATGGCCGCGAGCGTGTCGCGGCCGCTGCCGAGCACGGCCACGTCCTTGATGTAGGGGCTGAACTTCAGGCGGTTCTCGATGTAGTTGGGGATGTAGCGCTCGCCCTTGGCGGTGTGCACGACCTCCGACAGACGCCCGAGCACCACCAGGTGGCCGTCGGGCTCGAGGTAGCCGGCGTCGCCGGTGTGCAGCCAGCCGTCCTCGAGCGTCTCGCGGGTCGCGTCGGGCAGCTGGAAGTAGCCGGCGAACACGCTGTCGGAGCGCACCAGGATCTCGCCGCGCGGGTCGATGCGGACCTCGACCCCGGGCAGCGGGCGCCCGACGGTGTGCAGCTGCACCTCGTCGGCGTCCTGCATCGCATTGAACGCGCTGCTCTCGGTCTGGCCGTAGAGCTGGCGCAGCTTGACGCCGAGCGCGCGGTAGAACACGAAGGTGTCCTCGCCGATCGCCTCGCCGCCGGTGAAGGCGTTGCGCAGCCGCGTGAGCCCGAACTGGTCCTTGATGGGGCCGTAGACCAGCAGCTCGCCGACCGGGCGCAAGAGCCGCTGCGCGGGCGTGGGCGCCCCGCCCTCGAGCTTGCGCCGCTCGGCCGACAGCGCGACCTTCATGAAGAAATCGTAGGCCGCCTTCTTGAGCCTGGTGGAGTCCTCCATGCGGACCTGGATCATGGTCAGCATGTTGTCCCAGCTGCGCGGCGCGGCCAGATAGAAGGTCGGTGCGATCTCGCGCAGGTTCTGCAGCACCGTCTCCTGGCGCTCGGGGATGTTGATGGTGAAGCGCAGCGCGATCCCGGCGCCGACCGTGAACGCGAAGTCGCCGACCCAGGCCATCGGCAGGTAGGCGAGGATGTCCTCGCCGAAGTCGAAGGCGCCCGCGCGATGCGCGTTGCGCACGCCGCCGAGGAAATTGCGATGCGACAGCACCACGCCCTTGGGCTTGCCGGTGGTGCCGGACGAGTGCACGAACACCGCCGGGCCGTCCGGCCGGGCGCGGGCGATGAGCGCCTCGCGCAGGCCGGGCTCGTCGCGCAGGCGCCTGGCGCCCGCCTCGACCATCGTGTCCCAGGACACCAGGGTCGGGTCCGGATAGGCGCGCAGCCCGCGCGGGTCGTCGTAGACGATGCAGCCCAGGCCCTCGCCCTCGACGCCGATGTCGAGCACCTTGTCGACCTGCTCCTGGTCCTCGGCGAGCGCAAAGCGCACGTTGGCCTCGGCCGCGAAGTGCCGGATCTCGTCGGGCGTCGCGTCCGGGTACACCGGCATCGGATACCCGCCGAGCGCGCCCGCCGCCAGCATGCCGACGTACAGGCGCGGGCGGTTGTCGCCGAGCACGATCATCGCGTCGTCCGCCTTGAAGCCGAGCGACTCCAGGCCCGCCGCGCAGGCGAGCACCGACTCGAGCAGCTGCGACCAGGTGGTGACCTGCCAGATGCCGAGGTCCTTCTGGCGCATCGCCGGGAGGTTCGGGAAGCCCGCGGCGTTGGCCGCGAGCACGCGGACCAGCGTGGTGTCGACCTCGAGGTTCCAGCCGGGCCCCCCCGCGGCGCGCGGCGTCTCAGCGCGTTGCATGCGCGCCCCCCAGGTAGGCCTTGATGACGCGCGGATCGGCGACCACGTCGGCGGGGATGCCCGAGCCGATCATCTCCCCGTAGCTGAGCGCGAGCATGCGGTCGCAGATGCCGACGACGACGTCCATGTGGTGCTCGATCAGCAGCACGGTGACGCCCCGCTCGTCGCGGGCGTCGAGCACGAAGCGGGCCATGTACTCCTTCTCTTCCTGGTTCATCCCCGCCATCGGCTCGTCCAGCACCAGGAAGGTCGGCTCGGCCACCAGCGCTCGCGCCAGCTCGACGCGCTTCTTCAGGCCGATCGGGATGTTGTCGACCATCTCGTCACGCACGCTCTCGAGCTGCATGAAGTCGATGATCTCCTCGACCGCGGCGCGGTGGCGGATCTCGTCCTTGCGAGCCATCAGCCAGTAGAGCGCGGTCCTGAGCACGCTCGGCTTCATGTGGATGTGGCGCCCGAGCAGCACGTTGTCGAGCACCGACATGCCGTTGAAGAGCGCCAGGTTCTGGAAGGTCCGCGCCACGCCGAGCCGCGCGACCTTGTACGGCGCCATCCCGGTGATGTCGCGCCCGTCGAGCAGGATGCTGCCCTTCTGGGGCGGATAGAAGCCGGTGATCGCGTTGGTCAGCGTCGTCTTGCCGCTGCCGTTGGGGCCCACGAGGCCGAAGATCTCGCCGCGCTCGATGCGCACGTCGACGCCGGTGATGGCGGTCAGGCCCCCGAAGCGCCGCTCGACCCCCCGGCACTCGAGCATCGGTACTGCCGCGCCCGCGCGCGGTTCAGGAGCGTTCAAGGCGTGGCTCTCCGTGGATGACGTTGCGCCAGAGCTGGCTGTCGTCGCGCGAGCTGATGCCGTCGAAGACGATGTCGGTGATCTGGGCGGCGAACTGCTTGAAGGCGCCGCGCCTGGGCTGGTACCACTCGACCGTCCAGTTGAGGGCGCCGATCAGGAACAGGCGGATGACGCCGAGGTTGGCGTCCGAGCGCAGCTCCCCGTCGTTGCGGGCCTGCTGCAGCAGCGTGTCCCAGTAGTCGGCGTAGGCGCGGCGCACGATACGGTGCTTGGCCTGGGCCGCGGCCGGGATCTGGCCGTAGATGCGGATGTTGGCGGACGTGAAGTCGCCGTGCTGCAGCAGCCCGTACAGGTGCCCCTCGATGGCGGCGGCGATCCGCTCGCGATGCGTGGCCTGTGGGGCCAGCGCGCCGATCCGGCTGCGGACCGCCAACGCCACCGCCTCGATGCCCGCGTCGAGCACCTCGCCCAGGATCTCGTCCTTGGACGAAAAGTGGTAGTAGATGCTGCCGGCCTTGATGCCGGCCGCGTCGGCGATCTGGCGCAGCGTGGTGGCCGCATACCCGTGCTGGCGGAAGAGCCGCGCGGCCTGCGCGAGGATCTGATCCCGGGTCGCTTCGGTCGGCGACCCGCCGGGCTGCGGCGCAGGACGGGCAGGACGCGGCATCGGCACGGCGTCGCGTCAGGCGAACCGGCGGAAGTCGGGCTTGCGCTTCTCGAGGAAGGCGGCCACGCCCTCCTTGGCCTCAGCGGTGTCGTAGTACAGCGCCAGCGCCTGCATGCCCAGGCTGCCGATGCCGCGGATGTGCTCGGTGGACGCGTTGAACGAGCGCTTGGCGATCGCGAGCGCCATCGGGCTCTTGGCCGCGATCTCCTCGCACCAGGCGTCGACCTCGGCGTCGAGCCGCTCGTGCGGCACGACCCGGTTGCACAGCCCCATCTGCAGCGCCTCCTGTGCGCTGTAGCGCCGGCACATGTACCAGATCTCACGGGCCTTCTTCTCGCCGACGACGTGCGCGAGGTAGGCCGTGCCCCAGCCCGGATCGACCGAGCCGACCTTGGGGCCGACCTGGCCGAAGACAGCCTTCTCGGAGGCAATGGTGAGGTCGCACAGGGTGGCGAGCACGTTGCCCCCGCCGATCGCGAAGCCCTGCACGCGGGCGATCACCGGCTTGGGGATGTCGCGGATCGCCGAGTGCAGTTCCTCGATGGGCAGCCCCACGGTGCCGCGGCCGTCGTAGCTGCCGGTCCGGGCCGACTGGTCGCCGCCGGTGCAGAAGGCACGCTCGCCCGTGCCGGCGAGCACCACCGCCGCGACCCGCTTGTCCCATCCGGCGCGCATCACCGCGTCGATCAGTTCCTCGACCGTGCGGCCGCGGAAGGCGTTCATCACGTCGGGCCGGTCGATCGAGATGCGCACGGCGTCGCCGCGGGCCTCGTAGACGATGTCCTGGTAATCCACTGGACTGCTCCCTCGAAGGGCGTTCAGGCGACCGGGCCGCGTCCGCGCGGCCCGGCGGGAGTCCGCGCGCCAGGCGCCGCGGCACGGACGCGTCTGGGGTGCGTGATTATGCGGACCAAGGTCGGGTAGTCAAGGTTCGGGCGACGCGATCAGCCGCGCGCCGACGGGAAGTCCGGCGCGCGCTTCTCCTTGACAGCGGCGACGCCGGCCGGCGCGTCCTCGCCGAGGAAGCACAGCATCTCGAGCGCCAGGGAGTTGTCGAAGATCGGGCGGGCCACGTGCATCCAGTTGTTGAGTGACTTTTTGGTGAAGGAGATCGCCTTCTGGCTGCCGGCGGCGAGCTTGTCGGCCACCTTGAGCGCGCGCTCCATCAGCTGCTCCCGTGGCACGCACAGGCTCACCAGACCGATGCGCTCGGCCTCCTTGCCGTCCAGGAAGTCCGCGGTCAGCAGGTAGTACTTGGCCTTGGCCATCCCGCACAGCAGCGGCCAGACGATGGCGGCGTGGTCGCCGGCGCCGACGCCCAGCTTCACGTGCCCGTCGGTGATGCGCGCCTCCTCGGCCATGATGCTGATGTCGGCGAGCATCGCGACGGCGAGCCCTGCGCCCACCGCCACGCCGTTGATCGCCGAGATGATCACCTTCTCGCAGGCCATCATGTTGTAGACGATGTCGGCGGCCTCGCGCATCACGCCGTTCACCTTGTTCGGGTTGCCGACCATGCTGGCGATCCAGTCGAGGTCTCCGCCCGCCGAGAAGGCCTTGTCGCCCGAGCCGGTGATGATCGCGACGCGGGTGGCGGCGTCCTCGTCGACGACCGCCCAGATCTTGGTGAGCTCCCAGTGCAGCCGCGCGTTGGTCGCGTTCATCACCTCGGGACGGTTGATCGTGATGACCAGCACGCCGTTGGGCCGGTGCTCGAATTTCAGGAACTGGAAGTCGTCGTAGTTCATCGTGAGGCTCCTGGGGAGATCGATCGGAGAAGGATGCGGTGGGTCGGGGACGGCGCTGAGCGCGGCGCGGCGCTCAGAAGGACCAGGCCAGCCGGGTGCCCTGGTCGATCGCGCGCAGCGCGTCGAGCTCGGAGGCCCGTTCGGCGCCGCCGATCAGGGCAGCCTCGATCCCGGCGGCGCGCAGCGCCTCGTGCAGGCCGGCCTCGCACTCCTGGCCGGCGCACACCACGACGGTATCGACCTCGAGCAGCCGGGGCACGCCCTCGATGCCAAGATGCAGGCCCGCGTCGTCGATGCGCTCGTAGGCGACGCCCGCGAGCATCCGCACCTTGTGGCGCGCCAGGCGTGCCTTCAGGGCCCAGCCGGTACTCAGGCCCAGGGTGCGTCCGGGCTTGTCGGGCTTGCGCTGCACCAGCGTCACCTCGCGCGCGGCCGGCACCGGCGTCTCGCGGCCGAGGCCGCCTGCCGACGCGGGCGACGGGTCGACGCCCCATTCCTCCTGGAAGGCGCGCACCGGGTCGGCGGGCGCGGCGGCAGCCGGGTCGTGCAGCAGGTACTCGGCGACGTCGAAGCCAATGCCGCCGGCGCCGATGACCGCCACCCGCCGGCCCGCCCGGGCGCGCCCGGCGAGCAGGTCGGCATAGCCGACCACCATCGGATGGTCGATGCCCGCGATGGCGGGCAGGCGGGGCCGCACGCCGGTGGCGACGACGATCCGCTCGAAGCCCGCGCCCGCGAGCGAGGCGGCGTCCACGCGCTGCCCGAGCCTGAGCTCTACGCCCTGCAGCTCGAGCTGGCGCTGGAAGTAGCGCAGCAACTCGCCGAACTCCTCCTTGCCGGGCACCGCGCGGGCGAGCAGCAGCTGACCGCCGAGCACCGGCGCGGCCTCGAACAGCGTGACCCGGTGGCCGCGCCCGGCCGCGGCGATCGCGCAGGCCATCCCGGCGGCCCCGGCGCCCACCACCGCGACGCGCACCGATGCGCGCGGCGCGGGCATCTCGGCAAACTCGAGCTCGCGACAGGCGAGCGGATTGACCAGGCAGGTGGCCGGACGGTCGCTGAAGATGTAGTCGAGGCAGGCCTGGTTGCAGGCGATGCAGGTATTGATCTCGTCGGCCCGCCCCTCGGCGGCCTTCTGCACGAACTGCGCGTCGGCGAGGAAGGGACGCGCCATCGAGACCAGCGCCGCGTCGCCGCCGGCGAGGATGTCCTCGGCGATCTCGGGCGTGTTGATCCGGTTGGAGGCGACCACCGGGATGCCGACCGCGCGCTGGATGCGGCCCGCGGCGAAGCGAAACGCGGCGCGCGGCACCACGTAGGCGATGGTGGGCACCCGCGCCTCGTGCCAGCCGATGCCGGTGTTGAGGATGTCGGCGCCGGCGGCCTCGACGGCCTGCGCCAGCCTCAGGATCTCGTCGGCGGGCGCGCCGCCCTCCACCAGGTCGATCGCCGACAGGCGATACATCAGCAGGAACTCGGGGCCGAGCCGCTCGCGCACGCGCCGCACGATCTCCACCGGCAGCCGATGGCGGTTCTCGACACTGCCGCCCCACTCGTCCTGCCGGTCGTTGGTACGGGTGACCGTGAACTGGTTCAGCAGGTAGCCCTCGGAGCCCATGATCTCGACGCCGTCGAAGCCTGCCTCGGCGGCGAGCTCCGAACAGCGCACGAAGTCCTCGATCGTCTGCAGCACCTCGGCGCCGGTGAGCGCGCGAGGCGAGCGTCGGTTGATCGGCGAGGGGATCGCGGAGGCGCCCACCGGCTGCGGGATCTTGGCCGAGCGCCCGGTGTGCAGCACCTGCAGCAGGATCTTGCCGCCGTGCGCGTGCACGGCCGCCGGGATGGGGCGCAGCTCGGCGGCGTGCGCCGAGTCCGTCAGCGTGGGGGCGTTCTCGTCGATGCGGGCGTCGTCGCTGGGCGCGTAGCCGCCGGTGATGATCAGCGCCACGCCGGCCCGGGCGCGCTCGGCGTAGAACGCGGCCTCGCGCTCGATGTGCCGGTCGAGCAGCTCGAGCCGCGTGTGCATCGAGCCCATGATCGCGCGGTTGCGAAGGAGGTGACGGCCCGCGCGCAGCGGCGACAGCAGGGTCGGATACGCCGACATCGACGACACGGCGCCCTGCGCGAGCTGATCACCCATCTGGCCCTCTCCTGTGGCGGACGCCGGGCCGGCCGGCGTTGATCTACCTAACGTTTGTTCAGTATGATACCGACGCGAGTCGGCGGTGACAATCCGGCGATCGGGCCGACGCCCCGCTGCGACCGCACCCAGGAGCCCGCGAGATGATGTTGAACGAAGACCAGCAGGCGCTGGTCGAGGTGGCCCGGCGCTTCTCCCGCGAGCAACTCAAGCCGGCCTACCAGCGGCGCGAGCGCGAGGGCGTCATCGATCGTGCGCTGTGCCGCGAGATGGGGCGCCTGGGGCTGATCGGCGTCGACCTGCCCGAGTCGCTCGGCGGTCTCGGGCAGTCCGGCATCACCGCCGGCCTCATCATCGAGGAGATCGCCTACGGCGACTTCAACGTGAGCTACGTGCAGCTGCTCGCGTCGCTGATGGGCACGATCATCGCCCGCAACGCCAACCCCGAGCTCGCGCGCGAATGGGTGCCGCGCGTCGCGTCGGGCGAGGCGATCATGGGCCTTGGGCTCACCGAGCCGCGCGGCGGCTCGGACGCGGCCAACCTCACCGTCGGCGCGCGGCGCGACGGCGACGTCTACGTGATCAAGGGCGAGAAGGCCTCGATCAGCTTCTCGGAGCAGGCAGACGCGATGGTGCTGTTCGCACGCACCGGCGCGCAGGACGCGGGCGCCCACGGCGTCAGCGCCTTCCTCGTGCCGCTGACGCTGCCGGGCATCCACCGCACGCGCTATGACGACGTCGGCAGCCGCATCGTCGGGCGCGGCTCGGTGTTCTTCGACGACGTGCGGATCCCGCTCGACCATCGGCTCGGCGACGAGGGCAAGGGCTTCACGCAGGTGATGCAGGGCTTCGACTACAGCCGCGTTCTCATCGCGCTGCAGTGCCTTGCCGCCGCGCAGGCCTCGGTCGACGAGGCATGGGCGTACGTCAAGGAGCGGCACACCTTCGGAGCGCCGCTCGCCCAGTACCAGGGCGTGTCCTTCCCGCTGGTCGAGGCCGAGACCCTGATCTCGGCCACCCGCCAGCTCAGCTATCACGCGCTGGAGCTGCGCGAGGCCGGCAAGGCGCACACCGCCGAGGCGGCGATGGTCAAGTGGCTCGGCCCCAAGACCTCGTTCGATGCGATCCATCAGTGCCTGCTGACCTTCGGCCACTACGGCTGGTCGATGGACCTGCCCCACCAGCAGCGGCTGCGCGACGTGATGGGCCTGGAGATCGGCGACGGCACGGCGCAGATCATGAAGCTGATCGTCGCACGCGAGCGGGTCGGCCGGATGGCGGTCCAGTACGCATCGGGCGCGAAGAAATGAGCGACGCCCAGCCAGTCGCGGTCAGCGTGGACGGCGCCGTCGGCATCGTCGAGCTGGCGCGCCCCGAGAAGTTCAACTGCCTGTCGATGGCGGTGCACCGCGGCATCGACGCCGCGCTCGACGCCTTCGAGCAGCCCGGCAGCGGCGTGCGCGCCGTGCTGCTGCGCGCGCAGGGCCGGCACTTCTCGACCGGTGCCGACCTCGAGGAGGTGCAGGGCCTGCGGGCGCGGCCCGAGGCGCTCGGCGAGTTCATCGCGCTCGGCCATCGCGTGCTGCGCAGGCTCGAGGCGAGCGACCTGCCGGTGGTCGCCGCCTGCCAGGGCCTGTCGCTGGCGGGCGGGCTCGAGCTGATGCTCGCCTGCGACGTGGTGTTCGCCGCGACCGACGCACGTTTCGGCGACCAGCACGCGCAGTTCGGGCTGGTGCCCGGCTGGGGCGGCAGCCAGCGGCTGCCGCGCGTGGTGGGCACGCGCCGCGCGCTCGACCTGTTCTTCTCGGCCACGTGGCTCGACGCCCCGACCGCGCAGCAATGGGGGCTCGTCAACCACCTGAGCGAGCCCGGCAAGCTGGCCGACGATGCGCTCGCTTACTGCCGCAGGCTCGGCGAGCGCAGCCGCGGCGGCCTCGCCACCATGAAGCGGCTCGCCCGCGATGGCATGGCGCTCAGCCTCGCGCAGGGGCTGGCGCTCGAGGAGCGGCTGGCGCCCGCCGCGCTGCTGACCGACGACGTCAGCGAGGGCCTGGCCGCCTTCGAGGCGCGCCGCGCGCCCAGGTTCGCCGGATGACGCTGCTGGACACGCGGGTCTCGACCTCGGACGAGACCTTCCTGCGCAACCGGGACGCCTACCGCGCGCTGGTCGCCGACCTGCACGAGCGGCGCCGCCGCGCCTGCGAGGGCGGCCCGCCCAAGGCCCGCCAGAAGCACCTGGACCGCAACAAGCTGCTGCCGCGCGACCGGGTGGAGGCGCTGCTCGACGCCGGCTCGCCGTTCCTGGAGCTCGCGCAACTCGCCGGCGAGGGCCTGTACGACGGCGTGCCTCCAGGCGCCAGCATGATCACCGGCATCGGCGTGGTGTCGGGGCGGCCGTGCATGGTCATCGCCAACGACGCCACCGTGAAGGGCGGCACCTACTACGGCATGACCTGCCGCAAGCACGTGCGCGCCCAGCAGATCGCGTGGCGTCACCGGCTGCCCTGCATCACGCTGGTCGACAGCGGCGGCGCCTTCCTGCCCGACCAGGCGAACATCTTCCCGGACACCGGGCAGTTCGGCAGCATCTTCGACAACCAGGTCCGGATGTCGGCCGACGGGATCCCGCAGATCGCGGTGGTGATGGGCCCGTGCACGGCGGGCGGCGCCTACATCCCGGCGCTGTGCGACCAGGTGGTGATCGTCCGCGGCCAGGGCTACATGTACCTCGGCGGCCCGGAGCTGACCTTCGCGGCTACCGGCGAGCAGGTCGACGCCGAGAGCCTGGGCGGCGCGCTGATGCACTCGGCGGTGAGCGGCGTCACCGACTACGTGGCCGAGGACGACCGCCATGCGCTCGCGATCGCGCGCGCGCTGGTGGGCGACCTCGCGCGCCCGGCGGCGCCGCGCTGGGCGCGCCAGCCGTCGGTCGCGCCGCGCCACGACCCCCGGGAGATCTACGGCATCGTCAGCAGCGACCCGCGGATCCCGACCGACACCCGCGAGATCCTCGCGCGTTTCGTCGACGACAGCCGCTTCCAGGAGTTCAAGCCGCTCTACGGCGACACGCTGCTGACCGGCTTCGCGCACCTGCACGGCCACCCGGTGGGCATCCTCGCCAACCAGGGCGTGCTGTTCCCGGAGAGCGCGATGAAGGGCGCGCACTTCATCGAACTGTGCTGCCAGCGCGACCTGCCGCTGGTCTTCATGAGCGACGTGACCGGCTTCATGGTCGGGCGCGCCGCCGAGCAGGCCGGCATCGCCAAGGCCGGCGCCAAGATGATCACCGCCATGGCCTCGGCCGACGTCCCCAAGTACTCGATCCTGATCGGCGCGTCCTACGGCGCGGGCTACCTGGCGATGTGCGGGCGGCCCTTCAATCCGACGGCGATGTTCGCGTGGCCCAACGCCCGGGCCGCGATCATGGGTCCCGAGCAGGCGGCCACGGTGCTGGCGCTGGTGCGCGGCCAGATCCTGGCAGCCGAGGGGCGGCCCTGGTCGGCACAGGAGCAGGAGGCCTTCAAGGACCCGATCCGCGAGACCTACACGACCTTCCAGGACCCCTACAACTTCTCGTCCAACCTGTGGGTCGACGGCGTGCTCGACCCGCTCGAGACGCGCGACGCGATGGGCCTGCTGCTGGACCTCGCCGCGCGCACGCCGGCGCGCCCGACCCGCTTCGGCGTGTTCAGGGTCTGACATGGCCCGCATCGCAAGACTGCTCGTCGCCAACCGGGGCGAGATCGCCTGCCGGATCGCACGCACCGCCCGGCGGCTGGGGCTGGGCGTGGCGACGCTGCACTCGGCGGTCGACCGCGACGCGCGCCACGTGCGCGAGATCGGCGAGTCGTACGAGCTGCCGGGCGCCGACCCCACGCGCGCCTACCTGGACGTCGACGCGGTGGTCGCCATCGCGCGGCGCGCGGGCGCAGATGCCGTCCACCCGGGATACGGCTTCCTGTCCGAGAACCCGCTGCTCGCGGCGGCGGTCGAGTCGGCGGGCCTGGTCTTCGTGGGGCCGACCGCGCACACGATGGCGCGCATCGGCGGCAAGGCGAGCGCGCGGCGCGAGGCCGCAGCGCTCGGCCTGCCGGTGCTGGCCGGCACCGACCACGGCTCGAGCGACGCCGCGCGGATCGCAGCGTCGGTGCGGGCGATGACGCTGCCGGTGATGCTCAAGGCGGTGGCTGGCGGCGGCGGTCGCGGCACGGCCGTGGTCGCCTCGCTCGACGGACTGGACGGGCGCATCGACAGCGCGATGCGCGAGGCGGTCAAGGCATTCGGCGACGGCGCGCTGATCGTCGAGCGCTATCTGCCGCGGGTGCGGCATGTCGAGGTCCAGATCGCCGGCGACGGCCGGGGCGGCGCGATCCACCTGTTCGAGCGCGAATGCACGCTGCAGCGGCGCCACCAGAAGGTCGTCGAGGAGGCGCCGGCGGCGCGGCTCGCGCCGGCGGTGCGCGCGGCGATGCTCGCCGACGCATGCCGGCTCGCGGCGGCGGTCGACTACCGCGGGCTCGGCACCGTGGAGTTCCTGGTGGACGGGGACGCGCACTACTTTCTCGAGGTCAACCCGCGCCTGCAGGTCGAGCACCCGGTGACCGAGGCGGTCACCGGCCTGGACCTGGTCGCGCTGCAGCTGCGCATCGCCGAGGACGACCGCCTGCCGCTGCGCCAGGAGGAGGTCCGCTGCACCGGCCATGCGTTCGAGGTCAGGATCTGCGCCGAGGACAGTGACGCGGGCGGCGTGCCGGTGACCGGCATCATCATGCAGGCGCGCTTTCCCGGCCCGCCGCTGCGCGTGGAGTCGGGCATCGACGCGGGCGACGCGGTCACCGCCCACTACGACTCGATGATCGCCAAGCTGGTCGCGCGCGGCGACACCCGGGACGAGGCGCTCGCCTCGATGCGCGCCGGCCTGCGGGACACCTCGATCCTGGGCGTGGCGACCAACCTGCGGCTGCTCGCGACGCTGCTCGCGCTGCCGCAGACGCAGGACTCGAGCTTCCACACGCGGCTGGTCGACGAGCTGCTGGCCGACGCGGGGGCGGCCGCGGCGCGCGCCGCGCCGCCGCTCGAGTCGCTGTGCGCGGCCGCGCTGCTCGCGCTCGAGCGCGGCCGGCGCGACGCGCCGCCGCTTGGCTGCTGGAGCGAGCTCGAGGGCTTCACCGGCTGGCGGCTGTCGGGCGGCGATGCCCGGCCGGGCGCGGCGCCCTCGCTGCTGCTGCGAAGCGGCGGCTTCGAGGCGGCGGCGCGCTTCTCGGCGCGCCGGCCCGACGGCTCGGTGCTGATCGCGATCGGCGAGGCCGAGCGCTGCGTCGCCCTGCGCGCGCTCGCCGCGGACGATCGCGCCGGGGCGGGCGGGCGCTGGCTGCTGCGCTGTGACGACCGGGTGCTCGAGCTGTCGATGCAGGTCGACGGCGACGCGATCGAGGTCGACGGCGGCGGCGCGTCGCACCGCATCGAATGCCTGCCCTGGGTCGGCGGCGCGACGCCTGCGCCCGCCGGTAGCGGGCGCCTCGCGGCGCCGATGATGGGCCGCGTGATCGCGATCCGGGCGGCGCCGGGCGACGCGGTCGCGCCCGGGCAGTCGGTCGTCGTATTGGAGTCGATGAAGATGGAACTGCACGTGAACGCGCCCTTCGCGGCGACGGTGGTGTCGGTGCGCTGCGCGATCGGCGACATGGTCGAGCGCGGCGCGGTGCTGGCCGAGGTGGCCGCAACCGAAGACCCGGGGCCCGCGTGAGCGCCGACCCGTCCCTGCAGGACTGCCTCGCGCCGGGCCGCCTCGTGGACAGCGACCATCCCGCGGTGATCGCGTACGCGCGGCGCGAGGCGGCGGGCCTGTCCGATCCGCGCGAGATCGCGGTGAGGCTGTACTACGCGATCCGCGACGGCATCCGCTACGACCCCTACACCATCGACCCCGACGAGGCCGGCCTGACCGCCAGCCGCTGCCTCGGCGTCGGCTACGGCTTTTGCGTGACCAAGGCGGCGGCGCTCGCGGCGGTGCTGCGCGTGCACGGGATCCCGGCGCGCCTGGGCTTCGCGGACGTGCGCAACCACCTGACCAGCCCGCGGCTGCGGGCCACGCTCGGCACCGACCTGTTCGTGTTCCACGGCTACACCGAGATCATGCTGGCGGGCCGGTGGGTGAAGGCCACGCCGGCCTTCAACCTGAGCCTGTGCCAGCGCGCCGGCACGCATCCGCTGGAGTTCGACGGCAGCGAGGACTCGGTGCTGCATCCCTTCGATACCGAGGGACGTCGGCACATGGAGTACGTGCGGGACCGCGGCACATTCGCCGACGTGCCGCGCGAGGCGATGCTCACGGCGTGGCGCGAGGTCTATCCGCCCGACGAGGTGTGGATGCGGCAGGGGCCTGCGCCGCGCTTCGAGGACGAGGTCGAGCGCCCCTCCTGAGCGGCGCCGCCCGCGCGTCAGGCGCCAGACTGCCCGGGCCGCAGCAGCGCGTCGAGCATCCGCTCGATGTCGCGCAGCGTCGCGCACTCCCGCACCAGGTCGCAGTGCACCGCGTAACGGCCCATCACCGAGTCGCCGGTGTCCCACGCGCCGCGCGGCTCGGGGTTGAGCCAGACCACGCGGCGCGCCCGGCCGTGCACGCGGGCGAGCAGCGCGGCACGCGCATCGCCATGGTTGTTGCGCGCGTCGCCCAGGATCAGCACGGTCGTGCGCCGGTCGATGTCGTGGAGCAGGCGTTCGTCGAGGTCCTGCAGCATCCGGCCGTAGTCGGTGCCGCTGCCGCCCACGTCACGCAGCACCGCGTCGATCGCATCGGCCACCGGCATCGAGCCCATCAGCGTGCCCACCTCGACCAGCCCGCGCGTGAACGCGAAGCTGCGCACGTCGGCGAGCGTGGTCTCGAGGCTGTAGAGGAACAGCAGCAGGAAGCGCGCGTGGGCGCGCACCGAGCCGCTGACGTCGCAGACCGCGACCACCCGCGGCCGGTCGAGGGCCTCGGTGCGCCAGACGGTCTCGAAGGGCACGCCGCCGTAGCCCAGGTTACGGCGCAGCGTGCGGCGCACGTCGAGCACCCCCCGTCGCTTGCGGCGCTGCCGGCGCGCGTGCCGGGCCGCGAGGCGGCGCGCCATGCGGCGCACGATCTCGCCAATCCGCTCGAGGTCGCGTCGCTCGATCCGGGACAGCGGCTGCGACTGCAGGAAGTCGTCGTGCAGGCGCTGCGACGAGGCCCGGCCGTACAGCGCGAGCTGGTTCGCGACGTAGTCGCGCACCGTCTCGTGCAGCCGCTCGCGCGCGGCGCCCAGCCATGCGGCACGCGCGGGCGGCGCACCCGCGATCGCGCGGTCGAGCGACGCCGCGCCCATCTCCTGCTGGATGCGCTGCGCGTACCACGAGCGCTGCGTGCGGTAGCCGATCGCGGTCACGCCGACCGTACGGGCCGCGCGCGCCAGGCGCAGCGCGAGCGCCGGGGCGTCGCCGGCGAGCAGCAGGCCGGCGAGCGTGTCGGCGGCAGGGTCTTCGGGGTCGGGCGGCGCGGCATCGTCCGTGGCGCCGTCCGGGACGCCGCCATCGCCGGTGTCGTCGCTGCGGTCGTCCGCATCGTCGGCGCGATGGTCGCCCGCAACGCTGCGGAACGCGTCGAACGCGAAGTAGCGATCGAAGGCCTCGTCGAGCAAGCCGCGCTCGAAGACCGACTTGGCGAGCGTCGCGCCCAGCGCGTCCTTCAGCCGCCGGCGGTCGGACCAGCCGACCAGCGCGACCGCCCGCGCGGCGTCCAGCTCCGCGTCCAGGCTGGGCTCGAGCGTCGCGCCGCGCAGCGCGTCGAAGAAGCCCTCAAGCGTGGCTTGCATCGGCGGGCGGCGCCGCATGCGCGAGCAGCGCGGTCAGCTGCGCGCGCGCGCCGGCGATGTCCTGCTCGTGCTTGAGGATCACGTTCAGCGTGCCGCGCACCAGGTCCGGCGACAGGTGCTCGGCGTTGAGCAGCAGCAGGGTGCGGGCCCAGTCGAGGGTCTCGCTCACCGACGGCGCCTTGCGCAGGTCGAGCGTGCGCAGGCCCTGCACGAAGGCCACCAGCTCGCGCTCGAGCCTCGCCGACAGGCCCGGCACGCGGCGCTCGACGATCCTTCGCTCGAGCTCGGGATCGGGGAACGGGATGTGCAGGTGCAGGCAGCGCCGCTTGAGCGCGTCGCTGAGCTCGCGGGTCGCGTTGCTGGTCAGCACGACCATCGGGCGCACGGTCGCGCGCAGCGTGCCGAGCTCGGGCACCGAGACCTGAAAGTCCGACAGCACCTCGAGCAGGAAGGCCTCGAACTCAGGGTCGGCCTTGTCGATCTCGTCGATCAGCAGCACGCAGCCGCGCGGCTCGCGCAGCGCCTTGAACAGCGGGCGCGGCTCGAGGAAGTGCTCCGAGAAGAACAGGTCGTCGTGCGAGTGCAGGCGCTCCATCGCGGCGGCTAGCCCGACCGCGCCGTCGAGCACCTCGCCGAGCGTGTCCTTGAGCAGCTGCGTGTAGAGCAGCTGCTTGCCGTACTTCCATTCGTACAGCGCCTTGGACTCGTCCAGCCCCTCGTAGCACTGCAGCCGGATCAGCGGCACGCCCAGCACCTGCGCGAGGCTCTTGGCGAGCTCGGTCTTGCCCACGCCCGCGGGGCCCTCGACGAGCATCGGCTTTTGCAGGTGGAAGGACAGGAAGGTGGTGGTCGCGATCTGCTGGCCGGCGATGTAGCCCGCCCCGGAGAGGCCGGCCTCGACCTCGTCGGCCGTCGCGAAACGGCCTGCGTGCAGCGTCTTCATGGTTATGGACAGCCCACCTAACGTTTGTTAGAGTCTAACGACCGACCGGGGCTGGCGCAACGGCCCCCGCCCCCATGACGTCCTCCCCACGCAGCTATCTGTTCGTCCCGGGAAACCGGCCGGAGCGATTCGCCAAGGCGCTGCGCTGCGGCGCCGACGCGGTCGTCATCGACCTCGAGGACGCCGTGTCGCCGGCCGGGAAATCCGCCGCGCGCGATTGCGTCGCCGCGGCGCTCGACCCCGCCACGCCCGTCGTGGTGCGCATCAACGCGGCGGGCACTCCCTGGTTCGCCGACGACCTCGAGCTGTGTCGCCTGCCTGGGGTGGCCGCCGTGATGCTCCCCAAGGCCGAGGGCATCGAGGCGGCCTGCGCGGTCGTCGAGACCACCTTGCGCGACGTGCTCGCGCTGGTGGAGTCGGCTGCCGGCATCGACACCGTCCGCGCCATCGCCCGCGTGCCCGGCGTGGTCCGGCTGGTGTTCGGCAGCCTCGACCTGCAGGCCGACCTCGGCATCGAGGGCGAGGATGACGCGCTGCTCGCCTTCCGCTCGGAGCTCGTGCTCGCATCGCGCCTGGGCGGGCTCGCCGCGCCGGCCGACGGCGTCACACCCGCGATCGACGACAGCGCGCGCCTGGCGGCCGACGCAGCGCGGGCCAGGCGGCTGGGCTTCGGCGCGAAGATGTGCATCCATCCGCGCCAGGTCGACGCGGTCAACCTCGCGTTCACGCCCACGCCCGCGCAGCTCGACTGGGCGCGGCGCGTGCTCGCGGGCTGGCGCGCCGCCGACGGCGGCGTGTTCACGCTCGACGGCAGGATGGTCGATGCGCCGGTACAGCGGCTGGCGGTCGCGCTGCTCGCACGCAGCCGGACCGACGCGGCGCCGGCCACCCCTTCACCCACGACGGACGCGCAATGACCCGAGCCCCCTCCCCGCCAGCATCCGGCGCGCCGGCGCCGACGATGAGTCTGCAGCGCTACCGCTCGGCGTTCCGCGCCGACCTGTTCGAGGGCAAGACCGTCGTGGTCACCGGCGGGGGCAGCGGCCTGGGGCGCTGCACCGTGCATGAGCTCGCCAGCCTGGGCGCGCGGCTCGCCGTCGTCGGGCGCCGCATCGAGAGGCTCGAGACCGTGCGCGCCGAGCTCGCCGCCGTCTATCCGGACCGCGTGCACGACGTGAGCCTGCACGTCTGCGACATCCGCGACGAGGACGGCGTGCGCCGCACGGTGGCCGACATCGTCGGGCGACACGGCGCCATCGACGGGCTCTACAACTGCGCGGGCGGGCAGTACCCGTCGGCGCTGCGCGACATCTCGCTCAAGGGCTGGGATGCAGTCGTGCGCAACAACCTGCACGGCACCTTCCTCTTTTCGCGCGAGGTCTACGTGCAGTGGATGGAGCAGCACGGCGGCGCGATCGTCAACATGCTGGCAGACATCTGGGGCGGGCTGCCGGGCATGGGCCATTCTGGCGCGGCGCGCGGCGGGGTGCTGACCTTCACCGAGACGGCCGCCTGCGAGTGGGGCCATTCGGGTGTGCGCGTCAACGCGGTCGCGCCCGGCTGGTTCGCCTCCAACGGCCTGGACCACTACGACGAGGCCTACCGCGCCGTGCTGCGCGAGCTGCCCGCGAAGGTGCCGCTGCAGCGCTTCGGCACCGAGGCAGAGTTGTCGTCGGCGGTGGTCTACCTGCTGTCCGAGGCGGCGTCCTTCGTCAACGGCGCGGTGATCCGCGTCGACGGCGGCGTGCCCACCGCGCGCCACACCTGGCAGCTGCAGCCTGCCGCGCGCAGCTTCCCGTACCAGGGATTCCCGCAGTACCGACCGCCGACGGCACTGGACGGCCCCTCGCCGTCCGCCGCCCCGGACGCAGCATGAAGATCCGCCGGCTGTTCGTCGCCAACCGGGCCGAGATCGCGCTGCGCATCGTGCGCACCGCGCGCCGCCTGGGGCTGGAGACTGTCGTGCCCTGGCACGCCGCCGATCGACACGGGCCCGCACGCGCGGCGGCCGATCGCACGGTGGAGCTGTTCGGGGAGCCGCCGGTCGCCGCCTTCCTGGACGCGGCCGCGCTGATCCGGGCCGCGCAGGCATCCGGCTGCGACGCGATCCACCCGGGCTACGGCTTCCTGTCCGAGAACGCGGGCTTTGCGCGCGCGGTCGCGAAGGCGGGCCTGGTGTTCGTCGGGCCGACGCCCGAGGCGATCGATCTGATGGGCGACAAGATCGCCGCGCGCAACTTCGCGATCCGCCACGGCGTGCCGGTGACGCCGTCGGCCGACGAGACCACGGATCCCGCGAGCTTCGCCGAGCGCGCGCGCGCGCTGGGTTTTCCGCTGCTGATCAAGGGCGCCGCGGGCGGCGGTGGCAAGGGCATGCAGATCGTGCGCGACCCCTCGACGCTCGCCGACGCGATCGCCGGCGCACGGGCCGAGAGCCAGCGCTACTTCGGAGACGGCCGGCTGTTCGCGGAGCGCTTCGTCGAGCGACCGCGGCACGTCGAGGTGCAGGTGTTCGGCGACACGCACGGCAACGTGATCCACCTGGGCGAGCGCGAATGCTCGATCCAGCGGCGCTTCCAGAAGCTGGTCGAGGAGTCGCCCGCGCCGGCGCTCGACCCGGCGCTGCGCAGCCGCCTGTGCGAGGCCGCGGTGCGGCTCGCATCGGCAGCCGGCTACGTGAACGCGGGCACCGTCGAGTGCATCGTCGCGCCCGACGGCGCCTTCTACTTCCTCGAGATGAACACGCGGCTGCAGGTCGAGCATCCGGTGACCGAGATGGTCACCGGCCTGGACCTGGTCGAGTGGCAGCTGCGCGTGGCCGAGGGCGAGCGCCTGCCGCTCGCGCAGTCGGAGGTCCGCCATTCGGGCCACGCGATCGAGTGCCGGCTGCTCGCCGAGGACGCCGACGCGGGCTTCGTGCCTGACACCGGGCGCGTGCTGAAGCTGCAGGTGCCGCAAGGCCCCGGGCTGCGCTTCGAGGCGGGCGTCACCGAGGGCGCGCCGGTCACCGTCGCCTTCGACTCCCTGCTGGGCAAGCTGGTCGCGCACGGCGCGAGCCGCGAGCTTGCGATCTCCCGGATGCGCGAGGCGCTGGCCGACACGGTGATGCTCGGCGTGACCATCAACCACCACTTCCTGTCCCGGGTGATCGGCCACCCCGCCTTCGGGCGCGGCGAGACCGACACCGGCTTCCTCGAGCGGCACGCCGCTGCGCTCGCGGCCCCCCTGCCGACCGACGACGAACGGCGCGCGCTGCTCGCCGCCGCCGCGGCGGTCTTCCCCGACTCAGCCCGCGACGCGATCCCAGAGCCCTACGCGTCGATGGGCGAGTGGCGCAACTGAGGCGCGGCGAACGCATGAAGCACCTGAGCATCGATCGATCGGTCCCGGCGGGCGAGCGCCCGCCCGTCCATCGCGTCAGCGCCACGCCCGCCGCAGCGCGGGTGGACGGCGTGGCGGTCGACCTGCGCCGCGTCGGCCCCGGCGAGTTCTCGGCGCTGGTAGACGGGCGCATGGAGCGGCTGCACGTCGTGCAGGACGGCGACACCGTGCACGTGCAGCTGCGCGGGCGCGCCTGGCGCGTCGAGCGCATCGACCCGACGCTTGCCAGCGGCCCCGCGTCCGAGGCGCAGGGCCGCTCGCTCGCGCCGATGCCTGGCGTCGTGACCGCGGTGCTCGCCCGCGCCGGGCAGCGGGTGTCGCGCGGCGACCCGCTGCTGGTGATCGAGAGCATGAAGCTGCAGACGACCATCGTCGCCGCGATCGACGGCGAGCTGCTCGAGCTGGCGAGCGAGGTGGGCGCGAGCTTCGAGCGCGGCGCGCTGCTCGCGCACGTGCACCCCCACGCCGAGGGAGCGCCGCGATGAGCCGCATCGTCAGCCGCATCGACACCGCATCGGCGGCCTTCCAGCGCAACCGCCTCGAGATGACGCAGCGCGTCGAGGCGCTGCACGCCGCGCTGCACCGCGCCCGATACGAGCGGCCGCAGCGCGACATCGACCGACTGCGCCGCCAGCACAAGCTCACCGTGCGCGAGCGGCTCGACCTGCTGCTCGATCCCGGCACCCCCTTCCTCGAGCTCAGCGCGCTCGCCGCCAACCGCGCCTACGAGGGCGAAGTGCACGGCGCGGGCCAGGTCAGCGGCATCGGCATCGTGGGGGGGCGCGAGGTGGTGATCCACGCCGACGATCCGAGCATCAAGGGCGGCGCGTGGTATCCGCTGTCGGTCAAGAAGATCGTGCGCACGCTCGACATCGCGCTCGAGAACCGCCTGCCGGTCATCCACCTGTGCGACAGCGCCGGCGGCTTCCTGCCGCTGCAGTCCGGCCTGTTCCCCGACAAGTACGCGGGCGGGCGCATCTTCCGCAACCAGTGCGAGCTGTCCAAGATGGGCGTGCCGCAGGTGGCGATCGTGCTGGGCCACTGCACGGCGGGCGGCGCCTACGTGCCCGCGCTCAGCGACTACAGCGTGATCGTGCGCGGCAACGGCGGCGTGTTCCTGGGCGGCCCGCCGCTGGTCAAGGCCGCCACCGGCGAGGTGGTGACCGCCGAGGCGCTGGGCGGCGCCGACATGCACACCAGCGTGTCCGGCACCTGCGACTACCCGGCCGACGACGAGCCGCAGGCGATCGCGATCGCGCGTGACATCCTCGCGCACACCACGCCCCCCGCGCGCCGCGCCGCCGACCGGATCGACGCCGAGGCGCCGGCCTACGACCCCGCCGAGCTCTACGGCATCGTGCCCTGCGACGGCAAGGTCGCCTTCGACATGCGCGAGGTGATCGCGCGCATCGTCGACGGCAGCCGCTTCCACGAGTACCAGCCCGCCTACGGCCCGACCATCGTCTGCGGCTACGCGCGCATCTGGGGCATGAAGGTGGGCATCCTCGCCAACAACGGCGTGCTGCTCAACGACAGCTCGCTGAAGGCCGCACACTTCATGCGCCTGTGCGACCGCGACGGCACGCCGCTGGTGTTCCTGCAGAACATCACCGGCTACATGGTGGGGCGCGAGTACGAGGAACGCGGCATCACCAAGGACGGCGCCAAGATGATCATGACCCAGGTGGGCGTGAGCGTGCCCAAGTTCACGGTGGTGGTCGGCGGCTCGTTCGGCGCGGGCAACTACGGCATGTGCGGGCGCGCCTTCGACGGGCGCTTCCTGTGGATGTGGCCGCAGGCGCAGATCGCGGTGATGGGCGCCGAGCAGGCGGCCAACACGCTGGCCGAGGTCAAGATGCGCCAGCTGCAGCGCGACGGCCGGGTGCTGTCAGACGCGGACGTCGCCGCGATCCGCGACCCGGTGCTCGCCAGCTTCCGCGCCGAGAGCGACGCCTACCACTCCACGTCGGAGCTGTGGGACGACGGTATCCTCGACCCGGTCGACACCCGCAACGCGCTGGGCATGGGCCTGGCCGCCTCCCTGAACGCGCCGCTCGGCCAGCCCGGCTACGGCGTGCTCAGGCTCTGAAACCCCCATCATCCACGCCAGGGCGACGACACGGCGCCCACCAGGAGACGAACACATGGACGCGACCACAGCCACCTCGGTGAACCAGCGCTTCACCGGCCTGTCGGACGACGAGGTGCAGGTGCTGGACCAGGCCGACCGCTTCGCTCGGGCCGAGCTGTACCCGCTCTCCAAGCGGATGGACGACGAGGAGTGGTGGCCGCCCGAGGCCTTCCCCAAGATCGGCGCGAACGGCTACTTCGGCATCCCCCTGCCGCAGGAGTACGGCGGCGCGGGTATGGACATGTTCACCAGCGGGCTGGTGACGCAGGCCTTCGCGCGCTGGAACCACGCGCTCGCGCTGAGCTGGGTCGCGCACGAGAACCTGTGCCTGCTCAACCTCTACCGCAACGCCGACGAGGCGCAGCGCAAGCGTTACCTGCCGGGCCTGTGCGACGGGACGCTGATCGGCGCGCTCGGGCTGACCGAGCCCGGCGCCGGGTCGGATGCGCTCGGCTCGATGCGCACCACGGCCCAGCTGCGCGGCGATCACTACGTGCTCAACGGCACCAAGATCTACATCACCAACGGTCCGGTGGCCGACGTGCTGCTGGTCTATGCCAAGACCGAGCCCGAGCGCGGCGCGCAGGGCATCTCGGCCTTCATCGTCGAGAAGGACTTCCCGGGCTTCCGGGTGGCGCAGAAGCTCGTGAAGATGGGCTTTCGCGGCAGCCAGACCGGGGAGCTGGTGTTCGAGGACTGCAAGGTGCCGCTGCGCAACCGGGTCGGCGACGAGAACCGTGGCGTGCGCATCGTGATGAGCGGGCTGGACCTCGAGCGCGCGATGGTCTCGCCGGTGTGCCTGGGCATCGCCGAGCGGGCGCTCGAGCTCTCGATCGAGTACGCGCGCACCCGCAAGCAGTTCGGCCGCCCGATCGCCGACTTCCAGATGATCCGCAGCAAGATCGCCGACATGTACGTATGGGTCGAGTCGATGCGGCTCTTCACCTACCAGGCGCTGCGCGCGGCCAACGAGCTGGAGATCGGCGGCGGCGGGCGCGGCGAGATCCACAAGATCACGGCCGCCTCGGTGATGTTCGCGGCCGACACGATGAACCGCGTGCTCAACGAGGCGGTGCAGATCCACGGCGGCTCGGGCTACATCTGGGAGTCCGAGGTCAACCGGCTCTACCGGTCGATCAAGCTGCTCGAGATCGGCGCGGGCACGACCGAGGTCCGCAAGATCATCATCAGCGACGAGCTGCTGCGGGGCTGACGGGCGAGGCGCGCCCGCCTTGCGGGCGCCGCGCTCGAGCCGGCATCAGTACTGCGTCGCCGGCAGGTCGACGGTCATGCCGTCGAGCGCATCGGTCAGCACGATCTGGCAGCTCAGCCGGCTGTCCGGCGAGCGCGGCACCGCCGTGAACTCGAGCATCGCATCCTCGTCGGGCTCGCGCGCTGGCAGCAGCGCCGCATGCGGCGCGCGCACGCGCACGTGGCAGGTGGCGCAGGTGAGCGAGCCGCCGCAATCGGCGGCGATGCCCTGCACGTCCGCCGACAACGCGGCCCGCATCAGGGACTGGCCGGTGCGCAGCGGCACGCGGGTCTCGACGCCGGCGGCGTCGACGAAACGGACTGTGATCATCAGATCCTGCTGAAGTATTCGCGGCGCTCGAAGTCGCGCTTGTCCTGGGCCTGCTCCCACCGGGTGAGCTCGCTGCGCTTGACGCGCTCGAACCAGTCCACGAAGGGCGCCCCGAAGCCGCGGGTCATCGCGTCGTCGGCACGCAGCGCGTCGAGCGCGTCGCCGAGCGTGGTCGGCAGCCGCTCGCCGCCGGCGCCGTAGGGGTCGTCGGTCGCGGGCGGCGGCTCCAGGGCGCGCTCCAGGCCGTCGAGACCCGCGTGCACCTGCGAGGCGAGGTACAGGTAGGGATTGGCAGCGGGCTCGCCGACGCGGTTCTCGATGCGGGTGGCCGGGTCGCCGCAGCCGCCCACGACGCGCAGCATGGCGCCGCGGTTGTCGCGGCCCCATAGCACCGACTGCGGCGCGAGCGCGTTGGGCCGGAAGCGCCCGAAGCCGTTGACCGTGGGCGTGCCGAGTACCGCCATCCCGCGCGCATGCGCGAGCAGGCCGGCGAGCCAGTGGGCGCCGGCGTCCGACAGCACCCGGCGCGCGTCCGACGGTCCGCAGCCCGGCGCGGGTGCCGCGCGCTCGAAGGCGTTCGCGCCACCGCGCGCGGCCACCAGCGACTGGTGCAGGTGCCAGCCGCTCGACATGATGTTGGGGAACGGCGGACGGCACATGAAGGTGGCGTGATAGCCGGCACGCTGCAGCGCCTGGCGCACCGCGCTGCGGAACAGCACCATCGCGTCGGCCGCGGCGAGCGCGTCGGTGGCGTCGAACACCGCCTCGACCTGGCTCGGTCCGAGCTCGATCTCGAGCGAGGCCAGGGGCAGCCCGAGCGCCTGCGCCGTCTGCTGCACGATGCGCAGCGGCGTGTCGGCCATGTCGGCCCAGGCCTCACCCAGCAGGCTGTAGCCGGGATGGATCATCGAGACCTCGGGCGGCAGGCCGGGCCACGCGGCGAGCTCGGGGTCGCGACGCGGGCGCTCGTCCTCGATGCGGTAGACATGGAACTCGACCTCCAGCCCGCACTTCAGCCCGTAGCCGGCGCGCGCCAGCCGTGCGAGCGCGTCCTGCAGCAGGCGGCGCGTGTCGAGCGCGACCGGCGTGCCGTCCTGGAACCAGGGCTGCGCGCGGACCCAGCCCGTGCCGGGCGCCCAGGGCAGCGCCTGCAGGCTGTCGGGGTCGGCCAGCAGCAGCAGGTTGCCCGCTCCCGCGAAGCCGGGCAGCGCGCCCGCGCCGCCGCGATCGAACACCGGGAACGCGGTGCGGTCGGACGTGTCCTTGAGCATCAGCGTCCCGACCATGCCGACGCCGTCGTCCATCGCGCGCAGCGCCGCGGCCGCGGTGAGGGTCTTGCAGTGCGTCACGCCGTGCAGGTCGCACCAGGCCACGCGCACCAGCTCCAGCCGGCCCGCCGACAGCCGCTCGGCGAAGCGCGCGATCGCGGCCTCGCGCGCGGCGTCGTGCAGGCCGCAGCGCTCCGAGAAGCGGGTCATGCGACGGCCGGTCCCGCGGCGGCGCGCGGGGCGGCGGCGCCGCTCGCCACCACGGCCTCGCGACGCCACGGCGCGCCGTCGCGCACCGCCGCGACCGTGTCGCGCCACCACGTCGGCCAGCCGTCGGCCGGGGCGATGCCGTCGACCGTCACCGGTCCGAGCATCGATGCGGCCAGCGACGGGTCCGCGATGCCCGGCGCGGTGCCGCCCGCCTGCACGGTCTCGATCGCCTTCACCAGCATCCGCCGGTTCGCGAGGATGACCTTGTCGGTGGTGCCCAGGTGCTCGCGGGTGCGGTCCTGGATCGCGCCCATGCTCTCGACGGCCCACTGGTCGTGCACATTGATGTCGTCCTCGCCCATCCCCAGGAAGGTCCGCGTGCGCTGCTCCTCGGGGTCGAAGCCCCAGCCGTCGTGGCGTCCGCGGATCGGGACGTAGTCGGGCAGCGTCACGTGGCGCAGCCGCTGGCGGCGCATCTCGTCGCGGTCGAGCGGCCCCTCGAAGCTGGTGAAGAACGCGTACCAGTAGGTCCGGGTGTCGTCGACCGGCACGTGCACCTGCGTGATGGTGATCGACTCGGACAGCGGGATCACGAAGGTGTGCGGGAACACGGCCTGGGTGATGCGCACATGCGTCAGGCGCTCGGTCATCGGGCGGCGCGTGGTGAGCTGCAGCCCCCAGGGCATCGGATCGAAGCCGATCTCGGGCCGCACGAACTCGCGCATGATCCGCGTCATCGGCCAGCGCTCGCCGTCGATGCTGCCCGCGCTCGCGCCGCGGAACTGCCGGCCGTAGGTCTCGTCCGGCGGCCCGTCGTCGAAGAAGCGGTGCAGGAAGGACGGGTGCGCGGGGTCGATCCCCACCTCGAAGGCCTGCAGCCAGTTGGCGTGCCACAGGCCCTTGAACGCGAAGCTGTGGCTGGCCGGCGCGACGAAGCAGTCGAACTCCGGGAAGGGCGGGGGCACGCTCCCCTCGGCGCCGAGCCATGCGAACACGACGCCCGCGCGCACGACGACCGGATAGCTGCGCTGGCGCACGCGCTCGCACAGCCGGCTGCCCGCGGGCTCGGCCGGGGTGTCGAGGCAGGCGCCGTCGGCGCCGAACTTCCAGCCGTGGAAGGGGCAGCGCAGGCCGTCGGCCTCCAGTCGCCCGAAGGCGAGGTCGGCGCCGCGATGCGGGCAGCCACGGTCGAGCAGCCCGTAGCCGCCGCCGGCGTCGCGGAACAGCACCAGGTCCTCGCCCAGCACGCGCACCGGCTTCAGGGCGCGCGCGGCCATGCGCGGGTCGAGCGCGGGGTCGAACTCGTCGCACAGCGCGACCGGCTGCCAGTAGGCCCGCATCAGCGCGCCGCAGGGCGTGCCGGGCCCGATCCGCGTGACGAGCTGGTTCTGTTCGGCTCTCATGGCCATCGCCTCCGGATGCGTGGGGGACTGCGTGCCGGATCAGCATACCGCGCGGCCGGGGCGCGCCGCCACGGCCCCGCCCGCGAGCCGGGGCGCGGGCTGCCGCCGATGCGCCGTGCGCCGTGCCCTCAGGCGCCGATCGGGCCGCCGTCCCGACGCCGGATCGCCACCGTCGAGGAGCGCGGCCGGGCGCCACCGAAGGGCCAGCTCGAGTAGCGCGTGGGGCTGGCCGGATCGCTGCGGTCGGTAGGCGTCTCGCCCGGATGCTGGATGTTGATGAACACCGTGCGCAGGTCGGGCGTGAACGCGGCGCCGGTGACCTCGCAGTTCGTCGGACCGGTCAGGAAGCGGCGGATCTCGCCGGTGCGCACGTCGCAGGCGAGCATCTGGTTGTTGCCCATGTTGCGGAACTCGCCCTGGTACATCTGCGTCGCGTGCATGTCTGTCTGTATCCAGAGCACGCCGCGCGAGTCGAAGGCGATGCCGTCGGGGCAGGCGAAGATGTCACCGCGCACGTTGCCGCGCGCATCCGCGCGCTCGAGCGACGGGTCGCCGGCGAGCACCAGGTGGTTCCACGCGAAGCGCAGGCCGTCGAAGTCGCCGTCCTCCTTCCACCGGATGATGGCGCCCATCGTGTTGTCCGCGCGCGGGTTGGCGGCATCCACGCCCGGGTTGCCGGGTCGGCCGCGCGCGCTGTTGTTGGTGAGCGTGCAGTAGACCTCACCGCTGCGCGGATCGATCGCGAGCCACTCGGGGCGGTCCATCCTGGTCGCCCCGAGCAGGTCGCTCGCCTGGCGCGACTTGATCAGTACCTCGCCCTGGTCGGCGAAGCCCGCGCCCGCGATGAGCGGCCCCTGGCCGTGCACCAGCGCCAGCCAGCGGCCGGTGCCGTCGGCGTCGAAGCGGGCCACATACAGCGTGCCGTGATCGAGCAGCTCGCGGTTGGCCTTCGCGCCGCCCGGCGCGATGCGGTCGCGGCTGACGAACTTGTAGATGTACTCGAAGCGCGCGTCCTCGCCGGAGTACACGACCGCACGGCCGTCGCGGGTCGTCGCGACCCACGCGCCCTCGTGCGCGGCGCGCCCGAGCGCCGTGCGCTTGATGGGCACCGACTCCGGATCCATCGGGTCGATCTCGACGACCCAGCCGAAGCGGTTGAACTCGTTGGGATGGCGCGTCGCGTCGAAGCGCTCGTCGTGCTCGGCCCATCGGTAGCCGCTCGACTTGCGCACGCCCCAGCGCAGCTGGTGCGCATCGAGCTTGTCGCCGCCGTCGAAGTAGAAGGCGAAGTTCTCCTCGCCCGACAGGTAGGTGCCCCAGGGCGTCATGCCGCTCGCGCAGTTGTTCAGCGTGCCCAGCACGCGGCGGCCCTCGGGGTCGGCCGCGGTGCGCATCAGCCGGTGGCCCGCAGCCGGGCCGCCGACCGCAAACGGCGAGGCCGCGGTGAAGCGGCGCGCGTAGCGGCTGGGCCGGACCATCTCCCAGCCCCCGCCGCGCTGCTCGACCTCGATCACCGACACCCCGTGGGCGTTCTGCGACTTGCGCACCTTCTCGGCGCTCCACGTCCTGAAGCCGTCGGCGTGCAGCAGGCCGTCGTCGGTGTACTCGTGGTTGATCGCGAGCAGCCCGCGCCGGCTGCCGTCGAGCGGATAGTAGTTGATGCCGTCGTGGTGCATCCCCACCTGCGCGGCCTGGTCGGCGGCGCTGTTGCCGGCGTCGTCGCGCCACGCTGGCATGTTGCCGGCGAGCCCGACCGGCTCGCCCCACGGCGCGAGCGGCTCGGCGACATAGCCCTCCGGCACCACCAGTCGGTCGCCGGTGCCCACCGGGATCGGCTTGAAGCCCAGCGACGCGCCGGCCGCCTGCGGCGTGGTCCCGGCGCCGGGCACGGCGCAGCCCCCGAGCAGCGCGCCGAGCGCGCCGAGCGCCGCCGCGCCGAGCCCCCCGCCCAGCACGATGCGGCGCGCCGGGTCGCTGACCGAATGGATGTCCGGATTGCCCGACCGGTTGCTGTCTTCCATGTCTTCGAAATTCTTGGCCATGTTCGCCTCGTCGCCTGGCATCGTGGTTCCACGATCGTCCGCAGCACCATACGCATCCGACCGGGGCCGACGCAAGCGGACCGACTCGAAGCGGCGCCGGCGCAGCAATCCCCCCGTCACGGGCGCGTGATACCGTCGGGCTGCCAGCCCAGTTCCGATCCCTCGCGCCCCCGATGCCGACAGGCCCGTCCCGGTTCCTCTTTGCGATCGCCCTCGCGGTCGTGACGCTCCTGCCTGCAGCCCCCGCCCGCGCGGCGCGTCCGATGATCACCGACGACGCGCGGATCGTGGATCCGGGCGCCTGCCAGCTCGAGACCTGGGCCCGCGCCTACCGCGACGGCGGCAGCGAGTTCTGGGCCCTGCCAGGCTGCAACCCGACCGGCAACCTCGAGCTCACGCTCGGCGGCACCTCGCTGCGGCCCGACGGCGCGCCCCACGGCAACGCGCTGCAGTGGCAGGCCAAGACCATCTTCCGCACGCTGCAGACCGACTCGTGGGGGGTCGGGATGGCCGTCGGCGGACTCTGGATCGACCGCAACGAGGGCGGCCGGCGGGACCACGAGCCCTACTTCTACGTGCCGATGACCGCGTCGTTCGGCGCCGACCGGCTGTTCGTCCACGTCAACCTGGGCGCGCAGTACGGCGGCCCGCAGACGCACACGATCCGCTCGCTGTGGGGGCTGGGAATCGAGGCGGCGATGACCCCGCGGGCGCTGCTGATCGCGGAGACGTTCGGGCAGGGCGGCAGCCGCGCGCAGGCGCAGCTGGGCATCCGCTACTGGATCATTCCCAACCGCCTGCAGGTCGACGCGACGATGGGCGACCAGGGCGGGCCGAGCGGGCTCGGCCGCTGGTTCTCGATCGGCCTGCGGATCCTCACGCCGCCCTTCCTGCCCTGAGCGGGGCCGCCGCGCGGCGCGCGACGCCGCCGCGGTACGATGGCCGCCCACGGAAGTCCGCAGAGCGCCCGCCATGCCCACCCCGACGCCACCGATCGCCCACCCCGATGCACCCGCCCGGGCCGACGGGCACGACGGTCACGACCACGACGGTCACGGGCACGCGCCGGCCCCGGGCAACCCCGGCGGCTGCGGCATCGCGCGCAGCGGCGCCTTCGACGCGCCCGCGTTCGAGCGGGCGGTCACCGACCTGCTGCGCGCCTGCGGGCTCGAGCCCGACGCCGAGCACCTGGGCCGAACGCCGCAGCGCGTGCGCGAGCTGTGGCAGCGCCGCCTGCTCGGCGGCTACGAGCTCGATCCGGCGGCCGCGCTCGGCGAGGGCTTTGCCGATCCGCGCACCGACCTGGTCGTGATCCGGGGCATCGCCGTCCATGGCGTGTGCCCGCACCACCTGGTGCCGTTCCGGGGCGTCGCGCACGTGGGCTACCTGCCGGGCGGACGGCTCCACGGCTTCGGGCGGATCGCGCGGATGGTCGACGCGATCGGGCACCGCTTCACGTACCAGGAGTGGATGACGCGCGACGTCGCGGACGCCCTGGTGGTGCACGGGCAGGCGCGCGGCGCGGCCTGCGTCATCGAGGCCGAGCAGCTGTGCCTGCTGCTCGGCGAGGACCGTCGCGGCGACGAGCGCGTCGTCACGCAGTCGTTCCGGGGCTGCTACGAGCACTCCGACCGCGACCGCGCCGAGTTCCTGCGCGCGATCGCGGCACCCGGCCGCTGAGCATCCGCGGCCGGCGCGTCAGTCGCCGGCGCGGATGCCGTGCTCCTTGACCACCCGGGCCCACTTGGCGGTCTGCACGTCGACGAAGCTGCCGAAGGCCTCCGGCGTGGAGGCCACGATGTTCATCCCCTGCCCCGCCAGCCGCTCGCGGATCTGCGTGTCGCGCAGCAGCTTGGCCAGCTCGGCGTTCATGCGCTGGACGATCGCGGGCGGCGTCTTGGCCGGTGCGAGCAGTCCCCACCACGCGGTGGCCTCGAAGCCGGGCAGGCCCTGCTCGGCGACGGTGGGCACGTTGGGCAGCACCGGGTCGCGCGCGGCGGTGGTGACCGCCAGCGGCACCAGCGTGCCGGTCTTGATGTGCGGCGACAGCAGGGCGACGGTGCCGATGGCGACCGGCACGTGGCCGGCGACGGCGTCCTGCGCGAGCGGGCCGCCGCCCTTGTAGGGCACGTGCGTCGGCGAGAACGCGCCCTGCGCGCCCATCTGCGTGACCGCGAGGTGGGCGAGGCTGCCGGTGCCGATGGTCCCGTAGTTCGGCATGCCCGGCTTGGCGCGCGCTGTCGCGAGCAGGTCCGGGAAGGTCTTCCAGGGCTGGCTCGAGTGCGCGGTGATGACCATCGCGCCGGTGGCGATCAGCATCACCGGGGCGAGGTCGGCCCGGGTGTCGAACGACATGTTCGGGATCAGGCTCGGGTTGACCGCGTGGGTGTCGAACACCATCACGAAGGTGTAGCCGTCGGGGGCCGCCTTGGCGACCGCGCCGGTGCCGATCGAGCCGCCGCCGCCGGCCCGGTTCTCGACGATCACCTGCTGGCCCAGTGCCTGTGACAGCGGGGGCGCGAAGATGCGCGACAGCAGGTCGACCGTGCCGCCGGGCGGGAACGGGGCGACGATGCGGATCGGGCGGCTGGGCCAGGTGTCGGCCTGGGCCTGGGCGGCGACGGGCGCGGCCAGTGCCACGGCCAGTGCGATGCTGCGGGTCAGTCGGTGCATGGCGTCTCCTCGCTGCGGGCGGGCTCTGGAGGCGGCCCGCGCCGAGTGTAACGCCTGCGCGGGTCCGGCCAAGCCGCTCAGCGCGCCGCGCGCCGCCGTGCGACGGCCTGCGCGAGCGCCTCGAGCACCGCCACCGAATCGTCCCAGCCCAGGCACGCGTCGGTGATGCTGAGCCCGCGGCGCAGCGCCGCCGGATCGTCGCGGCCGGGCACGAAGGGCTGCGCGCCGGCCTCGAGGTGGCTCTCGACCATGACGCCGAACACGCTGCGCCCGCCCGCCCCGACCTGCCGCGCGAGCTCGGCCGCGACCTCCTTCTGGCGCACCGCCTGCTTGCCGCTGTTGGCGTGCGAGCAGTCGACCATCAGCGCGGGCGCGAGCCCGGCGGCGCCGAGCGACGCGCAGGCGGCGGCCACGCTCGTCGCGTCGAAGTTGGGCGCCCGCCCGCCGCGCAGGATCGCGTGGCAGTCGGGGTTGCCGCGGGTACGGACCATCGCGACGCGGCCGTTCTTGTGCACCCCGAGGAAGTTGTGCGCGCCCGCAGCCGCCTGGATCGCATCGATCGCGACCTTCACGTTGCCGTCGGTGCCGTTCTTGAACCCGATCGGCGCCGACGACCCGGAGGCGAGCTCGCGGTGCACCTGGCTCTCGGTCGTGCGCGCGCCGATCGCGCCCCAGGCGACCAGGTCGCCGATGTACTGCGGCGAGATGGTGTCGAGCAGCTCGCTGCCGGCGGGCACGCCGAGCCGCGCGATGTCGATCATCAGCTGCCGGGCGATCCGCAGGCCCTCGTCGATGCGGAAGCTGCCGTCCAGATAGGGGTCGTTGATCAGGCCTTTCCAGCCGACCGTGGTGCGCGGCTTCTCGAAGTACACGCGCATCACCACCTCGAGCCGGTCGCCGAGCCGCGCGCGCTCGCCGGCGAGCCGCTGCGCGTACTCCAGCGCCGACGACGGGTCGTGGATGGAGCACGGGCCGATCACCACCAGCAGCCGGTCGTCGCGGCCCTGGAGGATCGCGCGGATGCGCTCGCGGGTCGAGGCCACCAGCGCCTCGACTAGACCGCCCCGGATCGGGAAGAACCGGATCAGGTGCTCGGGCGGGGGCAGCAGCTGCAGGCCGTCGACGCGCTCGTCGTCGGTACGGGCGAGGCGGTCGGAGGGCGTGGCGTCGTCGGGCAACGGGTCGATCTGGGCCATGGCGCTGAACCCGGAAGGGCGGACGGGCGGTACGGAGCCGCGAGTCTAACGCGCCCGCACCGGGCGGGCCGTGGCCCGGCGATCGACCCGCGGCACCGACGCAGGCCGTCCCGGATCAGGCAACCGGCTCGAGACGCGCGTGCTGCGCCATCGCTTCCGAGAGGATGCCGAGCGCCGAGTCGAACTGACGATCGGGAATCGTCAGCGGATAGAGGAAACGGATCACGTTCGCGTGGACGCCGCAGGTCAGCAGCAACAGGCCGCGGGACATCGCGGCACGCTGCACGGCCTTCGTGACATCCGCACGAGGCCGACCGGTCCCGGGATCCCTGAACTCGACCGCCATCATCGATCCCAGACCGCGAACCTGCGCGACCGCGGGGCACCGCGCCTGCATCGCCACCAGCATCGTCCTCATGCGCGTGCCGAGCGCTACCGCCCGATCGCACAAGCGCTCCGCGTCGAGGACATCCAGGACCGCGTGCGAGGCCGCGATCGACAGGGCATTGCCCGCATAGGTGCCCCCCAGCCCGCCCGGCGCGGGTGCGTCCATGATCGCGGCCCGACCGCACACGGCCGAGAGCGGCATGCCGCCGGCGAGACTCTTTGCGAGCGTGATCAGGTCGGGCCGAACGGCGTGATACTGCATCGCGAACATCCGGCCGGTGCGGGCGAACCCGGTCTGAATCTCGTCGGCGATCAGCACGATGCCGTGTTCGTCGCAGAGGCCGCGCAGCCCCCGCATCAGCGCCGTCGGCGCGACGTTGAACCCGCCCTCGCCCTGGACCGGCTCGATGATGATCGCAGCGACCCGACCCGGCTCGATATCTGCCGCGAAGAGCCTGCGCAGCGCATCGAGGCTGTCGTCCGCGTCGACGCCATCGAGCTCGCTCGGAAACGGCACGTGGAACACTTCGCCCGGGAACGGCCCGAATCCCACCTTGTACGGAGAGACCTTGCCAGTCAGGGCGAGCCCCATCATCGTGCGTCCGTGGAACGCGCCGCCGAAGGCGATGACCCCGCTGCGGCCCGTGTGGGCACGGGCGATTTTGATCGCGTTCTCCACGGCTTCCGCGCCCGTGGTGAAGAAGGCCGTCTTCGCGGGGCCGTCGATCGGAACCATCGCATTGATGCGCTCCGCCAGGGCGACCGAGCTCTCGTACGGCGCGATCTGGTAGGCGGTGTGCATGAACCGCCCGAGCTGCGATTGCATGGCCTCGACGACGCGCGGATGGCGATGGCCGGTGTTGAGGACCGCGATGCCCGCGGCAAAGTCAGTGTACTCGTGGCCCTCGACGTCCCAGAGGGTCGCGTTCTCCGCACGGTCGACATAGAAATCACACATGACGCCGACCCCGCGCGGGGCAGCTTCGATCCGACGGCGATCGACTTCCGCGTTTTTCATGGCTGCTGTCTCGCGACGATGGACAAGTCATCCATTGCGCGCGAAAGTGGTGCCACAATCAAGTACCAATAGTCGATAACGAATAGAACCAATTGAAGTCGCTCGCCTCGGACCTTCTGCTCCAGCGCTTCGTGGATCGCCGCGAGCGCGCCGAGCGCGAGCCCCGTGCCCAGACCCTGTTCGGCTGCATCCAGGGCGCGATCCTCGACGGCAGCCTCCAGCCGGACAGGCCGTTGCCGGCCACGCGCGACCTGGCCGACGAGCTCGGGCTGTCCCGCAACACCGTGGTCAACGCGTATTCGCGCCTGCAGGCCGAGGGCTACGTCCGCGCAGTCACGGGCAGCGGCACCTACGTCTCCCGGGAATTGCCCGATGCGCTCCTGTTCACGCAGGCGACGGCGCATCCGCGCGCCGACACGCGGGTGAGCCGCGGACTGTCCCGACGTGGCGAGGCGCTGCTCGCGGGCGCGCTGGCGTCATCCGTGCAGTGGGGCGCGTTCGTGCCGGGCGTGCCCGACGTCCGGGAATTCCCGCACCGCGAGTTCGCCAGACTCGCGAACCGGCTCTCGAGACGCCCCGATCCGTCCCTGCTCACCTATTCGCACGGTGGCGGCCACGATCCCCTGCAGCGGGCGCTCGCCGGTCACCTTCGCCATGCGCGGGCCGTCGACTGCGAGCCCGGCAGGATCCTCGTCACCGAGGGGGTCCACCAGGCGATCGACCTCGTCGTCCGAGTCCTGGGCGACCCGGGCGACCGGGCCTGGATGGAGGAGCCGGGCTACTGGGGAATACGGGGCATCCTCCAGATCAACGGCATCCAGCCCCACCCCGTGCCCGTGGACGTCGAGGGCTTGCGGATTCCGCGCGGTCGCATCCGTCGGCCCCCGCGCTTCGTCTTCGTGACGCCGTCCCATCAGTATCCGCTCGGGTCGGTCATGAGCATGGCCCGCCGCACGGCCCTGCTGGCGTTCGCCGCCGAGCACGGATGCTGGATCGTCGAGGACGACTACGACAGCGAGTTCCGCTTCGCGGGTCGCCCCGTGCAGTCGCTGCAGGGCCTAGTCCCGAACGCACCCGTTCTCTACGTCGGCACCTTCAGCAAGACCCTCTATCCCGGCCTGCGCATGGCTTACCTGGTGGTGCCCGACCGGCTCGTCGACGCATTCCGGGCCGCCCATGCCGAACTGTATCGCGACGGGCACCTGCCGATGCAGGCCGCGGTGGCGCAGTTCATTGAGTCGGGGCAGTACGCCGCGCACATCCGGCGGATGCGGCTCGTCTATGCCGGTCGTCGGGCAGCCCTGATCTCGCTGGTGGACCGGTGGCTGGGGCCGGCGTGGCGCGACGAGCACGACAGCCCGGCGGGCCTTCATCTGGTGCTGAGCCTGCCGGAGGCGATGGACGACGTCCTGGTCGCGAGGGAGATGGCCGCCGACGGCGTGATCGTCCGGCCGCTCTCGAGGTACTACATCGGCAAGCCGGCGCGCCAGGGGCTGCTGCTGGGGTTCGGTTGCGTACGCGAGGAGTCGATGGGCCGCCCGTTTCATCGGCTGGTCCGATACCTGACGGACACCGGCCCCGGACTCACGCCGAGGACTTCGTGATCTCGCGCTCAAGCTTGACGATGTCCCCGCGATAGACCGCCTTGCCCAGGTACACGACGGTGCCGTCCTCGTCGCAGATGACGCGCCGGACGATGCCCAGCGGCGCTCCGATTGGAATTTTGAGCAGCGACGCATGGTCGAGGTCCGCGATCTCGATGGTCACGCGCTGACGCATGCTCTTGATCCTGCACTGCGGCAGCGAGTCCAGCACGACGATCACCATCTCCGAATCGAAGCGCTCGGGGCACGCCGCGTAGTGACGCCTGTCGACGTGCAGGTCGCTGACCGCGTAGGGGACGCCGTCGACGGCGTGGACCCGCCGCATGTGCCGGTAGCCGGGTGCTGCGTGCCCGTCCTCGGCTGACAACACCGGCATCGCAAAGGCGTTCCGGACCTTGAGTGGCGTGGGCTTGCTGCGCCCCCACACCGAGACGAGCGTCTCCCAGTTCGACTCGATCCTCAACCAGTGCTTTTCCTTGACGTGCTCGGAGACGAAGGTGCCGCGCCCCTGGTGCCGATCGATTAGCCCCCGCTCCTCGAGGAGCGCAAGCGCCTGGCGGACAGTCACCACCGCGACGCCGAATGACTCGGCGAGTGCGGTGATCGACGGCAGCCGCTCGCCCTTGGCCAGCTCGCCGTTCTCGATCCATTGCTGGACCAGCATCGCGACCTGCTCGTAGAGCTTGCCCGGAGAGGTCTTGAGCGCGGCAGCGGTCGCCTCGGTCTGCTTGATCCTAGAAATGGAATGATCCTTGGAAGTCACTTGAACCATCTGACCGTATCTCGACCCGCTCATTATCGCCGGCTGCGGTGCTTCCTGCACATGCGAGGGAAAAATGACCTAGCCGGCGTGGCGCCGGTGCGCGACCGGCCGAGCGCCTTGACATCCTTGTCGACCCAACATTATTCTAAAAATAGAATGACTTTAAAGATCGACGTCGGAGTCAGGAGAAGTCCAGCCATGTCGTCAGCACCGAAGCGCATCAACCTGAACGCCGACATGGGCGAGTCGTACGGACGTTACGTGCTGGGCGCCGACGAGGCCTTGATCCGGCACGTCGACAGCGTGAACATCGCCTGCGGCTATCACGCCGCCGATCCCGGCACGATGCTGAAGTCGGTGACGCTCGCCAAGCGGCATGGCGTGGAGCTCGGCGCGCACATCTCCTATCCGGACCTCATGGGCTTCGGCCGTCGGCGCATGAGCCTGTCCGAGGACGAGGTCTTCGAGATCAGCGTCTACCAGATCGGTGCGCTGCTCGGGTTCTGTCGGGCCGTCGGCATGCCGCTCACGCACGTCAAGCCGCATGGCGAGCTGTACCTGACGGGCGTGCGCGACCCGGCCACGGCGCGCGGGATCGTGCGCGCGGTGCGCGCGATCGATCCCGGCCTGGCCCTGCTCATGTCGGGGCCGCTGGTGGCCGCGGAATGCGGGCAGCTTGGCGTGCCGATGATCCACGAGGGCTACGTCGACCTGGACTACAACGCCGACGGCTCGCTGATCCTCGAGCGCGCGAAGGCGGGTCGCGACCCCGGGTCGATCGCCACCCGGGCCGTCCGCATGCTCGATGACGGCGGCTGCGACGCGATCGACGGCACCCGGCTCGACATTCCGGTCCAGTCGATCTGCCTGCATGGCGACGGGCCCAACGCGGTGCAGCTGGCCGCGGTTGTACGCCAGCGGCTCGTCGACGCCGGCTACGAGCCGACCGGGATCAGGTCTCTCCTCGCGGGGGCGCAGGCCACCGCGGGCCATGCCACCGCTGCTCTGCAAGGAACGCCACCATGCACGTCCGTCTGCTGAAGGCCCTGCTTCCCACGATGGTGGCCCTGCTAGCGCTCGGCGCGGGCAGTGCCCACGCCCAGAAGATCAGGATCTTCGCGGGCTCCAGCCCGATCTTCGCGCCGGTCTTCATCGCCGACCAGAAAGGCTTCTTCAAGGCGGAGGGGCTCGATGTGCAGGTGCGCCCGTTCTCCAGCGGCGCCGAAGCCACCGAGGGGTTCCGCTCGGGCGCCGCCGACTTCCTGGTGGCGAGCGACGTGCCGCTGATCTATCTGCTCGTCGGCGGCGACACCGCGATGCTGGCCCAGTTCTCGGCGAACCACGACATGCTGGTGATCGTCGGACCGAAGGGCGCGGTATCGCCGGCGGAACTCAAGGGCAGGAAGGTCGGTCTCGTGACGAAGTCCTCGTCCGAGTACCTGCTGAGCCAGTTCATGAGACGCGGCGGCCTGAGCATCAACGACGTCGAGCGGGTTCACCTCGCGCCGTTCGACCAGGTACCCGCGATCGCAAGGGGAGATGTCCATGCGCTATCGAGCTGGAAGCCCTTCGACCTGAAGATCGGCCAGGTGTCCGGCGACAGGCAGCAGGTCGTCTCCAACAACGGTCAGGAGAAGTACGTCCTGTACTCGGGGCTCGTCGCCAGGAAGGACTTCCTCGCGAAGAGTCCCGCCGACACCGAGCGTGTGCTACGCGCGATCGCCCGGGCCAGCAAGTGGCTCGCGGATTCCCCGCTCGCCGCGCGCAGCGAGGCGCTGGGCGCCTACCTCAAGATCGACCCGAAGGACGTGCAGCACGTGATCACCAACAACACGTGGGACATGACGGTCTCGCCGAGCTTCGTGTCGACGCTGTCCGACATCGAGGACTTCCTCGCGAAGCAGGGCCTGATCAAGGCCCGGGTGGACTGGAGCACGGCGCTGGACTGGAGCCACCTGAAGAAGCTCGACCGGAGCCTCGTGCCGTGACCTCTGGGGCGTGGCGGGAGCTCCGGATCGAGCGGGTCGGCAAGCGATTCGAGTCCGGCCCGTGGATCCTCAAGGACCTTGACCTGACGGTCGCCCGCGGCAGCTTCGTGTGCATCCTCGGGCCGAGCGGGTGCGGCAAGAGCACGCTGCTCGAGATGCTCGCCGGATTCGAGCGGCCCACGCAGGGATCCATCGCCTACGACAGCGGGCCGATCGCCGGCCCCGGGCCCGACCGGGTCGTCATCTTCCAGGACGTCGGCAACGCGTTGTTCCCGTGGCTGACCGTTCGCGAGAACGTCGAGTTCGGGCTGAGGGCGCTCGCCGTCGCCGAGCGACGCAGGCGCTCCGCCGACGCGCTGGCGATGGTCAGCCTGCACGGGCACCAGGACAAGTTCCCCTCCGAGCTGTCCGGCGGCATGAAGCAGCGTGCCCAGATCGCGCGTGGTCTGGTCATGCAGCCGGACGTGCTGCTGATGGACGAGCCGTTCGGGGCGCTGGACGCGTTCACGCGCCAGAAGCTGCAGCTCGAGCTGAAGGCGCTTTGGGCCGGGACCGGCAAGACGATCGTGTTCATCACCCACGACGCCGCCGAGGCGATCACCCTGGCCACGCACGTCGTGGTGCTGTCGTCGGGCCCCGAGTCCGTGGTGCTGGACGCGTTCGAGCCAGGGCTGAAGGTCGGCTCCGCGGGACCGGGAGATCCGGCGTGGGGGGCGGCGCTGCGCAGGCTGCAGGAGCGGATCGAACACGCCGGCGGCTACGCACGCGCCGCATGAAGACGGCCGGCGCACTCGTCCTGCCGGTCGCGGCGGTGCTCCTCCTGTGGGCAGCCGCTGCGTTTCGGATCGGAAACCCGCTGCTCCTCCCGCAGCCCCGGGATGTCCTCGATGCCGCCCTGGTTCTCGGGCGAAGCGGCGAGCTCGGCGCCCATGTCTTCGCGAGCCTTTCCCGCCTGCTCGTCGGTCTGGCGATCGGCGTGCCGCTCGGAACCACGCTGGGGTGCCTGATGGGCATGTATCCCGTGGCCGACGCGATGCTCAACCCGTACGTACGGTTCTTCAACGCGATCCCTGCGCTCGCGCTGGTGCCGTTCAGCCTGATCGTGCTCGGCGTCACCGAATCGTCGCGATACGCGCTGCTCGTCTACACGGTCTCGCTGGTGCTGCTCGTCAGCGTGCGCCAGGGGGTGCGCTCGATCCCCTCGATCCGGCTGAAGACCGCCGGCACCCTCGGACTGAGCGCCTCGGCGACGCTGCTCCGCGTCGTCGTGCCGTCCTGCTTTCCGTCGATCCTCGCAGGGGTGAGGACGGCACTGGGCCTGGGCGTGATGGTGATCGTCGCGGCGGAGATGCTGGGCGCGGAGAACGGCCTGGGCTATCTGATCATGCAGGCGCGCTCGCACTTCAGCATGGTCAACATGCTGGTCGGCGTGATCGGGCTCGGCCTGATGAGCCTGCTGCTGGACCGCGGCTTCGTGTTCGCCGTCGAGCGCCTGCTGCCGCGCTGGTCGCTCGCGAGGCGGGTGTAGCAGTGAGGTCGATCCCTCTCGTGCGCAGTGCGGCACTGGGCGCCATGGCGGTGCTGCTGGGCATCGGCGCATGGGGACTGGCCGCCGAGGCCGTCGGCAGCGCCGAGCTGCTGCCTTCGCCGCGGCAGGTCGCGGTCACGCTGCTGCAGATGCTGGCGTCGGGCGAGTTGGCTCGTGCCGTACTCGAGAGCATCCGGCGTGTGGCCGTCGGCTACGGAATCGGTGCGGCGGCCGGCGTCGCGACCGGCCTCGTGCTCGGGACGTTCAAGGGCGCCGAGCGGCTGCTCGGTCCGATGTTCGAGTTCCTCAAGGGCCTGCCGCCGATCGCGCTCGTGCCGCTGTTCGTGATGTGGATGGGCATCGGCGAGACATCGAAATACGCGGTCATCGCCTACCTCGTCTGGATCGTCGTCGCCATCGGCACGGCGGTCGGCGCGCGCGAGGTGCCCCGTATCCGGCTGCGCTCGGGCGCGACGCTCGGGCTGTCCCGCGCGGCGGTGTTCAGGCGCATCGTCCTGCCGTCGTCGGTGCCGTACATCGTCGCAGGCCTGCGCAGCGCGATCGGCTTCGCGTTCGTCGCGCTCGTGTCGGCGGAGCTCATCGCCGCGAACAGCGGCGTCGGTCAACTCATCATGGACTCGAGGTTTTCGCTGCAGACCTCGAGGATGATCGTCGGTCTGCTCGTCCTGGGAACGCTGGGTGCGCTCACCCAGCTCCTGTTCGATCGACTGGTGTCGACGTTCGGTACGGTCTACCAGAGAGCGAGTTGATGAAATCACACGACAGGACACAGGGCACGGGGATGGATCGTCTCGGACGAAAGCTGTTCCAGTTCGCCCTTGTCGCCGACACCCACGTGAACGAGTCGGAGAAGACGTCGACCTCGCCGTTCGCGACGAATGCGCTCGCCAACGGACGGGCGCGCTACGTCCTGCAGTCGATCGCGCAGCGCGATCCGGCGCCTGCGTTCGTGCTACACCTCGGGGACATCGTCCACCCGGTGCCGGAGCTGCCGACCTTCGAGTCGGCAGTCGCGGCGTTCAAGGACATGTCGGCGACGCTGCATTGCCCGCTGCACCTGGTGCCCGGCAACCACGACGTCGGCGACAAGCGCGTCGACTGGATGCCCGCGGGAACCGTGACGTCGAGCCACATCGGGAAGTACCGGCGGCTCTTCGGCCCCGACCACTTCGCCTTCGACGAAGGCGGGTGCCGGTTCATCGGGCTGAATGCGCAACTGTTCAACTCGGGCCTGGACGAGGAGGCGCAGCAGCGCGACTGGCTGGAGCACGAGCTGGCGGCGGCGCAGGGCAGGCGGGTGTTCCTCTTCAGTCATTACCCGCCGTACGTCTCGGAGCCCGACGAGGCTGGGTCCTATGACAACGTCGACGAACCCGCCCGGAGCTGGTTGCTGGGCCTGATGCGCTCGAGCGGGGTGGAGGCCTTCTTCGCGGGTCACGTCCACAACTTCTGGTACGACCGCGTCGGGTCGTGCGAGATGTACCTGCTGCCCGCGACCTCGTTCATGCGGCACGACTACGCCGAGTTCTTCCGGGTCGCGCCGGAGGC
The DNA here is from genome assembly GCA_964399635.1 of uncultured Bordetella sp. Lineage (GTDB taxonomy): Bacteria > Pseudomonadota > Gammaproteobacteria > Burkholderiales > Burkholderiaceae_E > UBA4615. The sequence continues at coordinate 119,992 of CAYNRU010000018.1, forward strand.
GGAGTTCGGCCGCGACGATGCCGGCAAGTTCGGGTACTTCCTCGTGGACGTCCACGAACGCGGCCACGTCGCTCATTTCGTGTCGTCGGGCGGGCGGAGCCTGGAGCCGGGTCAGGCGCTCGCGGCCCCGGCGGCCGTGCTGCCGCTCGTGCACACCCGCATCGCCGGCATCGCCGCGCTGGGCGTCGACCTGCGGCATCCGTGGGCGGAGATGGTCGAGATCGCGGCGACCGGCGGCGTCCAGGAGTTTGAGCGCAAGCTCGCGCGCAACGACTATCCCGCACTCGCCCTTTGGGGCATGGGCGTGCGACGCCTGCGGGTGCCGGCCCAGGATCTGGTCGACGCGCGGGTCCGTGCCCGCATGGCGCTGTTCCGCGAGATCGGCCACGAGTTCCTGGTCTACGCGTACGGTCTGCCCGCGCCCGAGGTGTGCCGGCTCCTCGCCGTGCATCGGGGGCTGGTGTCGGCGCTCGAGATCGTGATGCCGCAGGCCGCGATCGAGGCCTCGCTCCCCGGGCTCGCACGGATCCGGGACGCATCGGGCGTCGAGGTCTACGTGTCCAAGCTTCGCCTGCACGAGGATGCCAAGTTCGATGGCTCCAGGTTCAGTCACTTCATCAATCACGGATTCGTCCTCGCCGAGACACACCAGCTAGAGCCGCTCGCCGCGGCCGGTGCGCGGACCGGCGCGCCGAGCGGCATCTCGCTTCGCATGGCGCGCCGCGAACGGCCCTGGGACTTCATGCGCGGGGCCGACGAGCTTTCCGCCAAGCTCCACACGCAGCTGCTCGTCCACGTCCGGCTCGCAGGCGAGGCGCCCTCGGATGCGATGAACGACGACATGGCCAACGCGTGCAGGGTCGCGGAGGCTGCACTCGCCGCCGTGGTCCGCCCACGGGTCCGTGCATTCGTGGACACGTTCATGGACGTGGACCGGGGCTATTTCCCGCGAACCGGCTTCGTAGACCGGCGCTGCAGCCCGCGACTGGCGAGCACGGTCTACGCGAACCTCCACGCCGTGCTGGCGACGGTCGGGGGCGCGACCGCGCTGGCCCCCCTCCCTCCGGGCGAGGGCTCGGCATCGGTACCCGGCGCGGTCGCGGGCGAGCGCACCGTGATCCTGCTCCTGCCGGCCGACGAGGCGCGCGCCGCAGGGCTGGCCTGCGTCGACGCGCATCCCGCCCGCAGGACGGCGCAGGTGGTCGATCTTGCAACCGGCGCATGCGTCGCGGGCGGCAGCGATCCTTCGCTGCGCACGACGCTCGACCGCGCCGGGCTGACTAACAGCCCGTGCGCGGTGGTGCTCGGCGCCGCCCCCTTCACCCGCGGCGCATAGGCCTGCCGTGCCCGCATCGTTCTCGACCGGACGGAGTCCATCGTGCTCACCCATCTGATTCTCAAGACAGGCCTCGTCGCGGCGCTGATCGGCGGCACCGCTGCCGCGGCAGCGGCATTTCCCGACCGGCCGGTCCGGCTCGTCGTGGGCTACCCGCCGGGCGGGGCGACCGACATCGTGGCCCGCGTGCTCGCGAGGGAGCTCGGCAGGAAGTGGGGCCAGCCGGTCGTCGTCGAGAACAGGGCGGGTGCCAGCGGCATGGTGGCGGGCGAGCAGGTGTCGCGCGCCGCGCCCGACGGCTACACCCTGCTGATGGGCTACACGCCCGAGGTCATGCTGAACAAGCTCGTGTACCGGCAGATGCGGTACGACCCGATCTCGGACCTGACGCCGATCGTGCTGGCCGCGAAGGCGCCCCTGGTCCTCGCCGCAGGGCCTCGGTCCGGCGTGACGAGCATGGACGCGCTGTCGTCGCGCAAAGGCGTTCCGCTCACCTTCGCATCGCCCGGCGCTGGCGGGCAGCAGCACATCGCCGGCGAGATGCTGGCACGGCTTTCAGGGCTGAACCTGACCCACGTGCCGTATCGCGGCACGGCGCCCGCCGTCACCGACCTGCTGGGCGGGCAGGTGGATCTCTTCTTTGCGACGATCCCGCCGCTGCAGCAGCACATCGCCTCGGGCAAGCTGCGGGCCCTGTTCGTCGCCGGCCCGGCACGCGAGCGACTCCTGCCCGACGTGCCGTCGGCTGCCGAGGTGGGTCTGCCCAAGCTGCAGCTGAGCAACTGGTTCGGCGTCTTCGGCCCCAAAGGCCTGCCCGGCGCGCTCGCCGATGCGATCGCCTCCGACGTCTCCGACGTGCTCGCCGACCCGACGGTCGTCAAGGGTCTCGCCGAGCAGGGACTCGCGGCCTCGCCCGTTCGCGGCGCCGCCTTCCGGGCCTTCATTGACGCCGAGATGCAGACCTACCGGCAGATCGTGAGCGACACCGGCATCAGCGCAGAGTGACGGCGGGGACCGGAGCCATGTCGCAGCACCACGTCCACACCATCCGGATCGAGGTCGACGAGCACGACCTGCCGGAGGACCGCTTCACCGACCACGTGAACAACGCGCGGTACTTCGCCTTCGTCAATCGCTGCTTTCTCGGCTGGTACCGGGCGATGGGGATCCGGGGCGGCATCCCTGGATTCGCGGCCTTCATGGTCAGGCTGGAGTACGACTTCCTGAAAGAGGTGAAACCGCCGAGCGTCGTCGAGTGCCGCATCGAGGTCGAGCGGGTCGGGCGGACGAGCCTCGAGCATTCGATCGCGCTCAGCGACCTCGGGGTCGACGGCATCGGGTTACCGGTGCCGGTGGGCCGCGGGCGAGCGGTCAACGTGTGGGTCGAGCGTGCGACGGGGCGCGCGATGCCATGGCCGCCCAAGGTTCTCGCACGGTGCTGGCCCGCCCCGGCCCAGGATCGTCCGGGACCGCCATCCGACCCGGGATCGAACGGGAAACCGCAGAACGAATCGAGGCAATCATGAAGACACGCATGGCGCTCGTCCTGGCCCTGGCGGCGATGGTCTGGTCGATGTCCACCGGCGCCCTCGCGCAGGCGGGCAGGCCGAACATCGTGTTCGTCCTCGCGGACAATCTCGGCTACGGCGAGCTCGGCGCTTACGGAGGCGGGGTCACGCGGGGAGCGCCCACGCCACGCATCGATTCGCTCGCCAAGGAAGGCACTCGCTTCCTGAACTTCAACATGGAGACGCAGTGCACGCCGAGCCGCTCGAGCCTGATGACCGGTCGCTGGGCGATCCGCTCCGGCACGCACTCGGTGCCGTTCGGCGGCGTCGCCGACGGGCTGACCCAGTGGGAAGTCACCATCGGCGAGGCGCTGTCCGACGCGGGCTACGCGACCGGCTATTACGGCAAGTGGCACCTCGGCAGCCACGACGGACGCCTGCCCAGCGACCAGGGCTTCGACGAATGGTTCGGCATCCCGCGGACCACCGACGAGTCGCTCTGGCCGACATCCGCCGGATGGTCGGAGGACGTGATGCCCGCCGAACGGATGATGGAGGGCCGCAAGGGTGGCAAGAGCCGTGCGCTCGGGATCTACGACCTGACCCAGCGCCGGCTGATCGACGCCGAGATCACCCGCCGCACGGTCTCGTTCATCGAGCGGCAGGCCGCCTCCGGCAAGCCCTTCTTCGCATACGTGGCGCTCACGCAGCCCCACCTGCCGAGCGAGCCCAACCCGGCCTTCAAGGGAATGACCCGTAACGGCGACTGGGCGGACATGCTCGCCGAGATGGATGCGAACGTCGGCCAGGTGCTCGATGCGGTCGACAAGGCGGGCGTCCGGGACAACACTATCGTCATCTTCACCAGCGACAACGGTCCGGAGTACTTCCGTCCCTGGGACGGCTGGGCCGGTCCCTGGCGCGGCCAGTACTTCACAGCCCTGGAGGGCGGGATCCGGGTACCCTTCATGATCCGCTGGCCGGGCAAGGTCGCCGCGGGCTCGGTCACCAACGAGATCGTGCACGGCGTGGACATGTTCGCGACGCTCGCCCGGTTCGGCGGGGCTAAGGTGCCCACCGACAGGCCCTTCGACAGCATCGACCAGTCGGAGTTCTTCCTGGGAAAAACGGAGAGATCGGCGCGCGAGGGTTTCCCCATCTGGTGTGCCGAGCGCCTGCAGGCGGTGAAGTGGCGCAACTGGAAGCTTCACTTCTACCGGCAGGACACGATGTTCGACCCGCCGGTGAAGAACCCCGTGCCGACCATCTTCAATCTCTATACGGACCCTCGGGAGGAGAAGCCGACGGTCGACAGCTGGGTCGTCGGTCCGGTCCTCAGGATCGTCGGGGAGTTCGAGCGAAGCGTGCAGCAGCATCCACTCATTCCGATGGGCACACCGGATCCCTATCGACCCGGGATGGTCGTGCGCTGATGCCGACGGCCGACGTGGCGTCGCGCGGATGCCGACCTGCGCGAGGCAGGCCCCGTCTGCGACCGATTCGATCGCCCGCCACGGCAGCGACCGGGACCGATGCGCCGTGACGAGGGGCGGTGCCGATTCGCCCCGCGCTCCGGCCCCGTGGCCGCGGCCCGCGCTGAGGCGTCCGGCTTGACCCGGCTACCGCCATCGCGAAGAATCGACGGATCGAGACCGGCCACCGCCCGTGCGCAGCATCGAGCGCCCGAACGGACCCCAACGGAGACGCTGCGCATGATCCACATCGAACCCAGCGGGGCGCCCTGCGGTGCGCGCGTCACCGGCGTCGACCTGTCCGCCCCGCTCGATGCGGCCACGGTCGACGCGATCCGCGACGCCTGGCTCGCGCACGGCGTGGTGGCGTTTCCCGACCAGCACATGTCCATCCCCGACCTCGAGCGCTTCACGCTTGCGCTCGGACCGCGCGGCGACGACCCCTTCATCGCACCCATCCCCGGCCACGCCCACGTCGTCGAGATCCGCCGCGAGGCCGACGAGCAGGCGCCGATCTTCGCCGAGACCTGGCACTCCGACTGGAGCTTCCTGCCCTCGCCGCCCGCCGGCACCGCGCTGCACGGCACGGTGGTGCCCCCGGTCGGCGGCGACACGCTGTTCGCCGACCAGCACGCGGCCTGGGACGCGCTGCCCGCGGCGATGCAGGCCCGGCTGCACGACCTGCAGGGCGTGCACTCGGCGCGGCGCGGCTACGCCCGCGACGGCATGTACGGCGAGCGCGACCGCGCGCGCGGCCGCTCGATGGCGATCCGCTTCGGCGACGACGCGCTCGCCGTGCGGCGTCACCCGATCGCGCGGGTGCACCCCGAGACCGGGCGCACCGCGCTGTTCGTGAGCCCGGGCTACACCGTCGGCATCGAGGGCATGGACGACGCGCAGGCCGGCGCGCTGCTCGCCGAGCTCTTCGAGCACCAGAAGCGGCCCGAGTTCGTGTACCGCCACCGATGGTCGGCCGGCATGCTGGTGGTGTGGGACAACCGTCGGCTGGTGCACGCGGCCACCGGCGGCTACGAGGGCCACCGCAGGCTGCTGCACCGGGTCACGATCGCCGAACGCAGCCCCGTGGCGCAACCGCATTGAGCGCCGTGGCCAGCGACTGCCCGCCGATGCGCCCCGCAGCACCCGCCCAACTCCAAGGGAGCTTCCGATGAGCACGATGTTCCGCTACGCACTGCCGGTCGAGCAGACCGGCTGGCAGGTCGGCACGCAGATGGACGCGAGCTTCGCCTGGGAGTACGAGGACGGCCGCGCAAAGCTCCTGAACCTCTACGACACGGCCAAGAAGCACCAGTGGGACGCGGCGCTGCGCATCGACTGGTCGCAGCCGCTGGACCCCGGCAACCCGATGCGCCTGGACGACCGCGGCCTCGCGATCGCCGAGACGCCGCTGTGGGCGAAGCTGCCCGAGACCGAGCGCACCCGCGTGCGCACCCACGTGCAGGCGCACACGCTGTCGCAGTTCCTGCACGGAGAGCAGGGTGCGCTGATGGTGGCGGCCCGCCTGGTGCAGGCCGCGCCGCAGATGGACGCCAAGTTCTACGCCGCCACCCAGACGATGGACGAGGCACGCCACGTCGAGGCCTACTCGCGGCTGCTCCACGAGAAGTTCGACATCGTCTACCCGATCACCCCTGGGCTGAAGTCGCTGCTCGACGACATCCTGTCGGACTCGCGCTGGGACTTCTGCTACCTCGGCATGCAGGTGCTGATCGAGGGCCTGGCGCTCGCCGCCTTCCAGCGCTACCGCGACAGCGCGCACAACCCGCTGATCCAGGCGGTCAACGCCTACGTGATGCAGGACGAGGCGCGCCACGTCGCGTTCGGGCGGATCGCGCTGCGCGACCTGTACCCGCAACTCACCGACCACGAGCGCGCCGAGCGCGAGGACTTCGTGATCGAGGCCTGCCGCCACATGCGGGACCGCTTCGACCAGCGCGAGGTCTGGGAGAACCTGGGCTTCGGCGCCGAGCTCGCCCGGGTCGCGCTCGACTCGCAGACGATCAAGGCCTTCCGCCGCCGGCTGTTCACGCGGATCGTGCCGGTCGTGAAGGATATCGGCCTGTGGAGCCCGAAGGTGCGCCAGGCCTTCGTGGACATGGACGCGATCGAGTTCGCCGACGTCGACGTCGACGCGCTGCTCGAGCACGACCAGCAGGCGGCCGAGGAGTTCGACGCGCGGCGCCACGTCGCCGACGCGATCGCAGCCGCACCGACGCCGGCCGCAGCGGGGCGCTGAGCGCGGGCGCAGTCCCCGGGGGACGCGCGTCGGCGCCGTGTAGCATGCGCGATCGCACACCCGTGACGGACCCGACGATGCACCTCGACGCTGCCGGCCCCGCCGCCGCCCCTCCGGACCACCCCGCGCGCCGTGCCCGCGCGGCGCGGCTCGCGGTGCTCGCCACGGCCATGCTCGCGGCCGGCTGCACGCTGTCGCCGCTGGCCGACACCCCGCCCTCGACCCAGGAGCCCGCAGTGGCCGTCTCCACCGACCTTCGCGGCTACCGGCTCGACCTGCGTGCCGGCGAGCGCGTCGAGATCCGCCTGCCGGGCAACCGCTCGACCGGCTACCGATGGCTGCTGGTGGACCCGGTGCCCGCGATGGTCCGACAGGTCGATGCGGCCCGCTACGAGACGGGCCGCATCGAGCTGGCGGGCGCGCCCGGCACGGAGATCTGGACCTTCGAGGCGGCCGCGCGCGGCACCGGGCAGCTGATGTTCGAGTACCGCCGCCCCTTCGATCCGCCGACCGTGCCACCGGCCCAGCGCACGAGCTACCGGGTCGAAGTGCGCTGAGGCGGCGCCCACCGCGCCATCAGAGCGCGCGCCCGGCCCCCGCCCAGTAGGGCGCGCGCAGGTCCTTCTTCAGCACCTTGCCCAGCGCGTTGCGCGGCAGCGCGTCGCGGAACTCCAGCCCGCCCAGCCGCTGGTGGCGGCCCAGCCGCTCGTTGGCCCACGCAAGCACCATGGCCGGATCGGCAGGGGCACCGGTCCGCGGGATCACCAGCGCGAGCGGCGTCTCGCCCCAGCGCTCGTGCGGGATGCCGATCACCGCCACGTCGGCCACGTCCGGGTGGCCTGCGACCACCGCCTCCAGGTCGGTCGGGAACACGTTGAAGCCGCCGCTGATGATCATGTCCTTCTTGCGGTCGAGGATCGACAGGAAGCCGTCGGCGTCGAGCCGGCCCACGTCGCCCGAGCGGATGAAGGTCCGCCCGCGCTCGTCGCGCCAGACCAGCTTCGCGGTCTCCTCGGGGCGACCATGGTAGCCCTGCATCATGCCCGCGCCGTAGCCCGCGATCTCGCCCACCTCGCCGCGCGGCAACTCGCCGCCGGCGTCGTCGAGGATTCGGATCTCGAAGCCCAGCACCGGCGTGCCGACGGTCTCGAACTTGTCGGCCGGATGCCAGGGCTTGAGCATGGTCGCAAAGCCCTCCGAGAAGCCGTAGAGCTCGGTCAGCCGGTTGCCGAAGCGTGCGATCACCTCGCGCTTGGTGTCGGCGCGCAGCGGCGAGCCGCCGCACAGGATCGACTGCAGCGCGCTGGTGTCGGCCCGCGCGACGTCCGGATCGGCCAGCACCGCCAGGAACTGCGACGGCACCATGAAGGTGTGCGTGATGCGCTCCTCGCCCAGCTGCGCGAGGAAGCGGGCCGCCTCGAAGGTCGGCATCGCCACCAGCGTGCCGCCGCAGAACAGCACCGGCAGCATCATCAGCCAGGTGCCGTTGGAGTAGAGCGAGGTGGTGGTCAGCGCGCGGCTGGTGTCGCGCATGCCGAGCTCGATCGCGTTGGAGAAGGCCCAGTGCAGCCGCGCGCGGTGGGTCTGCACGATGCCCTTGGGCAGCCCTGTGGTGCCCGAGCTGTAGATGATGTTGAACGCGTCGCCCGGCAGGCACTGCACACGGGGCGGGGTGCCGGGCGCGCCGGCCGTGAAGTCATCGAGCGTGCGCCAGCCCGGCGCCGCGGCCACGCCGGGCTCCTCGACCGCGACGCGCATCGCCGCGCGCACGCCGGGCAGGGCGTCCGTCAGCGCATCGAGCCGGGCGCGGAAGTCGGCGGTCGCGAAGGCGCCCACCGCACCGCTGTCGGCGACCAGGCCGGCGAGCTGCGGGCCGGTCAGCAGCCCCGACAGCGGCACCGCGCAGCCGCCCGCGCGCACGATGCCGAACACCGCCTCGAGCATCTCGACACGGTTGCCCATCATCACGGCGACCCGGTCGCCGCGCGCGAGGCCCGCCGCCAGCAGCGCGTTGGCGATGCGGCTGATGTTCCGGTCGAAGTCGCCCCAGCTGCGGCGGACCGCGCCGCAGACCACGGCCTCCCGGGCCGGCTGGACGCGCGCGTGGTTGGCGATCAGGTCGGGGATGCAGACCTGCGGGTCGTCGAGGGTCATGCTCATGGTGCGGGATCGGGCTCGATGCGTGGCGTGGAGACGAAACAGGCCCGCGCGCCGGGGGGCGGGCGGGCCTGCGCTGCGAACGGGCCGGGTCGATGCCCGGCGCCGCCTGCGCGTGGCGCCACCCGGGTCCGCGATGCGGACCCGGGCGCGCGTGCGCTCAGCGGCCGAGCACCTTGCCGAACAGCACCCAGGTCTTGCCGTCCCAGCGCGCCAGCTGCTCGCGCTCGATCGGGAAGAAGTCGTCCGGACCCGTCTTGATGTTGACGCCGGGCAGCAGCATCGGCAGCGTCATGTCGAGGTTGGCGGCCTGCTTCATCACGTTCTCGCGCGTCAGGTTGTCGCCGGCCTTCTTGAGCGTCTCGACCAGCGTCTGCGCCACCGTGTAGCCGTAGACGTTGAAGTTGTCCTTCAGGTCGCCGGTCGGGTGGTACTTCTGCATGAACGCGAGCCAGTCCTTGTATTCCTGGCTGTTCGCCCACTGCGGGTCGGTCGGGTCCTTGAGGTAGAACGCCGAGATCACGTCCTTGCCAGCCTCGGCGCCGGCCGCCACCATCACCGCACCTGCCGCGTTCGAGACGCTGTTCAGGTAGTGGGTGGGTTTCCAGCCGATCTCGGCCGCCTTCTTGATCGCCTGCGCCGCGAACTTCGGCGTGGTGATGTTGAAGAAGGTGTCCGCGCCGGAACCCTTGAGCGTGACCATCTGGCTGTCGACGGTCGGGTCGGTGACCTCGTAGGTGACCTGCGAGACGACCATGGACTTCGCCTTGTCGCCCAGGCCGTCCATGAAGCCCTTCAGGTAGTCCTTACCGTAGTCGTCGTTCTGCATCAGGATGCCGATCTTCGCGTTCGGCTTGGTCTCGAGGATGTGCTGCGCGTAGATCTTGCCCTCGGACTGGTAGTTGGGCTGCCAGCCCATCGTCCAGGGGTGGCCCTTCGGATCGCCCCAGAGCGTCGCACCCGTCGCCACGAACAGCTGCGGCGTCTTCTTCTGGTTCATGTACTTGTGGATCGCGGTGTTGGGCGGCGTGCCGAGCGTCTGGAACACCAGCAGCACTTCTTCCTGCTCGACCAGCTTGCGGGCCTGCTCGACCGTGCGGGCCGGGTTGTAGCCGTCGTCGAGCGAGATGAACTTGATCATCCGCCCGTTGACGCCGCCCTCGGCGTTGACCTTCTTGAAGTAGGCGTCGATGGCCTTGCCGATCGCGCCGTAGGCCGAGGCCGGGCCCGAGTACGGGCTGATGCCGCCGATCAGGATTTCCTTGTCGGTCGCACCCGGGTCGTACTTCTTTTGCGCCAACGAAGGGGCGCCGATCAGGGCCGCGCTCAGGCCCGTGAGGGCCAGGATCAGGAGCTTGCGTTTCATGAGGGAGTTCCTCCTCCAGGGTGGGATGAAGCAGGCGCCGCCATCGCTGCGGCAGCGCCCGGACGCGTGACCGGTCTCGCCGGCCGCAGCCGCGCGAAGATCCGGTCGATGAGGCCCGCCGCACCGGTGGGCATCACGTACATGAGTGCGATCAGGAAGATCCCGTAGATCGCCCAGGGCGCGGACTTCGAGATCTCGTCGGCGACGTTCGGGACGAACTGGATGAAGATCGCGCCGAAGATCGCGCCGTGGATCGAGGCGAGCCCGCCGACCACCACGCCGACCAGCAGCGTGATGGACAGGAACACCGTGAAGCTGTCGGGCGACACAAAGGCCACCGCCACCGCACCGAGCGCGCCGGCCACGCCGGTGAAGGCCGCCGACACGCCGAAGGTGAGCGACTTGAACACCGGCAGGTTGATGCCCATCGCGGCCGCTGCGATCGGATGGTCGCGGATCGCGACCAGCGCGCGCCCGACCCGGCCACGCAGCAGGCGCCACGCGATCAGGAACATCAGGGCGGTCACGGCGAGGATAAAGAAGTACAGCCAGCGGTCGGGCGACAGCGGCTGGCCGAACAACGTCATCTCGAAGGGCGGCTCTGGCTTGGTCAGCACGATGCCCATCACGCCGCCGGTCAGCCCCTCGATGTGCTTGTACTTCAGGAGCTGCGGGATGGCCAGCGCGAGCGCGAAGGTCGCCAGCGCCAGGTAGTGCCCGCCGAGCCGCAGCGCCGGGAAGCCCATCAGGTAGCCGAACACGAAGCAGGTGATCGCCGCCACCGGCAGCGTCGCCCAGTACGGCACCCCGAGCTTGGACATCAGGATCGCCGCGACATAGGCGCCGATCGCGTAGAACGCGCCGTGACCCAGCGAGATCTGCCCGTTGTAGCCGGTCAGGATGTTCAGGCCCAGCACGGCGATCGCATAGATCATCACCATGTTGAACTGGAAGACCCTGAAGTTCTTGACCAGGAACGGCAGCACGCACAGCGCCACCAGCAGCACCACGCCGCCGATCCAGACCCACTTCCGATCGAGGTTCGCGTTCATACCCGGGTCACCAGGACCTTGCCGAACAGGCCGTTCGGCTTGAGCGTGAGCGTGCCCACGATCAGGACCAGCGCGACCGTGAGCTTGAGTTCCGTGCCGATCACGTAGGCGCCCAGCACGTTCTCGAGCACGCCGACGATGAAGCCGCCGATCACCGCGCCCCAGGGGTTGTCGATGCCGCCGAGCAGCGCGGCCGCGAAGCCGTACAGCAGGATGCCGGACATCATGTTCGGATCGAGGAACACGATCGGGGCGACCATCATGCCCGCCACCGAGCCGATCGCCGCCGCGAGGCCCCAGCCGACCGCGAGCATCCAGGACACGCGGATCCCCACCAGCCTCGCCGACTCGGGGTTCTGCGCGGCCGCCCGCATCGCCAGGCCGACCGGCGTGAATCGGAAGAACGCATACAGCGCCGACAGCACGCACAGCATCACGACGATCGAGCCGAAGTCGTGCGCGGAGAAGTACTTGGTCTGCAGGACCGAATCCTTCGGGAACGGGCTCGGGAAGGGCTTGATGGTGTGCTCGAAGATCCAGCCGGCCAGCGAGTTGAAGATCACCAGCAGGCCGATGAACACGATCACGTTGGTCAGGACGGGCGCCTTCTCGACCGGCTTGAGGATGATCCGCTGGATCGCGAGGCCGGCGGCGAACGAGACCGCGATGGTGAAGAAGAACGCGGCCCAGTAGGGCCAGCCCGCGTTGATCAGCGCCCACGCGATGAAGGTGCTGAAGGTGGCCATCTCGCCCTGGGCAAAATTGATGTGGTGGGTGGCCTGGTAGATCATTACCAGGGCCAGCGCCACCGACGCATAGATGCTGCCGTTGGCGATGCCCGAGAAGATCTGGTACAGAAACGATTCCATCGTTGCTCCGCTCAGTACCCGAGGTAGACCCGGCGTACGGTCTCGTCGTTCTTGATCGTCTCGCTCGGGCCCGACACCGCGATGCGGCCGGTCTCGAGCAGGTACGCATGGTGGGCGAGGTCCAGCGCGAGGCTGGCGTTCTGCTCGACCAGCAGCATGCTGACCCGATCCTCCTCGTTGATGCGCCGCATGATCCGGAAGATCTCGGCGACGATCAGCGGGGCCAGCCCGAACGAGGGCTCATCGAGCAGCAGCATGCGCGGGCGCAGCATCAGCGCGCGGCTGATCGCGAGCATCTGCTGCTCGCCGCCCGACAGCGTGCCGGCCTGCTGATGGCGGCGCTCCTTAAGGCGGGGAAAGCGCGCGTAGGCGCGCTCGATGTCGTGCGCGACCTCCGCCCGGTCGCGCCGCACGTAGGCACCGAGCTTGAGGTTGTCCTCGACCGACAGCGCCGTGAATGTGCCGCGTCCGTCGGGCACGTGAGCCACGCCCATCCGCACCACCGACTCGGTCGACTTGCCGACCAGCTGCTGACCGTCGAACAGGATGCTGCCGCCGGTGCGGACGGCCTGGCAGACCGCCCGCAGCGTGGTGGTCTTGCCGGCGCCGTTGGCGCCGAGGATGGCGGTGATCTGTCCGGCCGCCAGCGAGAAGCTGACGTCGAACAGCACCTGCGTCGCGCCGTAGGCGGCGGTCAGGTTCTTGACCTCGAGCAGTTCAGGCATCTGCCGGTGTTCCCAGGTAGGCGGCGATCACGTCGGGATGCCGCTGGATCTCGGCGGGCGTGCCCTCGGCGATCTTGCGGCCGAAGTTCAGCGCGATCACCGTGTCCGACACGCTCATCACGAGGCTCATGTGGTGCTCGACCAGCAGCACGGTGATGCCGAGCCGATTGCGGATGTCGAGGATCAGGTCACCGAGGTCCGAGAGCTCTTCATGGTTCAGGCCGGCCGCCGGCTCGTCGAGCAGCAGCAGCTTGGGCGATGCGGCCAGCGCGCGCCCCAGCTCGACGCGCTTCTGGATGCCGAACGGCAGATCCCCCGCGAGGCGCTCCGCGTAGGGCAGCAGCTTCAGGTAGTCCATGATCTCGCGGGCGCGCTCGGCGAGCCGCGCCTCTTCGGACGGCACCGCGGGCAGCGCGAGCGCGCTCGCGGCGAATCCGGCCGCAGACCGGCTGTGTGCGCCGACCATCACGTTGCGCTCGACCGACATGGTGCGGAACATCGCGAGGTTCTGGAAGGTCCGGCCGATCCCCATCTTCGCGATGTCGTGGACCGGCGTGCGGGTGACCGACCTGCCCTCGAAGAGGATGTCGCCCTCCTGGTACTGGTACAGGCGGCTCAGGCAGTTGAAGAGCGTGGTCTTGCCGGCGCCGTTGGGGCCGATGAGCCCGCAGACGCCGCCCTGCGGCACGTCGAAGCTCACGCCGTCGAGGGCCACGATGCCGCCGAAGCGCACCGTGACGCCGCGCACGCTGAGCAGTGCTTGCGTTCCATCCGCCATGTGTCTCCGTCCACCAGCAGGTCGATGACGGCCGGCGTCTGCGGCCGGCTCGTTGCATATGATGGGAAGCTTATATGCCGGAACCGGGACGGCTGGCAAGCCATGCCCGGCGCGCGCCCCCCGCGGCCCGCTGCAACGGGGCATGGGCCAGGCAAAGACCCCGTGCCCTGCGGGGTCGGGCAGGGCTCAGACGCCGGGGTCGATCGGCCAGCGCGTGCCGCAGCGACGGCAGCTCGCCAGCAGCTGCAGCGGGCGGGCCGCCGCCCCGGGGTCCGACACCGGCACCAGCCGGAAGCCGTACTGCTGGCAGCCAGGGCAGGAGGCCTGGCCACCGATGTGCTCGGCGGTGACCATCTTCAGCGCGTAGCGCCGCCACGAGAACCAGGCGAGGCCGGCGCCGCCGGCCACGATCGAGCCGTCGAACAGCAGCGCGAACGCCGTCTTCTCGATGCTGATCACCTCGTAGCCGGCGGCCATCGCGATCAGCGCGAGGATCATGGTCACGAGGTACAGGTGGCCCTCGACGAGCTGTCGCTCGTACCACTTGCGAAAGCCGAGCTTGCGGATGCCCTCGATCGTGCTCATGAGCGTGCTCCGGGTGCGCCGTCCGCCCGCGCCGGGGCGCGACGGCATGGGGCATGATGCGACGGATGCTGCGTGCAGCGCAAACCCCCGGGGACACCACAGGCTCATGCGGATAGGCATCGACCTGGGCGGCACCAAGATCGAGATCGCCTGCCTCGACGGGCGCGGCGCGATCATGCTGCGCCGGCGCGTGCCATCGCCGCAGGGCGACTACGCTGCCACCGTCGCCACGATCGCCGCTCTGGTGCGCGACGCCGAGGCCACGACGGGACAGCGCGGCACGGTCGGGGTGGGCATGCCGGGGTCCCTGTCGCCCGCGACCGGACGGGTGCGCAACGCCAACTCGACCTGGCTCAACGGCCGGCCGCTGCGCGAGGACCTGGAGGCGGCGCTGGCGCGCGAGGTCCGCGTCCAGAACGACGCCAACTGCCTCGCGGTCTCGGAGGCGACCGACGGCGCAGCCGCCGGCGCGCAGGTGGTGTTCGCGGCGATCCTCGGCACCGGCGTGGGCGCGGGCATCGCGCTCGCCGGCCGCGCCCACGCGGGCGCCAACGGCATCGCCGGCGAGTGGGGCCACGTGCCGCTGCCGGCCCCACGCGACGACGAGCGCCCCGGGCCGCACTGCTGGTGCGGGCGCGCGGGCTGCATCGAGGCGTGGCTGTCCGGCCCGGCGCTGGCCGCCGACCACCGCCGCGCCACCGGCGAGGCGATCGACGCGGCGACGCTGGCCGCGCGCGCGACGGACGGCGCGCCCGGCTGCGCGGCCAGCCTCGCGCGCTGGCTCGACCGGCTGGCCCGCGGGCTCGCGATGGTGGTGGACGTGCTCGACCCCGATGCGATCGTGCTGGGCGGCGGCCTGTCCAACATGGCCGGCGTCTGCGAGGCCCTACCCGCCCGGATGCTGCCGCTGGTGTTCAGCGACGTGCTTCGAACGCCGGTGGTGCGCAGCGCGCACGGCGACTCCTCGGGCGTGCGCGGCGCGGCCTGGCTCTGGAACGATCCCGGCGCACCGTCCCCCTGAGGCCGGTGCACCGGGGCCGCCAGCTCAGTGGTTGTCGCGCGGGATGCCCTTGGTGGTGGAGATCCGCTGGTACTTGACCGCGAAGTCGAGGCAGGCGCCGTCGGAAAGCTGCCCGACGTGGCGGCGCTGCAGCTCCTGCCAGGGGGTCTGGCTCTCGAGATCGGGTGCCTTCCAGGCGGCGCGCCGCGCGGCGAGCTCCTCGGGCGTGATCATGATGTCGGCCGAGCGGCGCTCGAGGTCGATGCGCACCCGGTCGCCGGTGCGCAGCAGCGCGAGGCCGCCTCCGACCGCCGACTCGGGCGAGGCGTTTAGGATCGAGGGGCTGGCCGAGGTGCCCGACTGGCGGCCATCGCCGACGCAGGGCAGCATGGTGATGCCCTGCTTGACCAGCGCGTCCGGCGGCAGCATGTTGACCACCTCGGCGGCGCCCGGGTAGCCGATCGGGCCGGTGCCGCGGATGAACAGGATGCAGTCGGCGTCGATGTTCAGCGACGTGTCGTTGATCCGGTGGTGGTAGTCCTCCGGCCCCTCGAACACGATCGCGCGGCCCTCGAAGGCGCCCGGGTCCTTGGGGTTCTCGAGGTAGCGCTTGCGGAACTCGGCCGAGATCACCGAGGTCTTCATCACCGCCGAATCGAAGAGGTTGCCGCGCATCACGGCGAAGCCCGACGACGGCAGCAGCGGCTCGCCGAACGTGCGGATCACCTTGCGGTTGCTGGTCGGGGTCCTGGCGTAGATCTCGCCGATCGTCTTGCCGGACACGGTCAGCACGTCGGCGTGCAGCTTGCCCGCCTCGAGCAGCTCGTGCATCACCGCCGGCACGCCGCCCGCGCGGTGGAAGTCCTCGCCGAGGTACTCGCCGGCCGGCATCAGGTTGACCAGCAGCGGGATGTCGTAGCCGACGGTGTCCCAGTCGCCGATCTCGAGCGGCACGCCCATGTGCCGCGCGATCGCGGTCACGTGCGGCGGGCAGTTGGTGGAGGCGCCGAACGCACTGGCCGCGACGATGGCGTTCTCGAAGGCCTTGCGGGTCATCACCCGGGAGGGGCGCAGGTCCTCGCGGACCATGTCGACGATGCGCCGGCCGGTCCAGTAGGCCATCTGCGGCCGCTCGCGATGCGGGCCGGGGATCGCGGCGCAGCCGGGCAGCGACATGCCGAGCGCCTCGGCGACGCTGTTCATCGACAGCGCGGTGCCCATGGTGTTGCAGTGGCCCACCGACGGCGCGCCCGAGGCGACCATCTCCAGGAACTGGTCGTTGTCGATGCGTCCGGCGGCGAGCTCCTGGCGCGCGAACCAGACGATGGTGCCGGAGCCCGACAGTCCGCCGCCCCAGTAGCCGTTGAGCATCGGCCCGCCAGACAGCACGATCGAGGGGATGTCGACCGTGGCGGCGCCCATGATCATCGCGGGCGTGGTCTTGTCGCAGCCGGTGGTCAGCACCACACCGTCCATCGGGTACCCGTAGAGGATCTCGACCAGCGACAGGTAGGTCAGGTTGCGATCGAGGGCGGCGGTCGGGCGCTTGCCGGTCTCCTGGATCGGGTGGACCGGGAACTCCAGCGGGATGCCGCCGGCGTCGCGGATGCCGTCGCGCACGCGCGAGGCCAGCTCGATGTGGTGACGGTTGCAGGGCGAGAGGTCGCTGCCGGTCTGCGCGATCCCGATGATCGGCTTGCCGCTGTGCTTGAGCTCCTCGAGCGTGAGGCCGAAATTCATGTAGCGCTCGAGGTAGAGCGCGGTCATGCCCATGTTGTCCGGGTTGTTGAACCAGGCGCGCGAGCGCAGCCCCTGGGGGGCGCCTTCTTCTTTCTTGCTCATCGGATCGTCTCCTGCAGCGGGTGCACCGAGTGTACCAAGCGCGCACGCGCCGACATCCTCGGCCGCCGTCCGGCGACCTCCCGATGCGCATCCGAGGACTGCCGCAGCCCCCGCGAGGCCGAGCTCGCGGCGCTGCGTGAACTCGCGCACCGCGACCGCGTCACCGGACTGCTGACCCAGAGCGCCAAAGCGTCCGCGCTGCAGCAGACGCTCGACGACGCCGCGCAGGACCGCCTGCGCGGGCCGCCGTCGCGGTACGCCGACGCGCCCGCCACCGCCTGAACCCCACGGCCTGCCGTTCGTCACGGCGGCCGTACGACGCGGTGTCCAGGTGGTCCGGCTGGCTGCACACTGGTCCGGTGAAGAACTGCTCAACTCCCCGGATTCATCAGTGAGCTTCGCCACCGCCCCCACCGCCGATGGCGTCGTGCTGTCCGGCCTCGCCCGCGCCATGGTGCAGCACCAGCTGCTGGATCTGGACCAGGCCGTCGCGGTCCAGAACAAGGCCGACGCCGCCGACGCCAAGTTCATCGACGAGGTGGTGTCGGGCGGCACGATGCCGGCGGCCCGGCTCGCCCGCTTCGCGGCCGACACCTTCGGGCTGCCGCTGGTGGACCTCGCCGCGCTCGATGCGGACATGCTGCCAACGGACCTGATCGACACGAAGCTGCTGACCGAGACCCTCATCCTGCCGATTGCCAAGCGCGGCAACCGGCTGACCATGCTGCTGTCGGACCCGACCGACCTGCAGGCGATCGACCGGGTCAAGTTCCGGGCGCAGGCAACGGTCGATCCGATCGTCGTCGAGCATGACAAGCTGCTGAAATTCGTCGAGCGGCTGTCCCGGTCGTTGACCGACCAGACGGACGCGGCGGTCGATGACGACTCCAGCGACTTCCAGTCCGAGGAAACCGACCGAGCCGGAAAGACGGGCACCGCCGAGGGCGACACCGTGATGTCCGGCCTCGCCCGCGCGCTGGTCCAGAACCAGCTGATCCGCCCTGAGCAGGCCACGGCCATCCAAAGGAAGGCCGATGACGCGCAGCGCAAGTTCATCGACGAGCTCGTCTCCAGCGGCCAACTGCGCGCGTTGACGCTCGCGCGCTTCGCATCGGACACCTTCGGCCTGCCGCTGATGGACCTCGCCGCGCTCGATGCGGACATGCTGCCAACGGACCTGATCGACCCGAAGCTGCTGACCGAAACCCTCATCCTGCCGATTGCCAAGCGCGGCAACCGGCTGACCGTGCTGCTGTCGGACCCGACCGACCTTCCGGCGATCGACCGGGTCAAGTTCCGGGCGCAGGCAACGGTCGATCCGATCGTCGTCGAGCATGACAAGCTGCTGAGATTCGTCGAGCGGCTGTCGCAGTCGTTGACCGACCAGATGGACGCGGTGGACGACGACGACTCCAGCAACTTCCAGCCCGAGGAAACCGATGAAGGCCTGGCGCTGCGCGGAGCCGTGCGTCTGTCCAAGACCCGGCGTGGAACACCAAACTCCGACCGAGCTGGGACGGCGGGCACCGCCGGCACCGCCGCGGACAACACCGTGCTGTCCGGCCTCGCCCGCGCCATGGCGCAGCACCAGCTGATCCGCCCTGAGCAGGCCACGGCCATCCAAAGGAAGGCCGATGCCGCGCAGCGCAAGTTCATCGACGAGCTCGTCTCCAGCGGGCAGCTGCGCGCGTTGACGCTCGCGCGCTTCGCATCGGACACCTTCGGCCTGCCGCTGATGGACCTCGCCGCGCTCGACGCGGACATGCTGCTAACGGACCTGATCGACCCGAAGCTGCTGGCCGAGACCCTCATCCTGCCGATTGCCAAGCGCGGCAACCGGTTGATCGTGCTGCTGTCGGACCCGACCGACCTGCAGGCGATCGACCGCGTCAAGTTCCGGGCGCAGGCAACGGTCGATCCGATCGTCGTCGAGCACGACAAGCTGCTGAAATTCGTCGAGCAGCTGTCGCAGTCGTTGACCGACCAGTTGGAACCGGTGGAAGAAGACTACTTCAAGGACCTCCCGATGGGGCTCGACGAAGGCGACATCCGCGTGTTCGATGAGAACACGCCCCTGCGGTCGGCAACCCCCAAATGAGAACGCGCTGGTCGACGAAAACCTCGGCAGCTTCCAGGTCGAGGAGGCCGACGAAGACCTGGAGCTGCCCCGTTTGGTTGCGTACGGCCGACTCGGCGTCATGCGGGATGAACGGAGGAAGTCGATGGTCGAGACGAAGCAGCCGCGGCAGACCACGCCGGATCGACAACGAGATTCATCGAAATGCAGCGGCGTAAGCAGCGAGCGGGCCCGCACCGACATCGTCAACTGGATCGAGGGCTTCCACAACCACAGGCGGCTGCATACCGCGATCGGCTAACGCACACCAATGCAATTCGAACCGAGACGACCCCGCCGCCGGTGCTCTCGGCACCAGAGTAACTGCTACCTTTAGGATAAATCGTTGTATGGCGACTCGAGATAATTCCAACCAGCAGGCGCCCACCGAGGACACCTCGGCGGTCGACGACGCGCCGGTCGTCCGGTTCCTGCAAAAAGTGCTGATGGACGCGATCAACGGCGGCGCGTCGGACATCCACTTCGAGCCCTACGAGAAGTACTACCGGATCCGCTACCGGATCGACGGCGAGCTGCGCGAGATCTCGAAGCCGCCGCTGGAGATCAAGGAGACGCTCGCGTCGCGGATCAAGGTGATCTCGAAGCTCGATATCTCAGAAAAGCGGATCCCGCAGGACGGGCGGATGAGGCTCGTGTTGTCGGCGCAGCGCACGATCGACTTCCGGGTCTCGACCTTGCCCACGCTGTTCGGCGAGAAGATCGTGATGCGGATCCTGGATCCGTCGTCGGCGAAGCTCGGCATCGACGCGCTCGGCTACGACCCCGACCAGAAGGAGCTGCTGCTGGCCGCGGTCAGCCGCCCCTACGGGATGGTGCTGGTCACCGGCCCGACCGGCTCGGGCAAGACGGTGTCGCTCTACACCTGCCTGAACATCCTGAACAAGCCGGGCACCAACATCTCGACCGCGGAGGACCCGGCCGAGATCAACCTGCCCGGCGTGAACCAGGTCAACGTCAACGACAAGGCCGGCCTGAGCTTCGCCGCCGCGCTCAAGTCCTTCCTGAGGCAGGATCCGGACGTGATCATGGTCGGCGAGATCCGCGACCTCGAGACCGCCGACATCTCGATCAAGGCCGCGCAGACCGGGCATATGGTGCTGTCCACGCTGCACACCAACGACGCACCGACCACGCTCACACGGATGATGAACATGGGCATCGCGCCCTTCAACATCGCCTCCGCCGTGATCATGATCACCGCGCAGCGCCTCGCGCGCCGCCTGTGCACCTGCAAGGCCGAGATTGCGATCGACGAGGACGCGATGCTCGCCGCCGGCTTCAAGGACGCCGACCTCGACGGCTCCTGGAAGGCCTATCGCCCGGTCGGCTGCGAGCGATGCGGCGGCGGCGGCTTCAAGGGCCGCGTGGGTATCTACCAGGTGATGCCGATCAGCGAGGAGATCCAGCGGATCATCCTCGCCGGGGGCAACGCGATGGAGATCGCGGCGCAGTCCAAGCGCGAAGGGGTGTCGGACCTGCGCCAATCCGGGCTGCGCAAGGTGAAGCAGGGCCTGACCACGATCGAGGAAGTCCTCGGTTGCACCAACGAATAAGGCGGAGCGATCCATGGCCAGCAAGGCGCTGACACCCCCGACCCGTGCGGGGATCAAGGAGCACACCTTCCTGTGGGAAGGCCGGGACCGCTCGGGCAAGACGGTCCGGGGCGAGATGCGCGTGGGCGGCGAGACCGTCGTCACCACGACGCTGCGCCGCCAGGGCATCACTGTCACCCGAGTGCGCAAGCAGCGCTATAAGCGCGGCCGCAAGATCAGCGACAAGGACATCACGCTGTTCACCCGCCAGCTCGCGACGATGATGAGGGCCGGCGTGCCGCTGCTGCAGGCCTTCGACATCGTGGCCAAGGGCACAGACAACGCCGCGGTCGCCAAGCTGTTCACCGACATCAAGGGCGACGTCGAGACCGGCACCGCGCTGTCGCAGGCATTCAGGAAGTATCCGCTGCACTTCGACGCGCTGTTCTGCAACCTGGTGGGTGCGGGCGAGCAGGCCGGTATCCTGGACGACCTGCTCGACCGGCTGGCCGTCTACAAGGAAAAGATGCAGGCCATCAAGGCCAAGATCAAGTCGGCGCTCTTCTACCCGCTCGCGGTGATGGGGGTTGCGGGCATCGTCGTGACCATCATCATGCTGTTCGTGATCCCGGCCTTCAAGAGCGTGTTCTCGAGCTTCGGCGCCGACCTGCCGGGGCCCACGCTGGTCGTGATCGCGATGTCCGACTTCTTCGTGAACAACTGGTACCTGCTGTTCGGCATCATCGGCGCGGTGATCTATTTCACGATGGAGGCGTGGCGCAGGTCCGAGAAGGTCCAGATCTTCATGGACCGGTTGATGCTGAAGCTGCCGATCTTCGGCGAGGTGATCCGCAAGGCCACCATCGCACGCTGGCTGCGTACCCTGTCGACGATGTTTGCCGCCGGCGTGCCGCTGGTGGAGGCGCTCGACTCAGTGGGCGGTGCCTCCGGCAACCACCTCTACCTGATGGCGACCCGCAAGATCCAGCAGGAGGTCTCCTCCGGCACCAGCCTCACCGTGTCGATGCAGAACTCCAAGGTCTTCCCGAACATGGTCATCCAGATGGCCGCGATCGGGGAGGAGTCGGGCTCGCTCGATGGCATGCTGAGCAAGTCGGCCGACATCTTCGAGCGCGAGGTCGACGACGCGGTCGAGAGCCTGTCCTCGCTGCTCGAGCCGCTGATCATGGTGTTCCTGGGCGTGATCATCGGCGGCCTGGTGGTTGCGATGTACATGCCGATCTTCAAGCTGGGTCAGGTGGTCTGACGGGGCCGGCGCGGCGGCGCCGGCCACGCCCCCGAGGCAGCGCGGCGCCAGCCGTGTTAGCCTTGGCGGCTATCCACCCAGCCGTCTCCCACGGGCGGCGCACTCTCGCGGTTACCCGATGAACGACAGTCGTGCGGTGAAGGCCAAGAACGCAACCGGCCGGGTCTATAAGTACGGGGTCATCGCGTTCATCGTGATCCTCGGCCTCGTGTGGCTCGGCAGCATCTTCCTGGCCAGGCTCAACGTCTCTGCCTAGAATGCCGGCTCGCCAATGACACCGACACGGTCATGGCGTCGGGCGGCGCGGGCCACGCTAAGCTTCGGCATGCCGCGCCGGCGCCCCGGGGCGTCCGATCATGCGTGCGCAGCACGAGGTTCTCCATGCCCGACGTCCACAAGCTGATCCTCGCGACCGAGAAGTCGATCCTGATCCTGATCGCCGGATTCACCGTCTTCGCGGTCGGGCAGGAGATGCTGCAGATGATCCGGGGCGCGAGCGTCAAGCTCACCGACCTGCTGCTGCTGTTCATCTACGCCGAGGTGCTTGGGATGGTCGCCGCCTTCTACCGGAGCCGCGAGATACCGATCTCGATCGCGATCTTCATCGCGATCACCGCGCTGTGCAGGCTGATCATCCTGCAGGGCAAGGGGGTCAGCACGGTGGACCTGATCTACGAGAGCGGCGCGGTGCTGCTGCTGGCAGCTTCGGCAGTGGCGATCCAGTGGCGTGCCAGCCTGGCGGCACGGGCCTCGAAGCCGGGCGACGAGGGCTGACCCGGCGGTATGCCCGGTAACGCCCCGCGCGCATCGCTGACGCGGCGCGGGGAGGCGACCGGGCAGCGGATCTAGCTCCGGCCGAGGGTGCCCAGCATCGACTCGCACAGGCGCAGGTGCTCGTCGGTCAGGCCCCCCTGGCGGGCGGCGCTGGTCATGCTCTCCAGCACCAGGCCGGTGAGCTCGGCCCGGCCGCGGGCCTGGACCAGGTTGCGGCGCAGGTGCTCGATGACCTTGTCCTTGGCGTCGATCTCGCGGATCAGCGGGTCCCAGTGGGTGACGCGGTACTGGCTCATCAGCGAATCGACGATGTCGCCGTGGCCGGCCAGGTAGTCGACATTGAAGTCGCTGGCCCCGAAGTCCCGAAGGCCGTCGACCTGCTTGAGGTTATCGTCGGTGATGCGCTCGAAGCCCATGCTCCAATCGGCGTACTGCCGGCGCTCGATCGTCCTGCGGCCGAGCAGCCGCATCCCGACGTGCCGCGGGTCGGCCGCGATCGTGTCGACCAGGCGGTCCACCACCGCGTCTTCGCCCTCGAGGACCTGCAGGAACGTGCCGTTGCCGTAGAGCAGCATGCCGGTGAGGCCCCGCTCGGCGTTGTTGGTGCGGCACTGCATCAGCAGCGCGATCAGCTGGTCGGCGGACATCGGCGCGCTGGCCTGGCTGAGGTACGAGATCTGGATCATTGCTCTCTCCGGTGTGACGCGTACGGCAACCCCGGCCACCGGACCTGCCGACCGACCACGGCCTCCGGGCGGCGGCACGCCCGGCCCGCCGGCCATTGACGCACAGCAGCAAGTATAGGCGACCCGAGCCGCCAGGTCGGCTCGGGGGCCCCGCGACCGGAGGCGCCGGCGGCTTCAGTCCGCGTAGACTCCAGCCTTGCGGATCACCGGCTCCCACTTGGCGATCTCAGACTCGAGGAAGGTCCGCAAGCCGTTGGCGGTCATCTTGTCGGCCGGCACGATGTCGGCGCTCAGGTCGACCATCCGCTGCTTCACGGTCGGATCCTCCATCGCGGCGCGCAGCGCGGCGTTGATCTTCTCCAGAACCGGCGCCGGCGTGCCCTTGGGCGCGTACAGCCCGTGCCAGACCTTGACCTCGAAGCCCTTCATGCCCTGCTCCTCGAGCGTCGGCACGTTGGGCAGCGCGGCCAGCCTCCTGGGTACCGTGACGCCGAACACCTTCACGCGGCCGTCCTTGATCAGCGGCACCGTCTGGGTGGTCTGGTCGCACAGCAGGTCGACCTGTCCGCCGAGCAGGTCGGTCATCGCGGGACCGGTGCCCTTGTACGGCACGGTCGTCATCTCGACGCCGATCGCCGACTGGAACAGCAGGCCGCACAGGTGCGAGACGGCGCCCAGGCCGGCGTTGGCGAGCGTGACCTTGTCCTTGTTCGCACGGATGTAGGCGAGCAGCTCGTTCAGGTCGTTCGGGGGGAGGTCCTTGCGGGCGAGCAGCGTCATCGGCACGTCCACGACCTGGCCGAGATACTCGAAGTCCTTCAGCGGATCGAAGCCCAGCTTGCGGTAGAGCGCCGGCGCGGTCGCCATGCCCATGTGGTGGAGGAACAGCGTGTGGCCGTCGGGCCGGGCGCGCGCGACACGCACGGCGGCGATCGTGCCGCCCGCGCCCACGGTGTTCTCGACGACGACCTGCTGGCCGAGCGACCTGGACATCGGGACCGACATCATCCTCGCGACGACGTCGGTGGGGCCGCCGGCGGCGAACGGCACGACCAGGGTCACCGGCCGGTCCGGGAAGGTCTGCGCGCCGGCGGGGCCGGCCAGGCCGAGCGCGAGCGCCGCGGCCGCGGCGATCGGCGAGAACAGGGCATCAAGAAAGCGCATCGTCGTCTCCGGTGTGGTGTGGGGGCGTAGGCCCGTGTCCGTGTGATCGGGTGCAGCGTCGGCCGCCGCCGGCATGCGGCGACCCGCGGCTCCTCACTCCTGCTGGATGCCGGCGTCGCGCATCGACTGCGCGAACACGCCGAGCTGGTCCTTGACCAGCTTCGCGAGCGCCTCGGGCGACGAGGGGATCGGCTGCAGCCCGAGCTTCTCGTACTGCTCGACGACGTCCGGACGGCGCATCACCACGTTGAAATCCCTGGAGATCCGCTCGACCAGCTCGCGCGGCAGCTTCGCGGGACCGAACAGCCCGCCCCAGGGGGCGATGGTGACGAGCGGCTGGCCAGCCTCGGCCATCGTCGGGACGTCGGGGAAGGCGCGGGTGCGCTGCGGCAGCAGCACCGCGAGCAGCTTGAACTTCTCCTTGAGGAGTTGGGGCAGCACCGCGGGCGTCGCGAACATCGCCTGCACGCGGCCCCCGACCAGGTCGATGACCGCCTGCGCCTCGCCCTTGTAGGGCACATGGGTCATGTCGAGCCGGTTCTGGGCGACGAGCTGGGCCATCGACAGGATCCCGGTGCTGTTGCCGCTCGCGTAGGCGATCTTGCCGGGGTTCGCCCGCGCGAAGGCGACGAATTCGGGCAGCGTCTCGACCGGCACGGTGGGCGCCACCGCCAGGTAGAAGGTGAAGATGCACAGGCCGGAGATCGGGGTGAAATCGGCGATCGGATCGTAGGGGGGCGCCTTCTTGATCGAGGGCACGTAGGACATCGAGCTCGCGGTCCCGAAGTACAGCGTATGGCCGTCGGGCGCGGCCTTCACCACCTCGAGGGCGGCGACCGCGCCGTCGGCACCGGCGCGGTTCTCGACCACCACCTGCCCGCCGAACGCGGCGCCCATGTGGGTCGCGATCACGCGCGCGCCGAGGTCGGCGCCGCCGCCGGCGGGAAACGGCACCACGAAGCGGATCGGGCGGGCAGGCCAGCCGGCCTGGGCACGGGCCGCGCCGGGCAGCGCGGCGCCGATCGCGAGGGCGCCGCCGGCCGCGAGCACGCGGCGGCGTTGGGCTCGGACGCGGGTCGGCTCGCTGCGGCCGTCCGCGGAACAGCGCGGGAAGTCGGTCATCGTGTCTCCTCGGAGCTGCGGGCCGTCTGGCCTCGTGGCGTCGGGGCGGGTCCCGACGGTCACTCCAACTCTAACCGATCGGGCCGGTGCATCGGTCCGAGACCCCGCAGGTCGAGCGAGGACTGCGCCGGCCGCATGCTGCGGCTCGCCACGCACCGCGTCGCGCACCGGCGAGGGCCGTGCGCCCGGCCCGGTATCATCGTGCGGTCCTCGCCTGGTCCGCTCCCCCCTCGATGACGTCGCCTCCATCGATCTACCTCGCCGGCCCGGACGTCTTCCGCCCCGACGCCCCCGCCTGCTATGCGCGGATGGAGCAGGCGTGCGCGCGGCTCGGCCTCGTCGGGCTGCGGCCCTCCGACGGCGGCCCCGCCGCCGCGGGCGCCCCGTGCACTCGGATCGAGCTCGCCCAGCGGATCTACGACGGCAACGTCGCGCTGATCCGCCAGTGCGACGCGGTCATCGCCAACCTCGCGCCCTTTCGCGGGCACGTCGAGCCCGACAGCGGCACGGTGTTCGAGGTCGGCGTCGCGATCGCGCTCGGCAAGCCGGTCGCCGCCTACCTGCCGCAGCCGGCGCTCAGCTATGCCGAACGGGTCGCGCAGCACTTCCCGACGCGTACCGACGCGTCGGGCACCCTGTGGGACGACGCGCACGGATCCTGGGTCGAGGGCTTCGGCGAGCCGCTGAACCTGATGCTGTCGCGCTCGACGCGGCTGTTCGGGTCGTTCGAGGCAGCCCTCGAGCACCTCGCGCGGACGCTGGATCCGGCGCGGGCACCGGCCAGCGCCTGACCGCCGCGCCGCGCATCGCGCTGATCGCCGAGCCTGCGCCGGCCAGCGGGAAATTGCTGCGGCCCTCGAGCGGCCCCCGGCACACGAGTCGGATGCGCCACGCTCAGTAGGACTTGGGCAGCCCCAGCGCCTTCTCCGCGATGAAGCTCAGGATCAGCTGCGGCGAGATGGGGGCGATGCGGGTCAGCATCGCCTCGCGCAGGTAGCGCTCCACGTGGTACTCCCGCGAGTAGCCCATGCCGCCGTGCGTGAGCACCGCGGTCTCGCAGGCCTTGTAGCCCGCCTCGGCCGCGAAGTACTTGGCGGCGTTGGCCTCGGCGCCGCAGGGCCTGCCCTGGTCATAGAGCCAGGCGGCGCGCATCGTCAGCAGATCGGCGGCCTCGAGCTCGATCCAGCGCTCGGCGAGCGGGTGCTGGACGCCCTGGTTCTGGCCGATCGGGCGGTCGAACACGATGCGCTCATTGGCGTAGCGCGAGGCCCGCTCGAGCGCGACCCGGCCCAGGCCCACCGCCTCGGCCGCGATCAGCACGCGCTCGGGATTCAGTCCGTGCAGGATGTACTCGAAGCCGCGCCCCTCCTCGCCGATACGGTCCTCGACCGGGATCTCCAGCCCGTCGATGAACAGCTGGTTGGAGTCCACCGCCTTGCGCCCGTGCTTGTCGATCTCGCGGACCTCGATGCGGCTGCGGTCGAGGTCGGTGTAGAAGAGGCTCAGGCCGCGGGACGCATGGCCGGGGTCGGGGTCGGCGGTGCGGGCGAGCAGCAGCAGCTTGTCGGCGACCTGCGCGGTGGAGATCCAGACCTTCTGGCCGTCGACGACGTAGCGGTCGCCCTTGCGGACGGCAC
This sequence comes from uncultured Bordetella sp., assembly GCA_964399635.1. Taxonomy (GTDB): domain Bacteria; phylum Pseudomonadota; class Gammaproteobacteria; order Burkholderiales; family Burkholderiaceae_E; genus UBA4615. The sequence goes on from CAYNRU010000018.1 coordinate 147,258, forward strand.
GGGTCTTGAGCTTGAGCGTGTTGAGCCCGGTGTTGGGCTCGGTCACGCCGAAGCAGGCCTTCTGGGTCCCCGCGATCAGCGGCGGCAGCCAGCGCGCCTTCTGCTCGGCGCTGCCGTTCACCACCACCGGGTGCAGGCCGAAGATGTTCATGTGGATCGCGGAGGCGCCCGACATGCCCGCGCCCGACGCGGAGATGGTGCGCATCAGGATGGCGGCCTCGGTGATGCCCAGGCCCGCGCCGCCGTACTCGGCGGGCATCGCGATGCCGAGCCAGCCGGCCTTCGCGAAGGCCGCGTGGAAGTCGTGAGGGAAGCCGCCGTCGCGGTCCTTGACGCGCCAGTAGTCGGCATCGAAGTGCTTGCAGATCGAGACGACGGCGCGCTCGATCTCCAGCTGCTCGTCGTTGAGGGCGAAGTCCATCGGGGATCGTCTCCAGGGAAAGGGGTCAGGCGCCGGCCCGGGGGGCGACGACCACGCCGCGCCGGCGCAGGCCGTCGATGTCCTCGTCCGAGTAGCCGGCCTCGCGCAGCACCGCGTCGGTGTCCCCGCCGAGGGCGGGCGACGGGCGCCGCGGCGCCGGCCGCTCGCCGTCGACACGCAGCGGCACCGCGACGGCCTTGAGCGGCCGCCCGCCGCGCGACTCGAGCTCGAAGACCATGCCGGAGGCGGTGGTGTGCGGATGCGCGGCCAGCTCGCCGAGCGTGTGCACCGGCGAGCACGGGATCCCGGCCGCCTCCAGCGCCGCGAGCCATGCGTCGCGCGGGCGCGTGGCGAGCAGCGCCGACACCGCAGCCACCGTCTCGGCGCGGCGCGCAACGCGCTCGGCATTCTTCTCGAAGCCGGGCCGGTTGGCCAGGCCAGGCGCCCCCGCCACCCGGCAGAACGCGACCCACAGCGCATCGTTGGCCACGCCCAGGATCAGCGGCGCGTCGGCGGTGTCGAACACCTGGTAGGGGCACAGCGACTCGTGCCCCGAACCCACGCGCACGGGGTCGGTGCCGCGCGCCCAGTAGCCCTGCAGGAAGTAGGCGAGGAAGGAGACCGAGGTGTCGAACAGCGAGGCCTCGACCTTCGCGCCGCGCCCAGTGCTCGCGCGCTGCAGCAAGGCGCCGAGGATGCCGATGACCGCGTGCATGCCGGTGCCCTGGTCGACCGGCGAGAACGGGCTGCGCGACGGCGGGCCGCCGGGCTCGCCGGTCATCGACAGCATGCCGCTGAAGGCTTGCAGGATCACGTCGTAGCCCTTGCCCTCGCGCATCGGCCCGAGCGAGCCGTAGCCCGAGATGCTGCAGTACACGAGGCGCGGGTTGATCGCCGACAGGCTCTCGTGGTCCACGCCCAGGCGTGCGGCCACGCCGGGCCCGAAGCTCTCGAGGACGACGTCGGCGCGCTCGGCGAGCCGCCGGCACACGGCGCGTCCCTCGTCCGACTTGAGGTCGAGCGCGACGCCGCGCTTGTTGCGGTTGGCCGACAGGAAGATCGTGCCGACGCCCTGCTCGAACGGCGGCCACGCGCGCGTGTCGTCGCCCTGCGCGGGCTCGACCTTGATCACGTCGGCGCCGAGCGCGCCAAGGTACTGCGCGCACTGCGGGCCGGCCAGCACCTTGGAGAGGTCGAGGACACGGATCCCCTCGAGGGGAGCGAATCGGGGCATGGCGGTCCTGGCGCTTGGGCCGTGGTCGAGGCAGCCTGCGATCTTAGGGCATCCGCATGCCGCTGCAGGCCGGCCGGGACCGACCGCCGCCGGGCTTGGCGCGAGCGGCGCGCCCGCCGCGGTCAGCGCTCGGCCAGCCGCGCCCTGAGCTCGGTCTTGAGCACCTTGCCGTACGGACTCTTGGGCAGCTCCTCGATCCGCAGGTAGCGCTTGGGGCGCTTGAAACGCGCGATGTTCTCGAGGCACAGCCGGTCGAGGTCCTCGTCGCTGACGCTGCGGCCGGCCTTGGGCACCACGAAGGCGATCACCTCCTCGCCCCAGTCGGCATGGCGTGCGCCGATCACGGACACCTCGAGGACGTCGGGGTGCCGCAGCAGCACCTCCTCGACCTCGCGCGGATAGATGTTGCTGCCGCCCGAGATGATCACGTCCTTGGAGCGGTCCTTCAGGGTCAGGAAACCGTCCTCGTCGAAGGCGCCGAGATCGCCGGTGTGCAGCCAGCCGTCGCGCAGCGGCGACGCGGTGGCCTGCGGGTTGTTCCAGTAGTCGCGCATGGTGACGTCGGAGCGGCACACGATCTCGCCGATCTCGCCCACCGGCACGTCGGCGCCCGCATCGTCGACGAGGCGCACCTCCACGCCGCTGCGGGCCACGCCCACCGAGGCGAGGCGCTGCTCGAAGCGCGGATGGCCGTCGTCGACGTGCATCGCCTTGGACAGGCAGGTGATGGTGTTGGGCGTCTCGCCCTGCCCGTAGCCCTGCCACAGGCGCGGCCCCAGCACCGACAGCGCCTCCTTGAGGTTCTCGAGGTACATCGGCGCGCCGCCATAGAAGACGGTGCGGATGCTGTCGATGGGCGCGGCGCGCACGCCCGGGTGCGCGACCAGCCGGGTCATCATCGTGGGCGCGGTGAAGAAGGTGGCGCTCGGGTACCGCTTGAGCAGCTCGAACAGCTCCGGCGGATCGAAGCCCTGGCTGGCCGGGATCACCTGCAGCGAACCCTTGGCGACGTGCGGCAGCGAGTACAGGCCCGACGCGTGCGACAGGGGCGCGCAGTGGATCATGCAGTCGGCGGTGCCGAGCGCGTCCACGTCGGCGTAGTAGCGCAGCGTCATCGCGAGCAGCGAGCCGTGCGTGAGCGTCGCGCCCTTGGGCCGCCCGGTGGTGCCGCTGGTGTAGAAGAGCCAGGCCTGCTGCGCGGGCGGCGCCGGCTGCATCGGGATGGGAGTGCTGGCGGCGAGCGCCGCGTACTCGGCGCCGTCGACGTCGACGATGCGCGTCGCGCCGCCCGGGCCGGTCTCCTCGACCAGCGACTGCGTCAGGTCGGGCGTCGTGAAGCACACGCGCACGCCGCAGTTCTGCAGGATGAAGGCGAACTCCTTGGGATGGAGCTTGGCGTTCATCGGCACGACGCACAGGCCGGCGTGCCAGGCCGCCCACATCAGCTCGATGTACTGCGGGCAGTTCTTCATCGCCAGCCCGATGCGCTCGCCAGGCATCATGCCGGGCACCGCGCGCAGGCCGCCGGCGAGCCGGGCCACCCGTGCCTGCAGGCCTTCCCATCGCCAGACCAGCGTGTCGCCGAAGGCCAGGGCGGGCGCCTGCGGGTAGCAGCGCGCGGTGGCGTGCAGGAAGGTCGCGATGTTCACGGCCGCCCCTCAGCGCGACAGGACGGTGATGCAGGCGGCCGCTTCCTCGGCGCCGTGGAAGCCGCCGCCGTTCTCGGCCACGGCGACGCGCGCGCCCTCGACCTGGCGGGCGCCCGCGTCGCCGCGCAGCTGCACGACCAGCTCGTAGATCTGCCCCAGCCCGGTGGCGCCGATCGGGTGGCCCTTGGACTCCAGGCCGCCCGACGGGTTGATCGGGATGCGCCCCCCGATGGAGGTCTCGCCGCGCTCGGCGATCACGCCACCCATCCCCGACTCGCAGAAGCCGAGGTTCTCGGCCTGCAGGATCTCGGCGAAGGCGGTGGCGTCGTGCACCTCGGCGACCGACACGTCCTGCGGCCCGATGCCGGCGATCTCGTAGGCTCGGCGCGCGGCCGTGCGGCATACGTGGTGGGCGAGATCGTCGAGCGGGCGATCGGCGCCACTGGCGAGCACGCTCGCGTCGATGCGGATCGCGCGGCGCCGGTCGAAGTGCCCGAGCGCGTCCTCGCGCACCAGGATGGCCGCGGCCGCGCCGTCGCTGATCGGCGCACACATCGGCAGGGTCAGCGGCCAGGAGATCATCCGCGCGGCCAGCACGTCCTCGATGCTCATGTCGGCGCGGTACTGCGACAGCGGATTCATCGTGGAGTGGTGATGGTTCTTGGCGGCCACCGCGGCGATCTGCCGCTCGGTGGTGCCGTAGGTCTTCATGTGGTGGCGGGCCAGCGCCGCGTACACGTCCATGAAGGCGCTGCGCACCTCGGCGCCGCCCCCGCGCCCCGGCGGCGGCTCGACGCCCTCGCCCATCGCGAGCAGGGTGCGGGTGAGCGTGTCGACGTTGGCGATGTCCCAGGCACCGTTGAAGACCTCGAAGCTGCGCGACTTGTCCTTGTGGTACAGCTTCTCGGCGCCCACGGCGAGCGCCACGTCGGCCATGCCGGCGCGCAGGTAGGCGTAGGCCTGGTGGAGCGCGGTGCTGGCGCTCGCGCAGGCGTTCTCGACGTTGGTGACCGGGATGCCGCCGATGCCCATCTCGCGCAGCGCGATCTGCCCGCCGACCATGTACTGGCCCTCGATGGCGGACTGCCCGGCGTTGGCGAAGTAGGCGACGTCGATCGCCTCCTTGGCGAGGCCCGCGTCGGCGAGCGCGGCCTCCACCGCCTGGCGGGTGAGGTCCTTGACCGACTGATCGAGGAAGCGCCCGCAGGGCGTCATGCCGACGCCGACGATGTAGATGTTGTCCATGGTGTCGCTCCTTGAAACGGGCGCTCAGCCGAGATAGCGGCTGAGCAGCCCGGGGTCCTCGAGTAGCTGCGCAGGCGGGCCGGACATGGCGATCCGACCGTTCTGGAGCACGTATCCGTGATCGGCGATCCGCAGCGCGGCATCGCCGGCCCCTCGGCCAGGCGCCGCGGCGCGCGCGCTTCAGCGGCCCTTGAACTGCGCGTCGCGCCGCTCGCGGAATGCGGTGGTGCCCTCGGCGAGGTCCTCGGTCTGGCCGACGTCGTGGAATGAGCGCGACTCCAGCCTGAGCGCCTCGTCCATGTGCATGCCCACCGAGCGCTTGATCACCTCCTTGGCGAAGCGGTGCGACAGCGGCGAGCGCGACGCCAGCATCTGCGCGTAATCGAGCGTCTTCTCGAGCAGCGTCGCCTGCGGATGGATGCGGTTGACGAGGCCGATCCGGTAGGCGTGCTCGGCTTCAATGCGCTCGCCGGACAGCACGATCTCCATCGCGTGGCCCATGCCCACGATCTGCGGCAGGCGGATCAGCCCGCCGTCGCAGGCGTGAAAGCCCCACCTGGCGTCCTGCAGCGCGAACTCCGCGTTGGGCGCGCAGAAGCGGATGTCGCAGGCCAGCGCGAGCTCGAAGCCGCCCGAGATCGCGAAGCCGTTCACCGCCGCGACGATCGGCTTGAAGATCTCGAGGTTGCGCGTGATGCCGCCAAAGCCCGGCCCGTTGGTGAACCGGCTGCGGAACTCGGGCGCCGGGCGCCTCGCGAAATCCATCGTGTAGGTCTTGAGGTCGGCGCCGGCGCAGAACGCCTTGTCGCCCGCCCCGGTGACGACGGCCACATGGGCCTCGTCGTCACGATCGAACTCGCGCCACGCCTCGACCAGGCGGTCGTTGGCGGCGAAGTCGAGCGAGTTCATCTTCGCGGCGCGGTCGATGGTGATCAGCCGGACCCGGCCGTGCTTCTCGTAACGGATGTCGCTCATGGGACCTGTCGGAAGGGGGTGTCGTGGTGCAGGCCGCGGCCGCCGGGCGCGGGGCGGCGAGCGCCGCTGCGCCGGTGCGCCCCGACCGGACCGGCTCGCCGTCGCTCGGGTGCGGCGCCGATGGTAGCCGGGTCCCCGACCGACGTAAACACGCCGGGCCGGCCAGGCCGCGGCGACGGCCCGTCCGTCCGCGCTGTCAGAATGCCGTCCATGAACCGCGTCGACCCCAGGAAGCTCCTCCTGTCCAAGTGGACCGCCGTGCAGCCCGTGGCGAAGGAGAAGCACTTCGTCGTCACCCGGGTGATCGAGCCGGAGGTGCCGGGCGATCCGGTGGCCTTCATCGAGCTCGAGGCGGTGCACTCGCGGCGCGCGCAGCGGATCGACTGGCGCGAGCTGCGCGACGACGGCACGTGGCGCCAGGGCTGGACCTGAGGCCCGGCCCGCGGGGCCGCCCGAGCGACGACCGGCCCGCGAACCTGGCCGGGCGGCGGGCGTGTGGCGCCGATGGCGCGGGGCCATCGGCTAACATCGAACGACCATGGATCCATCGATCTTCGCGTCCATCGCCGGCCTCGACCCGGTGCCCCTCGCGGCGCTCGCGGGGGTGTTCGGCCTGCTCGTCGGCAGCTTCCTGAACGTCGTCATCCACCGGCTCCCGAAGATGATGGAGGCCGACTGGCAGGCGCAGGCCGCCGAGCTGCGCGGCGAGGCCGCGCCCGCCGCCGAGCGCTTCAACCTGATGACGCCGCGCTCGCGATGCCCCAGCTGCGGCACGCCGATCACCGCGCTGCAGAACGTCCCGGTCGTGTCCTGGCTGCTGCTGCGCGGCCGGTGCGCGCATTGCGCCACCGCGATCCCGGTCCGGTATCCGCTGGTGGAGGGCGCCTGCGGCGCGCTGGCCGCGGTCGCGATCCTCACCTTCGGCCCGACCGCGGCCGGTGCGGGCGCGCTGCTGCTGAGCTTCTTCCTGGTCGCGCTCGCCATGATCGACCTGGACACGCAGCTGCTGCCCGATGACCTCACGCTGCCGCTGCTGTGGCTCGGGCTGGCCTTCAACCTCGGCGGGACCTTCGTGCCGATCGGCGATGCGGTGGCCGGCGCGATGGCGGGCTATGGCATCCTCTGGGCCGTGTTCTGGCTGTTCAAGCTGGTCACGGGCAAGGAGGGCATGGGCTATGGCGACTTCAAGCTGCTCGCGGCGCTCGGCGCGTGGTTCGGATGGCAGGCGATACCCGCGATCATCCTGCTCGCCTCGGGCGTCGGCGCGGCGGTCGGCATCGCGATGATCGTCTTCATGCGGCATCGCCGCGAGGTGCCCATCCCCTTCGGGCCCTACCTCGCCGGCGCGGGGCTGCTCGCGCTGTACTTCGCCAAACCGCTGGGCGCCTTGTTCGGCATGGCCTGAAGATGGGTGTGCAGGCGCGGCGTGCGCCGGTGATCGGCCTCACCGGCGGCATCGGCAGCGGCAAGTCCACGGTGGCCGACCTGCTGGTCGCGCGCGGCGCGGCGCTGGTGGATACCGACCGCATCGCCCACGCGCTGACCGCCCCCGGCGGCGCCGCGATCGAGCCGATCCGCGCGGCCTTCGGCGACGGCGTGGTCGCCGCCGACGGCAGCATGGACCGCGCCGCGATGCGCGCCCTCGCCTTCTCCGACCCAGCGGCGCGCAAGCGGCTCGAGGCCATCCTGCACCCGATGATCCGGACCCTCACGCAGGCGGGCATCGACGAGGCGCTGCGCGCGGGTGCGCCCTACGTGCTGGTGGCGGTGCCGCTGCTGGTGGAGTCTGGCCATTGGGAAGGCCGCTACGACCGGGTGCTGGTGGTCGACTGCCCGCCCGAGACCCAGATCGAGCGGGTCGTGCGGCGCAGCGGCCTGGCTCGCGAGCAGGCCGAGGCGATCCTGGCCGCGCAGGCCACGCGCGCGCAGCGCCTGGCGGCCGCGGACGACGTCGTGGACAACGGCGGCGCGCCGTCCGCGCTTGCCGCGCAGCTCGACCGGCTCCACGCAGCCTATGCCGGTTTGTCAAGGTCCGGCGAATCAGACAAAATGGATCGGTTGTGACCCCGGAACCGCCCAGGACTGTCCCCGCGTTGATCCTATACGAATACCCGCTCAACGAACGGATCCGCACGCTGCTGAGGCTGGAAGACCTGTTCACCCGGTTCGATCACTTCGCAGACCAGGCCGGCCCGCTCGAGCACCATGTGGCGCTGACGACGCTGTTCGAGATCCTCGAGGTGGCGTCGCGCGCGGACCTCAAGTCGGACCTGCTTCAGGAGCTCGAGCGGCAGCGCCAGACGCTGCTCGTGTTCCGCGACAACCCCAACGTGTCCTCGGAGGCGCTCGAGCGTGTGCTGTCCGACATCGACCACGCGTCTCAGCTGCTCGCCAGCGCCACCGGCAAGACGGGCCAGCACCTGCGCGACAACGAGTGGCTGATGAGCATCCGCAGCCGAGCCATCATCGCCGGCGGCACCTGCGAGTTCGACCTGCCCTCGTACCACGCCTGGCTCAACCGCCCCGCCGAGTCCCGGCTGCGCGACATCGCCGGCTGGGCCGCGCCCTTTCGCGCGCTGCGCGACAGCCTTGTGATCGTGCTGCAGCTGCTGCGCGAGTCGGCGCAGCGGACGGTGGTCTCTACCCACCAGGGCAGCTTCCAGCAGACGCTCGGCGGCAAGGTCTACCAGATGCTCCAGATCCGCGTCGAGCCGGAGAGCGGCGCGATCCCCGAGATCTCGGCCAACAAGTACATGCTCTGGATCCGGTTCACCTCGCAGGGCGGCGACCTCCGTCCCAAGCCCTTCGAGGGCAACGTCGAGTTCGAGCTGAGCCTCTGCAACCTGTAGTCCCCCGCAAGGCGCCTCCCGCCGCGCAGCACCGCCAATGACCGCGTACGTCGACTGCCCCACCTGCAAGCGAAAGGTCGCCTACACGCCGGACAACCCCTGGCGGCCGTTCTGCTCCGAGCGCTGCAAGATGATCGACCTGGGCGTCTGGGCGAGCGGCGGCTACGCGATCCCGGGCGATGCGCCCGACCCCGACGCGCCGCTGCCCGACGAGCTACCGCCTCCCCGCAAGGAAAGCTGAGCCCGCGGGGCGTGCAGGCGCCTCAGCGCCAGGCGGCCCGCATCATCGCCACGCCGTGGGCGCCGGCCGCCTCGGCCGCCGGCAGGTCGTCGGCAGACATGCCGCCCAGCGCATACACGGGGATCGGCGTCATCGCGATCCGGGCGGACAGCCCGTCCCAGCCCATCACGGGGGCACCCGGATGGCTCGCCGTGGCCCGCACCGGCCCGAACACCGCGAAGTCGCAGCCGAGCGCTCCCGCCGCGGCGAGCTCGGCGGCGTCGTGGCACGACGCGCCCACCCAGCGGCCGCGCGGCCGCTCGCGCGCGGCCGCGAGGTCGCGCGCGGTGAGGTGCACGCCGTCGACCGCCCGGCCGAAGGACGGCGCGTGCCGGCTGCTGACCACGATGCGCAGCGGCAGCGCCTCGCGCAGGACCCGGAGCCGGCCGAACAGCCGCTCGAGCTCGGCCGCGGGAAGCAGCGGCTCGCGCAGCTGCAGCAGCAGGGCCTCGCGCGAGGGACCGGCCGCGACGATCGCGTCGAGCTCGCGGCGCAGCGCGCGCTCGAAGGCCTCGACGCCGATCTCGCCAGCACAGGAGATGCGGTAGCGCGGCGGCAGCTGCAGCCAGCCGATCGGGGCGATCGCGGCCGGCAGCAGCGGCGCCACGCCGACCTCGGCGGTCGGGCGCCAGGCGAGTGCCTGACCCTCGCGCGACTGGGGCTCGCCGCGCCAGTGGCGCACGCGGCGAAAGAACAGGCGGACAGTCGCGTGCGGATACACGTGGCCGCGCACGACCCAGGGCGTGGACGCGACGTCCTCGAGGCCCAGCTCCTCGTACAACTCGCGGGCGAGCGCCTGCGCGACCGATTCGCCGGCCTCGAGCTTGCCGCCCGGGAACTCCCACCAGCCCGCGTAGGGCTTACCCGCGACGCGCTGGCCGATCAGCACGGCGGCGTCGTGGCGCAGGACGACGCCCACCGCGACGTCGACGACCGGCTGCCCCGACCCGCTCACCGCAGGCTCAGCGCGCGACGCGGCGGCCTGCCACGGCGGGCGTGGCTGCGGGCTTGGCTGCGGGTTTGGCTGCCGGTTTGGCTGCGGGCTTAGGGGTGGGCTTAGGGGCAGGCTTAGGGGCGGTCTTGGCGGCACGCTTGGCTGCGCGTTTGGCCGCGGGCGCCTGCGCCGCCGTGCGTGCCGCCCTGGCAGGACGCGCGACCGCGGTCGGGCGCCGCATCGCATGGGTGCCGGCCCAGTCGCGCGCAAACTGCCACGCGACCCGACCGGAGCGCGAGCCGCGCTCGAGCGCCCAGCGCAGCGCATCGCCGCGGGCGGCCTCGACCTCGGCGTCGCCGCAGCCGAAGTGACGCAGCCAGTGGGCCACCACCACGAGGTAGTCGTCCTGGCGGAACGGATAGAAGTTGACCCAGAGGCCGAAGCGCTCCGACAGCGAGATCTTCTCCTCGGAGGTCTCGCCCGGATGGATCTCGCCGTCTTCGGTATGCTTGGCGGCGAGGTTCTCGCTCATCTTCTCCGGCATCAGGTGCCGGCGGTTGCTGGTCGCGTAGATCAGCACGTTGTCCGAGGCCGCGGCAACCGAGCCGTCGAGCGCGACCTTCAGCGCCTTGTACCCCGGCTCGCCCTCCTCGAACGACAGGTCGTCGCAGAAGACGATGAACTTCTCGGGGCGGTCGGCGACGAGGTCGACGATATCGGGCAGGTCGACCAGGTCGACCTTGTCCACCTCGATCAGCCGCAGGCCCTCGGCCGCATGGGCGTTGAGGCAGGCCTTGATCAGCGAGGACTTGCCGGTGCCGCGCGACCCGGTGAGCAGCACGTTGTTGGCCGGCAGGCCCGCTACGAACTGGCGGGTGTTCTGCTCGATGAGGCGCTTGGGCTCGTCGATGTTCTGCAGGTCGTCCAGACCGATGGACGAGCGGTGCCGCACGGGCTGCAGCCACGACTGCCAACCCATCCCGGTCGAGCGACGGCGCCAGCGGAATGCCACCGACGCGTCGAAGTCGGGGCGCGCCGTGGTGGGCATCAGGCCCTCCAGGCGGGCGAGCAGCGCCTCGGCGCGGTCGGCGAGGCGGAAGAACTGCGTGATGTCGAAGCGCATCGGGGCGGGGTCAGGAACGGTAGTCGGCGTTGATCGACACGTAGTCGTGGGAGAGGTCGCAGGTCCAGACGGTGGTGGCGGCCGTGCCGCGGTTCAGCAGCACGCGCACGGTGATCTCGGACTGCTTCATCACGCGCTGGCCGTCCTCCTCGCGGTAGGCCGGGTGGCGCCCGCCGCGGGTGGCGACGTGCACGTCGTCCAGGTAGAGGTCGATCAGGGTCGGGTCGAGGTCGAGGATGCCGGCGTAGCCGACCGCGCACAGGATCCGCCCGAGGTTGGGGTCCGACGCGAAGAACGCGGTCTTGACCAGCGGCGAGTGCGCGATCGCGTAGGCGACGGCCGAAGCCTCGTCGGCGGTGCCGGCGCCCTCGACGACCACGCTGATGAACTTGGTCGCGCCCTCGCCGTCGCGCACGATCGCCTGCGCGAGCGTGCGCGCGACCTCGACGATCGCGGCCTTCACCGCAGCTGCCGCCGCGGACGCGGCGTCGCGGACCGCGAGCCCGCCCGCGCCAGTGGCCACCAGCACGAAGGAGTCATTGGTCGAGGTGTCGCCGTCGATGGTGATGCGGTTGAAGCTCGCGTCGGCGGCCTCGCGCACCCAGCGGGCGAGCAGTGCCTGCGGCACGGCGGCGTCGGTCGCGACGAAGCCCAGCATCGTCGCCATGTTGGGCCGGATCATGCCAGCGCCCTTGGCGATGCCGGTGACGGTGACCGCCTGACCGTCGACGACGATCCGGCGCGACACGGCCTTGGGCAGCGTGTCGGTCGTCATGATCGCCTCGGCGGCCGCCGCCCAGTTGTCGGCGCGCAGGTCGGCCACCGCCTGCGGCAGGCCGGCGACAACGCGATCGAGGGGCAGCGGCTCGAGGATCACGCCGGTCGAGAAGGGCAGCACCTGGGACGACGCGCAGCCCAGACTGCGGGCCAGCGCCGCACAGGTCTCACGGGCCGCCGCCAGGCCGGACTCGCCGGTGCCCGCGTTGGCGTTGCCGGTGTTGACCACCATCGCGCGCACGCCCGCGCCTTCGGCCAGGTGCTCGCGGCATACCTGCACCGGCGCGGCGCAGAAGCGGTTGGTGGTGAACACGCCGGCCACCGTGGCGCCGGGCGCGAGCCGCAGGACCAGCAGGTCGCGACGACCCGGCTTGCGGATCCCGGCGCGGGCGATGCCGAGCTCCAAACCGGCGACCGGGTTCAGTGAGGCGGGGACGGGTGCGACGAGGTTGACGGGCATCGCTGTCTCGCGGGCGGTGGGGCGCTGGGAGCCGGGATTGTACTGCCCGGCGCCGCTGCCGCAGCAGGCCGCAAGACCGGGCCGCGGGCGGGGCGCCGGTCGGCCGCGACGCTCGCCGCGGCGCGCGTCGACCGGACGACCGTCGAGGCGGTGATCGCGCTGCTCAGCGGGCCGGGCGTCGCACCGAAGGCGTGGGCCGACACGGACCCCCGAGCCTGCGCCCGCCCCGCCCGCTCGAGGCGGGCCGCGCGGACCGGGGGCGGGACCGGGTCGAGGTGGAGGCCGCGGGCCTCAGCCCAGGCGGCCGTGACACTGCTTGTATTTCTTGCCGGAGCCGCAGGGGCACGGGTCGTTGCGGCCGATCTTGTTGCCGAAGCGGCGGAAGGTCTGGTCGCGGCCGTCGTCGGGCTCGCCGCCGGGCGCCACCTGCACCGCGAGCGCCACCGCCTCGGGATCTGCATCGGGCGAGGCATTGAACTCGGAGTGCGTGTAGGCGGCGTTCTCGAACGACTGTTCGGCCTGCCGCTCCACCTGCTCCTCGACCTGCTGCGCCTCCTCGGCGCTCTGGATCCGCACATTGATCAGGATCCGGACGACCTCGTTGCGGATCGTCTGCAGCATGGCCTCGAACAGCTCGAACGCCTCGCGCTTGTACTCCTGCTTGGGGTTCTTCTGCGCGTAGCCGCGCAGGTGGATGCCCTGGCGCAGGTGATCGAGCGCCGACAGGTGCTCGCGCCAGTGCTGGTCGATGGACTGCAGCATGATCGAGCGCTCGAATCCCTGGAAGCCCGACGCACCGACCGCGTCGACCTTCTCGGCGTAGCGCGCGTCGGCCGCCTTGATCACCGCGGCGAGCAGGTCCTCGTCGGTGTGGGCGCCCTCGCCCGCGAGCATCTCGGCCAGCGGCACGTCGAGCTGCCAGTCGTCCTGCAGCACCTTGTGGAGGCCAGGGATGTCCCACTGCTCCTCGACGCTCTCGGGGGGCACGTACTGGCGGAAAACTTCCTCGAACACGCCCTGGCGCAGGCCCGCGATGAGGTCGGTGGTGTCGGTGGTCTCGAGCAGCTCGTTGCGCTGCTGGTAGATCACCTTGCGCTGGTCGTTGGCGACGTCGTCATACTCGAGCAGCTGCTTGCGGATGTCGAAGTTGCGGGCCTCGACCTTGCGCTGCGCGCTTTCGATGGAGCGGGTCACCATGCCCGCCTCGATCGCCTCGCCGTCGGGCAGCTTCAGGCGATCCATGATCGCCTTGAGCCGGTCGCCCGCGAAGATCTTGAGCAGCGGGTCGTCCATCGACAGGTAGAAGCGCGACGAGCCCGGGTCGCCCTGGCGACCGGAGCGCCCGCGCAGCTGGTTGTCGATGCGGCGCGACTCGTGGCGCTCGGTACCGATGATGTGCAGCCCGCCCGCGGCGACCACGCGGTCGTGCAGCGCCTGCCACTCGGTACGCAGCCCGGCCGCCTGCACCTGTTTCTGGTCTTCGGAGAGGTCCTCGCGCAGGAGCAGTTGGTCGACCTGCTTGGACGCGTTGCCCCCGAGCACGATGTCGGTGCCGCGGCCCGCCATATTGGTGGCGATGGTGATCGTGCCCGGGCGGCCCGCCTCGGCGACGATCTGCGCCTCCTGCGCGTGCTGCTTGGCGTTGAGGACGTTGTGCGGCAGGCTCTTCTTCTTGAGGAGCTCCGACAGCAGCTCGGAGTTCTCGATGGAGGTCGTGCCCACCAGCACCGGCTGGCCGCGCGTGTGGCAGCCCTGGATGTCGTTGATGATCGCGTCGTACTTCTCGCGCGCCGTGCGGAACACCTGGTCCTGGCGATCCTGGCGGATCATCGGACGGTGCGTCGGCACCAGCACTGTCTCGAGGCTGTAGATCTCCTGGAACTCGTAGGCCTCGGTGTCGGCCGTACCCGTCATGCCGGACAGCTTGCCGTACATGCGGAAGTAGTTCTGGAAGGTGATCGAGGCGAGCGTCTGGTTCTCGGACTGGATCGCGACGCCTTCCTTGGCCTCGACCGCCTGATGCAGGCCGTCGGACCAGCGTCGCCCGGGCATCAGCCGGCCGGTGAACTCGTCGACGATGATGACCTCGCCGTTCTGCACCACGTAGTGCTGGTCGCGGTGGAACAGCGAGTGCGCGCGCAGCGCCGCGTACAGGTGGTGCATCAGCGAGATGTTGTGCGCGTCGTACAGGCTGGAGCCGTGCGGCAGCAGCCCGGCAGCGGCGAGGATGTTCTCGGCCGCGTAGAGGTTCTGGACGCCGAGGGCCTTCTCGACCTTCTCGATGCCGGCCTCGGTGAGCATCGCCGAGTGGGCCTTCTCGTCGACGGTG